>JAZQQQ010000001.1:0-74798 GCA_045629165.1 Bacteroidaceae bacterium
GCTTGCAGACGGCTCTCTATCTTTCTTCTATACATATGCTACACGTTTTCTGCTCGAGTTTTTCCTTGTATATTCACGTTTTCCACCCGAGTTTTGTTGCAAAGTTGCACATTTTCCTTAAAATGCAAGCATGTTATCCCCAAAATTTTAAGCGCTATACTCATCACTCTATACACTGCTCAGCACTAATGGGCAGATTCAGGAATTAGACTCTGTAATCCGATGCAGATTTCATATATTTGTGCAAGCAATCACTTATATATGAAAAAGGTCACTAACACAATCATCTCTCTGCTTTCCTTGGGTATTCTACTGACCGCATGCAGTATAATGGACGTCAGGACATCGTCCTCTCCAACAATGGTTCCTGAAGACGTCATGGTTTGGACCGTCTCCGGCGTTGAATTCAACAATGCGGACTTCTCCGGACTCTCTTTCTCGGCTGACGGGAAAAGCATGATAGCAGCGTTCAACAGTGCAGCTCTCTACTGGATGGAAATTCCACGCAAGGCCAAAAATAAACTTGTTTTCAAGCCATTAGAGGTTGAAAACTCAGGATTCCACAAGGTGAGGCGCGATATAGAATGCGTAACTCTGGACCCCCAAACCGGGGATATCTGGTACGGGCAGGAGAGGGACGGAGAGTATAAGGGATCAAGTCTCTACAGGCTAAGGGCTCCGCGTTATGACAAGGACGAACTTGTTGTTTCATTCGACAGCAAGACTATTCCGGACGGAAACCAAGGCATAGAAGGCCTTACCTGGATTGGCGATGGAATGTACATAGTCGGCAGGGAAGGCGGCGGATTCAGAAAGATTGACCCATTGATGATATTTTATTCAGAGAGCAAGGGCATTACCGACATGATCGTACCGGACAAAGAGATCAAGCAGATAGCAGAAATAGTCTATGATGATGTCAGGGACTGTCTATGGATACTTGACGGAGACTACGACAAGATTCTCTATCGCTGCGACATGAAAGGCAATGTGCTTGACCGCTATCCCATTCCCGACATAGCCAACGCCGAGGCCCTCGTCATTGACAGGAAGCGCAGCTGCATCTGGATAGGATCCGATGAAGAACCTTCGAAACTCTACAGGGTACGATTCAAGAACCTATAACTGATATAGCAGAACGAGTACGTCAATCAAACGAGACGACCGACTTTCATTCAGCGTCCAAGAGGGCGTCGGTTGAAACCATTTTTTGCCCAATCCTGCACATAACTGATGATAAACAAAAAAATATAAGAGCTTAGAACAAGAATGAAAAGAGATAGGAATTATGACATCGATAAGAACGAATCCAGCTACCAGCGCACAGTTCGCTGAATTGTTAAGCGGATGGAACCGCGAGACGGCGTATCTTTCGGTCGGTAATTTCAACAACAGGTATTTTGATGAGATTGTTGAAATGAAAGAGGATGCCGTTCCGTATATCTACGAGGAACTGAAGAAGGGGCCGACTCTTCTCGTACATGCACTTGACCGCATCTATCCTGGTAAGGTCCAGTGCGAAGGCTATGTACCCCTCACTACCGTCTGCAACGTATGGCTAAATATTCTGAGCAAGATCGTAGAACATTGATAGGGTGGTTCCCCTCGCTCCAGGGTCCTATTTCAGAGCGTTATCTGACAGACGTTAGAAAACCACAGATTGGTAAGATCACAATAAAAGAAGATTGAAAAATTACCAAAGACTCCTTCCCAAAGTATCTGGCTGTTTCTAAAGATTTTGGCTTAGAAATATTTCAGCGATTCCAACGGAAATAGTGTCAGGAATTCGTGATAGAGTTTTATTCTGTTGTCGTCCATAATAGTTCTTGTGGAAATTATATTTATGGTTCAGCTGCCATAAGACTTTCTGAATCAGAGTCAAATGAATAGAGCTTAGGTGTTGGCTGTTCCTGGAATGGGTGATATTCCACAGGTTCAACATCAACCCACTGCTCGCACTGCTTGATTACGGTGTCAAGTGCATTCTGTTCTTCCTCTGGTGGGTACTTGTATTTCTTGAGCAGTCGCTTCACAATCCTGCGCATTCCGGCACGGGCAGACTCTTTCTTCTGCCAGTCAATGGTGCGGTTCTTGCGTAGCGCTTCGGTCAGTTCTTTTGTAATGGCCACCAGTTCGTCATTGGTGTAAACGTCCTTCACTGCACGTGGCTTTGTCAGGGCATCATAGAAAGCTTTCTCTTCCTTGTTCAAACCAAGTTCGTCAGCAGCATTCTCGGCCGATGCAATCTGCTTGGCCATGTCCAGAAGTTCCTTTATGACCTCTTCATTGGTTATAAGTCCCTTCAGATAATTTGAAAGTGACATATTCAGCATGTCTGAGAACTTCTCGGCCTGTACCAGGTTAGTCCTCTTGTACAGTGAAACCCTTTCGGCAAGCAGCTTCTTCAGGAGTTCTATCGCAATGTTCTTCTCCTTCATCTTTGAGATCTCTTCCAGGAAAGCGGCATCGAACAGTGAGAATTCTGCCTTTACGTCAGAGAACAGGTTAATAACGCCTTCACTCTTGACGCTTTGTTTCAGCAACTCACCAATACGGGCATTTATCTCATGTTTTGAAACCTTACCGGTAGATTTCATCTTGTTTATGAGTGACCTGACAGCCTCAAAGAAACCTGCTTCAAATCTCTGTTCCTCTTTCAAAAGGCTGCGGCACAGACTGACAGCATTTTTCAGCAGTAGAGTCTGTTTCTGGAATTCAGTCAGCTGCTCATCTTTGGCTGGTGCCAGCATAAAGTTCACTCCACCTTTTATTATTGCTGCACGCTGGGCATCTGTTCCTTTGTGGAAACCGGAATAATCAAAACCATGCATAAAGTCACGGCATATCTCCAGGTGTTTCTGGAATTCCAGCAATGCAGTGTCCTTGATATTCTGGTTGCCAAAATTTGACTGATCCTGCTTGGTATAATCGTGCATAGCCTCCTTCAGGGCCTTTGCTATACCAATATAGTCAACAACAAGACCGCCAGCCTTGCCTGCATACACGCGGTTTACACGGGCAATGGCCTGCATAAGATTGTGGCCAGCCATAGGTTTGTACACGTACATGGTGGCTAATGATGGCACATCAAATCCGGTCAGCCACATATCCACAACAATGGCAATCTTCAGCGGGTCACTGTCATCCTTGAACTTCTTGGCCAGCTCTTTCTTGTACTGCTTGTTGCCAATTATGTCATGCCATTCCTCCGGATCATTGTTTGATGCTGTCATTACGCACTTTACCATATCTGTCCAATCCGGTCTTTTCTTCAGGATATTCTGGTAAATCCTTATGGCAATGGGGCGTGAATATGCCACTATCATGGCCTTGCCGGTCAGTTCGTACTGACGGTTATTCTCATAGTGGTTAAGTATGTCGTCAACCAGTGAATCAATTGTTTCCGGGGCACCCAGAATCTCTTCAAGGTGTGACATCTCATGCTTGCTTTCTTCTATCTGGGCTTCTGTGGCTCCTTCTTCGGCAAGCAGTTCGTATTCCGCATCAATCAGGCTCAGGGTGGTCGCATCAAGCTTCAGATTTACAACCCTTGATTCGTAGTAAACAGGAACAGTAGCACCGTCCTTTACTGCCTGAGTCATGTCATATATATCAATGTAGTCGCCAAATACCTCCTGAGTATCCTTGTCCTTCTTTGATATTGGGGTACCGGTAAAGCCAATGTATGACGCGTTGGGCAGCGAATCACGTATAATGCGTGCCTGACCTACGCTTACCTTTCCGTTGACGTCAATCTTCTCTTCAAATCCATACTGGCCTCTATGTGCCTCATCTGTCATCACCACAATGTTGCGGCGTTCTGACAGCGGTTCCTTTGACTCCTGGAACTTCTGCATGGTCGTGAATATGATTCCGTTTGCCTCACGTCCCCTAAGCAGTTCCTTAAGGTTTTCACGGCTTTCAGCCTGGACGGGTTTCTGGCGCAGAAAATGCTCACACCTGCAGAACTGTCCGTACAACTGCTCGTCCAGATCATTTCTGTCGGTGATAACAACTATGGTCGGTTTGTCCAGAACCTGCTGTATAAGGTGTGCATAGAACACCATTGACAGGCTCTTTCCACTGCCCTGAGTATGCCAGAATACACCGATCTTGCCATCGCCATTTGTAGCAGAGACTGTTCTTTCAACAGCTTTCTTGACTGCAAAGTACTGATGGTATGCCGCAAGTATCTTGGCATCGCCTTTCTCTTCCTTGCTGAAACAGGTAAAGTTCTTAATCAGGTCCATCAGTCGTTCCTTCTGGAACATTCCCTCAAAGAAAGTGTCATAGTCAACATAGTCAGTGCTAAGATTCACGCCATCCTTGGTCTTCCATTCCATGTATCGGTCTTCCTTGGCAGTTATGGTGCCAGCCTTTGAACAGGCCATGTCGCTCATAACACAGAACACATTGTAAGTGAACATGTACGGAATCTCATGTAGGTAATTCCTTATCTGCTTGTATGCGTTTGATGCCTCGGCCTCTTCACGTGACGGTGACTTCAGCTCCAGCAGAACAATTGGCAGTCCGTTCAGAAATACAATAATGTCGGCTCTCTTCTCAGACTTCTCTACGAATGTCCACTGGTTAATGGCGCGGAAATCATTTCTGCCTGGATTCTCAAAATCGGCAATGTACACCAGGTCGTGCTTTTCCTCACCATCGGCATAATAACTGACTTCCACACCATTCTGAAGGTAGTCCATAAACTTTTCATTCTTGTTTACAGGATCACCGGAATCAATGTTCTTCAGTTTCTTTATTGCTTCTTGTACTGCAGCATGCGGCAGCTTCGGGTTCAGTCGCACAATGCTCTGCTCCATGACATACTCATAGAACGGGGCAGTGTAATCCCTTTCAATGTCTGGACCATACTGCACAGTATAGCCCATTCCATCAAAGAGGGAAAGCAGCGCATGTTCGTAACTATCTTCTGAAAATATAGACATATAAGTATTTGTTTGCTAATTGGTTAAGGATGCTTGTTATTTTCCTATGCGGCTAAATTATGATTTATGCGGTTGTTAAGCTCTATTTTGTCGTCAAGAGAACCAAGAACTTTTACAATTTTATTTTGGTATTCTAACGGTGGTAGTAAAACGTCTATCTCCTCCAACATACCTTTCGTCAATGCTTTTCGGGTAGCGCCAGAGGCTGATATTGATAATAGATAATCTTTCTTCGTCAAAAGATAATATGTCAGGTATTTGCTTGCAACCTTGTTTCTATCGGGGCGAACGATAGCAACATGTTGGTTTACTCTTGCAGGAAGTACCCAAGATGGCAAAGTGCATACTCTAGCGACAGAATCTCCTGTAATGTTTATGAGAGTGTCATTCAAGCAAAGTTCAACATTTGATAGTTTGTGTGCTTGTTCATCAGAAATATATGCTAAGCCATCCTGAGTGAAATCCAAATCTAATACATTTTGACTTCTCACAAGAGCTGTATTTCCTCCGAGATAAGCTTCTTTACCACCTGATGGTGTGGCACCACTACCAATCTTAGTCGTGATATCTTTAAGTTTATATGTTTTCCACCCTTCCATATATAATAATCCATCAATCTTTGAATATGTTTTTATGGATTGAGATCTCTTTTTAAAGTTTCCAGTTCAATTCTCCCTTCTTCACGCATGGGGCTGTCAGAAAAATGACTCATTGTACCATTGTATACGTCGTCTAATACTGATAGTCTGTTCTTTAGATGCCTTTTCTGTTGTCTGTTGTTTTGAATAACTAGTATGACAGATACCACAGATGCACCTGCTGCAATTGCTGATAGCAATAAAAGTAAGTATTTCCATAAATGAGAATTTAACAAGTTATTTCTCCCGACATAAGGCGCGGTAATAATGAGTCTCTAACCGCCTCATGGCGAGTGTTTTCTAATTCTAAGTTTTCTTGGCTTGCAAAATAGCCAGTCATGACTTCTTCAAACTTATCAAAAACCTCTTTGGGAGGAATAATTACTGCAAGAGATTTCATGAGTGAACCAGATGCCTCTTTGAATGTTGAGCCAGATGAGAGTTTTTCTATGTTTTCTGTGTTGAATTTAAGGTAATAATATAGGAATGCAGTTCCAGCAATACCGGGAACCGCAGATTTAAAGCCCTGATTAGTACATATAGAATTCTTTGCTATAGTGATATATCCAATTGGGGCACGTGAACTAAAAAGTACTGTACCTTTAGGCATAAGTTTCGTGCTACTGCTTCTGTAACCCAATTCTGTAATATCATCCTGTCCTTTGCTAGTGAATTTTTTACAAGAGATGGATAGATCCTTTGGTGTCAACCAATGAATTCCGTTATTTGTATAAAACTCTGCTTTAGCCTTTGATGGCGTGCCACCTCCAACGATTTCACATATTTCAGATAGCTGTCCAATTCTCCATCCTTCCGGAATCATACCCAGCTCGCTTTCTACAAATTTACCATCTTTAAATGGTTCAAAATCAACAAACCAAGACTTGTATAGAGCCTGAGCCTGCTCCTCTAAATTATGATTTATAAGTTGATTGACTTGAATCTTATCATCAATAGATTTTAGAATATTAACGATTTGAATCTGTTCTTCCATGGTTGGTATCTCAACCGGCCAACACATTATTTGTCGCTTGTCTCCTCGAGGCATCTTGCTACCCTTCGCTCCGGTCATTACATAGTCAAAAAAGGCGTCTTGAGAAAGCAAGAAATATAGATATTCTGGGATTATATTATGGTTTGCTCGTATGCAAAGAACATCCGTAGAGCATCCTCCAGTTCTATCAGCCTGCCAGATTTTCTTAAAATATGGTCGTATGTTAGAAATAAGAATGTCTCCAGGTAGGAATTCTATCGCAGCTTCCGGAGAAACCCTAGATGCCGGTACTATACCACCCTTATTGGCAACCATATTTTCTGTTGAAATATAGTTGTCAATGGTTAGAGTCTCAGCTTTAACTCTAGAGTTACAATATGAACATATCTCAGATAATATCATAGATAAATGAGAATTTAGCAGTCTAATTCGTTAATATTCAGTTCTCCAGACATAATTTTTGGTAGGAGAGAATCTCTTAACATTGACATACGAACATTCTCCTGCGTAATTAACTCAAGGTTACGAAGGATTGGTTCAGCAATTCTATTATAATCTAAAATCTTCTTAAGATCAGAACTTACTTGTAGTTCCTTAATTATAACCTGACTTATATTTTGTTGTGCTGATCCTACTGCACTATTCATAAGAGTTTCTTTTATATCCTTAGCGTATATATACAAATATGAGAAAGGATAATTGTCATTGGGGATTAGAGCACAAATTGCTTGATTGCATGTCGCGGGCATAGAAGTAATACCGAATTCGCCAACAGTAGCCCCATACATTGCAATAAGCACACAATGCGAAGGCAATAGTTTTGCAGAAGAATTCGCCAGCCCTTCTGTCGTGATGGACTCTTCTGTATTTACAATATAGCCACCGTGAAGTTCTTTTGATTTTACCCATGGGATCTCGGGCCCATAATATGATTCAACACTCCTTGACGGGGTCCCTCCGGAAGTTGTTTTAATAACCTTCCCTAAAGCAATCATGTTACAGCTTTTATCGTTAAAGTATTGATGATATAACAGTGTTAACTGCTCCTCTAAATTATGATTTATCCGGTTGTTGAGCTCAATCTTGTTATCTATGCATGAAAGTAAATCAGCAATCCTATCCTGCTCGTTGCGACTTGGAAGGGGTATTTCAAATCCAGATACAGATCCTGCGCTTATATTAGGTTGTGCTGTCTGACTGTCAATATGATTAAAGATATATTGCTGAAACACAGGTGACTGAAGAGAATAATAAACGTACTCTTTATTTACTGTAGCATGTGGTCGGAATAGCAAGACGCGCTGGTTAATGTAAGCTACAGAATCGCCAACGAACCGTCCGATTTTTCCGATTGTTGCTCCGGTCATGGCTAACACAAAGTCTCCATAATGGACTTTGAACTTGTCAAGTCTTTCTTTGGAATAATTTGAAATATCAACACCTATGAGGCCCTCTTCATTAACGTATGGAGGTTGTATGTCTCCAATCTTTATTGCACGATTATCATATTCTCCAAAGTCCCCACTTTTAAATGCGAATCCAGGAATAAGATCACAAACGTCTCTCAACTGAATGTATTTCATTTTTTCCATAACTGAGTCTTTTTATTCCTTTTCCATCAGCATTCTTAATTCTCTTTCCAAACTTTCTCTGTCGGGCAGATACAACTGGTAACGACTTACAAACAGTTGATTTGAAATGCCTTCCATGGCATATTCCATGGTCAGCTTATCCGCATTCGCCCCAAGTAAAATGCCAATGGGTTCGTTATCTCCCTCGGTACACACTTCATTACGAAAATAGTTCAGATAGAAGTTCATCTGCCCAATATCCTCATGCTGTATTTCACCGCGTTTCAAGTCAATCAGACAATAGCATTTTAGAATGACATTATAGAAGACCAAGTCAACAAAATAATGCCTTCCAGCAATACTGAATCTGTATTGTCTACCAATGTAAGCAAAGCCCTTTCCAAGCTCCAGCATAAACTGGCTCAGATGATTGCACAGCTCATTTTCAAGATCACCTTCCTTATATTGCAGTCTATCAGGCAGGCCGACAAATTCCAAAACATACGGGTCTTTTATAATGTCTTCTGGTCTCTGAACATCAATACCATTGCTTGCCAGTTTAAGTACTTCTGTTTTGTCCTTACTTAAGGCAATCCTATGAAACAACATACTTTTCATCTGGCGTTTAAGTTCCCGCACACTCCAACCGTCTTTCTCACACTGATTGATATAGAATGACATTTCCAACGGATCATCCACCTTCAGAATCTCAAAATAATGACTCCAACTCAATTTGTGAGACACCGTCTCACTTTTTGGAAAGCGCAGGTAGAACTGTCTCATATAATGGATATTGCTTCTGCTGAATCCACTTCCAAACTTACTGGTTAAGTCCTTGGATATATTGTTCAATAGATTGCTTCCATATTCCGCTTTGTCATTACCTTTTTGTTCAAACTCTACGATGTGTTTTCCTATTTGCCAATAAGTATCAAGCAATATTGTGTTCACCGATTGGGCAACAGCAGAATGGGCAGTGGTGAGCAGAGTGCTAATCTCGCTCAACAAGCCGAAATAATCATTATTTTTCAGGTTTATCAAATCTTCCATAAATGAGAATTTAACAGTCTATTTCATTAATATCAAGCTCGCCAGACATAAGTTTTGGCAAAAGTGAATCACGTAGTGTTATCAGTCTAAGGATCTCTTGTTTGTTATCTTCGATGGTTCTGATGTAAGGTAATATGATGTCGCAATATAACCTGTAGGATGAGTCGTTAAATGGAAGCATATAGTCTAACGTTTCTTCTGGGTGAAATCTTTGATGACTACCCGTAGCTCCGTTCACTTTTGACATGATATTATCATAAAAATCATTGCCGGAAATTACAGAAAATAGGAAAGGATAGTAATTCAAGGACTTTGCTTTATATACTACGAATTCTGTAGAGCAAATTGAGTTTTCCTTTGCTTTATAAATATTCCATACTCTTTTTATTCTTGGGTTTAGTTTTGAGAACAAAACAGAATGATCGGATATTTCAAACTTATTGCTCATAATTTCAGAACCTTTCTGGGTTTCAGGTAACTCAGAATTATCATAGGCTGGAATACTATAATGGGCAAAAACAATCTCGGTGTGTTTCTGCGGATTAATAGTTTTCTTTTCCAATGTAGCGATATCTCTAAGTGAAACGACCTTCCATCCCTCAGGAATCATTCCCAGCTCGCTCTCCACGAATTTACCGCCCTTAAATGGTTCAAAATCAACAAACCAAGACTTGTATAGAGCCTGAGCCTGCTCCTCTAAATTATGATTTCTGCGCGTTCTTGCACTGAAAACATGCCGTCTGGTGCGGCTATTTGTGGTAGTCACTATCATTATCCCAGAAATTTACGGTGTGACAGTTTTACATTGGTCTGGTTGACCATTGCATATCGCATTGTCGTGTCAATCTTGACATGTCCCAGAAGTGTCTGAACCTGCTCAACAGGCATACCCTTGTCAATGGCAGTGGTTGCCAGAGTCCTTCTGAACTTGTGCGGATGAATTCTTGGAATCTTCAGGTTCCGTCCCAGATCACGCAGTCTCATTTCCACTCCAGAAATCTGCAGACGTGCATGTGGCTTGTCCAGTGACACAAAAAGAGCAGGGTTCTTGTCTCTTCTCGTTGCAAGGTATTCCTGCAGATGCAGTTTGGCCCTGGCATTGAAATAGACAATCCGTTCCTTGTTTCCCTTGCCAAATACTATGCATTCGCGCTCAGCAAAGTTTATGTCGCTCTTGTTCAGCTTGACCAATTCACCAACACGCATGCCGGTCGATGCCAGCATGTCTATGATTGCCAGGTCTCTTGGGCACTTGCATCGGTCGCGCAGACGTTCCAGGTTCTCATCTGATATAACTTCTTTCACCTGTTCACCGGTCTTGACCTTGTGAATCCTGCGTACCGGACTCTTCAGAATAAAATCCTCATCTTCAAGCCAAGAAAAGAATGAAGAGAATATCCTTCTTATGTTGTCAATGGTGACCTTGCTTGATTTGTGCTTTTTCTGGAATACGGCCAGATAAGCACGCAGGTCATCGGTTGTGTATTCTTTGACCGGCTTAGGCATGTAACGGAACAGCTGCTTTACTGTGGTTTCGTAGTACTTGATTGTTTTCTGCGAACAGCCTTCTACCAGCTTTGCAGCAAGGAATATCTCCAGCAGACGGGTGTTCGAGGCAAAGTCCTCCTGGACCTTGTCTCCATCCTGGGCAATGTTGTATCTGCTTATTACCTGAAGCAGTACACTGTTCAACTGCGCCATCTGATCTACTGTGAGTGTCTCTGACATTCCGTCTGTAACTTCTTGAATTAGTCTTTCTTTCATTTCCCTTTTTTATTGAGTTAATAATCCAGGGAAAGAGAATTTTACTTTATGGTGAAACCTATGCTGGCAAGTTGTTTCTTGATTTCGGCTTCCAGTTCGTGTGACTTCTGGAACAGTTCTCCCAGTTCTGTTGTCAGCCTGGTCATCTTCTCCTCAAACGGTTCACCATCGTCCTGCGTTTCTGCTATTCCAACATAGCGGCCCGGAGTAAGAATGAAATCCTGCTTTGCTATGTCATCAGTAGTGACTACTGCACAGAATCCCTTTTCGTTCTCAAGTGTTCCGGCAACATAATCATCGTATGTTCTGGCAATCTTCAGAATGTCATCTTCAGTCAGCTCACGCAGCTTTCTGGTCACCATGGTACCCATACTGCGGGCATCTATGAAAACTGTCTTTCCCTTCTGCTTCTTGTCTCTGTTCAGGAACCAGAGCGATACTGGAATGCCGGTTGAATAGAACAGCTTGTCGGGCATGGCCACAATACATTCAACCAGGTCTGCATTGATTATGTTCTTGCGTATTTCGCCTTCACCGCCAGACTGTGATGACAATGCACCGTTGGCCAGTACCAGACCAATGCGTCCTGCTGGTGACAGGTGGTGAATCATGTGCTGCATCCAGGCAAAGTTTGCGTTGCCGCTTGGTGGTATTCCATATCTCCAGCGTACATCGTCCTGCAGCTTCTCTGCTCCCCAGTCGCTCATGTTGAACGGAGGGTTGGCAATCACGTAGTCGGCCTTAAGGGTAGCGTGGCGGTCATTCAGGAATGAATCGGCATTGTATTCACCAAGATTGGCTTCAATTCCACGGATAGCCAGGTTCATCTGAGCCATCTTCCATGTAGTTGGGTTGTACTCCTGACCAAATACGGAAATATCATTGATCTTTCCCTGGTGGCGCTCAATGAACTTTGCAGACTGAACAAACATACCGCCGCTTCCGCATGCAGGGTCAAACACACGGCCGTGATACGGTTTCAGTACTTCTACCAGAGTACGTACTATACAAGATGGTGTGTAGAATTCGCCGGCATTCTTTCCTTCGGCACTGGCAAACTGTGAAAGGCAATATTCGTAGGTACGTCCAAGAATATCCTTGCTGTCACCATGCTCCTTCATGTTGATGTTGGTGAACAGGTCAACCACATTGCCAAGCTTTTCCTTGTCAAGTTCCGGACGGGCAAAATTCTTTGGCAGAACTCCTTTAAGCCTCTGGTTCTCACTCTCAATAAGAACCATGGCATTGTCAATTGTCTTGCCAATCTCTGGCGTATGTGCAGCACTGGCTATTACGCTCCAGCGGGCATCCTGCGGAACAAAGAAGATGTTTTCTGCAGTATATTCATCCTTGTCCTCCTGCATGTCATAGCCTTCGGCCACAAGTTCGTTGTACTTCTGCTCAAAGCGGTCTGATATATACTTCAGAAAAATGAGTCCCAGAACTACATGCTTGTATTCTGAAGCATCCATGCTGCCACGCAAAACGTCAGCGGCATTCCAAATTTGTTTTTCAAATCCCACATCGGCTGTATTAATCTTCGCCATTCTATTATGATAAATTTACAGATACTATTTTACAATCCACAAATCTACCTTATATATTTTGAAAAACCGAATGTTCGGGTGATATTATACCAAAGAGATAAATAATAATTTAGAGTAATAGCAATTTCTGTTTCCAACACAATATCAAATGACTGTGATGTTTGATCAAACAACAACTAATCTGTAAGCGACTTTTCTTCACATATCTCCTCTCTTGAAGGTGCACATGCTACTAAAGCTGAGAACGTTGTACACGCAAAAATCAAATACTTCTTCATAATGTTTTTGTCTGTTTGAATTTGGGCTGATGGCCAAGGCGATCGCTTGCCACCTGCGCCATCCATTGTTTGGGTACAAATTGTACCCCAGTTGTTTTTTAGTTCCAGGTCACGCGCTTTCATCTTCTTGATTTAAACGCGCATACCACTTCACTTTCTCCCCGCGAAGTATTTCCAAAAGGGAAGCCGGCCATCATTGCCTGGTGGAATGAAGAGTAGCTGTCTTGTTTGACATAATAAAACCCCGAAAGTTTTCAATCTAACTTTCGGGGTTCATGTCCGTTAGGATAGGGGGGCCTTGTGATTGAACGGGCTGATTACCCTTCAACCAGGAACACTTCATTTCAGGCACCCAGGTATCTGAAGCAGAGCATTGTAATGTCGTCACTCTGTTCGGCTCCGTTTGTAAATTCATGTACCTTGGAGAGGACATAATTGCAAATATCCTGTGACTTTCCTGCCATTGAGAGCGGAATGCTGTTCAGAGAAGCCTGAAGGCGCTCATCACCGAACAACTCTTCGTGCAGGTTTGTAGCTTCGGTCACACCATCGGTGTACAGGAATATTTCATCGCCTGGTTTCAGCTGAACCGATTCCATTGTATACTGGAAACCGTCAAACACAGCCATGGCAAGACCTGGCTTGCAGTCAAGGAATTCAAATATTCCGCCATTTCGGCGTATAAGGGGCTTGTTGTGACCGGCATTTACGTAAGTCATTTCACCTGTATTCAGGTTCACGGTACCAATCCATCCGGTAAAGAATGTTGTGGTTTCATTATTTTGGCAAAGGTTGTCATTCACCCTTGCGCATGCCTCGTCCAGAGGAACGCCTGTACTTATTATATTGTTCAGTACCGACTTGCCCCTCATCATGAACATGGCGGCCGGAATACCTTTTCCAGCCACATCGGCAATGGTTATGGTGAACATGTCATCGCCCGAGAAATAGAAGTCATAGAAATCGCCTCCCACCTCCTTGGCGGTCATCATTCCAGCGTAAACATCGAATTCCTTGTTATTTGGAAATGCCGGGAATTCCGATGGCAGGGCCGATTTCTGAATGGCCTTGGCCAATGCCAAGTCAGCATCCATACGCGTTTCTGCCTCATGAATATAGGTTTTCAGGCGGTCAACAGTCTTGTTTATGTCGGTCGAAAGGGAATCAAACTCATATGAGTCACGAACATTGACGACCTCTTCCAAATCGCCCTTGGTAATCCTGGCAAGTGATTCGTTTACAAGGTCTATATTCTTTACAACAAGTTTCCTTATGAGCAGCCATATCACAATAAACAGTATTATGAAAATGAAGAACACGTTTATTGATGACAGTATAACTGAATTGTTTCTTGTCAGGGTGGCCTCACTTACCGGCTGTACGGCCAGAACCACGCACTCCTGCTCAATCTGGTACATGCAGTAACACGGTGTTCCATTAATGTCGTATTCAAACAGAGTGACAGGGTGGTGCGTCAGCAATTCTTCCTTTGATATGAAACCCTTGCCAGTCTCTGGCATTTCATGCCCCTTGGGCAAGCTTATAATGTTGAAATCACGGTCAAAAATATAGATTGCCCCGTTGTCACCAATCCTCCGGTATCGGGTTGACCCTTTCAGAAGGTCGGTAATCATGCTGTTGTAATGAGCCTCGCTTATGCCCAGCTGAATAAAGCCGGCGTGATTTTTGAAAACAGAACCGGCATACCTGTATTTCTCATTGTTGTAGCCCTGTTCTCTCAGTCCCTGTACAAATGTCTTGACTTCCGGATTATCAATCAGAACCATGAATTCCCTGGACTGGTCGGCCGATTTCATTTCATAGCCAAGGAATTCCGGTGAGTTCGATGCCACAATAATGCCATTCTCATCAATGATGTTGATTTCGTCAATGTCATTGCCGGTAGCAATGTTGTTTATCATTCTCTTGAAATCCTGATTCATTTCAAATGACCCAAAGTCGTCAAAGTAATCGGCCCATCGGAGAGTGGTATTGAGAATGGTCACGCTGTCGGTCTCATGAACATCGCCGCACACGTCGTCAATATTCGTAACAAGCAACTTGTGAGTGTTTTCACGCGAAATGTCGGTATTCATTATGAATGATACCACCGTAGCAATAGCAAAGGCCGTAAGCACGCAGCTGAACAGCCATATATAAATCTTCTTTGAAATACTGCTTTTTTGTCTTGACATATCTAATCAATTATTTTATTTAACACCAATCCATTCTGCCATCTTTTCGTGGTAAAGGTTGCCAAATCCGTTCTGTCCGAACACGCATACATGTGAACCTACGGTGTTCTGGAACAGGCGGTAATAGAGATTGCTCATTGAAATACCGGGGTCCGATTCAACACAATCCTGCAGGCTCGATGTAAAGCGGTTGCTCATCCACACGCCTAGATCCATGTTGAAAATATCGGTTTTTGATGTCTCCTGCGCGTTGGCGGCGGTAAAGCAGAGCATGTGCTCATGATTCTCCACAACGTTGGCCACGCTGCCTGAATAGCAGGTTTCAACCATCCAGAGCAACTTTCTGAACGAGCCTTCGTTCTCAAGAGTACTCAGCATGAGTTCCGCATCGGCAGTTGAAAAGCCCTCAATGCTGTCGCCCCAGCACAAGTAGCCGGGAACACCGTGCCCTGACCAGAAAATAAAGACATTGTCATCAGAATCGGCATTCAGCACATGCGGAAGGCGGTCCGATGACTTGCCGCACAGAATATCCTTCAGGTCTGACGGGGAAATCTGCGATGTATTGTAGTCGACCGTTGCGTTGGTGTAGACATTTTCGCCTCCAAAACGCGAGCGGAGCACGCCTGGTTCCGGATTCTTGGCATTGCCAGCCAGGTCATCTTCAATTATCAGTACTATGTGACTGTCGTCATATCCAGCCCTCCTAAGCATTTGGTACAGGTAAAGCACGTCAACCTGATGACGGTAATTTGTCCATGTCGATGAGGTTGCAACCAGCAGGGCCCAGCGCTCATGCAGGTCAGGGTACGAAACGTCAATTCCATCAGAATCAATCTTTTGCATATGGCTTGCGCGCCAGTTCCATCCGGCCAGCGTGGCATCGGAACGCTTGCTGCCATCGGTAGAATTGTAGTCCAGTATTATGTACCGGCCCTGATAAATCATATAGTTGTAGTATACCGTTGACTGAACGTTGGTATACACCTTGCGGTCAAAGTCAAGTGAGCCCGATGCTCCATGCAGGTCAGGCCACTGGCCATGGTTCAGGCTGCGTACAACCTGAGTCATATCTTCCATCATCCAGCTGCCAAACCCGGTATCACGGCCGTCAACCAGCTTGCGCATGGCATCGCGGAAACTCAGTTCTTCATTGCGGTACAGTTCCTGAACCATAGTGGCATAGCCTATGAGCATGCAGGCATCGTACGCCTGTGCTTCACCATTGGTTGACTGCATGCCGAAAATCTCTTCGTATGATACCTCAAAACCGGTTTCCGGGTCAGCACCGAAACATATTCCCTCAATGCCCTCGCACAAGTCACCAAGCGTGCTCAGCACATCGGCGCCATAGGCAATGTCACTGAACAGCAGCTTTGGCATTGAATCATCGCCATATTTTGCACGGCAGGCATTGTAGAACTGCAGCAACGCCTGCATTTCATCAATTTCAGAATTGGCGCATATCAGATAGTCTGCGCCTGAAAGGAACGCCTGGAGAGCCGCATTTTCAAGAGATTCTGCAGAACCTGGGGCCACGTCATAGACAAATGTGCCGGTATTCTTCACGCCAAGCTCATCGGTCTGGAATGCAAACCAGTCAACAAATGTCTGTCCGTACAGATTATTGTCACGGGCAATCAGGGCAACGCTTTGGGCCCCGTGCTGCATGGCCTTTGAAAGAAGTACTTCACACTGGGTAATGTCGGTTTCAGTCATGGCCCACAGATTGCCCCAGCTGGAATAGCCGCGCACCAGTTGTTCGGTTGTGGCCATGGTAAACAATGGTATGTTCTTCTTGCTCAGGGCATCGGCCAGAATTTTGGCATCGCCAGAATAGAGTCCTCCTATCACAGCCTTCAAGTCAGTCCGTCCAGCCAGGGTTGCCGCAATGCCTTCAAGGTCATCATCGAATTCATCGAACCACTCAAACTGCACATTTACACTGACTTCTGATTCTGCCATCGCGTTTTTCAGATTACGCGAACACATTTCCAGAAGCTGATGCCAATGCCCGTCCAAGCCATCCTGCATGGGCAGCACAACAGCCACCTTACAGTCTACCTGAGGCTGATTACCCTGCGGACTATCGGCACTGTTGTTGCACGATGCCCACATGGCCATCATGATTGCCGTAAGTGCTATATTGAGAAGTCTTTTCATTGTAGCAATTTTATTTTGAATCAGTTCTGTCTATGTTTCAGTTCCTCGTCAACAGCCTCACTCCTGTGAGACTCAACTATATTTCCGAACTGTTCCATATATTTGTCTGCAAGCTGCCAGTCAGAATAGCCGTCATACAGGCCACAAGTCTTGTGCTGAGGAATTTCCTCACCGTTAATCCAGCCGCCAATCAAGTCTTCAAGCAGAACGTCAATTCTCTTTATGACACTGCCCGAAACGCGCGTGCTGTATATGCTCTGGTCAACATCCATTCCGGCAACCAGCGGTCCATCGGGATTCTCCCTGAGGTAGCGGTATATGCCCATGTTGGTTCCACCGGCAACCGGAAATATATATCCGTAGCGCGGAGCCACACTAGCCATCTGTTCATATGCCTGTTCGCTCATCATGTAGCCATGCCAGTCCTCCCAGAAATACCTGACTGCAGGTTCGCGGTCAAGGACCGACTTGTAGCCGGCCGTGAATCCGCTGGCAGCGCGGGCTATGACATCATCACGCGGATTGGAGAGCCACACCAGCACGCTGTCCTGTGTTGCTGCTGCCGCCGTCACTCCTGCCAGGTACGATGCGCCATACATGTCAATGTCAAATACATGAATGCGGTCAAGACCCTCAAACCTGGGCTGTTCGGCACATTCAAACAGCAGTATTTCATGATGGTCAGGCATATCGGCATGCATCTGTATGGCTATGTCGGCAAATTCGTTCGATGCCATCAGTATGAGAGTTGGCACATTGGGCGAAATTTCCTTCATGAATTCATACATTGATATCGCCTGGTTGAGTTCCGATGGCGAATAGAACATGAAGCTGGCATCAGGGTAATGCATGTGAACACGCTGCACACCGCGCATAATCTGGTCGTTGTAACCCTGGTCGCCCAGTCCACCTGGCGAAAAGAACACCACGACCTGACGTCCTTGTGTTTCCACCGTATTATGCTCCTCATTATTACAAGCAGAGAGAAGCATGATTGCGATTGCTGGAAGTAAAAAGACTGACTTGAAATGCATCTGTTACAGATCAGCTATGATTGTGAAATTCTTCCAGAACGGGGCTTTCTCAGAAGCCTGACATCCTGAATAATGCTGCAGGCCGGTATCTTCATAGCGGGGAACCAAATCCCAATATGGGTCCATCTGGTACCAATGAGTAGTGATATCACGCCATGTTGATGGTGTTTCACTTTGATGTGCTTCAAGGATTTTCATTGCCTTTGTTTTTGTTGAAACAAAGATATAGGTATTCTGCAAATAAAAACAACTGCCAGTTGTATTAATCTACTAGAACCCAGTAAATTTTTGTGCTCACTCAGCGAATTCAAAAAAATTACATTTAAGTATTGAGCTCCAAACTTACTTATTTTTCCCTATATTTGTAATCGGCTTGACACTGTAAGTTGGAAAGCCATATTGTTCAAATCAATAACATGGATAAAATGAGCACATTTAAGGTTGGTATTATCGGAGCCGGATGGATTGCTGATAAGATGGCAGTTTCACTGGCACCGCTCAAGGAGTATTGCGTTTATGCAGTTGCTTCACGTTCACTGGAAAAGGCAAAGGAATTTGCAAGTCATTATGATATAGAGAAGGCCTACGGCAGCTACGAAGAGCTTGTCAAGGACCCTCAGGTTGACCTTGTTTATATAGCCACCCCGCATTCACATCATTTCGAGCACACCATGCTTGCCCTTGAGAACGGAAAGCATGTGCTTGTTGAGAAGGCGTTTACTGCCAATACCCGCGAGGCCAGGATTCTGATTGAGACCGCCCGCCAGAAAAGCCTCTTCATAACCGAGGCCATCTGGACCAGATACATGCCGCTTTCACACAAGGTGAAGGAACTCATGGACAGCGGCATAATAGGCGATCCGCGCGTACTGACTGCAACCCTGTGCTACATGATGGAAAACAAGGAGCGCATTGTACGTCCGGACCTTTGCGGCGGAGCACTTCTTGACCTTGGCGTATATTCCATAAACTTTGCCAGAATGTATTTCGGCACTGACATTGTAAAGAGCGTGAGCAACTGCATACTGGGCCCAACGGGAATGGACATGCAGGAATCAATCTCTCTCACTTATGCCAACGGCCGCATGGCAAACCTTCAGGCCGGCTGCCTGTGCCTGAATGACCGTCAGGGTATAATTAGCGGAACCGAGGGTTACATTCGCGTTGACAACATTAACTGTCCCGAACTGGTTGAGGTTTACCGCAACTATGAACTTGTTGCCCGCATTTTCCGTCCACAGGAAATGGTTACCGGCTATGAGTATCAGGTAATGGAGTGCCGCCGATGCATTGAGGCCGGCCTTCTGGAATCACCTATGATGCCTCATGCCGAGACCATCAGCATAATGGAGCAGATGGATGCCCTCAGGAAAGAGTGGGGAGTAAAGTACCCAATGGATTAACGCATAAATCTATGATAATCTGAGTTTTACACAAGAACTATGAAGAAGTTTGCAGTTATTTTAGGCGCTCTCTTGTCTATCATTCCAGCCCACGCACAGAAGTACACGCTGTCTGCCGGACTGGCGGTCCCATCGGGGTCATTCGGGGAGAAAAGCAATACTCTGTACGGCATAGCCGCTCTTTCGCCAAGCGAGAAAGGAGGCAGCAAGGGCGAGGCCGGAAACGGCTTCTTCATAGATTTCCAGGTCTCCAAGGAACTGCGTGACCATTTGGAGCTGTACTCTGGCATTTCAGTCATATGCAACGGAGTATCGACCGCCATTGACAATGACAGCCTGTTTGCCAAGGTCTACACCGAAGGCATTTACCTGTATGACCAGGTCACGGTAAGCTATCCGCTTTACTTCAATGTTCCATGGATTACCGGACTCAGTTATTCATGCCCAATTGGCAAGTCGGTATCGGTTTTCGCCAACGCCGGCATAGGCGTGAACACCAGGATAATCACCGACTACTCATTCGAATATGTCTACCAGGGCACCAAGGGTGAGAACCGGTGGGATTATTCCAAGCGCCTCACACTGGCCGGCCAGGTATCGCTGGGAGCATGTTTCTTTGACCATTACAGGCTGTCGGCATCGTACTACAACCTTGGGCAGGCAAAGGTAATTTCAAGTGTTACCGAAACACTGGGCAGTTCATCGCCTACCTATGACCATGAGTCCGATGCCATGAAGACCGGCATGCTTACCGTTTCACTTGGATACACATTCTGACGCCATATGATTCTTTACTACTCCGGATGCGGAAACAGCGCCCTTGTGGCCAAGGAACTGGCCAGGCTGACCAATGACAGTCTGGCGTTCATTCCACGTACCAATCCCAGGGAATTCCGTCTGGAGCAGGGTGAATCACTGGGCATAGTCTGTCCCATTTATGCCTGGGACATTCCAAGGCTTGTCAGTGATTTCATAAAGGAGCTGAGCTTAAGCGTCAGGCCGGCATACACATGGATGGTATGCACCTGCGGCGACAATACCGGACTGGCCCACATAAGCCTGGACAAGATTCTGCGCAAGAAGGGGGTAGGGCTTGATTCGGCTTTTTCGGTTATCATGCCCGAAACATACATCAACCTGGCCGGGTTCAGCCTGGACATGCCCCAGGTGGCCCAGGAAAAGATTGCACGCACCCTTATGCGGCTACCGCAGATTGCCCAGTCAATAATGAACCGCGAAAAGAAGGTCGATATGGTTCTGGGCGGTTCGCCCTGGCTGAAGACCCACATAGTGAACCCGCTGTTCTATGCAGTGCTGGTAAAAGACTCATATTTCACTGTAAATGACACCTGTACGGGTTGCGGACTCTGTTCGCGCGAATGTCCGCTGGGCAACATTTCAATTGTAGACAACAAGCCTCTGTGGGGGCACAACTGCACTACCTGCATGTCATGCTACCACCGCTGTCCGCACAACTCAATACACTTCGGAAAGGAGACGGTCGGGAAGGGGCAGTACAAGTGCCCCGTATCGAACAACCGCTGAATAACCGCTGGACAATGAGTGCTGCACACCCCTGTGCGGCACTCGTTTTTTTACCCCTTGAAGAACGCTTTTAAACCCTGCCACGGCACTCGTTTTTTACACATTTATTGGAATTGTGTATTTAATGACAATGAGTGTACATTGTGCGTATTGAGAGTTCCGGTTTTTACATATATTTGTACTTGAAATTCCCTTTTAAGAAATGAAGCGCTACAAATACGAATTCTCAACACTGACTGAGTTGCTTGAAACAGCAGCAACCCTGTGGCCAGAAAGACCATTCTCACAGTTTGTTGACGGCAGCCAGCCTTATACATATTCATCATTCAGAACCAAAGTGCAGGAGATTTCCGACCTGCTGAGCAAGTATGGCATTGCACCAGGCGACAAAGTAGCCCTTCTGGCTGAGAATATGCCAAACTGGACCGTAGCATTCCTGGCAACAAACACCAGTGGACGCGTTTCTGTTCCAATGCTTCCGGGCTGTTCAAAAGCCGAGGCTGATAACATAATCACCCATTCCGAATCAAGGGCGCTCTTCATTTCAAAGGGCCAGCTTGCCAAGGTATCGGACTCCGTGAAGGAGAATCTTGCGCTTATTGTCACAATTGAGGATTTCAGCGTCATTTCAGGAACCGTAGCCGACACACCGGTCAAGATTGACCGTAAGCCGGAATACAATGACATGGCGGCAATCATCTACACATCGGGTACATCGGGCAATGCCAAGGGAGTTATGCTGAGTCACCAGAACCTTTGCCAGAATGTCAAGGCTGCATATTTTGCCCAGCCTGCTAAGTGCAAGGACAGGTTCCTTTCGATTCTTCCAATGGGACATGCATATGAAATGTCATTCGGCATGCTCTACCCAATTTACCTGGGAGCATCGGTCCACTACATAAAAGGATTGCCAACACCTGCAATACTTCTGCCAGCTATGGCAAAGGTTCGCCCTTCTCTGATGCTTTCAGTTCCGTTGGTTATGGAAAAGATCTACAAGGGTATAATGAAGGTTGTTGATGGCAGCAAGCCTCTGCAGTGGCTTCAGAATAACATTCCATTCCTGTTCTATTTCCTGATTGGAAAGACACTCAAGAAAAAGGTCGGCGGCAAGATGATGTTTTTTGGCATAGGTGGTGCCAAGCTTAATCCTACCGTAGAAACATTCCTCAAAAATACACATTTCCCTTATGCAATCGGTTATGGTCTGACTGAGACAGCGCCTCTCATCACTTTTGCGGCTGTAAAGAAGACCAGAGTCGGTTCATGCGGTGTAAATGCCCTAAATGTCGAAGTCAAGCTTGACAATGTCAACCCCGAGAACGGCGAAGGTGAAATTATAGCACGCGGACCAAACGTCATGATGGGTTACTATAAGGACCCGGAAAGGACTAAGCAGGTTATTACAGAAGACGGATGGTTCCATACAGGCGACTTGGCATGTATTGACAAAAAAGGTCGATACTACATTAAGGGACGCCTAAACTGCATGATTGTAGGAGCATCAGGCGAGAACATCTACCCAGAAGAGATTGAACAGGTAATCAATTCATTCCCAGGCGTTAACGAATCTCTTGTCGTTGAACGCGAGCACAAGCTTGTTGCTCTGGTAACCCTGGAGGATGGCCTGCGTGATACCATGGATGATGTTCGCAAGTCCATTCAGCTCTATGTAAACAAGCGCGTCAACAACCAAAGTGCAATAACAAAGGTTGAAATCATGATGGAGCCGTTCAAGAAGACAGCCACACAGAAGATCCGCCGTATTCTCTACAAAGAATAACACTTTTACAGTAACTGGCCATAAGAACCAGAAATATTCAGCAGGCCAATTTATTACGACATTGTTTTACCGGTTGTTTTACCAGCGGGTAAAGTGCATTGTCTTGTTGTGGTGCGAAAGGACAAGTGTCTGTTTATCCAGTTGATCAATAGCGAACGTCTCTACCATCGAATCAATTCCATATCCCTTGAGTCGATTTGCAACAACCGCTGGGGTATATTCTGGATTATCAAGATATGGGGTGAAATCAAATTTCAGCGAATCACCGATATAGTGAACTTTACCCATAAAGTAGAAATAGTCAATGCGGTGAACCTCAACTGCGTTTGTTGCAAAACCATAGTAGATACTATCCATCTGTGTGGTTACTCCATTACGTTCAATTGAATCAAGCCTCCATAGATGATCAAGTTTCAGATTGTCATATGCTTTGTCACATGAAATCAGACAACAACCGAGGATGGCAGCAAAAGCCATAGTCCCCAATTTATATAAGTAATTTCCACAAATGATTTTTTTCATTATTTCGCTCTCCATTTCTTTGCCATAGTCAGCATTATACCAGACTGGTTTCCAATTAAATATAAATCATTTCCTGCAGTTCTTTCTGAATCTCTGTCAAGACCAACGGACAGAATAAACTTCAGGTCTTCCGGGGTATTGTATGATAGTTCCAGAAGCTGTGATGTTATTTTCTCAACCCTCTTCAGCGGGGTATCATAAGTACCCCAATGAGAAGAACGGGATACCTTGTACCTGTACCCAATGCGTTCCGTCACATTTCCGTCTATACCTAGATAAAACACCATGGCCCTGGTACTCCTGGGATAGAGAGAACCATTGGTATTGTAGATTGGCGATACCAGTAGCGGAGTTCCCATGTAGTTTCCAAAATAGCTGTATGACTGGAATATGTAATGCTGGTACATATTGTCACGACCATCGACATTAGGCATACTGGCTATATTGTGAATCACACATACAGGACCACTCTGGCTTCGGGTATTAAGGAATTCAAAGACCGCCTTGTTAAACCACATACCCTTGGGGGCCTTTACTTCAAGTGCAAACAGGCCGTCAAGCCAGTTATTCTGAAATCCATAGAATTTGAGTTTCTTAATTCCATCAATGTTTCGCTTATACTCAATTCCCAGCATGGACGAATGATCTTCATAGAAGTGTTCATATCGCAACATGTATTGCCAGTCGTTAATCTTGGTGTTGAATGCCAGATGCCAGCTGCCGAGTATGTTTCCGTTGTCACGCTGCTGGTCACCAGCCTTGTTGAACGGCAGAAAAGCATCTATGTATGCCTGCATGTCAGATGGGAACTCATACACCGGTGGTACTGGGTTTCCATCACGGTCAACCATGTCAATATTATACGATGTACCGCCAAACTGGTTATACATTTCAAGTCCAAGAATACCCTCCAGGGGGAATCTGTCCATGTCACCGACCTTTATGAAAGCGGCCTTACTGTGATAGAGCGTGTTTGATGTATAGCGCTGTTTTTCTGAATTCTTGACGAACTCACGGCTCCATTCACCGTCCAGATATTTGCCATAGGCGACATGCCCCTTTATGGAAAACCAATTCCCAAGTATGGGCAACCGGGTAAAGTCCGGCATTTCAAAACGGACCTGCGGAATAGGGCGGCTATTGCCTGACCAGGTAAGGGATCCGGAACTCAGATCCTTGTCGGCAAGTTCTCCCCAGCGTTCCTTCTGACCTATTGAAATGTCCAGGCATCGGAATCCCAGATTGGCGTATAGCTGCTGAAGAAACAGTTTTGACTGTAATCCTCCACCACACACTCCGTCTATCCCGTAATCAAGAAAAAGACCACTCGAATGAGAAATTACACCTTCCAAGCCAGCACGTCCGTAGCCGCCTGAAAGTTTGTCCAGAACAACTCCCTGCCTGTTTGACGAGAACCAGAAAGGAGAATTGTCACCTCCGGCATAGCTTCCTACGGTCTGCACTTCACACTTCATAACATTGTACCATGAACCTGCACCGTCTTCATTATGATACCCTGACAAACTGGGTCTTATTTCAGGCTGGGCACTGATTTCCCGGACATTTACGAAACATATAGCCACGGACAAAAGTCCATTTATTATCAACCTATTTGCGTTCATATGGCAAATATAGTAATTTTGCAGTCATGAGTATTAAACAGACTGTTGATAGAATAAAACAACTGACCGACCAGCTGGCGCGTTTCCTGACCAGCATACTGTGGTCTCAGCGTTTCAGCAGAAAACACGGTAAACTGGCTCACTACCTCAAGGTTTCTTTTCTGACTTTGAGTTCATTCTTCGGTCAGAAGGTCAACTACCGCGCAATCGCACTAGCATACTTCTCCATACTGGCTCTTGTGCCTTGTGTAGCAATGATATTCGCTGTGACAAACGGTTTTGGACTGGGAGCACAGATGGAATCCATTTTATATCAGTACTTTGAAGGCAAAGAGGCCATAATTGCAACTATTCTGGAGTACTCCAACAATATACTGAACACTATAAACAATGGCGTTTTTGGCCTGTTTGTGTTCCTGAGCTTCGTATGGATGGTTTTATGGCTCATGATTCAGGTTGAATCAGCTTTCAATTACGTGTGGAATGTAAAGAAATCAAGGAGTTTCCTCAAAAGGGCAGGGGCATATATGAGCATTCTTATAATACTTCCTTTTGTATTGCTCATGTTCATGTCTACGCTTCTTTTGTTCTCACACGGTAACGGTCTCATGCAATTATTGCGCAACATTCCTATACTGAACCACCTAGGCGTAGGTATTTCATGGATAGGTACCTACCTTATGACGACACTTGTGCTGTCTGTCATGTACAAATTCATACCGGCAGTGAAAGTGCAATACGTAAACGCAATCAAGTCAGCGTTATTCACCGCGGTTTTCTTCTGCATATTCCAGTGGATCTACTTTGAGTCACAGTTGTTTATCAACCGTCTGAGCGGTGTGTTCGGTGCCATAGCCGCTATACCATTCCTAATGATATGGCTCAACTACTCTTGGCTAATGGTTCTGTTCGGTTCTGAACTCACATACGCATTCCAGAATGTAAACACATATACTCCAGGCCGTTTCCACGATGATGATTGGGAAGGATAACCAATTATTATTAAACATATTAACTATCAGAATTTCAAGAATAACCACATGCAAGATTTACGCAATATACTGAGTCTGCCCGCTAATTGGAAAACAACATTTGAAACTCTTGACGGACCTGAAGGCGAACAGAATCATTACGAATCAACATGTACTGACGGACGTTCCATAGAACTCTGGCTTGGTCCTATGCCAATTGATTCTACCGCTCCTGACCAGGCGCTCACCAACTATGTCGACATGGTGGGGTTCGATGATGACGATCCTGAAGATTATAATCCAATTGAAGAGTGGGAATTCAAAGGGCGCAAATCATACGGATTTGAGGTTTTCTGTGAAGATGAATCACAGATTCGCGTAATGTGCATAGAGTACCGCCGTAAGCAGTTATGCGTAGCTAGTGTAATTGCTGCTGACGGACAATCTCTGGAAGATACAGTTGCATTGCTCGCCAAAAGCCTGAAAATCTAGATCAAAGGTTCAGGAACCTGTCGTTTGGCATGAGTATTCCCAGCGATACACCGACAGAATTCATAGAGTAATTGGTTGAGAATGCATCCCAGTATAGACTGATAGAGAATCGGTTATACCTTGCCACAACCGACATTTCGTTCATGACGCAATACTTGGAGAAACGCTGGCCAATGAATGCGCGTCCCTCATCATTCTCAAGCGGTGAAATAGGGGTGAACATGTAGAATTCGTTGCGGAACTGCAGTATTGAATTGATGTTCCACACCGGCATTATTCCTGCGGCCACATACTCAAGGGCACAGAAATCAGGGTCAAACATGAACTGGCTGTTTACTGTTGGCTGAAAACGGCCGGCCTGCATTATCGATGCGTAATAGTTGGTCGAAAGGTTTCGGGTAGAGTAGAAGAACTTGCCATACAGGCCAACAGACAGCTGCCTGCTGACTGGTATGTACTTCTCGCCCTCAGCCGAGAACTGAAGCCATGACTGGTCCAGTTCAGTATAGGCATCGTCCTTCACATTGCGCGGCCTGTACAGTTCTCCGGCTGTATAGAGCCCGGCTATAATGTTTGTCCGGTGTCCCTTTGAAGCGAACTGGAGCGCATTCTCGGTAGTGCCGGTAAACTGCAGCGACATACCGAAAATATTGTTCCTGGTGGCATCGTAGCGGAACTTGTAGAGGTCAACAGTACTTGACTGGACGTAGAAATCCTTGTGGTATGCACCACCTATTGACATCACCATCTTGTTGTTGTTCAGGAACGGGCGTGAGAAATTGAGCTTGCCAAACAGTTCAATCTCCTTGTCAAGCGAAGGAGTTATATTCTCGTTGAATATGTAGTTTGACCTGAAATAGTTCAAGTTGTTGTAGGCCAGCTGGACCGACATGGCGGTAGGTACCTTGAACGGAATGTCATAGCGCGCGGTAAACTGGGCATTGTTGTATACCTTGCCAATCTGTCCCTCCAGCCTGTAGGTGGCCGATGTCTCACCAATATGGCGAATCTGCGTTGCTGCATAGAGCTGGCTCGATACGCTTGATGAAATACCCAGTCCAAGGTCTATGGTAGGGTGCTGGTCAACAGTAGCCTCAATATTGATTTCAAAGAGTGAGTCCTGCGGATTGAACCTGGCAACCGGCAGCATGTCAGTCACGGCGCCATCGGACAGCATCTTGAAATAGCCGGCCCTGAAATCCTCAAAGTCAAACACGCTCCTGTCTTCGGCCGATGGCATGAGGTTCCTGGTCAGGTAGCGCCTCTGCGCCATGTTCAGGTATCCGGTAACATTGACATTGTCAAACTTGAACTCAGGTATGGTGCCCTTGTATGCTGCACGCATCTCTGAGAGTTCCGATATGCTTCGGCGCGCCTGCACCCGGGTCTTCACGGAATCGACCAGCGGAAGCATTTGCCTGTATCCGAAATCCGATACCTCATAAATCCTCTCAAAGTCAAGCATACCCACCTGCGAAAGGTCCATGACCAGACGCATGCCCAGCGAATCGGGCAGGGAATAGTCACTGAGCTGCATTATCATGTTTTCAACCTGGCCCACCAGGTCATAGGCATCGGGATAATCGCCCGGATTCTTCACTGCATCTGATGAAACTATGCTGCCAATTATGAAATCGGGATTGAAGTCATTAATCATTACATCGGCAGGGAAATTGTCATAAATGCCTCCGTCATAGACAATTACGGAATCAATCATGATTGGGCTGAACACAAACGGAAAGGTCATCGATGCCCTTACCGAGTTGCCCAGGTCGCCCTTCCTGAGGACTACCGGACGCTTGTTGTATACATCCGATGCAACCGCCCTGAACGGAATGAACAGGCTGTCAAAGTCATAGTTGCAAGCTGCCGAAGCACCCGAATAGACATCAACGAATGCCAGGTTCATCTGGTTGGGGTTAACCACGCTGTTCGATACCGGACGGACCACGGCAATTGAGTCGCGTGTAACCACCCTGAGCTGTATCAGGGCAGGCGAGGGCGGGTCCTGCCTGAAATAGAACTGGTATGACTTGTCACTGTCACCCGAATACCAGCGCTTGAAGTCATCCGATGCTATGAGCCTTTCCATCTCGTCGGGTGTATAGCCCATGGCGTAGAGTGAGCCTATGATGGCTCCCATAGAGGTACCGGTAACGTAGTCTATAGGTATTTCATTCTCCTCAAGAGCCCTGATGACACCTATATGCGCCATACCCTTAGCACCGCCGCCACTAAGCACCAGGCCCACTTTCTGGGCACACAGGCTCAGGCTGCTTGCAATTGCCAGCAGGTATGTCAGGAACAGTCTTTTCACTCCGGTCTGTTATTTGTATACAAAGAAAACACATTTAGCCATTAGATGACCAAATGTGTTCCCACTTTTTTATTTCAGAATGACAATTTACTTAATGAGGTCTATGCTCCTCTTTATGAAATTGTTCAGTGCCTCACCGCGCAGCATGCCGTTCTGCAGCAGTGCCAGGTCAAGCAGCTCGTGTACAACCTTGTTGCTTTCAGCGTACTTTGAGTAGACATCGTCAATCTTCTGCTCGTTGGCTGAAATCTGGTTCTCAACCTCACGCAGGGCATCCTTGTCAGCGGCAGGAATTTCATCGTCCTTCTTGCCCTCCTTAGCCTTTCTGAGTTCACCCTGTCTTGCCTTGAGTGATGAAATTTCAGTCTCGAACGGAGCAACTGAAGAATTGCAAAGGTCAGCTGATTCTTCGATAATTCTCTTCACCAGCGGATGATCCTGGTTCACAATAACAGTGAACATGTCAGGCATCTGGCCGTAGAAACTCATGCCGGCCTGGATTGTTGACATCTCCTTCATGCGGCGCATGTACTCGCTCTGGGTAATCAACACAGGCATTGAGTTTTCGCCAAGAGCCTGTGAATCAACGTTGAACTCAACCTTGTCAATCTTTGGCAGGCGGCTCTTGAATACCTGTGAAATACGCTTCATATCCTTGGCTGGCAGGTCCTTTGACAGGTTGTCATCCTTCACGATGAGCTTGTCAATAGGATCGCTGTCAACGCGCTGGAACCTAACCTTGTCACCAAGTTTCTGCTCAAGCATGCCTATGAGAGCCACGTCAAGCTGGTTGTCCATGAGCAGCACATTGTAGCCCTTGTTCTGGGCTGCCTCAATGAAGCTGTACTGGTCTTCCTTGTTGTTTGTATAAAGGTATACCAGGTTTCCGTTCTTGTCGGTCTGGCTGCCCTCAATCAGGGTCTTGTACTCTTCATATGTGTAGTACTTGCCATCGGTATCCTTGAAGAGTGCAATCTTTTCAACCTTCTTGTAGAATTCCTCTTCGGTCAGCATACCGTAGTTGAAGAATATCTTCAGGTCATCCCACTTGCTCTCGAACTCAGGACGGTCGTTCTTGAATATCTGGTTCAGGCGCTCCGATACCTTCTTGGTAATGTAGCCCGATATCTTCTTGACGTTGGAATCACTCTGCAGGTATGAGCGTGACACATTCAGTGGAATGTCCGGTGAATCAATGATACCGTGCAGCAGAGTCAGGAAATCAGGAACAATACCTTCAACTGAATCGGTAACGAATACCTGGTTGCAATAGAGTTGGATTCTGTTCTTCTGGATATCCAGATTGTTCTTGATAGTAGGGAAGTAGAGGATACCTGTCAGATGGAATGGGAAATCAACGTTCAGGTGAATCCAGAACAGAGGTTCATCGGCCATCGGATAGAGATTGCGATAGAACTCCTTGTAGTCTTCATCTTTCAGTTCAGATGGGGTTCTGGTCCAGAGTGGGGTAGAATCATTCACTACGTTGTCCTCATCGGTATCGACCTGCTTTCCGTCCTTCCAGTCCTTCTTCTTGCCGAATGCTACCGGAACTGGCAGGAACTTGCAGTACTTGTTCAGCAGGTTCTGTATTTCAGACTCCTGCAGGTACTCCTTGCAGTCATCGGAAACGTGCAGTATTATGTCGGTACCGCGATCTGACTTGTCAGAATTCTCAAGTTCGAATTCAGGTGAACCGTCACATGTCCACTTGACGGCCTGTGAACCCTCCTTGTATGACTTGGTAATGATTTCAACCTTGTCGGCTACCATGAATGCTGAATAGAAGCCCAGTCCGAAGTGTCCGATGATTGCGTTTGCATCGTCCTTGTACTTCTCCAGGAAGTCATTTACGCCCGAGAAGGCAATCTGGTTAATGTACTTGTCAATCTCTTCGGCGGTCATGCCTATGCCGCGGTCACTTATGGTGATGGTGTCCTTGCCAAGTGAAACCCTTACGGTCAGGTCGCCCATTTCGCCCTTGAAATCACCCTTTGAGGCGCAGGTCTTGAGTTTCTGGGTTGCATCGACTGCATTTGAAACTATCTCACGGAGGAAAATCTCGTGATCGCTATAAAGGAACTTCTTGATGACCGGGAATATGTTCTCGGTTGTTACTCCAATCTTGCCTTTCTGCATATTGTCTTAAGTTTTAATGTTTTCAATTCTTTACGAACCTTACAAAACAAGAAAAATGCCAGACTACGGGTAGACTGACATTTTGTCCTTTGCATGCGCCAGGGCATGACTATCTGCCATATATGGCAACTGAAAGCGAATCAGATTTCCTGTCCTTGCGCAGTGAAAGCGTTGAACCGGCCTGAACGTCATTGTCAATGAGGGTTTCGGCAAGCTTGTCCTCAACATGGTTCTGTATGGCACGCTTCAGCGGTCTTGCTCCGAACTCCTTGCTGTAGCCCTTCTCAACCAGGAAATCTTCGGCCGACTGGGTAACGGTCAGCTTGTATCCCATGGCTGCAACCTTGTCAGACAGGTGTTTCAGCTCAATCTTGACAATTCTTGAGATTGACTCCTTGTCAAGCTGGTGGAACGATATTATCTCATCGATACGGTTTATGAATTCAGGCGCGAATGACTTGTTCAGGCTCTTGCGTATTATGTCCTGGGCAATGGCATCGCGGTCATCGTCCGATGTGGCGAATCCGATTCCGTTACCGAACTCCTTCACCTGACGGGAACCGATGTTTGAAGTCATTATAATAATGGTGTTCCTGAAATCGACGGTCCTGCCGTCACTGTCAGTCAGGCGTCCTTCATCCATCACCTGGAGCAGCATGTTAAACACGTCGGGATGAGCCTTCTCAATTTCATCAAGCAGTATTATGGAGTAGGGCTTGCGCCTAACCCTTTCGGTCAGCTGTCCGCCCTGGTCATAGCCCACGTATCCCGGAGGGGCACCTACAAGGCGTGAAACCGTGAACTTCTCCATGAACTCGCTCATGTCCACGCGTATCATGGCATCGGGCGTGCCGAACATCTGTACTGCCAGTTCCTTTGCCAGCAGGGTCTTGCCCACGCCGGTTGGTCCCAGGAACAGGAAAGTGCCAATCGGTTTGTCGGGATTTTTCAGTCCAATCCTGCTGCGCCTGATTGCATTTGAAAGGGTATCGATGGCCTTGTCCTGTGATATTACCCTTGACTTCAGGGCAGTGCTCAGGGTTTTCAGTCTTTCACCTTCGGCAGTTGAAATTCTGTTTACCGGAATTCCGGTCATCATTGACACTACGCGTGCTATGTCATCTTCACAGACAGTCACCTTCTCCTGCTTCAGTTCCTCTTCCCATTTCTGCTTCATGGCCTCCATCTCCCTCTCAAGGGTTTTCTCATGGTCACGATACCTGGCAGCCAGTTCAAAATCCTGCCTTGCCACGGCATCGGCCTTCGAAGCGCGGGTCTGGTCTATCATCTGTTCCTGACGCTCAATCTCCTTTGGCACAGAGAGATTGGACAGGTGAGTCCTTGCACCGGCCTCATCCATCACATCGATTGCCTTGTCGGGGAAACTGCGGTCAGTTATATAGCGTTCAGCGTAATCAACGCAAGCCTGCAGGGCCTCTTCGGTATAGAGCACATTGTGGTGCTCCTCATAATACCCGCGTATGTTGCGCAGTATAATAAGGGTCTGCTCCTTTGTGGCAGGCTCAACTATGATCTTCTGGAAGCGACGCTCCAGCGCTCCGTCCTTTTCGATGGTCTTTCTATATTCATCAACTGTCGTTGCGCCTATGCACTGCAGGTCTCCGCGTGACAGGGCAGGCTTCAGCATATTGGCAGCATCCATCGACCCCGGGGCCGAACCTGCTCCGACTATGGTGTGGATTTCGTCAATGAACAGTATTATGTCGGGATTTTTCTTTAATTCCGATACTATTGCGCGAATGCGTTCCTCAAACTGTCCGCGGTATTTCGTGCCGGCTACTACAGCTGCCATGTCAAGTGAAAGTATGCGCTTGCCGAACAGCATGCGCGAAACCTTTCTCTGCACAATGCGCTGTGAAAGTCCCTCAACTATTGCTGTCTTGCCCACGCCCGGTTCACCAATCAGAACCGGATTATTCTTCTTGCGGCGTGTCAGTATCTGGGCGAGCCTCTCTATTTCATTCTCGCGGCCAACCACCGGATCAAGCTTGCCGTCAAGTGCCAGGGCTGTCATGTCAGTCGTGAAGTTGTCCAGTACGGGAGTTCCCGAACCCGGCTGCTTTACCTGGGCACTCTTGCCGGCATTCATGCCTGAATCAGGCTGATTCTGGCCAGCCTGGGAGTGGGGCATGTCATCATCGTCCTCATCTTCGGCAAAGCCCATACCCATCTGTACGTCAGGCTTGTAGGTAAGAATGCCCATAAGATTGCGGTATGTTGCATTGCTGTTGTTCAGAAGTTCTGCGGCCTTGCTTGTGTTGTCTCTAACAATTGCCAGCAGCAGGTGTTCAGGAAACACCTCGTCTTTTTTCTGCAGCCTGGCCTCAAGCATGGCTATCCTGACAATCCGGCTGAGTGCTCCTGAGAAGGGTATGTTTTCAACCGACACCCTGGGGGAGTTTTCGTCACCCCTGACACCCGGAGCATTCTCCAGGTCTCTTTTCAGGTCAGTCAGGTCTATGTTCAGCTTGACCAGCATTTCAACGGCCTTGTTGTTTCCTTCGCGTATCATGCCCAGCAGCAGGTGCTCAGGCATTGCCTCGTTCAGGAAAAGGCGCTCGGCCTCCTCACGGCAAAGTATGAATATTTCGTTCAATTGATCTGAAAAACGACTTTCCATAAAGTGTTATTGTATGTATTTCATTTGTAGATTCAGGGCAAAGTTACACACGTTCTGCGGTAGTTTTGCCATGCTTTCCCGACAAGATATCAACAAAACCCGTGCCATTCCGCCAGGGCATGTCAGAAAGTCGCCGCAAACGTGAAAAAAGCCCCTGAAAATTGATAAAAAACCACCTTATATATATTGTCCACCTTAATTCTTTTCACTATCTTTGAATGCTTAAAAGCCACATGTGCCGATAGGCTGGAAAGAATACGTAATTAATACATAATAACATTGGAACAGGACAGAATTATCAGGGTGAACATTGAGGAAGAAATGAAGTCTTCCTACATTGACTATTCAATGTCAGTAATAGTCGCCAGAGCTTTGCCCGATGCCAGAGATGGTCTGAAACCGGTACACAGAAGGATTCTCTACAGTATGATGAGAGACGGAAACACTTCTGATAAAGGTTACAGGAAATCAGCGAGAACTGTAGGTGATGTGCTCGGTCACTTCCACCCGCATGGTGACTCATCAGTTTACGGTGCCCTTGTAAGACTTGCACAGGATTGGGTAATGCGTTACCCGCTTGTTGACGGACAGGGTAACTTCGGTTCTATTGACGGTGACAGCCCGGCTGCCATGCGTTACACCGAGGTAAGGCTCCGCAAGATAGGTGAGGACATGATGATGGATATCAACAAGAATACTGTTGATTTCGTACCCAACTATGACAACAAGGAGGAAGAACCGGTCATTCTCCCGACATGCATACCAAACCTTCTCGTGAACGGTTCATCAGGTATTGCAGTCGGTATGGCTACCAACATGCCGCCTCACAATCTTACCGAAGTAATCAACGGCTGTATTGCTACCATAGACAATCCGGAAATCACGGTTGAAGAGCTCATGCAGTACATCAAGGCTCCTGACTTCCCGACCGGAGGCTACATTTACGGAGTGAGCGGTGTGCGTGAGGCATATGAAACCGGTAGGGGCAGGGTTATCATGCGTGCCAAGACCGAAATCGAGACAAGCGGAACCCATGACAAGATCATTGTAACAGAAATACCTTACAACGTCAACAAGGCCGAACTCATCAAGTTCATTGCCGACCTGGTAAATGACAAGAAGATTGAGGGCATAAGCAACGTCAATGACGAATCGGACCGCGAGGGTATGCGCATTGTGATTGACATAAAGAAAGATGCCAATGCTTCAGTCGTGCTGAACAAGCTGTTCAAGATGACCCAGCTCCAGACATCATTCGGCGTCAACAACATTGCACTTGTCAACGGCCGTCCAAAGTGCCTCAGCCTGAAGGAACTCATACAGTGTTTCGTAAGCCACCGTCACGACGTAGTAATACGCAGGACCAAGTACGAACTGGAAGAGGCCAAGAAACGCGCTCACATACTTGAGGGCCTGATGATTGCATCGGACAACATCGATGAGGTTATCCAGATAATCAAGGCAGCCAAGACTCCTGCCGATGCCATTCAGGGACTGATGGACCGCTTCGGTCTTGATGAAATCCAGGCCAAGGCCATTGTCGACATGAGGCTGCGCCAGCTGACCGGACTCATGCAGGACCAGCTCCGCAACGAATACAACGACCTGATGGTCAAGATTGACGAACTGCAGGGCATTCTTGATGATCCAGAAAAGTGCAAGGCAGTAATCAAGCAGGAACTCAATACCGTAATTGAGAAGTACGGCGATGAGCGCAAGACTGAAATAGTCTATGCATCAGAAGAATTCAACCCAGAAGACTTCTATGCCGATGAGCCAATGATCATCACCATGTCACACCTGGGCTACATTAAGCGTACAGCTCTGGCAGAATACCGTTTGCAGGGCCGTGGCGGCGTAGGCTCAAAGGGCAGCGCATCACGTGATGAAGACTTCATTGAGCACATCTTCACCGCTACCACGCACAACTACATACTCTTCTTTACCCAGAAGGGCCGATGCTACTGGCTCAAGGTATATGACATCCAGGAGGGCGGCAAGACATCAAAGGGTAGGGCCATCCAGAACATGCTCAACATTGAGCCGGGCGATTCAGTAACAGCATACATTGCCATCAAGACACTGAATGACACTGAGTTCAACATGGGTCACAACCTGCTGTTCTGTACCAAGAACGGTACCATCAAGAAGTCTTCACTGATGGATTACTCACGTCCAAGACAGAACGGTATCATTGCCATCAACCTCAATGATGATGACAAGGTTGTAAACGTTCTCCTGACCGACGGCAACAAGGAAATCATCATTGCCAACCGCAACGGCCGTGCCATCAGGTTTGACGAATCAAAGGTTCGTCCAATGGGTCGTACATCAACCGGCGTACGCGGCATAACCCTTGATGATGACGGAGACTACGTAGTTGGCATGATTGCCCTTGACAAGGATACTGAAGAAACAATCATGATTGTATCAGAACTTGGCTACGGCAAGCGTTCCGAAATTGAAGATTACCGAGTAACCAACCGTGGCGGCAAGGGCGTCAAGACCATCAACATCACTGAAAAGACCGGCAAGCTCATATCTATCCAGTCAGTTACTGATGCCAATGACCTTATGATTATCAACAAGTCAGGCATAACAATCAGGCTTGACGTTGCAGAAGTCAGGGTTATGGGCCGTGCTACCCAGGGCGTAAGACTTATCAACCTGGAGAAGAGAAACGATGAAATCGGTTCAATATGCAAGGTTGACAGTGATCCTGAAATAGAGGAGGGGGCCGATGCCACTGAGCAGGTAACTGAGGTATCAGTTGACGGTCAGAATGCAGATAATCAGCCAATTGAGAGCAATGACGCTGAGAATCAGAGTACTGACGAAAGCCAGGAGTAACCTGATGAAATTTAACAAAGAGAGGAAACAACAATATTAATAATGTAACACAACAAAAGATTTTCAATTATGAAAAAATTGTTATTTGTTTTGGTTGCAGCACTCAGCTTCTCAAGCGTATCATACGCCCAGAAGACTGACAAGGAGCTTAAGAAAGCTATCAAGGCTGCACAGAGAGTCGTAAAAGACGCCAGAAGCGAGCAGGAGAGAGATGACGGAAACAAGGCAAGAGCCAAGCAGATGATTGACCAGTCACTGAAGAATGACCTGGTTAAGGATTGGGACCAGACATGGTCAACCGCAGCCCTCATCTACATGGAGCTTTACAATGACGAGAACGTAAAGGTTTACCAGAAGAGGGGTGATACCATCAAGATGTACAACTACATGAACCAGTGGTTTGACTATGCACTCCGCGCTGACTCACTCCAGCAGATTCCTGACGCAAAGGGCAAGACATCAAACGAAGTAAGAAAGTATCATGCAGAGAAGATTGGAAACAACATTTCAAACCTCATCAATGCAGGTATCTTCTATTTCAACCACCGTTCAGATTTCAAGAGCGCATTTGATTGCTTCGACCGTTTCTTCACCCTGGTTGAAAACCCAATGATAAAGGAGCAGATTGCAGGCATCGAGTTCTACAAGGACCTCAGCCAGTTTGCTTACTTCCCAACACTGGCAGGTTATCAGCTGAAGGACTGGAACAAGCTGCTCAAGTATTCTGATCTGGCAAGACAGAACGAAGAATACGGTGAGACTTCAACACAGTTCGTATGTGAGGCTTATGGAAACATGAAGGACTCAGTTAACTGGCTGAAGACCCTGAAGGAAGGTATGCTTCAGTATCCTGAGTCAGACTATTTCTACTCAAAGCTGCTGACATACTACAACGACAAGGATGACATGGAAGCTCTCTCATCATTCGTAGAGGAGATGATTGCACGTGACCCAGAGAAGGCTTACAACTACTATGTAGTAGGTGTCATTGCTCTCCAGGGCGGCGATTACGACAAGGCAATCAAGAACTACGAAATTGCAATTGAGAAGGATCCTACACTGTCCGATGCATACAACAACCTTGGTATCAGCTACATCAAGAAAGCTCAGGAGTTCATGGAATCAAAGCAGGACCTGAACTACAGGTCAGCTGAATACAAGAAGGCTCTCGAGCAGGAGAAGGAATACTACAAGACTGCCGAGCCATACTTCCTCAAGGTTAAGGAACTCGAACCAAACGAGACCAAGAAGTGGGGTATCTCACTGTACTCAATCTACTACAAGCTCAACAACAGCAAGGAGCTCAACAAGATTGAGACAATCCTGAAGTCAGAAGGTCTTCTCTAAGACATTAATTATTTCACCAAAAAAGGACTCTTCATTCCGAAGGGTCCTTTTTTTGTGCAGAGTGAGCCACTCACAATCCAGCTGTGAAGGGCTCACTTCAGCTGTGAAGGGCTCAATTTTTTGCGTGCAAAACAGGTAAACTGCTTAGAAAACAAACAGCCGGGAGAGAACCCCCGGCCGTGCTATTTAACATAATAGTTATTATGCAACTTTTATGATTGTCGTTTTTTACTTCTTTGATTCAGCAATAATTGCCAAAGCCCTGTCAAGAACAGTTGTGTCATCAAGTTCTACAGCGCCTCCGTTGGGACCTGCTTCAATATGGAAACCTACAGAAGATCCTTCCTTGAAATTGTCTCCACCGAAGAAATTCCTGACTGTTTCAACATCCATATTAAGTTCATCAGCAATTCTGTGAATACTGCCTTCTGGTAACTGAGCCTTTATCTGACGAAGCTCATTGAAAGTAATTAACTTGCTCATAGCGCATTAAATTTTATATAGGTTAATAATTGGTTTCTCTTTCTCGTAAAGATAATCACAAGAATTGAAAACATCAAGACTTGAAGCGTGATTTTCTCTATACTGCCCTCTAATATACAAATTTTTAAAAAGCAGCAATACAGGAACCAATCAAAAGAGATGAATATGTACCAAACTGGACTATCAGGAATAAGGTAACGTCAGAAATTAGAAAGCCTGATTTGGTATAAAGTGACCTGTTTAGCCTGGAATTATACGATTTGCCATATCCCTTGTCAGTTATCAGCCTGAACAGAAAGTAAACAAGCAAAGCCACCAGTGTTCCTACCAAGGCTCCAGTGATAATGTCCCCGAAAAAATGAACACCCAGGTAAACCCTGATATATGCATTCAGTGACGCCCATGCAATAACCGACAATGAGAATACCCAGTTCCTTACCAGCAGGGCTACCAGGACAGCTATGCCGAACGAATTGGCAGCATGTCCCGAGAAAAAGCCGTAAAGTCCGCCACGATAGCCATTTACGGTATCAACAGCATCAAGTATCACAATATCTCTTGAAGGCCTGAAACGGGCAAAGAGCGGCTTGCACAGTCCCGATGACAACTGGTCGCATATTACGATTGTCAATGCAATTGCAACTATGGCAAGAATCAGATTCTTCGAAGGAATGTTCCTGATGATTATGAAGAGTGCAACCAATGCGAGCGGAATCCAGAACCATGGCGAGGTATGCAGGAAAGCAAACCTGTCCATGAAGATGGAATGGCTGCCGTTAAGCGCGACAGTCACCCCCCTATCCCATTCTATCAGATTCTGTATGAACTCGTTCATTGGTACTGTACTGAATGATTGTCAGATCACCTCAATTGACTTGAACTGAATCCAGCCAGAGTTGCCATCTTCAATGCCTATCTGAACCCACTCTTTCATTGAGGCATCCTGAATGAATACCTTATGTCCCTCATGAATGATGAACAAGTCAGTTCCACTCTTGCTTGGAGTGCTCTTGACAGTCACGCTCGGTTCAATTATTATGGCAGTATTCCTGTTTTCCATCCTGCGCTTCTGGCCCGAAGCCGCCAGCATGCAGAGAACAGAGAGAATAAAGAGACATACCCCTGTGTAGAACGACGTTTTCTTCAGGGCAAGTTTCCTTGATAACACGAAGATAGAACCCATTACCGCAGCCAGTACGAAAAAGAGAATTACAAGCACCGTCCACTGGCTTATATTGAGCATGCCGGTAAGCTTTTCCATGAAGACTGCAAGGAAGAAACGGTTCTGTGCCGAAACCTTGTCAACAGTCTTGGTCCTTGCAAGTTCCAGGTTGAAACGAATGTCATCGTCCGATGGATCAAGCAGATAGGCTCTTTCATAGCATAGGATTGCCTTGGCAATTTCATCAAGCTGATAGTAGGCATTGCCCAAATTCATATAGAGACTGGCCGATACACCCACATTGCTAATTATTGCTTCGTAAACCGATACGGCAGCAAGGTAATCTCCCTGAATATACAGGCTGTCAGCCTGAGCGGCTGAAAGTGATACTGAACTTCCCTCTTTCAGGGCTATGCTCTCATTGCCTGCTGCAGCAGCATTCTCTTCACTTGCTGTTATTTCAGGCTGTGACTCTGACTCCTGGGCCGATACTCCCGAAGGAATAACGAGCGCAATTCCCATAAGGAGTGAACATATATGGATATAATATCTATTCATAGTCTTACTGTTTTCAATTTATCAAGTCAGTTACTTCAGGGAACTCTCTATCTGGCCAATCGCCTTTTCAGCCTCATCGTAGAGACGGTCCATCTTGCCGGTATCATCACCCGGAGCATAGCGGGCAAACTCGCAGTCATCAAGAACATGGGTTACCACTCCAATGATATCTTCTGATACCTTGCGCTCACGCAACTCATTGCCGATGGTCTCCTTTGAGAGTTCTGCCACCGGTATGGCCAGCTTATCTCCTACGTAACCTAACATGGCGCGCATTATCTCATCATAGAACTTGTCCTTTGCGCCCTCAGCCATAAGCTTTCTGGCTACCTTGAGGCGCTTGACTGCAGCCTTGTTTGCCTTCTTTGCCTTGTTCTGGGTTACATTGGCAGCACCTGATTCCCTGCCTGCACTTACGAATACCAGGCCTACGAAAATCAGGAATGGAATAATCAGGCACAGATAGAAGCCAAGTGAGCCGAAGAACAGATCATCGGTCTTCATCAGGTCAGTGCCCGATGTATGGAAACGAACGTCCTGACCTACAAACTTCAGGTCTTCCTTGCTTACATATGAAACATTGCCCTGTGACTCACCACCCTCGCCCTTGGCAACCTTCAGGACATACTCTTCAGAACTGATGGTCTTGTATGATCCGCTTGAAGGGTCAAAATACTGGAAATCAATTGAAGGTATGGTATATTCACCAGAATGCCTCGGTATTGCCAGGTATTCAAAAACCTTGTTGCCTGACTGGGTTCCGTTCTTTATGGTGAACTTGTTTTCAACCTTCGGGTCATAAATATCAAAATCCTGCGGGAACTGAACTTCAGGAGTCCTTATGAGTTTCATGTTACCCGAACCTGAAAGAATAATCTTCAGGGTTACGGCATCATTGGCAGTGACTTCGGTCGATGAAATGGTTGAGCTGAGCGAGAAGTTGCCTACTCCACCATAGTACGAATTGCTCTTTCCCTGTGGCAGTGACTTGACGTCAACCTTTATTTCGCGTGTCTTCAAATCCTTCTTGACATCGACCGAACGTCCTCCGTTCAGGAATATGTCAAATATGTCATTGGTCTGCATGGGAAGTGACACAATGCTCTCGAAAGACAGCGAAGGTATCACCATTTCACCAGACTTCTGCGGGTACAGTATGTACTGCGACCACAGCAATGTCCTGTAGTTGCGTCCGTTGTAATGCTCCAGCTGGAACTCCTTCTGCTGTGGAAGCTCAACCTCCTGTACGTTGCAGTTTACTATATCGGGCATCTTGTTGCCAAGATTTGTCAGGCTTACCGACGGAGCGACATACACCTTATATGTCAATACCAGCGCCTCCTGCTCGTATACCGAAGACTTGCTCACTGTAGCCAGCATGAACAGGTCATCGGCCGCTATGTTTCCGTTCTGGGACTGTGAACCCTGAGTCTGTCTGTTAGAAGATGACTGACCCTGAGCAGATGTAGCAGCCGTATTTTTATCCTGTGGCAACACCTTGATTTTCAGGCTGTTTGAAGTCATTGCCTTGCCTTCAGCCGTGATGGTTGCACCAGGAACGCTGAATTCTCCCTCTTCTTCACATATGACAGTGAAAGTATATGTAACGGAAACCTCGTTTGAACTCTTGCCGTTGATAATCTGGTTAATGCTTGACACTGACTGGCTTGGTCCGGCCAGCACTGTAATACCCTTCATTTCAGGAGCACGGAACTCCTTTATGTTCCTGGTATTCACCTTATATGATATACGGAACCTGTCACCCTTAACGACAGTCTGTGGGGCCGATGCCGTAAATGCAACATCATCGGCAGCCTGTACTGTTGCACCGACCATGACAAGCATGGCCATTATCATGAGATGTCTTAATTTCATATTCAATTTCATAACTTACCAATCCTTTTCCAATTGTTTCTGCTGGGCAGCTTTCATAAGCTTCTCCTGTACCTTTTCCTGGACCTCCTTTTCATCTTCCATTGCAGACTGAAGCAGCTGTTCTGCATTCTCTTTCGACATGTCCTCCTTTTCAGGCTGCGGCTGTTCCTGCTGATCCTGATTCTGGTCCTGCTGGTCCTGCTTTTCCTGTTGCTGCTGGTCCTGCTGCTGTTGCTGTTGCTGCTCTTGCTGGTCCTGGTTCTGGTCCTGGTTCTGCTGCTGTTGCTGCTTCCGGTTCATGGCAGCCATCAGGTTAAAGCGGGTTTCATCATCCTTCGGATTGTTTCGGAGTGCCTGCTTGTATGCCTCAATTGCCTTGTCATACTCATCGGAACAGTGATACACCAGTCCGGTATTGTGATACGCCTGAGCCAGTTCCTTCTTGACCGCTTCAATTTCAGACTTCTTGGCAGTACCCGACTCCTCAAGTGATTTCTTCTTGCCTTCCAGCATGTTTATGGCATGGCGGTATGCATCAACGGCCTCATTTGGTTTCTGCTGGCCAACATAGGAGTTGCCCAGGTTATAGTAGCCTTCAACTGATTCCGGGTTCTTGTCAATGGCCTTCAGATAGTTCTCTTCGGCCTTCATGAACAGGCTGTCACCATATAGCCGGTTTCCCTTGCGAAGCAGAGTCCTGTCAGTTTCCTGTGCCCCCATGCCAATCATGGCAAACACCATTATTGCAAACAATAGTATTCTCTTCATTTTTCTTCCTCGGTATTAAATAGCCTGAATCCCTTGAACATAGGGTTCTTCCTGTCCCCAACAAACATCACTGCGACAAGCAGTCCCAGCATAATCCATGCAATCAACATGAATTGTTCATTAAAATCAGTGTAGACAGTAGTTTCAATATCAGCCTTGGCCAGTTTGTCCAATTCAGCCTGCAGGGCCTTCTCTGCAGCATTTGAATTATCCACATAGAAATAGGCACCATTGCCTGCGGCTGCAATTTCTCGGCACATATTCTCATTCAGGCGTGTAATAACTACATTGCCATCCCTGTCACGGCGAAATTCTCCAGGCTTGTCTCCGGGAATAGGTGAACCAGTTGGCAATCCTACACCCATGACGTATACCATGAAGCCCTTTTCAGCTGCATTCTGGGCTGCTTCGACCGCACTGCCTTCATGATTCTCACCGTCGGTTATAAGAATTATGGCCTTGCCTACTCCCTCTCTGGGGGTAAAACTGCGCATGGCCAGGTCTATGGCCTGTTTAACATCGGTTCCCTGGCGTTCAATCAGCGATGGAGTTATAGTGTTCAGGAACACCTTGGCCGATATGAAATCACTTGTAATAGGCAACTGCACGAATGCATCACCGGCAAATACTATCAGTCCAATCTTGTCATCCTTAAAACGGTCAACCAGGTTTGATATTATTCTCTTTGACTTCTCCAGGCGGTTAGGCTGGACATCATCGGCCAGCATTGAATTTGAAATGTCAAGAGCAATGACAGTCTCAATACCCTTGCGCGTAACCGTATCCTGCCTGGTGCCGAATTGAGGCCTTGCCAGAAGCACACATGCCAGAGCTGTCAGAACGAAGAATGCCCAGAACCTTATTTTAGGCCTGTAGTCCGATTTTTCCGGCATGAGCCTCTCCATGAGTTCCCTGTCGCCGAACAGGAGCAGTTTTTTCCTGCGCCGCCAGTCAGTTATGAAATGCAGTATTGCCAGCAGTACTGGAATAGCCAGCAGATACAGATATTCAGGATTAGCTAATCTAAACATAATCAGTCTGTTTTATGGTATAGTCTTCAAAATGGTCTGCCTGAGCAGTACCGAACCAATCAGGCAAAGAATCAGGGCAAGCGCAAACGGCTGATACTCCTCTTCATTCTTGCTGAACTCCTTCACCTGAAGCTTGGTACGTTCCAGTTTGTCAATCTCTTCATACACTTCGGCCAGCTTGCTGTTGCTGGTTGCACGGTAGTACTGGCCATTGGCTGTCTGGGCTATCTGGCGCAGCACATTCTCATCAATTTCAACGGCGACATTGATATACTGTGTGCCAGTATAAGTCTGTACAGGGTACGGAGCAGTACCGTTACTGCCCACACCAATTGTATAAACCCTTATTCCGAATGTCTTTGCCATTTCAGCAGCAGTCAGCGGAGAAATCTCACCACGGTTGTTTGAACCGTCGGTCAGCAGGATAATCACCTTAGACTTAGCCTGGCTCTCCTTGAGTCGGCTTATTGCATTGGCAAGACCCATACCAATGGCAGTGCCATCTTCAATAATCCTCCTGTCGGCAATGTCACAGCTCACGCTACGGAACATATTAAGCAGCACGGCATGGTCAACCGTCATAGGGCACTGGGTAAATGCCTCGCCGGCAAATATGGTCAGTCCAATATTGTCATTAGGCCTTCCGTTTATGAAGTCCGATGCTACGCTCTTTGCGGCCTCAAGTCTGTTTGGCTTCAGGTCTTCGGCCAGCATACTAGTCGATACGTCCACACAGAGCATAATGTCAATGCCCTCAATTTCAGTATCCTGCCAACTGTCAGTTGACTGCGGGCGTGCCAGAATCAGTACAAGCAATATGTATGAAATGACCTCAAGAACAAAAGGCACATGTACCAGATATGACTTGTAGCTGCGCTTCATGCCTGCATACATTTCTGTCGTAGGCATGGTCAGTGAAGCCCTCTTCTTCCATCCCCTCATGACATACCATGCAATCATGGGAATGACCGCCAGCAGAAGGAACAGATATGCGTTGTTTGTAAAAGTCATGTTTCTCAATAATTATAGATAAAGGTAATAGAACTGGAAGCAGGCATATGCCACGGCAGCAGCTCCCGCCAGGCAAAGCATGCAGATGAGTGCCAGAAGAGCCATCCTGGCCGGTTTGCTCCGCTTCTCCTCAACAACCACCTCTTCCTTCGGTTCTGTCTCTTCGGCAGACTGCTCAATCTTGGTTGACTGGACAAACTCCATGGCAGTCATCAGGTTCATGTCATTCTCATTCAGCTGAGGCGAGAACTTGGCAAACTTCACGAAGTCCGATGTTTCAAAGAGGTATGCCAGTTCCTTCAGTTCGCCGGAATCACTCCTTGAGCGCAGGTTCTCCAGAATTTCACCCGATGTCATTTCGGTAGCATTGAATCCGAAACGCTCGTTTATATACTCTCTGACAATATCGGTCAACTTGGTATAATACTCCTTCGGGTCGGCGCTGTATGCACTCTTTGCCTCCTTCAGTTTCTCAATTTCTGCCAGGGCCCTTGTATGTGTCGGCACTTTAGGCTCGACCTTTATTCTCCTGATTATAGGCTTGTTATCACGGAATACCGAAATAAGATATGATATCAGGAAATAGAGAATCAGGGCAAGCGCAATGGCCAGGAGCATTGGGCATTGCTCACGGAATTCCATGGGAACCTTCATGATTTCCTTCGGGCCGTACAGCTTGCTGGCCTCTTCGTCAGACATGGTGACTGACTGGAACAGCACTGCCACGGCATCGGACTCATAGATTTCGCCATCTACCTTTACCGCGAATGACGGTATGTAGTACTGGGCCGAATCAAACGAAGTCACAAGGTACTTGCGCCTTACAGTCATGCGGCGTGAATTGTTCAGCATGACAGTATCGGTTTCCACAGGCGGTATTATTTCAAGTCCGGCAACAATGGTATCGGCATACACCGGAAATTCAATCTTCTGTCCCGGTTCACATGATACCTCAACGGTTATGCCGGTCTGCTCGCCTATCCACAGCATTACGGAATCGGCCTGGGCGGTAACCAGCACATCAGTTGCCGCACTGACGCTCAGCACGGAAACAAGGGTTGCCATTATGGTAAACAGTATCTTCTTCATATCAGTTCCGTTTAGCAAACATACCCATCAGGGCCTTCACATAATCCTGGTCAGTGCGTACCGATACAGAATCAACCTGGCTGCGGGTAATATAATCCTTCATTCGCTCAGAATTGGCTTTCCACCAATCACTGTGTGACTTACGTACCGATTTCGATGAAGAATCAACGAAAATCTCACGTCCGTCTTCAGCATTGCGCATCCTTATAAGACCAACTGAAGGCAGCTCCTCCAAACGCCTGTCATACACCTGGATGGCTACGACATCATGCTTGTTGCTGGTAACAGTCAGGGCCTTGCTATAGTCATGTGAGTCAACGAAGTCGCTTATCAGGAATGCCGTACAGCGCTTCTTGACTGCGCTTGTCAGGAATTCCAGCGGAACATTCATGTCAGTTCCGTTACTCTGCGGAGTAAAGTCAAGCAGTTCGCGTATCAGGTAGAGAATGTGCTTTCTGCCCTTCTGAGGCGGTATGAACTTTTCAATCCTGTCCGAGAAGAAAAGAAGTCCAACCTTGTCATTGTTCTGAATGGCTGCAAATGCAAGAGTAGCAGCTATTTCAGTAACCATTTCACGCTGCATGCAGACCGATGTTCCAAAGTCAAGGCTGCCCGAGACATCGACCATCAGCATGACGGTCAGTTCACGCTCCTCTTCATAAACCTTGGAATATGGCTTGTTCATGCGCGCCGTAACATTCCAGTCAATATCGCGGGCATCATCACCGAACTGGTACTCACGTACTTCGGAGAACGCCATGCCTCGTCCCTTGAACGCAGTATGGTACTGACCTGCAAAGATATTGTTGGAAAGACCGCGGGTCTTGATTTCTATCTTCCGGACCTTGGCAATAAGCTCAGTCGTTTCCATCATCAAGGTACTTCAACCCTATTCAGAATAGTACTTACCAGCTCATCAGCAGTAACATTGGTTGCCTCGGCCTCATATGAAAGGCCAATCCTGTGGCGCAGCACATCATGTGCAACTGCACGGACATCTTCAGGCACAACATAGCCGCGGCGCTTTATGAACGCATATGAACGGGCTGCCAGCGCCAGGCTGATTGATGCACGTGGTGATGCACCGAACGAAATCAGGCCGTTCAGTTCCTTCAGTCCGTACTTTTCAGGGAAGCGTGTAGCAAACACAATATCAACTATATACTGCTCAATCTTCTCATCAATGTACACCTTCTCAACAACCTTGCGGGCCTCAATAATCTCGTTGGTTGTCATGACAGGACGTACCTTGGCAAAGTCACCGTGAATCTGCTGGTGAATAATCTTCTTCTCCTCATCGGCCTTCGGGTAGCTGACTACTGCCTTCAGCATGAAACGGTCAACCTGAGCCTCAGGGAGCGGATATGTACCCTCCTGCTCAATCGGGTTCTGGGTTGCCATTACCAGGAATGGTTCAGGCAGCTTGAAAGTCTCGCCGCCCAGTGTTACCTGACGCTCCTGCATGGCTTCGAGCAATGCACTCTGAACCTTGGCCGGAGCACGGTTAATCTCATCGGCCAAAATGAAGTTGGCAAATACGGGACCCTTCTTTGCCTGGAACTTTTCATCCTTCTGGCTATAGATCATAGTACCTACAACATCGGCAGGCAGAAGGTCCGGGGTAAACTGTATTCGGTTGAAACTTGCATCAATCAGCGATGCAAGGGTCTTGATTGCAAGGGTCTTGGCAAGTCCCGGCACACCTTCAAGAAGTATGTGTCCGTCAGACAGGAGTCCAATGAGCAATGATTCTACGAGATGCTTCTGACCTACAATGACCTGGTCCATGCCGGTCTGGAGGTTGGTGACGAATCCACTCTGTCTCTCAATGAGTTCATTCAGTTCCCTGATGTCTACATTTTCACTCATAATTCAAAAAATTGTTTTATCTGTTTTCTAGTATTGGAATTCTTATCTTGGTTCCCGGGTGTATGCTGCCCGGATTCTTGACCTTGTTGTAAGCTGCAATATACGGCCACAGCTTCTTGGTTCCATATATGTGCAGCGATATCAGAGTCAGTGTCTCGTCTTCCTGGACAACATGCTCCATCATTGTACCGGCCATCCTGTAATTGACGGTGTCCGATACTCCTATTGAGGAGAGCGAGCGGTCAACGTCTGACTTAATCATGGCAAATTTGCCGTTGCTGCCCGACTGTCGCCTGGTTTCCTCCTGTCTTGCAGCAGGCCTTGATTCAGCTGCGGCAGCAACAGACGGAGTTGCAGGTGATGCATTCTGTGTTGCAGGTGACTCATTCTGGACAGCTGGTGCAACATTCTGGACTGCAGTGTTTCCTGTTTCTGCAACTGATGCCTGCACGGAATCTGCCATAGCCTGTTCCTGCGCAATCCTTGCCAGAGAATCAACTGACATAGAATCGGCATATGCGGCTGTTGAATCAGCCAGAAGCGTATCAGTCATGTCTATGGGGTCCGATGGAATAATCTGCTCAACGCTGGCCTCTTCCGGCTCGCCCTTGAACATTCTCTCAATCCTGGCAAGTGCATCGGCTGTAAGCAGAGGCCAGAAAAGGTAAAGCAGAACTGCCACGGCGAGTATTATTGAAAGTATCCAGACCAGAATCCTGATCACAATCCTTGTACCCTTGCCCTGTCTCTTTCCAGCATCTTCAGAAACTGAATCTGCAGTATCTTCCGCTTTAGTTTCAACGGCTTTAGCAACAGCTTGGTCAGCAGCCGGTGTTGTGGTCTCTCCTTCAGGCTGATTGCCAGCCGGTGTCTCGGACTGTCTCTCAGACTGCTCCTCAGCCGGTGTTACGGTCTGTTCAACCACAGGCGTTTCAACCTGGGCAACATCCTGAGTGCCAGCAAGTTCTTCTACCTTCTCTTCAACCTTTCCTTCAACCGGAATCACAACGGGTTCCACGGTCTGGCTGTCCGGTTCTGCCTGGGCTTCTTCGCCCTTGGTTATTACCTGAACAGGTTTCGGAGTCGATGGTTCAGCCTCAAGGGCATCGGCCTGGGCATCAGAGATAGTAATTGTCTCAAATGCAGCAAACGGCTTGTTTATTGATGTCTTGAGGGTATCATCGGGAGTAAAGGTTATCTTGGAGCGGCCCTTTATGACAAAACGCTCACCGGTATTGACATTAACGCTCTCACGGTCAGCAACTTCAATCTTCTTGAATGTACCGAATCCCTTGACCTTGACAAGCCCCTCGTCAATCACTGTATCAGCAATTATGTCAAAGAAATCCTTGACGAACTGCTCCGACTGGCCTTTCTGCATTCCCGATTGCCTTGCAAACAGGTCTACAATATCTGATTGGTTCAATTTCTTAGCCATCTCTGAGAATTCATTTAAGTTTCTCCTTCAGCAGCGAACTCGGTTTGTATGTCAATGAGAGTTTTGGCGGAATAAGCATCCTCACTCCAGTTGATGGATTGACTGATATCCTCTCTTCTTTCATCTTGACATCAAGAACACCAAACCCTGAAAGGCTCAGCGTATTGCCCTCCTGAAGTTCGTGTTCGATTATCTCCATAAGGGTCTGAACCTGGGATTGCGTCTCCTTGGCATTCAGGCCGCACTTGCCTGACAGAGCCGATATAAACTGTTTGTTATTCATACGGTTAGTTGGTTATTCTATTGAACCATACAGGTCGAATGCATCAGAGTCAGTTACCCTGACGCTGTAGAAACGGCCACATTCAAGTTCAACATCGGCCTTTACGAGAACCTCCGGGTCAACTTCGGGGGAATCAAACTCGGTCCGGCCTATATAGTAATCACCTTCAAGGCGGTCTATCATTGTATTGAAACTCTTGCCAATCTTGGCAGCATTGATTTCATCGGATATATTCTGCTGGACTCTCATGAGACGTGACAGCCTGGCCTGCTTTACATCTTCGGGAACATCATCCTCATAGTGCAGGGCCGAATAGGTTCCGTCAACTTCACAGTAGGCAAAAGCACCCATTCTTTCAAAACGGGTTCTCTTTACGAAATCTACCAGTTTTTCAAAATCTTCCTCAGTTTCACCGGGGAATCCCACCATCAGGGTGGTTCTCAGGTGAATGCCTGGAACCTCCTTGCGTATTTTCGCTATGAGCTCTTCAGTTTCTGCGCCGGTTATGTTCCTGTGCATGCGCTTGAGTACCGGGTCACTTATATGCTGCAGTGCCAGGTCAAGATACTTGCACACGTTGTCCCTTTCACGCATTACATCAAGCAAGTCCATGGGGAACTGGTTTGGATATCCGTAGTGAAGCCTGAGCCATTTCAGGCCAGGTATGTCGGAAATACGCCTGGTCAGTTCGGCAATTTCAGCCTTATGGTAACGGTCAAGTCCGTAATAGGTCAGGTCCTGGGCAATGAGCTGTATTTCACATACACCCTGGGCAACCAGGATCTCAGCCTCACGGACAATCTCTTCCATCGGTCGCGACTGGTACTTTCCAGTCATTATGGGTATTGCGCAGTATGAACAGTTCCTGTTGCAGCCCTCCGCAATTTTCAGGTATGCATAGTGTGACGGGGTTGTAACCACACGCTCATCGGCAAGTTCTTCATGCCATGTACGCCCTATCTCCTTAAGAATGCCGGTCCAGTCGAATTTGCCGAAAAAGCGGTCAACTTCAGGAATCTCCTGTTTAAGGTCAGCAAGATATTTCTCTGTAAGACAACCCATTACATACAGTTTTCCAATCTTCTTCCTTTTCTTGAGCTCGCAGCATTCAAGAATCATCTGGATTGACTCTTCCTGGGCATCGCCTATGAAGCCGCATGTATTGATAACCACTACCGATGCATCGACCTTGTCGGGATCATGCCTGACAGTCAGTCCCTCAGCCCTGAGCTGGGCCATAAGCTTTTCTGAATCTACCAGATTCTTTGAGCAGCCCAATGTGATTATGTCAACGCTGTTTTTCCTCATTTGGAAACCGAATTGAAGATTGAATCGACAAACTCTTTCCTGTCAAACAGCTGAAGGTCATCAACCTTCTCGCCCAGTCCCACATACTTGACCGGAACCTGAAGCTGGTCTGATATGCCAATTACGACACCTCCCTTGGCTGTACCGTCAAGTTTGGTAATTGCAAGCTGTGTAATCTGTGTAGCGTTGGAAAACTGCCTGGCCTGCTCAAATGCATTCTGGCCCGTTGAGCCGTCAAGTACCAGCAGCACGTCATCAGGGGCTCCGTCAACGACCTTCTTCATGACATTCTTGATTTTCGTCAGCTCATTCATGAGTCCAACCTTGTTGTGAAGTCGGCCAGCGGTGTCAATCAGTACTACATCGGCCCCCATGGCAACTGCCGAGCTGAGGGTATCATAGGCAACCGATGCCGGATCAGCTCCCATTGCCTGGTGTATGACCGGAACATCAACGCGTCGTCCCCATTCGAGCAGCTGTTCTATTGCAGCAGCCCTGAAAGTATCGGCAGCTCCGAGCACGACCTTCATGCCGCGCTTCTTGTACTGGCTTGCAATCTTTCCGATTGTCGTAGTCTTTCCAACTCCGTTCACACCGACCACCAGGACCGTGTATGGCCTGCCAGTAACGGGCAATGCGTACGGATCATCGGAATCTGGCCTGACATCATCAGCAAGAAGGTTGGTAATTTCATCCTTGAGAATCGAATTCAACTCATCAGTGCTGACGTATTTGTCACGAGCTACGCGCTCCTCTATCTTCTTGATAATCTTCAAGGTAGTTTCAACACCAACATCCGATGTTATCAACGCTTCCTCAAGATTATCCAGTACGTCTGCATCAACGGTAGCCTTGCCGGCTATGGCATGGGCAATCTTTGAAAAGACGCTTGTCTTGGTCTTCTCAAGCCCTTTGTCGAGAACCTCTTTCTTCTCTTTTGTGAAAAATGAAAATAAACCCATATGCTTTTCTTGTCTTGAGGTCGGGAAACCCCTCCCTGAAACTGCAAAAATAGGATTTCCGGCAGACTTTTCCAAAGGAATATCCACTCTTTTTAGTGGCAGAATTACAAAAAAACATGCCACTTCAACGCAAGTTTTACGGTTTGGCCGGCAAGATTCAAAAAAAAGTCCTATTTTGCCTGCCGGAAAGAAATAAAGAATATATTTGTGAATCGGTTATCAATCGTAAAAGCCCAACGGATGAAAACAAGAATCTGCCTGATAATACTGATGGTTATTAGCCTGATTCCGCGTTGCAACGCACAGATACAGAACAGGCTCAAGGTCAGCGATGACATATATCTCCGCTATGCCTACGGCAGAATGCAGCCCTTTAACCTTGATAACATAAAACTCGCTGACTCAATATATTACATTGGGCACGAAAATGAAGACAAGAGACTGATGAGCCTGGCCTTGTCACTTGAGCTGCCAGTCCGTTACTACACTGGTGAGTATGCCCGCATGGACAGCATTGCATCAGAACTCAAAAGGCTCATAGGAGAAAGACAGGCTATTGAAGTCAACGAATTCTACTACGCTGCAATCTTTGACTACACACAGTTCCTCATCTCCACCGGACGCGTTTCCGATGCCATGCTTGAGGCACGTGACATACAGAGGAGGTCGCAGGAACGCGGCAGCAAGCTTGGACTGATGTACGCCAGCAAGACAATAGGACTCATACAGGCCTACAGGAGCAACTCCGTTCTAGCAATACAGAATTTCAGGAAAGCCGCAGCCTACTGCATAGAGACAAAAAACGAGCAGGAACTGCCGAACCTTTACATACTGACAGCCCAGGAACTGATGAAACTGGGCGATTATGACCAGGCCGCCGAATACTGCAGCCTGGCAGAAGAGTACCAGGATTATTTCCCGTCTCTCAAGGTCAAGACTGCCATGATCAAGGCATATCTTTACAAATCACAGGGCAACACAGATGCATTCCTGAAATGTTACAGAGATATCATCAACGATCCATTCTACTTTACTCAGGTTGAGCAGAACAAGCGGAACGAACTGGATATATGCTATTTAAAGACAATAGGACTATACAGCGAAGCACTGACACTTGCCGATTCCCTTGACACTCCTAAGGAACGACACAGCAGGAAGCATGAAATATATGCCGAAACCGGAGACTACACAAAAGCTTACAGCCAGCTACTCAGCCTCATGTCAGTCAAAGACTCTATATACATAACGGTACAGAATGAAGACATGGCCATACTTGACGCTGAAATGAACAACGTACAGCTTAGGGCGCATGCCGAAAAGTTGCGGATGCAGAACCTCATGACAGTCATTATCAGCTTTATAGTCATGCTTATGATTGCACTGTTCGCAATTATTCTCTCCATGTGGAACCTTGACCAGAACCTGAATGAAATGAAGAAGAAAAACAGGGAATTCCACATTACACGCGAAGCCAACCAGCACGAGCTGCGCACCAAGGAACTTGAAAACGAGATGAAAGTAAAAATCATACAGAACCGCCCCAAAAACCATTACGACTTATGAAAAAGACGAAACTGATCAAGCGTTACAGAATGGAACTGACAGGCTTGTTCCTGTTCTTTCTGGGAGGAACCATGAGCATGCTCGGACTCATTCAGGCAGTCCCGCTCTATTGCGGAATAGCCGGAACCATAATACTGTCCATGAGCCTTCTGTTCTACTGCATCCGATTCTCCAACGAAAAGACATACAAGGAATACTATAAGGACAGCTTTGAGATAGAGCACGGTTCCATAGAGGAGGAAATAAGGAAATCCATGACATACCACAGGTACCAGGAAGCAGTCCTGAACCGATACGAATCAGCATGCCGCGACATTGGACTGAGCGACGAACAGAGAGACTGGCTCCTGTTGCTCCTTATGGAAGAAAAGAAAAAGGTAGACAATGAATTCGAAGAGAGCGGAGGCGGCTATATCTGATAGCCATCCGTCAGTTCTTCTCAATCAGCTTAATCTGCGTTATTACGCAATTAAGCAGCTTCTCCATTATTATCGGCTTGGTAATAAAGTCATTGGCTCCCAGATTGAAACCCTTGACAATATCATCGCTTGAATTCAGTGCTGAAAGAATTATAATCTTGATATCGGCAGTTTCGGGGTTCTCCCTGAGCCTCTTGATAACCTCAAAGCCATCAATTTCAGGCATCATCAAATCAAGAAGGATCAAATCGGGCCTTTCCTTTGCAATTGACTCCAGCGCTGTCCTTCCATTGCTTGCCGTCTTTATCTTGAAATTCAGTTTGGACAGCATTTTCTGTATAAGCAGCAGGTTCAGCGGAATATCATCTACTGCGAGAACCTTATAATCGGACAAATCCAAGTCCTGGGCGTACAAAGGAGTCATATCAGTTGGTTTTTAACAATTGCAAAAATAGCAAGTATTTGGTTCATTCCAAAATAAACTATGATTTTGTTGCAAGCCATATCTTGGGCGTCATTCCAGTGACTTTCTTGAAAGAGGTATTGAAGGAGCTTGCACTTGGAAAACCGCAAGCCTTTGCTATTTCATCCTGCTTGGCATCCCTGTGCTTAAGTATATACTGCTCGGCATAATCTATGCGCAGTGTATTGATATAGTCGGGAAACGCCAGGGTATACGTAGTGTGAATCATCTTTGAGAGATACGTCTTGTTGGTGTGCAGCGCATCGGCCACATCGGTCAGCGTAATGCCCGGAGTAAGGAAAGCCTGCTGGTGAATCATCAGGTTCTCAAACCTTGCCCTCAGGCTCAGTTCTTCATCCTGCTTGAAATTGTCAATCATCGTAACAAGTTCCTTGCCAATCGTCTGTATGGTGGCAATAGTCTCTTCCGGCCGTACGGAGTCCGATGATGCAGCAACCGCTCCACCCCTTGCATTCTTCCTTCTTGAAAGCACCTCAGGAGAAGTCGTAATAACGGCAGTAGAAGGATTGCCGACGGCATTGGCAGGAACTGAAGGTTGTGCTGCACCTGACAAAAACCTGTCAGACCTGATCATTTCGTCCCATGAGATACGCTCCTCGTGCAGGAACAAAACCGAGTATGCGGTCATCACTATCACCGGCAGGCACAGGACCGATACTATTCCATAAAACACCGGATTATTGACAATGAAGCCAGAACCAGGAATAATCAGCATTGAATGAAGCGCAAGAAGCATAAGCAGAAGTACTCCTATCAGATTCAGGGGATTAGCCTCACCTCCGCGAAGAAACGTCCCTATCCCTCCATCACGGACAAATACATCTCGGATAAGCCTGAAAGCGAAATAGACAATCTCAGTCAGAACCACAATTCTGAATCCGGCATGGTGGAAAACGTAAAGCCACTGATACTTCTGGACTATCATTTCCGGGACACTGTGATCTATCAGGTAATTCCATACGAACATAGTGCCGGCATCATTCATTGTCATGACAAGAAGCGCCAGGTCAGCAAATATGAAAGAAGATGGCAGTATAAAGGCAAGCAGGCCTTTCACCGACGCTTTCATTCTGTTCCTGAACTGATTATAGAAGAGAATGCTCAGTGGAATAAGCAGGATTATGTAATACTGGCCAAGAACCATTGTTGCAAGCAAAACGGTCGTTTGTGAATTATCGGCAAAAAACACGCCATGCATGAAACAGCAGACGGTCATTGAAAGGAACAGGCATTCAAAACGGGTAAAGTACTTGGAATTCCAGGCTACGAGTGGATAAATCATGGATATGGTTATCCATGCCATGCAGGGAATGAACAGGTTAAAAATCTGCATGATTCTCGTATATTTTCGTTTCCCAGTCTGCCACCGATGCCATGAATGTTATTTCCTGGTATAGCGGACTCAGGTCAAGTCCCAGGTGGAAGGTATACATTTTGCCATAAATACATGTATTTCCTGGCAATAGCCCATATATCATGTATTTTGAAACCTGGTCTTTTACCTCGGGATAGGTATGTCCGTCAAGTTCGAAACTCTCAATGTCATACGTAACTTCGACGGTCTGCTTGCCCATCTTGATTTCATCAGGTATGGCATAGAAGCGATGAGCATTCTCAATTGACGGAAACAGGCCGTCATAGCCTACATGAAGCTCATTGTCTGACCCTACTCCCACCTTGGAATCACCGTCAAACACTACGACATCACGGTAGAAGCTCTGGCCTTTCCACTTACCTCCCTCAGTATCAAGGGTATCAGTATAAAAACCTGCAGAAGCCACATTCTTGGCTACAATCTTGCGCAAGTGTATATGCCCCTGAAGTTCCTTCTTGGGAGTAACATCACATATCTTGAAGCCTACATCATTCGTAATGTGCTGGAAAACCAGTGGAATCATGGCCAGTTTGGTCACAGCCGTCTGCACCGTACGCGAAACAAGCGGACCTGCATCGGTATCATCGGCCTCAAACGGTATGGTATAGGTTGCCATGTTGTCATGATTATAAATAAGGGTTTCAGAATAGGGATAGTAGGCACTCAGTATTATGCTCTCGGCATTGGTCATGGCATTTGCCTCAATGTAGCTTGACCAGCATCCCTTGTCATCACTGCTGACCATTCTGTTGTCAAGGATAAGGCGACGGGTATCACGGTCTACGCCAATAATGCCGAACGACCTTCCCGCATCAAGTGTTACTGGCGACTTGTCAGCATCAAGAACCATGGCTCCCCTGGTAGGTGATGCCCCATGGAAATTGTTGGCAACAATGTGCCCTTCCCTTGTTACAAGAATATCAAAATCAACTCTCCGGCGTTCGCTTTCACGAATGTCGCTGTCAATGGAAGACATGCAGGAAACCGCCTGAGCAAGTATCCAAACCGGGATTAGGTACTTAAAACAATTCTTCATCATTTTGCAAATGACTATAAATCAGCAACAAATATATGTACCTAAATTGAAATTCAAAATTATTTTTTGAAAATTTTGCGAAATACCATAAAAGATTTGCAGTTTTTTCAGAATCAGCAACCTCAGGCTACCGCTTCAGGCCGGACAAAAAAAAAGATCCACTTCATCACGAAGTGGATCCATTATATAAGCTTAAATTAGTCAGATATTACTTGAGAGCCTGCTTCAGCTGCTCTTCTGTCATGATCTGCTCTGTAAATGTATAAGCGCCGGTCTTAGGTGACTTAACCATCTTGATGACCTTTGACATTGATACCTTACCCTGACGAAGGGTAGCAACTACTTTCTTTGCCATTGTTTTTCAGTATTACTTGATCTCACGATGAACAGTCATCTTCTTGAGAATCGGATTGTACTTCTTCAATTCAAGTCTCTCAGGAGTATTCTTCCTGTTTTTGGTGGTGACATAACGAGATGTACCTGGCATGCCACTCTCCTTGTGCTCAGTGCATTCGAGAATTACCTGAACTCTGTTACCTTTTACTTTCTTTCCCATAATTTCTACTCCTCAGATATTACGCGATGATTCTGATATCTTTCCAATCGCAATAACCCTTGGCAACTGCATCCTTAAGAGCAGCATCAAGGCCCTTCTTGTTAATAGTTCTCAGGCCAGCAGCGCTGAGACGCAGGCTAATCCAGCAATTCTCCTCAACATAGAAGAACTTCTTGGTAAACAGGTTAACGTCAAATGTCCTCTTGGTTCTCTTCTTTGAGTGAGAAACATTGTTGCCAACCATTGCCTTCTTTCCTGTAATCTGACAAATTCTTGACATTTCGATTTATTTTTTATTCGTTTTTTGCTTTCTTCTCAAAACAGGGTGCAAAATAACACATTTTATTTCATTTCGCCAAACATTTCAGCCACAAATTTCTATCCCAGCCTTGTATTTGAATATATAGGCACGTCAATTCCGCAAAAATCACCGTCCAGATACTTGAAATACCCCGTAATGCCTATCATTGCTGCATTATCGGTCGTATACGAGAATCTTGGTATGTACACTTTCCAGCGGAAACGGCGCGCATGGTCAGCAAAAGCCTCACGCAGACCTGTATTTGCCGAAACGCCTCCGGCTACCGCAACGCGGGTAATTCCCGTATCCTTGGCGGCCTGCTTCAGTTTCTTCATGAGAATCTCAACTATAGTGCGTTCCAGCGATGCGCAAAGGTCTTCCTTATGCTTCTCAATGAAGTCAGGATCATCGGCCACCCAATCTCTCAGGTTGTAGAGAAATGAGGTCTTGAGGCCGCTGAAACTGTAGTCATAGCCGGGAATATTGGGCTTGCTGAATGTATATGCCTTCGGATTACCTTGTCGGGCATACCTGTCAATGACCGGTCCGCCCGGATAGCCGAACCCCATTACCTTGGAGCACTTGTCCATAGCCTCGCCGGCAGCATCGTCAATGGTCTGGCCCAGAATGGTCATGTCCTTATAGGAGTCTACGCGTACTATCTGTGAGTTGCCTCCTGAAACCAGCAGGCACAGGAACGGGAATTCCGGAGTTTCAATCTCTTCATCGGGCTGCTTGATGAAATGTGCAAGTATGTGACCCTGAAGGTGGTTGACCTCAATCATGGGAATATCGAGCGAGCGTGCAAGCCCCTTGGCAAACGAAACACCCACAAGCAGCGAACCCATGAGACCTGGACCACGCGTGAAGGCTATGGCAGAAAGCTGGTCCCTTGTTATTCCTGCCCTCTTCAGGGCCGTGTCAACAACAGGCACTATATTCTGCTGGTGAGCCCTCGAGGCAAGCTCGGGAACAACTCCGCCGTACTCTTCATGAACTTTCTGGCTGGCTGTCACGTTCGACAGCAGACGCCCGTCACACAGGACAGCTGCTGAAGTATCATCACAGCTGGACTCTATGCCAAGTATGTAAACGTGCTCCTTGTCCATTTCGTCATCATTAAAGACCCGGCCAACGAATCAGCCGGGTCAGGAATTGTTGTGAGTTGTTGTTGTCTTGAGCGGAAAGAGTGGGATTCAAACCCACGGTACGGCAAGGCCGTACGCCGGATTTCGAGTCCGGTCCATTCGATCACTCTGGCATCTTTCCTTAAATCAGGTGCAAATTTAGTTATTTTTTTCAATAGCACCCCAAGTACGCACCATTTTTGCATGTTCCTGCCGGTTACGGAACAATTCAGGCTTATCTTCATACTCCCGGTACAGTACCGTCGTCCAGTCAGGACCAGGCCCGTTGAAACGCGGACACCACAGTTTCTCAACTTTCACCGAGGTCTTTATTCTGCCCTGCACTCCCCTGGTCAGCTCAAGAATGAGCATATACCCTGCCTGTGTATTGGCAGCGCTCATGTTTGAAATGAAATTCCCAAGAGAATATGCGGTGACACGGCCGTTTTCCATTATTACAGGCTGTACCACATGGGGGTGCGAGCCAACTATCGCATCGACTCCCGAATCAAACAGGAATTCTCTCCATTTCTGCTGTTCCACCGATGGATTCAGCTTATACTCTACTCCCCAGTGCGGCAGTGCCACAACATACTCGGCACCTCTCTCCCTGGCACGCACAATTGCCTGCCTGACTACAGCAGTGTCCATAAGGGGCACTATGTACGGAGGCGCTATCTTCATGCCGTTAGTACCGTAAGTGAAGTTAATGAATGCCACTCTTACCGAGTCGCCGTTCGGGTTGCCAATATTGCGCACAAGGGGAAAACCAGCGATGAAATCAGCAGAATCGGCATACACCCCCACCCTGTCAACCCCTATAGAGTTATATGTATAAATAGTTGATTCCAAGCCTTTTACACCCTTATCCCCAATGTGATTGTTAGCGCACATGAACAGGTCTATTCCAGCATCGCAGGCTGCCTGTGCCAATGATGCAGGGGCACTGAACATGGGATATCCGGAATATGGCGCGGTACCGCATGAGAACTCCATGTTTGCCACGGCGTAATCGGCCTTTTTCAGGTATCCGGCAATACCGGAGAAATACGAGTCCCACTTGTACGCTTCTGGTTCGCGGGGCAACTCCTGCTGCTTGCCGCATGCATGTTCCAGCTGAAGTGCATGCGCCATGACATCGCCTATGAATACCAGGCGTACTGTATCAGGCTGTGCATTGGCCCTTAGTGTCAAGAACAGCAAGGACAGCAACGCAATGCCCGTTTTCATGCGCATTCTCATACGCGTACGCTTGTCCATCGCCTGGTGACTGCGACAGCCCGGTTTCATGTGTATTGTCTTGCGCGCGTACATATTCATACTAACCTATAGGGTTCTAATCAAATATTATGACTACCTTTGAAAATCAAAACAAAAATAGACAATCAATATGGAATCTAATTCAAGAGGAGCAAACTTTTTGGGACTTCTGGCCCTGGGTATCTGCCTTATCATGGCAGTCGGCAAGTTCAACAGTTCAAAACAGACGGTAAATGTCAAGGGCCTTGCAGTCATGGAGGTCAATGCCGACCATGTAATATGGCCGCTGGTCATCCAGGATGTTGACAATGACTTGATAAGCCTGAATGCACGCATGGAAGACAAGGTCAGCGAGATTCTCAGCTTTCTCAGGGAAAACGGCATTTCCGCCGATGAAATAAGCGTTTCTGCCCCATCGGTATATGACAGGAACGCCAACAGGTATTCCAACGAATATGTTGCACACCGCTACCAGATGCAGGAGGTGGTAACCGTAAGTTCTGACAATGTCGAGCTGGTACGCTCACTCATTTCAAAGCAAGGAGAACTCATAAGGAAGGGAATTGCCACCATTTCATCGGACTACGAGTATCAGGTACAGTATGATTTCAACGGACTGAACGAAATCAAGCCTGCCATGGTTGAGACCGCAACACGCAATGCACGCGAGGTTGCACAGAAATTCGCCGATGATTCCGGTTCAAGACTGGGCAAGATACAGACCGCATCACAGGGACAGTTCTCTATAAGCGACCGTGACTCAAACACTCCGCACATCAAGATTGTACGTGTGGTGACATCAATCACATACTACCTGAAGTAATGGACAGAATCAAGAAATACTTTCCCGACCTGACAGAACGCCAGTACGGACAGCTGGCTGCCCTGGGTGACCTGTACACTGACTGGAACAGCAAGATCAATGTCATTTCGCGCAAGGACATTGAAAACCTGTACGAGCACCACATACTTCATTCTCTTGCCATAGCCAAGCTTATCAGGTTCACGGCAGGGACTGACATTGCCGACGTTGGAACGGGAGGCGGCTTTCCGGGCATACCATTGGCCATACTCTTTCCCGATTCACGCTTTACGCTGATTGACAGCATAGGCAAGAAGCTGAAGGTTGGTAGTGACATAGCCCAGAAAATCGGTCTTTCCAACGTGGAATTCCGCCATGAGCGCGCCGAAGAGGACAAGGACAAGTATCAGTTTGTGGTAAGCCGTGCGGTCATGCCTGTAGCCGACCTCATGCCAATATGCCAGAAACTGGTCGACACCAAGAAACAGTTCAACGCCTACCCCAACGGACTGATTTGCCTGAAGGGAGGTGACCTTCTGACCGAGACTGCGAAATACCGGAGATCAACCGAACTCATCGACATAAGCCAGTATTTCAGCGAAGAGTATTTCAACGACAAGAAAGTTGTCTACATACAGTTATGAACATAAAGTGCCTTGAATTCAATTTCCTGCCCGTAAACACATATGTTGTCTGGGATGAGACTCTGCAGGCAGCCATAATAGACCCGGGCTGTTTCTACAGTGATGAGCCGGCCATCCTTGAACAGTTCATAAGCCAGAACAATCTTCAGGTAAAGCTGTTGCTCAATACCCATCTTCATTTTGACCATGTCTTCGGCAACACCTTCGTTGAGGAGAAATACGGAGTCAGGGCCATGTGCAATGATGCCGACAACAGCTGGATTACCGACATGTCAAACAGGCTTGCGGCCTTTGGGATACGCCACACCGGACACACCAGTCCCGTAATGCCAGAAAATGTCCTGAGGGACGGTAACACCGTGTCATTCGGCAACACGGCTTTCCTGGTAAGGCAAATCCCCGGTCATTCACCAGGCAGCGTGGTTTACATACACAAGGAATCAGGCACAGTCTTTACGGGCGATGTGCTTTTCTGCAATGGCGTAGGCCGGTCCGATTTCCCCGACGGCAACGGACAGGCACTCTATGAGGGAATAATTGAGAAACTCATGACACTGCCCGACAACACCGTTGTATACCCGGGACATGGACCAGCTACAACTATTGGTGCAGAGCGAAGGAATTTCTGAGACAAAGTTTGACACCTATTATATTATAAAGGAACGACAATGAGAATATCATTAAAAAGAATACTGGCAGCACTGCCAATGGCTGCCTTGATGATGGCGCCACTTGACCTGAAGGCACAGAACGACAACAAGTCTCCGCTTCAGTTTGACAGTTACGAATGGGATTTCGGCACTATCGAAGAGAAAGACGGAATTGTGACACACACTTTCCAGTTCATGAATGTCTCTAACGAGAACGTCAGCATTGAGGCCGTATCAACCAGTTGCGGCTGTACATCGGCCAACTACTCGACAGCCCCAATCAAGCCGGGCGAGACTGGTGAAATTACGGTTCACTTCAATCCGGCCAGGACCGAAGGAGAAATGCTCCGCGATGTCGAGGTATTCACAAGCCTGAAGAAAGCTGCAGACCGTCTTGTACTGCTCATAAACGTCATACCCATGCCTATGGGACTGAACGAACTGTATCCGCACCAGCTGTCTGCAAATGTAAAGACCAATACAACCCGATGCAATTTCGGCTATGTAGCCCAGGGTACAACCCAGACAAAGACCGTACAGATTGCAAACATTGACAAAAAGAGTGCCAAGCTCACTTTCAAGACTACTGGCAACAGGTACGGACTGAGCGTAAAGGTTCCTGAAAAGATCAAGGGCGAAACAGTCGAGGCCATTGAGGTTACCTACAAGCTCCCTACCGGTGCCAGCAATTACGGAATGGCACGCGACACCATCTGGATTATGGCAGACGGAGCTGAGCCTGTAGAGCGCATTGTAGTATCGGCAATACGCATTGACCCAAAGACCCAGAGCAACAACGGACCGGCTCCGACCATGCGAATTGAACCGGCATACGTCGATTTCGGAACAAAGCCGGCAGGAAAGAACTACAAGCAGACCATCGTAATTGAGAATAACGGTGACGCTGACCTTGTCTTCTATGATGTCGAGACCATAAACGGTGCTTCGGCAAGCATAAATGACGGATTCACCATACGTCCTGGTCGTCAGGAAAAGGTCACCCTGTCAATCAGCAGCGACAGGCAGCCTGGCGTCACAACCATTGGTTCCGTCAATCTCACGACCAATGACCCAACCCGTCCATTCCGCGAAATCCGCCTGGAGGTAGTATCAAAATAAGGGAAATACAAATCAGAACAACCTGAAAGTCAGGCTCATCTTGATGACAGGATAAAGGGCACTGCCACTGAAGACCTCGCGGGTGAATATGTTCTTTATCTTGCGGGCCTCGTCATAAGTATCAAGCAGCCTGTTCGAATCACTTATCTGAGGCATGCCATGCATGATGGCACCAAACTCCATCATAAGGCCAACCCTCGATGATGGAACTGCACGCCCCAGGCCAATGCCGGCATACGGGCGTATACCGTTGAGGCCACCCACCCTGACTTCGGCCACCGAAACCGATGCATCGCCGAATATCTGCTCCTTCATATAGCTCTCACCCTTGGACTGGACTGCAGGATCAGAACTTGTAATTCCCAATATGCTGGCCTGTGCATTGGCCATATCAGGTGCTCCCACATAAGTTCCTATGGTAAAATGCAGGTTGCTGGTGCTTGAAGGATATAAATCCAGCATGAGGTCATAGGTTGTATTGCTGATATTCACCACCGGGTCAATCTCGACAGTTGCCTTAGAGACTGTATTCGTGTAGGTATCAGTAAAATCAACATCGTATTTCTGTATTCCGGGATAATAGGAAAGTTCACCGTAATTATATGCTCCACGTATGGTCATGTAATTACCCAGCGGCATGGCCAGTTCCCCACCGACACCATAAGTAGAGGCCGATGCATTTACCGACAGATGATTCAGGAAACCCATAGGAGTGCCGGCCGTGACGGGCAGCGCTGCCATATGAGCAACCAGGACTGCAACTGGGATTCTCTTCATGACGGACTACCGGAATGTGGGTTACAATCCAAAATGCTCCTCCATGCTTTCGCAGAAAACCTCCTTCAGGTTCGTGTTTCCCGCAAGTCCTTCAAACGAAGCACTCTCAACGTAACCGCCGCGCTTTCTTATGGCCTTCATGAGAGCACTGTACTCTTCGTAGTCCTGTGACTCATCCTTGGCACTCCAGCTGAAATGGTAGGCAATCTCGGCATCGAGCATTCCATACATGTCAACGCTGACATCAACAGGAGAGCTAAGCCAGTATTCCGAAATCAGTTCCGGGTATTCAAAACTGAGCAGCAGGCCACTGTCTGCGCTCTTCATGGAACCGAAATAGACCATGCCGTCACGGTCACATGAAACGCTCCAATGCTTCTGGACATAAGGCATCAGCTTGTCAACGAACAAATCTGGTGTAATTACCGACAGGTCCCTGGCAATAACCATGGCCACAGGTCCGATAATGGAATTCTCAATCATGGAATCAACCATGTGGCAGTATGTTTCCTGGTACTTGACCGCCAGGTCATCGCAGAAATATACTACAGGGAGAGAAGACTTGGAAGTGTAACCTACTGGAAGATATATTCCCGATTCCACCTCCTTGCCATCGGCACCCTTGAGAAGGAACGAATTGTATTCTGACTGTTCCAGTGCCTTGCTGCATGCGCCAAGCGCCATTACAGCCAGGCAGATTGCTGACAACTTGATTGCTTTCATTGAGTCTGATAGTTTAGTACGGCGTCAAAGGTAATATTTTTAACGAAACGGACACTTGCCAGCATGGCTGGAAGTGTCCGTTTTTTCAAAAATCGCCAGAAAATCAGCGTGTACGGCGGTTATTCTGTGGCTGGGTTGTACGCGGAGGAGTCTGTGGTCTCTCATCACGCGGTGCTACTGGAACCGTGTTGTATGCAGGCGGTGTTGCTACTGGCCTGACCTCCCTGCGATACAAGTCATTGAACTCATCTTCGGCTACCAGAATCCTCCTGATCTTGACACCAGTCAGATACTTCTTGTACTTGTTGATATAGTTCTTTTCCAGTTTTGCAATCTCAATCTTGAGGTCTGCTATCCTGTCCAGCAGATTTATAACCTGTCTGTCAGTAAGACGCCTATCATCAAGAAGCCTCTCCTGGGCAATTCTTATCTCAATCTCCAGATCGACCCTCTTGTCAAGGTATGCATCATAGAGCGGGAAGAATACATTGGCCTCTCTTGTGGTAAGCCCGGCCTCGCGGATAATGTACTCGCGCATTCTCCTGAAATAATCATTTGTATAGAATGTTTCACCCGGTCTGTTCCTGTAACCTGTCGGTGTTACCCCAGGAACGTCTCTGCGAACCTCGGCAGCCGGAGTACGGTTGTTCTCAACTGGGCGTGTAGCCTGATTTCTCTGTGCGAAAAGAGTTGCTGTTACAGCAAGTCCTGCCAATATTAAAGTAACTTTTTTCATGATAGTATTTTTTAAGGTTCTGTATTTGATATACCGGGAATACCCCGAAAGTTAAATTTCACCACGGTGCCATAAAGTTTACCCAATACTGTCACTCCTTCTTGATGGTAGCAGCATACGCACTGTTGCACAGGCCCAGGAAGGCCGAAATCATGAACAGGGTTTCAATTCCCAGGGTTTTCCAAATCCAGCCTCCAAGCAAGGCTATGAATATGGTAATAAAATGGTTGACTGAAATTCCCGTCGAAATGGTAGCGCGCATCTCGTCCTTGTTGTCCGATATATCCTGAACGTATACGTTCGATGCCATTGACGCCAGCGAAATAACTGAATCAAGTACGTAATTCACACAGCATATTATCATGGCAGTATGCATGGAAAAGAGGTGATGCGCAAAACCATAGAAGAAGCATACTATTACCAGAATCAGGGTATCACCTATCATGACTGGCTTGTACCCTATCCTGTCAATCAGCTTGCCAACCATGGGTGCCAGAATGAAGCAGGCAACTGCCGACACTGCAAACAGCAGGCTGACCGTACCTGCATCGGCCCCATAGAAGAGAATGAGGACATACGGGCCGAAGGTGAAGAACACCTGCTTGCGCGCTCCATAGAAGACCTCAAGCATATAGTATTTCCTGAACTTGCGGCGGAAATAGAAGCGTCCCATTACCTTTTCCATAAATGAACTGCCCGAAGTGTCATGTACTGGCTTGCCCTTTCCCTGCCCTTTAAGCCTGAGGCTCACCAGCATGGCTGCCAGCATGAATACAGCAGCGACCATGAATGTCGGGCTGAACAGCCTGGCGCTCCTGACAATTGCGAATGCACCTATTACGGCCGCATAACCAAGCAGGTTGCCAATCTGGTATATCGAATTCTGATAGCCCAGTGCCTGACCTCCCTTTCCTTCACGGGAATACTCAAGCGAAAGAGTATTCTTCATGCCAAGCTGTATGTGCTCACCGGTGGAATAGATGAAAATTGCAAGAATAACCAGAGTCTTTACCGGCGAAATGAACGCCTGCATGGCCATGCCTATCACCATTATTACCATGCCCATCTTGTACATCTTCTCTGCCGAAAAGCGATAGAATATTGCAAGGATAAGCACCAGCAAAAGACCCGGCACCTCACGGAAGAACTCCGTTACCCCACGGTCAAATTCCTCCATCCTGACCACTTCGGCCATATAGTTGTCTATGACTCCCTTGTAGAGTCCGAAGCCTATGGCTGAAAGCAGAAGCGACAGAAACAATGCCCTGTAGCGGGAGTTTTCCTGAAAAATAGCTGATAATCTGTTCATTTGTAAATGGGTGTTTTTCTTTCGGACCGCAAAGGTAGCAATTTGGGAGAAGACTTCCCTGACAGACTGACAAAAGAAATACACCTCAAGGCATTGGCATATGCGTTTTTATTCGTAACTATGCAATATTGTTTACGGTTAACTGAATAAAAACATCAATATGAATAGAAGTATCACATTTTTCATGGCGACAGCTATGACTGCCGGCCTGCTCTCCACCAAGATGGCCGATGCACTCCTGAGCTTTATGCGTACTGGAGTTCCATCAGCGAAGGGACTTCCCGAATGGCCTGCATATGACTCAGAAAACGGAGCGACCATGTACCTGAACGACAACAGCCAGGTCATGATGGCACCTGACCGTGAAGCACTGCACCTGCTGCAGGCAAGATAAACCGGAGCTGCTGGCATTCCAGCAGTTCCTTACCATGAACAAATAACAAGCCGGAAAACAATGGCAAAGACAAAGACTCAGTCACAAGGAAAGAAAGAGGCTCAGTACATGATGAAAGAACCATCAATGTACAATGTCATCATGCACAATGATGACGTAACCACCATGGAATTCGTAGTAATGGTACTTGAACGGGTGTTCAGGAAAGATGCCGATGCGGCCGAAACCATCATGCTGAAGATACACAACGAGGGTTCGGCAATAGTAGGCACCTACTATCGCGACATAGCCGAGAGCAAGACCAAATTTACCATGGCAATGGCCAGGCAGCAGGGATTCCCGCTGAAACTTACAATAGAGGAGGCATAACCATGGCAGACATGTTGAATTTTGATTTCGGAAACTGTTCCGACAGAATGAGAGAGGCTTTCTTCAACACAATAGAGACATGCAGGAGAAGAAAGTTCGAGTTCATAACCCCGGAGATTCTCTTTTACCACATAGCCCTGTTGCCCGACTTTTTCAACTACTGCATTGAAAACCGCATATCATACAGTGACCTGACCGATGAGCTTGACCAGTTCATGTCGCAGCTTGACACATGTCCGGACGAACCGACAGGAAGCATGCTTTCATCGGACTTCCTCAAGATGCTTCAGATTCTCAAGGAGAAAATCTCGTTGCGCCAGGGTGACAAGGAGGTCGATATCAATGATATCTTTGCCAGCATAGACTGTCTGGGCGGCGATTCCGTGGCCAAGTACATACTGAACAAGTACATGGGCAGCGCCGAAGAGATTTGGATAGATACCGCAGCGGCTGAGACGAGTGAACATGAAGCCTGGCTTGACATGGTAACTGACCTGAGCGAGACTTACAAGACCCGCAATCCGCTGATTGGCCGGTCAAGAGAACTGGAAAGGTGCATACGCATACTGTGCCGCAAGGACAAGAACAACCCACTGTTCATAGGCGAACCGGGCGTGGGCAAGACTGCCATGATATACGGCCTGGCGCGCATGATTGATGAGGGCAATGTTCCGGAATGGCTCAAGGGGCAGTCCGTCTATGCTCTTGACATAACATCGGTAGTGGCAGGAGCAAGTTATCACGGAGAGTTTGAGAAGCGTATGAAAACAGTCCTTGAAGGCGCACGGAGCCACGGAAACTGCATATTGTGCATTGATGAAATCCACACCATCTGTGATACGGGAGGACATAACTCAGTAAATGCCGCGGACATACTGAAGCCATACCTTGAAGACGGTTCAATACGTTTCATTGGAAGCACTACCTACCAGGACTACAACAAGTCTATTGCCGGAAAGAAATCCATTGCACGCAGGTTCGGCCTGATAGACATAAAGGAACCGGGCATTGAAGAGAGCATAGAAATCATAAACGGACTGCTGCCGCTTTACGAAAGGCACCACGGAGTCAAATATGCCGATGATGCCGTAAGGTACGCTGTCGAACAGTCCAGTGCCCTCATAACCGACCGTTTCCTGCCGGACAAGGCAATTGACATAATCGACGAGGCAGGCGCATACCTGCAACAGAACCCGCTCATAGGCAAGAGTGGCAAGAAAAAGCAGGCGCGGTTCCAGAAAATTGACCGGAGCATAATTCAAACGATTTTAACAGATGTATGCCGTATTGACTCTAAGTCTCTTGTCAATGAAAGCAATGACAATCTCAGGAATCTTGACAAGAGAATTGAGGATAGCATATATGGTCAGTCTGAAGCCATACGTCAGGTTGTACGTTCAGTCATGATGTCCAAGGCCGGACTTATGGAACCCGGCAAGCCCATTGCCTCACTGCTTTTCGTAGGCCCTACCGGTGTAGGCAAAACTGCCGTGTGCCAGGTTCTGGCCCAGGAATTGGGCATTGAGCTGATCAGGTTCGACATGAGCGAGTATACTGAAAAGCATACCATTTCAAAACTCATAGGTTCTCCAGCCGGATATGTGGGCTATGAAGACGGAGGACTGCTGACCGACGCCATCCGCAAGAACCCAAGCTGCGTGCTGCTGCTTGACGAAATCGAGAAGGCCCACGAAGACATATACAACATATTGCTTCAGGTTATGGACTATGCCCGGCTGACCGACAACAAGGGAAACAAGGCCGATTTCCACAACGTAATACTCATAATGACCAGCAACGCCGGCGCCCAGTATGCCGGTCAGGCATCGATAGGATTCCAGGGCGGCACAAGCAAGGGACAGGCCATGCTTTCACAGGTCAGGAAGACCTTCAAGCCGGAATTCCTGAACCGCCTGTCAGGCACAGTGGTATTCAATGACATGGACATGCACATGGCCGGACTCATTCTTGACAAGAAACTCAGGCAGCTGTCACAGCGTCTTGCCGGCAAGAACGTAACCATGACAGTCCAGGATAGCGCCAAAGCATTCCTGCTTGAGAAGGGATTCAGCGCCCAGTACGGAGCACGCGAAATGGACCGGACCATACAGCTGTACCTTACCCCGCTGCTCATGGAAAGCATACTCTTTGGAAAACTCGCCAAGGGCGGACATGCAATCATAAAAGGAAAGCCCGATGGTCTGGAGATTGACTGATGACCCCACCCTCTTTCCCGACCCCTATTACGGTGATGAGGACGGACTGATAGCCGTTGGCGGAGACCTGTCCGCCGAACGGCTTGTCAACGCCTACAGCAACGGCATATTCCCATGGTATGGGTTCAAGGAACGTGAAGATATTATGTGGTGGTGCCCGCTGGACCGTTTCGTAATATTTCCAAGCGAAATACACATAAGCCACTCCATGCGGCAACTCATTAGCAAAGGCACATACACGACAACCCTGAACCAGGCATTTGACCAGGTAATTGAAGGGTGCAGCAAGGCCGATGGCCGATTCGCCCAGGAAGGCGCCTGGCTTGGCAATGACATGATACAGGCATACAAGCAGATGCACGAACTCCAGCTGGCCGCATCGGTCGAAGTATGGGACTCCGATGGAAAACTTGTAGGAGGCCTGTACGGAATAAACATAGGGAGACATTTCTTTGGCGAAAGCATGTTCAGCCTGGTCCCCAACGCATCAAAACTGGCTCTCATATACCTGGCACAGATGCTTGAGCCCATGGAAGGCATCATTGACTGCCAGTTTGAAACGCCCCACCTAAAGAGCATGGGCGGACGCCACATCACATACGGCGAATACATGACCCTGCTCAGACAAGACTTTGAGTAAGCCGAACGGCACAGCCATAAAAACCGGATTTATCCGGAAAATCACTACCTTTGCAAAAATTATCAGACAGACATGAACTACAGGCATAAAATACAGTACTATGAGACCGACAAGCAGGGCGTAACACACCACTCCAATTACATAAGGATAATGGAGGAAGCCAGAGTTGACGTTATGGAGCAGCTTGGATACGGATATGAACGCATGGAACAGGAAGGCGTCATGTCACCGGTCATGGCCATAACATGCGAATACAAGCGTCCTACCACATTCCCCGACGTAATTGATGTCGATGTTACCGTGGCCGAAATGAGCAAGCTCAAGGCAAAGTTCGACTACAAGATGACACTGAACGGAGTACTGGTGTGCCATGGCACCTCACTGCATTGCTTCCTCGATGCAAACGGACGCCCCGTAGCACTGGAAGACCGTTTCCCCGCATTCTACCAGGCACTCCAGGGTATACGCCTGGACAAGTAAGTCATTAAGTAAGCAAGCAAGCAAGTAAGTAAGCAAGTCAGCAAGCAAGTCAGACCTTATTTACTTCCAAGGAAGGTCAAACGTGACCATACTTCTTCAAGCGGACCGCGTCGGTGACCCGATGTCCACCATTTGCAGAACAGGTACAGCACAAACAGGAATGCTATTGCGAGAAGCAGGCTGTATGTGTGCCTGCTCCAGCGGTACATGCCGAACCCCCAGTTGTAGAAGAGCATGCCGCCCACCAGTGACTGCAGGAGATAACAGGAAAGACTCATCTTGCCAATATGCGAAAGATGAGTCAGCTGCTTTTGGGCACTTGTCCTGTAATACAAAAGTACAATGCCTGCTACATAGAACGCCATCATGGCAAAATTTCTCCAGGCCTTGAGCTGAATATCGGCACTGAACCTTACGGTCCTGTTTGCTATCATTCCCGGCACATACATTACCAATGGCTGGAAAACCACGAATGCTATAACCGATCCAACAAGTATTTTCTTCCAAGTTTCCAGATTGTTACCCTCATTCACAAACAGGCGCTTGCGTCCCAGCAAGAGTCCCACTAGGAACAATGCATAGGTCTGGGTCAGTCGTCCGTTCTCAATGGCCCAGCCGAAATTTACCTGAAGTCCGTAGTGAAGGTTCACCCCCGCCACATCAAGGAAAGAGCCCTGCGCGCATGGTCCGAACAGATATCCCCAGAGCTTTCCTGTACCCAGGTTCATGGGCATGACCTCAGGATTGAAGGCTCCCATAACCATGTATGCCAGTTCTACAGGCTGCAGCAGGAACAGAACGACAAGTATGGCAACAACGCGGTCCGATGCCTTGACAACAGGTATAAGCAGGAGACCCATCACAGCATACGTACACAATATGTCACCATTGTAGAATACCAGGTCAAGCAATCCCCACAAGAACAGAAGAACCATTCTCCACGCAAACCTACCCCTGAAATCATTGCCTTTCCTGGCCTGGTTATCGTGCTGCACAAAACAGCTGAAGCCGAACAGGAGCGCAAATATGGCATACATCTTGCTGGCACCCAGGAAGAATACCGTATCCCATATTGCCGAATCAAGGGCATTCGGCTTGGGGAAACTATAGAAGTTCATATGCTCCAGGAAATGAATCAGAATTATTCCGCACACAGCAAATCCGCGTAGGCAGTCAACAACATTGACTCTGGCATTCTTGTTAGTATCTGACATAATGATAGGTTTTTATGTTCTTATTGGTTATTGTACACCGGTCTTATGCTTATTCCATTGTATCGGTAGGTCTCACCCATTTCTCCCTCTATGCGCGAATTGGTAAGCGTCAGTCCCAGATAGTTCGCAAGAGATGCATTCTGGGCCGAATATGACGAGGTCCAATATGCGCCAGAAATATATGAACCGTTGTTTTTCTTTGATTCTCCATAATAGGTTCCCTTTAATGGAAGGAACAGTTTTGGTCCCCCTATACCCAGGCGACGGTTTACGTACAAGACACCTTCTACACCATTAAGGCAGGCCCACATCATGCCGCACTCTCCGAGCAACGCCTTCACGTCAGCGCCAGTTGGAACCGACCATCCTTCTCCCAGCAAAACTTCGGCAGCATCGTCCCCACTTTCAAGATTATACGCGTAAGGCACCTTACAGTCAGTATACTTGGTAAGGTCACCAGTTTTTGCATTATACCACTTGTATGTATCCAGAATGTACTTGCTCTTAGTCTTCGTTTCTGCCCATGAGAAATGCAGTCCGGCATTTTCGGCTGAACTTGCCCCAAGGTTGGCCACAGCCCACAATTTATTGACAGACAATTCCATATTGACGGCCATCACGAGAGAATCATTTCCCGAGGCAACGGCTACAGCCTTGTCAAGCAGTTCATCAGCCGTCAGGCTATATGTTGCCCTCTCCATTATGTGACAAATTTCCTTCTCATCGGACTCCAGCATATATTCAACAATGTTGTCTGCAACTGAAACCAGGTTCATCTTGAAGAGTATATCAGTACCGTCAAGAAGAGAAAAGCGCATGCCGTCAAAATCCAGGGAGCACCTGTATCCGTTAAGGTAACAGTCTCCGTTGAAATCAACAAGAATGGAATCGCCCGACAACTCCCACAATCCATACAGTTTTTCCATATCAAACTGGCGGACAACCACCTTGCATGAACCCTTGTAAAGACCGCATATGACCGAAACCGTACAACTGCCCGGCCCCACGGCAGTAACAACTCCCTTGGCGTCAACGACTGCAACCCTTTCATTGTCGCTCTTCCAGAAAACACTGCCGGCCAGATCTTTGGCCCAAATGACATCATCGGTCAGGACAATTTCATACGGATGCAGTATGGCCTTCATGACGGCAGTGTCACCCACGGCCATAACCCGGCTTTCACTGGCCAGGCTTACACCGTCAATCACATAGTAATTATCTTCTGAAACCTGATTACCGCATGCGGCCATTACGAGTGCCGATGCAATCCAAATGAACAACCTGACTGCTCTCATATGACTGTACCTATACATCAAATTTGTAATTTGACTGCTAAGATAATCAATTTCCGTATCTTTGCAGCCGTTTTGAAGAAAACTGACATGTACACAGGAGAATTGATATCAATAGCAGTGGCAACATCATGGACCGCATGTGCCATGTTTGCCGAAGTAGCCAGCAAGCGCATGGGGTCACTCCCATTCAACGTACTTAGAATGTCCATGTCACTACTCATGTTGATGGGCGTAATCTTCATATTCACAGGCTCCCCCTATCCCGTTGGGGCCGATTCAACCACATGGCTGTGGCTATCGCTGTCGGGACTTGTAGGCTATGTGCTAGGTGACTTCTGCCTGTTCAATTCATACATTCTCATCGGCTCAAGATACGGACAGCTTCTTATGACACTGGCACCACCGGCCGCTGCCATTTTCGGATGGATGCTACTGGGACAGCACATGTCATGGATTGCCATTCTTGGAATGTGCGTAACAATCCTTGGCATTGCCACTGCCATCTACCGCCCCAAGAGCAAGACCGAGAAGAAAGACAGGCTTCCTCTGAAGGGTATACTCTTCGGAATTGGGGCCGGATTCGGACAGGGAATAGGACTTGTACTGAGCGCCAAGGGTCTTATCCACTACGAGGAAACCGTACAGAGTATGGGCATAGAGTTCCTGCACGGGGCATCGGCCTCAATGATACTGCCATTTGCATCGACCACAATCCGTGCAATCACGGGATTGGTTGGATTTACCATATGGACCACCTTGAACGGTGAGCTTGACAAGCTCAAGACGGGAATCATGGACAAGCGCACCATGCTGTGCGCCCTAGGTGCAACCATTACCGGCCCGTTCATCGGCGTGAGCCTTTCGCTCATGGCTACGCTCTACACGTCAATCGGCATAGCACAGACCATCATGGCCATGACTCCGGTGCTCATCATACTACCCACCTACCTGTTCTTCCACCAGAAGGTACTGCTGCGTGAAGTCATTGGCGCCATCATCAGCGTCTGCGGCGTCGCCCTGTTCTTCGTATAATCCCCCCCAGCGACGTACGGCGGTATTGTCTACGACCGTCGCAGGTATCGTCACAGGTATCGTCACAGACCGTCGCAGGTATCGTCACTGGTATCGTCACAGACCGTCGCAGGTATCGTCACCGGCTGTCGCAGGTATCGTCACTGGCTGTCGCAGGGTCAAAATGGCCGGTTTTGTACTTGGGATTTCAGAGGGTGACGTACGGCGGTATTGTCTATGACCGTCGCAGGGTCAAAAAGGCCAGTTTTGTACTTGAATATTTTGTCGAATCGTGTTTTGAGGTAATCCTAGGGACATTTTGCTGGGTTTTGCACTTGGACTTTTTTCAGGTCACCAATCCTAGGGGCAAAATGCCGCCTTTTGTCCTTGCGACCGTTTTTTTTCGCCGTCCTAAACACAAAACAGGCCTTTTTGCCCCTGGAATTTGAAAAACCATTTCCCCCAAGTACAAAAACGCCTTATACGTCCCTAGGATTGAATACCCCCGTACAACCCAAGATCAAAAACCTCACTTTTGTCCTTGCGATTACCACCATCCAACACAGTCACCCCCTCCCAGCTATAACCCAAGATCAAAAACGCCACTTTTTCCTTGCGATTATCACCATCCAACACAGTCCCC
>JAZQQQ010000002.1:0-193367 GCA_045629165.1 Bacteroidaceae bacterium
TTTTTTTTGATACTATTCAAAGGGAAAGTCGCATAGTGGCAATTGCAACAGACTGTAAATCTGTCCTCTTCGGAGTTCGGTGGTTCGAGTCCACCCTTTCCCACAGATTTTTAGAATGCTATGCGGAAGTAGCTCATTTGGTAGAGCGATAGCCTTCCAAGCTATAGGTGGCGTGTTCGAGCCCCGTTTTCCGCTCAAAAGAAGCAGACAAGGGCTTCGCAGCAGGGGGAGCAGTGTGTACGGCTCGTCCTTATTGTTGTAAAGAAGTGTTACGCCGTTGTAGCTCAGTGGTAGAGCACTTCCTTGGTAAGGAAGAGGTCACGAGTTCAATCCTCGTCAACGGCTCTTGTGTTTCTAAAAGAAAGAAGAAAAGATAATTAATAAACAATAAAATTAAGTCAATTAAGTTATGGCAAAAGAAAAATTCGAACGTACCAAAGATCACGTTAATATCGGTACAATCGGTCACGTTGACCACGGTAAGACAACTTTGACTGCAGCTATTACTCAAGTTTTAGCAAAAAAAGGTTTGTCAGAAATTAAATCATTCGATTCTATCGACTCTGCTCCAGAAGAAAAGGAAAGAGGTATCACAATCAACACTGCTCACGTTGAGTATCAAACAGAAACTCGTCACTATGCACACGTTGACTGTCCAGGTCACGCTGACTATGTAAAGAACATGGTTACAGGTGCTGCTCAAATGGACGGTGCTATCCTTGTAGTTGCTGCTACTGATGGTCCTATGCCTCAGACACGTGAGCACATCCTGCTTGCCCGTCAGGTAAACGTTCCACGTCTGGTTATCTTCCTGAACAAGTGCGATTCTCCAGATGTTGACGCTGAAATGATTGACCTCGTTGAAATGGAAATGCGTGAGCTTCTTGACGCATATGAGTTCGACGGTGACAATACTCCTATTATCCGTGGTTCTGCCCTTGGTGCACTGAACGGTGTTCCTGAGTGGGAAGACAAGGTAATGGAGCTCATGGCTGCTGTTGATGAGTGGATTCCACTGCCTCCACGTGCAGTTGACCAGCCATTCCTTATGCCTGTTGAAGACGTATTCTCAATCACTGGCCGTGGTACTGTTGCTACAGGCCGTATCGAGACTGGTGTCGTTAAGGTAGGTGACAAGGTAGAAATCCTTGGTCTTGGTGAGGAGAAGGAAACAACCGTTACTGGTGTTGAAATGTTCCGTAAGCTCCTTGAGCAGGGTGAAGCTGGTGATAACGTAGGTCTGCTCCTCCGTGGTGTTGAAAAGTCTGAGATCAAGCGTGGTATGGTTCTCTGCCATCCAGGTCAGATCAAGCCTCACACTTCATTCAAGGCTTCTATCTACGTACTGACACAGAAGGAAGGTGGTCGTCACACTTCATTCCGTAACAAGTATCGTCCACAGTTCTATATCCGTACTATGGACTGCACCGGTGAAATCTCTCTCCCAGAAGGCACTGAGATGGTAATGCCTGGTGATAACGTAGAAATTTCTGTAACTCTGATCTACCCAGTTGCTATCAACGTAGGTCTCCGCTTCGCTATCCGTGAAGGTGGCCGTACAGTTGGTTCAGGTCAGATCACAGCTATCATCGACTAATAGAAATCTTCTATACCAAACCTGTCCTGTCAACGCAGGACAGGTTACTTAGGGGTGTAGTTCAATGGCAGAACAGCGGTCTCCAAAACCGTCAATGTGGGTTCGATTCCTGCCACCCCTGCAAATTACACAAATATGTTCAAGAAGTTTTTAACAAACTGTAAGGAATCTTACAATGAGCTTGTCCATAAAACAACATGGCCAACAAGCAAAGAACTGACCAGCAGTGCAGTCATCGTTTTAGTAGCTTCCCTGATGATTGCTATTGTTGTCTTTCTCATGGATAAGTGTTTCCAGGGTCTCATGACAATTATCTACCCTTAATTCCAAAAGAAGAGATGGCAGAGTTAGAGAAAAAGTGGTATGTTCTCAAGGCTGTTAGTGGCAAGGAGCTGAAGGTTAAGGAATACCTTGAGGCTGATGCCAAGAACAATGGTCTTGAGAATGTTATTACTCAGGTGCTGATACCTACAGAGAAGGTCGTTTCCGTACGTAACGGCAAGCGTGTCGTTAAGGAACGCAGCTATCTTCCGGGCTATGTCCTGGTTGAGGCAGTTCTCGACGGTGAAATCAAGCAGCGTCTCAGAAATTGTCCCAATGTATTGGGCTTCCTTGGTGGCATGATTAATCCGACTCCCCTGCGTCCTTCTGAGGTTACCAGGATTTTGGGCTCAGTAGACAATATAGAGGAGACTCAGGAAGAGGTTCTTATACCATTTGTGGTAGGCGAAACCATAAAGGTAACCTTCGGACCTTTCTCAGGCTTCAATGGTACTATTGAAGAAGTTGACGAAGTGAAGAAGAAGCTTAAGGTTATGGTCAAGATCTTCGGTCGCAAGACCCCAATTGATCTTGGATTTATGCAAGTGGAGAAAATCTGAGCCTCAGTTACAGGCGCCGGATTATTCTCCCATATAGTTTTTACATTATAATTTTTTTGGAAAATGGCAAAAGAAGTTGCTGGATTAATCAAATTACAGATTAAAGGAGGCGCTGCAAATCCATCACCTCCCGTTGGACCTGCACTTGGTTCAAAGGGTCTGAACATCATGGATTTTTGCAAACAGTTCAACGCCAGAACCCAGGACAAAGCAGGTAAGACACTGCCAGTGATTATCACATATTATGCTGATAAGTCATTTGACTTTGTCATTAAGACACCACCTGTTGCAATTCAGTTACTTGAGGCTGCTAAGGTTAAGGGAGGCTCAGCCGAACCAAACCGTAAGAAGGTCGCTTCAGTTACCAAGGAACAGGTTACAGCGATTGCTCAGGACAAAATGCCTGACTTGAACTGCTTCACACTGGAATCAGCTATCTCAATGGTAGCAGGTACTGCAAGAAGCATGGGTATCACAGTTAAGGATTAATTGTCCGACTATCACTGAAAAAAACTATTAGGAAATGGGTAAACTGACAAAAAACCAAAAGGCTGCCGCCGCTAAGTTAGAGGCAGGCAGAGCATATACCCTCAAGGAGGCTTCTGAATTGGTCAAGGAGATCACTACCACCAAGTTCGATGCATCAGTTGATATTGATGTTCGTCTTGGCGTTGATCCTCGTAAGGCCAACCAGATGGTCCGTGGCGTTGTTTCACTTCCTAACGGTACAGGTAAGGTAGTTAGAGTTCTTGCTCTCTGCACACCTGATCAGGAAGCAGCAGCCAAGGAGGCAGGTGCTGATTACGTAGGTTACGAAGAGTATCTTGAGAAGATCAAGGGTGGCTGGACTGACATTGACGTTATCATCACTCAGCCTGCTCTCATGGGTAAGCTTGGCCCTCTGGGTCGTATACTGGGTCCTCGTGGCCTGATGCCTAACCCGAAGAGTGGTACTGTTACTATGGACGTAGCCAAGGCTGTCAAGGAAGTCAAGCAGGGTAAGATTGACTTCAAGGTTGACAAGACTGGTATTGTTCATACTTCAATCGGCAAGGTTTCATTCTCTGCCGAGGCTATCCGCCAGAATGCAAAGGAGTTCATTGATACTATTATCAAGCTGAAGCCTACTGCAGCTAAGGGTACTTATATTAAGAGTCTTTATCTTTCAAGTACAATGAGCCAGGGTATCAAGATCGATACCAAGGAGTTGGACTAATAATCATTAATACAAGATCATTATGAAGAAAGAAGATAAAGCATTAGTAATTAATAGTCTGAAAGAGACCATTCAGAGTTACGCTGCATTCTATCTGGTAGACGTTACCGGACTGAATTCACAGGCCACAAGTGACCTGCGCAGAAAGTGCTTCAGGGATGAGATCAAGATGGTCGTTGTCAAGAATACTCTTCTTGAGAAGGCTCTTGATCAGCTGGACGTTGACTACTCACCGCTGTACGATTCCCTCAAGGGTAATACAGCCCTGCTGCTTGCCAACGTTGCCAACGCTCCTGCAAAGCTGCTCAAGGAGGTAACTGACAAGAAGACTGGTATTCCAGGCCTTAAGGCTGCTTATGCAGAGGAGAGCTTCTACATTGGAGCAAACCAGCTGGAGGCTTTGGTAAACATCAAGAGCAAGAAGGAACTTATCGCCGACGTTATTGCACTCCTGCAGTCACCGGCCAAGAACGTTGTTTCTGCTCTGCAATCTGGTGCAAACACCATTCACGGAGTCCTCAAGACTCTTGGAGAAAGAGAGAACTGATTTTTTTCAAACAAAGTACAAACCAATTAAATTTATATAACAATGGCTGATTTAAAGGTATTAGCAGAAGAACTGGTTAACCTTACTGTTAAGGAGGTAAACGAACTTGCAACTATCCTCAAGGATGAATATGGTATTGAACCTGCTGCTGCTGCAGTTGCTGTAGCTGCTGCTGGTCCTGCAGCTGCTGCTGAAGCTGCTGAAGAGAAGAACTCATTTGACGTAGTCCTGAAGGAGTTCGGTGCTAACAAGCTCGCAGTAGTAAAGGCTGTCAAGGAAGCTTGCGGTCTTGGTCTGAAGGAGGCTAAGGATCTCGTTGACGCTGCTCCAAGCGTAGTTAAGGAAGGTCTTGCTAAGGCTGAAGCTGAGTCAATGAAGAAGGCTCTTGAAGAAGCTGGCGCTGTAGTAGAACTTAAGTAATTACACAGCCTGCTTGTCAGGTAGAACGGTTAAGTAACCCCTAAGGTGGCTATTTATGGTCACCTAGGGTACTTAACCTTTTTGTGCGTTAAAGAATCAAGTTCCCACCTTTTCCTTCCATTTATGTCTTCAAACACTGATAATAAGAGAATTAATTTCGCTTCCGTAAGGAATCCGATGCCGTGTCCAGACTTTCTGGAGATACAGTTGAAGTCATTCAAGGACTTCCTCCAGTTGGACACACCACCTGAAAAACGTAAGAACGAAGGTCTTTATAAGGTCTTTTCGGAGAATTTCCCGATCGCAGACACCCGGAACAATTTCGTCCTTGAATTCCTGGATTATTTCATTGACCCGCCGCGCTACTCAATCGAGGAGTGCTTTGAGCATGGTCTGACCTATTGCGTACCATTGAAGGCTAAGCTGAAGCTCTATTGTACCGATCCTGAACATGAGGATTTCGATACAGTCATTCAGGATGTTTTCCTCGGTCCTATCCCATACATGACCGAGCAGGGTACTTTCATAATCAACGGTGCTGAGCGCGTTGTAGTTTCTCAGCTGCACCGTTCACCAGGCGTATTCTTCGGACAGAGCATCCATACAAACGGTACTCCTCTCTATTCAGCCCGAATCATACCTTTCAAGGGTTCATGGATAGAGTTTGCTACTGACATCAACAATGTCATGTACGCATATATTGACCGTAAGAAGAAGCTTCCGGTAACAACACTCCTGCGTGCAATCGGTTTTGAGACCGATAAGGACATCGTCGACATTTTCAACCTCGCTGAGGAAGTAAAGGTCAACAAGGCTAACCTGAAGAAGTGCATTGGCCGAAAGCTTGCAGCACGTATTCTCAAGAAGAGAATTGAGGACTTCGTAGACTCAGATACCGGTGAAGTAGTATCAATTGAGCGTCATGAGGTTCTGGTTGACCGTGAGGCCATTCTTACTGAAGACAACATTAACGACATACTTGATTCTGGTTCAGAGACTATCCTTCTGCACAACGAACAGGAGGGTCAGTCAGACTGTTCCATTATTTTCAATACGCTGCAGAAGGATCCATGGAACTCCGAAAAGGAGGCTGTCCTGTATATTTACCGTCTGCTGCGCAATGCAGATCCTGCTGATGACTCAAGTGCACGTGAAGTAATCAACAACCTGTTCTTCTCAGAGAAGCGATATGACCTGGGTGAGGTTGGACGTTACCGCGTGAACAAGAAACTTGGCCTGAATACCGACATGAGCGTGGGTACACTGACCAAGGAGGATATCATTGAGATTATCAAGTATCTGATTGAACTTGTGAATTCAAAGGCTGTGGTCGATGATATTGACCACCTGTCAAACCGTCGTGTACGTACGGTGGGTGAGCAGCTGTCAAACCAGTTCGCAATTGGTCTGGCACGTATGTCACGCACAATACGCGAGCGTATGAACGTACGTGACAATGAGGTGTTCACTCCGACCGACCTGATCAATGCAAAGACTGTTTCTGCAGTGATCAACTCATTCTTCGGAACAAACGCCCTTTCACAGTTCATGGACCAGACCAACCCTCTGGCCGAAATCACACACAAGCGCCGTATGTCAGCCCTTGGTCCTGGCGGTCTTTCACGTGACCGTGCCGGATTTGAGGTTCGTGACGTACACTATACACACTATGGCCGTCTGTGTCCTATCGAGACTCCTGAAGGACCGAACATCGGTCTGATTTCTTCACTCTGTCTCTACGCAAAGATCAATGACCTCGGTTTCATTGAGACACCTTATAGAAAGGTGGCTGATTCACATGTGAACCTGAACAATGATGAGGTTGTATATCTGTCAGCTGAAGAGGAAGAGGGCAAGATTATTGGTCAGGGCAATGCTCCATATGACGAGGATGGCAAGTTCATCCGTACACGCGTAAAGGCGCGTCGTGACGCCGACTTCCCAGTTGTTGCTCCGGAAGAGGTTGAGCTGATGGACGTATCACCTCAGCAGATTGCTTCAATCGCTGCTGCCCTGATTCCGTTCCTTGAGCATGACGATGCCAACCGTGCGCTGATGGGTTCTAACATGATGCGTCAGGCAGTTCCTCTGCTCCGTACCGAGGCTCCTATCGTAGGTACCGGTATTGAGAAGCAGCTTGCCGAGGATTCACGTACCCAGATTGCCGCTGAAGGTGACGGTACCGTGACATTCGTCGATGCATCGGTTATCAAGATTGAATATGACCGCACTGAGGATGAGGATTATGTAAGCTTCGAGCCAGCCGAGAAGGTTTACAGACTGCCTAAGTTCCGCAGGACCAACCAGAACATGACCATCGACCTCCGTCCGATCTGCCATAAGGGTGACCGTGTGAAGGCCGGTGATATCCTGACCGAGGGTTACTCAACCGAGAAGGGCGAGTTGGCACTGGGTAAGAACCTGCTGGTTGCATACATGCCTTGGAAGGGTTACAACTATGAGGATGCTATCGTTCTGAACGAGCGCGTTGTCCGTGAGGATATCCTTACTTCAGTACATGTAGAGGAGTTCATCCTTGAGGTACGCGAGACCAAGCGCGGTATGGAGGAACTGACTTCCGATATTCCAAATGTCAGCGAGGATGCTACCAAGGACCTCGATGAGAACGGTATTGTACGCATTGGTGCCTACATTCAGCCGGGCGATATCCTGATAGGTAAGATTACTCCTAAGGGAGAATCGGATCCTTCACCTGAAGAGAAGCTGCTTCGCGCTATCTTCGGTGACAAGGCAGGTGACGTCAAGGATGCTTCTCTGAAGGCTTCACCATCACTGAAGGGTGTTGTCATTGACAAGAAGCTGTTCTCACGCGTAATAAAGACCCGCTCTTCAAAGCTGGCCGACAAGGCAAGACTGCCTATGATTGATGCCGAGTTTGAGGAGAAGGTTGCCGAGCTGAAGGAGATACTCATAAACAAGCTTCTCGTCCTGACAGACCAGAAGACATCAATGGGTGTACGCGACCTGCTCGATACCGAGGTTATTCCAGCCGGTCAGAAGTTTACAAAGCAGATTCTCGAGTCAGTTGACTTCTCTTCAATAGAGTCAGACAACTGGACAGATGATGAATACAAGAACGGACTCATATCAAAGCTGATTGTCAACTACCTGCGCAAGTACAAGGGTTACGATGCCGAGAACAAGCGCAAGAAGTTCGCTCTTACAATCGGTGACGAACTGCCGTCAGGCATTATCCAGATGGCCAAGGTTTATGTTGCCAAGAAGCGTAAGATTGGTGTAGGTGACAAGATGGCGGGCCGTCACGGTAACAAGGGTATTGTATCACGTGTCGTAAGACAGGAGGATATGCCATACCTTGCAGACGGTACCCCGGTTGATATAGTCCTGAACCCTCTGGGTGTGCCTTCACGTATGAACATCGGACAGATTTTCGAAACTGTCCTTGGTCATGCCGGACGCGAGCTCGGAGTCAAGTTTGCAACACCAATCTTTGACGGTGCTTCCATTGACGACCTTAATACCTGGACTGACAAGGCAGGTCTGCCAAGATACGGCAAGACTCAGCTTTACGATGGTGGTACAGGTGAACCATTTGACCAGTGTGCTACTGTGGGTGTAACCTACATGCTTAAGCTGGGCCACATGGTTGAAGACAAGATGCATGCCCGTTCAATCGGACCGTACTCTCTCATTACTCAGCAGCCTCTTGGCGGTAAGGCACAGTTCGGTGGCCAGCGTTTCGGTGAAATGGAAGTCTGGGCTATTGAGGCCTTCGGTGCTTCACATGTTCTCCAGGAAATCCTGACTATCAAGTCTGATGATGTTACTGGCCGTTCAAAGGCTTATGAGGCTATTGTTAAGGGTGATCCGATGCCAACACCTGGCATCCCTGAATCACTGAACGTGCTGCTGCACGAACTCCGTGGTCTGGGTTTGAGCGTAAATCTTGAGTAATCACTAAAAAACATTAGAGAAGCTATGCCTTTCAAAAAAGATACTAAGATCAAGAATAATTTCTCGAAGATCACAATCAGTCTTGCTTCACCGGAGGAGATTCTTACGAACTCTACCGGTGAGGTCCTGAAACCTGAAACTATCAACTACCGTACATACAAGCCGGAACGTGATGGTCTGTTCTGCGAGCGTATCTTCGGTCCTGTAAAGGACTACGAATGCCATTGCGGAAAGTACAAGAGAATCCGCTACAAAGGCATCGTGTGCGAGCGCTGTGGTGTTGAGGTGACTGAGAAGAAGGTTCGCCGTGAGCGTATGGGTCATATCCAGCTGGTTGTTCCAGTAGCACACATCTGGTATTTCCGCTCACTTCCCAACAAGATAGGCTATCTGCTTGGTCTCCCGACCAAGTCACTTGATGCCATCATATATTATGAACGCTACATTGTAATCAATCCGGGTGTTTACGCAGCCAATGAAGGCAAGCTGGGCAGCAACCGCATGGACCTGCTTTCCGAGGATGAATACCTTGATATCATGGATTCACTCCCAAAGGAGAACCAGCTGCTTGAGGATGGCGATCCGGACAAGTTCGTAGCAAAGATGGGCGCCGAGGCCATTTATGACCTGCTGAGCACCCTCGACCTGGACAAGCTCTCTTATGAGCTGCGTGCACGTGCCGGCGGTGAGAATCCGTCAATGCAGAGAAAGACCGAGGCCCTGAAGCGTCTTCAGGTTGTTGAATCTTTCCGCGCATCACGTGGCGTGAACCGTCCAGAATGGATGATACTCAAGGTTATTCCGGTTACTCCTCCGGAACTCCGTCCTCTGGTTCCACTGGATGGCGGACGTTTCGCAACATCGGACCTCAATGACCTGTATCGCCGTGTAATTATCCGTAACAACCGTCTGAAGAGACTTATTGAAATCAAGGCTCCTGAAGTTATTCTCCGCAATGAGAAGCGTATGCTGCAGGAGGCTGTTGACTCACTGTTCGACAACAGCCGCAAGGCAAGCGCAGTGAAGTCTGAGGCAAAGCGTCCTCTGAAGTCTCTGTCAGATTCACTGAAGGGTAAGCAGGGCCGCTTCCGTCAGAATCTTCTGGGTAAGCGTGTTGACTACTCAGCCCGTTCAGTTATCGTTGTAGGCCCAGAGCTGAAGATGGGTGAGTGCGGTATTCCAAAGCTCATGGCTGCGGAACTGTACAAGCCATTCATCATCCGTAAGCTTATTGAGCGCGGTATTGTAAAGACAGTAAAGTCAGCAAAGAAGATCGTTGACCGCAAGGATCCGATCGTATGGGATATTCTGGAGTTTGTAATGAAGGGACACCCAGTCCTGCTGAACCGTGCTCCGACACTTCACAGACTTGGTATCCAGGCATTCCAGCCTAAGATGATTGAGGGTAAGGCCATTCAGCTGCACCCACTGGCATGTACAGCGTTCAACGCTGACTTCGACGGTGACCAGATGGCTGTACACCTTCCTCTGAGCAATGAGGCAGTCCTGGAGGCCCAGATGCTGATGCTTCAGGCACACAACATTCTGAATCCTGCAAACGGTGCACCTATCACAGTGCCTGCACAGGATATGGTTCTTGGCCTGTACTACATTACCAAGCTGCGCCGTTCTGTAAAGGATGCCGAGGGCAACTACATTGAGAAGGTTCTCGGTGAAGGCCTGACATTCTACGGACCGGAAGAGGCACTGATTGCATACAACGAGAAGAGAGTTGACATTCATGCCGTAGTCAAGGTAATGGTCAAGGATGTCGATGAGAACGGCAACTTCATTAACCACCTGGTTGAGACTTCAGTAGGCCGTATCATTGTGAACGAAATCGTTCCTGACGAGGTTGGATACATCAACTACATCATATCAAAGAAGACTCTCCGTGACCTGATCACCGAGGTAATCAAGAAGGTGGGTGTAAGCCGCGCCTGCGAATTCCTGGATGGAATCAAGAACCTTGGTTACAAGATGGCGTTCCAGGGCGGTCTGTCATTCAACCTGAACGATATCATCATTCCTGCTGAGAAGAAGGAACTGGTACAGAAGGGTAATGATGAGGTTGAAGGCATTATGGCTGAGTACAACATGGGTCTTATTACCGATAACGAGCGTTACAACAAGGTTATCGATGTCTGGACTCACGTAAACGAAGATCTGTCAAAGGTTCTGATGAAGACTATCTCAACTGATGACCAGGGCTTCAATTCAGTATACATGATGCTTGATTCCGGTGCCCGAGGCAGTAAGGAGCAGATCCGTCAGCTGTCTGGCATGCGAGGCCTGATGGCAAAACCTCAGAAGGCCGGTGCAGAGGGTGCACAGATCATTGAAAACCCAATTCTTTCAAACTTCAAGGAGGGTCTGTCAGTGCTTGAGTACTTTATCTCAACCCACGGTGCCCGTAAGGGTCTTGCCGATACCGCTCTGAAGACTGCCGATGCCGGTTACCTGACACGTCGTCTTGTTGACGTTTCACATGACGTCATCATCAATGAGGAGGATTGCGGTACTCTGCGTGGTCTTGTATGCACAGCCCTCAAGGAGAACGAAGAGGTTGTTGCATCACTCTATGAAAGAATACTGGGTCGTGTTTCAGTACACGATGTCATTCACCCGACAACTGGCGAGCTTCTGGTTGCCGGTGGTGAGGAGATTACCGAGGCAATTGCCAAGAAGATTGATGAATCACCTATTGAATCAGTTGAAATCCGTTCAGTACTCACTTGCGAAAGCCGCCGCGGTGTCTGCTCGAAGTGTTACGGACGTAACCTGGCAACAGGCCGTCTGGTAGAGAAGGGTGAAGCTGTTGGCGTTATTGCTGCCCAGTCTATTGGTGAGCCTGGTACTCAGCTGACACTTCGTACATTCCACGCCGGTGGTACTGCAAGTAACATTGCTGCCAACTCACGCATGGTTGCCAAGTACGATTGCCATATTGAATTTGAAGAGGTTCGTACCGTTGATGCCGAGAAGGCTGACGGAACAAAGTACCGCGTTGTAGTAGGCCGTCTGGGTGAAGTCAAGTTCATTGACGACAATACAGGCATTACCCTGTCAACCCACAACTTGCCTTACGGTTCTTCACTCTACTTCAATTCAGGCGATGCTGTAAAGAAGGGTGACATGGTTGCTGAATGGGATCCATTCAACGCCCTGATCATTACTGAGGCTGCCGGTAAGATTAAGCTGGTTGACGTTATTGAGAACGTAACATATAAGGTTGAGTCTGATGAGTCAACCGGTCTTGAAGAGATCATTATCATTGAAACCAAGGATAAGACAAAGATTCCTACCGCTGAAATCGTTGATGCAAACGGTGAGACTCTGCGTGCTTACAACCTGCCTGTGGGCGGTCACGTTGTAGTTAAGGATGGCCAGGTAATGGCTGCCGGTGACACAATCGTAAAGATTCCGCGTGTTCAGGGTAAGGCCGGTGATATTACCGGTGGTCTTCCACGAGTAACAGAGCTCTTCGAGGCACGTAACCCGTCTAACCCTGCAGTTGTATCAGAAATTGACGGTACAGTTCACATGGGTAAGATCAAGCGCGGTAACCGTGAGATTTCAGTAGTTTCACGTACTGACGTTGAGAAGAAGTACCTGGTTGCCCTTTCCAAGCAGATTCTTGTTCAGGAAGGTGACTATGTACGCGCCGGAACCCCACTTTCTGACGGTGCAATCACTCCAAGCGATATCCTTGCCATCAAGGGTCCTACCGCTGTCCAGGAGTATATCGTCAATGAGGTTCAGGACGTTTACCGTCTGCAGGGTGTAAAGATCAACGATAAGCACTTCGAGATTATTGTACGCCAGATGATGCGCAAGGTGCTCATTGATGAACCGGGCGATACCCGATTCCTGGAGCAGCAGAGCGTGGACAAGCTGGAGTTCAATGAGGAGAACGACCGCATATGGGGCAAGAAGGTTGTTGTTGACGCAGGTGATTCAGAGAACCTGTTCGCCGGTCAGATTGTAACAGCCCGCAAGCTCCGCGATGAGAACTCAATGCTGAAGCGCAAGGACCTGCGCCTGGTTCAGGTTCGTGATGCAATGCCTGCTACATCGACCCAGATTCTCCAGGGTATCACAAGAGCTGCCCTTGGAACTCAGAGCTTCATGTCAGCTGCATCATTCCAGGAAACAACCAAGGTTCTTAATGAAGCTGCCATCAACGGTAAGAGCGACAGCCTGATAGGTATGAAGGAGAACGTTATTTGCGGTCACCTGATTCCTGCCGGTACCGGTCTGCGTGAGTTTGAACGCATTATTGTTGGTGAGAAGGAAGATTACGATAGACTTGCAGCAGCCAATGCTCCTGCACAGCCAGAAGCTTCAACCGAAGAGTAATAACCAAGAAATTGATTAAGACTTGATAAAAGGGGAGGACCCGGACAGAGAAATCTGCCCGGGTCTTCTTATATTTGCAGCATGAAAGCAAAAATGTTTATAAGAGCAGCCCTGGCTGCAGCCTTCCTTATGGCTCCGCAGTTTGCTGATGCCACTAAATTTATGGGTCTGAAGGTAATAGACAAGGATTACCTGATGATTCAGTTCCGCGACGGTGAAGTACATTATCGTGACAGTGGAATAGGTGAGAGTGCATATTTGGGTCACACCTTCGTAGAGGGTGATGATACCCTGTTCGTGTTTGCTCCAAGGCTTGACGGTGCTGTAGCCGGCAAGGCTGACGGATGGACAATCTCAAGCAAGGAGGACAAGTCGTTCGGTTCAAAGAAGGCTGTGGCAGCATACCGCCGCTCAAAGCCTATGAACATAGACCATACCCTGACCAGTGAGAATGACCACTCAATTTTCTTGAAGCTGCCTCAGTCAATGAAGCAGGGCTGCACCTATACAGTGTCAATTCCTGCAGGTCTTGGCAGTGACGTCAGTGAGGCAACAGTCAAGTTCGACATATGGAACAGCCAGTCAGAGGCTGTTCACGTAAACATTCTGGGTTACCTGCCTACTGAGACAGTCAAGGAGGCTGACCTCTACCTGTGGCTTGGTGACGGCGGCGAGCGTGACTACTCATCATTTGTAGGCAACAAGGTATACCTTTACAATGTGAATACCGGCAAGTCAAGCAAGGTAAGCAGCGTGAAGTTCTGGAAGAAGCAGAATGCCGATGCCGAGGCAGGCAAGAAGGACCTTACCGCAAGCAGCGTTTGGAATATTGACTTTGCACAGGCAAAGCCAGGCAAGTACCGCCTGGTTGTTGATGGCGTTGGTTGCAGTATGGACTTTGACATCAGCAATGATGTCTATTACCAGCCATTCCGTTATTCAGTACGCGGTTACTACTACATGCGTGTGGGCGAGCCTATCGATACTCCACGCATTGTGCCAATTCCACGTCAGCCACAGTTCCTGGCAGAAGAGGATCCTATTGGATTCACCATCTACAAGACTGACCTTCACCCATGGCACCCAGACTGGCGCAAGATGCGCGGTGACGTATGGGACGAGCCACACTTCAAGCCGGCCCTGGAGTCATATTTCTGGGAACACAGACTGCCAGGCAACCCTGTTGCAATTGGCGTAAAGGGTGGTCACTCTGATGCCTATGACTGGGACCGTCATCTGTCACATGTAGTCAACATCTATGACATGCTGCTGCCTTACATACTGACAAACGGCCGCATAGGCGATGATGACCTGACTATCCGTGAGAGCGGCAACGGTGTTCCTGACATCATTGACGAGGCCCGCAACGAGGTTGACTTCTTCCTGAGCATCCGTGACGGTGAGGGTTATTCTCAGGGTCTTACCAACCCTGCAAAGGAGTGGACAATCATGTTCCAGGCTGGCTGTACTACAATTGCAGCGTGGGCCAATGCAGCCAACTGCGCAATGACAGCCGCTGCCCTGAAGATTGCAGGCAATGAGGAGCTGACAGAGTATTATACAAAGGAGGCTGTCACAGCCTACAATTATGCAAGCCGTCAGGAGAACCTGCAGCTGAATGACCGTCAGGACGTGATGACCGGACGTGATTTCCGCCAGCTTGCAGCAGCATTCCTTTACAACGTGACCGGGGAGCGCAAGTATGAGGACCAGATGGCCGAGGACAGCCAGATCAAGGATGCAAATTCAAGAATCTCAGGCACAGGTGGCCAGATATGGGCTACAGCAGCTTATCTGGCATGTCCGCAGGAGCGTCATTACCCAGAGCTTTACAAGAACATGAAGGCTGTCGTAAATGCAATAGCTGATACGGAATTCCTGGAGCCTATGAAGGAGCGTCCGTCACGCCGCCCGGCAAATGACACGCGTCACCGCGTTGCAGAGAACCTGCAGGTTGTGATGCTGGCTCACTATATTGCCGACAACAGCGCACGCAGGACTCAGCTGGAGCGCGCCATGTATTCTGAGGCAGGCTGGGGACTGGGACGCAACCCGTCAAATACGGTTGAGATGACAGGCCTGGGCGAGCGCCACATTACAGACTGCTACTCAACAGGCCATAACGATGGTGTTCCCGGAACACATCCTGGTCAGACTCCGTTCAACGGCGTTGAGACATGGTCAAGAGGTGATGGCGGTGATGCTACTACACTGGTATCGGCCTGCTATCCTGAATGGAACAGCTGGCCACAGCAGGAGTCTTTCTTCAACCAGCGCTACTACTGGGTGAACGGTGAGTTCACTCCACGTGAGACTATGCGCGGAAAGATGGCCCTGCTTGGTTATCTTTACGGAATACGCAAGTAATGGTCAGACGGCCGGAAGGCTGTTGCCGTTGATCTTGCGGTAAATGTCGAGGGCAAAGACGTCAGTCATGCCGGAAATATAGTCCAGAACAGCCATAATCCTCTTGTATGGCTGTTCTGCTTTTATGTCATACTGGCTGGAGACACGGTCTATGAGAAGGCGTGAATACTCCTTGTCGGGGTTCATGACTGCATCGACATTCAGTTCCAGCAGGGTGCTGATTATGCGGAAACCGGCGAGTTCGACATCGAGTACATCTTTTGACTGGTAGATTTTCCTGACGGAGAGTTGTGCACACTCCTTGTATGCGGTTCCCAGCGGGTCGCCCAGGTGCTTGATGAGGGAACCCTGGAACTTGCCGTCCAGTATGTCCTGTTCGAATTCAATGAATATGCGTGTGCACTCTTCTATGAGATTGCCTATGATTTTGGACCTGAGGTAGGCTATCTGCTCATTGGAGTCACGGACTTCGCGGAATATCTCTTTTGCGCGGTCACGTTCCTTTCCGGTGAGGAAACTGAACATTATTTCAAGGGTTTCGGCCGTGGAGAGTATTTTCAGCTTGTGGGCATCTTCAAGGTCCATGAGCAGGTAGCATATGTCATCGGCAGCCTCGACAAGGTAGACCAGCGGGTAGCGGGCATATTTCAGGGGTTCGCCGTCGGCACTGAGGCGTATCATGCCAAGGTCTTCGGCAATGGTGCGGAATGATTCTGCATCGTCCTCAAAGAAACCGAACTTGTGCTTGCCTTCGGCGTAGACCGATGAATAGGGGTATTTGGCGATTGATGCAAGCGTGGAGTATGTCATGGCGAAGCCTCCCTTGCGGCGGCCTATGAACTGGTGGGATAGAAGGCGGAATGCGTTGGCATTGCCTTCGAAGTTGATGATGTCGGTCCACCAGGCCGGGTTGCCGGAGAGTACTTCCTTGAGTGACTGGCCCTTTCCTTCGGTGAAGAAGGCCGATATTGCCTTCTCTCCGGAGTGGCCGAAGGGGGGATTGCCCATGTCATGGGCCAGGCATGCGGCCGAGACGATGTTGCCTATCTCGCTGAGGGGCGTGTCGGTCAGTTCCGGGTGGCGCAGTGCCAGGCATCGGGCTGCATTGTTGCCCAGGGAACGGCCTACGCATGCAACCTCCAGACTGTGGGTAAGGCGGTTGTGTACGAATATGCTACCCGGCAGCGGGAATACCTGGGTCTTGTTCTGGAGCCTTCTGAAGGGCGCAGAAAAGATGAGGCGGTCATAGTCCCTGAGGAATACCGACCTGTCATCCCTGTGCGTTGCAAAGGGGTTGTCCATACCGAATCTCTTGCCTGATAGCAGTCTTTCCCATTCCATACTTTGAGCCTGTTTGGTTTACATGACCAAAATTAGGACTTTTCACTTATTTTTTGGCGTCTGATGGGCAAAAATCAGCCCTTTATTGCTATTTTCGCATATAATTCGCAATACAATGAAAGTTCAGATAATAAACCGTTCACATCACCAGTTGCCGGCGTATGAAACTATTGCTTCGGCCGGCATGGACCTGCGTGCAAACATTGATGCTCCGATAGTTCTGAAACCCATGCAGAGATGCCTGGTGCCGACAGGCCTGTTCATGGCTATTCCTGTAGGTTTTGAGGCTCAGGTGCGCCCAAGAAGCGGACTGGCCATAAAGAAGGGCATAACAGTGCTGAATTCTCCGGGTACGGTCGATGCCGATTACCGCGGTGAGGTTTGCGTGATACTGATTAACCTCTCCCAGGAGGATTTCGTAATAAATGACGGTGAGAGGATTGCCCAGATGGTGATTGCCCGTCATGAGCAGATTCAGTGGGAACCTGTTGAGGTTCTTGACGAGACTGAGAGGGGTGCCGGTGGTTTCGGACATAGCGGCGTTTGATTTATGAGAAGGTTTTTCCTCGGCATATTCGTCTTGTTTTCAGTGGTCCTGGCGGGCGGCTGCGCATCTTCACGCAAGGTTAGTGACACAGGACGCGGGTCAGAGGAACTCTTCAACAGCGTTGCCAGGGAATACTTTTTCCTGGAGGGCGCAAGGCGCAGCAATGAAAACAGGCCCGATGCTGCCATGGAGATGCTGCTGCACAGCGTTGACAAGGATACAACTTCGGCAGCGGCATGGTTTGAGCTTGCACAGTGCTATATAGTGGTGAACAACAGGGCCAAGACCGAGGAGTGCCTGCTGAGGGCAATTGAGCTTGATCCGCAGAATTTCTGGTATCGCAGGCTTCTGGCTGTAGTCTATTCGCGCATACGCAGGGTTGATTCGGCAATTGACCAGTATGAGCAGATGGTCAGGCTGTTCCCGGGAAAGAGCGATCTTCTGCTGGAACTGGCAGAACTGTATGACCAGGTGGGGCAGTTTCAGAAGGAGCTGAATGCCATAAACCGTTATGGCCTGCTGGAAGACGTGACCGAAGAACTCAAGGATGTAAGGTTCTACTGCTATCTTCAGATGGGCAAGATGGATTCGGCATACATGGAGTCCGATAATCCGGGACAGGCTATTGAGAACCTGGTGGAGAATGCCAAGTCACGTGTCATGATTGACATGGCGATGGATTTCTGCAGGGAGGTAGAGAAGAGAGACCCGTCGGTATACCAGGCTTTCTTCTATCCGGCACTGCTGGAGTTCCAGTCGGGTGACAGGGAGAAGGCATTCAGCATACTGGACCGCTCCCTGCAGACCGTGTGGGACAGGGAATCACGTGCGAAGGTATTTAACCTGAAAGGTGAATTCCATCATACCATGGGACAGATTGACCTGACTTACCAGGATTATGACTCGACACTGGTGTATGCTCCCGAAGATGTGGGGACGCTGAACAATTATGCCTATTTCCTTTCGCTTGAGAACCGGGACCTGGACAAGGCTCTTGAGATGAGCCGCCGCAGCATAGATGTTGAACCTACCAATGCCACGTACCTTGATACATACGGGTGGATTCTGTTCATGATGGGCAAGTACCAGGAGTCACTCTCCTACATTGAGAAGGCACTCAGGTATATTGATACCGATTCGCCCGACATATACGAGCATTACGGTGACGTGCTCTACAAGTGCGGCGAAACCGAAAAGGCTGCGGAGAACTGGCATAAGGCCAGGCAGATGAACAGCACTTCGAAGACTCTTGACGAGAAGATAAGGGAGGGAAAGTATATAGAGTAGCATGCATGTCCCGGGCATGAGGGGCAGGCCTGGCTGATAATTAGGCAGTTTATATGATGAAAAGAAGATTGATATACATATTGTTGGCAGTTGCAGTGATGTCACTGGCCGGATGCCGTTCTGCAAGGCAGGTCCAGGATGGAACTCGTTCTGCCGATGTTTCATATTCTGAGGTTGTGAGGAAACTTGCAGCAGAGCCGCCTGTCACTGAGATGACGGCAAAGATTTCGGCTACAGTAAGACAGACAAGCCTGAGCGGCCAGATAAGGATGCGCTGGAATGAGTGTGTCCAGGTGAGCGTGAACCTGCTGGGACTGGCCGAGATTGCCAGGGTAGAGTTCCTGCCTGACAAGATTGTGGTGGTGGACCGCGTGAACAGGCGCTATTCGGTTTGCAGTTATGCCGATTTTCCGGGCCGCAACTATACCGGACTTGAGTTCAATGTGGTTCAGAGTCTTTTCTGGAACAAGATGTTTGCTCCGGGAAAGGAGGGCATAGGCAATGTTGTCGCATCAATGAGACTTGAGAATAGCAGCGAGAGTTCAATAACCCTGAAGGAGGGAGAATATGGTTTCCTGTTCAACGTGAGAAAGGCAAATAACCTGCTGACAAAGGTGTCGAAGAGTGCCGGCGGCTCGGGCATACAGATGGAGTATAGCTCATTCTCAAGGGTGGCTGACAACCTGGTCTTTCCCACGGTGATGGATATTGACATTGATTCGGACCAGTTTGACGAGTCGGCCAGGATAGTCCTTTCAGGCATTGATACGGGCAAGGGCAGCTGGGCAAGCCAGTCAAAGATCAGTTCAAGCCTGAAGAAGGTTGAGTTGGAAACCCTTATTAATGGTATATTGAGATGATGCGCAGGTTCTTTCTGTTGATTATTCTTCTGACTGGCTGTTTTGCAAGTGCTGTGGGACAGAGCAAGTCTATTGACAAGATGAAGGCCGAGCGTGCCGAAATGCAGAAGAAGATAGCCCAGCAGGAAAAGCTGCTGGTGACTACTGAGAAGAACATTTCGAGCCAGCTGTCAAACCTGAAGCTTATATCGGCCCGCCTGCGTGAAAGGACACAGTTGCTTGAGCAGACCCGCAGGGATATAAGGCAGCTTGACCAGGAATCGGCCTTGCTGAGAAGCGAGATAGAGAAACTTCAGGAGGAGTTCGATGCTTGTGTGGAGCGCTATGCCGAGGCATGCCGTTTCTACCAGAAGGAACGCACCAATTTCAATGCGATGACCTTCCTGCTTTCATCGGACTCATTCAGGCAGCTGTCAAGGCGCATGAGGTATGTGACTGAATATTCGGGCGCGCTGGCTGACCTGGGAAAGGACCTGACGGCCAAGCGTGACACGCTGCAGGCAAGGAAGGATATGGTTGATTCCATGAGGGTGGAGAAATCACGCCTGCAGGCAGTGCAGCAGGAAAATGAGCGTGCTGTCAGGAATGAGGAGTCACAGCAGAAGAGCATGGTTGACAAGCTGAAGAAGCAGCAGTCTGACCTGAATGCCGAAATAAAGGCCCAGCAGAAGAAGATGGATACGCTGTCGAAGGAGATTGACCGTCAGATTGAGCTTGCACTTGAGGAGGAGCGCAAGAAGAACAGCAAGAACAGTTCAACTACCCAGAAGGGAAGTTCGGCCAAGAATGCCCAGGCGGTTGACAAGCTGACCGGAAGCTTTGAGAGCAACAAGGGCAAGCTGCCTGTTCCTATTACCGGACCTTACCTGATTGTGGGCCGTTTTGGAGTGCAGGAGGTTGCCGGCATGAAGAATGTGAAACTGAACAACCTGGGCATAGACATTCAGGGCGAGAAGGGTTGCCAGGCACGCGTGGTATTTGACGGCGAAGTTTCATCGGTCTTCCAGCAGGGCAAGGGACAGATAGGCGTGCTGGTAAGGCATGGCTCATATATTTCTGTTTATTGCAACCTGGCCGAGACAGGCGTGAAGAAGGGCGACAAGCTCAAGACCGGCGACACCATAGGCAAGGTACAGACATCGGACGACGGAACTTATGTGCTGCATTTCCAGCTGCACAAGGAGAATGTCAAGCTTGACCCGTCGCAATGGCTGAAAAAGTGACCTTTCCTTGAAGGAAATTGACTATCTTTGCATTCCGAAAATACATTCTCCGATATATGATTACAGCAGATCAGCTTAAAGATATTACCGACCGTACCGAAGCTCTGGAAAAGTACCTGAACATTGAGGGAAAGAAGATTCAGGTTGAAGAGGAGCAGTTGAGAACCCAGGCACCGGGTTTCTGGGATGACCCCAAGAAGGCCGAGGCGCAGATGAAGAAGGTCAAGGATCTTCAGGGTTGGATAGACGGCTACAAGAACGTTAAGGCCCTTGCCGACGAGCTTGTGCTGGCTATGGACTTCTTCAAGGAGGAGCTTGTAACCGAACAGGAGGTCGATGAGAACTATGCAAAGGCGCTCAAGGCAATTGAAGATCTTGAACTTAAGAATATGCTCCGCGATGAGGCTGACCAGATGGACTGCGTGCTGAAGATCAATTCAGGCGCCGGTGGCACCGAAAGCCAGGACTGGGCACAGATGCTCATGCGCATGTACATGCGATGGGGTGAGGACAACAAGTACAAGGTTACCATAGAGAACCTGCAGGATGGCGATGAGGCCGGAATAAAGCAGGTGACCATGAATATTGAAGGTCCGCAGGCATATGGCTACCTGAAGGGTGAGAATGGCGTGCACCGCCTGGTACGCGTTTCACCGTACAATGCCCAGGGCAAGCGAATGACTTCATTTGCCAGCGTATTCGTTACTCCGCTGATTGACGACAGTATTGAGGTTGAGATTAATCCGGCACTCATGTCATGGGATACATTCCGAAGCGGTGGTGCTGGTGGCCAGAACGTGAACAAGGTAGAATCGGGTGTGCGCCTGCGCTATCAGTTCAAGGATCCGTATACCGGAGCCGAAGAGGAGATTCTGATTGAGAATACCGAGACCCGTGACCAGCCAAAGAACAAGGAGCGTGCACTGCAGCACCTGCGTTCAATACTCTATGACAAGGAACTGCAGCACAGGATGGCTGAACAGGAGAAGGTCGAGGCAGGAAAGAAGAAGATTGAGTGGGGCTCACAGATACGTTCATATGTATTTGATGACCGTCGCGTGAAGGACCACAGGACCGGATACCAGACTTCTGACGTGACAGGAGTAATGGATGGACATATTGATGCATTCATCAAGTCTTACCTGATGTCATTCGCCGAGACTGAAAACCAGGATTGATACCACCAAATGAAAAACTAATATCATGGCAATTGAAATTGAAAGAAAGTTCCTGGTAAACGGAACACAGTACCGTACGGCTGCCTATAGCCACTATGATATGGTACAGGGCTATATAGCCCACGAAAATGGTCGTTCAGTAAGGGTTCGCATTACCGATACTGAAGCAATCATGACAATAAAGGGTCCGTCAGACCAGCGCGGAATGAGCCGCTATGAGTGGAATCACCTGATACCTGCCGATGAGGCCAGGGAACTGCTGGAACTGCACAATGGCGGACTTATTGACAAGACCCGCTATCTGGTTCACAGCGGTCCTCATGTGTTTGAAGTGGATGAATTCCACGGTGACAATGAAGGCCTGGTAATAGCCGAAGTTGAACTTGGCTCAGAGGACGAACCCTTTGAGAAGCCTTCATTCATAGGCAAGGAGGTGACAGGTGACAGGCGCTACTACAATGCCTACCTGACCGACCATCCATTCAAGGGATGGGACAAGTAATCCCTATTTCCAGAAGTATTTCCTTATACCCCAGTAACCGACTGCTGCACCCGAAGCAATTCCGATGACATCGGCAATCAGGTCTGCCATTTCGCAGCTCCTGTTTTCGGTCATTGTGGCCTGGGCAACCTCCATGGCGCCTCCAAGCAGGGCAGGGGCAATGAGTGCCAGCCATATGATTTTCCTGCGGTCCAATGAACTGTGGTGCCTGACATATTCAAGCCAGATCATCAGTTCCAGTCCGCCGTACATGCAGATATGTGCAATCTTGTCTATTCCGCGAATGGGGTCAAGACCCGTCTGGGGCGGCGTTGACAGGGAGAGATAGACAATGGCAATTACGACTGCCAGTGATAGGGGGTATTTGCGCAGGAATGTTGTCATGACTGCAAAGTTACGCCATTATTAAAACCATGAAAAATGTCAAGAGATCTTTTTTATTTCAGCAAGGGAGACCGGCGGGCGGTAATTTTTCTGCTGGCGGTGATAATTGCTGCCAATGCGGTCCGATATGTATTGTCAGGCCATGAGAGCGTGCCGGAGACAGTGCACGAAGAATTGGCTATGGCCGATACGGTAAGAGAAATTGTACGTGACACCGCAACGGTCCGCACTATGGGCAGGACTGCTGAACGGCGCAATACGGACAGCCGCGGTCTTGGCGGTACGCGCAATACTGCCAGTGAGCGTAATTACCGTTCCCGCAATTACAGCGATACGCTATATATAATAAGGTCAGAATTGCATGACGATACCCTGCAGGCACTTCCTGACAGATGGATACGCAAGGTGCGCCCTACTGAGCCTGTTGACCTGAACAGCGCCGATACTGCCGCACTTAAGCTGCTTCCGGGAATAGGCAGCTACTATGCAAGCAGGATTGTGGATTACCGCGAGAGGCTGGGCGGCTACATAAGGCCTGAGCAGATTCTTGAGATTGATGTCCTGCCCGATTCGCTGGTTCAGTGGTTCACGGTTGCCGATACGGTTCCGTACCGCCGCATAAAGGTCAATTCCGATGCTCTCTCCGTAATGCGCAATCATCCCTATATGAATTTCTACCAGGCAAGGGCAATAACAGACCTGCGCAAGAGCGTAGGGGTTATAAAAAGCGCTGCCCGGCTTACTCTTATTGAAGAGTTTACCGGGCAGGACCTGATTCGTCTGGCGCCTTATCTGGATTTCAATCAATAGCCTGCGAGCTTGGCTATGCGCATTGGAATCTCAGTGTTGTCGAGAATGCCGCTGAACTGTTCAGCACCTACACCCATTGAGAAGATTGGAACCATGGCACCTGAGTGGCTGCCGGTACCCCAGCTGATCTGTGCGATTTCTGACATGATTTCGCATGCGAGGTCAGAGAGCTTGTCAACCTTGTAGTACTCTTCGGCCTTCTTTTCGCCCTGACCCATGCCGAGAGCCTCGACATAGGCTGTGCGCAGGCGGTCAGACTGCTTCTGGGTGAGCTTGACCTGGTCACCGAATCCAAAGTATTCCTTGAGGGCATCTTCAACCTCATCAAAAGTGAGGATTTCACCCTTCTTCTTGCCCATCTCTTCGAGTATCTTGCTGAACTCACCTTCGCTGGCCTTCTGGTACTGAAGGACTGACGGGTTCTGTGAGTACTGGCCGTTGCTAAGGCCCATTGCACCTGTCTCATGGTCAGCTGTGATGACAATCAGAGTCTCCTTAGGATGCTTCTTGTAGAATTCAATGGCAACCTGGATAGCCTTGTCAAAGTCAATGACCTCCTGGACTGAAGTGGCAGCGTCATTGCCGTGGCATGCCTGGTCAATCTTTCCGCCCTCCATCATCATGAAGAATCCCTTCTTTGGCTCCTTCATCATGAAGTCGATGGCAGCAGTGGTAATCTCTTCGAGTGTAAGGTCACCAGGCTTGCGGTCAATGGCGAATGAGAGATAGTGGTCATCCTTAGGGTTCTTGTCGAACAGGATAACCTTGTCGGCGTTGCGGTTTGCCTTGTACTCATCATATCCGTGGGTGATTACATAGCCGGCCTTTTCAGCCTGAACGTAGTTGCCTTCATCATCAACGCCTCTCTGGAAAGGAGTGTGGAAGTCAGCACCGCCGAAGAATTCAAAGCCTGATTCGGCAAGCTGGATGCCAATCTGATGGTACATTTCACGTGATACCTGATGTCCGTAGAATGAACCCGGAGTTGCGTGGTCTATGCAGACTGTTGTACCTATGGCAACGCGTACGCCCTTCTTGTGGGCCTTCTCTGCGATTGATTCTACTGATGTCTTCCTGTCAGGAAGCATGCCCAGCATCTGGTTGTTGGTCTTCTGTCCGGTAGCAAGGGCTGTGCCTGCAGCAGAACTGTCGGTTACATAGCTGTTGGCTGAAATTGTTACAGCCATGCCGCTATAGGGGAACTGTGTGAATGCAAGTGATGCATAACCTGGCTTGTTGCCAACGGTATTTGCAAGGAAATACTCGGTTGATGTTACCTGGTTCATGCCCATGCCATCACCAATGAAATAGAAAACGTACTTCGGCCCCTTGGCTGATGCAACCATGCAGATGGCCAGAAGCAGTAAGAAAGACAATTTTTTCTTCATATTGGTTTTTTTGGTTAATGATTATTTATTGTTTTCTGTCACTTGATTTCCATTGATATTATCCTGATGTCCTTGCGGGGCCTGTCACGTCCGTCTGTGGCAGCCTTCTGGATTTTGTCGACAATGTCCATGCCATCGGTAACCTCACCGAATACCGTGTACTGGCCGTCAAGTGACGGGGTACCGCCAACTGACGTATATGCGGCTACTATTTCCTTAGTAAACTTGAAGGCACCGCCCTTCTTCTCAATGAGAGCCTGGGTCTGTCGCACCAGTTCTTCCTGGAGCTGCTGAAGTCCGGCCTGGTCATTGTTCTGCTGAAGTGTGCGGATAGTATCGTTCTTTTCGGCACACAGGCTGTAGAACAGGCTCTGGGCCTCCTGGTTGCGCAGCTGGACTTCAAGGTCCTTCAAGGCATCGGGGGTATACTTCTTTCCTGTTACAATATAGAACTGTGAGCCTGATGAGGCCCTTTCCGGATTGACCTGGTCAGCCTGGCGTGCAGCGCACAGGGCTCCGCGCTTGTGGTAGAGCTGCGGGAACTTGATTTCGGCAGGTATGCGGTAAGCAGGTCCGCCAGTGCCCAGGGTATCGCCCTTCTGGGCAGTCTTTGAGTCGGGGTCACCAGCCTGTATCATGAAGTTCTTTATGACACGGTGAAAGAGTATGCTGTCATAGTAGTGCTCTTCGACCAGCTTGATGAAATTGTCACGGTGGAACGGCGTCTCATTGTAGAGTTTCAGGGTAATGTTGCCTTCATCGGTCTTGATTACTACCTGAGTCTCTTCGGGGGCGGGCTGGGCCTGGGCCTTGCCTGAAGCTCCTCCGCCGCAGGAACTGAGTATGGCTGCCATGATTGTGAATGCAATAATTGGTTTCTTCATGTCGGATTAGCCTTTATGAGCCTGGTTGAACATTCTGAGGCGTTCCTCAAGAATGGGGAACTGGTCTTCGCGGATATTTGACGAACAGCCGCGGATGCCCTGCTTTACACTGCCGGTCGATGAGAGGACTATTCCGCTGATTCCGTAGTAGAGCAACTCGTGAAGCAGTTCGCCACCCTCCATTGGAGTACCGTCTGGCAGGTTGTAGCCGAATGTGAAGAAGAATCCGTCGCTGACAGGTTCGTCAAGGTCCTTGTCATAGGTGATGTTGAATCCGTTGCGCAGCATGGCAGCCTTGATCTTCTCTGTGCGGCGTGCGTATTCGCGGATATCCTCACGGAACTGGTATTCGCCGTCGCAGGCAGCCTTGAGCATGGCAGCCATGGCAAACTGGACAGAGTGTGTCACGCCTGATGACATGGTGTAGAGCATGTCATATGCATATACGGCACCGAACTTTGATATGCTGTAGCGCTTGCGCAGTGTTTCGTATGAGCGGTTGAACAGGGCATCGGAAATACATGCAACTGCAATTCGCTCACCTGCATAGCTGAATATCTTTGAACCGCTGAGCATCATGATGTAGTTGTCAGTGTATTTCGATACGGTTATCTGGTACGGCTCCTGGAAAGGAATGCCCAGACCTTCGCGGCGGAAGTCCATGGTCATGTAGGCCAGGTCTTCAATTACGATGACATCGTACTTGGTGGCAAGTTCGCCAATGGTCCTGAGTTCGCTGTCGGTAAGGCACATCCAGCTTGGGTTGTTGGGGTTTGAGTAGATAAGGCAGCTTATGTTGCCCTGGCTGAGATAACTCTCAAGCTTTGGACCGAGCTTTTCGGCGCGGTACTCAGAAACGTCGAATGAAGCCTGCTTGGCCCCCATGACCTGAGCCTGCATTTTCTGCACTGGGAATCCCGGGTCAATGTAAAGGATGGTGTCTTTCTTTTCATCAAGCTGGTTGCACAGAAGGAATGCAGCGAATGTTCCCTGCATGGAACCGCTGGTTGGAATGCAGTTCTTGGCAGGAATATCGGTGTTGATGAATGCCTTGACAAAGCGTGATGCCTGTTCCTTGAGTTCCGTCACACCCTCAATGTTGGGGTATTTGGCGGCAACGCCACGGTCAAGTGCCTCTTTCTGGGCCTTTACGCCAACGGCAGCCGGCGGAATGCCGGGCACACCCATTTCAAAGTGTATGAATTCCTGTCCGGTAATCTTTTCTGCGTTCATTTCACAGGCAAGTACCTGACGGATTGATGCTTTGTTGAGATCTGTTATTTCGATGCTCTTCAGGTAGTCATCAATGACCTCTTTCGGTATTACAGTTTCCATATATGTGTGTTTTTTGTTTAGTAGTTGAATGATTCTATGAATTCCATGAACTGGTCCGGGTTACTTGCCGTTACTCCAACATAGTAGTAGAGCGACTCGCCGGGGGCCACGGCACGCTTGAGTAGCAGGTGGTCAGAAACTGACTGGGGACGGCTGTCTGATTCGGGCATGAGCATGAGTGCCGAGCGGCAGCTGTCAAAGGAGCATATCATGAGGTGCTCACCGGTCAAGGTAGAATACATGTTGGCCGACGGAAGCCCTATGGCCACGTTGAGTTTCTCAAACGGTCCGTTCCAGCAGTCAATTACCTTCATGATGGGTGTGCCCGCAGTCAGGGTGATTTGCTTGTCAAGTGTTATTTCAGCCTCATCGACCATCCAGCTGTCATAGCCGAGATGGATGATTATCTGCTCGGGAGAACGCATGAGTACCTCGGCGGTACGGCAGGGCCTGTCCGGCAGGTAGAATCCGCTGGTTCCGGCAGGGGCCGATGCTCCGTAGCCAAGAAGAGAGTTCGATTCAAGAAGAATTTTCTCTCCCTGGGAACCTTTTACTTCGGCCGATATGCCGCAGGTGGGACGGCCGTCATTGAGCGGGTCCTGTACGTATACGCTGTATTTCACAACGTCATTGCCCCATGAGAATACTCCGTCTTCCAGAGTGGAACTTACTTCCCATACCGGCGATTTGGGCTTGCATGAAACAGCCAGGAGGGCTGCTGCAGCCAGTGTCAACAGTGTTCTTGTCTTCATTCCGTTCATTATTTTACCGAGAATGCAAGTGCATATGCCTTGATTTGCTTCAGCATGGCCAGAAGGCCGTTGCTGCGTGTGGGGGACAGGTGGTCGGTGAGTCCGATGTCTGATATGAAGTGGACATTGGACTGCAGAATCTCTTCGGGAGTGTGGCCCGAGAGTGCACGTATGAGCAGTCCTATCAGTCCCTTGGTAATGATGGCGTCGCTGTCTGCCTGGAATGTGAGCAGGCCGTTTTCCATCTGGGCGTGTACCCATACACGGCTCTGGCATCCGTCTATCAGGTTTTCATCAGTCTTGTATGTCGGATCAAGTGCCGGCTGGTCATTTCCCAGGTCAATGATCATCTGGTACTTGTCCATCCAGTCATCAAACGTGCTGAACTCCTCGATTATCTCTTGCTGAATATCTTCTATTGTCATGGCTTTTCGTTGTATATGACCTGAAGCATGACTTTTCCGACTGCTTCAAGTACACGCTTGTCAATATTGTCAATGTTGTCGGTGGTGGTATGCCAGTTGGGACCGAATGAGCTGCCCTTGCTGTCCGGACGGTACGGTATGATGTCGACTGCCGGAATCTTTGCAATGGTGTTTATGAAATAGTGGTCGTCAGTGACGAATCCGCCGTCAAGAGCAGGGAAGAGTGAGCCGAAACCGAGCTTGGCTGCCGTATCCCATATCTTGTCGACCGTTCCCTTGGCGAAGTGGACCGATACCCCCTCCTTGCAGAACCTGGCTCCCTTGCCGCCTACCATGTCAAGGAGTACCGCGTAGCGGGCCTTGTAGCCTGGCTTGTGCGGGTTGCGTGCCCAGAACTGGGTTCCAAGAGCCCAGTACTCTTCCAGGTGGCGTCCGGTGTAGTCATCGCCCGGACCCCAGTCTTCAGCATCGAAGAGAATGAAGTCAACACCTATTGCTGGGGCCGATTCCTGCATGACGCGTGCCATCTCCATGATAACGCCTACACCGCTGGCTCCGTCATCGGCACCGTCAACCGGGGTCTTGTGGTTCGCTGGGTCAGGGTCATTGTCGGCCCACGGACGTGAATCCCAGTGTGAACAGACTATGATTCGGGATGAGGCCTCGGGGTTGACCTGGCCTATAATGTTCCATCCGTTTATGACGGTTCCGTCGAACGTGGCAACATTGATGGGCTGGACAATGGTTTCAAGGCCGAAGCTGCGGAACTTGCCGGCCATCCAATCGGCACATTGTGAATGGGCTTTCGTGCCTGGAACGCGCGGCCCGAAGTCGGTCTGGCTGCGTACGTACATGTAGGCGCTGTCACCGTTGAAGGCGGGCGTTGCGGCCATGGCGCTTTCATTGCCCTTTGCAGGGGCACTCGCCTGAGGCCCCTTGCATGAGAATGCCGTCAGTGATGCCAGTATGGCTATGGTTGTGATTGGTCTCATTTTCTTATCGGTTGAGTTTCCATGTGCAGCCATCCTTGGTATCCTTGATTTCAAAACCGAGGGCTGACAGTTCATTGCGTATCTTGTCACTGGTTGCCCAGTCCTTGTTGGCCTTGGCTATGGCGCGCTGTTCAAGCAGCATGTCAACAACCTTGGAGAATGCCTCTTCGCGTCCGCTTCCGCCGCCCTGCTCAATGCGTACACCCATAATATCAAAGAGGAAGGTGTCAAACAGGGCCTTCATCTGTTCAATATCGGCAGCTGTCATGCCGGTCTTGCCGTCAACGGCCTGGTTGATAAGTCGTGAAGCATCGAACAGATGGCTTATTACGATAGGAGTGTTAAGGTCATCATCCATGGCTGCGTAGCACTTGGCGCGCAGTTCTGCTACATTGACTCCTGATTCACTGGCAGGCTGTATGCGGCTGATGTTGCCGTAAGCCTCGGTCAGTCTTGACAGTGCCTTTTCGGCTGCAATCAGGGCGTCGTTGCTGAAATCGACGGTGCCGCGGTAGTGGGCCATCAGGATGAAGAAGCGGATGGTCATGCCGCTGTACGGCTGCTGCAGCATTTCATTGCCCTCCTTGTCCTTGTGGCTTCCGGTGAAGAATTCGTTCAGGGTTATGAAATTGCCCAGTGACTTGCCCATCTTCTGTCCGTTGATGGTAATCATGTTGTTGTGCATCCAGTAGCGGACCATGTCATCGCCCTGGCTGGCTACTGACTGTGCAATCTCGCACTCGTGGTGAGGGAAAATAAGGTCCATGCCGCCTCCGTGAATGTCGAAGTGGCTGCCCAGGTACTTGCGGCCCATGGCGGTACATTCACAGTGCCAGCCGGGGAATCCGTCACTCCATGGTGAGGGCCAGCGCATGATGTGCTCGGGCTGGGCTTTTTTCCACAGTGCAAAGTCGGCCGGATTGTGCTTCTCTTCCTGTCCGTCCAGTTCGCGGGTGGTGTTCAGCACGTCATCAAGGTTGCGGCCTGAAAGCTTGCCGTAGTGATGGTCCTTGTTGTACTTGTTGACATCGAAATAGATACTTCCCTGGCTTTCATATGCGTAGCCGTTGTCAAGAATCTCCTTGACCAGGTTGATCTGCTCGATTATGTGGCCCGATGCATGCGGCTCTATGCTTGGGGGCAGTACGTTCAGTGCATCCATTGCCTTGTGGTAGCGCAGTGTGTAGTACTGGACTACTTCCATTGGTTCAAGCTGCTCCAGGCGTGCCTTCTTTGCAATCTTGTCCTCACCGGAATCGGCATCGTGCTCCAGATGGCCGACATCGGTTATGTTGCGTACGTAGCGCACCTTGTAGCCAAGATGGGTAAGGTAACGGAAGAGTATGTCAAATGTGATGGCAGGACGGGCGTGGCCCAGGTGCGGGTCGCCGTAGACGGTTGGGCCGCACACATACATGCCTACATGCGGTGCATGAAGCGGTTCAAACTGTTCCTTCCTTCTGGTCAGTGTGTTGTATACCGTAAGTTTGTGTTCCATAATTATGCAAGTGTGTTTTCAATCAGTTCTATAAGTTTTCCCACGGCCTGGGCCTCGGGTATGTTCTTTTCAATGCACTCTTTGCCCTTGTACAGGCTGATTTTGCCGCGTCCGGCACCCACATAGCCGAAATCGGCATCGGCCATCTCGCCGGGACCGTTTACTATGCAGCCCATGATTGCAATCTTGACACCCTTCAGGTGGCCGGTTGCAGCCTTGATGCGGGCGATGGTCTCCTCAAGGTTGTAGAGGGTACGTCCGCAGCCGGGGCATGATATGTATTCGGGCTTGGTGAACTTGATGCGTGCCGCCTGCATGATGGCGTCGGCGGTATCGGTCAGCTGGGAGGCCGATATGGCATCTCCGCTGTTTTCTATCACCAGGTCCGATGCCTTTCCGTCAATAAGCAGCGCACCGGCATCCATTGCGGCCTTGAGCTGGAGGTCTTCCAGTGAGGTCTCTGAGTATGACAGGTGCAGTACTCCGTCCTTTATGAGTGAATGGGACTTGGCACGGACGGCGGCACTTTCGGGGGCGTATGCTACCAGCTTGCGGGCAACGGGGATTTCGCGCTCGGGAGCTTCGGAGAGCGATACGCGTATGGTGTCGCCTATGCCTTCGGCAAGCAGGGCGCCTATTCCTACTGCGCTCTTTATGCGGCCTTCTTCATCGCTTCCGGCCTCGGTAACACCCAGGTGGAGCGGGAATGCCATTCCCTCGGACTCCATAGTGCGTACCAGCAGGCGGACGGTCTCAATCATGACGGTGGTGTTGCTGGCCTTGATTGAGATAACCACATTCATGAAGTCCTGCTCAACGCATATGCGCAGGAACTCCATGCAGCTTTCGACCATTCCGGCGGGGGTGTTGCCGTAATGGCTCATTATGCGGTCTGAAAGGGAGCCGTGGTTTACGCCTATGCGTATGGCCGTGTTGTTGGCCTTGCATATGTCAAGGAAAGGTATGAGCCTTTCGCGTATGCGCCCTATTTCAGCCTTGTACTCTTCAGGGGTGTATTCCAGATGCCTGAACGTGCGGGCCGGGTCTACGTAGTTGCCTGGATTGATGCGAACCTTCTCGACTATGCCGGCTGCAACATCGGCCACGGCCGGGTTGAAGTGTATGTCGGCAACCAGCGGGGTGTTGTAGCCGCGTGACCTCAGTCCTTCGCGGATGGGTTTCAGGTTCAGGGCCTCGCGTGTTCCCTGGGCAGTCAGCCTGACCAGTTCGCCGCCGGCCTGGATAATCCTGATGGCCTGCTCAATGCATCCCTGGGTATCCATTGTCTGGGTAGTGGTCATGGACTGCACGCGTATGGGGTTGGCCCCGCCGATGGCAGTGCTTCCAATCTTTACCTCAATGGATTTCCTTCTCTCGTATATTGCCATTTGCGACTTGTCAATTGGTCTTGTATGCGTAACTTACCTGTGAGAGGTCCTTGTTGGCCTTCTCAATCTTGTCTTTCAGGCCCTCCTTGTAGGCAGCCAGGCGTCCAGCCAGTTCCTGGTCGGCGGTGGCTATGATCTGGGCTGCCAGGATGGCTGCGTTCTGCGCACCGTTAACGCCTACGGTTGCTACCGGAATTCCGGGAGGCATCTGTATGATTGAGAGCATGGCATCAAGTCCGTCAAGCATGCCCTTGATGGGAACGCCGATTACGGGGACCGATGTGTTGGCTGCTATTACGCCGGGCAGCGCTGCAGCCATGCCTGCGGCTGCAATGATTACCTTTATGCCACGTCCGGCAGCGCCGGCGGCAAACTCTTCAACTGCGGCAGGAGTCCTGTGGGCTGACAGGGCGTTCATTTCGAACGGAACCTGGATTGAGTCAAGGAACTGAGCTGCCTTCTCCATTACGGGCAGGTCTGATGTGCTGCCCATGATAATGCTTACAACTGGTTTCATTGTATATTGTTTATTTGTTCATTTTCTGCTTTTTCTCATTCTGGCTACCGGAATTCCCAGGTTTTCGCGGTACTTGGCGCATGTCCTGCGGGCAATGCTGTAGCCCTGGGATTTCAGCCTGTCGCTGATGGCATCATCGGTGAGCGGGCTTGAGTGGTCTTCATTTTCAACCATCTCACGGATAAGCCGGTATATTTCGTTTATTGAGACTTCTTCACCCGAACTGTTCCTTACACCGTCGGTAAAGAGTGACTTGAGCGCTATTGTCCCAAACGGGGTCTGTGCGTATTTGCCGCTTACCGCCCTTGAAATGGTCGATATGTCATAGCCGGTGCGGTCGGCAATGTCTTTAAGTATCATAGGCCTTAGCTTGGTTTCATCACCGTCCAGGAAGTACTGGTGCTGTACGTCCACTATGGCCTTCATGGTGCGGGTCATGGTTGCCTGGCGCTGCCTGATGGCCTGTATGAATCCGCGCGCCGAGTCAATCTTGCGCTTCAGGTAGACTGCGGTGTCGCGCTGGTCTGCCTGGCCGTTCCTGATCTGGTTGTCCAGCATATCGGAATACTCCCTGCTTATGCTGAGCTGCGGAATGTCTCCCCAGTTGAGGCTTATTTCGATGTCCTGGTCAAAGACGTCAATGTTGAAGTCGGGTGATATCTGCTGTCCTCCGTCACCGTCGCTTTCGCCAAGTGAGCTGCCGGGACGCGGGTTCAGCCTTACCAGTTCCTCCATGATGATGCCCGAGGTTTCATGGTCTATGCCCAGCTTTTCCTCAATCTTGTCCCATCGGTTGCGCGAAAAGTCTTCAAACATGTCGGCAATGACGCGGTGCTGAAGTTCCCTGAACTGGGTGTTGTCCCTGCGGTCAATCTGAATGAGCAGGCATTCCTGAAGGCTGCGGGCCCCGATTCCTGCAGGATCAAATGTCTGTATGACTTTCAGTATCTCTTCCACCTTCTCTGCCGGCACGTCTATGCCATGGTAGAAGGCCAGGTCATCGGCCATGGCCTGTATGCTCTTGTCAACCAGTCCGTTGCTGTCAATTGACCCGATGATGTACTGGGCTATGCTGATTTCCTGGCTGTCAAGGTCATGTTCGGCCAGCTGCTCATTCAGGATGTCGTAGAATGAGCGGCCGCTGCTTATCTGGAAGCCGGAGAAACTAGATTCACCGTTGTATCCGCCTTCATAGTAGCGGCTCTCGGCATCGTCATCCATGTAGTCTCCGCTGGGCTGTTTCTCAGCACTGTCCCATGGGTCATCGCTGTTTCCGTAATCCTGTTCGGATTCGTCATATGCGCTTTCATCGGCTCCGTGGTCCATGGAATCATACTCTTCGGTCAGGGTGGGGTTTTCATCCATTTCGGCCCGGACACGCTCTTCAAGCTCGAGCGTTGACATGGAGAGCAACTGCGCCTCAAGCACCTGCTGGGGCGAAAGTGTCTGCTGCAGTGACTGTTCAAGTACCTGCTGCTGGGACTGTATTATTCTGCTCTCTGCCATTGCCAATGTAGCTCTTAATGCTGGAAATCAATAGTGGAAGCTGCTGCCTCCAATGAATTCGCGTACGAGTGACGTTGGCGGCAGGTTCTGGCTTGGAATGGTTACGAACAGTTTCAGCAGGTCCATCAGCTGTTTTGCCTTGGCGTATTCAGGGCAGTCTTCAGGAACCTCTTCAAGGATAGGGGTGACCATGTCTTTGATGACTGAGAGTTCGAACAGCATGGCTGAGTTGAACATGGCATCGGCATTCTCCTGGTAGGGGAATATCCATTTCTCTTCGCCATTGCGGACCGACGGCCAGCGTGCTATGGTATCACGTGCTGAATACTTGCGGTATTTGTGGTCGCGTATGATTCGCCTGAGCAGGCGGTTGTCGGTTGAAGGTATGTAGTTCTGTCCGTCCAGCCTGATGCTTGTCAGGGCCGATACGTAGATGAGGAACTTTGCTTCAGAAGGAATGTCAGACATGAGGTCCGGGTTGAGGGCGTGAATGCCTTCAATCAGCAGGACGTCGTGTTCGCCCAGGCTCATTTCTGGGTATGTGAACTCGCGTACGCCACCCTTCTTGAAATTGTAGCATGGAGGAAGTATGGTCTTGCCGGCCAGCAGGTCTTTCAACTGTTCGTTGAAGAACTTTACGTCAATGGCCTGCAGTGCCTCGAAATCATAGTCGCCGTTTTCATCGAGCGGGGTGTGCTCACGGTCAACGAAGTAGTCATCGAGAGAGAGAACCTTGGGAGTGAGTCCGTGGGCAAGCAGCTGAACCTGAAGGCGCTTGCTGAATGTGGTCTTGCCCGATGATGACGGACCTGACACCATGATGAGCTTCATGTTGGAATTGGCATTCCTGCGCTCAAGTATTTGGTCTGATATGTGTACTATCTTCTTTGCCTGAAGTGCTTCGGCTATGTTGATGATCATTGTGGAATCACCCTTCTGGACTGCCGTGTTGAGTTCACCCAGCTTGGAGAATCCAAGTACGTCCATCCATGTGTGGTGCTCCTGGAAGATGCCGTACATCTTGTCCTGCCTTACCATTGGGCACAACTCGCTGTACTTTGCGCGGTCCGGAACCCTGAGCAATATGCCGTCACCCATGAGCTCAAGCCCGTACAGGTCCATCAGGCCTGTTGATGAAGGCATTGGGCCGAATATCCAGAATGGCTTGCCGTCAAGCGTGTGGTAGACAGAGTAGATCTTGCCGGTTGTGCGGAGCAGCAGGGCGGTGTCATGGCGTCCCTGGGCTTCCATGAGTCCGATAACCTTGTCGGTGTGCTCCCTGTGTGACTCAATAGGCAGGTCCAGGGCTATGATTTCATCCATCCTGGTGCGGATGCGGTCAAGCTGGGCAGGACCGAGAGGCTGCTGTATGCTTACAGGGCAGTAAATACCCTTGGAAATTGCGTTGGAAACCTGGACGGTGCTGCCCGGGAACAGGTCAGACAGGGCTTTTGAGAGTATGGTAATCAGGCCGTTGGTATAGCATCGGGCTCCGGTGGAAGTGGTCCTGTCATGAAATAATACGTCGCAACTCTGGTAGACCCGGTTGTTCATGCCGTTCATCTTGCCGTTGGCACTTGCGCACAGCGGCTTGCCTGTAAGTGTGAGGCCAATTTCATTGAATATCTGCAAAAAAGTCACGCCTTCGTTGAAAGTATATGCTTTTTTGATATTTTTGCAAAAGATTTCCATAAGCGGTGATATTATGTTTAATGTTTCAAAGGTAATCCTTTTATCCGTATTGCCGGCACTGGAAACACTGAAAAATGACTATTTTTATATTAATGTATAAATCCCGATGAACTTATTTGACATTGTGATGGTGCTTGGCTGTCTGGCCCTGCTCATGTTCGGAATGAAGACCATGAGTGAAGGCCTGCAGAAATTTGCCGGCGGCACCTTGAGAAAAGTACTCAGTGCGATGACTACCAATCGCTTTGCCGGTGTTGCTACAGGTGCAGCCGTGACGGCGGCGATACAGTCTTCTACAGCTACTACACTGATGACCGTCAGTTTCGTAAATGCTGGCCTGCTGACCCTTCTGCAGGCCATTTCTGTTATTATGGGCGCCAACATCGGTACCACTTTTACCGGATGGATCATAGCAATCTTTGGCTTTTCGGTAGACCTCTCCAAGCTTTCATGGGTAATGTTCGCACTGGCAATTCCGTTCATCTTCTCAAAGTCAAGCGGGAAAAGGTCATTCGGTGAGTTCCTGTTCGGCTTTGCATTTATGTTCCTGGGACTGGTAACGCTGAGGACCCATGCCGCTGAAATGAACCTGCAGGACAATGCTGCTGTCGTGAATTTTTTCCAGGTGACAGGTGACTGGGGATTCCTTTCCGTACTTCTTTATGTTGTGATAGGCGGCCTGCTTACGCTGTGTGTCCAGTCATCGGCAGCCATCATGGCGATTACCATGATTCTCTGTTCTACAGGCGTTCTTCCAATATATCAGGGAATTGCTCTTGTAATGGGTGAAAATATAGGAACAACTCTTACATCGAACATTGCCGCAATGTCGGCCAATACACAGGCAAGGCGTGCTGCACTGGCTCACCTGACATTCAATACTTTCGGCGTGATTTGGGTGCTGATACTGTTCAAGCCGTTCGTCAGGCTGATATGTCACCTGTGGGGAGTTGACCCCGATGCCAGCACTTCAAGCATGACTGCACAGGATGTGGCTGACATGAATTTCAAGCTTACATACATTCTTGCCACATTCCATACGGCGTTCAATATTATCAACACCAGCATTCTCATAGGATTTACCCACAAGCTGGAGAAGTTCGTCATTAGGGTTATTCCAGGGAAGAAGGAGGAAGAAGAGGAATTCCGCCTGCGCTTCATTCCTAACGGCCTTATGTCAACATCGGAACTCTCACTGCTCGAGGCTCAGAAAGAGACTAACCTGTATGCCGAAAGGACACACCGAATGTACGGATTCCTTTACGACCTGCTAAAGATGGAAGATGAGAATGAATTCACCAAGCTGTATACCCGCATAGAGAAGTACGAGAACATAAGTGACCGCATGGAGGTTGAGATTGCCGATTATCTGTCAAGGGTTGCAGAAGGCCGCCTGAGTAATGAGGGTAAGGCCAAGGTAAAATGCATTATGCGTGAAGTTTCGGAACTTGAAAGCATTTGTGACAGCTGCTACAACCTTGCCAGGACTATGAACCGCAAGTTCAAGAGCAAGGATGACTTTGTCCAGTCACAGTATGAGCATATCAATCACATGATGGAACTGGTTAATGAGGCACTCAGGCTGATGCAGGTAATACTCCAGACCGGCTCACGTGAAATTGATGCCACTGCCATCATCAATCAGGAGCATGAGATCAACAATTACCGTGCCCGCCTGAAGGAGATCAATATTCAGGATATCAATGACCACAAGTACCCGTATCAGACCGGTGTATACTACATTGACATGGTTGGTGACCTGGAGAAGATAGGTGACTATGTGGTGAATGTCTGCGAGGCCCGACTGGGTGGTCAGAAGATCATCACTGACTGACCTTTGTGACATTTGTCAGGGTACCGTGTACAACATATGTTAATTAGGTGTATCTTTGCCACTCGTTTCACGGAAGAGACACTAGAAATAATTGAAATTACTTTAATACATTATGAAAAAATTAAATGTTATGGCCATTGCTACAATGGCAATCCTCGTGGCTTCATGCGGCAGCTCAAAGCCAGGCAAGGTAGTTATGAATACAGTTGCTGACACCGTTTCATACTCAATCGGTATGGGTCGTGCCGTACGTGCCTACAAGGACCAGCTTGCCCAGTCAGGCATTGACGAGTCAGTTTACGATGCATTCATCAAGGGTTTCCTTGAGGCAGCAGCCAACCCTGATGATCCAAAGATGAAGGCTTATGCCATCGGTTATGAAGTAGGTTCAGAAGAGATGAAGAATGCATTCGAGGGTATCGGCACAAGCATGTTCGGCGAAGATTCAGAACTCTCACTCAACAAGAATAACTATGTAAAGGGTTTCATTGACGGATTGAAGGAGGATTACAAGATCATGACCTTCGAAGAGGCCGATGAGACATCAGAGCGTCTCTATCAGTATTTCACAGAGCTTCAGTTCGAAGAGAATCGCAAGGCTGGTGAAGAGTACCTGGCAAAGAAGGCTCAGGAAGAGGGCGTTGTAAAGACTGCCAGCGGTCTTCTCTACAAGGTTATCACAGAGGGTACAGGCAAGAAGCCTACTGCAACATCAAACGTTATGGTGAAGTATCGCGGTTCACTGGTGAACGGCAAGGTGTTCGATGAGTCTACAAGTGCAATCAGCCTTAACCTGGCACAGGTAATCTCAGGTTGGACCGAGGGCCTTCAGCTGATGAGCGAAGGTTCAAAGTATGAGCTCTACCTGCCTTATGACCTTGCATACGGCGAGCGTGCACAGAGCATTATCAAGCCTTACTCAGCCCTTATCTTCGAGGTTGAGCTGGAAAGCGTAGAAGACTGATAAGAGAGTCGCCTCCTATAATGAGACCGGCCTGCAGACTTGAAGTCATGCAGGCCGGTTGTTGTTTCCCTATGCCAGTCTGTTGTGCTGACGGGTTATATTGAACGGATGTTTTTCCAGACATTCAGGAAATTGCCGCCCAGGACTTTGCGCAGTTCATCGGGGGCCAGGCCTTCGCTGATGAGGCGGGCTGTCAGTGGCAGGAACCATGATGCATCGGCAAAGCCGGGAACGCCTCCGCCACCGTCGAAATCAGACCCAATGCCCACATGGTCAATGCCCATTACGCTGATGGCGTGCATGATATGGCTTACCATGTCCCTGACTGTGGCATCGCCGCCTTTTTTCAGGAAGTAGGTGTAGCCGCATATCTGCATGACTCCATGGCTTGCTGCCAGTGCGCGCATCTGGTCATCGGTCAGGTTCCTTGGGTGGTCAGCCAGCTTGCGGCATGATGAATGCGAACAGATGATGGGCTTGCTGCTATATTCAATGGCATCGTAGAAACTCTTCTCCGATGCATGTGAAAGGTCAACCATCATGCCGGTACGGTTCATTTCTGCCAATACCTCCCTGCCGAATGCCGATATGCCCTGGTGTTCACTGTTGCCCTTGGCGGAATCGCATATGTCATTGTCGCCGTTGTGGCAGAGTGTCATGTACGCAACGCCCCGGCTTGCGTATCGGGCTACATTCGAGATGTCTGTACCGATTCCGTATCCGTTTTCAATGCCGAGCACTACAGACCGGATGCCCGAAAGCTTGTTTGAGAGAATGTCTTCAGGAGTACGGGCGATTGATGCGTATCCTGCACATTCACCTATCCTCTCTTCTATAAGGTCCAGTATGCGGTCTGTCTTGCTTACTGCAGCCTTGAGTGATTCCGGATTGCGCTCTTCCTGACGTATGTAAGCTACCATGAATGTGGCGTCAAGTCCTCCTTCGCGCATCTTGTGTATGTCGACCAGCGGGTTGTACGCGAATGTGGGTGAACCGTCGGGTGACGGTTCATGGACATAGGCGTATTCTACCGGTATGGCGGGATCTTTTACGTTGAAGTGGGCCCCCACTTCAAAGAACATGGGTGAGTCACAGTGGCTGTCCAGGACTATGCTGCCGGCATGGATAGCCTTTGCCTTTCTGTAGCACGATGCTTTTGCAGAGAGCCACCTGAAGATAGGCAGCATGCTGCGGTCATTTTCCAGTATCATGCATTCCGGATGCCACTGCATGGCCAGGACTTCGCAACTGCCGGTCATTTCCATGGCCTCAATGACATTGTCATCGGACAGGGCTGTTACCCGGAATCCTTCTGGAACGCTCCTTACTGCCTGGTGATGGAAGGAATTGACCATGAGCCTGCATGTGCCCATGATAGATGAGAGTTCGGAATCGCTTTCAATGGTTACATTGTGCGTGGCTATTCCGCGTGGTTCGGACTGGTCATGGTTTACGCTGTTGCCTTCATGCTGGGTTGCCAGGTCCTGGTACATGGTTCCGCCAAGTGCGGAGGCAATAATCTGTATGCCCCGGCAGATTCCAAGTACTGGTATGTGCCGTGCAACTGCCATACGCACAAGTGCAATTTCGGGATAATCGCGCAACGGATTGACTGAGATGGACGGGTGGGGCGGCTCGTTCAGGTAGTCGGGGTCTATATCGGCCCCGCCTGAAAATATGATGCCGTCAAGATTATCCAGAAGTGATGCCAGTGAGTGGGTGTCCTGAAGTGGCGGTATGATGACGGGGATGCCCCCTGATTCAGCAACGGAAAGATAGTAAGGGTCAGCCAGCGTACACATAGAATCACGCCAGTTACCGGTAATACCGATGACTGGCATGTCAGCATATGGTTGTGCCCCTGTCCAAAGACTTTTCAGGTCACGGTCAAGTTTATCGGCCTTCTCCATATTATGAAAGGGGAAATCAGAGGTCGTCGTTTACAGGTATCTCCTTTGTCATTCCCTGGTCCAGTGAAATAAGCGTTTCGGTCGATGTGACGCCTGGTATTTCCTGAATGCGGGTATTGATGAGTTCCATGAGATGCGAGTTGTCACGGGCGTACAACTTTATCATCATGGTGTATCTGCCTGTGGTGAAATGGCACTCTACGACTTCGGGAATCTGGTCAATTTCCTCGCTTACCTGTCTGTAAAGTGAACCCTTTTCAAGAATGAGTCCTACATATGTGCAGGTTGAATAGCCAATGCTCTTGGGGTTTATATGGTATCCGGAGCCTGTGATTACTCCCATGTCAAACATTCTCTGTACCCTCTGGTGTACAGCTGCACGTGATACGCCACACTGTGCGGCAACATCACGGAAAGGTATTCTTGCATTCTGTGAGATTATACTCAGAATCTTCCTGTCGAGTGAATCAACGTCATCAACTTTTACTTTGCCTGAACCAGCCATAATCTGTCATTTTTCTGTTAACAACTCCAAAATTAGGAATTATTTTCCGATAAAACCGTGATTATGCTGACAAAAAGTCAAAAATAAGGGTGATGATGGCGCTGATTTATTACTGGCGCCTGAATTTTGCCCTGTTGTTTTCCTTTTTCTTGGCCTGCTTTGCAGCCTCCTGGGCCTTTTTCTGCTCACGCTCAACATTCTGCTTGTGAACGTCTTTCTTGGACTTGCTCTTGGCGCTGCCGCTGGTAAGGGCCTGCGGTTTCTGCTTGAAGACAGGTATTTCCGTTATGTCCCAGTCTTCGGTGTCATCATACCAGTCGGCCTTGATTGTGTACTTGTGGCTTATGTAGTAGACAGGCTCGGGCTGCCTTTTTTCATCCCATTCTCCCTTGTCCCATTCTCCGTTGCCGTTTATGTCATCGAAGAGCCTGACGTAATAATCTCCGGGGGTGAGGAGGAAGAAATCGGCTATGCCGTTCACTATTTTCCCGCTCCGCACAACAGTTCCCGACTTGCCAAGTATCTGGGCTATGTATGAAGGCTTTGCATTGGAAACATTTACGGTGAGCGCACCGAACGTTTCAAGTTTTGCAAACTGAATCTCTTCTTCAATGTTGTCGTTGATGTTTCCGTAGATGCCCTGTATTGATGCGGAATCGATGCTTATCCGGTAGTGCTCTTCGGGCCTCCATTCGGCAAGTATGGTGTAATTCATGATATTTACCGAATCATGCTCTACAACGAAAGGAGCGGGTTCCCACAGCGTATCGACCTTTATTTCAACGTTTATGGCGCTGTCTGAGAGGAATGTAACCGGTTCCTTGAACGTAAGGGTTATGGGGTCGCCTATGTTAAGTGAGCGCCCGCTCTTGAGGTCAGCGTCAAGATATGTGATTTTTGGTGCAAGCAGTTTGGCAAGTGCCAGGGAATCACCGTTCCTTTCCAGCTGGCGGCGGCGTTTTTCCAGTTCCTTGGCTTCGTCTTCCTGACGGCGGGCCTGGTCACGCATGATTCTTTCGTGGCTTCTCCTGGGCGACAGCGCAAGCGTGTCTGTTACGGGAGACAGTGTGCCCGTACTGTCCGATGCAAGATAAGTGATGGTGAATTTCAGGGTGTCCTGATAATAGATGGTGGTATCTTTCATCCAGAGAGTCAGTGAGTCATAGCGCTCGGTGTGCTCAACAATGTAGGCATCGGTTTCATCGAAGTTCAGTCCCCTGATTTCGGGCATTGAGTCCAGCGGAAGGGCAAAGCTCAGGATGACCTTTTCGTGTGAAGGTCTGCTGGCGGTCTTCCTGTACTGCATGTTGGGCTTGGGCACGAATGCAAGCAGTACCAGTTCATCGGGCGTAAAGCGTGTGTAGCTTACTTCGAGGACTGTGTCGACGGTCTCTTCATAGGTCCATATGGTATCCCTGCGCGTGGTTCGCTCACAACTGGTTACGACAGGTGAGTCAATCCATGCAATGAGTTCATTTCTCTGCGAGAAGTTGAAGGTCTGGTCCATGTCTCTGACTGCATACACGCGGTATTTGCCTTCGGCCAGGCCCCGGATGGTGAAATGGCCGGTTGCATCGGTCTTCGAAATGAAGTCAAAAGGCTTGGTGGTGAACGCCGAATCAGACAGGTCTGAGTAGACGCCGACCATTATTCCGGAAATAGGCTCAAGGTCCTGTGCATTGAGCACATAGCCCGATATTTCCATAGTGTCGGTGTTTTCGCCTGTACTGAACCTGAAACAGTAATTTCCCAGAGGGTTTCCTTCGTTGTTGTCAACGATTCCGTCTGAGAAGTCAATTGAGTACGTTGTGTTTTCCCTGAGTGAATCAAAGAGCTCAATCTGGATTTTCTTTCCGCTGACCTTGATTTCGGGCTGCTCTATCTGGGGAGGTGATATGATTACCTTCTGGCTGGCGTTTTCAATCTTGATGAATTCGTCAAATTCTATGGTAATCTTGTTTCTCTTTACCCCGGTCTGGTTCTCACGGGGGGTGGTGCTTACAATTCTTGGCGGTATGTCATCATATGCACCGCCGTCAGGATTTCCAACCGATGCACAACCAAACAGTGCGACAAGTACAGATGTCATTGTCGCACTGAGGATGAGCCGTATTTTCTTTCCTGGATTCAAATCTTATCCGTTGTATTTCTTGAAAATAAGACATGAGTTCTGTCCGCCGAAACCGAAGGTGTTTGTAAGACCGGCGCGGATTTCTCTCTTCTGGGCCTTGTTGAAGGTGAAGTTCATGTTGTAGTCAATGTTCTCGTCATTGTCACCCTCTTCATGGTTGATTGTTGGCGGAACAATGTCGTTCTTGACTGCAAGTACAGTTGCCAGGGCCTCAATTGCACCGGCACCTCCAAGCAGGTGGCCTGTCATTGACTTGGTTGAGCTGATGTTGATGCGGTATGCATCTTCACCGAATACGTTTGCTATGGCGCGGCACTCAGCTACGTCACCAAGAGGTGTTGAGGTTCCGTGCATGTTTACGTAGTCAATATCGGCTGGCGTCATGCCTGCATCTTCCATGGCGTCTCTCATAACCTTCATGGCGCCCTTTCCTTCAGGGTCAGGTGCGGTTATGTGGTATGCATCGGCCGATGCACCCCAGCCGCCAACTTCAGCATAGATCTTGGCACCGCGTGCCAGGGCATGCTCAAGCTCTTCAAGAACCATGACTGCACTACCTTCACCCATTACGAAACCGTCGCGGCTTGCGCTCATTGGCCTGGAAGCGGTCTCAGGAGAGTCGTTCCTGGTTGAGAGGGCGTGCATGACGCTGAATCCTGTGAGGGCAGCAAGTGTCATCGGTGCCTCGGCACCACCGGTCAGGACAGCATCGCACTTGCCCAGGCGTATCAGGTTGATAGCGTCGATTACAGAGTGCGTACTTGATGCACATGCTGATGATGTGGTGTAGTTCGGGCCCTTGAATCCAAACATGATTGAAAGGTAGCCCGATGCAAGTGAGCCTATGATTTTTGGAACAAAGAATGGAGATACCTTGAAGTCGCCGCCGTTGCGCTTGTTGTCTTCAAGCATGGCACAACCCTCTCCGAATGAATCGAGTCCGCCCATGCCGAAGCCCAGCACTACGCCGAAACGCTCCAGGTTTTCCTTTTCAAGGTCGAATGCTGCATCGGCAACGGCCTGTGAGCCTGCGGCTATGGCCAGGTGGTGATAGCGGTCAATCTTCCTTGCTTCCTTTCTGTCTATATATTGAGTGATGTCGAAATTCTTGACTTCACATCCGAACTTGACCTTTGTCTGGCCAAGGTCTTTTTCACTGATCAATGTAAGAGGAGCGCAGCCGCTTACACCATTGACAGCATTGTCCCAGAATTCTGAGACAGTGTTGCCAATAGGTGTAACAGCTCCGAGTCCTGTTACCACAACCCTTTTCAATTCCATGCGGAAATAATATAGGTTTGATTACTTAACAGCCTCTTCGATAAGAGAGATAGCTTCTCCAACAGTAGAAATCTTCTCAGCCTGGTCGTCTGGAATAGAGATACCGAATTCCTTCTCGAATTCCATGATGAGTTCTACAGTGTCAAGAGAATCTGCACCGAGGTCACCTGCGAAGCTTGCTTCTGCTGTAACTTCTGAAGCGCTAACGCCCAGCTTGTCAACGATGATTGCCTTAACTCTTTCTGCGATCTGTGAATCTGCCATAGTTGTAATAATTTATAGTTTTGGTTTATTAAGTTGGTGCAAAGGAAACCAATAAACGCGGTATAATTCCCCTTTAAAAACATTAAAATGCCAAAACTGCACAATTAGGTTCATTATGTGCATTACCGCATGCGTTCTCATTTTGCTCTTTTCACCTCTTTTGTTGTGTAGTCCGTTTTTTTATCCTATTTTCGCGTTGTAAATACTATAATGTCATGTCATTCACAGACTCCAGCATACAAATATTCAACAAGTCAATCAACGACTATCACAAGACTGACAATGTTGACGCTCCAATCTGTAACCCATATGAGGAGAAGAGCATAGAATTCTATCTCTACCTGAAGAATTGGATTGATACTGTCCAGTGGCACCTGGAAGATATAATACGCAATCCGGAGATTGATCCGGTTGAGGCACTTGCAATCAAGCGCCGCATTGACAAGTCAAACCAGGACAGGACTGACCTGGTTGAGATGATTGACAGCTATTTCCTTGAGAAATTCAGTTCGGTAAAGGTCGCTGAGGATGCTACAATCAACACTGAGAGCCCGGCCTGGGCTGTTGACCGCCTGTCAATACTGGAACTCAAGATTTTCCACATGAAGGTCGAGGTTGAGAGACCAGATGCGGCCCCTGAGCAGCGTGCAAAGTGCCAGCAGAAGCTGAACGTGCTGCTTGAGCAGGAAAAGGACCTGTCAAGCGCCATCGACATGCTGCTGTGCGACATGGAAAACGGCCGCAAGTACATGAAGGTGTACAAGCAGATGAAGATGTACAATGATCCTTCGCTGAATCCAGTTCTCTACGCCAAGGGTGGCAAGTAATTCAAGATACTCAAATGTACTGCTCATCCGGTTCTCAGCAATCGGTGATGTTGCAATGACTGTGCCAGTAGTGCAGTCACTGGCGGCGTGTTATCCTGATACCCGTTTCACTTTCCTGTCAAATGCGCGTTTTGAGCCTTTCTTTGACGGACTGCCCGGCAATTTCTCTTTCATGGGGGTTGACCTCAAGAAGGATTATCACGGCACAGATGGTATTTTCAGGCTGTTCAAGGTGCTTGAATCCATGCAGTTCGATGCCGTAGCCGATTTGCACGGGGTATTGCGTACCAGTTTGCTTGATGCACTTTTCCGTTCGCACGGAGTCAAGGTGTGCCAGATACGCAAGGACCGCATTTCACGCCACAAGCTGACACGCAGGTACATGAAGGACATGAGTCCGCGCAAGAGTTCGTTCGAACGTTACCACAGTGTGCTGTCCAGCCTGGGATTCGATTTTGAGATTGACTACAGGCCGGTAAGAAAGCCTGTCCCTGAAGTACTGGGTGAAAAGAACTGCAAGTGGATAGGAGTTGCGCCATTCGCTGCCCATGAGGGAAAGATATATCCGCTTGACCTGATGGAAAGGGTAGTGGCCATGGCCGATGCTGCGGGTCCTTGCCGCATATTCGTCTTTGCCTATGGCCGCGAACTTGAGCAGGTTTCAGGATGGACAGGCAAGTATGCATCGGTCGAAATGATAAATCCAACCCTGGGAATGCGCGGTGAGCTGGCCCTGATGGGGCATCTTGACGTTATGCTGGCCATGGATTCCTCAAACATGCATCTGGCATCATTGGCGGGAACTCGTGTGGTGTCGGTGTGGGGAGCCACGCATACGGCTGCCGGATTCCTTGGATTCGGTCAGGATGAGGCTGACTGCGTTCAGGTGGAACTTCCATGCAGGCCATGTTCCATCTATGGCAAGAAACCATGCCGTTTCGGTGATTACCGCTGCCTGCGTTCAATCAATCCAGAAACTATTTTCTCAAAACTGGCTCTTTAGGCTGTTCCAGCCTGTAGTCAGGCAGGATACTCAGAGGAAAAGCGGGACTTCGGGGCCCATGTTGAAGAGCAGGTCCAGTATGGAGAGGTTCTGCAGAAAGCCGTTTTTCTGACGGAACACCTGCCAGTATGTGGGTGTGGCCGTAGTTGGCATGATGGCCGGGTCGGCCAGATGGCGCAGGTCTAATGTGGCAGGCGGATACTCCTTATTATATATATCAGTAAGCTTGATATCCGCCTTGACATGGCACAGGTCAAGCAGCGTACGCGTGATTTCTGTGTTGAAGTCTATAAGGAAATCCCAGCGCTTCTCGAAAAATGGCCTCAGGTCATCCTGGTAGTACAGGAAAAACGGGCTGTTGGTGTAGGCGCTTTCCAGTGCTTTCCAGTGCAGGTGCCTCCAGTTGCCGTGTTCGCTTATGCGTACGTCTTTCATGGGCTGGCCGGGACGGTTGCCGTTCTCGACAGGTACGGTAAGGTTCATGGGGCCCTGGGCCGATGCTATGGTGCAGCGGTTCCTGTAGGTTTGCTTACGGTAGAAGTCATGCTGTTCAACAAGAACTTCACCGCTTTGTTTCATGGCGGAGAAGAACGATATTGGCGGCATGTACGCCGAACTTAGGATGACTGGCATCAGTTGTACTTCCTGACTGATTTGAACTGACGGTCCCAGCGTATCTTGCCTTTCTGGCCCCAGCGCTTGTCCTGGTCAAGTGAAAGCCATATGAAGATGGGTCGGCCTACAATATGGTCTTCGGGAACGAATCCCCAGAAACGTGAGTCGGCGCTGTTCTGGCGGTTGTCACCCATCATCCAGTAGTAGTCCATCTGGAATGTGTATGACGTGGCAACCTGGCCGTTTATGAGGATTTCGGCCTGGCCTCCCTTGATGTTGACTTTCAGGTCATTGCCTTCATATACGCTGATAATGCGCTCGTAGAATGGGAGATTGTCAATGGTCATGTCAATGGTTGAGCCCTTTGAGGGAATCCAGATGGGGCCATAGTCATCGACAGTCCATCCGGTATGAAGGTTCAAAGGGAACAGCCATTCGTAGTAAATGTCCTTGCTCTTGACTACGCTGGCGGCAATCTCCTTGTGCTGGGCCAGCAACTGGGCTGCCTGGACGGTCATGGGGAACTCGTGGACACCCGGCTGGTTTGATGCTGCAGGCAGGTCTTCAAGAGAGAGGTGCATCTGGGCTCTCAGGCTTTCGGGAATGGAGTGGGTCAGGGTGACACTGTAATTGGTCTGGGCATGTTCCGGCTGCTTCAGTTCTACACCGTCGACCGAAACTATGCCGTCGCATATCTGAAGCGTCTGGCCGGGCAGTCCTACGCATCTCTTTACGTAGTTTTCGCGCCTGTCAACAGGCCTCCAGCCTACCTTTCCGAAGGTGGCAGCGTTCTTGTCAATGTAATCACGTCCAAGCTTATAATAGAAGTTGAAAACCTGTCGCTGCTGTATGGCTGTCATGCTGTCCAGGTTTATGTCATTGCACAGCTCATCGCCAATCTGGTAGACCATTCCGTAGAAGTCGGAACTCTGGAACTTGGGGTTCGATACAATGGTATCACCGCTTGGGTAGTTGAATACAATGATATCGCCCAGCTCAACCTTTCCGGTACCCGGTACCCTTTCATATTTGAATGAAGGCTTTTCCAGATAACTCTTGCCGCCCCATGGGAAGGTGTTCTGTGTAAGCGGCATGGTAAGTGGTGTCATGGGCTTGCGTGGACCTACTGCCAGCTTGCTCACATACAGATGGTCACCTATGAGAAGGGATTTCTCAAGAGATGATGAGGGTATGGCGTAGTTCTGGAACACGTAGATGTTTACGAAATAGACTGCAACCGCTGCGAAGACGAGGGCATCGACCCAGCTCATGATGGAATAGATGGTCTGGTTCTTGACGTGTTTCCACCAGTCCCACTTGATGATGCGTGTTGCGTATGCGTCAATGATGAATGGCAGGACAATCAGTCCCAGCCAGCTACGTATCCATATGAGGAAAAGTACGTACAGTACGCTCACGATGGCGCACACAATCCATTCTTTCTTGGTTATTTCAGAAAACTTCTTCATTATTCCTGTCTTGTATGTGTGAATGAAGGGGAACCGGTTATGTGTTCCCCCTATACGGCGGGGCCGCAGAATTTATGTCCTTTTATGAAAGTGACTGCATGAGGTCATCCATGGTGAGGAATCCCTGCTGGTCTTTGGCAAATTCTGCTGCCAGGACAGCCCCCAGGGCAAGTCCGCTGCGGTTCTTTGAGTTGTGGATTATTGTTATGCCGTCTGATTCGCAATCGTATGATATTTCATGTATGCCGGCAATCTCTCCTTCGCGGATTGAGTCTACGCGGATAATGTCAGAAGGTGCATCCTTGCTGCCGCTGACTGTGCCGTCGGGAGCAACCAGTGTACCCTTGCACCAGCCGGTCTTGCGGTCAAGCTGGCTGATTATTCCCTCGGCCAGTGTGATGGCGGTGCCGCTTGGGGCATCGAGCTTGTGAATGTGATGGGTTTCTGACATTGTTACCTCATACATGGGCTGCTTGTTCATGAGCTTGGCCAGGTACTTGTTTACCATGCCGAAGATTGCAACTCCAATGCTGTAGTTGCTTGACCAGAGCAGGGTGTTCTTGCCGTCAGCACAGAGGTCTTTCATTTCCTGTTCGTGCTCGTGTATCCAGCCAGTGCTGCCGCTGACTACCTTGACACCGGCGCTGAATGCCTTGAGTATATTGTTGTAGGCCTGTGTAGGCGCTGTGAATTCTATGGCTACATCGGCGCTGCGGAATGCGTCGCTGCCAAAGTCCTGGAGATTGTCAATGTCAATACGGCAGACTATTTCGTGGCCGCGTGAAAGTGCAATGCGCTCAATTTCATGACCCATCTTGCCGTAACCGATAAGTGCTATTTTCATGTTAATGTGGTTATTGATTTTTTTTCAAAAACAAAGATACTCTTTCCGGTTGGTACCGGAAAGAGTATCCTTGATTATTTGATTTTTCAGAAAAATCAGAGCTGAGGACCAGCAGCAACAAGAGCCTTGCCAGCCTCGTTGGTGGTGTACTTGCCGAAGTTCTTGATGAAACGTGCAGCAAGATCCTTTGCCTTCTCTTCCCACTTTGAACGATCCTGATAGGTATCGCGTGGATCAAGAATGCCCCATGCAACGCCGTTGAGCTGAGTTGGAACTTCGAAGTTGAAGTAAGGGATCTTCTTGGTTGGAGCGCTCAGGATTGAGCCGTCCAGGATAGCGTCGATGATACCACGTGTATCAGGAATTGAGATACGCTTGCCGGTACCGTTCCAACCTGTGTTTACGAGGTATGCCTTAGCATTGTTGGCCTCCATCTTCTTAACGAGCTCCTGAGCGTACTTTGTTGGGTGCAGCTCAAGGAATGCCTGGCCGAAGCAAGCTGAGAATGTAGGAGTTGGCTCAGTGATGCCACGCTCTGTACCAGCAAGCTTAGCTGTGAAACCTGACAGGAAGTAGTACTGAGTCTGCTCAGGAGTCAGGATTGATACTGGAGGAAGAACACCGAATGCATCGGCTGACAGGAAGATAACGTTCTTGGCAGCTGGAGCTGATGAACCTGGCTGGATGTTTGCAATGTGGTTGATTGGGTAAGAAACACGTGTGTTCTCGGTAACTGACTTGTCGTTGAAGTCAATCTTGCCGTCAGCAGCAACAGTTACGTTCTCAAGCAGAGCGTTGCGCTTGATAGCACCATAGATGTCTGGTTCGTTCTCCTTTGAAAGGCCGATAACCTTAGCGTAGCAGCCACCTTCGAAGTTGAATACGCCGTTGTCATCCCAACCGTGCTCGTCATCACCGATAAGACGACGCTTTGGATCAGTTGACAGAGTGGTCTTGCCTGTACCTGACAGACCGAAGAAGATAGCAGTTTCCTTACCTTCCATGTTGCAGTTTGCTGAGCAGTGCATTGAAGCAATACCCTGAAGTGGCAGGTAGTAGTTCATCATTGAGGACATACCCTTCTTCATTTCACCACCGTACCATGTGTTGATGATAACCTGCTCGCGGCTTGTTACGTTGAAGGCAACGCAAGTCTCTGAGTTAAGACCGAGCTCCTTGTAGTTCTCAACCTTAGCCTTAGATGCGTTGTAGATAACGAAGTTTGGCTCGAAAGAAGCAAGTTCCTCAGCTGTTGGCTGGATGAACATGTTTGTTACGAAGTGAGCCTGCCAAGCAACCTCAACGATGAAACGGACAGCCATGCGGGTATCCTTGTTAGCACCGCAGAATGCATCTACTACGTAGAGGTTCTTGTTGCAGAGTTCCTTCTTTGCGATTTCCTTAACCTGAGCCCAGACATCTTCTGACATTGGGTGGTTGTCGTTCTTGTACTCCTCAGAAGTCCACCATACGGTGTCCTTTGAGTTAGCGTCCATAACGATGTACTTATCCTTAGGTGAACGGCCGGTGTAGATACCGGTCATTACGTTGACTGCATCGAGTTCAGTGTTCTGACCCTTTTCGTAACCTTCAAGAGCTGGGTTGATTTCAGCCTTGAACAACTCCTCGTAAGAAGGATTGTGGGCAATCACGGTAGAACCGGTGATGCCGTACTGTGTCAAATCAAGATTTGCCATGTTTTGTATTAAGTGTTAAGTTAAAAATTTGTTCTTGATAATCAGAGATTTAAAGCACTTTTCGCAGTGTGCCTTGTTAATCGGGTGCAAAGATAATATTTTTGATGAAATAGTATGTCTCAGAAGGTCCTATTTTACATTATTTAATTGAAAAAGAGAACCGGGGACAATCAGTTCGATTGCCACCCGGTCCGATTTGTCGCTCTGCTGTCCTGATGTATGATTGGGGAGCAGTTTTTCCCAATAAGCCAGGAATACTCTGTGAATTACTTGAAGAGTTCCCTTACTGTCAGTTCCAGATAGTCGCGGCAGTTCATCCATGTGTGTCCGCCGCCCGGATTGTAGAAGGTGTGCTTCAGGTTCTTCTCGCTCAGGTACTGGTCAAATGACTTTGACGCCTGGATGAGGAAGTCTTCTGAACCGGTGCCTAACCACATGAGCTTCAGTTTCTTCTGGAGTTCTGAAATGGGGGCGTATGTGCCGTTCTGGAAGTTGGTCTCATACTCGTTTCCGAAGATGGCGGGAGCATAGGCTGCTACCCAGTGGAACTTGTCCGGATTGCCCAGGCCGGTGGCCAGGGTCTGGCGTCCGCCCAGCGAGAAACCGGCTATGGCGCGGCTGTCGGCATCGGTCTTCACATTGTAGTTCTTCTCGATGTAGGGCATGACTTCGTTGATGATTTCATCGGCAATCAGCTTGGTGTCCATTGAATTGGCGGCCTGGGCCTTGCCCTGGGCAATCATCTCGGGGTATGGGTTTGCGTATGGCATTACCACAATCATGCGCTTGGCCTCACCCTTGGCAATCATGTTGTCCATGATGTTGTTCATGCGGCCAACCTTGAACCATGTCTCATATGTGTCGGTCATACCGTGGATAAGGTAGAGGACCGGCAGCTTTTCGGTTCCGTTAGGGTCATATCCGGCAGGGGTGTAGATACACATAGGGCGTACAATGCCGCAGTTCTTTGAATAGTAGTACTGGTATGAAACCTTGCCGTGAGGAACATTCTGCATGTCCTGCATGGTCGGCTCAACGGTACGTACGTCGCACAGGCTGTACTTGAAGCCCTCGTTGGGGAATATGTGCATGTTGTTGGGGTCAGCTACCTGGGTGCCGTCAATCTGGAATGCGTATGGGTAGATGTCGGGGACATCGGGCTTGACAGTGATTGTCCATACGCCCTTATCATCCTTGGTCATTGGCTTGGTGCCGCTGAACATCTGGCACTCCAGCTCAACCTTCTGGGCATCTGGGGCTTGGCAGCGGAATGTTACTGAACCGTCTGCATTGTATTCAGGTGACTTGACGCCTGCAGGGAACAGGCTTGACATGAGGGTTGGGGTAAGCCTTGATTCCTCGCCGCCGGCAGCTGATGCCTGGCGAACCTTTTCTGCCTCGGCCAGGTCCATGCCCTTTTCGGCTGCAATGACCTTTTCGTCCTGGAAGAGCAGGCGGAATGACTTGTCAAGCCAGTAGCGGGCATTCATCCATGTGTGGCCGAACTTGTCGTAAGTGAATTCCTTGATGTTCTTTATGCCGTACTTGTCAAGCATCTCCATAAGGTCCTTTGAGTTGCCGTACAGGAAGTCGTCGGTTCCGATGCCTGACCAGAAGAGCCTGATCTTTGAGTTTACTTCATCGGCATTCTCGAACTGGCTGGCGCGAACCTGGGTGAATGAACTGTATGAGCAGAGGTATGAGAACTTGTCCAGATTGGCAAGTCCGATGCTCAGGCCCTGGTTGCCGCCGCGTGAGAATCCGCCTATGCCGCGGTGGGCTGCATCGTTGATGGTGCGGTAGTTGCTTTCAACGAATGGCATGAGCACATCGGTGAAGTCCTTGTTGAAATTGTAGCCTCCGCCGAAGCCCATTCCCATGCCCATTCCCATACCCATGCCGCCGGCTGGTGCAGATGGCTGGCGTTCCTGCTTGAGAAGGGTAGCGTTGCCATAAGGCAGTACCAGGATCATTTCCTTGGCCTTGCCCTGGGCAATCAGGTTGTCCAGTATGAGGTTCATCTTGCCCACCTTGAAATAGACCTCTTCGGTATCGGTGGTACCGCTGATGAGGTACATTACAGGGTATTTCTTATTCTTGTTCTTGGCATCGTCATAGAATGGAGGAGTGTAGACGATGACAGGAATGAACATGCCCAGGTCTTCTGACCAGTAGTTCAGGTAGTCAACCTTGCCGTGCGGTACATCCTTGAGGGCGTGGATGAGGTTGCCGTCGCCGCGCATGTCAAGCAGGCTGTTCTTGAATGTCTCGTTAGGGAACCATTCCGGATTCTGGGCATCCATGACGCTGATTCCGTCAACGGTGAAATGATATGGGTAAATGTCCGGTGCGGCAGGACCGAGGGTAACTGTCCAAAGTCCGTTATCGCCCTTGGTCATTTTCTGGTCACCTGCGAACTGGGCCCATACCTGGACATCTTTAGCTGTGTTGCTGCGATAGTTGAATGTTACGGTGTTGTCCGCATTGATCTTAACGGAAGGAACCTGCTGCTGCATTCCTCCCGGCTGGGCTACTGCAATTCCTGCAGTACCAGCCACCATCACTGAAAGGATGGCCTTTTTCAGATTCAGTGTCATGTTGTATTGTGTTTGTATTGTCTTGTTTTCCTAAAAGAGCGAGTGAAGATATTGCCTTTTTCTGAATTTTCCGACGCGTTTTTAATTTTTTTTAAGGAAATGAGCGCAGGGAACAGTGTAACTAGCCCGGCTGCTGACAGGAAGAGTCCGCCCATCATTCCAACGCTTAGCATGTACCAGAAATCATCCCTGTTTCCCGTCACGGCGAAAGGTGTCAGTCCGAGCATTGTCGATATGATGGTGAGTGCCGTGGGGGCGGCCTTTACGGAAAATGCGCGTGCCATGTGCCAGGCAGGCGTGTGACTGCACCTTGACGGCCGAAGGTATTCCATGGCGATATATATGCCCGAGTTTACGGCCAGTCCTCCGGTCATTGCTATTGCGGCAAAGCAACTCTGGCCTGGCCGGATTTCCAGTATATCATATATAAGGAATATGCCGGCAATGCTGACAGGTACCAGGGTCATTATGGCGAAGGGTATTCTGATGGAGTCAAACATGGCACAGCAAATCAGGAAGATAATGGCCAGGACTGCGACTGCGAGCAGGAGAGTACTGGCCTGGCCTTCACTGGTGCTGTTCCATGAGCTGCCTTCCATGCGGAATCCCAGGGGAAGAAGGGGAACTATTGACCTGAAGATGGCATCTCTCATGGAGTAATGACCCAGATCGTCGCCAATGTACCTGTATCCGATGTCAACTGCATATTCCTGGTTTTCCTTTCTGATGGTGGGGCTGGCCGATGAGGCATCGAGCTTGCCGGCATTCTCAAGGCGAAGCGTCATTCCAGAGGCCGTTATGGGCTGATTGTGGGCCAGCCACAGGCCTGCATCGGTTTCCGTGGTGAAGCGGACTGTACCCGATGAACCTGCCGGATTGCGCAGATTATATGTCATGCCCTGTCCGTTCATTCCATTCACAAGTTCCTGCAGGCCAATGGAGTTCTGCGCCATGAACCGCATGTCGGGAAGGAAGCGCAGTCCGTCAGGTGCCTTTCCTGATGAACGGCCGTCTGATATTCCCGGGTTGCGTACGCGGCTGTTTGCAGCCAGTGAGTCAAGAACCATTCCCGCATAACGGTTCAGTATTTCATAGTCATATCCGTAGATTGTAATGTAGTCAGTCCAGTCCTGTGCATCGAAATAGGTTGAGTATCTTTCCTGGCCTTCGGAGAGGCCGGGGATGGTCCATGCAACCTGAGGCATGAAAAGGGCATACTTCCACAGGCTGTCCCTGATTTCCGATATTTCCCATGTGTCGGTTTCAGGGGAGAACGATGCCCTGATGGTCGCCCTGTTTCCGTAAAGGTAGGTGCGGAACTGCCCTATTTCGGGAAAAAGGGCAATGCGGCGTTCCATTCTTGAGACCGATTCCTGGAGCAGTTCGGCAGGTTTTGCAGCTTCAAGATATGCCTGGATGACCAGTACGTTACGCTCTTCGGGCTTGTCTGGGGTGTGGTATGTGTTGCGTGAATAGCAATGAACCACGGAGAAGAAAGCCAGAGAGAAAGAGAGAATGAGCATGGGTATGCGGAAGCGTGTGCAGAATAGTATGATCCTGCTGAAACGTTCCACAAAACCTGTTACGCTTCTCTTCCGGTGGTAAGGAACTGTTCCTGTAAAGTCACGCACATTCCACAGTTCAAGCATGGCTGGTACGGTGAGCCATGCCGTGAGGAACGATACGCACAGGCTGATGGCTGCGGTCCAGATGAACCCATCCAGTTCCCGCCTCTGTGATTCGGGCAAAAGGAAGACCAGCAAGAGCGATGCTGCCGTGGTCAGGACGGCTGTCAGTATGCCCGGAGCGGCTTTCCTGTTGCCCGATGACATGTAGTCGCTGGCCATGACTATTGAGGTGTCAATGAGCATGCCGAGTGATACGGTAAGGGCTGACAGCGTGCTCAGGTCTATGCCTATTCCTGCAATTCTGCAGATAAGGGCGGTGACAGATACATCGGCCACCAGGGAAAAGAGAATTACCGCAACATACTTCCGGTTCCGGTAAATCACGCAGAGGAGGGTCAGCAGAATGAGCAGCGATGCCCCGGACTGGGTGAGTGATTTCCTGATTTCCCGTGATATTGCAAGGGAACTGTCCATGGCGCATTCCATATGTATGCCTGCGGGAAATTCCTGAATTCCGGACTGGAGCTGTTCTCTCAGCCTGCGGCAAACGCGCAGGGTATTGGCTCTCGATGTCGGGTAGACTGATATGACCCCGCATTGGAGTCCGTTTATCCTGGTCCGGTATGAGGCAGAACCGGCAGTTTCAGTGACAGTGGCGAATTCTTCCATACTGAAGAGCCTGCCGTTCCGCCCCCGCAGAGTGATGTTGCCCGGACTGGTCTCTTTCCGGGTTACTGTAATGGGTATGCGCTCGCTGCCGAGTGGGGTTGAGCCGACAGTCAGTCCGGATGAGCCATACTGTAATTCCTGCATGACTGCCGATGGGCTCAGTCCTGCCTGGATTGTCTTGGCAGGATCAATGACAATGTCGTGTCCATGCATGTCATTCCCCTGGTAAAATATCCGGCCTACCCCTGGAATTCCCAGGATATGGTTTCTCAGGAAAGCCATGCACGTGCTGTCGGTTACATGTTGTGGAAGGTCAGACAATACGGTCCATTCCATTATCTCTTCAAGGTTGCTCTCCGGTGAACTTCCTGAGATGTCCACATAGGTGTCTTCCGGAAGAAATTGCCTGAGCTGCCTCATTTTTATAGAAGTCTCAAACCGTACTGACTGAATATCGCTTCCTTTCTTTAGGTCGATGCTTACCCAACCGCTTCCGTCGGATGATTCCGAAGAGATGCCGGCAATTCCACCGATGGTAGAGCACAGGCCCTCAATCCTAGATGTTATCTCCTTTTCGAGGGTCCTGGCAGAGAGATGCCTGTTGGAGAACCATATGCTTACCGAAGTTGGACCGTCAACACTCTTCCGGCTCACGCTAAGGCCTGGGACTGATGCAATCCCCGCCAGCGTAAGCGCAGCTGTTGCCAGTATGACCGGGAATGGCTTCATGGCCTTGCATACTTGTTTTTCAGCTTTTCCATATATCTGTCGCACTCTTTGTTCCAGACCCGGCTGCAGATGAACGCATCGCTTATGCTCAGGTTTTCGTCGAGAATGAAGTAGTAGGGCATGCCTGCAGCTTCCATGGGCAGCTGCTCATTGATTTCAAAGAGATAGATGCCGGTAGCTCCGAATCCCTCCATCTTCTTCATGAGGATATTGATTTCACGTCCTGATGGGTAGTCTGCAAAAATCAGGCATTTGGTTCCCGGGAGGGCGCTTGCAATATCGCTGGGGGTAAACTTGTAGAGTGCAAAGTCGGTACAGGAATCACAGAAGTCACGGCTTATCCTGTAGACGAAGAGCCTCTTGGTGTCATTGTCGAAGAGCTCGGCAGGAGACAGCGCCTTGCCGGTTACCGATGAAACAGCCATGGCAGAGTCTATGGATTCCTGTACTGACTGAAAATATATGAGGTCTTCTGCTGTTTCATTGGCTGGCGCTGTGCCCGATTCTCTGGACTGGCTGAAATAGACGCAGGAAATCAGTACGATCTTCACAACGAAGAAAAAAACCAGGATTAGATAAATCCATCTGTATTTCATATGGTGTTATTGTTTGAGATGATAAAAGATAAGGACTGGATTGCTCTCAGCGTTGACCTTGCCCGCAATTTCGTGTATGAGAGGACTTGCTTCCCTGCTGATCAAAGGCGCTGCCGAGTAGAAATTGCTGGCTCCCACCGCTGATATCAGGATGTTGTCCCTGCAGAATATAGTGCGGTCCAGGAAATTGTAGATGAAGTCGTCGTGGCTGTATGTCTCGAACCGGTATACCTTGCCTTCCTGCTTGTGGTAGACCAGGCGAGTCGTTCCTTCTGCGTTCCTGACGGAGAACGATACATAGCCGGGACATTCAAGAATGGGGTGTAAAAGTCTCACAAAGTCATCGGATTCCGGAGTGTGGTACTCGTTGTAGAGCCTGTCCCAGTCATATTCGTCACTTTCACGGTCTATGAGAAACCTGTATCTGACATAGACGGAATCTTCGGTGAAACAGTATATGCGCCTGTCATCGGGAATGGAACCGTTGACAGTTCCCTCGTATGTTTTCATGACAGGGCGCGGTACTACCCGGTAGGGTTCCCTGAATTTCCTTGAATAGTTCAGGGCATACCTGTAATTCCAGGCAGAGTCAGTTACGATGAAGAATGGATTGTGTCCCCTGCGGGTTACATTTTTGTTGCAAGGGTAGATGTCTGTAATCCAGGTGTTTTCGCTGAGGAACTCAATGTTTCCGCTATATGAGGGTATTACCTTTGTCCGGGTAAGCCTTCCGTTGATGTCAAACCACATCATGTTCCCCCTGGCCCTGTCCTGTATGACAATCTCTCTCTTGTCAGCTGAAAGCGTGACATAGGTAAGGTTTACATATTCACCGGGACCGGTACCCTGTGACGAAATCTGCCTCCTGAACTTGCCGTTATAGTCGAACAGGTATACTGCATCGGCCGCACGCTGGTCTGCAACCACAATATAGTCATCCATGAACAGCAGGGTATTTATTTCACCTACGGGGTAATCATCGAGATACTCGAGTATTACATATGATACACTGTCTATCAGATGGTTTCCCGTTTCATACTCATTTATGTTGCCATCTACGCGGATGGTTTCACGGACTGAAAGCCCATCCCACTGGTTTCTCCCGCTGAAATCATCATGGCTGCATGATACAGCCATGATGACCAGAATAAGGGAGAAAATCCGATTTGTCAGATTCTCCTTCATGGTTCTGTTATTTTCTCACAAACTCCTTCAGAATTTTTGCTGCATCCTGGTACTGCTTTGCGCAATCCTGCCCGTTGATGACCGTACGACAGTCATCTGTATTCCTGTAAAGGCAGTAACGCTCATACCTGTTTGTAAAATGGTAAACAATTGTATTTGAATTGACTGTGGCCGTAAATCCCTTGTTGTTATTGTTCTGGATGTTTACGTTGACATTAGCCGAACCGGAAGTGGAAACACCGGTTGCTTTTCCCTCACCTGACAGTATTCCAGCCAGTTCACTGTTGTTGTTTCCGTTCATACTGAGTGCGAGAACGAACTGGTTTGTTCCGCATTCGGTGACAATTGCGTCGGACATTTCACACAAGGGACCATGTCCGCGTTCACCCTGGTTGCTGTTTGCAAATAATTCGTTGAGGATAATCAGGCCTCCCAGAATCTGTGCCTTGCTCTCGACATTCGATTCCATGAGTTCATCACGCTGTCTTGCATCGGTCGATGCGAAAAAAACTACTGCTGCCATTGCAGTCAGTACTAATGCTCCAAGCTGGAGCGCTGTTTTGCTTTTCATGTTTTTGTGTTTTTGTGAATTGTTACTGTGCAGTTAATACCGGCAATCTGCGTGCCGTTTCAGGCGGTTGGCTCATTTGAGCCGCTATTCCATATGGCGTTACAGCCATTTTACTATTCCTCGTGGCGTTACAGCCATTCGGCAATGTATGCCGCACAGAGACTGTCAGGGGCGGCAAAAAGATGGCAATCAGTTATCTCTCTCTATTACAACTCCTTTTTTTATGTTTGGCCATGTTTTCATCTCTCACGTGAGCTCTTTCATTCCGGGTTTCAAAATCACTCAGTACATGTTCCCGTATATTGCGGAAAGTACTGTTGTCTATCTTGGGAACGAAAGACCTTATGCTGTCAACCATTTCCGCATACCTGACTGTATCACCAGACTTCTCATGAAGGGCAGCAAGGCTGGCCAGTGGAAGAATCCGGTTGGGAACGGTCAGGAACGCCTTCCGGTAATAGCTTTCTGCGCTTGCAAACTCTTTTCTTGACATGGAATTATCGCCCATTACGATATATCGCATGGGGTCCGATGATATGCCGTTGATGAGTTGCAGTACCGAATCGCTTTTGCTGTATTCGCCAATCTGATTGAGTGAAATGCCATACTGAAGCAGGAACCGGGAATTGTGTACCATAACGCCAGACAGTCTTTCCCAGTCTCTTGCCGAACTCCGGTAGTTCCCGTTTTCAAACCAAGTCTGCCCCAACTGGAATTCGTGGGTTGATTTAATCCGAATGTCAAGCCATTCCATTCTGGAGATGGAAAACAGCATGCCCAGACCCATTAACAAGGCCGTTGCGCCCGAAAGAATACGGGCAACGACGGGGCCCTCAAGCCGGAGTTTGCTTATTGTTCCAGGGCAGGTTGTACAGCCGGCCAGGGCAATCACTCCTGCATATCTGAGCAGGAAAGAACTGGCGGGGTAGGAGAACAGTGAGAATACTGCCCATGCTATCAGGGAAAATCTCCATTCTGAGCTATGCCGGAATGACAGGACTGCAGCATGAATGAAAACAGTGCATGCAAGTAGCATGGCAGGTATTCCATATTCTATTCCAGTCTCAAGCAATTCGTTGCAGCAACTTGCCGGGGTGTTGGCGCAGAGGCGCTCCTGTTCGGTGAAATTGCCCGATGAAAACTTCGAAAACTGGTATTCTGCGTATAGGGACGGAAAACTGCCCGGCCCATTTCCCAGGACGGGGTTTTCCCTGATGAGTTTCCACGCAACATGGTTCATATACAACCTGATGTCGGCCGATTCCCTCTTCCCGAAGTATGCTGCTGTTCCCAGAATCATGCCGGCCGATACAATTATCAATGCCATTTTTTTATTGCTGCGCTGCAACAGCCATGTGACAAGGCAAATTGCCAGCGCCAGCATTGACGCCCGGCTTTGCGTAAGAGGCAGTATGATGAATCCCGTCAGTGCGGCCATGAAACAGAGTGGGCCCGTATTTCGGACTGCTTGCCGGTATAGCGCTTCATGGGCCAGGAGTGGCAGTGACACGCACAGGAAACATCCAAGCAGGCCCGGGTTTGTGAATGAGCCTGACTGTGCTAGGCAGAACGATGAGCCGGCTGACTGTTTCAGCACTATGAAAGCCTGCCATATGGTGGTAATTGCCAGTGACGCGGAGAGCCAATTCCGGATCCGTTCGGTTCCTGGGCCCGAGAATAATATCATAAAGGAAATCCAGCACATGGCGGACAGTGTTGTCCAGTAAATGCGTATTTCCGTCCAAGGTCCGCGGTGCGACAGGCATGACGCATATATAATAAGGAGTAATATTGTGACCGGCAGTGAACGCAGAGAATAGTTTCTGCGGTTTTTCCCAATCATAAGAAGTGCGGCAGATATGGCCGACAAAGCAATGGTCAGCCAGCCTATGACAGTCTCGCTTCGGTCAAAGGCACCTGTTACTGTCTGGGTTGACAGCGGAATGATAAGTGCAGCCGCAAGTCCGGCGGCATCGGTCAGGTGTTTTTCCAGGTTTTCTCTGTTCTTCATGGGTACATATGAAAAAAAAGGAGTCCAGACCTATTACGGCCCTGAACTCCTCTCCAATTGTATTGGGAGCAAATATATAACAAGATGCTGCCCAAGTCAAGAGTTTGCCCTTTTTTTTTCGCTTCAATTTTTTCTTTGGTGTAAAAAGTATATCTTTGCACACGTCTAAGCAAAATAAACAGACTGCCTCTGTAGTTCAACGGATAGAACGGAAGTTTCCTAAACTTCAGATTTGGGTTCGATTCCCAGCGGAGGTACCATGACGCACGCTTCTGCAGCGTGCGTCTTTTTTTTGCCAATATTTCCTGCATTTGCATAATATACTGCATATATACCGTATTCTTATAAATTTGCATATTTTTTGGAAGAAAAAGAACCTATAGTATAATATCGGACCGCGTATTTGATTAATTTTGTCGCCGTTAAATGAAAAATTATTCAATCATACATAACGAATCATGACAGTAAAAGAATTGGATCAGGTTGTTGTCCGCTTTTCAGGCGATTCCGGTGACGGAATGCAGCTGGCAGGCAACATCTTCTCCACTGTTTCTGCTACAGTCGGAAACAGTATCAGTACGTTCCCGGATTATCCGGCAGACATCCGCGCCCCGCAGGGTTCATTGACTGGTGTATCAGGTTTCCAGGTTCACATTGGCGCAGGTAAGGTTTATACCCCTGGCGATCTTTGTGATGTTCTGGTTGCAATGAATGCTGCTGCCCTGAAAACACAACTTAAGTATGCAAAGTCAAACGCAACGATCATTATTGACACTGATGCCTTCAAGAAGAATGACCTTGAGAAGGCAGCATTTGCAACTGATGATCCACTGGCAGAACTTGGTGTTGACCCAGACCGCGTTATTGCATGCCCAATCTCACAGATGGTAAAAGATGCACTTGCTGACACAGGCATGGATGCCAAGTCAGTCATGAAGTGCCGTAATATGTTCGCCCTGGGTCTGGTTTGCTGGCTGTTCAGCCGTGACCTGGAGATTGCATTCAACTACCTGCGCGACAAGTTCGCCAAGAAGCCGGGCCTGGCCGATGCCAATATCAAGGTTATTCAGGCCGGTTATGACTACGGACACAATACTCACAGCAATGCTGTCAATGTTTACCGTATTGAGTCAAAGGTTAAGGAACCGGGACGCTATATGGATATCACAGGTAACAAGGCTACTGCATATGGTTTCATAGCTGCAGCCGAAAAGGCTGGCCTGAAGCTTTACCTGGGCTCATATCCTATTACCCCTGCTACTGATGTCCTTCATGAATTGTCAAAGCACAAGTCACTTGGCGTTACAACCGTACAGTGTGAAGATGAGATTGCCGGCTGCGCATCATCAGTAGGTGCCGCATTCGCAGGTGCACTTGCCGTCACTTCAACTTCAGGTCCTGGTATCTGTCTGAAGTCCGAGGCAATGAACCTGGCTGTCATAATGGAGCTTCCGCTGGTTGTGCTTGATGTTCAGCGCGGCGGTCCTGCCACCGGACTTCCAACCAAGTCTGAGCAGACAGACCTTCTGCAGGTCCTGTTTGGCCGTAACGGTGAAAGCCCAATGCCGGTGCTTGCAGCTACCAGCCCAACAGACTGCTTTGATGCTGCCTATATGGCCAGCAAGATAGCCCTTGAGCACATGACTCCGGTTGTGCTGCTGACCGATGCATTCGTAGCAAACGGTTCAGGCGCATTCAAGTTGCCAAACCTTGCAGACTATCCTGCAATCAATCCTCCTTTTGTTCCTGAAGAACTGAAGGGTACATGGACTCCATACATGCGCAAGGAGGACGGCACACGTTACTGGGCTGTTCCCGGCCGCGAAGGATTTACCCACATTCTGGGCGGACTTGAGAAGGATGACAAGACTGGAGCCATTTCAACAGCACCTGAGAACCATGACCTGATGACCCGCAAGCGCCAGGCGAAGATTGACAACATTCAGGTTCCTGACCTGGAGGTTCTGGGCGATGCTGATGACGCAGACCTGCTGATTGTAGGCTTTGGCGGTACATACGGTCACCTGCGTGCTGCCATGGATGAGATGCGTGCTGCCGGCAAGAAGGTTGCCATGGCTCACTTCAAGTTCATCAACCCACTGCCAAAGAACGCTGCCCAGGTACTTAAAAAGTACAAGAAGGTGGTTGTTGCAGAGCAGAACATGGGTCAGCTTGCAGCATTCCTCAGAATGAAGGTTGACGGACTGGTTCCATATCAGTTCAACCAGGTTAAGGGTCAGCCATTCGTAGTGAATGAGCTGGTAGAGGCTTTCAACGGAATTTTGGCTAAGTAAAACAGAAGACACTATGAGCGAATTTACAGCAAACGATTATAAGAAAGGCCAGCCACGCTGGTGTCCTGGCTGCGGTGACCACTTCTTCCTGGCATCGCTGCACAAAGCTATGGCTGAAATTGGTGTTGAACCATGGAACACAGCCGTAATCAGTGGTATTGGTTGTTCAAGCCGTCTGCCTCACTATATGGCTACTTACGGCATGAATACAATTCACGGACGTGCTGCTGCAATTGCAACAGGCTGCAAGGTTGCCAATCCAGACCTGACCGTATGGCAGGTTTCAGGTGACGGTGACGGTCTGGCAATTGGCGGTAACCACTTTATACACGCCAACCGCAGGAACATCAACCTGAACATGATTCTTCTGAACAACCGTATCTACGGTCTTACCAAGGGTCAGTATTCACCGACTTCACCACGTGGATTTGTCAGCAAGTCCAGCCCTTACGGTACTGTTGAAGATCCGTTCCGCCCTGCAGAGCTCTGCTTTGGCGCACGCGGTCATTTCTTTGCACGTGCAGTTGCGACCGATGCTCCTGGCACTGTTGACATTCTGAAGGCTGCATACAATCATAAGGGTGCATCGGTCTGCGAGATTCTGCAGAACTGCGTAATCTTCAACAACGGTACCCATGATGCAGTATATAATAAGGAGGGACGTGCTAAGAATTCAATTTATGTAAAGCATGGCCAGCCGCTGCTGTTCGGTGAGAACAATGAGTACGGAATCATGCAGGAGGGCTTTGGCCTGAAGGTGGTAAAGCTTGGCGAGAACGGCATTACCGAGAAGGATATCCTTGTTCATGATGCACATTGCCAAGACAATACCCTGCAGCTCAAGCTTGCCCTGATGGGTGACGGTGATGGTTTCCCAATAGCTCTTGGCGTTATTCGTGATGTTGAGGCTCCAACTTACGATGATGCAGTTACTGCACAGATTGAAGAGGTTAAGGCTGCCAAGAAGTATCACAACTTTGCTGAGTTGCTTGAAACCAACGATATCTGGACTGTAGAGTAACTTGTTGCAGTCCACAATATAAAAGCGCACTTTACGGTGCGCTTTTTTTATGCATATGAGTTTTTGGAGTATGTACTTTGAGGGGTCTCGCCACCCGCCGCGCGATGGGCGGGGGGACCATGAGTGAAGATGCTGTGCGGAAAACTTGTTTTCAGTACAGCATCGGAAGGAATGGTGGGACGAAGCGAAGCGGAGCCCCCGAAAAGTAGCATACCCAAAAACTATGAGGGATATATGAAAAAAAAAGCCCCGCCGAATGGCAGGGCTTTTCTATTGAATTGATGCTGGATTACTTTTCAGCTTCGATTTCCTTCTTGGTCTTCTTCATGATCAGGTAAGCAGTTGGAGCTGCTACGAAGAGTGAAGAACATGTACCGAAGATTACACCCAGGATCATTGCGAATGCAAAGCTGCGGATGCTGTCACCACCGAGGAAGAAAATACAGAGAAGTACAATCAAGGTACTTACAGATGTGTTGATTGTTCTTGCCAGTGTGGTGTTCAGTGAATCGTTGAACAGCTGCTTGCGGTTACGCTTTGGATAGAGCTTGGTGAATTCACGGATACGGTCGAAGATAACCACCTTATCGTTGATTGAGTAACCGATAGCGGTCAGCACGGCACCGATGAAGGTCTGGTCAATTTCGAGTGAGAATGGCATCCAGCCCCAGCAGATTGAATACATGCCGATGATGATCAGTGTATCAAAGAAGAGGGCGGTGATGGCACCTACTGAATAAGCAACATTGCTGAATCGAACCAGAATGTACAGGAAGATGGCAATCAGGGCCAGGATGACTGAGATGATAGCGCCGCGTGTGATATCTTCAGCAATTGAAGGACCTACCTTCTGTGAACTGATGATAGACCCGCCGGCACGGTTTTCACGGTCAATGAATGTTGCAAGGTCAATATTGCCGAGTTTGCCTGCTGACTTGAGTGATGTGAACAGAGCCTCTTCGATTTCGCTGTCAACATTGTCAGAATCTTCGTTGATGCGGTAGTTGGTAGAAACACGGATGGTCTTGTGGTCTGTACCGAGGGCGATAGCCTGAAGGTTTGCCTTGTCACCATCGGCCTCTACGAGAGAACCTGCAAGGATGTCGCGGATCTCTTCCGGCTGAACCTCTTGCTCGAATTCGATGACGAAGTTACGGCCACCGGTGAAGTCGATACTCTTGCTAAGACCGCGTGTTGCCAGGAATCCGATGCAGATGATTGCAAGTGCACCGAAGATTGCGAATGACTTCTTGGCGCTCTCCATGAACTTCACTGCAGTGTTCTTCATCATGTTGACAGAGAACTTGGTGGTGAAGGTCAGGTTCTGCATCTTGCCCTTGCCAAGGAAGTGTTCGTAAACGATTCTGGTCAGGAATACTGCTGTGAAGAATGAGCAGATGATACCGATGATCAGGGTTGTTGCGAATCCGCGGATAGGACCTGTACCGAAGTAGAACAGGATGATACCTGTGATGATTGATGTGAAGTTAGAGTCGAAGATTGCAGAGAAGGCGTTGCTGTAACCGTCGGCCAGTGCTGAAGCAACAGCCTTGCCGCCACGGAGCTCTTCCTTGGTGCGCTCATAGATAAGTACGTTGGCATCGACCGCCATACCCAGTGTGAGTACGATACCGGCAATACCTGACATGGTCAGTGCAGCCTGGAATGATGTAAGGATACCCAGGGTGAAGAAGAAGTTGCACAGCAGTGCACCATTGGCAATCATACCAGGAACAAGGCCGTAGATGAGGCACATGTAAACCATGAGGATGATGAATGCGATGATGAATGAGATGAAACCCTTCTGGATTGATTCCTGACCGAGTGAAGGACCTACGATGTCTTCCTGGACGATCTTTGCGGGAGCAGGCATCTTACCAGACTTCAGTACGTTTGCAAGGTCCTGGGTGTCTTCTACTGTGAATGAACCGGTGATCTGTGAGTTACCGCCGTTGATTTCGCCCATTACGTTAGGAGCACTGTATACATAGCCGTCAAGAACGATGGCAACGCTGCGGTTAACGTTGTTTCTGGTAAGGGTTGCCCAGCGGCGTGCGCCTTCGGTATTCATGGTCATGCTTACACATGGTCTGCCGTACTGGTCGAAGTCAGCCTTTGAATCACTTACTGCGTCACCTCCAAGGGCTGCAGCGTTGTTCTTCTGGGTAACCTTGATGGCGTAGAGCTCAAAGTACTGGCCGCCCTCGTCAAATGCCTTGACACCCCACAGGAACTTGACGTCACGTGGCAGGATTGTCTTTACTGCAGGCATTGCGAGCATTTCATTTACCTTGGCTGTGTCAGAATAGTGGCTGATACCTACGATGCAGCTGCCGCTGTATGGTGCAGGATTCAGGCGTGCAAGCAGTGGGTTGCTCTTGAGCAGTGCTTCCTTCTGGGCTGCGCTTACACCTGTTTCTGAATCAGAAGCGAGGAGCTGTTCTGCCAGTCCGGCTGCATTGCTCTCTTCAGCAGGTTCCTCGGCCTGTGCTTCCTCAGCCTGGGTGTCACCGGCAAGGATGTCGCGCAGGCGTGCATCGGCACTGTTGATTACATCGGAAATTTCCTCATATTTGTAAGTCTCCCAGAATTCAAGGTTGGCAGAACCCTGGAGGAGCTTTCTTACACGCTCAGGCTCCTTGATGCCTGGGAGCTCTACCATGATGCGGCCCTGCTTTCCGGCAAGTTCCTGTATGTTTGGCTGAGCTACGCCGAAACGGTCAATACGTGTTCTGAGAACGTTGAATGAAGTGTTGATTGATGCTTCAACCTCTTTCTTGAGCACTGCCTTGACTTCGTCATTGGTGCTCTGGAGGTTTACCTGCTCCTTAAGGTAGGAGTTGGCGAAGATTGCGCTGAGTGAACCATTGTTGCTTGCCTTTGCATACTCTTCGGCGAAGATGTCAACAAAGTTGTCCTGGCTGCTGACTGCGTGCTTCCTGGCCTCTTCCATAGCTGCCTTGAAGGTTGGGTCCTGGCTCTTGTTTGCAAGTGCATTGACTACGTCAGGCACAGAAACTTCCAGAATGACGTTCATACCGCCCTTCAGGTCCAGACCAAGTCCGATCTGCATTTCACGACACTCTCTGTAGGTGTAGATACCCATCCAGACCTTCTGGTTCATTACAGAATCCAGATAAGCCTGCTCATTGTTGCTCTCAGCAGCTCTCTTTTCAATGCTGCGGGTTCTGAATGTAAAGGAGAGATAGAACAGGCAGACAACTGTCAGCGCTATCGCAAACACCTTCACAAATCCTTTGTTTTGCATACTTAGTTGTTAGTTTATTTAATTATTAATATTTCTCAATTGCATACGAGCGTGCAAATATAGGGAATATTTTGGATTCCCTACATACGTGTACGCGATTAATTGGACACGCGTGCGCGTTTTCTTTAATATTTTTTAGTTTTTCCGTCAGAATGCGATGTGGCTGATGACGGGGTAGTGGTCGCTGTCTTCCAGCGATGTGTCGCGCCGTATGGCATAGGGCTTCATGTTGCGCGAGCAGAAAATGTGGTCAATCCTGTAATACAGGTTGTGGCTGTGGTAGGTTATGCCTGGTCCGAATCCAGACCTGGCCCATGAGTTAGTCATGAATTTATCGAACAGGCGATAGGTGTACGAGAGCGGCGAATCATTGAAGTCTCCGCAGACAATCTTCAGCCTGTGACTGTCCTGCATGGCCATCTGCGATATCATTTCGGCCTGCTGGGCTCTCTGTGAGGTTGACTCGAGCAGCTTTTTCAGGATTTTCTTCATTCCCTCAAAGTTCGATGTGTCGGAAGGGTTGTGAAGTATCTTGTTGTAGTCTTCAAGGTTGGTGTTGTCAAGGTGGTTGGACTGGAAATGGCAGTTGTAGACCGATATTGTGTCATCGCCTATTCTTATTAGGGCGTGCTGGTAGCTGTTGCCGCTTCCGTTGCCGAAATTCTGGCTCTCTGATTTTATTATGGGGTACCTGGAGAGTATGGCCTGCGTTGAGGCTCCGCCGTCCGATGCGATGTACGGATACTCTTTCAATACTCCTTTTCCTGCGGTGAAATGGTTCAAAATGTCAGTATAGGACTCTTGCATGCATATAATGTCGGCCCCGCTCTGTACGGCCAGTCCCATGACTGGGTTCGTGGTTGAATGGTCTCCGTTTTCAGCCACTCCGAATCCCATTGTGTTGTATGTCATTATTGTTAGTGACTTGCTGCCTATTGGCTGCGTATGGGAACGCATGTGGAGAGGGAAGTAGTTAAGGAACGGTCCCAGGCATATGACCATGGTGAGTGCCGGCAGCAGTGCCGCTCTTCTCCAGAAGAATAGCCAGAATACAAAAAAAGCGGACAGCAGTACTGCCAGGAACGGAAAGGCCAGTCCGCCGAGTGATGCAAATGGCCATTTCCCGAATGGCGGGAGCAGCGAAGCGTAGCAACTGAAGAGCGTAAGTGCTGCTACTGCTGCGTTGGCCAGAAGTACCGGCATTAGTATGATCTTGCCGAGCACCTTCATTTCCTGGATCGGCTTATCTTGTTGTACAATGCCCTGGCAATATCTTCCGCCTTTATTGCCACCATGGTGACTGGCTTGGCCATATCGGTTCCCTTGCGCAGCATGTACACATAAAGGTATCCTGTCAGGAAGGCTCCAAGGTGGGCCAGGTCGGTTGCCGGATTGCCTTCGGGGAAAAGTGCAATATCGACCATTATGAGTGCAAGGGTGAGGAATTTGTTCTTGAGCGGTCCTATGAATGGAAGCGTTTCGGCATGGTCGGGGGCCTTGAATGCCAGTACGGTAGCAATTGCCAGTATACCTCCCGAGGCTGCGGGGAAGGTTGCCTGTGCAAACCGTTCAGGGAATGAGCCTGCCACATAGAACGGGATGGCAAATGATATCATGGAGGCAAGTGCTCCAAGCACATATACCCCGCGAAGGGTGCTGTTGTTGAAGTATTGCAGGAAAACAGTGCCGAACCAATAGAGGGAAAGCATGTTGAAGAGCATGTGCCAGATGCCGTGACTGGTGAACATGGCGGTGACGACTGTCCATGGCATGAGCAGGGTAGAGTGCCAGTCCCAGTGGAACTGGAATACGTGCTCAGTCATGTCGGCATGCCTGACAAGCAGCAGTATGGCTATGGTCTTGACGGCAATGATGAAAATGAACATTGCCGCATTGGTGAACAGTAGCCTTGTCAGGGTGTTGCCGTTCAGGTATCTTTGCCATAATTCCCTGAGAAATGACATATGGGCCGCGGTCAGTAGGTGAATTTGATGTGGTTGTCACGGCGGTCTTTCTTCCGCCAGTACATGATTATGAGGAATCCTATGAGCATTCCACCCAGGTGGGCGAAGTGTGCTACATTGTCAGCAGCATTGTTGCCCAGTCCGAGCACAAGTTCCAGTACGGCATATCCGGCTACCATCCACTTGGCCTTGATTGGCATGGGGATGGGAAATATGAGTATTTCATGGTCGGGGTATGTCATGCCGTAACCTATAAGGATTCCGTAAACGGCTCCCGATGCACCGACTGTAAGCATGCGGTCCAGGAAAGTATTCATGGGGATGGTAATGCCGGTGTTGCTTATCTGTACGGCATCGTACCCCGAATATGCAATCATGTAGTGGATGAACTGGGTGACTTCCTGAAAGAGGCCTGCGCCTATGCCGCATGCCAGGTAGAAGAAGAGGAAACGCCTGGTTCCCCATTCTGCCTCCATTATCCTGCCGAACATCCAGAGTGCGAACATGTTGAAGAATATGTGCTGGAAACCATCGTGGAGGAACATGTAGGTAACCAGCTGGTATATGTGGAAATGCGGGGCCATGAAGAAATGGAGTCCCAGCATTCCGTGAAGGTCAATTCCATACTTTTCTAGGGCGAGCGCTCCCATGAAGAAGAGGACGTTGATGATAAGCAAGTTCTTGACTGCGGGTGGAATTCTGTTCATATTTACTCTTTAATAAGGTAAGAGACCGCAAAAGTAGACAAAAAATAGTAATTTTGCGACTCAATAAGATAAATACAATGAAACCAGAAACAATCATTGCGGAAAAGACGGCACAGGCTGTCAAGGTGCTGTATGGACAGGAAATCAGTGCAGAGTCTGTTCAGATTCAGAAGACAAAGAAGGAATTTCAGGGTAATCTGACGATAGTGGTGTTCCCATATCTGAAGATGTCACGCAAGGGACCCGAGCAGACTGCCGGTGAGATTGGCGTGTGGCTGCAGGGAAATGTTCCTGCCGTAAGTTCGTACAATGTCATAAAGGGATTCCTGAATCTGACCATTTCAACGGAGGTTTGGCTGGATATGCTGAGTGATATAAACAAGGATGAGAACTATGGCATATGCAAGGCAACTGAGGACTCGCCGCTCGTAATGATTGAGTACTCTTCACCGAATACCAACAAGCCACTTCACCTGGGACATGTCAGGAATAACCTGCTGGGTCATGCCCTTGCGAACGTGATGGCTGCAAACGGCAACAGGGTTGTCAAGACAAATATTGTAAATGACCGTGGCATTCACATATGCAAGTCCATGCTGGCATGGCTGAAGTGGGGCAACGGCGCAACTCCTGAGTCAACGGGAAAGAAGGGAGACCATCTGATAGGTGACTATTATGTAGAGTTTGACAAACATTTCCGTGCAGAAGTGAAGAGCCTGCTGCCTGCTGACTATGACCAGCTTGACGAAAAGGCCCGTGAAGAGGCAAAAGCCAGGGCTGAGAAAGAGTCACCGCTTATGAAGGAGGCTCATGACATGCTTGTGAAGTGGGAGGCAGGTGACCCTGAGGTGCGCGCCCTGTGGAAGAAGATGAATGACTGGGTTTATGCCGGCTTTGACGAGACATACCGTAGGCTTGGCGTAAGCTTTGACAAGATTTACTACGAATCACAGACATACCTTGAAGGAAAGGAAAAGGTTATGGAGGGTCTTGACAAGGGATTCTTCTACCGCAAGGAGGACGGTTCTGTATGGGCTGACCTTACAGGAAACGGACTTGACCACAAGCTCTTGCTGAGAAGTGACGGAACATCGGTCTACATGACCCAGGATATTGGTACAGCAAAGATAAGGTTCCAGGACTATCCTATCGACAAGATGATTTATGTCGTTGGAAACGAGCAGAATTACCATTTCCAGGTTCTGTCGATACTTCTGGACAAGCTTGGCTTCAAGTGGGGCAAGGACCTTGTCCATTTCTCTTACGGTATGGTTGAACTGCCGGAAGGCAAGATGAAGAGCCGTGAGGGTACGGTTGTCGATGCCGATGACCTGATGGATGAGATGATTGATACAGCCCGTGCTACTTCGGCCGAACTGGGCAAGCTGGACGGCCTGTCAGAACAGGAGGTTGATGACATAATGCGCATTACCGGAATGGGTGCCCTGAAGTATTTCATACTGAAGGTTGATGCACGCAAGAACATGACCTTCAATCCTAAGGAATCAATCGATTTCAACGGTAATACCGGACCTTTCATACAGTATACTTACGCCAGAATCCGTTCAATCATGAGAAAGGCTGAGCAGGAGGGCATAGTTCTGCCTGAGCGCCTTTATTCTGATGAGAAGAGTGTCATCTCTGACAAGGAGACTGGCCTGATTCAGCTGCTTTCCGAATTCCGCGATACAGTACAGCAGGCTGCAAGTGACTATAATCCTTCAGTCATTGCCAACTACTGCTATGACCTGGCCAAGGAGTTCAACCAGTTCTATCATGATTTCAGCGTACTGAGGGAACCTTCAAGGGAACTCAAGCTGTTCCGTCTGGTGCTGACTGCCAATGTGGGCAAGATACTTAAGCTCGGTATGGGTCTTCTTGGTATAGAAGTTCCTGAGAGAATGTAAGAATCATACGTTTCACCGGGAGTTTTTGAAAACGGGACAGTTTTTTCCAATGGCTGGCGACAATAAGTTCTACACTGTATGGATAGGCAGGGAACCGGGCGTTTATGCGACCTGGGAAGAGTGCCTGCGCCAGGTGGAAGGCTGGAAGGGGGCTATATACAAGGGGTTCCCTACACGTGAACTGGCGGAGAAGGCTCTGATGGATTCTCCCGACAACTATATTGAGAAGAAGAAACCTGCTCCCGGCGGCCGCAAGAAGAAGGAGGCCAGGAGAGAGCTTCCGCCACAGGTTATACGCCAGGCCCTGGCAGTCGATGCGGCATGCAGCGGTAATCCCGGGCAGATGGAGTACAGGGCGGTATATCTGGGTGACATGGAGGAAAAATTCCATTTTGGTCCTATTCTGGGCACCAACAACATTGGTGAATTCCTGGCCATTGTCCATGGTCTGGCCTTGTTGAAGCAGCGCGGACTGGATTGGCCAATCTACAGCGACAGCCGCAACGCCATAGGTTGGGTCAGGCAGAAAAAGTGCAAGACCAAGTTGGAACTGACCCCGGGATCGGAACAGGTGTATGAACACATTGCAAGGGCAGAACAGTGGCTGGCCCTTAATCAGTATACAAATCCCATTCTGAAGTGGGAAACTGAAAAATGGGGAGAAATCCCCGCTGATTTCGGCAGAAAATGAAAAAAGTCAGGAACTACGGCCTTAGAATTGCAGATTTGCTGCGCTTCTATGTGGGTTTGCTTCTCCTGTTTATCCTGGAGAAGCCGCTTTTCATGCTCTGTGCCGGTTCAGGCAATACGGGTGATTATTCCTTTACCGATTTTTTCAGGGTAATCTTCCATGGCTTTCCAATTGACGCGGCAGTCGCCGGGTACCTGGTGATATTTCCGTTGCTGGTACTGGCGGCCACCATATGGAAGGCAGGACTGAATGTGAAGCCTGTACTGAAAACGTACGGGTTCATCGTATCTTTCATACTTGCTGCCATTTTTGTAGGTGATACAGTTCTCTATCCGTTCTGGGGTTACAAGATGGATGCGCAGGTCTTCTTCTATCTGAAATCTCCAAAGGATGCAATAGCCAGCGTGTCCATATGGATGACAGTTGCCGGGATAGCTGTCACCTGTCTCTTGGCCTGGGTTATCTACCGCTATGTAATTGACAGGTCATTCAGGCCTTATGGCAAGTACCTGACCGTAGAAAGGCCATATGCCGTTGCTGTGTTCTGGCTTTTGCTTACACTCCCGGTTTTCGTTTCAATACGCGGAGGACTGAAGGAGTCTACAATGAATGTTGGTCATGCATATTTCAGTACGAACCAGTTCCTGAACCATTCAGCCGTGAATCCAGCATTCAGTCTTCTTAGTTCTGTCGGCAAAAGTGATGACTACTCTTCGTATTTTGATTATCTCCCGGAAGAGGAACGCTCACAGCTTGCAGACAGCGCTTTTGTGACCGATGATTCACTTACCCGTAAACTTCTGAAGACGGACCGGCCCAATGTGCTGGTTGTTGTCATGGAGGGGTTCGGCGGAGATTTCTCATATTCACTCTCTGGCGTTCCCGATGTAACTCCGCGACTTGATTCACTTGCGTCGGAGGGCGTGTTTTTCAGTAACTGCTATGCAGGCAGTTTCAGGACAGACCGTGGTATGGTGTGTGTAATGAACGGACATCCGGGACTGCCTACCGTATCAATTATGAAACTGCCGGTGAAAAGCCGTAACCTGCCATCTTTGTCGGGTACTCTTGCCGCAAACGGGTATGCCACGGAATTCATGTATGGTGGTGATATCAATTTCACCAATATGAAGAGTTACCTGTGGAGCAATGGCTACCAGAAGATTGTGGCAGACACTGACTTTTCAGTTGCAGAACGTCATTCAAGTGCTTGGGGTGTTAATGATGGCATTACATTTTCGCGCCTGTTCACCGATATAAAAGAGAAAACTGACACACTCTGGCATATCGGTTTTCTCAGCCTGAGCAGCCATGAACCTTTTGACGTACCTTATTCGCGCCTTGAAGAGAAGATCCCCAATTCATTTGCATATGCTGACAGTTGCCTGGGAAGCCTGGTAGATTCCCTGAGAAGCAGTTCCGCATGGAATAATCTGCTGATGGTGATAATACCCGACCACGGTTTCCGCTATCCACAGGAGGGAAGCATGAATTCTCCTCATGTTCACAGGATTCCTGTCGTATGGACTGGCGGAGCAGTCAAGGAGCATGTCGTGGTTGACCAGCTGATGAACCAAATGGATGTGGCAGCAACTCTGCTTGCACAGATGGGATTGAGTCATGATGACTTCCTTTTCAGCAGGAACGTGCTTTCGCCTGCCTATGAGCCGTTTGCCTTCTACACCTTCAATAACGGCTTTTGCTATATTGACGAATCGGGATATACGCTGTTCGACAATATCTCGGAGAAGGTGATAGAGAGTAGCGGAAACTCCGATGAATTCAGGGAAAAACGCGGCAAGGCAATACTTCAGACTCTCTATGATGACCTGGAAAGACGCTGAAGAGTCTGATGCCGTCACAGCTATTCCTTCTCTGCGTCTCTGTTTGAAGTCTTCAGTCCATTCCTGAGCCAGTCCTGATAGCCTTCCCAGGTGCGTTTCCAACGGTTATGGCTCCAAAGCCATATGTATGGGGTTTCTATGATATTCCTTTCCAGCAGTCGCATGTACTTTTCCGTTATTCCCCATTCCGGAAGATCAGTAGAATCTTCAGAGATTACCGACAGGTCAATCTGGTAGTATCCGCGCTTTACCCTTGTAATGTTTCCGTAGTATGACTTTATCTTCATTTTGCGGATAATCTTTTCAGAACCTGTGAATACCGGAGTCTTGTGGTTGAGGAATTCTGTCCAGTAGTGTATGTTCCACCATAGCGGTGCCTGGTCAGCAATCATTCCAACAATGAACTGCCTGCCATCGGCCTTCTGCTTGAGCAGGTAGCGCAGGGTCTGGGCCATGGGGACGCTGTGGTTCCCGAATTTCTCACGCAGGGTAAGCATGAGCCTGTCAAATGGCTTGTTCTCGAGTGGGTGGTATATCTGGCAGAAATGGAAATCAGAATCGAGGAAGTAGAGAGTCATTGATGATATCCATTCCCAGTTACCCATATGTCCCAAGTAGATGATGGCCGACTTTCCCTGACGGTAATCTTCCATGAGCTTTTCCTTCTCACTCTCGGGGAGGAACATTCTTTTCTTCATGTTCTTTTCGCTCATGGTTACCAGTTTCATGGTTTCGAATATCTGATCAAGTAGATAGCGGTAGAACTTGCGCTCAATACTCTTCAGCTCACTTGCACTCTTGTCGGGAAATGATTCCTTAAGGTTTTTCTGCACGGTTTTCCTGCGGTAGCGCAATGGGGGACATATGAACATGAGAACCCATATGAGGTCAGAAAGCCTGTAGATGACGGGAAACGGGAGTAGGGAAATGATAAAAACAAAACTGTAGAGAATCCAATAAATTACCTTATCCATAATCTTGAGTCTTTGTCTTAAAGTGAGAAAGTAAATGATGTTCCTGCAGTCATGGATTTCCAGGCATCGTGATACCAGTCCATTCCAAGAAATGCAGATAATGATGTATGTTCTGTTGCCTTGATGTTGATTCCAAGGGCGTTTTTCATGTTCAGTCCGGCAGGGATGTTCCATGAAACTGGTGTTCCCCCTCCGTCGTTCATGTGGAACTGATAGTATCCGCCAGTCTGGATTCCTGCGGTGAAACGGGCAAAACAGCCAATATCTTCGGAGTAGGGAAGGTAGGCCATCAAGCCTATGTTCGCCCAGTATACATCGGGCTTTTTGTATCCGTCATCAAGGAATAGCCGGTTCTTGCCGGTCCATTGCATCTGGGTTACTCCTGCACTTACTGAAGGTCCCAGGTACCAGGGCATCCAGTTTATGTCAAGCCCCATGGAGTACGATGGCTTGAAGTCCTGGGGTATTTCGCTGTTTTCGCTGATGACCGATGAGTAGCTGTATCCGTTGATCAGGTTGAACCGCCATCTGCCCGGGAAATTCCCGCCGGTGTGACGGACTCTTTTCTTGATATGGGTGTCACCGAACAGTCCATCGGATATTTCGTAGGCAAGAAGTGTGGAGAATGTGCCTATTCCAGCTCCTGCCAGGACATCGGAACACCAGTGCCTGTTCTCGATTATGCGGGCAACTCCAACGCTGCCGGCAATGCTGTAGCCAAGTACGCTGTACCATGGGGAAACGGTCTCGCCATACTCTTTGTGAAGCATGGTGGCTGCCATGAATGATGTGGCGGTATGACCTGAAGGAAATGAATTATTGCTGCTTCCATCGGGCCTTTTCCGCTGAATGGTGTATTTGAGCGCATTGACCGATGTGAACATGATTCCAACCGAAATGACATCGGTTACGCCCATGCGCAGCCAGTCGCTTTTTCCGTCAATGCCGGCAAGCTTCACTGTTCCCATTATGGCAAGCGGTGCATACTGCATGTAATCGGCCATGCGTACGTTGGGCGTATTGGCCCCGAATTCCCGGATGATGCCTGCGTCACGTACGTTGTCACTGAAAGAAACGGCAACTGCGAACATGGTGGCAGGAATAATGTTTGACTTGATGAAAGAGTGGGGGCGAAATGCCATGCTGCTCGAATCATTGCCCAGACTCCAGTTTTGCCTGAATGTCTGGAATGGCGGCTCGGCATTGTCGGCCAGGGCTGGCGTGAGAACTCCTGACAGGAGTGCCGAAAGCAGCATGACTGTTATGTTCCTGGTTATTCTCATCGTCCTGTCCTGTCAATCATTTCCGGGTTGAAAGTATAGGTAACCTTTATTACCTGCTGGTTGTGAAGAGTCTTGTCAGTGGTGTGGATGTTCCAGTCGAATCCGAATCTAACGAACCTATCTTCATAGAAGGTGACTCCCATTGAGGTCTTGGTGTAGAGGTTGTGGTTGTAGAACGGGTCTGCGCGGTGGAAGGCAACTCCGGCCAACGGGTCGTGCAGGTGCGGCTGCATCTTGTCACCGCTGTAAACTGTGGCATCCAGATGGAAACGGTTCCACCTGATTCCGCCGTGCCCGAGAAATCCCATACGGAGCATCTGCCTGTCTTCCTGGCGGTACTGTACTCCCGTCATGGCAAGTCCGGCATCGGCATTGACAAGGATACCGGCCCTGGTCAATGGTCCGGAACGGAATCCGATGTAGGGATAGAACTGTATCTGGTCGTAAATGAAGTATCCTGGCTGCTTGGGCTTGGCATAGTGCGTCATGGCACTGAACCAGCCTGCATTCCAGACCCCTTTCTGCCATTCGCCGTCCCATACAATCCGGAATGCCTCGCGGGTTGTGGCGGACTGGCGGCCAAACCAGTTGCAGTAGAGCTCTGAACTGAAATTGCCGTTGCCGTAACTGAACATTGTACCCTCAATGGCAGGGTTGAAATAGGCGATGGAATCATAGAGCATGAAGTCGGGAAGCTGTCGCTGGAGCTTCTTCCGTGGGAATGAACCGAATGTAAAACCGAAGTGTTCACCGCGGAAATCGTAGTATAGCACCATGGCCGGCCTGATATTTTCATCGGACCCGAATTCCCAGATTCTTGATGCTCCCATCATAATGGCATGAGAGTCATGCCTGATGCCCAGGACGGGGGTAAGCCGCATGCCGTAGATGGTTTGCGGAAGCATGTCATTCTTGTATTCCCTGTTGTCGAACAGTCCGTCATAGAACAGGTCAAGCGACACTCTCTCGCCGTGGGCCAGAATGGGAATCAACAGGGCCGCTGTAATGGCCAGCATGCATTTTTTGCGGAAATGTATACTCATAGTCAAGTCAATATGGTTACAAAAATACTCATATTGGCAGAACCTGGGGAAGCGGTTGCTCTTTTTTTTCTATCTTCGCGGTCTAATCATATAGACAATGAGGGATCTTTTCAATTTTCTCAAGCGTTTCGTGGCCCCATACAAGGTAAATCTGCTGTGGTCTGTCATGGCAAATCTCCTCTCGGCCGTACTCAATGTGTTTTCATTTGCCCTGATAGTTCCCATACTGAGAATTCTGTTCAACATGGATAGCGGAACCTTCCAGTATATCGAATATGAGAAGGGCATGGAACTGGCAGATGTCCTGAAGAATAATTTCTATTATGTGGTTACCAGTTACATTGAGCAGCACGGGGCATCGGTTACATTGCTCCTGCTGGGAATTGTGCTCATTGTGATGACATTGTTCAAGACTGCCTGCTATTTTGCTTCGGCTGCAGTCATGGTGCCACTGAGGACCGGCATTGTCCGCGACATAAGGACCCAGATTTACAGGAAGGTCCTGGAACTGCCCATGGGATTCTTTTCCAATGAGAGGAAAGGCGATATAATAACCCGCATGAGCGGTGATGTTACTGAGATTGAGACATCAATTGCACAGTCGCTGGACATGCTCATAAAAAACCCTATCCTGATAGCAGTATATGTGTTTACCCTCATAAAGATAAGCTGGAAACTTACCCTTTTCACCATTGTTTTCGGACCTGTCATCATATGGATAATGGGTACTATAGGCAGGAAGCTCAAGGCGCAGTCGCTGGAGGTCCAGTCAAAGTGGAGCGATACCATGTCACAGCTTGAGGAGACACTGGGAGGACTCAGGGTCATCAAGGCTTTCCTGGCCGAGGGGAAGATGGCAGACCGCTTTGAAAAGAGCAGCAATGAGCTGAGGCGCGAGGCAAACAGGGTGTCACTCCGCCAGTCGCTGGCGCATCCGGTCAGCGAATTCATGGGAACTGCCCTGATAGTAGTTGTGCTATGGTTCGGCGGTACGCTCATCCTGGGCAACCGTGCCTCGCTTGATGCATCACAGTTCATTTTCTACCTGACAATACTGTATAGCGTAATTAATCCCATAAAGGACTTTTCGAAGGCCGGATACGCAATTCCAAAGGGCCTGGCATCGGTGGAAAGAATTGACAGGATACTGCTGGCCGGCAATCCTATTACCAGCAAGGAAAATGCAGTAAAGGTTGACGGCATTGACAAAGAGATCAGGTTCAACAATGTATCGTTCAGCTATGACGGTTCCAGGGAGGTCCTTACCGGCATAAACCTGACCATACCCCGTGGCAAGACGATAGCACTTGTAGGTCAGTCCGGTTCCGGCAAGTCAACGCTGGTTGACCTGCTGCCCCGTTTCTATGATGTGACCGAGGGAAGCGTAACCATTGACGGCACCGATATAAGGGACATTTCCATTGAATCGCTGAGGGGACTGATGGGAAATGTCAACCAGGAGGCCATACTGTTCAATGATACTTTCTACAACAACATTACGTTCGGAGTAGACAATGCTTCAAGGGAAGATGTGATAGCTGCGGCCAGGATTGCCAATGCCCATGATTTCATTATGGAGTCCGAGAAGGGATATGACACCAGCATAGGTGACCGCGGATGCCTGCTTTCCGGTGGTCAGCGCCAGAGGATAAGCATAGCCCGTGCCATTCTGAAGAATCCTGCCATACTGATTCTTGATGAGGCCACTTCGGCACTCGACACCGAATCAGAGAGACTGGTCCAGGAGGCTCTGGACCGACTCATGAAAGACCGTACCACTATTGCCATAGCACACAGGCTGTCAACTATAAGAAATGCCGATGAAATCTGCGTTTTGCACGAAGGAAAGATTGTGGAACGCGGTACCCATGAGGAACTGATAGCCCTGAACAGCTACTACAAGAAACTGAATGACATGCAGCAGCTTTGATGAAGTCCTGCCTTATGATGCCAGGTATTTCAGGTACTGCTGTATGACGGCCTTGAGTTTTCTTTCCATCTGGAGGGCAATATCCTGATGTTCATCGGATACGTCATTTGAGAAGAGCAGGTCTTCCCTGTAGCGGTACATTCCGAGAATGCGTGTTCCGTCAAACTGTATTACATAGTCTCCGCTGTAGTACATCCAAATGTCATTCTGGAAGTTTGCAACCCACATATCATCATCAGCGGTGCTGAATACACTCTGTCCAAAACTCAGGAATTCGCGGTCATAGCCAAGGTAGTCAAGTACCGAAGGCATAATGTCGGACTGCTGTGCCAGACACTCCCGGTGTCCCTTTATTCCGCCGCTGGGGTCGAAGAATATTATGGGCACCCTGAACTGTCCGTAATCTGACTGGTAGTCCGGGTGTTCTGTCAGGTTGGTATGGTCAGCAGTGAGGACAAACAGCGTGTTTTCGTACCATGGCTGTTTTCTGGCCTGCTCAAAGAAGAGCCGGAGCGCATTGTCGGAGTATCGGACTACCTTGTAAATCGGCAGGTTTCCCTCCTCGGGATATGTCTCCCTGTAACGTTCTGGAACTACGTACGGATGGTGTGAACTGGCGGTGAAGACGCTCGTCATGAATGGCTGCCGGAATGTTCCCATACGGTCACACATGAACTGCAGGAACTCTTCGTCCCAAATTGCCCATGTGCCGTCAAAGGCACTGCTTCCTCCGAATTTTGGCTCCTGCTCGAATTCTGTCCGCCCAAAGTAATCCTGGAATCCCGATGCCCTTGCAATTGCCTGGAATCCCATGGAATTGTTGTCGGCCCCATGAAAGAAGGCCGTATAGTACCCCTTGTCATTGAGTTCGCCGGCCAGTCCGCGAATCTCCTTTGTCATGAGTGCCGGCGAAAGTACGATGTGCTCTTTCAAGTATGGAAGTCCGCACAGTGCGGTAGGAATGATGTCTATGCTCTTGCGGCCATTGGCAAGCGAATATTCAAATGTCAGGCTCTGCTGCATGAGTGAGTCCAGGAATGGCGTACAGTCATGTATGCCCTGGCGTCCCTGATTTGAATGGCCTATGTATTCTGCTCCGAAACTCTCCAGCAGCATTATTACCACGTTCTTTGGCTGGAAAACTGCGGTGGAATCGGCCTTTATCAAAGGAGAGTATATCTCGCCGAGTTCCTCGTTGCTGTAATATTCTATTACTGATACGTCTTCCGAACCAATGGTCCTGATGGCGCAGAACGGAGTGTTCAGCACTGCGGCGGCCTGCATGGGCTTGCTGGCGTACTGATAGGCGTCGGTCATGCTGATGGGGCGTATGGAGTGGGCGAAACCGCCTCGGATTCCTCCTACGCACATTGCAAGAGTAGCAATGAAGAGCACGCTCTTTGCAACATAGTAGTGCCAGAGTTTTCCGTACCTGGCTACACTGGGAACCACCGTGAACCTGCACATGGCCCAGACCATGAGAATGAAGCAGGCCATCAGGTACCAGTTGTCCCTTATGCCGACCAATATGATGTGTGCAAGCTGGCCGCCACCTTCGTTGCTGACTTCCCTGAACAGCTGGCATGAGGTACGGCAGCCGTTGTACTGGAAATATACGGTATCACCCAAGTTGCAGAAAAAGCCAAGTCCAGCCAGTATTATAAGCAGTATGGTGAGGAATCGGTAGAACTTGGGATTCTCCTTGAAATGGAGGGGGAACATGGTCAGTATGATGTATGCCGATGTGGTATAGATTATGCCCGACGTGTCAAAGCGCAGTCCTCCGCGTATGATGTTCCAGGTTGATTCTGCATCGAGCAGCAGCCTGAACTGTTCCCAGTAGTAGGCTATGAATATGACACGGCATATCATGTATCCTGCGTAGACCAGCAGCAGGTTCCACAACATGCAGAACAGAGGCGTCCTCAGCAAGGGCCATTTATTGTTGTTTGCCATAAATAATGAGTTTTCTCAAAGTTTGCTGGCGAAGTCCAGGCTGACATAGTTTGATGTGCTCATGCAGGCTTCGGTACCGAATTCAATTCCGTAGCCAGCCAGCTTTTCCCATTTCCCGGCATCGATAGAGTCAATGTTGGAGTGCCTTACATCCTCACGTATGAGCCCATAGGCTATGCCTGCATTGAAATTGTCACCTGCTCCGATGGTGCTGACAGGTGTTATGCTGCGTGATGGAAAGCTGTAAGTGTCATTGTGGTCGGCTATGCGTACGCCGTTCTTTCCGTATGTGCAGATGAACCTGGGGCAGTGCATGGAAACATTCTGTGTGTATATGCTGCTGAAATCGCTGTCGCCGAAAATCAGCTCAAAGTCTTCGTGGCTGCCGCGTATTATGTCGGCGTACTGGAAATTCTCGGTGAAGGTGCCGCGAAGCTTGTCTACCTCATGGAGGTGATTCTTCCTGAAGTTCAGGTCGTAGTAGAGTATGGCTCCCCTGGACTTTGCATAGTCAAGGAACTTGCACACATGCGGCCTGAGTACTGGATTCAGCACGAAGTATGCTCCAAAAAGCACGATGTCATCGGGGTTTATTTCCGGAAATACCACTTCCGGGAAGCGGTTGTTGGGGTAGTCCTTGTAGAAGCTGTACTGTGCGTCGCTGTCCTCGTTGAGGTATGCCAGCGAAACTGCGGTCTTGTGGCCTTCATACCTTGTTACCCAGTCAGTCTTGACATTGTTTTCCTTCATGAAGTCAATTATTGTCTGGCCGACAATGTCTGCCCCGACTTCACCAATGAAGGTGCAGTCCATGCCTACGCGTCCCAGGGTGATCATTCCATTGAACACAGATCCGCCTGGAACTGCATCTACGGGTTTCCCGTTGCGGAAAATTATATCATAGACGGTTTCTCCGATTCCGATGATCTTTCTCATAGCATCTTTCTTGAGCAGCGGCCCAGGTAGCCTCCATGGTGACGCTTGTTGTAATCCTCTACGGTGAAACCGATGGCTTTCATTGTCTCTACGACGATGGCATCGCCTATAACGGTCATGACCGTGGTGCTTGTGGTTGGTGCAAGTCCAAGGGCGCAGACCTCTTCCGGATGTCCGGTGCCCAGTATTACATCGGCCTTCCTTGCAAGGGTGCTGTCCGTGTTGCCGGTGATGACGATGAACTTGACTGTAGGGTCCAAGGTACGGCTCAGTTCAACCAGTTCAAGAATCTCCCTTGTCTTTCCTGAGTTTGAAACAAGCAGGAACAGGTCATTTGCCTGAAAAACGCCAAGGTCGCCATGCTGGGCTTCGCTTGGGTGAAGGAAAACTGCCGGGGTTCCAGTGGAACTGAATGTGGTGGCCATGTTCATGGCTATCTGGCCGGCCTTGCCCATACCGCTGGTGATGAGCTTGCCGTGCCTGTTGTGGACATGTTCAACAATCAGTTCTACGGCCTTTTCATATTCTGGGCCTACGGGAATGTTCAGGATGGCCTGGGATTCCTTGGCTATGATGTCTTTGATCGAATCAAGCATTACTCTGTCTCTTTTGAGATTTCAGATTGGGAACGCGAAGATAATGCAACTACTATTCAAAACCAAATTTTGTTTGTCGAACTGTAAATTTATGCGCGTTTTTATAATAAGTACGCGTATATGTTGGATTTCTGCACCTGATTCCATATCTTTGTGGCAATTTGCCAAAAAGGCAATTTTGATGTAACACAATAATAAAAACAAGATGAACATTGTAACAAAAGAATTCCAGCTTCCTGATGGCAGAACCATCAAGCTGGAGACCGGGAAACTGGCAAAGCAAGCCGATGGAGCCGTAATGCTTACTTGTGGCAAAACGATGCTTCTGGCCACTGTCTGTGCCGCCAAAGATGCAGTCCCCGGAACAGATTTCATGCCACTGCAGGTAGAGTACAGGGAAAAGTATGCGTCAATCGGACGCTTCCCAGGTGGCTTCACAAAGCGTGAAGGCCGTCCTTCAGACTACGAAATCCTGACCTGCCGTCTGGTTGACCGCGCACTCAGACCTCTGTTCCCAGACAATTATCATGCAGAGGTATTCGTAAATATCATCCTCTTCTCAGCTGACGGTGAGCAGATGCCTGATGCACTGGCAGGTCTTGCAGCAAGTGCTGCCCTGGCTGTATCAGACATCCCATTCGGCGGTCCTATTTCAGAAGTCCGCGTTGCCCGCATAAACGGAGAGTATGTAATTGACCCTACATTCAAGCAGCTTGAAGAGGCTGACATGGATATCATGGTTGCCGCTACATATGACAACATCATGATGGTTGAGGGTGAAATGAAGGAAGTTTCTGAAGCTGACCTGCTGGGCGCCATGAAGGCAGCCCATGAGGAGATAAAGAAGCACTGCCTTATCCAGAACGAACTGACTGCTGAGGTTGGCAAGACTGTAAAGCGTGAGTACTGCCACGAAGTAAACGACGAGGAACTTCGCGCTGATGTAAAGGCCAAGACATATCAGCCTGCATATGACATTACAAAGCAGGCTCTTGAGAAGCACGCACGTGCAGAGGCTTTTGAAAAGGTATGTGAAGACTATAAGGAGGCATACGCTGCAGCCCACACAGATCTGACAGAAGATGAACTCGAAGAGAAGATGACTCTGATTGAGCGTTACTACCATGATGTAGAGCGTGACGCTATGCGTCGCTGCATCCTGGATGAGGGCACTCGTCTCGATGGTCGTAAGACAACTGAAATCCGTCCGATCTGGTGCGAGGTTGGCTATCTGCCAGGCCCTCACGGATCATCAATCTTCACTCGTGGTGAAACTCAGTCACTCTGCTCTGTAACCCTTGGTACCAAGGATGACGAGAAGATGGTTGATGACGTTCTTGACCAGCACGATGAGCGTTTCCTGCTGCACTACAACTTCCCTCCATTCTGTACAGGTGAAGCCAAGGCACAGCGTAGCACTGGTCGTCGTGAGATTGGACACGGTCACCTGGCATGGCGTGCACTGAAGGGTCAGATTCCAGCTGACTATCCATACTGTGTACGCGTAGTTTCAGATATCCTTGAATCAAACGGTTCTTCTTCAATGGCATCAGTCTGCGCAGGCACACTTGCCCTGATGGATGCCGGTGTAAAGATTGCAAATCCGGTTTCAGGTATCGCAATGGGTCTTATCAAGAACCCGGGCGAAGACAAGTATGCAGTACTTTCAGATATCCTCGGTGATGAGGATCATCTTGGCGATATGGACTTCAAGACCACTGGTACCGTAAAGGGTCTGACCGCAACCCAGATGGATATCAAGTGCGACGGCCTCTCATACGAAATCCTTGAGAAGGCTCTGGCACAGGCCAAGGCTGGCCGTGAGTATATCCTGGGCAAGATTACCGAGACCATTGCAGAACCTAGGGAGGACCTGAAGCCACATGCTCCACGCATTGAGACCATCACAATCCCAAAGGAGTTCATCGGTGCAGTAATTGGCCCGGGCGGAAAGATTATCCAGGGCATGCAGGAAGAGACAGGCGCCAAGATTTCTATCGAGGAGATCGATGGAGTAGGCAAGGTTGAAATTGCCGGAACAAACAAGGAGAGCATTGATGCTGCTCTTGCAAAGATCCGTGCAATCGTTGCCATTCCTGAGGTTGGTGAAATATATGAAGGCAAGGTTCGCAGCGTAATGCCTTATGGCCTGTTCGTTGAATTCCTGCCTGGAAAGGATGGCCTGCTCCACATTTCAGAGATTGACTGGAAGCGTTACGAGACCATCGAGGAGACCGGTATAAAGGAGGGTGACAAGATTCAGGTCAAGCTGATTGACATTGACCCAAAGACCGGCAAGTACAAACTGTCAAAGCGTGCTCTCATTGAGAAGCCTGAAGGTTATGTTGAGCGTGAAAGGCCTGCACGTCCTCCACGCCAGCAGCACGACCGTCCAGAGCGCGGTGAGCGCCGTCATCACAACAACGAAGAGAGAAACAATAATGAGGAGAAGTAATCTCATACTTCTTGCTTCGGCATTGCTTTCAATTGTAGCCTGTCATCCCAAGGGTGACAGGTTTACTGTTGAAGGTACCGTCCTTGAAGCTGATGGCAAGACCATGTATCTGGACCATATGGCCCTGAATCAGGTTGAGACCATTGATTCCGTTAAACTGGACCAGAAGGGTTCGTTCAAGTTCTCAAGCCAGGCACCGGCTGACTGCTTTGACTTCTACCGCCTTCGCATTGACGGCAAATACATCAACCTTATAGTTGATTCGGCACAGTCCATAACAGTTAATGCCGCATTGCCAAGCATGCAGATTGCGTATGAGGTTGAGGGATCAGACAACAGTGTAAGGCTGAAGGAGATGGTAATCAGGCAGATGGAACTTCTGCAGGACCTGAGACGGACATCGGAACTCTATTCAGGACCTCAGGTAGGTATCCGTCAGGAGAAGATAAACGAGCTGGTTGACGTCTTCAAGTCAGAGATCAGCTACGGGTACATTTTCCCGGACCCTGCATCGGCCTGTGCCTATTATGCGCTTTTCATGAGCATAAATGGCCAGATGATTTTTTCTCCGGGCGCCAGCCGTCAGGATGCCAAGTGCTTCGCTGCGGTTGCAACCCAGATGGATATGCTTTATCCCGAGGCTGTCAGGACGGAACACCTGCATAACCTGGCCCTGAAGAGCATGCTCAGGACTGCACCTGCAGTTCCTGCCTCAGAAGAGACTGTCAAGATGCTGGAGAACCTGGTGAGTGAATCAGGACTTGTTGAGATTGAACTGCCTGACCTGAACGGCCGGATACATAAGCTGTCCGACCTGAAGGGCAAGGTTGTCCTGCTGGACTTTACCGCATATAAGACAGATTATTCTGCCAACTATAACCTTGCCATGAGAACCTTGTATGACAAGTATGCCTCACAGGGGTTCACCATCTACCAGGTTTCTGTTGATGCCGATGAGCATTTCTGGAGGACAAGTGCAGCCAATCTCCCATGGACATGTGTGTATGATGAAAACAGTCTGGAATCGACCTACCTTAAATTATATAATGTAGGGGCACTTCCTACGGCGTTCCTCATTAACAGGGATGGCGAAGTTGTTGACCGTCCGGAAGAACAGAGTGAACTGGACGCGAAGATTGCAGAACTTCTTAAATGATTTTTATTGGCTTGATTTTTTGGATAGTTGATATTTAATCATATCTTTGCATAGACCAAAAGCATGGTCAATATGAGTTCCAACATGGCAAGACTGATGTTGGAATTCTTTTTTACCTTTTGCTATAAACGGAGTATAAACGTTAAATTATTGATATTATGGCATATATGTCAGAAGAAGGCTATAAGAAGTTATTAGCCGAATTACAGTACCTTGAGACTGTACGTCGCCCGGAGATTATTCAGCAGATTGCCGAGGCACGTGATAAGGGTGACCTGTCGGAGAACGCAGAGTACGATGCAGCAAAGGAAGCACAGGGCATGCTTGAAGCCAAGATCGCCCAGCTGAAGATGCTGATTGCCGATGCCAAGCTTATTGACGAGACAAAGATTGATACATCAACCGTCCAGATTCTGACCAAGGTCAAGATCCGCAATACAAAGAACAATGCAGTTGTAACATACTCGATTGTTCCGGAGAGCGAGGCTGACCTGAAGGCAATGAAGATTTCAAGCAATACTCCTATTGCGAAGGGACTGCTTGGCCACAAGGTAGGCGAGGTTGTTGAGATTACCATTCCTAGCGGAAAGATTGGTTTTGAAATTCTTGAGATTTCCCTTTAATACTGCGCCATGACAATTTTCAGCAGAATAATCAACGGTGAAATACCTTGCTACAAGGTTGCTGAGAGCGAGGATTGCTTTGCATTCCTTGACATTAACCCAATGGTACGCGGACATGTACTGGTTATACCAAAGCGCGAAGTGGACTATCTTTTCGACCTGACCGACCAGGAACTGGCCAACCTGCAGCTCTTTGCAAAGAAGATTGCCGTTGCACAGAAGAAGGTATTCAATTGCGTGAAGGTAGGTCAGGCCGTGCTTGGCCTTGAGGTTCCTCATGCACACATACACCTTATTCCGATGCAGTCCGAAAAGGATATGCTGTTCAGCAACCCAAAGCTGAAGCTTGAACCGGAAGAGTTCCAGCAGATTGCAGCTGCAATAGCCGCAGCAATGTAATTGGCTGAAGATACAATATACAAAGCAGGCGCTGGAAACACCAGCGCCTGCTTTGCTTTCCTATGCTTGAGTCGTATTGGCCCAGAATGCAATGCCAGCAAGTTGCCTATGGAATTACTTGCGGAAGTATTTCCCTATTACCGGCAATGATGCAAGTGGCAGGTCTTTCTTGAACAGATATGCCAGATAGATGCATATCAGTACGGTTCCGGTTATCAGCCTGAACCATTCTGGCCAGAAACTGGCTTGGCAGAACGCCATATATGAACCGTACAGCAGTGCCGCCAGAATTACATACATTGATATCTCCCTTACTGGATATGCAATAGGCTTTTTCTTCTGGCCTATCAGGTATGACATTACCATGCAGACTCCATATCCGGCAAAGCCTCCCCATGCGCATGCCATGTATCCGTATCGGGGTACGAACAGCACGTTGATAAGTATCATTGCCAGCGCTCCTGCGCCGCTCATTACGGCTCCCCACCATGTCTGGTCAGTCAGCTTGTACCAGAACGACAGGTTGAAATAGATGCCCATGAAGAGTTCGGCTATCATGACTATCGGTACAACCTTGAGTCCTACCCAGTAGTCATGGTTAGTCACCAGGTTTTTCAGGACCGGCATATAGAATACTACTGCCAGGAATGCCAGAATGCCGAATATTATGAAGTACTTCATTCCCTGGGCCAGTGTCTCGTCAGAATTGCGGTCCTTGGCGCCGCCAAACACGAACGGTTCGTAGGCGTAACGGAAGGCCTGTGTGAGCAGGCTCAGTATCATTGCAATCTTGACGCATGCTCCGTATATGCCAAGCTGGACCTTTCCTTCCTGACCGGGAACAAGCTTCAGGTATGCTATCTTGTCAAACACCTGGTTAAGTATTCCCACAAGTCCAAGCAGGAGTATGGGCCATGCATAGGCCAGCATGCGACGGGCCAGCTTGGCATCGAACCCGAATGTGATGCCCTTGATTTCCTTGATGAAGCCCAGCGTGATGAGTGCCGTGCAGGCCAGGTTGACGAAGAATATCAGCCCTACACCATAGTCAAACCTTTCATAGATGGCCTGGAGTGAAGGGAATGTGCCGAACAGCATCGGCAGCAGTGTAAATACCGCTATGTTGAGAAGTACGTTGGGTATGATGAAGGCCATCTTCAGTGCCATGAACTTGACAGGCCTGTGCTGCTGGCGCAGGTGGCTGAACATTATGGCCTGGAATGCGTCAAGGCCGCCTATGATGGCAAAGCATGCCACATATTCAGGGTGGGCAGAGTACTCAAGGAAGTCCGATACAGGGCCAAGGAAGCAGAAAACCAGTGCTATGAACAGCAGTGCCACCGCACCTACCATGCGCAACGAGGTGCTGTAAACCATGCGGCTGTCCTCTTCTTCCTTGTTGGCAAATCGGAAATAAGTGGTCTCCATGCCGAAGGTGAGCAGCACGAATATGAGCGCTGCCCAAGCATACATGTTTGACACTATTCCGTATCCGCCACTTTGGGGCGATATGAACTTGGTATGAACGGGAACCAGAAGGTAATTCAGGAACCGGCCTACTATGCTGCTTATGCCGTATATTGCCGTATCCTTGGCCAGTGAGGCCATCTTGTTCTGTGCCATTCCTTTTATTATTGTTGTTCCGTTCAGTCAAGCAATTTAGAAAGCGTTCTCTCAAGGGCAGCTCCGCGAAGTCCCTTTGCAATGATTTTTCCTGTTGAGCAGTCTATCAGGAAATTGGCTGGAATTGAGTTTACTCCGTAAAGTTCAGCGGCTGCACTGTTCCAGTAGGCCAGGTCGCTCACGTGAACCCAGTTCATGTTGTTGCGCTCAATTGCCGCTTTCCAGGGCTCTGCGGTACGGTCCAGTGAAATGCCGAATATTTCAAATCCCTTCTGCTTGTACTTTGCGTATGACGCTGTAAGGAATGGAACTTCTCTCATGCAAGGTCCGCACCATGAGGCCCAGAAGTCAATCAGCACATACTTGTTGCCGGAATTCTTTATGACCTTTGAAAGTGAAACCTCATTTCCGTCGGGACCGTCCATCTTGACCTCGAGGAATTTCTGGCCGACTGCGGTTGTGCGCATCTTCTTGACAGACTCTTCCATGCTTGCATATAGCTTGCTCTTCCTGAGTTCCGGGGCAATTGCCTTCAGGTATGATTCCAGTTCATCGGCGTCAGTCAGTTCATAAGAGTACTGCTTGAGCTGCCAGACTCCGTACATGTTGTCGGTGTTTCCGGTGATGGCATCCATGGTCATGGCATACTGAATGCTGTCAATTTCGGCTGTCAGGTTAGGGTCATCCATCCTGTCAGACCACTGCTGTGCCAGCTCAATGCTCTTGAGCGTGTATTCGGCCTTCCTGTCATTTGACTTGGTACCTGTCATGTAAGCCTGGCCATTGACGGCATCGTTGACTTTCATCAATATCTCTCCGGGTTCAAGGAAGAACATCAGGCCTAAATCTGCGTCTCTGCGGTTTGGGGCATTGCAGACATATGCAATTGCCGGAACCTTGACATTGCCCTTGAAAAGGAAACTTCCATCTTTGGACTTGAGCGAATCAATAGGCTCGTCATCGGCTATAAGCCACAGCTTTCCGCTGTAGTCGTCAAGCTGTCCTATTACGGTATATTCACCATCTCCATTGCCGCAGCTGCATACGGCAGCAGTCAGTGCCATGACTGCAAGTAATTTCTTCATGCTGTATTTTGGTTTTAATGTATTATTCCTTATCTGTATTTTTCTCCGTATTTCATCATCACGTCATTCACGTATCGCTTGAAATCCTCTTCATTGTCACGCTTGCATATAAGCAGGACGTCTTCGGTGTCGACTACCAGGTAGTCCGATAATCCGTCAATGACTACCAGCTTGCCCTTGTTGTTTGACAGTACCATGTTGCCGCTGCAGTTGTACAGCTGGTGGTTTTCGGTGCTGACCACATTGTCCTGGTCATCTTTCGGACAGTAGTCATGCAGCAAGTCCCAGCTTTCAATATCGTTCCAGCGGAAATTGCCCATCTCCATATAGACATGCTCGCTCTTCTCCAGTATGCCGTAGTCCAGCGAAAGGCGTGGGAAAGCATCGTATACCGAGTAAAGCATGCTGCGGCGTGAATCGCGTGTATGTTCCTTGTTGAATATGTTGTCGAACTGGGCGGCCATTTCGGGAATGCATTCACGTGCAATCTCAAGGAATGAATTTACGTTCCACATTACAACGCCTGAATTCCAGTAGAATTCGCCGCTTTCAACGAAGATTCTGGCGAATGACTCTTCGGGTTTCTCGGTGAAGGTACGCACCTTGTGCATGCCGTCAAGTTCCTCTTCATCGGCCTGTATGTAGCCGAATCGGGTTTCCGGCCTGGTGGGCTTGATGCCTATTGTCAGAATGCCGAAATGGTTCCCAACGAATTCCATGCCCTTGCGAACCACCTCAAGGTAGTCATCTTCATCCATGATCTTAAGGTCCGATGGAACCAGCAGAATGTTGGCGTTGGGGTTGATGTCGCGTATGTGGTAGGCGGCAAGAAGGGCGCATGGGGCCGTTCCCTTGAGGGACGGTTCTCGCAGGACCTGTGACGGGTCAAGGTCAGGCAGCTGCCTCATGACCTCATCGGAATAGTCCAGGTTTGTCGATACTATGATGTTTTCCTTGGGGAAGAGTTTCTTTACTCTCCGGACCGTATCCTTGAGTAGTGTCTTGCCGTCATTGTTGAAGTCAAGGAACTGCTTGGGCAGTCCTTTTCTGCTGAGAGGCCACAGGCGTGTTCCTATTCCTCCGGCAAGTACAACGCAATAATTGTTCGAGCTGAGCATAATCAGTTGTGTTTATGGCACGAAGATAATGATTGGAACGAAACGCCAAAGTGAAATGGGTACTTTTTTATCAAAAGTTGGTACTATTCCCGCTTTTTGTTGTAACTTTGCCCTCATGCTAGCCCGGATGGCGGAATCGGTAGACGCGCTGGTCTCAAACACCAGTGGGGCAACCCGTGCCGGTTCGACCCCGGCTCCGGGTACAGAAAAACCCTTGTAGATGCCTTCTACAAGGGTTTTTATTTTTCATATCCCCAAATTTGGTCACATTTGGACGCAATTGACAACATCGGTCCACATTGGGGGACTATCAAGACATTCTCATAGAGATATTTCCATGACAAAGCGTGCACCATTGGTGTAGGTGTTGTCCAGATAGACCCTGGCACCCAGCTTGTCGGCAACCATACGGCATATGTTGAGACCCAGGCCGGAACCCTGCACAAAGTCGTTGAGCTTGGTAAAGCGCTGGAAAATGTCTTCTGATTTCTCCTGTGGTATGCCTATGCCGGTATCGGTGACCGAGAATGTGAGCTTTCCCGGAGTCTCGGTGTCAGAGCAGTGCAGGTGTATCTCGCCTTCGCGCGTGTACTTGCAGGCGTTGGTAAGATAATTTGTAAGTACCTGCTGAATTCGGCGGGGGTCAGACGTGATAGTGTAGTCATCGCTGATTTCCGATGTGAAATAGAGCCTGACGTTTTCCGGCTTGCGGTATTCAACTGACATGATGGCATTACGGCATACTTCATTGACCGCGAATTCGGAATAATCAATGCGGTAGCTTCCATTTTCGGAGTCCGATATGTCGATGATGTCATCAATCAGCATGTCAAGCATGTTGTAGCTGTTGAAAATGTAGGCATTGTACTGTTCCTTCTCTTCATCGGTCCATGAACCGTCGGGAAGTCCCAGCAGCTGGGCAAATCCGAACATGGCGTTAAGCGGGGTGCGTATTTCATGGCTCATGTTCTGCAGGAAGACCGTCTTTGCCTTGTTTGCGGCAATGTTGTCTTCAAGCATCTGCTGCATCTGCAGTTCTGAGCGCTTCTCTGATTCATGTACGTAGACATGCAGGAGGCAGGTTGCGAATAGCAGTCCTACCGTGTACAGGGGAACCAGCGGGAAACGGGTCTGAATATATCCGAACAGAAGCATGGACACGCTGCAGACACTGATGGTGTAGCTTCGGCTGCGCCTCTTGCTTGTGCCGCGCACGGAAACTGTTATTGAAGGTATGGCGACTACAATGAACATGAGCATCTGAATGAGGATTATGATGGTCCTGATGATGCCGGTGCTGAAGTTTCCGTCGCTGTCAAAGCGGAAGAATATGGGCGAGAAGAAATTGACGACAAGCGCGCCTATTTCGCTTGCCAGGAACAGGAATGCGCATATCCTGAGTGCCGTGCCGGTTCTCTTGCCAAGTTCAAGGTATGATACCACATACTGGCACCAGAACAGTACGCATAGCGAGAGCGTTATGTAGTATACCAGCGTGTCTATGTACATAAGGTCTTGGTATTCTGACTTGTACAGAATGCCCCACAGGGCGTCGGTGGCATAGTAGCCCAGAACAGAGTACTGGAACCGCTTGTACTCCGTGGCAGACGGCACGTTGCGCCATGTCTTCATGAACATGACGTCATAATTGATTATCAGGTGAATGATAATGGCAATCAAGCCCATCGCTGAGTAGTACATAGTGCCGGCGGTTCTATCTGTTCGTCAGTATTGATGTGTAGCGCTTGCTGTCCTTAAGTACCTTTACGGCCTCTTCCAGTATGTGGTCATTCTTGAGTCCTTCAATTATGGCTCCCTTCTGGTAGTAGTACCTGGTGATTATCTCGGTTGCAAGGAGCCGCCTGATGTCGTAGCTGAACTGGTCAAGGTCCTGTTTCATGTCATATTCCAGCTTGCTTTCCAGTGCCTTGAATTCAGCATCGGCCTTCTGTGCCAGTCCTTCCATTTCGGCCATTTCACGGAGTGACTTCAGTGCGCGGCTGCTGTTGCTGGTGTACTGGAAATCGGATTTTGAGACGAAGTCAATGAATTCAGCGTACTCCTTGTCACTTATGGTGAATTCGCTGACAGGAGCTATGGTCTCGTGCTTGCTGCAGTATTCATCCATATAGTCGAACATGACCATGCTCTGTGAAAGATAGTACATGATGTCGGGCATGGTGTCGAACTTGCATGTTATGTCTGGCCTGATACCGCCGCCATCACGTACGGGACGTCCGGCCGCAGTATGGAATACGTTTGTCAGGCTGTCTGGAATATGCTGCGCCTGGCCGTTTGAGCTGCGCTTTGAGTAGTCAATCTCCTGAATGCAGCGTCCGCTTGGTATGTAGTATTTCGCGGTAGTGACCTTGAGTACGCCGTTGTAGGGAAGTGGGCGCGTGCTCTGGACGAGTCCCTTGCCGAAAGAACGCCCACCTATTATAACAGCACGGTCCAGGTCCTGCAGGGCACCCGATACGATTTCCGATGCTGAAGCTGATTCGGAATCAATCATCACGACCACGGGCATTTCAGTGTCAACGGGTTCGCGGCGTGTTGAGTAGCTGGCGTCCATCTGGGGGACCTTGCCGCGTGTTTCAAGGACCTTTGTTCCTTTCGGGACAAACAGGCCGATTATGTTCACGGCTTCCTGAAGCAGGCCTCCGCCGTTTCCGCGCAGGTCAAGCACGAGCCCCTTTATGCCCTGACCCTTCAGTTCCATGAATGCCTGGGCAACATCCTTCGAGCAATTCTCCGTGAATGAGTTAAGGTAGATGTATCCGAAATCATCATGCTTGCCCCAGTAGGGGACTGAAGGAAGTGAAATAATCTGCCTGGTCATGTCGAATTCAAGCGTATCGGCTACGCCCGGACGTGCTACAGCAACCCTGAGGCTTGTGTTGGGATCTCCCTTGAGCTTGCTGCTTACATAGGCCGATTCCTTTCCCTTCATGCTTTCGCCGTCTATGCGCACAATCCTGTCACCAGCCCTGATTCCCGCCTTCTGTGCCGGCATGCCTTCGTATGGCTCACTGACAACTACGTAGTCGCGGCCCTTGAACTGGCTGATAATGGCACCCACTCCGGCATACTTTCCGGTGGTCATCATCTTCAGGTCATTCTGGTCAGATTCGGGATAGTAGGTAGTGTATGGGTCAATACCGCGCAGCATGGCCTTGATTCCGTCTTCAATGCGCTCCTTCAGGTTTATGGAGTCCACGTAGTTTATGTCAAGCTCACGTACTATGTTGTACATGATTTCCATGTTTGATGAGATGTCGAAATCATGGTTGCGTGCGGCCGATGCCCTCACGCTGCCGCTTTTTGATTCCTGGGCCCATAGCGTGTTCTGGCAAACTGATGGGGAAGTGAAGGAATATAATGAAGTCAATGCAATGACTATCAGTGCTTTGATATTGTTCATGGATGCTTATGGTGTGTTTGTACAGTTGCGAAGATATATTTTTTTTCGCCTTTTCGCCATTTTTTTTGCCTAAAGGTGTTGCAAGTTATAAAAAAAGAGGTAATTTTGCACCGCATTTGAGAGCAAACAAGTTCCGATGTGACTGCTTCTTTAGCTCAGTCGGTTAGAGCATCTGACTGTTAATCAGGGGGTCCTAGGTTCAAGTCCTAGAAGGAGCGCAGAAAGAGATCGTCAATTGACGGTCTCTTTTTTTTTGTTTCACCCAATGTGCCCGCATTGCGTCTGGGGGCAGATTACCTGAAGGTGTATTCTGAATTCTCGCGTGATACCTGGATTGAGGCAGACTGCTGGGGCAGTTCATACATGTATGTGGCATCGGATTCCTTGTCAACCACAATGAGGGTTGACTCTTCGGCGAAGCGTGTGACTGTAAGTGTCATGGCGGCTCCCGGCGTGGCATCCATTATGAGGCTGTCGTTGACGAATATGGTTATGGGGTGGCCGGTGGTGGTGCTGCCAAGTGTAATGTCATAACGGCCGGACAGCTGTGCCTGCTGCCTGTCGTATATGCGGAATGCCCACATCAGGAATATGAATATGACTGCCAGCAGCAGGACTATCATTACTATTGAGCCAAGAAAGAATGTGTTGTTGGCTCTGGCTGTTTTTTTACCCATCGGACTGCAAAGTTTGTTTTTGGAGTGGCAAATCTATCTTTTTTCTTGGAGATTTCTGATATTATTGCGAAAATTGCACTACTAATTACAAAATACTAGATCAAAATGAAGAAATCAGGACTTTTTCTGCTTGCAGCAATGCTTGCAGCACCTGTCAGCACTTTTGCTGAACCGGATGAGAATTTTCACATCTACATTTGTATAGGCCAGTCTAACATGGAGGGTAATCCAAGACCTGAGGCTATTGACAAGGAGAATGTGAACCCACGTTTCGTTACTATGAACGCTGTTGATTTTCCTGACAGCAAGATGGGCGAATGGAGAACAGCCGTTCCACCTCTCTGCCGTCCGAATACCGGCCTGACTCCTGCTGACTATTTTGGCCGTACTATGGTTCAGGTTCTTCCGGAAAATACCAAGGTCGGTGTTGTTATGGTAGCCGTAGCCGGTTGCTCAATTGACCTTTTTGACAAGGATAAGGCTGCTGCATACATTCCTGGCCAGGCAGACTGGATGAAGAATATTGTTGCTGCATACGGTGGTGACCCTTACGGCCGTCTGATTGAACTGTGCAAGAAGGCACAGAAGGACGGTGTCATCAAGGGCATTCTCTTCCATCAGGGCGAGACCAACACCAATGATGAGCAGTGGCCTGCCAATGTAAAGAAAGTTTATGATGATATACTGGCTGACCTCGGACTTGAGGCTAATTCAATACCACTGATTGCCGGTGAGGTTGTCCCTGCCGACCAGAAGGGTGTATGCGCCGGACACAACAATATCATACAGAAGCTCCCGGAGACTCTGCCACAGGCACTGGTAGTTCCTGCATATGGTTGCGCTGCTGGCTTTGACCACCTGCATTTCAATGCCAAGGGTCTCCGTGAGTTTGGCCGCCGCTATGCTGCCAGAATGCTGGGTTACCTGGGTTATTGACAAGCCATCTGTACAGAGAACAAGGCCGGTGCTCTGTGCGCCGGCTTTTTTTTATCTATTTTGTTGGTAGATAACAAGATTTGTACTACTTTTGTGCTCATAAGGGAGATGTGGAGGGGCTGTGAGGCCTGTTTTTTATTTTCATACCCAGTGGAATGAACTAACGTTATTCTTTATATATGATTGATAAACAGATAGTTGCAAGTATTGCGGAGGAGTGGTTGAAAACAGTTCAGGACTATTTCCTGGTAAGTGTTGCAGTAACTCCTGACAATGTCGTGTCAGTTGAGATTGACCATCCGGAGGGAGTCTGGATAGATGATTGCGTATCATTGAGCAAATTCATTGAATCAAAACTTGACAGGGAGGTCGAAGATTATGAGCTTGAGGTGGGTTCGGCCGGAATAGGCCAGCCGTTCAAGGTTCTTCAGCAGTACATCAATCACATAGGACAGGAAGTCGAGGTGCTCCCGAAGACTGGAGCCAAGGTAAAGGGTATACTTACTGCTGCTGATGATGAAGGATTCGTCATTGAGACCCAGAAGAAGATGACGGTCGAGGGCAGCAAGCGTGCAAAACTGGTCGATGTGGAGGTCAGGTATGTCCACAGCGAGGTCAAATATGTAAAAAACGTAATAAATATAAAGTAAAATGGCAACTAAGAAAGATGAGACAATCTCTTTGATTGACACATTTCATGAGTTTAATGAAGTGAAGAATATTGACCGAATGACACTGGTCAGTGTTCTTGAGGAGAGTTTCCGCAACGTCATTTCCAAGATGTTCGGCACAGACGAGAATTATACCGTTATTGTGAATCCTGACAAGGGTGACTGCGAAATCCAGCGTTTCAGGGTTGTTGTCAAGGATGAGGAACTGGAAGATGCCAACACCCAGATATCTCTTACCGAAGCAAGGCGCATCGATGAGGATTTTACTGTAGGTGAGGAGGTTTCCGAGCAGGTTGATTTTTCAAGTTTTGGCCGCCGTGCCATCCTGAACCTGCGCCAGACTCTGGCATCGAAGGTTCTTGAACTTGAGAAGGACAGCCTGTACAACAAGTATGTTGACAAGATTGGTACTGTAGTCATTGCTGATGTTTACCAGATTTGGAAGAAGGAAATCCTGCTTCTTGATGAAGAGGGTAATGAGTTGCTCCTGCCTAAGACAGAACAGATTCCAAGCGACTTCTTCCGCAAGGGTGAATCAGTCAAGGCTGTAGTGGAAAGGGTTGAAAACGTCAACAATCCAAAGATCATTCTGAGCCGTACTTCACCAGTGTTCCTGCAGCGCCTGTTCGAACAGGAGGTTCCCGAAATCGGTGACGGCCTCATCACTATCAAGAAGATTGCCCGCATTCCGGGTGAGAAGGCAAAGATTGCCGTTGAGTCATATGATGACCGCATTGATCCAGTAGGCGCATGCGTTGGTCCTAAGGGTTCCAGAATACATGGCATTGTCCGCGAACTCAGGAACGAGAACATTGATGTGATCAACTACACTTCAAATATTGAGCTGTTCATCAAGCGTGCGCTGAGCCCTGCAAAGGTTTCAGAACTGAATATTGATGAATCACTCCATAAGGCTGATGTCTACCTGAAGCAGGATCAGGTTTCCCTGGCTATAGGCAAGAGCGGCCTGAACATCAAGCTGGCAAGCCTTCTGACAGGTTATACCATTGACGTTTACCGTGAGCTTGAGGCCCAGTCAGAAGAGGAAGACGTACTGCTCGATGAATTCCGCGGTGACATTGAGGACTGGATCATTGATGCACTCCATGGTGCCGGTTATGATACAGCCAAGTCTGTTCTCCGTGCTGAAAGGTCAGTTATCCTCACCAGTGCCGACCTTGAAGAAGAACAGGTTGATGACGTATTCTCAATCCTTGCTCAGGAGTTCTCTGACGAGGAGGAGTTCCAGAAGTTCATCAAGTAACTGTTGCCGGCGGACCGGATGGTACGCCGGGCATCATTAGTAGGAATTCCAGATAAACACAAACTTTGAACGATTTTTATTAGATGGCAATTAGAATAAGTAAAGTAACCAGAGAATTGAATGTAGGTTCAGCAACACTTGTTGATTTCCTGCATAAGAAGGGCTTCACTGAAGTCGTTGATGATCTTAACCAGAAACTGTCTGACGAGGAGTATAACCTGGTAGTTGCAGAATTCAGTCAGGACAAGACCATACGCGAGCAGGCAAACCAGTTTCTTCAGGACAGGCATACAAAGCGTTCTGTTACGGAGGAGACCAGTACCGTTGCTCCTGAAGCAAAGGCTGAAGAGCCTGCTGTTATTGAAAAACCTGCAGAACCATCCATCAGGATTGTCGGCAAGATTAACCTGAAGGATTCAAAACCGGAACCTGTGGCTGAACCAAAGCCTACAGTTAAGGCTCCGCAGCCAGCTGTCGTTGAGCAGCCAAAGCCTGCTCAGCCAAAGCAGGAACCGGAAAAGATTACAAAAACAACTGCACAGGAGCAGAAACCTGCAGCTCCGGTCCAGCTGGCAGCCAAGGCCGAGGAAGCCAAGCCTGCTGCCCAGCCCAAGCCTGCTCCTCAGCCCAAGCCTGTACAGCAGCCAAAACCAGCAGCTCCCCAGCCTAAGCCGGCCGAAAAGCCCGTTCAGGCCGAGCAGGCCGCTCCAGCCAAGGAAGAGGTATTCCGCGTTGCACGTCCTGAAAACCCTGGACTCAATATCAAGACCATAGGAAAGATTGACTTGACAGCCATCAACCAGTCAACCCGCCCGAAGAAGAAGTCCAAGGAGGAAAAGAAGAAGGAGCGTGAGGCCAAGGAGCAGCAGCGTCAGCAGCAGCGCCAGCAGTTCAAGGAGAATCTCATGAAGGAGATCAAGCCCGGCGGTGAAAAACCACAGGGTCAGAATGCAGGTGCGCAGGATGGTCAGCCAAGAAAGAAGAACCGCGTAAGGATTGGCGGTGAGAAGGTTGACATTACCAAGGCAGAATCATACGGCCAGAACAATGGCAATGAGGGACGTGGACAGAACCACGGCTCAAAGCAGAGCCAGAATAACCAGAAGGGAGGCGGTGGCCGCAACAACAAGGATCACCGTTACAACAAGGATGCCAATGATTTCAGCAATGATGATGTAAATCGTCAGATAAAGGATACATTCTCAAAGTTCTCCAAGGGCAAGACCAAGTCATCGAAGTACCGCAAGGACAAGCGTGAGGCTGTCCAGATGCGTCAGCAGGAGATGATGGAGCAGGAGATGGCAGAAAGCAAGGTATTGAAACTTACCGAATTCGTTACCGCTAACGAGCTTGCTACCATGATGAATGTATCAGTCACACAGGTTATTGCAACCTGTATGAACGTGGGTATGATGGTTTCAATCAACCAGCGTCTTGATGCCGAGACTATCAACATTGTTGCTGATGAATTCGGATTTACCACTGAGTATGTCAGTGCCGAGGTTGCCCAGGCAATTACCGAGCATGTCGATACTGAGGATGAACTGGAACCACGTGCTCCGATTGTTACCGTAATGGGTCACGTTGACCATGGTAAGACTTCTCTGCTTGACTATATCAGAAAGTCAAATGTGATTGCCGGTGAGGCTGGCGGTATTACCCAGCACATCGGTGCATACAATGTGAAGATGGAGGACGGAAGGCACATTACCTTCCTTGATACTCCTGGTCACGAGGCATTTACCGCCATGCGTGCACGTGGTGCCCAGGTGACCGATATTGCAATCATCATAGTTGCAGCCGATGACAATGTAATGCCTCAGACCAAGGAGGCAATTGCACACGCAACTGCAGCCGGTGTCCCAATTGTATTTGCTATTAATAAGGTGGATAAGCCAGCTGCTGATCCTGAGCGCATAAAGCAGGAACTTGCACAGATGAATTTCCTGGTTGAGGACTGGGGCGGCAAGTACCAGTCACAGGATATTTCGGCAAAGCAGGGCCTGGGTGTGCCTGAACTTATGGAGAAGGTGCTTCTTGAGGCTGAGATGCTTGACCTGAAGGCTAATCCAAACAGGAATGCTACCGGTAGCATTATTGAGTCATCACTTGACAAGGGCCGCGGCTATGTTGCTACCGTGCTTGTTGCCAACGGTACCCTGAAGATGGGTGACATTGTGATTGCCGGTACTTCATGGGGTAAGGTTAAGGCTATGTTCAATGAACGTAACCAGAAGCTCAAGTCAGCTGCTCCTGCTGAACCAGTTCTCATATTGGGTCTTAACGGAGCACCTCAGGCCGGTGTTACATTCCACGTTGTTGATTCTGAGCGTGAAGCCCGTGAAATTACCAGCAAGCGTGAGCAGCTGCAGCGTGAGCAGGGCGTACGTACCGCACAGACTCTTACCCTGGATGAACTTGGACGCCGTATCAAGATGGGCGATTTCCATGAACTGAACCTAATTGTAAAGACCGATGTGGATGGTTCTGCCGAGGCTCTGAGCGATTCATTGATAAAGCTCTCTACCCAGAATATCCAGGTAAATGTAATACACAAGGCCGTTGGTGCCATATCTGAAAGTGATGTCAGCCTGGCTGCAGCATCGAACGCCATCATTATTGGCTTTAATGTCCGTCCTTCAGGTGCTGCTAAGCGTCTGGCCGAGCAGAATGATGTTGATATCCGCATGTACTCAATCATCTATGATGCTATTGATGAAGTGAAGGCTGCAATGGAAGGTCTGCTTGCTCCGAAGGTCAAGGAAGAGATAACCGGTACCATTGAGGTGCTTGAGGTATTCCATATTTCCAAGGTCGGAATGGTTGCCGGCGGACGTGTCCGCGATGGTAAGGTTTCAAGGAACGACAAGGCCAGAGTTATCCGTGACGGTATTGTTATACACACTGGTGACATTCAGGCTTTGAAGAGATATAAGGAAGATGTACGTGAAGTTTCAGCAGGTGTTGACTGCGGTATCAGCCTGGTATCATACAACGATATCAAGCAGGGTGATATGATCGAGACATTCACAACTGTTGAAGTAAAGCAGACACTCTGATTGGATTCCCGCAAGGGATTCCACAGGGTGGAGCCTGATAGGAATAATGGGTGTTGCTGATTATGTAATACTGGTGCTGCTGGTCTGCGGACTGGTAAACGGACTGATTGAGGGCCTGATAAGACAGGCGTTCAGTCTGGGGGGGCTGGTGCTTGGCCTGATATGCGGATCATTTCTGTACAGACCTGCATCGGACTACTTCCAGAGTATTACGCACGGGATTGACGTGTCAACCACCCAGATTGTGGCTTTCATTCTTATTCTGGTAACTGTGCCCATTTGCTGCGGGCTGGTGGGAAGGGTCCTTTCCAAACTGGTCAGGGTGGCTATGCTGGGCCCGGTTGACAGATTGCTGGGAATGGGTTTCGGATTCGCGAAATGGTTCTTGCTGATAGGTCTGGTCATGCAGTTCCTGAGTATGTCAGGAATGGAGGAGTGGGCCAGTCAGAAGGGACAGGAGAGGCCGTCGGTGCTGTATGAGCCTGTCCGCAAGACCACTGATTTCTGCCTGCACTGGATATGGGATCAGGTTTCGGCCGAAATCCCCGTTGACAAAACCCCGGCAGGAAGAGACAGGAATGATCAAAAAGAAGTTTAAAAGTGAAGAACGACAACAAGTCAGACAATTCTCTGGTCAGGGAGATTTCCGATGAGAAGTACAAGTATGGATTCACCACTGATGTCCATACTGACATTCTTGACCGTGGACTCGATGAGGACACGGTAAGGCAGATTTCTGCCAAGAAGGGTGAACCTGAGTGGCTGCTTGAGTTCCGCCTGAAGGCTTACCGCCACTGGCTGACCATGAAGATGCCGTCATGGGCTCATCTGGATATTCCGGAGATTGACTACCAGAACATATCGTATTACGCTGACCCGACCGTCAAGAAGGAGGGTCCCAAGAGCCTGGAGGAGATTGACCCGCAGGTCATGAAGACTTTCGACAAGCTGGGCATTCCCCTGGAAGAGCGCCTGGCTTTGAGCGGAGGTGTGGCAGTTGATGCCGTAATGGACTCAGTATCAGTCAAGACCACATTCAAGGAAAAGCTCTCGGAGAAGGGCATCATATTCTGCTCAATCAGTGAGGCCGTCCGCAACCATCCAGACCTGGTCCGCCAGTATCTGGGAAGCGTTGTAAATTACAGGGACAATTTCTTTGCCGCACTGAACAGCGCCGTTTTCAGTGACGGTTCCTTTGTGTATATTCCCAAGGGAGTCCGATGCCCTATGGAGCTGTCAACCTATTTCCGTATCAATGCTGCCGGAACAGGCCAGTTCGAGAGAACTCTCATAGTGGCCGATGATGACAGCTACGTATCATATCTGGAAGGATGTACCGCTCCGATGCGTGACGAGAACCAGTTGCATGCCGCAATTGTTGAGATTGTGGTGCTGGACCGCGCCGAAGTGAAGTACAGCACAGTGCAGAACTGGTATCCGGGTGATGAGAACGGCAGGGGTGGCGTATATAATTTCGTAACAAAGCGCGGTCACCTGCGCGGCGTTGACAGCAAGCTCTCCTGGACTCAGGTTGAGACGGGTTCGGCCATCACATGGAAGTACCCAAGTTGTGTGCTCAGCGGTGACGGCTCGCAAGGTGAATTCTATTCGGTTGCCCTGACCAACAACTACCAGCAGGCCGATACCGGCACCAAGATGATACATCTGGGCAAGAATACCAAGAGTACCATCATAAGCAAGGGTATATCGGCCGGACACAGCCAGAACTCATACCGTGGCCTGGTCAAGGTTGGTGAGCATGCCGACGGTGCCCGCAACTACAGCCAGTGTGATTCACTGCTGCTGGGCAGCGAGTGCGGTGCACATACATTCCCTTACATGGACATCAGGAATGACAGCGCGATTGCCGAACATGAGGCGACTACGTCCAAGATATCAGAAGACCAGCTGTTCTACTGCAATCAGCGCGGCATACCCATGGAACAGGCCATCGGACTGATTGTGAATGGCTATGCAAAGGAGGTACTGAACAAACTGCCAATGGAATTTGCCGTCGAGGCCCAGAGACTGCTGGCAGTATCATTGGAAAATTCCGTTGGATAAAGATTGATTATGGAAATGCTCAAAATAGATAATTTAAAGGCTACAGTAGCCGGAAAGGAGATTCTGCGCGGCATAAACCTTCAGGTAAATGCCGGTGAGGTTCATGCAATTATGGGACCCAACGGTTCCGGCAAGAGTACATTGAGCAATGTGCTGGTTGGACATCCGGGCTATACGGTTACCGGTGGCACCGTCACATTCAAGGGTAAGGACCTTATGGCAATGCCTGCTGAAAACCGCAGCCATGAGGGACTGTTCATGTCATTCCAGTATCCGGTTGAGATTCCTGGAGTAAGCATGACCAATTTCATGCGTACGGCAATAAATGAAAAAAGGAAATACCTGGGACTGCCAGCATTGGCACCAGCTGATTTCCTGAAGCTGATCCGTGAGAAGAGAGACCTGGTGAAGCTCGATGCAAAGTTCATGAACCGTTCTGTGAACGAAGGTTTCAGCGGCGGTGAGAAGAAGCGCAATGAAATATTCCAGATGGCCATGCTCGAACCTTCGCTGAGCATTCTTGACGAGACCGATTCCGGTCTTGACATTGATGCCCTGCGCATTGTGGCTGAGGGCGTGAACAGCCTGAAGACACCTGAAACGGCAGCAATAGTTATTACCCACTACCAGAGACTGCTTGACTATATTAAGCCTGACATAGTACACGTGCTCTACAAGGGCAGGATTATCAAGACTGCCGGTCCTGAACTGGCACTTGAGCTTGAAGAGAGGGGCTATGACTGGCTCATAAAAGATTTTAATGATTCCACCGAAGATAAATGATGTCAGGACAGAACTATCTGGAGTTGTTCCAGCAGCAGCGGGAACTGATTGACGGGGGAGCATGCCCATTGCTGAACTCCCTGCGCAGTCAGGCTCATGACTGTTTCCTGAAAGGAGGCTTTCCTGACAACCGGATTGAGGAGTACAGGAGAACCAATGTTTCGGAATGGTTTGAACCGGACTGGGGAATGAACCTGTCACGCACAGAAAAGAACCGTGACATTCAGACTACCGACGGCGCATTTGTGGGAAGCATTTCAGAGTTTGCCAGGATGTATCCTGAAGTGGCTGCAAGCCACTATGGCAGGCTGGCCGACATGGATAAGCCGGGCATAGCCGCATTCAACACTATGTTCGTGCAGAGCGGAATGGCTGTATACGTGCCCGATGGAGTGACCGTGAAGAATCCGGTCCAGCTCATATCAAGGCTTGAGGCTTCTGTGGACGTGCTTGACAACCGCAGGGTACTGATTGTCATGGGCCGGAACGCATCACTCAGGCTTATGTTGTGTGACCGCTCTGCATCGGAAAGGAAGGGATTGACCACCATGGTCATGGAATCATTCGTGGGACAGGGTTCACATCTAGAAATATATGACCTTGAAGAGACCGGCACCGGCAATTTCCGCGTGGCCGAGTACTATATGGACCAGCAGGCTGACAGCAGTGTCGTTGCTGATTTCATAACGGTGCACAATGGAAAGACCAGGAATTCCGTTTACCAGAAATTCCAGGGCAGGGGAGCATCGGTCAGCGTAAACGGTGCAGCCATACTCAACGGAGAACAGCATGTGGACAATCTGTCGGTTATAGACCACAGGTATCCTGACTGTACCAGTGATGAACTCTTCAAGTATGTGCTTGACAATAATGCAACGGGCGCGTTTGCCGGAAAGGTTCTGGTAAGACAGGGTTCCAGCAATACGGTTTCTCACCAGACCAACAGGAATATCTGCCTGACCAAGAGCGCACGCATGTATACCCAGCCTCAGCTGGAGATTTACGCCGATGACGTGAAGTGCAGCCATGGAGCAACCGTTGGACAGCTCGATGAAAAGGCACTTTTCTACATGCAGCAGCGAGGCATTCCATTTGCCGAGGCACGAATGCTGCTCATGCTGGCATTCCTGGGTGAGGTGCTTGACATGGTTTCACTGGAAACACTGAAGGTAAGACTGATTTCACTTGTTGAACAGCGCCTGAGACATGGTGCCTCAAAGTGTGACAGTTGCCAGATATGCAAGTAAACAAGCAAGTAAGAAAGGTATGTTCGATATAGGCAAGATAAGAGAAGATTTTCCAATCCTGAGCCAGACGGTTTACGGAAAGCCGCTGGTTTATCTTGACAACGGAGCTACTACCCAGAAACCGCGTCAGGTGATTGACTCAATAACCGAGTCATACTGCAACGTGAATGCCAATGTGCACAGGGGCATTCATTTTCTGTCGCAGAAGGCAACTGACCAGCTTGAGGCTGCCCGTGAAACAGTGCGCGCCTTTATCGGGGCTGGTTCTGCGCAGGAAATCATATTCACGCGCGGAACTACCGAAAGCATGAACCTGCTGGCATACAGCTTTTCCGAGACATTCCTGGGAATTGGTGATACCGTGCTCATAAGCGGCATGGAACACCACAGCAATATTGTACCATGGCAGATGCATGCTCAAAGGCTGGGTTTCAATATTAGGGTTATACCTGTTCTCGAAGACGGTACGCTTGACATGGATGCCTACGCGTCGCTTCTGGCCCAGGGTGGAGTGAAGCTGGTCAGCGTAATGCATGTATCGAACGTTCTGGGAACCGTGAACCCGGTACGCAAGATAATAGAAATGGCCCATTCCAACGGAGCTTATGCCGCTATTGACGGCGCCCAGTCAGTGCCCCACCTGAGGGTTGGCGTGACGGAGCTCGATGCTGATTTCTTCGCCTTCAGCGGTCACAAGGTATATGGTCCTACCGGCATAGGAGTCCTGTATGGAAAGAAGGAACTGCTTGACAGGATGGTTCCGTATCAGGGCGGCGGTGAAATGATAAGCAAGGTAACCTTCGAAAAGACGACATACAACGAACTGCCCTACAAGTTCGAGGCTGGTACGCCTGATTATGTGGGTTCCATAGCACTAGCCAAGGCGCTTGACTATGTGACGGCAATAGGCATGGATGAAATATGCGCATATGAAAAGGAACTGTGTGACTATGCCCTGGAGGGACTCAGGTCCATACCTGGCATGCGCATTATAGGCAATGCACCCGAAAGGGGCGGCGTAATATCGTTCCTGGTGGGTGACATTCACCCTTCTGACATGGGAACCCTTCTTGACAGGCTCGGAATAGCAGTCCGCACCGGCCACCATTGCGCTGATCCGCTTATGCAGAGGTTCGGCATACAGGGTACGGTGCGTGCATCATTCGCAATGTATAACACCAAGGCCGAGGCCGATGCCCTGACAGCGGGCGTTGACAGGGTCAGGAAAATGTTCTGAAGATTATGTTGCTGCCATACATGGAAGAGGGTCGCATAGAGGCCGGATGTGATGAGGCCGGACGCGGATGCCTGGCCGGACCGGTCTATGCAGCGGCGGTCATACTGCCGCCCGATTTCAGGAATGAGTTGCTGAATGACTCCAAGCAGCTTACCGAAAAGCAGCGCTATGCACTGCGTCCTGTCATAGAAGAACAGGCCATTGCGTGGGCTGTAGGTGTAGTTGACAATGTGGAAATTGATGAAATCAACATATTGAAAGCATCGATTCTGGCCATGCACAGGGCTATTGACCAGCTGAAGACAAGACCGGAACACCTGCTGATTGACGGTAACAGGTTCAGGCCGTATCCGGGAATACCCGCAACCACAGTGGTAAAGGGAGACGGCAAATACATGTCAATTGCAGCTGCAAGCGTGCTGGCGAAGACATACCGTGACGATTTCATGAATTCGGCGGCTCACCTGTATCCGCAGTATGATTGGATATCGAACAAGGGATATCCGACCGCAAGACACAGGGCAGCCATAAGGGAGTACGGAACTACGCCGCTTCACAGGAAGAGTTTCAACCTGCTTGGCGGGGACGGACAGCTTTCGCTGGATCTTTTCGGAGAGTAAAAACCCGGTGAATGCGGCGAATTTGAGTATTGAAAAGGAAATAAGAAATTAAATAAGATATTATGAAGAAATCAATCGGAACACTGTGTGTCCATGCCGGATATGAATCAGGCAAGGGACAGCCAAGGCAGATGCCTATCATTCAGAGTACAACATTCAAGTATGAGAACAGTGAGCAGATGGCCCGCCTGTTTGACCTTGAAGAGAGCGGATATTTCTATACCCGTCTGCAGAACCCGACCAACGATATGGTTGCTGCACGTATTGCAGCCCTTGAGGGCGGTGTGGCTGCCATGCTCACATCATCAGGCCAGGCTGCAAACTTCTTTGCATGCTTCAACATCTGTGAGACCGGCGGTCACATTGTAAGTGCAACCAGCATTTACGGCGGTACCTTCAACCTGCTGGGCACTACCTTCAAGAAGATGGGCATCGAGGTTACTTTCGTTGACCAGAATGCACCTGAAGAGGAGATTGAGAAGGCATTCCGTCCAAACACCAAGCTGGTGTTCGGTGAGGTTCTCTCAAATCCTGGAGTCATGGTTCTTGACATTGAGAAGTTTGCCCGTCTGGCCCACAACCATGGTGTACCCCTGATTGTTGACAATACATTCCCTACACCTGTGAACTGCCGTCCAATTGAGTGGGGCGCTGACATAGTAACCCATTCTACCACCAAGTACATGGATGGTCAGGGCGTACAGGTTGGCGGTGCCATTGTCGACAGCGGCAACTTTGACTGGGATGCACATTCTGACAAGTTCCCTGGCCTGACAACTCCTGACCAGTCTTACCACGGAATTACCTTTACCAAGAAGTTCGGCAAGCTGGCATACATTACAAAGGCCACGACAACCCTGATGCGTGACCTTGGTTCAATCCAGGCACCGCAGAATGCGTTCTATCTGGGCCTGGGCCTGCAGACACTGCATGTGCGCATGCCGCGCCACTGCTCAAGTGCCCTGAAGGTTGCCCAGTATCTTGAGAACAATCCTGATGTTGCATGGGTTAACTTCCCGGAACTTGAGTCATCAGCAGATCACGCTCTTCAGCAGAAATACATGCCTAACGGTACATGCGGCGTAATGTGCTTCGGACTCAAGGCTCCGAACGGAGGCAGCGCACGTGAGTTTGCCGGTGTGTTCATGGACAAGCTCAAGCTGGTGACCATTGAGACCCACGTTGCAGACTGCTACACCTGCATGCTGCATCCGGCATCGCACACACACCGCCAGATGTCTGACGAGCAGCTCATGGAGGCCGGAGTTGCACCTGAACTGATACGTCTTTCCATTGGCCTGGAGGATCCCGATGATATCATTGCCGATATCCAGCAGGCAATTGATGCCGCCAAGGCCTGAACCAATTAAAATGTAATTACTATCCGGTATAGCATATGCTGAAAATAAGTACCTTTGCGCCCGGAAAAATCTAAAACAACACAATATGTCAAAGAAAGCACTTCTTATGATCCTTGACGGATGGGGAATTGGCGACAAGTCAAAGTCCGACGTCATTGCATCAACCCCGACTCCTTACATGGATTATCTGCAGTCTTCATACCCATGTTCACAGCTGCTGGCAAGCGGTGAGAACGTAGGCCTGCCTGACGGTCAGATGGGTAATTCTGAGGTTGGACACCTGAACATTGGTGCCGGCCGTGTGGTTTATCAGGACCTTGTAAAGATTAACCGCGCAATTGCTGACGGCTCTATCCGCCAGAACGCAGGAATCGTTGAGGCCTACAAGTATGCCAAGGAGACAGGTAAGAAGCTCCATATGATGGGTCTTGTTTCAAACGGCGGCGTACACAGTTCACTTGAGCATATTTTCTGCCTGTGCGACATTGCCAAGGAGTACGGACTGGAGAACGCATACGTACACTGCTTCATGGATGGCCGTGATACTGACCCAAAGAGCGGCAAGGGATTCATTGAGCAGCTGGTTAAGCGTGGTGACAAGGTTGCCACAATCATTGGCCGTTACTATGCAATGGACCGTGACAAGCGCTGGGAGCGCGTAAAGCTTGGCTATGACCAGCTTGTAAACGGTGAGGGCCGCAAGGTTTCCGATATGGTGAAGGCTGTTGAGGAATCATACGCAGAAGGCGTTACCGACGAGTTCATGAAGCCAATCGTAAATGAGGCTTATGACAGCCGCATTGAGGAGGGCGATGTAGTCATCTTCTTCAACTTCCGCAACGACCGTGCAAAGGAGATGACAATCGTACTTACCCAGAAGGATATGCCGGAGGCTGGCATGACAACCGTTCCGGGCCTGAAGTACTATTGCCTTACTCCGTATGATGCATCATTCACAGGTGTAAGCATCCTGTTCGACAAGGAGAACGTAAATAATACCCTTGGTGAGTATGTAGCAGCAAAGGGTCTGAACCAGCTGCACATTGCCGAGACAGAGAAGTATGCTCACGTAACATTCTTCCTGAACGGTGGCCGCGAGACTCCGTTTGAGAATGAGGACAGAATTCTGGTTCCTTCACCAAAGGTTGCCACATATGACCTCCAGCCGGAGATGAGCGCATACCTGGTACGCGACAAGCTGGTTGAGGCTATAGGTACTGAGAAGTATGATTTCGTGGTAGTAAACTTTGCCAACGGTGACATGGTTGGCCATACCGGCATTTACGAGGCAATCGAAAAGGCAGTCGTTGCTGTCGATGCCTGCGTACGTGACGTTATCGAGGCAGCCAAGGAGCATGGCTATGAGGCTATCATCATTGCTGACCACGGCAATGCTGACAATGCCGTAAATGCCGATGGTACACCAAACACAGCCCATTCACTGAATCCGGTTCCATGCATCTACGTTACAGCCCGCAAGGATGCTGCCGTAGCTGACGGCATACTGGCCGATGTGGCTCCAAGCATACTCAAGATAATGGATCTGCCTGTTCCTGCTGAGATGACAGGCAAGAACCTGATTTCCTGATAGGAAAATCATACAAACCTGATAAAAACCGGTCTCTGAAATAGAGGCCGGTTCTTTATTTTGGCATAATACTAGGCAAATAATATTTTTTAAGAATGAAACTGATTCCTATCTACACCTGGAACAAGGGTGTTCTCAACTTCAACAGAAAGAAGAAAAACCTGGAAAGCCAACCCTGGACGCAGGGCGTGCTGCTGCTTCTCTGTGTTGTTGTTGCCATGATCCTGGCCAATGTTGAGGCTACCAAGCATTTGTACCATGCAATTCTCGAAACAACCGTTCAGATTCATCTGCTTAGTCCTCATGGCAATGTAGACATACTGTTCCCGAATGGAATGACAATCGAGAAGATTATCAATGACGTGCTCATGGTAGTTTTCTTCTTCACAGTAGGACTGGAAATAAAGCGCGAGGTTTCAAATGGTGAACTCTCTTCACTCAAGAAGGCCATGTTGCCGGTAATTGCTGCATTCGGCGGAGTAGTCATGCCGGCAGTGCTCTACACCCTGGCTAATCATGGAACTGCAGCGGCATCGGGCTGGGGAATTCCTACCGCAACCGACATTGCTTTTGCGGTATGCATACTCTCCGTGCTGGGTGACCTGGTTCCAATATCTCTCAAAGTCTTTTTGACGGCGCTGGCCATAGCCGATGACCTGATAGCCATTCTGGTAGTTGCGATTTTCTATGGCGGTGACATAAACTTTGTCCTGCTTGGACTCTCCATGGTTGTAATAGCCATAGCCATAGGACTGCGTCATATGGGCCAGAAGAACATAAGCGTATACCTGGGACTGGCGTTCCTGGTTTGGGTGCTGTTCTACTATTCCGGTATTCACTCAACCATGTCGGGTGTTGTAATGGCATTCATTATTCCTTCAACTCCGCGCTACAACAAGTCATACGTGCTCCACAAGATCCAGAAATATGCCGGTAAAATGAAGGAGTTCGATTCCATTGACGAGGAGACCATGTTCCCCAATGGCCCGCAGCGTCATTTCCTGCGCCGCATTCAGGATACGTCATATGGTTCATTTGACATGAGCTACCGCGTTGAGCATGCATTGTCTCCATGGGTTAATTTCGTAATCATGCCAATATTTGCCCTGGCCAATGCCGGTGTTGAGATAACTGACCCGTCATATTTCAACATATTCTCAACCAATCCGACTGTGGGCAATGTGGGTCTGGGCATCATACTTGGCCTTGTGCTGGGCAAGCCGTTAGGTATTACGCTGTTCAGTTTCCTGGCAATCAAGACTAAGGTATGCACTATGCCTGACAAGGCCAACTGGCCAATGTTCTTTGCCGTGGCCTGCCTAGGTGGCATTGGATTTACCATGTCAATCTTCGTTGACACTCTTTCATTTGCCGATGCCCCGGCTGTCGATGAGATGCGCAATGCGGGCAAGATTGCAATCCTGATGGGTTCTGTCCTGGCAGGTGTGCTTGGATCAGTGCTGATTAAGCTGACAGCGGCTGCAAGCGGAAAGAGAGCCTGAAACTGACGGGGCGGACAGTAGTCTGCTCTTGATTATATGAATTGAATTGCGGTGTCAGATAAGATTCTGGCGCCGCATTTCTTCTACGGTCGATTCGAGTTCATCATACCATTCCTGACCGAAGCGGCGAATAAGCGGCTCCTTCAGGCACTGATATACGTAAATGTGTTCACGCTGTCCCTTGACAACCGCCGGACGGCATACGTCCCAGCGGTCGTAGTTAAGTCCGATGAATTCGCCGAAATTCTTCACCCTGATGGGGTACAGATGGCATGAAATGGGCTTGCGGAAACTGCATCGGCCTTCGCGGTATGCCTTGTCGATGGCGCAATAGCAGCAACCCTTGTCATCATAGCAAGTGAACACACAGTCCTTGCCGTTGACGATTGAAGTAACGAGCTCGCCTTCAGGGTCAGGGTATGAAACGCCCTGCTCTTCAATAATCTTCTTTGCTTCGGGCGACAGGTCATCCCAGATGACAGGAAGCAGTTCCTCTATCTGCGCGATTTCTTCGGGTGTTACAGGTGCACCGGCATCACCTTCAATGCAGCATGCGCCCTTGCACTTGGCAAGGTTGCAGCAGAATTCCTTGGTCAATATATCAAATGACACTATGACATTTTGTATCTGTAACATTCCGAATTGTCCTTTTGTGGTTTTACGTATGCAAAAATAGTGAAGAGTTCTGATACTTTTCTTATGTTTGCACATACTTAAAATGAATTGAGATGACCATAACACTGCTGATACTGGCCCTGTTGCTGGGAATTATTGGAATTGCCGGCAGTATAATTCCCGGCATACCCGGTCCGCCTATCGGCTGGGTGGGAATGCTGATTGCATACATGGCGAAGCAATCATCGGGGTCCGATGGGACTGTTTTCCTTTCCATGCTGCTCATAATGCTGGCTGTGACAATCATAGTGACAATCGTTGATTTTGTAGTCCCAGGCAAACTGACCAAGGCTGCAGGCGGCTCAAGGGCTGGAAGCGTAGGGGCAGTTGTGGGATTGCTGGCAGGAATGTTCCTCACTCCGATAGGCATGCTCATGGGGTGCGTCCTGGGCGCATTCATCGGAGAATTGGTGTTTGCAGGCAAAGATGCCGCCGATGCTGTAAAATCGGCGGGAGGCGCATTGCTGGGCACTCTGCTTGGATCGGTAATCAAGCTGATTGCCACGGGATGGATGTTCTATCTCATACTGGCAGATTTTTTATAAAATACTGCTTAACATTTATTAGTATAAAGTATATTATCTGTAGATTTGCACATTGTCCGACCTGCAGGAAGCATCGGACAAGAGGAATTATCATCAGATTATAATCAACAACAGAATAATTATGAAAAAGGCAATTCTTTTTGCGGCAGCAGTGGCTACATCACTGACTTGCTTTGCACAGTTCCCAGGCGGCGGTATGCCAATGGGCGGTTTCGGCGGCGGTATGCCAATGGGTGAAGGCCAGATGCCTCCTATGGGTGGCGGTATGGGCATGATGGGCGGCTTCGGCGGTTTCGGAGGCGACCAGAGCTCAGCAACCCAGGCAGAATACTCAGAGAAGTTCTCTGATATTGACTATGTCGGTGACGGCCAGGTTTACCACATGCTTGACATTTACCTGCCAAAGGAGAAGAAGGACAAATACCCTGTAGTTGTACACATCTACGGCAGCGCATGGGGCAGCAACAGCTCAAAGGGTGCTGCTGACATCAACACTATCTGCGCAGCCCTGCTGAATGCCGGTTATGCCGTAGTTACTCCTAACCATCGTGCAATTGCCGATGCAAAGTGGCCTGCACAGGTAAATGACATCAAGGCAGTTATCCGTTTCATCCGCGGTAACGCTGCCAAGTACAAGTTCGATACTTCATTCATTGCTACATCGGGCTTCTCATCAGGCGGTCACCTGTCAGCTGTAACAGCCCTCTCAAACGGTGTCAAGGTTGCAAAGCAGGGCAAGGCTGAATATGACATCGAGGGTAACCTTGGTGCATACACAAAGGAATCAAGCTATGTAAATGCTTTCTGCGACTGGTCAGGTCCAACTGAACTCCTTCAGATGGAGTGTGGCAATGCAATGGTATTCGGTGGCAAGGGCAATACTCCTGAAGAGCAGATGATTGGTCTGCCAAAGGAGGGCAATGAGGATAACTTCATCCTTCTGAGTGCTTCTGGTTTCCTTGACAAGAACGATGTTGCCGGTTACATCTTCCACGGTGACGCTGACTTCGTTGTTGCTTCATGCGTAAGCCAGTTCCTGTATGACAGCATGCAGAAGCTGGGAGTTGAGAGCTACATTGTACGTGAGCCACAGGGTGGTCACGGAATGGGCATGTATTCAGAAGAGAACCTGAAGAAGATGACTGACTTCCTGGACGCACAGCGCGCCAAGGCAAAGAAGTAATAACAGATACCCAACAATAGTGAAAGGCTGGACGTGCAAGCGTCCGGCCTTTCCTTGTCTATACAAGGTTATTAATGTGTTAGATGGGCGGGTTGGGATTTTATTCCTATATTTGGCACAGAAAGCGAAAAATAATGGTTTGATATGTTCAACTGGGATAATTTGGCCAAGCCAGCCGAAGAACTGGCGCAGGACATAAGGGACTATGCAGGAATGCAGGCTGACAAGCTGAAGCTTGAGACAACCAAGGTGGCATCAACAAGTATTGCCAGATTGCTTGCACTGATCCTGATTCTTCAGGTGCTGTTCATTTTCATGCTACTCCTTACATTTGCATTAGTACTCGTGCTGGGTGAGATTATAGGCAGCTATGCTGTTTCGGCATGCATCTTTGCGGGACTCTTCCTGGTTCTGCTTGTATGGATGTGGACAAGGAGGAAAAAGATGTTTGTTGATTCTTTCATCAGGATGTTTATTGGACTTTTCTATGGCACGCAAGAGTAACTATAACGATATAAGCTCAAGAGAGCAGCTTGAGCAGGCACTCCGTCAACTTGATTCTGACATCAATGCAATGGAAGTAAAGACAAGGTCTGACTACGGGCACATCAAGTCATTCTACACCCCTGCCAACATATATAGCCAGATTCTGGACGGCTTTACTCCAGTCATTAACCTTGCAGCCATGGCTGTCGATTTCTACGAGCGTGTGAAGAAGCGTGTGGCCGAATCCCGCCAGGACCACTCTCAATCCACTTCGCTCCCAACGGGGGAAAACTGACGGGGAATTCCAATCGCAACAAAAAAAAATGCCGGAATTTCTTCCGGCATTGTCGATTCAATGTGATCCTTAGCAGATTTGAACTGCTGACCTCTTGCCTGTCAAGCAAGCGCTCTAAACCAACTGAGCTAAAGGATCATTCATACCCTTAAACGGTCTTTTTCCGTTTGCGGGTGCAAAAGTAGTACATTTTTCGTATTTGGCAAGAGTGACTGTTACAATCTGCTGTTTTTTTAAGTAATTTTGCGCCCCGAAATTAAAGAGGTAAGTAATTGAATATGAAAATTGCAGGTTTTGAACCGAAACTTTTCAGCAGTCTGAAAAGTTACAGTAAAGAGTTGTTCATTCAGGATTTGCTGGCTGGTGTCATTGTGGGTATAGTAGCCCTGCCGCTGGCCATCGCTTTTGGTATTGCATCGGGCGCCACTCCCGAGGCTGGTATCCTGACTGCTATCGTGGCAGGTTTCCTTATTTCGTTCTTTGGCGGCAGCAAGGTTCAGATTGGTGGTCCTACAGGTGCCTTCATCGTAATCGTTTACGGTATCATCCAGGAGTACGGAATGAATGGACTGTATATTGCAACATTCATGGCTGGTGCATTCCTCATCCTTATGGGACTGCTTCACCTGGGTACTATCATCAAGTATATCCCTTATCCTATAATAGTAGGTTTTACCAGCGGTATTGCCCTTACAATCTTCACAACACAGATCAAGGACCTTTTCGGTCTCTCAATTGAAAGCGTGCCGGCAGGATTCATAGAGAAGTGGGGTGTATATTTCCAGAACATGGATACCATAAGCTGGTGGTCACTTCTGGTGGGCATTCTGAGCATAGTAATCATTGTGCTGACTCCAAAGATCAGCCGCAGGCTTCCGGGTTCACTGTTTGCCATCATCCTGATGACCCTGCTTTGCATTGCACTTGACAAGTGCGGCATCCAGACAGGCATTGACACCATAGGAAGCCGATTCACTATTGATTCACACATTCCCGATGCAACAGTGCCGAAGATTACCTTTGATACTGTCCGCAACCTGGCTTCACCTGCCCTGGTAATTGCCATGCTGGGCGCTATTGAATCGCTCCTTTCAGCTGCAGTTGCCGATGGTGTAATAGGTGACCGCCACAACAGCAACCAGGAACTGATTGCCCAGGGTGTGGCAAACATGGTTACTCCGCTTATAGGAGGCATACCTGCAACAGGCGCTATTGCCCGTACAATGACCAATATCAACAACGGTGGCCGCACTCCGGTGGCAGGTCTTGTCCATGCAGTTGTACTGGCCCTGATTTTCCTGTTCCTCATGCCGCTCATCCAGTATATCCCAATGCCGTGCCTGGCAGGTATTCTGGTGGTAGTATCATACAACATGAGTGAATGGCGCAGCTTCAAGGCTATATTGAAGAACCCGAAGTCCGATGTAGTGGTACTGCTGGTTACTTTCTTCCTGACGGTAATATTCGACCTTACCATTGCCATTGAGGTCGGTGTTCTCATTGCATGCCTGCTCTGTATGAAGCGTATTTCCGATGCTACCAATATTTCTGTCATTACTGACGAAATTGACCCGACAGCAAACACTGATGTTCAGGGCAACCTGGAGCACCTTATCATACCGGAAGGAGTAAATGTTTACGAAATCAACGGTCCTTACTTCTTTGGAATAGGCAATAAGTTCGAAGAGATTGTATCGGACATGAAGACTCATCCAAAGGTCCGCATCATCAGAATGAGAAGGGTTCCGTTCATTGATTCTACCGGTGTCCACAACCTATCAAACATGTGCAAGATGTGCGAACAGGCTGGTGTTCAGGTAGTTCTCTCAGGCGTTAACGAAAAGGTCCTGAAGGTTCTCCAGTCGGCTGGCGTAGTTGACCAGCTTGGAAGCGAGAATGTTTGCAGCCATATCAACATTGCCCTCGAAAGAGCAAGACAGATTATAAGCCAGTGACCTTATTATTGTCATTTGTTGTGACAAACGACTATAAGTACATATTGGAAAGGCCTTGTATCAATTGATATGAGGCCTTTTCTTATGCATGTAAACGCAGTAAGGCGTAAGCGCACTGACGGACGGAGAGTGCAGGCTGACATAAGTCTAGAGGTCTGCAAAGTGGTTAAAAATCCAGTTATTAACAGGCGGTTATAAACAATTTGTTTTAATATGTAAGTTTAAATAATTGAATATCAGCAATATATCATAACTTGCTGGTTGTTAATAACTTTTTCATAAAAAGTGGGGCGTTGTGGGTAAAAGTGGGGCAAAATGTATTAATTTTGGGACTTGATTAACGGTTCTGTAAGAATATGAGTTTCATTGGGCAATTTCCGGCACGCCTCGATGCCAAGAACAGGTTGTTTCTTCCTGCGGCTTTCCGTAAAGCCTTGCAGGCAGAGGGAACTGTGAACCTGGTAATCCGCAAGGATTTCTTTGAGGATTGTATCGTGGTGTATCCGTATGCCAAGTGGCAGGAGGAAATTGCGGCAGTGCGTGCCAAGCTGAACCGCTTTGACAATGCGCAGCAGATGGTTTACAGGAAACTTGTATCGGAAGCCCAGGAAATACAGCTGGACGGCAGCGGTAGGCTGCTTGTTCCGAAAAGCCTGTTGGAAAGGGTAGGCATAAGCCAGGATGTGCTCTTTGTTGGAATGGAGCAGACCATAGAGATATGGGCTGCCAAGTCAGCCAATACGGAGGGAGACCAGAATTTCATGACTGACCAGGCTTTTGCAGAAGAACTGAAAGGATTCATGACAGGTGAATAAAAGTAAAAATAAAAAAGTAAGTGGAGAAAGGTGGGACAATTTATCATGTACCAGTCCTTCTTGACCAGAGCGTGAGTGGGCTGATTGCCAATCCTGACGGCATCTATGTTGATGCTACGTTCGGGGGTGGCGGTCACTCGCGCGCAATTCTGGGCCGCCTTGGTCCCAAGGGACATCTCTACAGCTTTGATCAGGACGCCGATGCAATGGCGAATATCATCGACGACTCGCGCTTTACATTTGTCTACAGCAATTTCCGCTACATGAAGAATTTCATGCGCTACTACGGCCATGAGAAGGTTGATGGCATTCTGGCTGACCTGGGTGTGTCATGGCATCATTTTGATGACAGTACCCGCGGATTCTCGTTCAGGTTCAATGAGGGCCTGATTGATATGAGAATGAATCAGAAAGAGGGAATGAGCGCTGCCGATGTGCTGAATGACTATCCCGAGGAAAAGCTTGCGAACATATTCTACCTGTATGGCGAACTCAAGAATGGCAGGCAGCTGGCGCAGGCGATAGCCCGCCGCAGGCAGTCCATGAAGTTTGTCACCGTAGAACAGCTTATAGAAACTGTTACTCCCGTGATTGGCCGCGAAAGGGCCAAGAAGGAGATGGCGAAGGTATTCCAGGCATTGCGAATGGAGGTTAACCATGAGGTCGATGCCCTGCGCGAAATGCTGGAATCATCGGTTAGCCTGCTCAAGCCGGGTGGCAGGCTGGCTGTAATTACATATCATTCCATTGAGGACAGGATGGTGAAGAACCTGGTCAAGAGTGGAAATATTGAGGGCGATGTCCAGACTGATTTCTATGGAAACAGGCTGGTGCCGTTCTCGCAGGTGTGCAAGCCTGTTGTTCCTGACTCAAGGGAACAGGCGGAGAACCCGCGGTCAAGGAGTGCCAGACTCAGAATAGCAGAGAAACTATGAAAGATGCAAATAGACAGGCAAAGGGTAATCCTGTGGCAAGGCTGTTCAACAGCAGTATTCTGCCGGATTTCGTGATGAGGCATTTCCTTCTCATAGTCGAGGTGCTGGTGTGCATTCTTGTATACATTGCCAACCGCTATTCGTACCAGCATGATGTCGTAGTGACAGAACAGCTCAGGAAGGAGCTTCTGGATGTTCAGTACCAAAGCCTGAATGTTGCCAGTGAGATGTCGGCCAAGAGCAAGTCTTCATATATAGAAAAGGTCGTCGAAGAGAAGGGCGCAGGCCTGGAATCACCCGATGAACCGCTGTATTATGTAATTAGGTAAGTTGTTTTTCCATTATAGGGATACCGATGAGAGAATCTGATGAAGAGAGTGAGAAGAAGGGGATGACCAGAATGTCATTCACTGTTTTCCTGTTCGCGCTTTTGTGGGGATGTGCAGTCCTCGTGAAAGCAGTCTTCGTCATGTTCGGTGAAAGGTCTTACTGGCAGGATGTATCGAAGGAGATGACATCGGAAACCAGGGTGATAGAGCCGCGGCGCGGAAATATCCTGAGTGATGAGGGACTGCAGCTTGCCAGCAGCATGAAACAGTACAGGGTACTGCTTGATTTCTATACGTCGGGCGACTTGAAAGAGAAGAGGCTGGCAAATGAGCAGTACCGCAAGGATACGCTGTTTGAGCGCCACCTGGATGAGTTTGTTGCAGGGGTTCATGATATTTTCCCGCAGTACTCTGAAAATGAGCTGCGCGAACACTACCGTCGCGGCAAGGCACAAAGGTCGCGTGGGTGGCTGCTGCTGCCTGGTACATCGAGAAACTCTTTCCCTATTACATATAACCAGTACAAGGCCCTGAACAAGCTGGTATGGACCAAGCCCCGCTTTGAGAACTGGTTTTTCAGTGCCGAATCCAAGATTTCCAGAAAGAAGCCTTTCGGCAATCTGGCAGGCAGGACGCTTGGCGAAATGTATGAATCAAAGGATTCTGCACGCTACGGTCTGGAGCTTGCATTTGATTCGCTGTTGCGCGGCGTGAAGGGGCAGGGACATGTTGAGAAGGTTCAGAATGTCAAGAGGGTAATTGCCGATGTTCCGCAGGTTGACGGATGTGACGTTGTCACTACCCTGAATGTGAGCATGCAGGATATAGCCGAGACCGCATTGAGACGGGAGGTTGAGAAGATTGGCGCAGTATCGGGCTGCGCGGTCCTGATGGAGGTAAAGACAGGCGATATAAAGGCAATTGCCAATATAAACCGCAACGCCAATGGTACATACAGCGAAAACCAGAACAACGCGGTCAAGGACCTGTTTGAACCTGGTTCTACATTCAAGCCAGTCTCGATTATGGTGGCACTTGATGACGGAAAGCTTAATCCTGATGACAGCGTGTTCTGCGAGCATGGCCGCTATTATGGATTCGGAGGCGGAAGCGTCATGACCGACGTCGGTAACGGATATGGCATGCTTACGGTAGAGGGCGTGCTCATGAAATCGTGCAACATTGGCGTATCAAAACTGATTAATGCACGTTACAAGGATGACCCTACTGCCTTTGTCGATGGCATTTACCGCACAGGCATAAATACCAAGTTTGATCTTCAGCTGACAGGTACAGCCGCACCTGTAATCAGGCGCGATGCATACTGGGACAATACCAGGTTGCCGTGGATGTCAATAGGTTACAATACCCAGTTGCCGGTTGTAAATACGCTGGCCTTCTACAATGGCCTGGCTAACGGCGGGTGCATGGTGGCTCCCAGGCTGGTAACCAAGGTCGTAAAGGACGGCCAGGTTGTCAAAAGCTATCCGGTGACCGTGGTACGCGAGCATATGTGCAAGCCAAGTACCGTTGAAATCCTGACAGGCATGCTTAAGCGTGTGGTCTCCGATGGAACCGGAAAGCAGGCATCCTCACAGCATTTTGAGGTAGCGGGAAAGACTGGAACGGCCCAGTTGTCGCAGGGCGCAGGCGGTTACCGTAACGGAACCAAGACTCATATGGTTTCGTTCTGCGGATTCTTCCCTGCCGATGATCCCATGTATACAATGATTGTTTCAATACGCACTTCGGGTGGTGCTGCCGGTGGCGGTACCATGGCAGCTCCGGTTTTCCATGAAATATCCGAGAAGATTATGGCCCGAGTAAACCTGAAGGGTCCCGAGGCTGCAAGAGATACAATCCACAAGTTCCTGCCCGAAGTCAAGTCGGGCGACCTTCTGGCTGCCAATACCGTTCTTGAAGAGCTTGACCTGAATCCGCATTGGGACGGTCATTACTCTCTGCGCAGGGATACGCTGTGGGGTTCGGTCGCATCGGACTCCGGAACTATTCGCCTGAAGGTTGGACAGATTGACCACAATGTTGTTCCCGATGTAGTCGGAATGGGTGCGAAAGATGCTCTGTATGTGCTGGAAAGCTGCGGCCTGAAGGTCGATATGAGCGGGGTAGGTACTGTACGCAGCCAGAGCATCAGGCGCGGTACCCGCGTCAGAAAGGGTGACAGAATAGCAATAACATTAAGAATGTAATGATATGGAGATGAAACTGGGAGTATTGATTGACGGACTGAAGACGGTTACTGTGAAGGGCTGTCCTGATACTGTCGTCACTGACATTCAGATTGATTCACAGAAGGTAAAGAACGGAAATCTGTTCGTTGCGATGCGTGGCACGCGTGTTGACGGACATACTTTCATTGACGGCGCAGTAAAGAACGGTGCGTCGGTGATTGTCTGTGAAGATTTGCCGGCCTTCCTGACCGATGGCGTTGCCTATGTTCAGGTTGAATCATGCAATGATGTGCTGGGCATAATTGCAACGCGCTTTTTTGGAAATCCCTCAAGCCGTTTCAAGCTGGTAGGCGTTACCGGAACCAACGGCAAGACTACCATAGCAACTCTCCTATACAATATGTTCCGCAAGTTCGGATACAAGTGCGGACTGGTTTCTACGGTGTGCAACTATATTGACGGCCAGCCTGTTCCGACTGACCATACTACTCCTGATGCCGTAACCCTGAACCGTCTTCTTGGCCAGATGGCAGATTGCGGGTGCAGCTATGTCTTCATGGAGTGCAGTTCACATGCCATTGACCAGAAGCGCATAGGCGGACTGAAGTATGCCGGCGGAATATTTACCAACCTGACCCGTGACCACATGGACTATCATAAGACCGTGGCCAACTATCTGGCCGCCAAGAAGAAGTTCTTTGATGACCTTGGTCCCGATGCTTTCATGGTTACCAATGCCGATGACAAGAATGGTCTTGTGATGGCGCAGAATACCAGGGCCACGGTAAAGACCTATTCGCTGAGGAGCATGTGTGATTTCAAGGCAAGGATTCTGGAATCGGGTTTCAGCGGAATGATGCTTGACATTAACGGACGCGAGGCCTTCATGCGTTTCATAGGCAAGTTCAACGTAAGCAACCTGCTGGCTGTCTACGGTTCTGCCATAATGCTTGGTCGTGACCCCGAAGAGGTCCTGACGGTCATGAGCACGCTTGTGCCGGTCAACGGCAGGTTCGATGCTATAGCTGCGCCGAAGGGCTTTACCGCAATTGTTGACTATGCACATACCCCCGATGCCCTGACAAATGTGCTGACAACCATTGTTGATGTCATGAACGGAAAGGGTACCCTTATTACCGTAGTGGGTGCAGGTGGAAACCGTGACAAGGGCAAGAGACCCCTGATGGCTCAGGAGAGCGTGAAATACAGCGACCGCGTAATCATTACATCGGACAATCCGAGAATGGAGGAGCCTCAGGATATAATCAATGACATGCTTGCCGGCGTGGCACAGGAAGATATGGACAAGGTGACTCTGATTGTTGACCGCCGTGAGGCCATTCACACCGCATGTGAGATGGCTGGTGCTGGCGATGTCATACTGGTTGCCGGAAAGGGACATGAAGATTATCAGGATGTCAAGGGTGTGAAGCACCACTTTGATGACCATGAAGTAATTAGGGAAACATTCTGAAGATATGCTCTATCATCTGTTTGATTTATTAGCCTCGAAGGGAATACACATACCTGGTGCGGGTGTATTCTCATATGTGTCGTTCAGGGCATTGTTCGCCCTGGTGGTGTCAATTGTCATTTCATGCTGGTTTGGCAGTTTTTTCATTGATACCCTGAAGAAGAAAAACATTTCGGAAACCCAGCGCGACAGCAAGACTGACCCGTTCAATGTGGGCAAGGTGGGAGTACCGACCATGGGTGGAGTAATCATTATCGTTGCAATAGTTGTTCCCTGCCTGCTGGTGGCTGATCTTACCAATGTGTATGTGTGGCTTATGCTTATTACTACGCTTATTCTTGGTTCCATAGGCTTTGCCGATGACTATATAAAGACATTCCGCAAGAACAAGGAAGGCCTGAAGGGATGGTACAAGGTGCTGGGTCAGCTGGCCTTGGGCCTGATAGTGGGCCTGACCATGCGTTACAGCAGCCAGGTAGTCATAAATGAGAGGGTAGAAACCCGTATTGAGAATAATACCGAGATAGTGGTTAAGACTCCTGACGTAAAGTCAACCCGTACTACCATTCCATTCTTCAAGAACCATAACCTCAATTATGCCGACCTGTTTGGCTGGATGGGCGAAAATGCGAAGTACAAGGCCGGATGGATATTCTTTGTGCTGCTCACCCTGTTTGTAGTGACTGCGGTTTCAAATGGCTCCAACCTGAATGACGGAATGGACGGAATGGCGGCAGGCAATTCTGCCATAATAGGCATAGGCCTGGTTATTCTGGCCTATGTGTCAAGTAATGTGGTCCTTGCCGAATACCTGAACCTGATGTACATACCGGGAAGTCAGGAGATAGTCATATTCGTATGTGCATTCGTCGGTTCTCTCATAGGTTTCCTGTGGTTCAATTCATATCCGGCCCAGATATTCATGGGTGATACCGGCAGCCTTACCATTGGAGGCATCATAGCAGTGACGGCAATTTGCATACACAAGGAACTGCTGCTGCCTGTCCTGTGCGGCGTGTTCCTGGTGGAGAGCCTTTCGGTAATGCTGCAGCGTTACTATTACAAGAGCGGAAAGAGGCTGGGCGTTCACCGGAGAATATGGAAGCGCACTCCCATACATGACCATTTCCGTACCAGCATGGCACAGGTGCAGAAATGTGATCCGGGAAGCACTGTCATATACAAAGGTGATGACAATAAGCTTCAGTTTGAGACAAAGATTACCCTCAGGACCTGGATTATTACCATCGGTCTTGTGGCTATAACAATATTGACATTGAAAATCAGATAATTATGTCACAGAAGAAAATAGTAGTTCTCGGTGCCGGTGAAAGTGGTACAGGTGCAGCCATACTGGCTCAGGCAAAGGGTTTTGACGTATTTGTATCGGACCTCTCGGAAATCAAGGAGTTTTACCGCGAGGAACTTGACAAGCGTGGAATCAAGTGGGAACAGAAGCAGCATACTGAAGAGATAATCATGGCTGCCGATGAGGTTATCAAGAGTCCGGGCATTCCCAAGGAGGCTCCGATGATCCAGAAGCTCATGGCAAAGGGCACCCCAATCATTTCAGAGATTGAGTTTGCCGGAAGGTATACCAATGCCAAGATGATCTGCATAACCGGTTCTAACGGAAAGACTACCACCACTTCACTTATCTACCACATTTTCAAGATGGCAGGAATGAATGTGGGTCTGGCTGGCAATATTGGAAGCAGCCTGGCCTGGCAGGTCGCCGAAAAGGATTATGACTATTACGTGATTGAGCTCAGCAGTTTCCAGTTGGACAACATGTATGACTTCAAGGCTCATGTGGCCATTCTCATGAATATTACCCCTGACCATCTGGACCGCTATGACTATGAGATGCAGAATTATGTCGATGCCAAGATGCGCGTCATAAGGAACCAGACCGAAGATGATGCATTCGTGTTCTGGAATGATGATCCCATTATTACCCGTGAACTGAAGAAGTATGGTCTGAAGGCAACCCTGTACCCATTCTCCGAAGAGAAGGCCGAGAACCTGGCTGCCTATACCGAAGACGGTACTCTTTACTTTGAGAAGCCGTACGCATTCAATATGGAGCAGGAATCACTTGCGCTGAATGGAAAGCACAATCTGTACAATTCAATGGCTGCCGGTATTTCGGCCAATATCGTAGGTATCAAGAATGAGACTATCCGCAAGGCGCTGCAGACATTCCAGGGAGTAGAACACCGTCTGGAACGCGTTGCCCGCGTGAATGGCGTAGACTATATCAATGATTCCAAGGCAACCAATGTGAACAGCTGCTGGTATGCCCTGCAGAGCATGCCAGTCAAGTGCGTGCTCATCTTGGGCGGCAAGGACAAGGGCAATGACTACAACGAGATTGCTGACCTGGTACGTGAAAAGTGCTGCGGACTGGTATACATGGGCCTGCATAATGAAAAACTGCACGGTTTCTTCGATGGTTTCGGACTCCCTGTTGCCGATGTCCAGTCAATGAAGGATGCTGTCGATGCTGCATCCAGGATGGCAAGCAAGGGCCAGATAGTCCTGCTGAGTCCGTGCTGTGCCAGCTTTGACCTTTTCCGCAGCTATGAGGACCGCGGTGAGCAGTTCAAGGCTTGTGTAAGGGCTCTTTAATGGAAGTGAGATTATGACTCTGAAAGATACCGGAATAAAGCGCCTGTCATTCCTCAAGGGTGATGCACATATCTGGACAATTGTCATGATATTGTGTTTCATCTCACTTGTGGAGGTGTTCAGTGCCAGCAGCCGCATGGTCTTTGGGCGTGAGAACTACATGCGTCCAATAATAGGTCATGCGCTTCATCTTGGACTTGGTGTGTGCGTAATGTATCTCATGCACCTTATTCACTATAAATGGTACAAGATACTGCCTTATTTCCTGGTTCCTGTTTCAATAGCAGCGCTCCTTATCCTCTCTTTTTCGGGAGGTGGGTCTCACGGCTCTGCGCAGCGCTGGATTGACCTGGGCTTTATAAACCTGCAGCCTTCGGAAATAGCAAAGATGGCTGTCATTCTGACTGTGGCCATCATGCTTGAACGGCTCAAGAAGGATGAACCCCTGAGTCATAGCAATACTTTCTGGAAAATTGTAGTGACTACCGGCATATTCTTCTTGCTGATATTTACGGAGAACCTGTCAACCGCGCTCATCCTGTGCCTGACAGTATATCTGATGATGTGGATAGGAGGGTTGTCAAAGAGAATAATGTTTTGGTTCTCGGTGACATGCGTGGGCCTGGTTCTGTCTATGGCCTTGCTGCTGGTAGCACCTTCGGCACAGACCTTGAAGAGCATTCCTTTCGTTCCGGAGAGAGCTTTGACATGGAGAGCCCGAATACTGGATTTCGCAGCCTCTTTCAAGGAGAGCAAGAAAAGCCCGAAAGAGTATGTATATAATGTAGCACCGGACAAGCCTCAGGAGACTCATGCCAATATAGCGATTGCATCGAGCCACTTCTTTGGAAAGGGCCCCGGCAAGTCTCAGGAGAGAGATAATCTTCAGGAGGCAAGCTGTGACTTTATATATGCAATCATACTGGAAGAACTTGGACTGGCCGGCGGGGCTTTCGTGCTTTTGCTGTATATGCTCATGTTCTACAGGATTTGGAAGATATCGACTAACTGCAAGGAGAAATTCCCGGCATACCTGGCGTGTGGCATTGGCATAATGCTGGGATTGCAGGCATTCGTGAACATGTCGGTTGCAGTCGGACTGTTTCCTGTTACCGGTCAGCCACTGCCCCTGATAAGCAAGGGCGGTACGTCGGTACTGGTTTGCTCGGCCTACATCGGCATGGTGTTGGGAATAAGCAAGGTGCAGCAGGAAGAGGAATTCTCGGCTGAAGCGGTTGACGGAACCGGTGAAGAAACATTGCCTGTGACGGCTGAACCTGAAGCAGAACTTGAACCAGAAGAATTTGATTAATTGTTATCATATATGGACAGACAGGAGAAACCGAGGATAATAATCAGTGGTGGCGGTACGGGAGGACATATTTTCCCGGCTGTTTCAATTGCTATGGCAGTGAAGCAGATTCGCCCTGATGCTGATATTCTTTTTGTTGGTGCAGAGGGCAGGATGGAGATGCAGAGGGTTCCTGAAGCCGGATTCCCAATCAAGGGATTGCCAATATGCGGATTTGACCGCAAGAATATGCTGAAGAATATTGCTGTTCTCTTCAAGGTTGCCAAGAGCCAGTTGATGGCCAGGAAGATCATAAGGGACTTTAAGCCTATGGTTGCTGTCGGCGTTGGCGGGTATGCCAGCGGACCTACTCTCCGCATGGCTGGCAAGATGGGTATCCCAACCCTTCTTCAGGAACAGAATTCATATGCAGGAGTTACCAACAAGATACTTGCAAAGAACGCTGAAAAGATATGCGTAGCCTATAGCGGAATGGAGAGATTCTTCCCGGCTGAAAAGATTGTAATGACAGGCAATCCCGTCCGTCCTTCCCTGACAGGAAACAGAATGGACCGTCAGGAAGCAGCCCGTGCCCTCGGACTTGACCCAAATAAGAAGATTGTACTCATAATTGGCGGAAGCCTGGGTGCCCGCACGCTTAATGAGAGCGTGATGGCCAACATAGAGATAATCAGGCAGCACCAGGATATCCAGTTCATGTGGCAGACCGGCAAGTATTATGCTGAAGAGATGAAACAGCGTCTTGAGCAGGTTGTATGCCCTGTCAACCTTTTCCCCGTCAGTTTTGTTTCTGACATGGATAAGGCATATGCTGCTTGTGACCTGGTAATATCGCGTGCCGGTGCCGGTTCTATTTCGGAACTCTGCCTGTTGGGAAAGCCAGTGATACTTGTTCCTTCGCCGAATGTGGCCGAGGACCATCAGACCAAGAATGCCCTGGCCCTGTCAGAAAAGGATGCCGCAATACATATTCCCGATGCAAGGGCCAAAGGTGAGCTTATCCCTGCAGCCATAGCATTGGTGCTTGACCAGAAGAGGCTTAAGGGACTGAGCAACAATATAGTGAAGCTGGCTTTCCATGATTCGGCGCAGGTGATTGCCCGTCAGGTTCTGGCACTTGCCGGTTACGGAACAGCTGAACTAGACCTTGAACAGATCAAGTCTGTATATTTTGTGGGCGCAGGCGGTATAGGCATGAGTGCCCTGGTGCGCTATTTCCTGCACCGCGGCTGCAAGGTGGCCGGATATGACCGTACATCGAGTGACCTGACATCGGCCCTCATATCAGAGGGCGCGTTCATTCATTTCGATGACAACGCTGACACAATTCCAGAATATTGCCGGAATCCAAGGCAGACCCTTGTGGTTTATACCCCGGCCATACCTGAATCAAATCAGGTGCTGTCCTGGTTCCGTGCCAATGATTTCGTAATCGAAAAGAGGGCCCAGGTGCTGGGAACCCTGACAAGGTCACTTGATGGCCTGTGCGTGGCCGGAACCCATGGCAAGACTACGACCTCGTCAATGATTGCCCATATCATGAACGGTACTCCTGATGGTTGCAATGCCTTCCTGGGCGGAATACTGAAGAACTGCAAGAGTAACCTGATGACCAGTGACAAGAGTGACTATGTGGTAATTGAGGCCGATGAATTTGACCGTTCCTTCCACCACCTGAGACCGCTCAGGACCGTTATTACTGCGGTCGATGCCGATCATCTGGACATATATGGCACATATGAGAACTATGTGGAGAGTTTCCGCAAGTATACTTCGCTGATTAAGCCAGGAGGTGAGCTGATACTGCACGAAGGCCTGAAGGATCTGCTTGACCCGCAGCTGGCGGCCGGCGTCAAGCTCTATACATATTCTGTCGAGAGCGGTGACTTCCATGCCGGCAACATAAGGATTGGAAACGGCCGTCTTGTATTTGACTATTTCTCACCTCTGGGTGACATTAAGGATATAGAACTGGGCGTACCTGTCCCTGTCAATGTTGACAATGGCGTGGCAGCAATTGCCGTAGCCCAGCTGAGTGGTGCTGCCGAGGATGTAATACGTGAGGCCATGAAGAGTTTCAGGGGCTGCGACCGCCGCTTTGATTTCCACCTGAAGACCGATGATAAAGTCTATCTGAGTGACTATGCCCACCATCCGGCAGAACTGAAGCAGTGTGCGCTCTCAATAAGGCAGCTCTATTCCGACAGGAAGATTACCGCCCTGTTCCAGCCGCACCTCTATACCAGGACGCGCGATTTCTACAGGGAATTTGCCGACAGCCTTTCGCTGTTTGACCAGGTATGGCTGCTTGACATCTATCCGGCACGTGAATTGCCTATTCCGGGCATTACTAGCCAGATAATTGCAGACTGCATGAAACCGGGAGTCTGCCAGGGCATTATAAGCATGAGCCAGGTGCCTCAGCTTATTGATGAGATAAAGAATGACGTACAGGTTCTCGTGACAGTCGGTGCCGGTGACCTGGACAACTATGCAGAAAAGATTGCTGAAAAACTGAAGGAGTGATAAGGAAGGTTCTGACAATAGTTTCGGCTGTATTGCTGGCTGTATATGCCGTGATAGCAGTAGTGTTCTTCACGGACCGCCATGAAGATACCCTGATGTGCCAGGGTGTTGAGCTTGTGGTCAGGGACAGCCTGGACTATTCGCTTATCAACAGGGACATGATAATTGACTATCTTGACCGTGAGCACATGAATCCGGAAAACCGCAAACTTGAAGAGGTCGACGTTGAGAAGATGGAGGAGGTGCTGTCGGAATTCCCACTGGTCGAGAATGCCGAATGCTTTATCACTGCTGGAAACAAGGTCAAGATAGAGATTGTCAGCAAGGTGCCTCTTGTAAGGGTGCGCAATAACCGTGGTCAGGATTTCTATGTGGACAGCCATGGCAATGTAATTTCACACAGCGGAATGGCGGTTCATGTTCCGGTGGCTACCGGCAATATATCAAAAGAGTATGCAAGTGACCAGTTGCTCAAGCTGGTACGCATAATAGGAGCAAGTGATTTCTGGAATGCGCAGGTTGAACAGATTAATATTGCCGAAAGCGGTGAAATTCAGCTAGTGCCGCGTGTGGGCAATTGCCTGCTCATACTTGGAAATAATGAAAAGACCGAAGAAAAGCTGGACCGTCTCATGTCATTCTACCGCAATGGCCTTGAGAAGATTGGCTGGAACAAGTATGCCTCAATAAGTGTTGCGTTTGACAACCAGGTGGTTTGCAAAAGAAAGAAATAAATATAGACAATGAATCAGAACAAAACAATCGTTGCCATTGAACTGGCTTCATCAAAGATTGCCGGTGTGGTCGGAGAGAAGACTGAATCCGGAGCGTGGAGAGTATTGGCCTATGCCAGTGTTCCTGCAACATCATGCGTGAAGAATGGTTCTATCTACAATTACGAGAAGACCAAGTCAGCAGTCGGCGAGGTTATCTGCCGCCTTGAGAACATGTTGGCCATAAAGATCAGCAAGGTCTTCATAGGCTACAACAGTAAGGGACTGAAGTCTGTTACGGCTACTGTGGAGAGAAGTTTCGCCGATGAGACAATCCTGACCCAGGAGATTATTGATGACATGTTCTTCCAGTGCGAACAGATTGAATATCCGGGCCAGCAGAGACTCATGCTGGAATCTCAGGAGTATGTCATAGACGGCAAGAACGAATCTGAAACAGAACCGATGGGCGTTGCCTGTTCACATATTGTGGGCAAGTACATGAACATTCTCAAGAAGGTGCAGACCTTCGAGTTCGTTGACAGGTGTTTTGAGGAAAACAATATTTCAATAGTAGACGGATACGTAGCGCTGACTGCCCAGGCCGATGCTGTATTGTCCGATGATGACAAGCGCAGGGGATGCGCCCTGATTGACCTTGGTGCAGACAATACATCGGTAGCAATCTACAAAGACGGAATCCTGAAGAGGCTTAGGGTAATTCCTATAGGCAGCAACCTGATTACCCGTGACCTTTCACAGGTCCTGAAGATTGACATGGACGCAGCTGAAGACCTGAAGAGAAAATATGGACTGTGCAACCTTCAGGAGGGAATGAATTCCGATGCCAAGGTGGCTGTCGGATTCAATACCATTGAACTTAAGGAGGTTGGCAATATAATAAATGCCCGCAATGAGGAGATTGTCCGCAATGTGGTACGGCAGATTGCTGAATCGGAATGCCTGGATTCACTTGGAGCCGGAATTGTCCTGACTGGTGGCGGCTCAAGCCTGCATGGACTGGAATCGGTATTCCATGCACATATTCCGAAACTGAATAGCGTAAGGCTGGTTACAGAGCCTTCCTGCGGTATTGAATGGAACGAGCCCAGGTGGAGATGCGGCGACGGCTCACAGCTGGCTCTGCTGTCCGTAATGGTCAATGGTGATGAGAATTGTTGCTCATTCACGAAAATGGATACCATCGACAGGATAGAGACTGATGCCAATGCCCAGATTACACAGACGTCACTTTTCGGGGAAGACGGAGAGGCAAGTGACGATGTGAACCGCGAACCGGAAAGGGTAGAACCAGAGCCGGATCCGGAACCTGAGGTGCAGGAAGAAGAGGGTAAGGCAGAACCCGAAAAGCCTACATCAAAGAAGAGGGTAAACCTGGTGCGCAGGTTCCTGAGCGGAATCATTGATTCCAGTGAGAAATTTTTCGAAGATGAACCATCAAAAGAGCAGTAATTATGGTTGACTATATAAAGGATTTTGAAGACAATGGAACACTCCCTTTTTCATTCCCTACAGACTCCAGGAAGATAATAAAGGTCATAGGTGTAGGTGGTGGCGGCGGAAATGCCGTGAATAACATGTTCCGTGCAGGAATACATGATGTGGTGTTCGTAGTAGCCAACACAGACCAGCAGGCTCTGGCCGGTTCAGAAATACCCATCAAGCTCCAGCTGGGCCGTGAAACGACAAAGGGACTTGGCGCCGGCAATGATCCGCTGGTTGCAAAGGCCGCTGCCGAAGAGAGCATGGACGAAATCAAGGCCCAGTTCAATGATGAGACCCAGATGGTATTCATCACTGCCGGCATGGGCGGCGGTACCGGAACCGGCGCAGCCCCTGTCATTGCGCGTTGTGCCAAGGATATGGGCATACTGACAGTGGGCATAGTAACAATACCTTTCCGCTTTGAAATGAAGCCCAAGATCATGCAGGCCCTTCGCGGTGTCAAGGAAATGTCCCAGCATGTCGATGCACTTCTTGTCATCAGCAACGAAAAACTGCTTGAAATCTACCCGAAGATGAATGTCACGGAAGGTTTCAAGAGGGCCGATGATACGCTTACCACTGCTACAAAGAGTATTGCTGAGCTGATAACCTGCCGGGGATTGATCAACCTGGATTTCCGCGATGTCAAGAAGATCCTGAGCAACGGTGGCGTTGCAATCATGAGTACAGGTCTTGGCAAGGGTGAGAACAGAATCAACCAGGCCTTTGAATCGGCCCTCAACTCTCCGTTGCTGTACAACAATGATATATACAAGTCCAAGAAGATCCTGTTCAATATCTATCAGAGCGAGAATGCCGAACAGCAGCTTCTGCTTGATGAAATGAATGAAATCAACTATTTCATGGACAAGTTCAAGGAGAAGGATATTGAGGTTATCTGGGGTATAGCCTATGATCCGACTCTTACTGATGAGGTCAAGATTACCGTATTGGCTACAGGCTTTGGCATGGACAGCATTCCAATGATTGACGAATCAGACCAGCAGCAGACTTCAAATGTCATTGATGACCTTTATGGCCGAGGTGAGAAGAAGTCATTCAGCCTGATTGACCTTACTGATGAGTTTATGGAAAATGACAGGCTGATTGATGCACTTGCGGCATCGCCTGCCTATACCAGGACCATGCCGGAAAGAAAGGCAATCATGGCACTGGCAGACCACGAGTAATTCAGTCAAATACCACTTCCAGTACATCGATTGACTTGATGGCAGGAAATGAAGGGATGTGTATTCTGAACCAGTCGTTCATGAAACGCAATAGCGAAGAGCGCTGCTGACCTGTCAGCGGCGCGCTTTGCATATTCTGGTAGGTTGACTGCAGGAGCACTGCTATCTTGAAAGAGTTGTCTGCATCAAGGGTGTCGGCATGTCCGGTGGGATTTCCGGTAAAGATACCCTCACGCATGTCCAAGAGGTATCCGGGACGGTATCCTTCGGCATTTGGGCAGATTCCAAGGAAACCGGCTACGTTCAGCAGGAATCTGAGGTGAAAGTTTGAATAATCTCCGGGAGCCGCAGAATCAAGCCATTGCATGGATTGGTCAATGAAATCAAACAGGGGACCGTTTGCCTCTTCACCAGCCAGCGCGTATGAGAGGAATTCTCCCAGCATGAGAGATATTGCGCTTTTTGCCGGATTGAACAATATGTCGGTGTACGGAGCGTAATTCCTTATCTCTTTCATGTGTCTGAGATTGCTTGACGGGGCACCGTCTGACTGGAACGAAATGCGTGTCATGGGCTGGATGAGTGTGTTCCTTGAAGCTCCCTTGCTGCTCTGTGATATGTAGAAAATAAATGGTACCATACCGGCACTCTGGGTAAAGACCCGCACCACGCATGATTTGTCATTGTGCCGTATTGCACTGAGTACTATACCTTTATCGGCTTGCCACATGATTATTTTCTATATGATGCGACGAAGTTATGAAAAAAAATGGCGATAAAGTTTGCAGTTAAGAAAATTGTCGCTACTTTTGCATCCGCTAAAAGCAAAGTCGTCTTGCTAAAAGACGTGGATGATGGCGCGTTCGTATATCGGCTAGTACTCAAGATTTTCATTCTTGCAAGATGAGTTCGACTCTCATACGCGCTACTAAGTAAAAACATAAAAAGAAGAAACTTTAATATGGCAAATCACAGATCAACCTTGAAGGAGATCAGAAAGAGCGAGAGCAGAAGACTCCATAACCGTTATTATGCAAAGACAATGCGTAATGCAGTTCGCGCTCTTCGTGCTATGACCAACAAGGAGGAAGCAGTAGCTACCTATCCAAAGGTACAGAAGATGCTTGACAAGATGGCAAAGACAAACCTTATCCACAAGAACAAGGCTGCTAACCTGAAGTCAAAGCTCGCTGCTCACATCGCTAAGCTGGCTTAATAGCAGACGGTATTCTCAACAATACATGAGGGGTTGAAGCAACGCTTCAACCCTTTTCATTGTGTCTGTACTCTTATGTGATATCTATATTTTAGAAGTGCACACCGTGCATTCCCTGGCAAAAACAATAAAAAGCGGCTCCTTGCGGAACCGCTTTTTCTGTAGTATGGTATATGTACCTTGCTTCTTATGCGTCGATGTTTGCGTAGGTGGCGTTCTTCTCGATGAATTCGCGGCGTGTGCCTACATCTTCACCCATGAGCATTGAGAATATGTGGTCTGCTTCGGCTGCATCCTGAATGTGAACCTGCTTGAGAAGGCGGTTCTCCGGGTTCATTGTTGTTTCCCAAAGCTGTTCCGGATTCATCTCACCAAGACCTTTGTATCGCTGGGTGGTGATATTCTGCTCAAGTCCGCCTCCGTAGGTGTCAATGAATCTCTGGCGCTGTACTTCATCATAGCAATACTCCTTGACCTTACCCTTGGTACAGAGATAGAGTGGTGGGGTTGCTATGTAGAGGTGACCGTTCTCAATGAGTTCCGGCATATAGCGGAAGAAGAGTGTCATGATGAGGGTGTCGATGTGTGAACCATCGACATCGGCATCGGTCATGATGATTACCTTGTAATAGCGCAGCTTGTCGTAGTTGGCCTGTTTGGAGTCTTCTGGATTGAGTCCGAATCGTACGCCCAGTGCCTGGATGATGTTGTTGACCTCTTCGTGGTCAAATGCCTTGTGCCACATTACACGCTCTACGTTGAAGATCTTACCGCGGATAGGCAGGATTGCCTGGGTGTGACGGTCGCGTCCCTGCTTGGCAGAACCACCCGCAGAGTCACCCTCTACAATGAAGAGTTCGCAGTTTGCCGGATCCTTGTCTGAACAGTCAGCCAGCTTGCCTGGGAGTCCGCTTCCTGTGAGTGGGCTCTTTCGCTGGACGTTCTCACGTGCCTTGCGGGCTGCAACTCGAGCCTGTGCGGCCAGAATAACCTTGTCGACAATCATCTTTGCCTCCTTCGGGTGCTCTTCCAGATAGTTCGTCAGAGCTTCGCCTACGGCCTGCTGTACGGCACCGGCAACTTCACTGTTGCCAAGCTTGGTCTTGGTCTGGCCTTCGAACTGAGGTTCTGCAACCTTTACTGAAATAACGGCTGTCAGGCCTTCACGGAAGTCTTCACCTTCAATCTCAACCTTGGCTTTCTCAAGGAACTTGCCTTCATCGGCATACTTCTTGAGTGTACGGGTCAGTGCGGTACGGAAGCCTCCAAGATGGGTTCCGCCCTCTATGGTGTTGATGTTGTTTACGAAAGAACGTATTGTTTCCTTGTACTCTGTGTTGTAGAGAATTGCCACTTCAATTGGAACACCCTGCTTTTCGGTGTTCAAGTAGATTGGCTCAGGAATCAGGTGGACGCGGTTTTCATCAATGTAGCTGACGAATTCCTTCAGGCCTTCGCTTGAATAGAATACATCATGCTTGTATTCACCTTCCACCATGACGCGCTTGTCAGTGAGTGATATGGTGAGCCCGGCATTCAGGAATGAAAGTTCATGAAGGCGGGCTGCAAGAATGTCATATTTGTATTCCGTGGTGATGAAGATGCTTCCGTCCGGCCAGAATGTCTGGCGTGTACCGCGCAGGTCTGACGTGCCTACGACCTCAACCTGGGTCATGGGCTTGCCGCATGCATATTCCTGGCGGTAAACCTTGCCGTCGCGGAATACTTCAGTTACCATCTTGGTGGATAGCGCATTCACACATGAAACACCCACGCCGTGAAGACCGCCTGATACCTTGTATGAACCCTTGTCGAACTTACCGCCTGCGTGGAGGACTGTCATTACGACTTCAAGTGCAGACTTGTGCTCTTTCGGGTGCATGTCAACAGGGATGCCTCGGCCGTTGTCCTGGACGGTTATTGAACCGTCTTCGTTGATGGTCACCTCAATGTGTGTGCAGTAACCGGCCATCGATTCGTCGATGGAGTTGTCAACTACTTCATATACGAGATGATGGAGACCCTTTTCACTGATGTCGCCAATATACATGGCAGGACGCTTGCGGACTGCTTCAAGTCCTTCAAGCACCTGAATGTTCTGTGCGGAATAGTTGCTGGAACTGATGCCTGTTTCTTCGTTCATCGGAATTGATTTGCTCTAGTGGTTATTTGTTGTCTTTCTGTTATTCTACGTATGTCAGCTTGAATTTTTCAAGGCAAACATCAAAAATCAGGGTTGAGTAAGCCGGTATGTTGTTGTGGTCTGACTTACCGTATCCAAGTTCATATGGTATGTAAAGCCTCCATATGTCACCCGAAACCATGTTCATGAGTGCGGTTGAAACGCCTGGCACAAGGCCTGATATGGCGAAACCGGAAGGGGTGTTCAGATTCCTGTCAATCTGTTCTGTCCTGTATGACTGGTCGGAGATCATTCCTTCAGGGTAGTTTTCTGTCGGAATGAGCCTTACGCGGTAGTCTATCCAAACAGAATCAGTGAAATGGGGAGTCTGGGTTCCTTCTCCGTGCTCAATTACTTCGCAATACACGTAGTCAATGTTCCTGTGATTGCCTGACTCGGGGTCGAGCAGATAAGAGAGTAGCCTGAACATCTCACCGCTCTTTGCATTGTCCGGTGTTACGCCGTTGTTCTCTGATACAGCACACTTGGCTGCCAGGTTGTCAACGTATTCTGCATTGCGGTTTTGCCAGTTGTCGTATTCGCTGACAACTTCGGTCTCCTTGCATGATGTCAGCAGTGTTGCGGCTGTCAGCAGCATGAATGAGATGTTCAGTGCTTTTTTCATATCAGAGTGTCTTGAGTACGCTGGTGATTGATACCTTGTCTGAAAGGATAGCGCAGAGATCGGCAATCTTTACGCGCTCCTGCTCCATTGTGTCACGGTTACGGAGTGTGACAGTCTGGTCTTCAAGTGACTGGTGGTCAACGGTGATGCAGTATGGGGTGCCTATGGCATCCTGACGGCGGTAACGCTTGCCAATTGAGTCCTTCTCATCATACTGGCAGTTGAAGTGGAACTTCAGGTCATTCTGAATGTTGTGTGCCAGTTCAGGCAGACCGTCCTTCTTCAGGAGTGGCAGAATTGCCAGCTTGACAGGGGCGATGGCTGCCGGAAGGTGCAGAACCGTACGTGTCTCACCGTTCTCAAGCTGCTGTTCTTCGTATGAAGCGCACATCATGCTCAGGAACATGCGGTCAACGCCGATAGATGTCTCAATTACATATGGAGTGTAGCTTTCGCTGCTTTCAGGATCAAAGTACTTGATGTTCTTTCCGCTGTACTTCTCGTGCTGTGACAGGTCGAAATTGGTACGTGAATGAATACCCTCAACCTCCTTGAAGCCGAAAGGCATCTGGAATTCGATGTCGGTGGCAGCGTTGGCGTAGTGAGCCAGCTTGTCATGGTCATGGAAACGGTACTTTTCTGCGCCGAATCCAAGGGCCTGGTGCCATGCCATACGTGTCTGCTTCCACTTTGCAAACCAGTCAAGCTCGGTACCCGGCTTGATGAAGAACTGCATTTCCATCTGCTCAAACTCACGCATGCGGAAAATGAACTGGCGGGCAACAATCTCGTTTCGGAAAGCCTTGCCAATCTGCGCAATACCGAAAGGAAGCTTCATGCGGCCTGTCTTCTGTACGTTCAGGTAGTTTACGAAAATACCCTGGGCTGTTTCAGGACGCAGGTAAATCTTCATGTTGCTGTCGGCAGTTGAACCCATTTCTGTTGAGAACATCAGGTTGAACTGGCGTACATCGGTCCAGTTGCGTGTGCCGGAGATAGGACATACAATTTCTTCGTCTATGATGATCTGCTTGAGCTCATCCAGGTTGTTGTCATTGAGTGCCTTGGCGAAACGCTCGTGCAGGGCGTCACGCTTTGCGGCGGTATCAAGGACATTCTTGCTTGTTGCGCGGTACTGTGCTTCGTCAAAGCTGTCTCCGAAACGCTTGCGTGCCTTTGCAACTTCCTTCTCAATCTTTTCATCGTACTTGGCGAGCTGCTCTTCAATCAGGACGTCAGCACGATAGCGCTTCTTTGAGTCACGGTTGTCAATGAGAGGGTCATTGAATGCATCGACGTGACCTGAAGCCTTCCATATTGTAGGATGCATGAAGATTGATGAGTCAATACCTACGATGTTGTCGTGAAGGAGCACCATGCTCTGCCACCAATAGGTCTTGATGTTGTTTTTCATTTCAACACCCAGCTGTCCATAGTCGTAAACAGCGCCAAGTCCATCATAGATTTCACTAGATGGGAAAACAAAGCCGTACTCCTTGCAGTGGGCTACAATCTTCTTGAAAACGTCTTCCTGTGCCATAATTATTAAGTGTGTTTTTGATTTCGTCTAATAACCCACAAATTTACATAAAAAAAAGAAACCTAGCACCTTATTTATATGAAAATTTGGCGCTGCAGGGTACTTGGCTGTGTATTTGCTGAAGTGGCGGAAGATTAGCGGACGGTCATGTGCAGGCAGCTCTGGTTCTTCTCGTACTTGACCCAGCATCGCTTCTGGTTGCGCATGTCATTGACAACCTGGAAGAGCACCTGGCGCATCTTCTCCTGGTCAGCTACGCGGCCGGTTTCGGGGGTGTCGAAACGGTAGTATGCAATGTCAACCGTAGTTCCGTAGCTGTGGCATGAATTTTCGGTTGCATTGGTGTTGCTCTTGCGAAGACTCTTTACATTGGATTCGGTGCGGAATACACTGGTGACAATGATCCTGTGGTCACGGCTGTAACCGCGGTTGTAGAGCGAATCCTGGAAGGCCTTGCCTATGTCTTCGACCAGTCTCTTGGCCTTGGGTACCAGATATGGTATTGAGTGGGTAAGGTCATCGACCTTGTAGGTCTTGCATGTCTTTATTTCAGCCAGTTTGGTATTGGCCTTGGCATCATCAATGTCCTTGATTCCCTTTATTCCATTGGCAATGGCCGATTTCAGCTGGGTTTCCTGCAGGTCGTTGAATATCTTGCTGTAGTCCCGGTATGGCTCTTTGTGGTCCTTGTTGTTGTTCTCTTCGAATGACGGAATAGAGACCGTTTCGTTTAATCCTACAAGTTTTCCTTCCCAGCCGTATCCGCATACAATCAGTGCAACCAGTGCGGCGGTTCCGATTCCCACGGTTGCCAGCAGTGCTGCCACTCTTGCCGAAGGAGCCTTGAAGGTGCGCTTTATCAACGATACTGCGCTTTTGAAAATCCATGGGATAAATTTGTACAGCAGCAGGGAGATGAACGGCAGCAGTATGCTCGCGGCTACATAGCCGCCAAGGTCAGTCCTGATATAACTGAGGGCGCCGGAGAACCAGACTGCAACTTCCCAGAGAAGTATGTATGCAGTAAAGGATAGTTTCTGTATGTTTTTTCTGCTTACGAGCGGTTTCAGGCATATGGGGATTGCGCAGGATACCAGTGATGCTCCCCAGAGAACTATCCTGACCATGCCCGGTATTTCAATATCGGCCTGGTGGAAAAGCTTTCCCGTGATGTCGCCGATGGCAAATACAAGAAAAGACAGGAGTATCAGTGCGATGGTCCTGAGTTTGCGCTGTGTGTTGTCCTTGCCTGTTGCCATAACTAATCACAAAGATAGTGAAATCATTTCATGGTATATTTCCACATGCGAAAAAAAAGCCGTCTTTCAGATAAGGCGGCTCTTTTCGTATGTTCCAGAGGTCAATTGTCAGTTCTTGAAGATGAGCTGTGCAAAGTTGTACAGACCGTACTTCCATACAGTAAAGTTGTGGCCTTCGTTAGGGTAGTTGATGAGTGTGCATGGAACGCCGTTCTCATCACAGAAAGCCTTCAGGTTTGAACTGTTTGACATAAGGCCGTCGGCGCCACCGCATACCATCCAGAGGAGCTTGTTCTCCTTCTTTGTCTTCTCAACATCAGGAATGAGCTGCTGTGGGCGGCCTGTGTTTGGTGCTGATGAGAAACCGCCGACATAGGCGAACTTGTCCATGTTTCCAAGGCCGAAGTTCAGTGACTGGCCACCACCCATTGACAGACCGGCAATAGCAGTGTGCATCTTGTCGGTGTATACGCTGTAGTGGCTGTTGATGTATGGCATGAGGCTGCCAATCAGGTCCTTGTCAAATACGCCGAAAGCGGCTGCAGAACCATAGCCGCCAGCACGTGAGTCATCCTTGGCAGCACGGCCGTTAGGCATGACTACAATCATGTCGGCAGCCTTGCCGTCGGCATAGAGGTTATCCATGATGATGTTTGGAACACCACCGTCGTCCATCCATTCGCGCTCGTCGCCGCCAATGCCGTGGAGCAGGTAGAGTACGCTGTACTTCTTCTTGCCGTCATAGCTTGCCGGCAGGTAAACTGTAGCCTTGCGGGTTGTGCCTACTGATTCTGACTGATACTCAATTGATTCAACCTTACCGCGCTTGATGCCTGCACGTTCCTGGTCATATCCTGCAGGAGCTGCTACGTATGGGTCAAAGTTTACATTGGTAGGCTGCTGCATGCCGAACATGCCCATAGGAATGTTTGGTTCCTGGGCCTGGATTGCCGTGAAGCCGCAAGTGAGGGCGGCCATTACGAATAATTTCTTCATAAATGTTAAATGTTTATTTGGTTTGTATTGTTTCAGTACCTATTAATATAGTCGTGACACCTCAAAGTTAATAAATGTATCTGAATTACTTGCTTTTTGCAGTAAACTCCTTGCTGAACGGCTTGTAATTGTTGCTGTTGGGCGAGTCAATTATTGCAAAGGCCAGTTTGCGGAACCTGCCATGGAACTCCGGTTCATCAATCACCTGGTGGAAAAGCCTTGCCTGCTGGGCCGGCGGTGTACAGAATGCTCCGCACCCGAATGCACCCAGTACCATGCTGTCATGCCCGTTCAATGCTCCTATTCGTAGAATGGTGCGCATCTTTTCCTTTATGATTGGCTTGTCGGACTCTGGTATCTTGCCCTCTTCGAGGGTGCTGTGGCCGTGCTTGGTGTTGTAGTTGAGTGCTGCAACTGAGACGACTGCAGCCGAAAAAGGCTTTTCAAGCAGTGCGTAGCCCTGTTCCCGCGATGTTCTGAAAAAGGTGATGCCGGGTGAATAGATGCCCCCGCTCAGATTGTCCATGGGGTAGCGTTCCGCCCTGCGCTTGACACCGGCCAATACGGCCAGGTCGCCATGCTTGCCTCCAGTGAGTGAGAACTGGTAGAGCGAAACGGCCAGGGTGCTGCGCCTGCACAGGTCTTCTTCCTGGGCCGATGATCCGTCAAGCACACCGCCTCCGGGATGGTAAAGGCTGGCCATGTTCAGGATGGCTGGATTGAATCCTTGCTCAATCATACCGGCTAGGACTTCAATGCAGTCCTGCTCAATAACTTCTATTACCGTGTCATGCTTTTCATACTGCTGCGGCAGTGCAATGGGGGAACTGAACATGCGTGCCTGGTCCAGGTGTGTACCGTGGACAGGCAGCGGGATGGTTTTGCCGCTCTCCGTACGGTATGCTCCGTCACGGAATATTTCCAGGTCGTGCATGAAGACTTTCCTGAGCATTGGGCGGGAATCACCGTTGCGGGTGCTGGTAGCCTTGTACCAGCCGCATAGCCAGATATTTGAATCCCAGGTCTGAGCGTGAAGCATTGCGTTTCAATTGTCTTGTCGTTGCAAATATATACGAAAAAACTCCCGGCGCTTTTCAGACCGGGAGCTTTTTCGTTCATGTCAGTGGATATTATTCCTCATCATCGTAATATGAATACTCGTAAGCACTGATAACCTCCTTCTCGTCATCTTCACCATCACATTCATTAACCTCATATGTAGTAACGGTATTGAGTGTTCCGTCATCGTTGAATGTGTATTCGAACTCAAGAACGGTTTCATCAATCTCAGGTTCATACATGCCGGATGGGTCAGCAGGATATTCCTGGATGATGGTTATCCTGTTTGGCAGAAGGCTTGAACCCTTGCCGAAGTAGCCAAGCAGGGCAAACTTGCCGGTTTCGTAGTTGATTGCATCATAGCTTGAAACATAGCCGCCAATAACCTTCGCAATGAAAGGAATAATCTGTCCGGAAGTGTTTCTTGCAGGTGCTGATGCAGAGTACTCGAAATTCATGTCTATAGTGTACGAATTGTTGTATTCAATGTCATCGTAAACCTCGGTCTTTGAGTAAGTTCCGCTAATGCCGTAAAGTGTCTCGCCGTCATTGTTGAAAGAGTATGAGGCGTTGATGGTCTCACTTGCTTCAGTGTCATCAAGGCTTTCTTCCCTGAAGTACTCCCATGTGGCTGATTCAATAAGTCCAAAGTCGCTGTAACTGAATTTGCCTCTTATCTCGCCATCGTTGTTTGAGTAAGTTGTGACATAGCCGTTTTCGTTCAGCGTGAGATTGTGCTGGTCAACAAATGATGGGTACGGATAGGTGGTGTTGTCGCAGCAGAATACAAGTGGACTGAGTGAACGTACGGTATAGTAGTATCCGTAATTCATTGTAATGTAGTCCAGGGTGGTTTTTCCCTTATAGGCTGTGAATGATGCTGCGAATGCAAGGTTGTAGTTGTCCTGGGGTCTTCCAAACTCATTTTTCATGCCTTGTACGCTGTTAAGGAGCCTGCTGTTGAAGTACATGGTGGCAGGAGCTGCGTATGATACCTTGTCGTTGTCGTCGTCACCGTTGTCACCTCCGTTGTCACCTCCGTTGTCATCGCTGTTTCCGTACTTTATGAGCTGGTCAACATAGTCCTTGTATTTGCTCTGGCTGATTCCTATGATGCCGAGGTCCAGCACATCCTTGGTGTATGATGCTGTGATGGTGTTGCCCTTGCGGGTTGCTCCGATGTATTCTTCAGGAACTTTCTCCATGATCTGCCTTGCCCATGATTCCTTGGCCCATACCTGGCTGACTATGTATGAAACGCATACGCCATCCTGGAATACGGGAGTAACGTTTGTCTTCATGTAATCGCCCAAAGAGATTACAATTGAGTTGCCTTCTGCTGAATATACAGCCTTAACGTTCTCCATGTTTGGCAGTGGCTCATCACCATCGGTGCCCTTGTCATTCTTGTCACAAGCGACGAATCCCAGCATGGCTGTAACCATGACAGCTGCCAGATAAAGTAATTTCTTCATTGTTATGATAATTAGTTGATTGAGTTCAGATTGTCAGTGTGACAAAGTTATACGATAGTATTTGATTTATTGTAAATTCTTTCAAAGATGTCATCAGCCGTGTCAGCTATATAATCAGCCTCTGTCAGTTCATGCCGCGGGCGGAATCCCCAGCTGACGGCTATGACCGGAATGCCGGCGTTACGGGCGGTCTGTATGTCTATGCCAGAATCACCGACCATGATGGTATCAGCCTTGCTGCTTCCGGCCTTTTCCATTATGAAGTTGACAACATCGGCACTTGGCTTGAGCGGAAACCTGGGACTGTTGCCCAGTACGGCCGCGAACGGTATTCCGGGAAAGAACTTGCTGATGAGTTTTTCCGTACCTGCCTGTATCTTGTTCGATGCAACTGCGACGGCATAGCCTTTTTCGTGCAGGCTGCTGACCAGTCCGACCATTCCCGGATAGGGCCTGGTGTAAATGTCCAGGTGGTCCTGGTACCAGTCAAGGAATTCCCTGAGTATGGAGTCAACAGCCTGGTCATTGGCCGAAACCTCCGGTGGAACCGCCGATTTCATGAGATTCCGCATGCCCCGTCCTACCATCGTCGTGATCTCCTGAACGGTATGGACAGGCATTCCGTGTTCATGCAGTACATGGTTGGCACATGCAGCCAGGTCCTCAATGGTATTCAGCAGTGTACCGTCCAAATCAAATATTAAAAGTTTCATAATGCAAAGATAGTCTAATGAAAAAAAACTCTATATTTGCGACAGAGATAAATTGAGACTCATGAAGAAACCCTGGTTAAGAATACTGCTTTCAAAGGCCGGAACCTGGATGATTTATTCAGCATCGGTAGCAATTGTTGTCCTGACAGGTGCATGCCGGAGTACGAAAAGGCTGCAGAAGACTGATTCGCAAGAGTCGCTAAAAGACCGTGACCAGAAGGACTATTCTTCGAAAACCCTGGATTACCGTTATTTCGAGGGGCTGGCCGTTCCAGATGAACGTTTATTGGGAATCCGGGTTATGTATGGGGTTCCGCCAGTGGAGCGAAATCAAGAGTCGCTGATGGAAAAAGCGGACCAGCCGGCATCGGCCAAAGCTGCTGCCAGGCCCACGGGGACATACCGTGATTCACTCAGGGCCGAGAGGGATTCATTGCGCAGAACTCTGAATATGACGCGCAATCTAGTCATTTACGGCCCGCCGGAGATGATAAAGAAGGTTGGCAAGGAACTGCAGGAGGCTTCGGACAGGGTTGACTCTATTTCAAGGATTCTTGGCGAAGAAGAATGAAACTTCCCGTTATCAAGAGACTTAAGCTGGAACTTAACCGTTCCGTAAACAGGACTGCCGTACTGGAGCACAAACTGAGCCAGCTGTTCTGGGAATGCACGCTCAGGTGCAACCTGAACTGCCGCCATTGCGGCAGTGACTGCCGTTCTACTGCAGGCAGCCTGGATATGCCTTTTGATGATTTCCTGAAAGTGCTTGAAAGTTCTCCGGAGCATATTGACCGGGGTGACATAATGGTTGTGACCACAGGCGGTGAACCTTTGGTCAGGAAAGGTATTGCTGACTGCGGACGCAGGATTCGCGAGCTGGGCTACCGGTGGGGCATGGTTACCAACGGCATGCTTCTGGACCGCGATATGCTTGAGCGACTTACCGCTGCCGGACTGGACAGCCTGGCCATGAGTTTTGACGGGTTTGAACAGGATCACAACTGGATGCGTGGAAGCGAACTGAGTTTTGACAGGGCACTGAGGGCCCTGGATCTGTTGCTCCAGACCAGTAATCTTACATGGGACCTTATTACGTGCGTGAACAGCCGGAACTATGAGTCAATACCCCGCTTGCGTGATTTCCTGGTTTCTGCAGGAGTGAAGAGATGGAGAATATTTACCGTTGTTCCCATGGGGCGTGCCAAGAGTGACCCTGAACTGTTCCTTTCTGACGAACAGTTCCGTGAACTCATGAAGTTCATAGTCCAGACCCGTCAGGAGGGCCATATCCAGCTGGATTATTCCTGTGAGGGATTCCTGGGCGAGTGGGAAGGAGAGGTAAGGAAATCTGTCTATAACTGCTATGCCGGGGTAAATGTGGCATCGGTACTTGCTGATGGCAGCATATCGGGGTGCCTGAGTATACGAAGCAACTATCATCAGGGCAATATATACACCGATGACTTCTGGCAGATATGGGAAACAGGCTTTGGACAGTACCGTAACCGCAAGTGGATGAAATGCGGAACCTGTGCAGGGTGTGACGCCTGGCGTTACTGCCAGGGAGGTCCCATGCACCTGCGCGACAATGATGGCAGCATGATAAGCTGCAATTACCTCAAGCTCTGAAAAGAAACTCCCGGCATATTGTTGCATGAGCCGGGAGATAACCTGAAAAACGTCGTACGGGCGATAGGACTCGAACCTACACATCTGGGATACTAGATCCTAAGTCTAGCGCGTCTACCAATTCCGCCACGCCCGCATTTGCGTCAGTTTTGATGCGCAAAAGTAATCGTTACGATTGAAATGTCAAAATCAAAGGGCATTTATCCACCCTATGGCAGCCTCAATCAGGGTGTCTTTTCCGCGTGCGCGGTCGACATCGGTCTGTGATACAACTATGTTTGGTGCCACTCCGGTCTCAATCTCTTTTTCATCGACATCATATGCCGGGGCTGCAGAGAAGCGTATGACCCATCCGTTGGGCAGTTCTGCCGAGAATGGCAGTCCGCCTCCTCCGCCCGTGCGGTCACCGAACACGGTTATATTGTTGAAGCATTTCATGTCAGAGACAAACTGGTTGGTTGCGCTGTAGCATCCGCGGTTGGCCAGTATTACGGTAGGTTTCTGCCAGCGCAGGTGAGTACTGGCAGCATCGATGTACCTTTCAATATAGTCTGACAGGTCATTGTGTCCCTTGCCTGTCTTGTAGCGGTAGTAGCCGGTGATTGTGCGGCTGTTGGTGAACCTTGCTGCAACCTGTTCGGCTGTGGTCAGGTCGCCTCCTCCGTTTTCGCGTACGTCAATTATCAGTCCGTTGCATATCTGAAGCCTGCTCAGTATGACATCAAGCCTTGATTCCGATATGCCGTTTGAAAATGATTCGATGTACAGGTAACCTACATTCTGCGGAAGAATCTTGTAGTAGTATCCGTTTGATGCTATGCTGTAGTCATTGCCCAGATAGTTTCTCTGGATGTCTTCCGAGAAGTTTCTCGGATAGTTGTCTTTCCATTGCCAACTGCGGCTTGACTCTAATGGTCCGCTCAGGTTGACGTGCCCGTCCTGGAGTTCGTCCAGCATATCCCACATAACTTCAAACAGTGCAGACTGTGACATGTCTTCGGTTATGTACTGGACATACTTGTCATGGATGGCATCCCAGTCAGCACCAAGCTGTTTCTGCTTGACATCGAAGAAGCAGTAGTGCTCGTCCATGATGGTCCACAGGGCCTCAAAGTTGTCTCTTGGTGAGGTGCTGGCGTAATCATTGTCATTTACGCACGATGAGCTGATGATACCCATTGCGAGAATGGCAACAGTTGCCGCTATGGTGAATGCTGTCTTTTTCATAAATCAGTCTTTTTTCAGTTCAAGTCTGCGGGTAAATCCGGCCATGAATACCTGGTTTGCAATTGCGCTTTTCTGTCCGGCTATGGTGTATCCGGTGTAGTTGGCCTCATAGGTCAGGGACAGCCTGTTGTTGCGGCCGGCCGGAATTGTGAGCGTCAGGTCGGAAAAGAGTGCTGGGGCATTGAACGGAGTTGCTATCCGGAATGCGCTGCCCAGTCCCTGGTACGTTGCCAATATGAAATAGGGTTCACCATAATCCGGCGCAAAGGTTGTGCCGAGTACAGGAACCGACAGGTCGGCAGTCAGCGCCATGTGTCTTCTCAGTAAGCTGAACCGGTAGATGGCCTTTCCCGATACTGCTGCGGACAACAGGAACTTGAACTGCGCCGGGTTGTTGCTGTTACGTTCATTGTACAGGATACCCATTGATGATACCGCGCTGGGGCCTGCAAGCAGGTCAACTGACTGGGTGTGAAGCAACATGTGTTCCCATGTGAAGATATCGCTCCATTCTCCTCCAATCATGCTTCCGTTTCCGCGCTGGTTGGTCATGGCGCTGAATGACATGGAACTGCGTGAATCGTGGAAACTGAAGTATTTGAGTTCGTATACCGATGATGTCTTCAGCTGGGAGAACTGGAATGATACTCCGCTGTAGGCAGCATTTGACAGGTATGTATCAAGGGCCCCCTTGTATCCGATGCCGAACGATGACGTGGCTACGGTTTCATGGACTCTTGGCAGTATGCCCAGCGTTTCCGTGTTCTGGGCCCATGCTGCAGGTTGCATGGCCAGGAAAAGTCCGGCAGCAGCTATTCTAGTCAAAAAGCGAGAGTTGGCTGTCTTCATTGGTGTTTTCTGTTTCGTTCTGTATGTCGTCCGAGTCTGTCTGGCTGCCATCTGCCGGGTCCTGTACAGGGGGTTCCGGCTGGCGCAGCGGCTCCAGTTCCGTTACTTCGCCCACATTGTAAGTGGTGACGCGCTTGCCCTTCGCCTTCAGGCTCTTTATGCCGATGAATTCGGTGGCATCGATTTCCAGGGCTTCGCGAACGCTGTCGGCTCCGGCAAACGAGACCTGGATACGGGGGTAATATGTATCGGTCAGCAGTACCATGCGGTTGTCCTTTTCATCACCGGTAAAGCTGATGCGCTTTGCCGAAGGCTCAAAGTTGAAGCGCTTCATGTACAGGTATCCGCCCTGTGATTCATCGAACAGCACGGCTGTCCAGACCTTTTCAGGAATGAACTTTTCAATTATCATGAGGTCCGATTCGAAATGGCAGTTGCTGTCAACAGGGGTAGTGTAGTATTCGCCGTTCCTGGTTATGACCAGGAGTTTCTCCTCCTTGTCAAATTCGCCTATCAGGCGGCCGTGTCCGTCGTAGTTGAGGCGCAGGACGTCATCATCGAACCACACCTTCCTGCCTCCGAGAGTGGAGACACCGTGTGACTTGAGACCTATTTTCAGGACTTCGTTTCGCGTGAGCAGGTTACCCATGGACTGGCGTCCCTTGATGAGCAGTTCGCTGAAGTCCTTGTCAAAGACAGGCTTCTTGAGCTTGCTGTTCGGCTTGAGCGTTACCTTGATGGTTTCGGCCTCACCGTTGTGGTTGGCAGTAAAGTAGAATATCTTTGAGCCCTCCTTGCCCTGGGTAAGGTCATACTCCTTGTCGCGGGTCAGGCCGGTTGCCGCAAAGCGCTTCATGAAGTAGGCTCCGTTCTTTCCGTCACGGTAAACCACGTTGTATATGGTGCGGCTGTCATTTTTCTTGAATACGTCAAGGTGTATTACGCCCTGTCCTACGAAGAGCTTGTCGGCAACCTTGACAACCTTGTACTTGCCGTCCTTGTAGAATAGGATTATGTCATCTATTTCGGAACAGTTGCATACGTATTCGTCTTTCTTCAGTTCCATGCCGATGAATCCGTCGGCCTTGTTTATGTAGAGCTTCTGGTTGGCTTCGATGACCTTGGTTGCAACGATTGTGTCGAAGTTCTTGATCTCGGTGCGGCGCGGGTACGGTTCGCCGTACTTCGTGCGCAGCATGTCGAACCACCTTACCGTAACTCCGGTCATGTCGGACAGGTCGCGGTCAATTCTCTCGATTTCGGCCTTCATGCGGGCAATCTGCTCTTCGGCCTTGTCCTTGTTGAATTTCAGTATGCGGGCCATCTTGATTTCCATCAGGCGGAGTATGTCATCCTTGGTGACTTCACGTATCATCTGCGGATAGTAAGGAGTGAGCCTGTCGTCAATGTGCTCGCATGCCTCGTCCATGTTTTCGGCATTCTCGAATTTCTTGTCCTTGTATATTCTCTCTTCAATGAATATCTTTTCAAGTGACTGGAAATGAAGCTGTTCCAACAGTTCACCACGTGCTATGAGCAGTTCCTGCCTGAGCAGCTCACGCGTGTTGTCGACAGATTTGCGCAGCAGGTCGCTTACGGTAAGGAAGCGTGGCTTGTTGTCGTCAATGACACAGCAGTTCGGCGATATGCTGACTTCACAGTCGGTAAATGCATAGAGTGCGTCAATTGTCTTGTCCGATGATACGCCAGGGGCCAGGGTAATCCTGATCTCTACCTTGTCGGCCGTGAGGTTCTCAACCTTCCTTATCTTGATTTTTCCCTTTTCACCGGCCTTCACTATTGACTCGCACAGTGACATGACGTTCTGGCCGTAAGGTATTTCGTTTATGACGAGTGTCTTGTTATCGGCCTCCTTGGATATCTTGGCGCGTACCCTTATGCTTCCGCCGCGCTCGCCGTCATTGTACTTCGATACATCGACTGCACCACCGGTCTGGAAGTCGGGGTAGAGTGCGAATTCCTCATTTCTCAGGTAAGCAACGGCAGCCTGGCACAGTTCGTTGAAGTTGTGCGGAAGAATCTTGCAGGAGAGTCCGACGGCAATGCCTTCGGCTCCCTGGGCAAGCAGCAGGGGGAATTTGACCGGCAGAGTGACCGGTTCCCTGTTTCGGCCGTCGTAAGAAATCTTCCATTCAGTGGTCTTGGGGTTGAAAACTGTTTCCAGGGCGAATTTGGACAGGCGGGCCTCAATGTAACGCGGAGCGGCTGCCTTGTGGCCGGTCAGTATGTTGCCCCAGTTACCCTGGCACTCAATGAGCAGGTCCTTCTGTCCCAGCTGAACCAGGGCGTCGCCGATTGATGCATCGCCGTGGGGATGGAACTGCATGGTGTGGCCCACAATGTTCGCAACCTTGTTGAAACGGCCGTCATCGAGGCGTTTCATGGAGTGCAGTATGCGTCGCTGGACGGGTTTCAGGCCATCCAGGAAATGTGGAACTGCACGTTCCAGGATTACATATGATGCGTAGTCAAGGAACCATCCCTGATACATGCCTGACAGGCGGTGGCACAGCATGCCGTCGCTGTCTCGTTCCGGGGTGTAGCCTGAGTGGCTCTCTTCAAGCGGATTCCCGTTTTCTGCAATCTCATCGGTTTCTTCCAAATCTTTCTCTTTGTCGCTCATGTCCTGTTGCTTTCGCTGAAAACTGTTACTACACGCAAAGATAATGTTTTTTGTGTAACTTTGCAGTTGATTATGGAAGAGAAAGTTGGTCACATCAAGATAAGTGAGTATTGCTATGATCTGCCTGATGAGCGCATAGCCAAGTACCCGCTGCCGGAAAGAGATTCCTCGAAGCTCCTGGTGTATAACCATGGAGAAATTGCCGAGGATGTCTTTACTTCAATAAGCAGTTACCTGCCCAAGGGGGCTCTCATGGTTTTCAACAATACCAGGGTAATTCAGGCAAGGCTTCATTTCCGCAAGGAGGATACCCGGCAGAACCAGGGTGCGCTTATTGAGATTTTCCTGCTTGAACCGGCATGCCCCAGTGACTATGTGCAGATGTTCAGCCAGCGCGGCAACTGTTCATGGTACTGCCTGGTGGGCAACCTGAAGCGCTGGAAAGAGGGCGCACTGAACAGGACTGTCACCGTGTCGGGCCGCGAAGTGGTACTGAGCGCAACCCGCGCAGGCGTGCACGGAACCAGTTTCCGCATAGACTTCTCATGGAATGATTCCGGCGTGACTTTTGCCGAAATACTTGAGGCGGTTGGCGAAATACCCATTCCTCCGTATCTGAACCGCAATTCTGAAGAGAGTGACAAGACTACATACCAGACGGTCTATTCAAAGATCAAGGGTTCGGTTGCGGCCCCTACGGCAGGCCTCCACTTTACCGAGCGTGTCCTCAGGGAGATTGATGCCAGTGGCGTGGAACGCCAGGAACTGACACTGCATGTGGGCGCAGGTACCTTCAAGCCTGTCAAGTCCGAAGAGATTGGCGACCATGAGATGCATACCGAATACATTGCGGTAACACGGACAACCATCAGGAAACTGATTGAGCACGGAGGACAGGCCATAGCAGTCGGAACGACATCGGTCCGCACCCTGGAAAGCCTCTATTATATAGGTGTCTTTTTGTCATGCCATCCTGATGCGACTGAAGACGAGATGCATGTTGACCAGTGGACCCCATACCGCACATCTCCTGACATGACGGCGCTGCAGGCACTGCAGTGCATTGACTCATACATGGAGAATCATGGGCTGGATGTGCTGAAGACAAGCACGCAGATAATGATTGCTCCGGGGTACAGGTATCACATTGTGAAGATGATAGTTACCAATTTCCATCAGCCGGAGAGCACTCTGCTGCTGCTTGTATCGGCCTTCGTGGGCGGTGACTGGCGGCGCATATACGACTATGCGCTGTCGCATGGATTCCGTTTCCTGAGCTATGGTGACAGCTCCCTGCTTATTCCCTGACCGTGACGGTATTGCGGAGTGGTGACTGACATAGTGTCAGCACTTGCGGGATTGGCACGGAATTGGCATTAAGTGAGGCGTAGGACGGGTGCATGGAATCCCGTGAATTGATTGAGTAAACAATTTTAAAAGTATAGAAACAATGAACATCAGACCATTAGCAGACAGAGTTCTGGTTCTTCCAGCCGAGGCTGAGGAGAAGACTATCGGTGGTATCATCATTCCTGATACAGCCAAGGAGAAGCCACTGAAGGGTGAAGTTATTGCAGCCGGCGAAGGTACCGCTGACGAGAAAATGATTCTGAAGAAGGGTGATACCATCCTCTACGGAAAGTATGCAGGTACAGAACTTGAGATAGATGGCAAGAAGTATCTGATTATGCGCCAGAATGACGTTCTGGCTGTTGTTGAATAATTAAAGGAGAGTAAACTATGGCAAAGGAAATTCTTTTCAATACAGAAGCCCGCGATCTTCTCAAGCAGGGCGTTGACGAGCTTGCAAACGCAGTCAAGGTAACACTTGGTCCTAAGGGACGCAACGTTATCATAGAGAAAAAGTTCGGTGCACCTCACATTACCAAGGACGGTGTAAGCGTAGCCAAGGAGATTGAACTTGCAAACGCTTTTGCAAACACCGGTGCACAGATGGTCAAGTCAGTTGCTTCAAAGACTGGTGAGGATGCCGGTGACGGTACAACAACCGCAACCGTACTTGCACAGAGCATTGTAAGCGTTGGCCTGAAGAACGTTACTGCCGGTGCCAATCCAATGGACCTGAAGCGCGGTATTGACAAGGCTGTTGCAGCTGTTGTTGAGAACCTGAAGGCCCAGGCCGAGGCTGTAGGCAACGACTTTGACAAGATTGAGCAGGTTGCAACAATTTCAGCAAACAATGATTCTGAGATTGGCAAGCACATCGCTGAGGCCATGAAGAAGGTTTCAAAGGATGGCGTTATCACAATTGAAGAGGCAAAGGGCCGTGAAACATACATTGACGTTGTTGAGGGTATGCAGTTTGACCGCGGCTACCTGTCATCATACTTCGTTACTGATACCGAGAAGATGAACTGCGTAATGGAGAATCCTCTGATTCTCATTCACGACAAGAAGATTTCAAACCTGAAGGACCTGCTCCCAATTCTGGAACCAGCCGTTCAGTCAGGCCGTCCTCTTCTCATCATTGCCGAGGATGTTGACTCTGAGGCTCTGACCACACTGGTTGTAAACCGCCTGCGTTCAGGTCTGAAGATCTGCGCTGTCAAGGCTCCTGGATTCGGTGACCGTCGCAAGGAGATGCTTGAGGATATTGCCGTTCTTACCGGTGGTTTCGTAATCAGCGAGGAACGTGGCGTTAAGCTTGAGCAGGCTACCATGGAGATGCTCGGTCAAGCTGAGAAGATTTCCATTTCAAAGGACAACACCACTATCGTAAACGGTAAGGGCGCCAAGGAGAACATTGATTCACGCGTTGCCCAGATCAAGGCCCAGATCAAGACCACAACTTCAGAGTATGACAAGGAGAAGCTGCAGGAGCGTCTGGCAAAGCTTGCCGGTGGTGTTGCAGTAATCAAGGTTGGTGCTCCATCAGAAGTTGAGATGAAGGAGAAGAAGGACCGCGTTGACGATGCACTCTGCGCAACACGTGCAGCCATTGAGGAGGGTATCGTACCTGGCGGTGGCGTAGCCTACATCCGTGCAATCCCATCTCTTGAGAACCTCAAGGGTGAGACAGCCGATGAGCAGACCGGTATCCAGATTATCCGCCGTGCAATTGAGGAGCCTCTGCGCCAGATTGTATACAATGCAGGCAAGGAGGGTGCAGTTGTTGTCCAGAAGGTTGCTGAAGGCAAGGGTGATTTCGGCTACAATGCAAGAATGGACCGTTACGAAGACCTGAAGAAGGCCGGCGTAGTTGATCCTGCCAAGGTGACACGTGTAGCTCTTGAGAATGCTGCTTCAATTGCAGGCATGTTCCTGACAACCGAATGCGTTATCGTAGAGAAGAAGGAGGACAAGCCAATGATGCCGGCTCCTGGTATGGGCGGCATGGACGGCATGATGTAATCCGTATTTAAGCGAAAATATGAAAAAGGCGGCTTCCCAGACCGGGGAGCCTCCTTTTTTTTCTTAATTGTTGTCGGCCAGGTACTGCTGGAGTTCCTGAGCGTTGCGTATGTTCATGTATGATGAGTTGTGGAAGACCGTTATGTGGCCGGTCTCTTCCGAAACGACGATTGCAATTGCACGTGTCTGTTCGGTTATTCCCATGGCAGCACGGTGGCGAAGTCCGAAGTTAAGGGGAAGTTCTTCTGACTTTGAAACCGGCAGAATGCAGGCGGCGGCATCAATGCGGCCGTCACATATCAGCATGGCGCCGTCATGCAGCGGGGTATTCTTGAAGAATATGTTCTGTATGAGCCTTTTGGATATTTCTGCATTGACATATTCGCCGGTCTTCTTTATTTCACGCAGTTCCTCTTCATCACCTATTACTATAAGTGCACCAACCTTGTGCTCGCCCATCTCCATGCAGGCACTGATTACAGGCTCCCACTTGCCTGCATCGGACTCCGAACGGTCCCTGCGTATGAGCCAGCGGAACAGACGCCTGGCACGTGTTGTGGTTCCTATGGCACGGAAGAATTGCCTGATTTCATTGGCGAAGAGTATTATGATTGCTATTACGCCCACATCGACCAGCTTGTTGAAGATGGCTCCAAGCAGTTTCATGTTGAACACCAGCGATACCAGAATCCATATGAAGACGAACATGAGTATTCCTATGAACATGTTCAGTGACCCGGACCTCTTCATGGCGCGGTACACATAGAAGAGCAGGAACGCTACGCAAAGGATATCAATTACATCCTTTATTCTCAATGATAGAATCAGTTCTGTCATAGCTGTGTGGTTTTCAGTTTTTCGGCAATCCTGACTGTCTGCACGGCTTCAAGTACATCATGTACCCTTATCCAGTCAGCATTCTTCAGGACTGCAAATGTGTTGAGTACGGTAGTGCCGTTCAGGGCTTCGGCAGGCGTGACGCCAAGGACCTTGGTTATCATGGATTTCCTGGAAATGCCGACCAGTACGGGCAGACCGAACTGACTGAGGCAATCCATTCCCTTCATTATGTCATAGTTCTGCTCAAGGGTCTTGCCGAATCCGAATCCGGGGTCAAGTATGACCTTCTTAACGCCGGCAGTGCTGAGCTGTTCCAGTTTTTCCCTGAAGAACGATACCATTTCATCGACTGGGTCATTCTGTATGGGCTCGCCGTATGTCAGTACGTATTCTGCATTGTATTTGGCAGTTACGCCGTATATCCGGCTCTCTCCGCCCGATATGTCATTGACCATGCAGAAGTTCCACTCCTTAAGGCAAAGCTCGGCCACTTCAGGGCGGAAAGTATCGATGGACAGGGGTATTTCCGGAAATGCCCTGCGTATGGCGGGGAGTGATTCCTGCAGTCTGTCAATCTCTTCCTGTAGGGTTGCCCTCTCGGCTCCGGGACGTGTTGAGCAGGCACCAATGTCAATCATGTGGGCGCCTTCGGCAATCAGCCGGCCGGTCCTTTCTACAGCCTGTTCGGTACAGGTGGCCCTGGAACCGCTGAAAAATGAATCAGGGGTCAGGTTGACTATTCCCATTACCCGGGTACTCATGCTGCTGTCTCTCTTATTTGCCCATGAATTCAATGATCTGGTCACAGATGGCCTGCATGCCCTTGATTGATGGGTGTCCGCTCTGCTTCTCTATGTCATGCAGTTCAATCAGCGGCAGTTCATAGTGCTTGCAGATGGTTCGGAATGATTCGTTCACCTCTTCCTTGAGCTCGCTGTTGAGCAGTATGTAGATTTCTGCCTCGGGGTAGAGCATCTTCATCTGTGAGAGGGTATAGGCCAGGGCGGGGCGGAAGGTGTAGAGGTCTCTCTTTGACCAGTCGGAATACTTGTATTCGCCTATGGGAGAGTTGGCCCATGCATCATTGGTTCCGCCGAACATGAAGATTATGTCGGGATTGCCCAGTTTGTTCACCCTGGTAAAGAAAGCGCGGTCCGAGTAGTCGCCGCGGCTGTATCCAGTATTGCACACCGTTGAGCCTGACCATGAGTCGTTCTTGTCAATGGCGTACCCCATTTTCTCTACAAAAAGTGCCCACCATGTCTGGTGCACGTCATTTACGTCGCATCCGCTGGTTGGGTAGTATACATCATAGTACGGGGGTATGTAACCCTTGTAGGTCGAGTATGAGTCACCCAGTACCGATACCTTCCTGGACTGTGCGGTAGCCATTCCGCAGACTGAGATTGCCAGTGCAATCAGGAATAAGTTCTTCTTCATATGTGTCTTGTGTTTTTATCCGGTTTTCAAAGGAGTCCTATAAGTGAAGTGAGTTTCATGCTGTTTGATCCCTTCAGGAGAATGGTGCGACCGTTTATTCCGGCACTCTTTATGTACTCTCCGGTTTCATCGGCGCTGTCAAATGACATGAACGGTGTTCCTGTCTGTCCGATTGCCTGGCGGAACTCTGGTCCTACCAGTATGACGTCGCTGAATCCCAACTGGGTTATCAGGCTTACTATCCTGACATGCTCTTCAAGGCTTGATTCGCCAAGTTCGCGCATGTCGCCCAGTATGAGCATCTTGCCGGTTGCCTGCATCAGGCTGAAGTTCTCAAGTGCCGCCTGCATGCTGGTGGGGTTGGCGTTGTATGCATCGACAACCAGGCTGTTCCTTTCGGTTCGGGTAAGCTGTGAACGGTTGTTGCTCGGTACATAGCCGGCTATGGAGTCCGATGCAGCCTTTTCCGATACTCCGAAGTGCAGTCCTATCGTGATGGCTGCCAGCGCATTGTCAATGTTGTAGGCTCCTATCAGGTTGGTCTGTACGGTGTGCCATTCACCGTTGCCAGACTTGCACCAGCGGAACTGCAGGCATGGATTGCAGCATATGAGCTCGCCCTGGACGGCCAGTCCCGGAGTGCCGGGCTTTCCGTACAGAATGCAGTCAAGTCCTTCGGCCATCTGCCTGAGGTGACAGTTGTCAGCATTCAGGAAAACAGGTCCCTTCCTGGCACGCAGGTGGTCGTAGAGTTCGCCCTTGGTGGCTTTCACACCTTCGAATGAGCCGAATCCTAGCAGGTGGGCCTTGCCTACATTGGTAATGATTCCGTAGTCGGGGTTGCACACGTCAACCAGTTCCTTTATGTCGCCGGGATGGCTTGCACCCATCTCAATGATTGCGTAACTGTATGACTTGTCCATGCCGAGCACAGTCAGCGGCACGCCAATCTGGTTGTTCAGGTTTCCCTTGGTCGCCAGTGTGGGGTATGTCGATGACATGACGGCATGTATGAGTTCCTTCGTGGTGGTCTTTCCGTTGGTTCCGGTTATGCCTATGACTGGCGTTCCCAGATAATCGCGGTGGAAACGGGCCAGCTGCTGAAGTGTTGACAGGACATTGTCAACCAGAATCATGCGGCTTTCATCGGGGTTATGGTACTCGGTAGAATCAATCACCGCGGCCAGGCAGCCCATATCAAGGGCTTGCCGTGCAAAGCTGTTGCCGTCAAAACGTTCTCCCTTGAGAGCAAAGAAGATAAGTCCCGGGGCGCAGTTCCTGGAATCGGTGGTAACGCCGTTGCTTTCGAGGAAAAGCCTGTGGAGTTCGCTGATTGTCATTTCCGTCATGCAGTTAAAATTACGCGAAAGTATGAAAAATCTCTCTCTTTTACATATCTTTACCACCAAATAACAATAAACATGAGCAAAGAACAGGTACCTACGCCTCATATTGAGGCTGCATACGGAGAAATAGCAGAAACAGTCATCATGTCAGGTGACCCTCTGCGTGCAAAATTCATGGCAGAAAACTTCCTGGAAAATCCGGTACAGTACAACAATGTGCGCGGCATGCTTGGATTTACCGGCTACTACAAGGGCAAGAGGGTTTCAGTCCAGGGACACGGCATGGGCATTCCGTCAATAGGTATCTATTCATACGAGCTCTTCAGGTTCTACGATGTCAAGAAGATTATCCGTGTGGGTACGGCCGGAGCCATGCAGCCCGACATGAAGCTGGGTGACATGATAATAGGCATGGGCGCCTGCACTGATTCCGAGTATGCCCGCCAGTTCAGGCTGCCCGGTACGTTTGCCCCGATTGCCGATTTTGAGATGCTGCGCAGTGCAGTAAGGGTTGCCGAAGAAAACGGGATTGGCTACAGGGTAGGAAACCTCTTCTCGTCGGACATCTTCTACGATGAGTCAAAATCTACGATGGATTGGGCAAAATATGGGGTTCTCGGAGTTGAGATGGAGGCCGCCGCTCTCTATATGAATGCTGCAGCAGCAGGAAAGAAGGCCCTGACAATCTGCTCGGTTTCTGATAATCTGATAACCGGTGAGAAATCAACGCCCGAAGAGAGGAGGACGACATTTACCAACATGATGAAAATAGCATTTGAGATAGCATGAAAACAAGGAAATTTGTCTATGCGGCAATGGTCGCATTTGCTGCAATTACTTCACTGACAGCCTGTGAAGAGGAAGAGTACGGATACGCTCCCAAGTACGGCAGCATATACTGTACCAATGAGAATCCGAGGGTAGGTGATACGCTCACTCTTTCCGTAAGCATAAAGGAACCAGGAAACAGGTGCTACAAGGCAAAGTACGTGTGGAAGGGTGACAATGGCAATTTCTACAAGACCGTAGACATGTTGGATCCGCTTCTTGAAGCGCCAACCGTAAAGTTCGTGCCTACACATTCCGGCAATATCTATTTTTCACTTGACGTAACATTCAAGCTGTCCGTAATGTCCCAGGGAGGACAGGTATCGGACTACGCAAGTGCCAGCGGAACCATCAAGGTGAATCCGTAACAAGACAGCAACAAGTCCATGAGGGAACTGCTGGAGCATATGCATACAAGGCTTGCCTGCGTTGTTGATGGAGGTGAAACTGATGCAATATGCCGTGCGCTCTGCATGGAACTGCTTGGAATAAGCCAGGCGGACTATTACCTGAAGGGCCGCATAGCTGTCACTGACAGCATGATGGCCAGGCTGGACAATGCCCTGGAACGTATCTGTGCAGGCGAACCTCTTCAGTATGTGCTTGGAAATGCTCCGTTTTCGGGACTTGACTTCAGGGTGGATGGCCGCGTTCTCATACCAAGGCCTGAAACTGCCGAACTGGTTGACTGGATACTGCAGGATTATAGTGATGAAAGGCTGGAACTCCTGGATATAGGTACCGGGAGCGGCTGCATAGCCATTTCACTCTCTTCAAGACGCCGCGGGTGGAATGTCTCAGCATGTGACATAAGCCGTGATGCACTTGATGTTGCTGTAGAGAACAACAGGTCAAACGGCACCGGAGTCCATTTTTTCCAGACTGACATTCTCTCTTCACAATGCACTTGCCGGAATCTGGATGTGATTGTGAGCAACCCTCCGTATATTGCCGAGTCAGAAAGGCGTGAAATGGAACATACCGTACTTGACTATGAACCGGAATCAGCCCTGTTCGTACCTGATGATGACCCTCTTAGGTTCTACCGTGCCATTGCGCGTTTCGGCAAGAGTGCCCTCAGGCAAGGCGGTGCACTCTTTTTTGAAATAAACCCGCTCTTTGCCGTAGAGATGGTTGGCATGCTTGAATCAATGGGCTATTCCCAAACGGAGGTCCGATGCGATATATTCGGAAAGAAACGTATGCTGAAAACAAGAATCGAAATACTATGAATGAAACAGAAATGAGAGAAAGAGAGGCACTGGTCGCGCTGGAGCGGTGGTGCTCGACGGCAGAACACTGTTGCAGTGAGGCCCGCAGGAAACTTGAACCGTTCGGCCTTGACGCAAGTTCAGCTGAGAGAATCCTGGCCCGCCTGACAGGTGACGGCTATATTGATGAGGACAGGTATGCTGCAGCCTTTGTCCATGACAAGGTCAACTTCGCCAAGTGGGGAAGGCGCAAGATATCCTATTCACTGCGCCAGAAGCAGGTGGCAGAACAGTCCATACTCAAGGCAATGGACGGAATTGATGAAGAGCAGTACCGCAGCATGATGGAATCGGTGGTACGTTCAAGTTACCGGACCCAGAAGGGAAAGACCCCATACGAACGCTCCATGAAGACCCTGCGTTCAGTTGCAGGCCGTGGATTTGAGCCTCAGCTCATAGGCGAGGTGCTCAGGCAGATTACAGGAGAAGACCTGGACCCCCAGGATTGAAAAAGCCGGAACATACAGTATGAAAGTGGTTGACCAGCTGATTGATTTCCTGGTGCCGCGTTACTGCAAGACTTGTGGCCGCAGACTGTCTGTGGGTGAAAGTCATCTTTGCGTGACGTGCATGATAGGACTTCCCCTGATAGGATATGACATGGAGAGCCTGAGCCCTGCCGAAAAGATTCTTCTTTCAGAAAGATCGGTTGTCAGGGCAGCATCAATGATGGAATATGAGAAGGAGAGCGAGTACAGGCGCATAATATACCATATGAAGTATTATGACAGGCCTCAGGTGGGGTGCTTCCTGGCCCGTATGGGAGCACGACGGCTTATGGCCAAGGGCTTTTTCCAGGGTGTTGACTTCATAGTGCCCGTGCCTTTGTCAAAGAGCAAGATGAGAAGCCGCGGATACAATCAGTGTTCATACATCGCCCGTGGCATATCGGAAATAACCGGACTTCCGGTAAATGAGCATGCGCTGGCCCGAAGGCGTGGAAACCGCAGGCAGGCCGGACTTGGCGTGAGCCAGAGATGGTCGAATGCCGAGGGACTGTACCATGTGCCTGATCCGGGGCTGTTCAGCGGGAAGCACATACTGCTTGTCGATGATGTCATGACTACCGGTGCAACGCTCTGCTCGGTCATTGAATCGTTGCAGCATGCCGTCCCTGATGTAAGAGTGACTGTTTTTACTCTTGCTATCGTGCGGGATTGACACAATGCCTGAAGATTTTGCTAAATTTGCGCTATTATACGAAGATATGGAAAAACCGACAGTAGCACTTATGTATGATTTTGACGGAACCCTGTCACCGTCATACATGCAGGAATATGATTTCATGGATGCCATCGGCATCAAGGACAAGGACTCTTTCTGGGTTGACTCGCATGCTCTTGCTGCAAGGCAGAATGCAAGTACAATCCTGTCGTACATGAAGCTCATGATTGACAAGTCAAAGGAAAACGGACTGAGCATAAAGCGGCAGCAGTTTGTCAATTTCGGCAAGGGCATTGAATTCTTCCCTGGTGTAAGGGAGTGGTTTGACCTGATCAACAGAAAGGGCGATGAGATGGGCGTAAATGTGGAACACTACATTATCAGCTCAGGTCTGAAGGAACTTATTGAAGGCACATCAATAGCACATTGTTTCAAGCAGATTTATGCCTGTTCCTTCATGTATGAGAACGATGCAGCCGTGTGGCCGGCAGTTGCCGTTGACTTTACATCGAAGACACAGTTCATTTTCATGATAAACAAGGGCATGCACGACATATGGAACAACTCCCGCATAAATGACTCAATGCCCGATGAAACCAAGCCGGTTCCGTTCCACAACATGATTTATCTGGGCGATGGAGAGACCGATATACCAAGCATGAGAATAGTGAAGTCAGAGGGCGGTCATTCAATTGCAATCTACAAGCCTTCAAGCGAGAAGAGCCGTGCCCAGGCCGAGAACATCATGCAGAGGGGCAGGGTGAACTTTGCATGCCCTGCCGACTATACCGAGGGCAGTGAACTGTACAATGCGGTGATTGCCACAATTGCCAAGATCAGGACCGATTCAGAATTCAACTGCCTGGAGAGAAATAACCGCAAGAATCTGATAGGAAAGTAAAGTACGCGTTGGAACATAGCGAAGACATAAGGAAAAGAGAGGACCGGTTCAGGCTGATGACCGAGACGCCTGTTCCCCGTCTTGTCATGCGGATGGCAGTTCCGACAGTCATCAGCATGTCCGTATCGGCCATATACAATTTTGCCGATTCCTTCTTCGTGGGCCATATCAGTACCGAGGCTACTGCCGGCGTGGGCATAGCATTTGCATACCAGTGCCTGGTTCAGGCGGCAGGTTTCTTCTTCGGCGCGGGTTCGGGCAACTACATTTCGCGCTCCCTGGGTGCACAGGACAGTGTCGGGGCTGAAAAGATGGCGTCGACGGGATTCTTTTCGGCCTTTATTACCGGTCTGGTACTCATGACTCTGGGACTGCTGTTCCTTACCCCGCTGTCCATCATGCTGGGTGCGGTACCCGAGGTGATACCGGCATCGAACGCATACATGAAGTGGCTGCTTGTATCGACCCCGTTCCTGGTGTCACAGATGACCATGAACAATCAGCTCAGGCTGCAGGGCAATGCCACCCTCTCCATGATAGGACTTATAGCAGGAGCCGTATTGAACATTGCCCTTGACCCCATACTGATATATTCCTGCGGAATGGGTGTGGCAGGTGCCTCGCTTTCGACAGCCATCAGCCAGTTCGTTTCATGGCTCATTCTCTTCTGGATGACTACACGTAACGGAATTGTCCATATACTGCCGCGCAACTTCACTCCAAGGCTCTACATGTACCGTGAGATTGCTGCCGGCGGTTTCCCGTCGCTCATGCGCCAGTCTCTGGGATGCATATCTACCATCTGCCTGAACTGGGCAGTTGCCTATTATGCCGTTCCCGGGCAGGAGGCATCAACTATTGCTGCTTTCTCGGTGGTTTCGCGAGTCATGATGTGTGCCATGTGCGTGATACTTGGAATAGGGCAGGGCTTCCAGCCTGTCTGCGGCTTTAACTGGGGAGCAGGGCTCAGGCGCAGGGTGCGCAGTGCCTACCTGTTCACCATGTCGCTCAGTACGGCACTCATTCTTGTCATGTCACTGCTTGGCCTTGCCTTTGCCCCGCAGATTATAGCATTCTTCCGTTCGGAAGATCCTCAACTCATAGATATTGGAACTGTAGTACTGCGCTGGCAGTGCCTGATGTTCCCGCTTGTGGGAGTTACAACACCGACAAACATGCTCTTCCAGAACATAAGAATGACCGCCAAGGCTACCGTGCTGGCCATGAGCAGGCAGGGAATATTCTTTTTCCCCCTGCTGATTTTGCTGCCCAGGTTATTCGGACTGCCGGGACTACAGGCGGTAATGGCGTTTTCTGACCTGTGCACATTTTTCCTGGCATTGCCGTTCTGCATAAGCATTCTCAGGGAACTTGACGCGGAATAGCTGTTTTTTCATACATTTGCGCAAAACTGAGTCAATATGGATTATTCTGAAGTATCAGTCAAGGCAGTTGAGCTGCTGAAGAAGATGATAGCAATTCCTTCATTCAGCCGTTCCGAGGCAGAAGTATCGGCCCTTATCAAGTCTGATATGGTGTTGAATGGCTATGAACCCCAGGAGATGGGACTGAACCTGATACTCAGGGGACGCCACAACAGGGGAGGCCGTCCGGTGCTCATGCTGAACAGCCACATGGACACGGTAAAGCCTGTCAAGGACTGGCAGAGAGACCCTTTTGCACCGGTAGTCGAGGACGGATGCCTGTACGGACTGGGCAGCAATGATGACGGTGCCGGACTGGTATGCCTCTTGAATACATTCTACCTGCTTGACAGGAAAGAACAGCCCTATGACCTGATTTTCGTGGCTACGGCCGAAGAAGAGGTGAACGGTGTGGGCGGAATGAAACTGGTGGCTCCGCAGTTGCCTGAGATATCGGTCGCACTGATTGGCGAACCTACCGGCATGCGTCCGGCAATAGCGGAAAAGGGACTGATGGTACTTGACTTTACCGTCCAGGGAAAGTCGGGGCATGCTGCCCGGAACGAGGGCGTGAATGCCATTTACCGCGCCATGGAGGTCATTGAGATGATAAAGAACCTTGAACTCAGTGAACAGTCTGAACTGCTGGGACCGGTAAAGAAGAGCGTTACCATAATTAATGCCGGTACACAACACAATGTAGTACCCGGCGAATGTACCTTTACGGCCGATATACGCAGCAATGAGTTCTATTCGAACCACAGGCTGTTTGACATTATCAGTTCCATGCTGCCGGAATGGTGCACGGTCAAGGCGCGCTCGTTCATACTTAACTCTTCGCGCATTGATCCGGCCAATCCCATAATACAGCGTGCGGTGCGTATGGGACTCGAACCCTTCGGTTCACCTACTCTGTCTGACCAGGCGGTCCTGTCCTGTCCCTCATTCAAGCTGGGACCGGGCGAGTCATCAAGGTCACACACTGCCGATGAATTCGTACGCATAGAAGAAATTGAAAAAGCGATACCTCTCTATATGGCTCTTTTGGACGGAATGGAAATCATCTGACTTGTCCGGAAGCTGATATTTGAAGAAAAAAGATTATGGAGAACAATCAGACAGAAGGCATCAGCCGCATTGAAATCAACTCCCTGTGGGGACGCAAGCACATTGTATGGAACCTCAGGCCCGATGTGAACATACTGAGTGGCGTGAATGGTACAGGCAAGAGCACCATTTTGAACAAGACAGTTTCACGGCTGGACTACCTGGCCGGCGAAAACACCGATGAAACGCCGGAAGTTACAATCACATTCTTCCCTGAGAATTCCCAGGGAGTCAAGTATGATGTCATTCGCAGCATAGACCGTCCGCTGCTCAGGAGCAACCTGCTTGAGAAGATGGCTGACCGCAATGTGTCATCGGAACTTGACTGGCAGATCTACAAGCTGCAGCGCAGGTATCTTGATTACCAGGTAAACATTGCAAACAGGACCATACAGCTGCTCACGGCGGCATCGGACCCTGGAAAGATGATGCAGGCCCAGGAACTGGCCAAGCCCAGGCAGAAGTTCATGGACTACATGGATGAGCTTTTTACCGATACCGGAAAGAAGATTGTACGTGACAGCAACGAGATAATCTTTGAGCAGTTTGGCCAGAGGCTGCTGCCGTATTCACTTTCGTCGGGTGAGAAACAGCTGCTTGTTGTGCTGCTGACAACGCTTGTGCAGGATATGGGACACTGCGTGCTGCTGATGGATGAACCCGAAATTTCACTCCATATTGAGTGGCAGCAGCGCCTGATTACACTCATACGTGACATGAACCCCAATGTCCAGCTCATTATGACCACCCATTCGCCGGCACTTATAATGGACGGTTGGGTAGATGCCGTATGTGATGTTGACGACATTACCGTAAAATAAAACATGAAGAGGCTTACCGACAACATAACATCGAAGTACGTTGAGGCCATGAACCGCCTCTCGACCAACAGGTCGCGTACCAGGATAATAGCATTCGTTGAGAGCTATGATGATGTTGCGTTCTGGCGCCTCCTTCTTGATGAATTTGAAAACGACAGGTACTATTTCCAGATAATGCTTCCCTCGAAGGGCGGACTGACAAAGGGCAAGAAATCGGCCATAATGTCAATCATGGACAGCCAGCACCTGGGAAGCCATCTGATTGCCTGCGTGGACAGTGACTACGACTACCTTATGCAGGGCTGCACCCAGGCATCGAAGGAACTGATTGAGAATCCGTACATTATACACACCTATACCTATGCAATAGAGAACTATCAGTGCTATTCGGGCTGCCTGCACCAGATATGCGTTCAGGCTACCCTGAATGACCGCATAGCGGTCGATTTCCGGGGGTTCATGGAGATGTACTCTGAAATAATATTCCCCCTGTTCGCGTGGAATATTTGGTTCTACCGTAACCGCAGGCACAACCAGTACAGCATAATGGATTTCAATGCCGATGTCAAGCTGCGCGGCATTGAGCCAAAGCGCCCGCAGGAGGCGCTTCTGCAGTTGGCCGACAAGGTGGAGCGCAAGCTGCGTTTCCTGTCGGAAGAATTGCCCCAGGCCGTTCCCGATGTGGAATTGCTGAAGAAGGAACTGGTTGAACTGGGCGTAACGCCGGACCAGACCTATCTGTTTGTCCAGGGACACAGCCTGATGGACAATGTCATGCTGAAGCTTCTGTCACCCATATGTTCGCGCCTCATTCAGGAGCGTGAGGTGGAAATAAGGCATTATGCCCGCCACCAGCAGCAGTATGAGAATGAAATATCGGCCTACCGTCACAGCCAGATAAGCATAGAAGAGGCTTTGAGAAAGAATACCCATTATCGTGAGTGCGGGCAGTATGACCGCATGAGGGCCGATGTGGCGCGCTTGTTAGCGGCGCTTCCAGAAAGAGGGCATAAAGATGATAAGGACCGAGAAGATCTCGAGTCGGCCAACCAGCATTAGCAGCAACCCATACCACTTCGCCATTGAAGGCAGGTCAGCAATCTCTATCATGCTTCCTGCATTGCCGAATACTACTCCGTGATTTCCTATGAATGAGATGGACAGGCTGTACGACTCTATGGCATCGATTCCCATCATCGTGAAGAAAATCCAGCTGAACAGAATTATTCCGAAGTAGAAGACTGTAAATGCAAGTACGCTTATTCGCGTTGACGGGGGCAGTACCTTGCCGTTCATGCGGATTGGAAGTACTGCATTGGGGTGCAGAATGTGGTTGAACTCATTTTTCAGGGCGCGGAAAAGTACCAGGGTGCGCACGCTCTTCATGGCGCCGGTTGTTGAACCTGCACATGCACCCATATACATGCAGACTCCCAGTACCAGCCACAGGGCAGGGTGCCATTGGTTGAAATCGGTTGCAATGTAGCCGGTAGTGGTGATGGTGGCTACCACCTGGAACGTAGCATGCCGGACAGCGGTCAGGAAATCCTCATGCCCGGTAAGCGTTAGGCCAGCTATGACAATAATGATAACTCCAAGAGTGGTCAGCGTGTACCATATGAACTCAGTGTCATTGGCAAGCTTCCTTATCTTTCCTTTGAAGAAAACGGCGAACAGCAGTCCGAAGTTTACACCCGAAAGGAACATGAACAGTGTAATAACCCATTCAATTGCCGGAGAATTAAAGTATGCAATGCTGTCGTTCTTGGTTGAGTCTCCGCCTGTTGCAATTGTGCAGAGTCCATGGTTTATGCTGTCAAACGGGGTCATTCCGCATATCCACAGGCATATTGTGCAGGCAATGGTCAGAACTACGTACATGGTCAGGATCCAGCGGCCGCTGGTGCTGATTCTAGGGTGCAGCTTACCGCGTATGGGGCCTGTTGCCTCGGCAGCGAACAGCTGGACTTCGCCTATGCCGAACACCGGCAGAACCGCAACCGTGAAGAATACAATACCCAGACCGCCTATCCATTGGGTCAGGCTGCGCCAGAACAGTATTCCGTGAGGCATTGACTCAAGGTCACGAATCAGCGATGCTCCCGTGGTGGTGAAACCTGAAAGCGTTTCAAAGAAAGCGTCGGGATAATTATCAAGCGAATTGCTCAGGTAGAATGGGAATGCTCCCGCAATTGAGAATGCCACCCAGCAGAGAACCACCACGATATAGCCGTCTCTCTTTGAAATGTTCCTGCTTGCGCCATCTTGCGTTCCCAATATGTAAAGCCCCAGTCCCATACATGCGGCAATCAGGGCCGATGCCAGGAACGCAAAGAAATCACGTTCACCGTAGCACAGTGGCAGCAGTGAACACAACAGGAGTATTCCGCTTTCAATAAGCAGCAGTATACCCGTTATCTTGCTGATTATCTTTAGGTTTATCAATTGAAGTACTTTTCGATGGATTTAATCATGCCCTCCAGGCAGAATACCACGACATGGTCATTCTCCTGAATGCGTGTATCACCGGTAACAAGTATGGCCTCGCCATTCCTTATGAGTCCGCCTATGGTAACGCCCTTTGGGAATCTTATGTCCTTGACCATATCCCTGGTAATCCTTGCATTGGACTTGACATTGAACTCGGCAACATCAGCGCTGGCAAATGTCAGGCACTTTACGTTTGAGACATCGGCATCGAGCATCATCTGGTAAATGTGGCTCGCGGCGATTTTCTTCTTGTTGATTACGGTTCCAATATCAAGCTTGTCGGCCATGTTTATGTAGTCAATGTTCTCGACTTCGGCAATGGTCTTGGTCACGCCGAACCTCTTGGCGGCCAGGCATGCCAGGATGTTGGTCTCGGAACTGTCGGTCAGTGCAATGAATGCCTCGGTGTGGTTTATGCCCTCGCTCTGCAGCAGGCTTGGGTCACGTCCATCACCGTTTATAATCATAACCCTTGAATCAACCTGTTCGGCCAGCTGGTTGCAGCGGTTCAGGTCACTCTCAATTATTTTAAGGTTTATGTAGTCGGGTATGAGCTGTGATGCCCTTACAGCAATACGGCTGCCACCCATGATTATGACATTGCGTATATCGGGCAGCTCCTCTTTTCCGGCAATCTTCCGGATGGTGGGAATATGTTTTTTCATGGTCATGAAATAGACCAGGTCACCAATCTGCAACATGTCACTACCGCCAGGGATTATAGTTTCACCTTCGCGAAGAATTGCTACAATATGGTACGGCAGGTCACTGCCAAGCGAGTATAGTGGCTTGTCCAGGATCTGGGCCGATGCCCTGAGCTTGACTCCCATCAGTACCAGGGCTCCGCCAGCGAACTCCCACCACTGCCTTATCCAGCTCAGCTTCATGCCGTCTACTATGTCCTGGGCAGCCAGCAGTTCCGGGTAGATAAGTGAGTTGACGCCTGTCGATGCGAAGAATTCCTTTTCCTTTGGCTTGAGAAACTCGTAGTTGTCAATTCTGGCAAGTGTCTTCTTGGCACCCAGATAGTGGGCCAGCTGACACGAAATCAGGTTGGTACTCTCATCGGGCGTAACGGCTACGAAAAGGTCGGTCTTGCCGACTTCGGCCTCCTTGAGTCCAGCAATCGAAACCGGAGAGGCCTGGATGGCCAGCAGGTCGAAGTTCGAGTCAAGATTACTCAGTTTCTCCTCGTCCTTGTCAATAAGGACTATGTCCTGATTCTCACCCGAAAGGAGTTTTGCCAGGTGAGTACCTACATTTCCGGCTCCTGCAATCAGAATCTTCATGCTATTGTCTTGTTAAGTGTTGATATGATAGCCTCTTCGTCAAGTCCGCACAGATGCAGCAGTTCCGGCATTGAGCCATGCTGAACATAACTGTCAGGCAGTCCCATCCTGATAATCTCGGGATGGTGCCCGTGTTCGGCCATATATTCCATGACCACTGTTCCCAGTCCGCCGTTTATCACGCCGTTTTCTATGGTTATGATATGACTGAACCTTGAACCGGCTTCTTCAAGAATGGCTGTATCGACCGGCTTTATGAACCGCATGTCATAGAGAGCAGCCTTCCTGCCCGGGTTTTCTGATTCCCACCTGTCAATAGCCTGTTCTGCCAGCTTGCCTATCGGGCCAATGGCGAGGACTGCAACGTCAGTGCCTTCACGCAGTTTGCGTCCGGTACCCACCTCAATGGGCTCGGGACTGTTTTTCCATTCTGTCAGGGTGCCACGTCCACGCGGATATCTTATTACGAAAGGTCCCTTGTCGGGCAGCTGGGCGGTGTACATCATGTTGCGCAGCTCCATTTCATCGAACGGCGAGGCAATGGTCAGGTTCGGTATGGGCCTGAGGAATGCCAAATCAAAGGCACCGTGGTGGGTAGGGCCGTCTTCACCGACAAGGCCGGCACGGTCCAGGCAGAACACCACGTTGAGGTTCTGTATGCACACATCATGTATGAGGTTGTCGTACGCCCTCTGGAAGAAAGAAGAGTATATGTTGCAGAATGGAACCATTCCACCCTTGGCCAGTCCGCCAGAGAATGTGACGGCATGTCCTTCGGCAATGCCAACGTCAAAACAGCGCTTTGGATAAACCTTCATGGGTATGTCCATGCTGCAGCCCAGAGGCATGGCAGGGGTAATACCCACAATCCTGCCGTTCTGTTCCATAAGCTCAAGCAGTGTGTGGCCGAACACTTCCTGGAACAGTGGAGGCAGGTTCTCACTCTTCTTTGATATTCTCTCGCCGGTATCCTTGTCAAACAGGCCCGGTGCATGCCAAATGGTAGAATCCTTTTCGGCAGGTTCGTATCCCTTTCCCTTTACGGTCTTGATGTGCAGCAGGCGCGGGCCATGCATATCCTTTATGTTGGAGAGCACGCGTACCAGGTTCTGCACGTTGTGGCCGTCAATCGGACCAAAATACCTTATGTCCATGCCCTCAAAGATATTCGCCTCCCTGGCCAGCCTGAGCTTCAGGCTGTTGTTGTGGCGTATAATGTTCTTCCTCCTCTCTTCGGTCAGGAATCCTGATCGGTAGAGTGCCTTTGAGCAATAGTAGCGGAAGGTATTGTATGGCTTTGATGTCTGCAGGTGAGTAAGATAGCTGCGCATGCCGCCCACGCTTGGCGAAATGCTCATCTCATTGTCATTGAGAATAATCAGCAGGTCATTCGCCGAATTGGAAACGTTGTTCAGTCCCTCAAATGCAAGTCCACCGCTCATGGCTCCGTCACCAATCACGGCAACCGTGCGCCTGTCGGGTTCTCCTGTCTGGACTGTTGCTACAGCCATGCCAAGGGCTGCCGATATGGAGTTCGATGCATGTCCGCAGGTGAAAGTGTCATATTCGCTCTCATCGGGTGAAGGGAAAGGCTTGATGCCTCCGAATTTCCTGTTGGTACTGAAAGAATCCCTCCTTCCTGTCAGGATCTTGTGTCCGTATGCCTGATGTCCCACATCCCATACTATCCTGTCGTATGGAGTATTGAATACATAATGCAGTGCAACGGTGAGTTCAACGGTACCGAGACTGGAACCCAGGTGTCCCGGGTTCTGAGATACTTCGTCAATGATCATCTGGCGCAGTTCGCTGCACACCTGTTCAAGCTGTGCAGGATACAGTTTCTTAAGGTCGTCTGGACCGTCAATATGCCTCAGCAAATCACTGTCTGTTATCTTTGGGGTACTTTCCTTCATTACAAATCTGTTCGGACTGCAAAATTATGCTTTTTTCTCTATCCTCCTTTCTTTGAAAGGAATTATTCGCTACTTTTGGCATAATAGTACGATGTACGCCGATGACTTATTCAATAGACAAGATAGTAGAAATGACCGGGGCTGTACGCTACGGTTCACTTCAGTCCCAGATATCATGGCTGCTGACTGACAGCCGTTCTCTATGCTTCCCCACGGAAACGCTGTTCTTTGCTCTCGTAACCAAGACAGGTGACGGACATAATTACCTGAGTGTCCTGCACCAGAGAGGCGTGAAGAATTTTGTCGTGGAAAAAATACCGGAAAACCGCGATGAATTCGCCGATTCTAATATTCTGGTGGTTAAAAATACCCTTACGGCACTGCAGAATCTGGCGGCCGCCCACAGAAAGGCATTTGATATTCCGGTGGTAGGCGTGACAGGCAGCAATGGCAAGACCGTCATTAAGGAGTGGCTCTATCAGTTGCTTGAACCTGACTATACTGTGACGCGTTCGCCCAGGAGCTACAATTCCCAGATAGGCGTACCTCTTTCGGTGTGGCTGCTCAGCCAGCAGACCCAGGTGGCAGTTTTTGAGGCAGGCATCTCGCAGAAAGATGAAATGAGCAGGCTGTGGCCAATAATCAGGCCCACCATAGGCATATTGTCAAATATCGGACAGGCTCACCAGGAGAATTTCCAGTCACTACAGGAAAAGTGCATTGAGAAACTCATGCTTTTCAAGAACTGTGACGTCATTATCTATGATGGTGACAATGAGGCCATACTGGACTGCGTAAACAAGACGGTTGTTACTGCACGTGAGATAGCATGGTCTAAGAAAAATCCGGAAAAGCCTCTCTATATAGCAAGGATAGAGAAAGGGACAGCCTCGACAAGAATAGATTACCGCTACATTGGATTTGACAGCTGGCTTGAAATACCGTTCGTCGATGATGCCTCGATTGAAAATGCCATACACTGCCTGGCTGTATGCGTTTACATGATAATGCCTCCTGAAATAATCAGGGAGAGAATGGCCAGGCTGGAGCCCATAGCAATGCGTCTTGAAGTCAAGGATGGCAAGCAGGGATGTGTAATAATCAATGACAGTTACACATCGGACCTCTCTTCACTTGCAATAGCCCTGAATTTCATGTCCAGGAGGCACGATGACAAGTCAAGGGGCCGTACTCTCATACTATCGGACATATTGCAGTCAGGCTGGCTTGCCAAGGAACTGTACCGCACTGTCGCACAGTATGTTGAAAGCAACGGCATAACCAAGCTGATAGGCGTGGGCAAGGATATACAGTCAGCGCGCAAGTGCTTCAATGTGCCAGAACAGTACTACTTCAACTCGACCAAGGAGTTCCTGAAGTCAAATGTAATCAAGGAGATAAGAAATGAACTGGTACTTGTAAAGGGTGCCCGTCCGTATCACTTTGACTGGATAACCGAAAGGCTTGAACTGAAGGTGCATGAAACCATCCTTGAGGTAAATCTTGGCGCACTGGCATCAAATGTAGACCGATACCGTGCCATGCTCAAGCCTGAGACACGAATGGTCTGCATGGTCAAGGCATCGGCCTATGGCGCAGGTGCTACCGAAGTTGCCAAGACGCTTCAGGACAAGCGAGTGAACTATCTGGCCGTAGCGGTTGCCGATGAGGGATGGGAACTCAGGAAAGCGGGCATAACCACCAACATCATGGTCATGAACCCGGAACGGACTTCGTTCAATACGCTGTTTGAGCAGAGGCTTGAACCTGAGATATACAGTTTCCACCTGCTTGAAATGATCATCCGGGCGGCTGAGCATAACGGAATTACCAACTTCCCCATACACATAAAGATTGACACCGGCATGCACAGGCTTGGCTTTGCGCCGTCGGACATTCCGGAACTCATAAGCAGGCTGAACAGGCAGACTGCGGTCATTCCAAGGTCGGTATTCTCACATTTTGTGGGGAGTGACAGCAATCAGTTCAATGACTTTACCAAAGTCCAGCTTGACAGGTTTGTACAGGCATCGGAAATGCTGCAGGCCGCATTCCCTCACCGCATACTCAGGCACATATGCAATTCAGCCGCAATAGAGCGCTTTCCGGAATCCCACTTTGACATGGTGCGCCTGGGACTTGGCCTGTACGGCATAAGCCCTATGGACAACAGCACATTCTCAAATGTGTTTACCCTGAAGACGGTCATTCTGCAGATTCGTGACCTTAAGGCCGGTGAGACTGTGGGCTACAGCCGCAAGGGAGTGATTGAGCGTGATTCGCGCATTGCCGCCATTCCTATAGGTTACGCCGACGGACTGAACCGTCACCTGGGCAACGGCCGCGCATACTGCATTGTCAACGGACAGAAGGCTCCGTACGTGGGTAACATATGCATGGATGTATGCATGATTGATGTGACGGGAATAGACTGTACCGATGGTGATACCGTAGAGCTGTTCGGTCCGAACCTGCCGGTACATGTGCTGTCCGACATACTCGAAACCATTCCTTACGAAGTAATCTCGACCATATCGACCCGAGTAAAGCGCGTCTACTACTCAGAGTAGATGCGCAGTACCTGGAAACTCTTCGGGGCGGCTGTTACCGTTACGGAACTGCCGCTCGCTGATTGTGTGACAGTGACAGGCTGAATGGTCTCGCTGCTGAGAACAGCCTTGTCGTGCGGTATGTTGTCTGACTTTATGTCATCGGCTGCCAGCACCGTGCTTCTGACGGTTGAGAGCGACTGTTTCTTCTTGAGGCCGCTGACCGATATGCTGATAGTCCTGCTGGAGTCCGATATGTTCGCAATCTTGACTATGAGGGCGTTGTCGCTGGCATCCCATACGGCACTTGAATAGATACCGTCCTGTCCGGTGAACGGCTTGCCGTCATCACCGGTAAGTTTCAGCATGTCAGTGCCCTTGTTCAGGCTGTAGAGCTGCTGTACATAGTAGCTGCAGCTGCGTGAAAGCCTGATGTTGTCAAACCATATAAGGTCAGGGCGCCACTGCCAGCCCTCTACATGGGCAAAAAGTGGGGCATAGGTAGCCATGCGGACAACATCGGCATTGCGCTCAAGGCCTGTCATGAAGGCGGCCTCAAGCAGCGCAGCATTGAATGTGTTCCACTTTCCGTTGGTGCCGTGGCAGGCGTATTCACCTGCAAAGACCTTTGGCCCCTTGCGGTCGTAGCTGTCATATCGGGCTGCATTGTTGATGAACCAGTCTTCAGGGGCATAGAAGTGTTCATCTACAAGGTCAGCCTTGAGCTCTTTCATCTGAGGCCACAGGAAATCAAAGTATTCACCGCTGTTGTAAGGGCCAGCTGTGCCTACGATCTTAATTTCCGGGCAGTTCTTCCGCAGGGCTGCTATGAACGGCTTGACATGGTCAATATACTCCTGTCCCCACTGTTCGTTGCCAACTGCAAGGTATTTCATGCCGAAGGGCTCGGGGTGTCCCATCTGGGCACGCAGTGCGCCCCACTTGGTGTCGGTGCTGCCATTGGCGAATTCCACCAGGTCAAGTGCATCCTGTACATAACCGTCAATTTCAGATAGGTCACAGTGTGCATCGGTCCCGTTCTGGAACTGGCATGCCAGTCCGCAGCTGATTACAGGAAGCGGTTCGGCGCCTATGTCTTCACACAGCTGGAAGTATTCGAAGAATCCCAGTCCGTAGGTCTGGAAATAGTCAGGGAAGAACCGATAGTCAAAAGTGTAGTGCCAGCGGTTCTCATTGAGTTTTCTGTTCTCGACGGGACCGACTGAGTTCTTCCAGTTGTAGCGGGTTTCCAGGTCAGTGCCTTCAACAATACATCCGCCCGGGAAACGGAAAATACCCGGTTTCAGATCAGCCAGAGCCTGTACCAGATCCTTGCGCAGGCCGTTTTCGCGGCCTTTCCATGTGTCAACGGGGAAGAGTGATACATGTTCAATGTCAATATGGGCTTCACCGCGCAGGAAAATCCTGAGCTGCGCCTTCTCAATGGTGACCGGAGACTTCAGTATCACGGTGTATTTCTGCCAGTCGGATGAACCTACGCGTATGCGCTGGCTGGCAAGTGCCTGGCGTTCGCCCATGGCTGCGGGGTCAATCAACTGCACTTCAAGTGATGCGCCCCTGGCTGGGTTGCCTGTCCTGGCATATACCGAGAAACGGTATTCGCTGCCCTCCTGGAGGCCCATGCCAAAGAATCCTTCATTGACCAGGGCTGTAAACTTTGATCCATGGGTGGTAGGCTTCAGCCTGGCGTAGTTGGGGTTTTCACTGAATGGACCATCATTCATGATTTCAACGCGGCCGGCTGCAGTCCAGCCGGTCAGCGCGTATGGGAAATCAAAGGACCTGTTCTTTATAAGCTCGGCATAGAGTCCGCCGTCAGCAGCGAAATTGATATCCTCAAAAAAGAGTCCGTACATGGTAGGACTTATGTCGCCGCCTTTCTTTGAGACATTTACCTTCATTTCAATTGATTCCTGTGCCTGAATGAGTGAACAGGCAGCCAGGAGAGCGGAAAGGAAAATACCTTTTTTCATGATGGTCCGTTTGGTGTTGTCGATTATTACTTGGTGATAGGCTTGTACTTTGGAACGAGTGCACGCATGATGAACCATGCAGCCAGGTAGGCTACTGCACAGTAGCAGAATACAATCATGTAACCGGCAGGCTTGCCTTCAACTCCGAAGAATGAGAATGCAGAGCCCTGGGCATCGGCGTAGGTGAACAGAAGTCCTGAGCACTTGTTGATGGCAAATGAACAGAGACCTCCGAACATGGTTCCAATGCCGGTGATGGTTGCGATTGCGCTCTTTGGGAACATGTCACCGATGGTTGAATAGAGGTTGGCTGACCAGGCCTGGTGACCTGCGCCTGCCAAACCGATGATAAGACATGGAATCCATGGCGAAATGTGTGCCAGAGGCTGGGCAAACATTGCAAAGATTGGCAGGAAGGCAAACATGAGCATGGCGCGCATGCGGCCTGCGTAAGGTTCCATACCCTTCTTCTCAACGAACAGCTTTGGCAGATATCCGCCATAGATTGAAACTACGGTAACAATCAGGTAGAGCACGAATATGAGCATCTGGCCGGTAAATGTGGTTGTAGGGTAGCCCAGTTCCGAGAAATAGGCAGGTGCCCAGAACAGGAAGAACCACCATACGCCGTCGGTCATGAACTTGCCTACAATGAATGCCCATGTCTGGCGGTACTTGAAGCAGTCAATGAACTTCAGCTTCAGGCTGTCATTGGCCTGCTCGCGTGAAGGGTCTTTCTTCTCTTCTTCCTGTGCGGGTGCGTTTGCATCGGACTGAATGTAGTCAAGCTCAGCCTGGTTAACGAACTTGCTCTCCTGTGGCTTGTTGTAGAGGAAAGCCCAGAAACCGGCCCAGATGAAGCCCAGGGCACCAATGATTATGAATGACATTTCCCATCCGAAAGCCTTGGCAAGTACAGGGATTGTCAGAGGTGCGGCCAGGGCGCCTACGCTGGCACCGGCGTTGAAGATTGATGTTGCGAATGCACGGTCCTTCTTCGGGAAGTATTCGGCTGTAACCTTGATGGCAGCAGGGAAGTTGCCGGCCTCACCGGTTGCCAGGATGATTCGGCATGACAGGAAGAGCCATACAGACATGGTCGATATGGCAAGTGCCAGGTCAGAACCGGCAGTAACGGCACGCAGCGCCTCAATATCGGCTATGCCCATGAAGTTCATGGTAACCATACCGCAGAATGCGTGAAGGCATGCACCTATGCTCCACAGTACGATAGCCCAGATGTAACCCTTCTTGGTGCCCATGAAGTCAATGAATTTGCCGGCGAAGAGCGAAATGAAGGCGTAGAAGATTGAGAAGGTCGATGTGATTGTGCCATAGTCATTGTCTGACCAGTGGAAATCAAGAGCGATGAAATCCTTCCATGTGAGTGACAGAACCTGGCGGTCCATGTAGTTGACTGTTGTAGCAAAGAAGAGCATGGCGCACATAATCCAACGGAAGTTGGTCATCTTTGCTGATGTGTTTGTAGTTTTCATAATGCTTATTTAGGTTAGTTTTACATTTCAGCCACCACCTTGCAGACAGTGCCTGCAGGCTGCATTGGAACCAGGTTGCCCTGAACCTTCTCACCGTTGATGGTCAGTGACTTTATGCCCTTCTGGGTTCCGTTAGGGTTCTTGATCTCAATTTCATATGTAGCGCCACGGAACTTGCGGGTCACGGTGTAACCCTTGTTGTCGCTGCTTATGCATGGATCAATTTCAATTCCCTTGAAGCTTGGCTTGATACCCAGAATGAACTGAGTGATTGTGTACCAGTTCCATGCAGCAGTACCGGTCAGCCATGAGTTCTTGCCCTCGCCCGGCTTTGCGGCATCCTTGCCGGCAACCATCTGGCAATATACGTACGGCTCAACCTTGTGCAGGTCCTGATCCTTTATCCAGGCCGGGCAAATCTTGGTGTAGTGTTCCCAGGCATCATTTCCGCGTCCGGCAACTGTCTCACCTATTATTACCCATGGGTTGTTGTGGCAGAATATGCCTGCATTCTCCTTGTAGCCTGCAGGATAAGAGCTGATTTCACCCATCTCAACGTGATAGACCGTGTAGGCAGGGTTGTTCAGAACCATTCCGTGCTCGCTGTCAAGGTACTTCTTGCAGCTGTCAAGGGCCTTGTCAACCATGCCCTCTTCAAGACCTATTCCGGCCATGGTGCAGAATCCCTGTGACTCAATGAATATCTTGCCCTCCTCGTTCTCATTAGAACCAATCTTGTTGCCGTAGAAATCGTATGCACGCAGGTACCATTCACCGTCCCAGCCATGCTTCTTTACAGCCTCGACCATTGCATCAATGCACTTCTGTGCACGCTCGGCCTCCTTCAGTGCGTCACCGCCCAGGGCGTTGCACAGCTCAACGTACTGCTTGCCGCAGAACACGAACAGACCGGCAATCATCAGTGACTCAGCCTTGCTACCCTCAGTCTTGTTCTCAGTAGTCTGGAAACTCTCGTTAGGATCCCAGCTGAAACAGTTCAAATTCAGGCAGTCATTCCAGTCAGCGCGTCCAATCAGTGGCAGCATGTGTGGGCCCAGGTTCTTGACAACGTGGTCAAAGCTTATCCTGAGGTGCTCCATCAGGGTAACCTCAGAGCCTGGTACATTGTCCCATGGAACCATCTCGTCAAGGATTGAGAAATCACCTGATTCGCAGATATATGCCACCGTACCGAATATCAGCCACATTGGGTCGTCGTTGAAACCGCCGCCAATGTCGTTGTTGCCGCGCTTTGTCAGAGGCTGGTACTGATGGTAGCAGCCGCCGTCAGGGAACTGGGTCGATGCAATGTCAATGATTCTCTGGCGTGCGCGTGAAGGAACCTGATGCACGAATCCCACAAGATCCTGGTTACTGTCACGGAATCCCATGCCACGGCCAATACCGCTCTCAAAGAAGCTGGCACTGCGGCTGAAATTGAATGTGATCATGCACTGGTACTGGTTCCATATATTGACCATGCGGTCCAGGCGTGGGTCAGCTGACTTGACCACATACTTGTCAAGCAGTTCATCCCACATGGCCGTCAGCTGGGCGAATGCGGCATCGACAGCCTGAACTGTACTGAATCTATTGATAGTCTCAAGCGCTTTTTTCTTATTTACAAGAGTGTGGTCCGATGCCTGGCTTGAGATAAGCTCGCCGCTCTTCTTGCGGGCAATGTCCTCCTGAGAGAACTTCTCATCCTGCTCATTCTCAACATATCCCAGCAGGAAAACATAGTCCTTTGATTCACCCGGTTTCAGTGTTACCTCAATGTAGTGGCTGGCAATAGGTGACCATCCGTGAGCAAGGCTCATTGCAGGCTTTCCTGCCATGACGCACTGTGGGTTAGAAAACTCATTGTACAGACCTATGAATGACTCGCGGTCAGTGTCATAGCCCTGCACCGGTATATTCACGGAATAGTATGCGTAGTGGTTGCGGCGCTCCTTGTACTCAGTCTTGTGGTAAATTACACTGCCGTCAATCTCAACCTCGCCGGTTGACCAGTTACGCTGGAAATTCTCCATGTCGGTCGATGCGTTCCACAAACACCACTCGGCAAATGAGAAGAGCTTGATGCTCTTTTCCTGGTCAGTAGTGTTCTTGAGGGTCACCTTCTGAACCTCGGCCCATGTGTTCAGCGGAACAAAGAAGAGAGTGCTTGCCTCAATTCCGTTCTTTGAACCGGTTATGCGGGTGTAGTTCATGCCGTGACGGCATTCGTAAGAGTCCAGTGGGGTCTTGCATGGTTTCCAACCCGGATTCCATACGGTTCCACCGTCATTTATATAGAAGTATCGGCCACCGTTGTCCATCGGTACACCGTTGTAACGGTAGCGGGTAATGCGGCGGAACTTGGCATCCTTGTAGAAACTGTAGCCGCCGGCAGTGTTGCTTATGAGCGAGAAGAAATCCTCATTTCCAAGGTAGTTGATCCATGGGAACGGGGTTGCAGGGTCAGTAATCACATACTCCCTGGCTTTGTCATCGTAATGACCGTATTCCTTAGACATATATCTTTCAGTGATTAGTTGTTCTTGATCCATTCGCGTACAATCTTGCCCCAAGGCTTGATTACGCTGTCATCCCATGGGCCCTCTGAGCTTCCCTCTGGGGTGAAGAATGAGCAGGTCTCATTCTTGTCACCTACTGACCAGGTCAGCATGGTCACGCCCTTGGCATCGGCCCAGTCAGACCACTCCTGCCATGACTCCAGGTCCATGCGGCCGTCACCGCTGGCATCGCAGCTGGCGCACTCTGAAATCAGGACTGGAATGCCTGCTGCCATTGCAGCATCGCACTTGTCACGCAGCCACTGCTTGTGTGTACCGGCGTAGAAGTGTACGGTGTACATCAGGTTGTCATAGCCCTTGATTGGGTCTGCAGCAGGCTGGTCAATGGCCTGGTCCCATGTGGGGCAACCCATCAGGATGACCGGATTTGAAGGGTCGCATTCGGAAATTACCTTGATGAGTCCTTCTGCGTATTTCTTCAGGCTTGACCATGAGTCACGGGTAGGCTCGTTGTAAAGTTCGTAAATAACGTTTGGAACACCCTTGTACTTGGTTGCGACTGTCCTGAAGAATTCAGCTGCCTCTTCAGGGTGCTGCACGTGTGAGTGCCAGTCAACGATTATGTAGGCACCGCTTGCAATGGCACCGTCAACTACTGCGTAAAGGCTCTTCAGCGCAAGTTCCGGGTCAGCCATATAGCCGTGATCCTTGCCTGGATTGTCACCCAGGGCATGGTCATCGGCACCAATTGCTGCACGGTAAATCTTGCAGCCCCAGTCCTCTGTCAGATGCTTCACTGCGCTCTCATTATAGAAGCGTGGCCACAGGTTGTGCCAGCCAAAGCTGATGCCGTGATATGCAATTACCTGACCTGATTCATTTACCAGGTGGCAACCGTCAACGTGGAGTCTCTCAACTTTCGGGGCCTTCTGACCGCAACCGGTCAGTATGAGTCCCATTGCAATGGCCATTACGGCCAGGATATTTCTTTTCATGGTTTATTTCTTGATTGGGAATTTGTAAGAGAGCAGGCCCATTACCAGTGCAATGCCTGCCGGAACGAGTGAGAATAGTGACCATACCATCTTCTGGACAGCAGGTTCGTTGGTAATGGTAACGATTGTCTGGCCTGTAGCTGCATCGGTCTCGGAAACAAGTCCGGCAACACCAAGAAGGAATGCTATGAGTGAGCCCGATACTGCACCGCCCAGTTTCTGGGCCATGGTTCCCGATGAGAAGATAAGGCCGGTCGATGATGTTCCGAACTTCTCGGTAGCGAAGTCAGCTACATCGGCATACATGGACCACAGGAGTGGGGAATAGAGGCCGCAGCCAATTGATGTGATGACTGATACGGCAACCATTAGCCAGATGTACCTGGCATCCATGGGAATGAAGAAGAAGGCAATTGATGATACGCAGCAGATTACTGATGACCATACGAATGCCATGCGCTTTGAACCTATCCACTTGGTGAATGCAGGTGATATGCCGCCGAATATCATGCAGGTTACCTCACCGAATGCCATGAATACGGTAAAGTTTATGATGAGTGCGCCCACGGTGACATCGCCGCCCAGGCAGTAGGTAATCATGTAACCGGCAACGGCATATCGGAAACCGTTGAAGAAGTTTGTGCAGACTGCCATGAGTGTCATGTAAATCCATGGCTTGTTGCGAAGAAGGTTGCCATACTGGCTGAATGAGAACTTATCGGCACGTATCGGCTTGAGTCTCTCCTTGGTCCAGAGTCCGCATATAAGGGTCATGGCAGCGGCAATTATACCGAATGATGCGCCAAGTACTGCATACTGGTGTGCCTCGGTTCCGCCAACCATTTTCTGCAGGTATGGGAATGAGAGCAGGGTAATGAATCCCATTGCGTACGCACCTACCATGCGGTATGATGAGAACTGGTTCTTCTGGTCGTCATCATCGGTCATTACGCCCAGGAGTGAACCGTAAGGCACGTTGACTGCGGTGTAGATGGCCATCATCATCAGGTAAAGGGTGTATGCCCAGATTCTCTTTCCTGTAGGACCGAAGTCCGGGGTGAAGAGCAGAAGTGCAAAGATGAGTCCGTAAGGGATTGCGCACATGATGAGCCACGGGCGGTATGTTCCCCAGCGTGACTGGGTACGGTCAGCAAGGCTGCCCATGAGCGGGTCGGTGACTACGTCGAACATTCTTGCCAGCAGCATCAGAGCTGCAGCATCGGCGAAAGTTAGTCCGAAAACATTGGTAAAGAACAGTGGGAAGGCAATTGACATGATCTTCCATGTAATGCCGCCGGCAGCGGCGTCACCCATTGCATAAGCAATTTTTTCCTTGATTGTAGGTTTGGTTGATTCCATAGGTTATTGTGTTATCTGTTATTTCAGAATGTTGCTGATCTCCTGCAGTTCGCTCTCGGTGAAACTGGTATTCCTGACAGCCTTCAGGTTGGTGCTGAGCTGGGCGGATGAACTGGCGCCGACAATTACCGAAGTGACCTCTTCCTGGCGTATGAGCCATGCCAGGGCCATCTCCGAAAGTGCCTGTCCGCGGTCCGATGCCATGCTGTCAAGGGCCTTTATACGGGCGGCCATCTCAGGGGTGAGCACGCTCTTCTTCAGGAAGAAGTCCCTTGACATTCTTGAGTTTTCGGGAATTCCGTTCAGGTAGCGGTTGGTGAGCAATCCCTGGGCAAGCGGAGAAAAAGCGGTGAATCCGACTCCGCTTGAGAAACATGTGTCAATGATGCCCTGGTTCTTTGGGTCCTGGTTCATCATGTTGTAGCGTCCCTGGTAAATCAGGCATGGGACATCGCGCTCCTTCATGTATCTGAATGTGAAGTCAAGTACTTCTACGGGGTAGTTCGATATGCCCACATACAGCGCCTTGCCCTGTCGTACTATATCAACAAGTGCCTGAAGGGTCTCCTCCAGGGGAGTCTCAGGGTCAAACCTGTGTGAGTAGAACAGGTCAACATAGTCGAGCTTCATTCTCTTGAGGCTCTGGTCCAGGCTGCTCATAAGGTACTTTCTTGAACCCCATTCTCCGTATGGGCCCGGCCACATGTCATAGCCGGCCTTGGTGGTGATGAACAGCTCATCGCGGTATGGCCTGAATGACTTCTCCATAATCTGTCCGAATGTCTCTTCGGCTGAGCCGTATACCGGTCCGTAGTTGTTGGCCAGGTCAAAGCATGTTATTCCGTTGTCAAATGCACAGTGGGCTATGTCAAGGCAGTTGTCCAGTGATGCTGAACTGCCGAAATTGTGCCATAGTCCGAGTGATATGACAGGAAGCTTTACGCCGCTCCTGCCGCAGCGGCGGTATTCCATTCCGCTGTCGTAACGGCCATCGCCGGCCTTGTACTCTTTTCGTGTATCCATGTTGTTTATGTGTGTTCTTATAGTTCTCATTCTTGGCATAAAGTCACGCTGACGGCTGAACCGCTGCAGCTGCAGCAAACCGGCGGGTTCTCCTTCACCACTGTGACAGTTATTTCCCTTACTTTAGGGAATGTACCCATGACGGCGCGCGCTATTCTTGCTGCGGCGTGCTCAATAAGCCTGGAGGGAATATTCATCTGTTCCTTTGCAATGAGTGCGACCCTGGAATAGTCTACAGTGCCTTCGAGTGAATCGGATTCCATGGCCTGGGAAAAATCAGTCTCGATTTCAATGCTCACCCTGTACCATGCTCCTACAGTGTTTTCCTGTGGCACTGCACCATGGTATGAGTAGAACCTCATGTTGTCCAGCCTGATGGTTCCTTTTTTGAGTTTCATTGACGGTTCTAAATATAATTAGGTGTATAACTCACAAATATAGGGATATTTTGACCAAAGCGCCAAACTAAAGGAGGTAAAAAAAAGTGCCCTTTCGGAGCACTTTGCAAAAATTATGATTTTTTGAAGAATTGCCGTCAGCAGCGCAGACTGCTTTCAATGTTTTCCATGTCAATCTTGAATGACTTGTCAACTTCAATCTGGTCGCGTACTGTAGTACATGCATGAAGGACAGTCGCATGGTCGCGCTTGCCTATATAGGCTCCAATCTTGGATGTCGACAGGTCAAGGTACTTCTTGGCAAGGTACATGCTGATTTGTCTTACCTGAACTACTTCGTGTTTTCTTGACTTGGTCTGTATGGCATCGGCTTCAATTCCGTAATAGTCGCAGACTTTGCTTATGATTGACTCAATCGTTACGGGCTTTGATTCCTTCCTGGTTATGCGCTCAGTAATCAACTGGGCCAGTTCAATGTCAGCTTCCTTGCCGTTGATGGTTGCGTGGGCCATCAGGGACACCAGGGCACCTTCGAGGTCACGTACGTTTTCGGTAATGTTCTTTGCCAGGTAATTGATGACGGCATCGGAGAACTTGAGTCCGTCGCGGCGGGCCTTGTCCCTGAGGATTTCGCGCCTGAGCTCATAGTCAGGCTTCTCCAGTTCTGCCACAAGTCCCCACTTGAACCTTGTGATAAGTCTCTCTTCAAGGTCTTTAAGGTCTTTCGGAGGCCTGTCGCTGGTCATGATCAGCTGCTTGTGGTTCAGGTGAAGATGATTGAATATGTGGAAGAATGTATTCTGCGTACCCTTCAGGCCAGCCATTTCCTGAATGTCATCAATGATGAGCACGTCAATTGTCTGGTAGAAGTGTATGAAGTCATTTATCTTGTTTGACTTGACTGCATCAACATACTGGACCTGGAAAAGGTGTGATGATATGTAGAGTACCCTAAGTTCAGGATGCAGCTCACGTACCTTAGCGCCTATTGCATTCACAAGGTGGGTCTTGCCTACGCCCGATGCTCCGTATATGAATAATGGGTTGAATGCTGTTGTTGCAGGGTTGAGCGCAATGGTTTCACCGGCAGTGCGCACCAGCTTGTTGCTTATGCCTTCAACGAAATTGTCGAAACTGTATTTTGGATTCAGCTGAGGGTTGAGGTCCTGCGGGTATGGGGCATCTTTCCTGTCAGGTGTCTTGTTGCCTGTGTCCCTGGTACTCTTGATGCCGCCCTGGCCATTGCCTTCCGAAACGATATCCTGGGTCAGTTCATTCTCCTTGTCTGTCAGTACACTGTACATGAGACGCGTACCCCTGCCAAATGACTTGGTGAGCGCCGACTTGAAGACACTGAGGCAGTTTTGTTCGATAAATTCGTAAACGAATGCGCTGGGAACCTTTACGGTGAGCTCTCTGTTTGAATAGGAGAGAGGCTTTATTCCCATGAACCATGTACTATATGTGTCAGACGGCACGTTGTCCCTGATAAACTCAAGGCAAACATTCCATCTCTCAAAGAGTTCCTTGTCTGACATTAATACCTGATTCATATTATAAATTGGCTCCCGTTGCAGTGGTTGAGATTCCGAATGCAAATTTGGGAATCTTATTTCAAACTGGCAAACCCAGTTTCCTCTCCGGAAATTAACACTTCTATAAAATACTGACTCATAGGGAGTTGGAAATTGCTTTTCCGGAGGTTGAAAACTACGACTTGATTTGAAATATATAATTATGAATCAGTGTGTTAGCCTGTTGATAACTTAAGGCTTGATACTTTTTTGATTGCTGAAAATCGGCGTTTGGCAACAATCTAAAGTGGATTCGGGAAAAAAGATTTTTTTTGCCCTCTCAAAACGGCAATTTGGAATAAATCTAAATAAGGGAGTATTCTTTGCAATATCTGGACTTGTTGTTCCGTCAATTATTTGCCGCTCATCTTGCGGGCGTCCTGAAGGGAAATTCTCTCTCCGTTCAGCGTGGCTATGATGAAAGCATCGGGATATTTTTTCCTGACGTTGTCACGCGTCTTCTGGATCTCTTCGTAGCTGTTTGTGTCGCCGCAAAAATACTTGTAAAGATTGTTTTCCCTGACAAAACTGACGGACTTGTATCCTGAGAAGGCTTTGTCATTATCGGCCAGCCTGTTCTTTGCTGTAAGGAACTGCACCTTATATACAGGCAGTTCCTTGCTGTTGCCAGCCTTCTCTGCTGATTCTTTCTCCTTTTCACCTGATTTCTGAGCTGCTGGTGCTGAGGTTGCCGCCGGTGCTGCTGAAGCTGTAAGTGACTCTTTCTTCTGGGCATCAATTTTCCTGGCTTGTGCCTGATACTCCTCAATGTATTCGCATATTGACTTTGCAATGGCTTCGCTCAGTTCATCCTGTCCCTTGGTACTGACCAGGTACTTGCATTCATCGGCATTCGATATGAAGCCCAGTTCTATGAGTATGCTTGGCATGGCACTTTTCCACAGTACCAGGTACCCCGCCTGGTGAACACCGCGGTCGGGGCGCTTTGCCTGCTTAGTCATGCCATTCTGAACCATTGATGCCATTTTCAGGCTCTCCTTCTGATATTCGTTCTGCATGAACTCGAAAATAATCTGGCTCTCTGCGACATTCGGGTCATATCCTTCATAGTGTGCTTCGTAGTCGCTCTCCAGCAGAATGGCCTTGTTCTCTTCGGCTGCAACGTTGAAATTTGCGCTGGTCCTGTTCTCTTCGACGCCGAGCAGGTATGTTTCGGCTCCTCTTGCACTCTTGCCGGTGGCTGCGTTGGTATGGATTGATACGAACATGTCGGCCCCGGCCTTGTTGGCAATGTCGGCTCTCTTGTACAGCTCGACGAATACATCGGTTTTCCTGGTGTATATGACCTTGACATTGCTGCAGTTCTGCTCAATCAGCTTGCCGGTCTTAAGCGTGACGTTCAGGTTTATGGTCTTTTCCTGGTTCTTGCCGTTGACGGCTCCCGGGTCTTTGCCTCCGTGTCCGGCATCAAGAACAATTATGAACTCTCCGTTTTTCCCCAAAGCCCATGACTGGGTCCAGCATGAAAGAAGACCCATTGCCAGTATGAGTAGTGTCCTGAATTTGATAATATGCATAAAAGTACAGTGGCGCTCAGCGACTTCAAAGGTAATAAAATTGATTCATTGTGTTATGTGTTCCTTATATTTAATGTATATTCGCGCAGTATTAATGCATAAAACCAAAGGATAATATGAAGAGACTGATATTGTCGGCCCTGATGCTGGCATCGGTGAACGCTTTCTCAGCAGAACCCTACTGGCTTGACCCCAAGGTAAACCAGGAGAACAGGATGCCTGCTGTAAGTGACTATTTCGCATATGAAAATGCACAGAAGGCACAGGCAGGTGACAAGAGGGCATCGGACCGCTTCATGTCACTTGAGGGTGACTGGAAATTCCTGTTCAACCAGAATACCGGCGATGCACCGGCCGATTTCTATTCTCTTTCGTTCAATGACAGCAGCTGGAAGCTGTTCCCTGTGCCGGGCATGCTTGAAATGAACGGCTATGGTGACCGCATTTACGTGAACGTGGGCTATGTGTGGAGAAACCAGTTCGCCAACAACCCGCCTTACGTTGAGACACGGAACAACTATACCGGTTCATACCGCAAGTCATTTACCGTGCCGGCCTCCTGGAAGGGCGACAGGGTTTTCATTCACGTGGGTTCGGCAACATCAAACCTGAAGGTATGGGTGAACGGCAAGTATGTAGGCTACAGCGAAGACAGCAAGATGGAGGCCGAATTTGACATAACCGACTATGTTGAATGCGGCAAGCCTAACCTGGTGGCCATGCAGGTAATGCGCTGGTGCGACGGCAGTTACCTGGAAGACCAGGATTTCTGGCGCTTTACCGGAATAGCCCGCGAGGTATACATGTACTCACGCCCGCAGGCCAGGATTGATGACTACCGCGTGGTTACTGAGCTCGATGCTGCCTATAAAAATGCCGTGCTGAACGTTGACCTTTCGACCATTGCAGCGGCAGGCATGAAGATGGGTCTGGTGCTGACCGATGCCGGCGGCAAGACCGTGGCAAGTGCCGAGAAGAAGATACAGGCCGATGACCTGAAATTCTCGTTCAATGTGAAGAATCCAAGCAAGTGGACAGCCGAAACTCCTTACCTGTACACCCTTTGCATGACTCTGTCTGATGCCGATGGCAAGGTGCTTGAGGTTGTACCGCAGAAGGTGGGATTCCGCAAGGTTGAAATTAAGGACCGCCAGCTGCTGGTCAACGGAAAGCCTATTCTCATCAAGGGCGCTGACCGCCACGAGATGGACCCCGAAACCGGCTATGTGGTAACGGTTGACCGCATGATTCAGGACATTCGCATCATGAAGGAGATGAACATAAATGCAGTCCGCACCAGTCACTATCCCGATGACCCCCGATGGTACGATTTGTGTGATGAATACGGCATTTATCTGGTTGCCGAGGCTAATGTTGAAGGTCATGGCATGATGTATGGGCCAAGTCCTCTGGCAAGGAACAAGGATTACGAATGGATGCACCTTGAGCGCAACCAGTCCAACGTGAAGACATACAAGAACCACCCGTCAATCATTGTGTGGTCAATGGGTAATGAAGATGGTGACGGACAGAATTTCGTGACCTGCTACAAATGGATAAAGGAGTATGACCTGACACGTCCGGTTCAGTACGAGGGTGCTACCAATTCGCCTGACCACTGCGACATAGCCTGCCCTATGTACGCTGACTACGGAGCCATGGAACGCCACGAGAAGGGCAATGACCCAAGGCCAATGATAGAATGTGAATATGCCCATGCTATGGGTAACTCCGAGGGTGGCTTCAAGGAGTATTGGGACATTATCCGCGCTAACCGTTCGGTTCAGGGCGGCTTCATATGGGACTTTGTTGACCAGGCCGTTTACGGAGTCAATGACGAGGGCAAGACCATATGGCAGTATGGAGGTGATGCAGGACGGTACCCGGCAAGCGACGGTAACTTCAACAACAACGGACTGATTGCTCCGGACCGCACATGGAACCCGCATGCTTACGAGGTCCAGTACTTCTACCAGAACATCTGGACCACTCCGGTCAACATGGCCAAGGGTCAGCTGGAGATATACAACGAGAACTTCTTTGCACCTCTGGCAAACTGCTATCTGCACTACACGCTGACTGCCAACGGGAAGGAGATAGCCCAGGGCGATGAAAAGCTGTCAGCCATAGCGCCGCAGCAGAAGAAGGTCTTCACCTTCGCCTCAATTGCCAAGGCAGCAGCCAAGGCTGAAAAGGGCGCTGAACTGCTGCTGAACGTTGAGTACAGGCTGAAGGAGAGTGAGCCGCTTCTGGCCAAGGATTTCACCGTAGCCCGACAGCAGTTTGAACTGGCTCCGTATGACTTCACACTGGCTGAAACCGATGCAGAAGGAACATTCCGCATAGACGATGCACTGGCATGGTTCACCATGGAGGCAGGCGGAATGGCTGTTACCTTCAACAAGAGCACCGGCTGGATAGACTACATTGATGTTGACGGCAAGCAGGTGACCCGCAAGGGCTACCAGCTGAAGAGTGACTTCTGGCGTGCCCCGACCGACAATGACTACGGTGCCAGCATGCACCGCCGCATGGAGGGCTGGAGAAATCCGGAACTGAAGCGCACATCGTTCGAAACCGCCGGTGAGAAGGGCAATTATCGCGTTACGGTCAAGTATGAGATAGTATCGATGGATGCTGATCTTGAGATAAGCTATCAGCTCTCGGCCGAGGGCGTACTGAAGGTAACGCAGAGCATGACAAAGCGTGAAGGCGCAGGCCGCAAGCCAGACATGTTCAAGTTCGGAATGACCATGGTAATGGAGAATGAATATGACCGCATTGAATACTACGGACGCGGTCCTATAGAAAACTACAGCGACAGGAATTCTGCCCAGTTCATCGGACTTTACAGCGAAAAGGTGGCTGACCAGTACTATCCGTACATACGTCCGCAGGAGTCGGGCAACAAGACTGACATACGCTACTGGAAGGTGCTCAATTCTGATGGTAAGGGCCTTGAGTTCCGAGGCTCGGGGGCTCCGCTCAGCATGTCATCACTGAACTATCTTACACAAGACCTTGACGAGGGCCCGGAAAAGCACAATGTGCATTCGGGTGACCTTACTCCGCGTCCGTTCACAGTAGTCCACATAGACAAGCTGCAGTATGGCCTGGCATGCGTAAACAGCTGGGGAGCCACCGCCCTTGAAGAGTACAAGGTGCATTTCGGCGACTACAGCTACACATTCACAATCGCTCCGGTACGATGAACAGCCAGGTTTGGGAGAGTCTGTATGACAAATACTATTCCGACAACGGACCGTTGAGGGAACTCCTGATGGTCCACAGCCGGAAGGTGGCCGACAAGGCACTGGCCATAGTCGATGCACATCCGGAACTGGGCGCCGACCGCCAGTTTGTTGAAGAGGCCGCCATGCTTCATGATATAGGGATATTCCTGACCGATGCTCCCGGCATTCACTGCATGGGTACGTACAAGTACATATGCCACGGTTATCTGGGTGCTGAACTGTTAGTCCGCGAAGGTTTGCCGCGTCACGCGCTGGTTGCCGAGCGCCATACCGGAACCGGATTGACACTCAGGCAAATAGAAGAGCAGGGACTTCCGGTACCGCAAAGGGAAATGGTGCCTGTTTCCATAGAGGAACAGATAATTTGCTTTGCCGACAAGTTCTTCTCGAAGACCAGGCCTGATGTGGAGAAGAGCCTGGAAGGCGCCGAAAAATCACTTGTGAAATTCGGTGAGGAGGGAGTAGGGAAATTCCGCAGGTGGTGCTCTGTCTTTCTGTAAGAGTGCCGGGGTGCGCATGTGCGCAGGCTCATCAGTGTGCGCGCGAACCATTAAAATAGAGCGCATGATGGCGGAATGTCACGGGAATTCCGTATTTTTGCAAATTGTACGCTCATAGGCGTGTTTGCAATTGTGGAAAAGTGAGAAACAGAATCCTGAACATAATGGTATTGACTGCAGTACTGGCCCTGTTCATGACAACAGGCGTCAGTGCCCAGGTTGTGGCCGATTCACTGTATGTTCAGCCTGATTCCGTACAGGCGCTGGCCGAAACTGCTGATTCCATACTTTCCGGCCTTCCTTCCGTTTTCCCCGATTCTCTTCCGTCTGCCCCTGATGAGGCAGTTCCCGATACGGCTGTGAAGAAGAAAAGCCAGCCGCTTGATTTTCCCGTAACTTACGAATCGACTGATTCCATGGTATGGAACAAGGGAGGATTTGCTTCATTGTACGGAAACGGAAAGATAAACTACCAGAACATTGAACTTACGGCTGCAACCATAAGAATGCAGGTTGACAGCAGTCTGGTATATGCCGACGGCGTGGCCGACTCGGCCGGCGTGATGGAAGGTACCCCAATCTTCAAGGATGGTTCTACTCCGTATGAATCGGACCACATAAGCTATAACTTCAAGACGGAGAAGGGTTACATAAACGGTATCATTACCCAGCAGGGCGAGGGATATATGACCAGCAACCAGGCAAAGAAGGGTCCTGAGGGTGACTATTACATTGAAGACGGCATATACACCACATGTGACAATCATGATGATCCTCATTTCAACCTGAGGATAACACGTGCCAAGGTCAGGCCGGGCAAGGATGTGGTTTTCGGTCCTGCCTATCTTGAAGCAATGGGTGTACCTTTGCCAATCTTCATTCCGTTCGGATTCTTTCCGTTTACTGACAGTGATTACTCATCGGGCATAATATTCCCGTCATACGGTGATGAGCTGGAACGTGGATTCTACCTGAAGGATGGCGGTTACTATTTTGCCCTGTCGGACTTTTATGACCTGAAGGTGCTTGGTGAAATATTCACGAAGGGGTCATGGGGCGTGTCGGCCGAAAGCAAGTACAGGAAAAGGTACAAGTATTCAGGAAACGTTTACGTGAGTTCACTTACCACCAAGCGAGGTGACAAGGGACTTCCGGACTACACGGTAAGCAAGGACTTCAAGTTCCGTTGGACACACCGTCAGGATGCCAAGGCCAATCCGTATCAGAATTTCTCGGCCAGTGTCAATTACGCTACATCGAGCTACGAGAGGTCAAACCTGACCAGCCTGTACAATCCGTCACTGACTTCGCAGAGTACCAGGACTTCGAGCGTGAGCTACTCAAGGAACTTTCCGGAACTGGGACTTTCGCTGTCTGCATCGGGCAACCTTTCCCAGAACATGAGGGACTCGACCCTGGCTGTCAGCCTTCCTTCGCTCAGTATATCGCTGAACCGAATATACCCATTCAAGAAAAAGAAGGTGGCTGGCGCGGAAAAGTGGTATGAAAAGATTTCATTCACATATTCAGGTACCCTGTCAAACAGCATAACCGCCAAGGAGAACGAAATCCTTGAGAAGAATCTCATGCGCGACTGGAAGAACGGAATGCGCCACTCCATACCGGTGAGTGCTACGTTCCAGATTCTCAAGAATATAAATGTGACACCGTCATTCAATTATAATGAACGATGGTATTCATACAAGGTGAACCAATCGTGGGACGATGCCCGTCAGGCAGTTGCGCGTGATACGGTCTACGGGTTCAACCGAGTCTATGACTTTAACTTGTCTGTGAGCGCCAATACAAAGCTGTACGGCATGTATCAGCCAACGGAACTGTGGAACCGCCTGTTCGGTGACAAGCTTGTGGCGGTACGACATGTATTCACTCCGACGCTGAGTTACAGCATGTCTCCTGATTTCAGTTCCAGCCAATGGGGCTATTATGACACGTACGTCTACACCGATGAAAAGGGAGAGGTGCGTACAGTACAGTATTCTCCATATTCCGGCATGATGTATGGAGTGCCCGGCCAGGGCAAGAACGGAAGCCTCTCCATGAGCGTGGGCAACAATCTGGAAATGAAGGTCCGCTCAGACCGTGACTCGACCGGTATAAAGAAAATACCTCTCCTGGATGAACTCGGAGCTTCGCTGTCATACAACTTTGCGGCAAAGACGCGCCCATGGAGCAATCTTTCAACCAGGACGAGAATAAAGATAAAGAACCATACTTTCAGCCTCAATGCAACGTGGGCAACCTATGCATATGAGTTCAATGAGCAGGGAAAGGTGGTAATAGGTGACCGTACGGAATGGTCGTACGGGCGTTTTGGCAGGTTCCAGGGAATGAGCCAGAACTTCTCATATACCTTTGACAACAATACCCTCAAGAACTGGAAGGCCAAGTTCGATGCTCTCTTCAACGGCGTCGTTGATGAGGAATCCGATGAGCCTGGCGCACCGGCAGCTCCAGCGGCAGGCGGTAGGCGCAATGAGGCCAACAGGGGTGGCGGATCATCAAATGTCGATGAAGACGGATATGTTGACTATACGCTTCCGTGGTCTTTGTCGGTATCATACGGCGTATCCATGCGTGAAGATACAAGGGCCAAGATTAATGAAAAGAGAATGCGCTATCCATATGGCCTGACCCACAGCATGAACCTGTCGGGCAATGTCAAGCTTACCAATAAGTGGAATATCAATTTCTCATCGGGCTGGGATTTCAAGTATCATGATTTCACCACCACCACCATGAGCGTCAAGCGTGACTTGCACTGTTTCAACATGTCATGCAGCGTTGTGCTGAAACCGTATACATCATACAACTTTACCGTCATAGCCAATTCGTCAATGCTGTCTGACCTGCTCAAGGTCAAGAAGCGTTCAAGTTCGTCGGGACAGGTTCAGTTCTATTGATGTTTTTGTAGTATATTTGTGCCTCTTGAAATTCCTCAAGATGTGTGCATGGCCCCGTAGCTTAGCTGAATAGAGCGTCAGATTCCGGTTCTGAAGGTCATGGGTTTGAATCCCATCGGGGTCACATCAAAAACATAAAAGTCTGTCTGAAAGCTAGCTTTCAAGCAGACTTTTATGTTTTTGATGTTCAGACCTTTCCGTGAAACGGGAAGGGATGGATGGGCTTCAAACCCATCAATCCATCGGGGATAACTTGCACCACCGTATTTGAGATGTTTTTTGCAACCATGTCATCAATATCATTCTCTCCGTCGTTGATGCTGTCCGATACCAGTTCGCTTGTTTTGTACACTTGTCTTATTATCAATCCCGTTCTACTATATGTGCAACT
>JAZQQQ010000003.1:0-30209 GCA_045629165.1 Bacteroidaceae bacterium
GTTGCAACAGCATATTTCCATATACAAAATTCGGCAACTAGATGCAGAATCTATGTTGACGAAATGTGCAGAATGATTATTCTGATAATCCAGATTATATGTAGTTATAACTTCTCGTCACTATGACTATTATAGATGTAGCACCATCATAGCACGCTATATTTCATGGTTTACAACATGAGCATTCCCACGCTGTGTTATATGAATGCGTTGTTCCAAAAAGTGTATAACCTCCATACCATCTATTACGTTTCGGTAGTTGAAGAGAACTTTATACCTTCCAATTCCACCTGATATGTCACTATCAAATCACGTGAAATCCCACAAAATATTACAGAATTTCAATACCCGAAAACAACAGAGTTTGGCTTCAAAAAGGTCACCAGAAGGTCGCCCCGTCATGAAAAAAGCACTCACGTTTTAGCGTAAGTGCTTGATTTTCAGGGTGGGCCATCTAGGGCTTGACTGTGAGCATCTTTAGATGCGAACTGTTGAGCCGAAGGCGAAAAACGTGAAAGCCCTGGCACAAAAAAAGTCGTTCCCAAAAGGAACGACTTGTGGGCCATCTAGGGCTTGAACCTAGGACCTCCAGATTATGAGTCTATTTCGTCTGTATTTTTTGGGATTTCGAAAAATTTCAAATCTCTAATATTTAGACATTTAGCAATTTTGCAGATTGCTAAAAATTGCGTAATATTGCACAAGTTTTCAAAAGATAAGGTCACCTGAAGGTCACCATATTTTGAACTTGAAAACCAGTGACAGAGTATATGTCGCCAATAGATTTTAATCTGTAAGCCCAATAATTGACATGAAGAAACAGGACGAAAAGGTCACCAAAAGCAACAAATCTAGTAACTCTAATAACGCTGAAAGCAGCGGCAGAGGAGAAAAATGCCTGTCAAAATTCACTTCCTCGAATGGAAGTGTCTTCGGTTCGCTGACCCTCGATATACGCAAGGCTGGTGATTACAGCAAGCCGCTACCTGTGGCAATAAGGATATGCCATGACGGGAAAAAGGCTTTCCTTAAGTTGGGGGAGAAATACACCATGGATGAGTGGATCAGACTGTGTGAGTATGAGAAGACAGGACGCAGAGCGCAGTTGGCTGAGAGGAATGAACTGAAAGAGCGTATGGACAAGGTCAAAGACCTGACTAACCGTCTCATCGAAGAAAGGAACTTCTCCATACGCAGGCTGCAGGACCTCTATCAGGGCAGGAAGGATGAGAGCGCAAACATATACAACATCTGGGATGAGTATATCCTGAAAAAAGCTGATGAGGGCAAGGCCGGCTCAGCTAGACTTAGCAGAGACATCCTGAAACGATTCATCAAGGACAATGGCGAAAGTGTTGAACTGGTTGACATAAACGCAGCCTTCATACAGAACTGGACAGCCATGATGAAGAAGGACGAACTTAGCGTGACATATATAGGTATTGTTCTGCGTACGTTCCGAACCATTGTCAATATAGCCATCAGCCGGGGGCTGATCAATGACTGCACAAAGGACATGTTCAAGGACACCGGCTACAACAAGATGTCCAGCCGCAAGCATGAGTTCTTTGACGTTACGACCATGCGCCAGCTTTACGAGTTCTGGGACAGGTATGAGTCAAAGGACGCTGATGGCAAAGAACTGTTCGCGCCAAAGGAAAAGGAGGCATTGTTCCGAGATCTGGGGCTGTTCCTGTTCATGTATCTCGGAGACGGGCAGAATCTTGCCGACACGCTACGCCTGGAGTATGACGGATGGTTTTTTCCACACATGGCAAGCAGTTGCGTTTCCTGAGACACAAGACGCGCGAGCGCAACGAGGATGCCAGTGAGGTGATCTTTCCCGTAACGCCTGAGATTCAGAAGATACTTGACCGATATGCCAACGAGCCAAAACTCGGCCAGCGCGTGTTCCCGATCATGAGCCCGTTCATAACTCCCGAACAGGAGATATGGGTGATTCAGCGCTACAACAAATACATCCGCAAACACATGGCAAAGGTTGCCGGTCTGCTGAAACTTGACCGCGAGCCGACTGCCACCTGGGCACGGCACAGCTTTGCCACCAACCTGAACAATTCCGGACAGGTCCCGTACAAATACATCAGTGACAGCATGGGGCACAGCAGCGGTGACATAACATCGAACTATATCGGTACCTATCCGCACGAAAAGATGGTGGAATACAATGCATACCTTCTCAGTGAGACCAAACCGGCAGACAGCAGGGCTGCGCTCATTGATATGCTTCGGAGCATGAGCGCCGAGGAACGTGCAGCACTCATGGCAGAGGCAGACACACAGAAAAATAAATCATAACAACTGAAGCCAATGGACAAGAATTTATCAGCAGACCGCAGACACAGTGACAAGGGAGTAGAGATTACCAGAGACGAAATCAATCTTCTGACATTAAGACGCTGGCACTATGAACACCCTCAGGAATATGCTGATTTCACCGATACATTTCAAAAAGCGTACGATGGGGACATGACATTCATCAGTACGAACCAGTCTCTATTGCAGGAATTCCTTTCTTCCAAAGGAATGAGAGGAGTGAAGGATGCAGTCTCCTCCCTGTTTCCCGATAAAAAACGCGATGTGCAACAGATAGCAAATGATAGTACCAACCCATTAGGTGCACATTTTTCAGAAATGCTTGACTCAGCCCTCAACAAGGAAGCTGTCCGCGAGAAACTGCTAAGCAGGAATCCATATATATTCAGTCTTTATTATTGGCTGGTCTTTGACGAGGGTTTTCTGCATGCGGCCGACCTTCTGTCCAAGACATTCCTGAAACCGGAAAGTTCATATTGGGACAGATTGGTCGGACGATGGACGGTAGAGTCCCTTATAAGGACAAGTGTTGACAAGGGATGCTATTCAAAGACCCAATGGAAGGAAATCAGCAGAAAACTGAAGAAGGGTGAATACGGTCAGGTGATTGATGCGGCACTTGAAGATGTGAAAGGTCGCCACGGTAGGAAGAAAGCCTATCTGCTGCTAGAAGAGATGCTGGTGCCGGAACACATCAGCATTCTGACCGATGAGATTGGAAAGATGGTAGCAGAGTGGAAAAGGGTTGAAAATACAGACACCATATTGCCGTATATCTTTGCTTCCTTGGTCAAGTGTGAACTCACAAACGGAAGCTATAGCTATCGGACCTTCCACACAGCCATGCAGGAGAAGTTCCCGAAGAGCAATATCGGTAAGGGCTTTGACTGGGCAGAGGCCGTATATAATGCCATAGTATCAGAATCCAACTACAACGCCAGCATTTCAAATGAACAGATAGAGCGGGGACAGAAAAAGGTTGAAGAAATGAAATTACGTTTGCTGATTGCCATTAATCCTAACATCGAATGAACTTTCCCCCTAGTTGCTCATATAGGGCTTCTTTGTTGAAAAGTTAAAAGTTTCGCCCTATCCATACCTAACTAGTTAAAATTACCTCGGCAGAAAACGTGCGACATTTTTTGCCGAGGTAATGCCTCGTGACATTATGCGTATTTCGCAGCGTTGAACCCAAAAAACGTCATAAGATGCAAGGAAATTTCGTAATGTTACAGGTGGACGATCTCAGGCAGGTTGTCACCGAGATTGTAGAAGAAGTATGTGAAAAACGCGGGCTGAATGAGAGAGCTTCAGACGATGAGACCGAATGGCTGACCCGTGAAGAGGTGTGCGACAGGTTGCACATCACCTACACCACCTTATGGAGGAAAGAAAAGGAAGGTGTTATCAAAAAGCACAAGATGGGCAGACGCAATCTTTACTCCAAGAAAGATGTTGACACAATGCTGGCGGCTGCTGTTGAGAGTTCCAATGTAAGCAGGTTCTAAGATACAGGCATACCATGTACGTACCTATAATGCCTTTGGAAGACAACTGGCAGCAAAAAGCCATTTCACCGACCGATGAAGTGAAACGTACAAACAGCGACTGTGAGTTGCAGAATAGCTTTGAACCGCCAGTGCTTGTCTGTGAACCGCATCATTTGAAAACGGAAACATTCTCCGAGCCGCTCATTCCGGTCCATGGCCTGTCGGAGTCTGTGCAGGAGTACATACGGACCGTGGCAGAGTCTTATGGATGTCCAATGAATTACGTTGTCACCTGCTGTCTTGTGACAGCTGGAATTGCAGCAGGAAAGAAAGCTGTCCTTGACAATAATCCATATACCAATTATCCGTGTGATTACTTCTGCATGGTCGGCAAACCGAGTCAGAACAAGACCGGACCACTGAAGGAGGTTACACGGCCTCTTCTTGAACATGACAAAGCAAGTTTTGCGGAGTATTCGGAGAAAAAGGCCGTTCACAATCAGAATGTCAAGGGTGCGACACCGTGTTGCGAGCAGCCGGTTTTCCATCAGCGAGTGACTGTTGACAGCACCCCCGAATCGCGCAACGAACTTTTATCACATGGAGACATGATTATCACGATAGCGGATGAGCTGAAATCCTTCATGGATTCGTTCGGACGTTACACCAAGGGCACCAACGGTCTGCCGATGGAGGTATCCCAGCTCAATTCCATCTGGTCTAATGTCAGCATTACCATAAACAGGAAGTCTGAGGAAGCTACGTTTATTGAAGTCCCTGCCATGAGCATAATCGGAGGCATCCAGCCGAGTCTTATTGGCAAGACTTTCGGCGCGGAGTCTCTGATGGCTTCTGGTTTTACACAGCGCTTCCTTTTCGTACTCCCCGGCAAGGTGAAGTTTACGAAAAGGCGAGACCGCAAGCCAATGACAGCGGAAATGCGAGACTGTTGGAAGAGCCGCATCGACGGACTGTTTTCCATGAAGCCATCGGTACTGACACTGTCAGAAGAAGCGGAAAACATCTATAACGACTATGCCGATGACAATGACATCAAAGCGGATGCCGGAACAGATGAATACATAAGCAGTCTCATTAAAAAGATGAACATACATGTGTTGCGCCTGGCAGTCATGATTCATTTTCTGTCTGACCGTTGGAATGAACCTGTTGTCGATGGCGAAACCATGATGTATGCAATATGTGTTGCCGATTATTATCTGAGAATTCATACCGAGTGCATCTATCCGCTGCTGACAGGTGACAGACCGGTACAGACCATGACTAGAAGCGAACTTATACGAACTCTCTACAGAAATTTCGACATCAGATCGCAGAATGCACTGGCTGATACTCTCGGGGTTTCCCAGCAGTACGTAAGCAAAACGCTCAAAGGACAATGACAGTTGTAGTTGTAGATACATACGACGGAGTGATTATCAATCAAATGACCTACAACAGACCTACAACACTTTCCATCCGGATAGCATTATCTGCACATGCGCTTACGGTTGTAACAAACTAGTAAGATAACTTATTTAAATACAAAGACATACACTGATTTACAACTACAACTATGAATATATTAGACACTAAAATCGGCTTTTATCGCAATATAAGCGACAATGCGGGTACAGAAATGGTGTTGCGCGACTTCCTATTCTGTGACACATACAGAGAGCAGATAAACAGACTGCGCTCCACTGATGATGTATCCGAACGGAAGATTCTGAAACGGCAGCTGCCTCTAGGCACTATTTCCGGAACGTTTTCTCCGACACGACGTGTAGAAAACATTGTAAAGCATACAGGTCTGATCTGTATTGACATTGACAAGCAGGACAATACAGATGTGGAGTGGTTCGACACGCTTAGAGATGAATGGCACAATATCCCTCAGATTCTGTATGCCGCCCACAGTGTTGGCGGAGAAGGATGGTTCGCTATTTTCAGGATAGCATGGCCGGAACAGCATAAGGCTCATTTTGAGTCCCTCAGACGTGACTTCCTGCATGACGGTCTAACTATTGACCGCGCCTGCTCCGATGTGAGCCGAATGCGCATCATCTCATATGACTCGGATCCGTATGTGAACGAAGATGCCACCATATACGATAAGGTGTTTGTAAGGCCAAAGCATGTATTCCATCCCCAACCTTGCGGGGACGATGTGATGGAACGTGTGGAGTCCTGTTGTCTGGATATAGCCCTGCGGGGAGTGGACATTACCGCTACTTATGACGACTGGTTCCATGCCGGTGCCGCTCTGGCATCGCTCGGTGAACGCGGACGTGGACTTTTTCATCTTATCAGTGCACAGAACGGGAAATACAACGCCGCTGAAACGGACAGGAAATTCACCAATTGTCTGATGCATGTAAATCACATCACAATCGGAACATTCTTCCATATCTGCTACAAGTATGGAATAACTGACACACTCAAATACAAATAATCATGAAATATTCAGACGTAAGATACAGCATCACGCTGGGGGAAGCCCAGATTGATTATCTTTTGGACGACAGTCAGGTAGTGAAGCGGACAGAGTGCTTGAAGACATTTCTCCATATGGCAGCCATCGAACCTGTAACCGTCAAGAAGAAAGGATTCTCAGCCGGGATATTGCCCGGCCAGTTCATTGCCTCCAAGGTTGAACTTGCTGAACTCTGGAACTGTGACCGCAAGACGGCCACACGCATTGTCCGGGAGTTTAACCTCATGGGGATTCTCCGTTCCGTACCGACAAACCGCACCACCATACATACCTTGCTATGTCTGTCTGCATGGTTCACCAATCACAAGATGATCAGGAGCAGTTTCTTTACGAGCAGTCCCATGGTCAGGCCTTTGGAAAAGCCAGAAAGGAATAGACCGCGTGTCCCACCTGAAAGTGCTGTCAAGACAGCAGGTGAAGACAAACTCAATGCGTCCTGTTCAGCCGGGACACATACAGCTGCTCTTGCTGATGCAGAGACTGACGGACCTTCCGGCACTCTACTTCCTGAATCGGATTTTGACGACTGACAGCCCTCTGTTTTTCAGTCCCTCAATACAACAATGTACAAAGTCATGGAACGGAAGGGCCTTTAAACTGGTCGGTGGCCGCTGATATTTATTCTTCTGGCCGGCAAAGGGTGTTGACGGGCGGTTTCGTTCACAAACAGATGACGGCAATGCCACAGCTGGAATGAGACTTAAAAGAAGGGATGAGAAGAATGCGGGAACCTGCGGGCGGGAACAGCTCCAGTCTGTTATAGCCCACTATAACTACGGGCTCCGCTTTCCGTAGTTGTGGGCTCTGCCGAGGGCCCGGGCTTTGCCCCGACCCAATCAGGACGCCGTCCCGATACCCTGCTCAGGTGTTTCACCCCTGAGAACCCTGAGCAGAGAGTGGCCCTCTCTCTGCACACACCGCTCAGGGGCTGTCCGCCGCCTGAGAACCCCGAGCATGGAGTGGCTCTCTCCCTGCACCCTCCAATCAGGACTCCGCCCCGATACCCCGGCATGGCTTCAAAACACAGTATTAACCAATATAATTTATGACAATGAGTAAAACATCCAAGGCTTCCGACCATGTGAAGCCATGCAACATCGCCCAGAGCGAGAAGCACAACAGGCGGGACGCAGACTACATCAAGTCACTCAATCCCGCCAAACTGTACATCCGCACCGAACTGACAGAAGAAAACACCTCCTATGTCTCACCTGAAATGAAAGGCTCCACCCTTCAGCAGCACTATGACTTCATCCGGGAAATGGTCAAGCTCAAAACGAAGCGGTCCATGCAGGAGAAGGATGTAGAATACACCGACAAGAAAGGCAAGGTCCGTGTGCGCAAGGGATGCAGCCCCATCCGTGAGAGTGTCGTCAACATCAAGGATGTCACCACTCTTGACGACCTTCTCCGGTATGCCCGCAGAGTTGAAGCCAGGTGGGGCATCAAGGCTATCCAGATACATATCCACAGAGACGAAGGCCACTATGAGGCTCCCGAAGATGACCGGTCATGGAAGCCAAACCTGCATGCTCACATCATCTGGGACTGGATGGACCACAATACCGGTAAGTCCCTGAAGCTCGATGCCGATGACATGTCCGAAATGCAGGACATGGTGGCCGAGGAACTGGATATGGAGAGAGGCCAGAGAAAGTCCGAGACCGGACTTGACCATCTTGAACGCAATGACTTCATCCTCCAGAAGCAGGAGGAAGAGAACTGGAAACTGGAGGAGGAGAAAAACAGGCTCCTTGAAGAGAAGGATGAAGCCGAACTTGAGACAATCATGGCTCTTGATGAGAAGCGTGAAATCGAGGAAAAGATCTTTGAAGCCAGACGCGCACTTGACCGCATGGAATCAATGACAACCGAGAAACAGACGGAGATTGACAAACTGGACCAGAATATTGACATCAAGCGCGAACTTGTCGAGAAGTATAGGACCGAGGCTAATGAACGCAGGAAAGAACTGTATACACTCAAGCCCGACAAGAACAGTAAGGATAATGTTCTGTATGCCATTTCCAGGTATATCATGGCAATAGACAGCACTGTAAGGTTCTGCATAAACGCAATTATTGACTATGCCTATTCCGGTTTTGGGTGCCGTGGAGGAAAGCACGGGGTGTTCTTCTATGACGATGAATCTTCTGCCATCAAGAAAGTGATGGTCAGAATAGCCGAAACAGCAAAGGTTGCCAAACAGACTGTTGCCGACTGGCTTGTCATGGCTGCCAATGCCATAGGCCATTTCAATGACTGGGAACTGCGAAGGGCTGAAAAGGAGGTCAAGGACGTTGCCGACGGCCTATATGACGGTCGAATCGAAAAGTATGAGAATGGAAAAGGGATGAGGATATGAACCTTGATATGAGGTGACGGAATATCTGGGCGGAATTTACAGGACTATCCAAATGCCGCCCTTCTTTCCGTCCTTTCTTTCAATCTCGCCGGAAACTTTCATGTTACGGACTGCCTTTTCCACACCGCTCAAAGACATGCCTATGGCCTCGGCTATGTCAGAAAGGCTTATTGTAGGCTCTTCTTTCATAAGGCTCTTGATCTTATCCTTACTTTTTACCTTACTTTTTACCTTACTTCCGGTCTGGTTCGGTAATGCAGATTTCAATTCGAAGGATACGGTTGTTGCGGTCAGTTCGCTTTCAATCTCCATTTTCCTTCCGGTGACAGACTTCCAGCTGCGAAGAGTGTTCAGACCGAACCCCACGTTCTCTGCAATGTCCGCATAACGGAACAGTCTTGCTACAGTCGGATTCCTGGGGTTGGTATAGGCGCGTCCTTCTATTTCTTTCAGGCTGACAGGGATGGCACCACCGTTGACGAATTCAATCCTGCCTGTGTAAACGTGAATGCAGGAACGCAATGTGTTGAACTGATCGGCATGCATGAGGAAATTAGCCAAAGCTTCTCGCAGTATCACGTACTGGCTGGTATCACCAACATTGCGTCCTTCAGAATCCATCTTGAAAGGCACGTCAACAATAGTGAGGAGCCTTCTGCTGATTATTCGATACGCATTCCAGATGTTTTCCTGCTCAGGAATCCTGTAGGTGTATCTCAAATCGGATTCCTGTATGCTGTTCCCGGGAATTTCAATGTAATCCACACAGAACGTCGGTATGTATGCTGTTACACGATGCCCTTTTCCAAACATCATCAGGCCTGCGTAACTTAGCCTTCCATCCTTGTCGGTGATGTTTGTCATTCGACAGAATTCTTCATCGGAAGCGGTTTCAAAAGCCTGTCTGGACTTGACGGATGTCAGATATGCCCTGTAGTCGTGCAGTGCATCCATTGACAGGTCATCAAGACCGGAGCCGTCAATGAACTGCTCGGATTTGACACCGAACATACGGTCCCTGTACATTGCCGCAACTTCTTCATTTGTCGCCCTTCTGTCGCCGGATCCGGAGCGGATGAATGTGTTGTTTACCGTACCGCCGAAATATACCGGCTTGTCCGGTGATGAAGGGATGTGGAATGCCAGAACCGTTTTCCCTTCTATGCTGTACTTGCGTGCTTCAGGGAAAATCTTGCAGCTCATCTTCTGCCCGCCTCGCAATGTATTGAGAAAGTCGGATTCTATGTGTTCGCCATCGGAGACTCCCTGAACCTCGAACTTCTTACCATCCTGCCTGACTCCGAACACAATCCATCCGCCGGAGGTGTTGCTAAGCGAACTTACGGTGTCCCAGACATTTGACGGAACCTTATTCTTTGCTTCTTTAGCCTCGAAATCTTCCCACTCAATGTCCTGCAGTTGGTTTATGAGTTCTTCTCTTGTCATAGCGGAATCCTTTTCGCTGCAAATTTAATCAATATTACCGAACCCGCTACTTCAACTTTCCTGCAGCTCGTTACCTGTCCAATAATCGTAGGTTTTCCGTATAGAGACCTACACAATTATAAGCATGCATGTACTATACGTTCATTGAACTTATTAAGACATTTGATAAAGAAAACTGATTTCTTTACAGCTTACCAACAAGCATAAGTTTCCACTTCACATGATATTTACAAATAAACAGCAGGATGAAATTTATCGTTCCAGTGAAATAATTATATAAATAGTTTTTTCATTAACAAAAACAATATATATTTGCAGCGACAATTATACTTGTATATGGAAAGAAACGAGAGAAAAATCCAGGAACTGACAAAAGCAGAACTTGAAATCATGCAGTATGTATGGCAGATAGGACATGAATTTGTAGTACGGGACATCCACAACATGATGCCGGACCCAAAGCCGGCATACAACACGGTATCAACCATTATCCGTCTGCTTGACACCAAGGGTTTCCTGACCCACAAGACCTACGGACATTCCAACGTGTATTTCTGCGCCGTGAACAAGAGCGACTACACCGGCTCGTTCATGCAGGGCGTACTGAACTCGTTCTTTGACGGTTCGGTAAGCCGTCTGGTCAACTTCTTCTCGTCCAGAAAAAACATTTCCATGGAAGAGGCCGATGAAATACTTAAAATGCTGGACAATAGAAAATAAGCACCATGTTCACTACAATAATTGAAATGATTGTGTGCAGCGCACTGTTCATGCTGCTGTACTATGCTCTGTTCTTACGCAAGGCCGATTACGGTTTCTGCCGCAGATACCTGATTCTGACGGTCATTGCATCGGCCCTGATTCCCATGATGGACGTGCCTGTGGGTTTTCTTCACGAAAAGGACAATTTGCAGGAATTGTCGGTTGCTGATGCCGAGCCTGTTCAAACAGTGAAGCCTGCTGTCATGCAGACAGTTCCGTCTGCAGAACTGGTTGCCGCTCCTGTAGCCGAAGCTTCAATAGGACAGCCGCTCGATGTAACAGCTACGGGTAGCGAGGCTGTTGCTCATAATGCCAATGTTGAAACAGTATCCGTCAAGACACGCAAAACCACGGTATCCGATATTGCCAATGCTGCATCGGCCAACCACAATGTTTGGCTTATCATTTATCTGTGCGGCGCACTGGCCTCCCTGCTGTATGTATTATATGGTGTGCTGTCGATTGCCCGTCTTCGCAGACATGCAGCGCTCAGCGATACGGACAAATACAGTCTAGCCGAGAGCGGACAGGTGAAATCACCATTCACATTTCTCAGTACGGTTTTCCTAGGGAACGGCTACAGCGGCGTTGAGCGCAGCCAGATTCTGAGTCACGAGTCTAGCCACGTTCGCCACGGACATTCTTATGAGAAACTGCTCATGTCCGTCATGCGTTCCGCACTGTGGTTCAACCCGTTCGTATGGCTGGCAGAAAAGTATCTGGACGAAGTTCAGGAATGGCAGGCCGACGGCGATGCCCTGTCCGAAGGGTATGACCTCAATGAATACCGCAAGACTATAATCCGACAACTGTTCGGCATGAACCCCATGCCCGCATCGGGCCTGAAGAACTCGTTCACGAAGAAGCGTCTTGAGAGAATGACCCGCAGGAATTTCCCGAAGCACAGCCTACTTATGACCGCATCGGCAGCAGCTGTCTGTGCAGTTCTGTTCGTGTGCTTCGGCTGCAGGCCGGCTCATAAGATGGATTCGGTAATCATAACTGCCGACAAATTCTTCGATGACGGTTCCATACACCCTGCAACTCTACTTGATGACGGATATTACTGCTTTGAGGATTCATTGACCACTTACTGCCCATACCCTGCAGTCATTGCCGCCACAAATGTCAGAACAGCCAAATCTCCTGACTCAAAAGAGCTGGACTGGGTCAACGGAAATACCAGAATAATCATAGGACACAGGAAATCGACTCTGGCCGAATTCAAAGCGTTGAAGAAATCAGACTATACGAGGATTGTCTATCTGAGAAGTTCACCGGAACTGTCTCTTGTATATGCCGAAACCCCAATCGATAAAGTATCGTATTTTCACGGGCCTGTAGCAATTGACAATACAGACAAACTTCCGGACATAGTCGGAATAGGCAGTGGAAGATTTGAAAATGTATTCATTGCCGTTCTGGGTGGGTTCGGGGTTGCTTTGCCCGAAACCAAGTTTGCAATTGACGGTCATATTGTTAGTTATGAGGAATTCAAAACCACGATTTCAGGTGAGGGAAGATTAGTACTGTATAAGAATGGAGATGCGGAATCTCTTTTCGGTGACGGTGTCCTTCAGGTCGTCAACTATGAACATGACAGAGTTGTCAGACATGGGCAATGGACATACACCGAAGACCAGATTCAGGAATGGCTTGATCGCGACGACAGACTGATATTTGCAGCTGACAGGTTCTATGATGAAGAAACGCACCAGGAGCATTTCCAGATAATTGAAGAACTGAACTACGGAGAAATAGAACGCGGAATTGAAGTTTACGAGAGCCGCAATCGTGACAGACTGCCTGTATTTGTTGCTGTGAACGGTTACAGGTATGCCGATTCACCGTCTTCAAAGAAACTGAAATGGGTGAACTCAAACACAAAGATATTCATTGAAGGCAGAAAGTCAACTCTTGATGAGTTCAAGCAGCTGCAGCCCGACGAATACATTGCCATAATGTACTACAGGTGCAAGTCGGACAGGAACATGTCATTGGTTTACGTGATGACCAGTCTGGATAATTCGGCCACATACAATTACCAGACAGTGATTGACTGGCCAGGCGCAGACCTGCCTGACTGGATTGAACCATCAGGGACTGGCGTTCGTGATGAATATTTTGTATATCAGACAGATGTCAATGCCGCCACTCCGGATGCGCAGTACGTGATAGACGGCAAGTTTACCAGCTATCAGGAATTCAAGGAAATCTGGTACGAGCATCCTCCGCACCGTATTTATGTGTTCAGAAACGAAGTGGCCAGGAGACTTTTCGGAGAAGATGTCAGGGAAGTAGTCGAATTCGTAACAAATCCTGCTACCTACTATCGCATCTCCGTAAAGTTTTACAGGGACGTTGATGACAATAACAGGTTGAAGGCCTTTGTCAACGAAAAATCCTGTGAACTGGATTCCCTGAAGAACTGCCTTGAGTCATACGCACCGGCCGATTTGGAAACAGACAAGACCCCAACACTGGTCTATGTCCTGTTTGACGAATACGACTGGCTTGATGACAATGCAGTTGATAAAATCGTATCTGACTGCATTCCCTGGGACAATCCCGGTCTGATAATATCAGCGTACAGGATAAGAACCGTAACAGGAACATACAAGGGACATATCAGCCGGAAAAGTAAGGTCGAATACATTAGTCCAGTCTGAACTGAATAAGGTGGATGGATTCTTCTTGTAGGCATTTCTAACATAATCTCTTTACGGCCCAATACAAATACGTTTGACAGTTACCAAATGGCCAGTGAAGTTGCAGGAAGGTCTGCACAATTTGGGAATCTGGGGGACGAGGGAACATCATCTTGGATTAGCGCGCCATCGGGCAGTTTAGTCAGTTTACCTCCTTATATGCACCTGATTAAACTGAACTTAATAAATCAGGAAGCCAGTTGAAGTAATCGCATTGCTTGAAATGCCATTTAATTCCAATGAATTTATTGGTGCTGAAATAGTAGACTTTTCGTTAGAAAAGGTCACCTAAAGGTCACCCTGTAATGAAAAAAGCACTCACGCTTTCACGTAAGTGCTTGATTTTCAGTGTGGGCCATCTAGGGCTTGAACCTAGGACCTCCAGATTATGAGTCTGTTGCTCTAACCAACTGAGCTAAAAGCCCCTGAGCGTCTCTGCAGCGTGTTGCCGACAGGTGAATCGCATCATTTCGGGCACAAAGATATTACATACTTGGATAAATTCAAAACATTTGATTCAAAAATGGTTAATCAAATTTAGATTGTCACTTGGAATAGTTGTATTTTTGCATTCCAGCAATCAATTTGCGCATGATTAAGAACTGTGCCGATAACTTGAAATACGCAGCAACGATTGGATTCTTTGACGGAGTCCACATTGGTCATGTGCATTTGCTGGAGCAGCTGAAGGGTATTGCCGCCCTGAGTGGGCTGAAGAGTATGGCAATTACCTTTCCCGAACATCCGCGACAGATTCTGCAGGCCGATTACAGGCCGCGGCTTTTATCGACCCCCGAAGAGAAGATTTCACTGCTTCAGGCCAGCGGAGTAGATTACTGCATGCCATTCCACTTTACGACCGAGATTGCCGGCATGAGTGCATACACTTTCATGAAGTCTTTTCTGCAGGAGAGGCTTGGGGTGAAGACGCTGCTGGTGGGACATGACCATCATTTTGGCCATGAGGCAGGTACGACATACAAGGATTACAGGGAGATTGGTAACCAGATAGGCATGGAGGTGGTGCTTTCGACAGCCCTGCTGCATGAGGGACTGCCGGTTAGCAGTTCACGAATCAGAAGGGAACTGTCACAGGGCAATATTGCCCAGGCAAATCTGATGCTGGGACACCGTTATCATATAGGTGGTACCGTTGTGCATGGATTGCAGAATGGACGGCGCATGGGGTTCCCCACGGCAAACCTGGGACCGTCATGTGAATTTATGCAGATGCCGGCCGACGGCGTCTATTCGGCGCTTGCCCATGTTGACGGGGAAACGCACTACGCTATGGTGAACATTGGATACCGGCCAACCTTCATGGGAGAGTGCAAGACCATTGAAGCACACCTATTTAATTTTGACCGTGATATTTATTTTCACGAACTGGAACTGGAATTCGTCAGTTTCATACGTCCGGAAAAGAGATTCGGCACCCCGCAGGAACTGGCGGTCCAGCTGGAACTTGACAAGAAAACATCAATCACAACATTGGAAAATATCGAATTATGATTAAGAAGATTATTATTTCAATGGCAGTCTGGTTTCTTACCCAGGTAATAATAACGGGTATAGCCAAGGCTGTTACGGGCAGTAATGATATGGCACTGATTATGGGACTGTTCGGAGGTGCGGTAGCCACAATCATAATACTGGCCCTGATAAGGTATTACAAGCCGTCGGAACTGATCAAGCCGGTTCCTTTCATTGTCTGGCTTGCCAGCATTCCGCTGGTTTTCTGTTCGCTGTTTGCAATAGACATACTCAGTTCATGCGTTGACATACCCGATATGCTTGGCCAGGAGTTTGAGATTCTGGCATCATCGGCATGGGGTATTCTGGCAATTACGTTCTTCGGACCTGTCCAGGAGGAGATTCTTATGAGAAGGGTAGTAATGAAGTCTATTTATGACAAGAAGAAAAATGTGTGGCTGGCCATATTGGTATCGGCCTTCATTTTTGCGGCCATACACGTGAACCCCATCCAGGTGGTATTTGCGTTCCCGGCAGGCGTGCTGCTGGGTTGGCTCTACTACAGGACCGGTTCCCTGCTGGTTCCAATAACGGGACATGTTCTGAACAACAGCTTCTCATGTGTTGATATGAAACTCAAGCTGACCGACAGCATATACGGGGCCGATTCTACCCTGGCACAGCCAAGCGTGGCTGTGACATTGGTTGCCTGCATTGCAATTGCTGCAGTGCTCATTTGCTGGCTGAATGTCTATTGCAGGAAGCATGCTGATTTCCTGCCGCTGCAGCCTGAAAGCAACGATGATGCCCAGGTCACTGAAAACTTTGAAATTACCAATAATCAATAACCAATAACCAACAAAATGCGTAAATTACTTTTGTCTTCATGCGTTGTGGCGGCTACTCTGATGCTGTCAGGATGCAAACACTACGAGTATCCTTACTTGAATCCGAGACTTTCGGTTGACAAGAGGGTAGAAAACCTGCTTTCACTGCTTACTCCGGAAGAAAAGGTGGGTCTTATGATGAATGGTTCAGTATCAGTTGACCGTCTGGACATTCCGGCATACAACTGGTGGAATGAGGCCTGCCACGGTATCTGCTATGATGATGTTACAGTGTTCCCTCAGGTAATTGCCCTTGGCGCAACTTTCAATGCCCAGCAGCAGTATGAAATCTACACTGCAGTATCAGATGAGGCACGTGCAGTATGGAATACTACCGACCATCATCAGCTTGGCGTGAACCAGCCTAACGGCAGCATCTGGCACCAGGGACTCTCATTCTGGTGTCCTAACGTGAATATTTTCCGTGACCCACGCTGGGGACGCGGCCAGGAGTCTCCGGGTGAAGACCCATATTTGAATTCTGTCATGGGTACCCAGACCGTAAAGGCCATGCAGGGTACCGACAAGAAATACTACAAGCTGCACTCATGTGCCAAGCACTTTGCCGTTCACAGTGGTCCTGAGCCATTGCGCCATCAGTTTGATGTGAAGGTATCGGACCGCGACCTGTGGGAGACATACATGCCTGCATTCAAGGCTCTCGTCATTGACGGCAATGTTCAGGAGGTTATGTGTGCTTATCACCGCTATGACGGCGACCCATGCTGCGCCAGCAACTATCTGCTTGAAGATATCCTGCGCAAGAACTGGGGATTTGACGGCATTGTCGTATCGGACTGCGGTGCAGTATCGGACTTCTTCAACAAGAACCAGCACGGAACACACGCCAATGCAGCCGAGGCTTCAGTTGACGCTGTGCTCTCAGGAACCGATGTTGAATGCGGTACCAACTACCGTTCACTTGTACAGGCTATCAGCGACGGTCTCATTACCGAGGCCGATATTGACGTAAACGTTCGCCGCATACTGAAGGCACGTTTTGAACTTGGCATGTTTGATCCTGCCGAGAACCTGCCTTGGGCACACCTGGGTCTTGATGACCTGAGCAGCCCTGAACACACAGCACTGGCAAACAAGGCTGCTCATGAGGCTATTGTACTGCTGAAGAACCAGAACAACCTGCTTCCGCTCAAGAAGGAGAACATTACCATTGCAGTTGTAGGCCCGAATGCCGATGATGCACGTGTAATACTGGGTAACTACAACGGTTATCCAACCAAGGAGAACACCAAGACCATTCTGGGTGCTATCCGTGATGCTGCTCCAAAGGCAAAGATCATTTATGAAAAGGCATGTGACCTGAATGATCCATACATTACTACTCACTATGTTCCATCAATCAATGGCGGCAAGGGCCTGCATGCTGAATACTACAACACCCTTGATTTCAGCGGTGCAGTAGTTGCCAAGGCTGATTACAATGAGACTGTAAGCCTGAACACCACATCACCGGCTCTTGCCCATGAGGATTGCGCATGGGAGCCAGGTCTGAACCTGACAGGTTTCTCGGCCCGCTATTCCGGTTCATTCACTGCTGACTATACCGGTGACATGATTTACTCGGTACGTTCAAGCGGCAAGTACACATTCAAGATTAACGGCAACACCATTGCTGAGCAGCAGGGTGGCGGCGGCCGTGGCGGATTCGGTGGATTCGGCGGTTTTGGCCGTGGCGCTGCCGCAACGACATTTGCTGTTGAAGAGGGCAAGACATATGAAGTTTCAATTGAACTGTCACAGCCCGAGGCAAGGTCAGCATCATTCTCATTCGATATCTACAGCCGTGGTCCGGTTGACTTCGTTCCTGTAGTAGAAAAGGTATCGCAGGCCGATGTTATTGTAATGGTCAGCGGTATTTCATCAGACATTGAGGGTGAAGGACACGACCGTTCTACTATTGAGCTTCCGGCTATCCAGCAGGAGCTTCTCCAGGCAATCAATGCAGTAGGCAAGCCTGTAGTACTTGTAAACGTTTCGGGAAGTGCCATAGGTTTCGGCAATGTTGAAAGTCAGTACAATGCTCTTGTTCAGGCATGGTACGGTGGTCAGGCTTGCGGTAACGCCGTAGCTGATGTACTGTTTGGCAACTACAACCCTGCAGGCCGTCTGCCGGTTACATTCTACGCTTCAACTGAGCAGCTGCCTGATTTCCAGGACTACACAATGAAGAACAGGACATACCGTTACTTCAATGGTGAGCCTCTGTATGCATTCGGCTACGGTCTGAGCTACACTACATTCGGCTACGGTGAAGGCAAGCTTTCAGGCAAGCCGGCTTCAATGACACTGACAGTTCCTGTAACCAACACAGGTTCAGTTGACGGCGAAGAGGTTGTCCAGGTTTATGTCAAGGCTATGGATGATCCTGACGCACCAATCAAGTCACTGTGCGGATTCAACCGCGTGAAGATTGCTGCCGGCCAGACAGAGACCGTTAAGGTTGAACTGAACAAGGAGACATTCTGCTTCTATGACGGTTCGGCTCAGGGCGTATCATTCAAGCCAGGCCGCTACCAGATTCTCTACGGAGGCTCATCAATGGACAAAGACCTTAAGTCAATAGAAATAAAACTCTGATTCAGCAAGCATTCTGATTTGAGTAAGCCCCCTTCTGGAATTTTTTCCGGAAGGGGGCATTCATTTTTATTGGTGCATGACTGGTAGCCCAGCCTGCGTGGGCCTTGCTCCATACACAAAAAATTAGCCCCGCGGCACTTGGTGTGTGCTGCGGGGCTGTATTTATTCAGTATCTAAATGAATCAGATAGCGAATGGGTTCTCACCTGGGTAGAGCTGACCTGCTGGCAGAGGAGTATTGATATCTTCTACGCCGAGCATCTTCAGAGCCTCGAACAGAACCTTACCGCAGTGGTCAAATGCATAAGCACCGTGGTGTGGGAAGTGCTTGCCAACCAGGACGTGACGATAGAAGCGTGCGAAACCTGGGATAGCGTGGATACCGATACCACCGAATGAGCATGGATCAACATCAAGGAATTCACCCTGAGCGATGTAAGAAACCAGCTTAGAGTCTGAGTTAGACTGCAGACGGAACATGGTTGACTTACCTGGCTTGATCTGGCCTTCGAGAGTACCCTTTGTGATATCTGGACTCATAAGACGAGCCTGGATAAGCTGATACTTGATCTTGCAGTCCTTCATGCACTCTGAACATGTGTTACCGCAGTGGAAGCCCATGTAGAGGTCCTTCAGGTCAGCACCGGCAAGGCAAGCGCCTGCTGGGATAACGTCAGCTGGAACTGAGTTGTTGATGTCAAGCAGAGTAGCTGGCTTTTCAGTAGCGCACTCAGCCATGAACTCTGAGAGAGCACCGTAGAGGTCAACCTCACAAGCTACTGGAATACCACGACCGGTCAGACGTGAGTTAACGTAGCAAGGCTCGAACTCAAAGATTGGCTGCCATGCTGGCCAGCACTTGTTAGCGAATACAGCATACTTTGAAGCACCCTTCTGGTTGTTGTACCAATCCATGAGAGTAACTTCGAGCTGAGCCATCTTGCGGATAACCTCTGGATAGGTGTTGCGGCTTGGGCCGAGTTCCTTTTCCATATCCTTGGCAACTGCATCGATTTCAGCAGTCTTGCAAGCTGTCTCATCATATACCTTCTTAAGGTCGAGCTCTGAGTTCTCCTGAACCTCAATACCCAGGTCATACATTGGCTGGATAGGAGCGTTACAAGCAAGGAAGTCCCATGGACGTGGACCGAAGCCGATAACCTTCAGGTTCTTAACGCCGATAACAACGCGGGCAATGTTGCGGAAGTCAGCGAGTTCCTTAACAGCCTCAGCTGGAGTTACGTTTGGATACTCAGGAATGTAAACCTTGAGACGACGCAGACCTACGCTGTATGAGAAGTTCAGTACACCGCAGAGAGCGTCACCACGGTCAGAAGCAAGGTTAGCCTTGCCTTCTTCCTTGGCAGCGAGAACCATGCAAGGACCGCCGAACTTCTGGCAGAAGAGGGTTGTAGGACCTTCTGGGCCGAAGTTACCGAGGAACATACATACTGCGTTGATGCCATTTTCCTTAGCCCAGTCAAGAGCCTTGTAGGTATCAACATCATTCTCGATTGTTACAGGACAATCATAAACTTCTGGAAGACCAGCAGCCTTAACTTCTGCCATAACAGCAGCTACGCGGGCCTTGGTCAGTGTGATTGGGAAGCAGTCGCGGCTAACGCCAACGATACCAAGCTTCACTGTTGGTTGATTAATCATATTCGTAAAAAATTAGAATTATTTGAAGTATCTATTGAATAAACCCTGGAAACCGGCACCATGACGTGCCTCATCCTTTGCCATTTCATGGACAGAATCGTGGATTGCATCAAGGTTCAGGGCCTTGGCAACCTTGGCGATTTCCATCTTGCCGGCACATGCACCCTCTTCAGCAAGCATACGCTTTTCAACGTTGGTCTTGGTGTCCCATACAACTTCACCCAGCATTTCGGCGAAACGTGAAGCGTGGTCAGCCTCTTCAAGTGCATAGCGCTTGAAAGCCTCGGCAATTTCAGGATAGCCCTCACGGTCAGCCTGGCGGCTCATGGCCAGGTACATGCCAACCTCGGTGCATTCACCCATGAAGTGGTCTTTCAGACCCTGGCGTACCATATCACCTTCAGCACCTGCAGGAATTTCATTTGCTATGCCTATTACGTGCTCTGTTACAAACTGGAGGCCCTTGTTTTCTTCCATTTTCTTGAACTTAGATCCTGGAACCTTGCACTGAGGGCATCTTTCTGGTGCAGTATCACCTTCGTGAACATATCCGCATACTGGACAAATCCATTTAGCCATAATTATCCTTCTTTTAACTTGTTTTTACTTTTGGGGGCTTTTTCAAGCATTACCATTGCAAATATATTGTTTATTGCATGGTTTGCAAAGAAAATAATGAATTAGAGAGAATTTTTTTTCGCAATGGCTACGCATTCCATCTCGACAAGCCATCCGGGACGGCAGACAGGAGCGCAGGTAATTACCATTGGCATGGTTGGAAAGCGCTCCTCCATAATCTTGCTTACAACCTGATAATCAGCTATGTCGCGCAGGTAGACAATGATGTGCATTATGCTGTCTGGCCTGGTTTGGGCGGCCTGTAGGAGTGCTTCCACGTTTTCAATCATTCGGTTGGCCTGGCCCACTATGTCACCGGGGTAGAGTATTTCGCCGTGGTTGTCTATGCTGGCTGTTCCCGATACGAACACATGACGCCTGTCACAGTAGTCGACAGCGGTTGCACGCTCGAACCTGACACCGTACTCGTGGGTTGGGTTAAGGTGGGTGGGTGCCTGTATGTATGAAACCTGATGCGGTTCAATTCCCTTTATGGCGCAGGCTTCAAACTGTACAAAATTATTGTGGTTGGCTGACCTTCCGGCTATGCCTGTGCTGGCTATGAAATGTGTCTGGGCGGTCAGTCCTATGCGGTCAAATACCTCATTGCGCGCCACTACCATTCCGTGGTAGTTGTTGTCAATGTTCTGTACGAAAAACCACGTGCGTATGCAGTTGTCGGCCATGTTGCAGCCGTTGGCCTGGAGCTGGATTTCATAGGCCTGCATCAGTTCAAGTGTCTGTGACTTTGAGTCGGGACCTGCAGCGCGGCTTGATGATGTCCAGTAATGGGTGTAACTGCCGTCGGTAACCTGGTAAAGGTTGCCGCTTACCTGGCTGGTATGAACGCCTTCACGCAGCCATGCCATGAATGCAACCTTGGTTCCGTCAAGCGGGGGCTGCTCAATTATGGAGACGGCGTGACCTGTACCGGCCCTGGCCTTTTCAATGGTTTCCTGCTGGCATGCGGAATCACTTACGAACCAACGCTCAAATATTATGCTCAGGCTCGGGTTGGCCTGCAGGTAACTGCATATTGAGGAGTTTATGCACTCGGCCTGCCGGCTGAAAGGAAGGAACGGGTCGGTGTTCCTGATGGATATGAATACTTCATCAGTTCCGTTTCCGGCAGTGAACCTTTTTTCTTTCAGTAGTGTCTTGGTTGCAGGCTGTGTCATTCCGTTCTTGTTTTCGATATGTGGTTTCCTGTGCTCTGCAAAGTTACTTTTTTAATTCAATAAAGTGCTATTTGGTCTTCAAAATGAGTTAAAAAATGCAATTATCATTCAGTTTGAATGTTTTACGTTATTTTTACGGAATCTTTCCGAAAGTGTGCTTTCCCGCGTGGGGATATGCGCGCAATACGGAAGAAGGAAGACAAAGACTTAACAATACAATATTATGGATAGAAGAGACTTTTTGAAATCACTTGCAGTAGCAGGTGCAGCCATGACTCTGAAGAGCAATGGCGCAATGGATGTCATGGCATCAACACTGCCTTCAGGTACTGGCGCAGCCGCAGGTGCCGATGCTGCGGTTGATCTGGCCGCAGTCATGAACGGTGAGCCTGCAGCAATGCTCCAGGCTGCCCTGAAGGAACTGGGCGGAATTGGCCGTTTCGTAAAGAAGGGTGCCAAGGTTACCATCAAGCCGAACATTGGCTGGGACCGTACCCCGGAACTTGCCGGAAACACAAACCCGGAGACCGTTGTTGAACTGATCAAGCAGTGCCAGAATGCCGGCGCGGCTGAAATCCGCGTGTTTGACCACACCTGTGACGAATGGAACCGCTGCTATGACCACAGTGGAATTGCCAAGGCCGTAAAAGATGCTGGCGGCATTATGGTTCCTGCAAATGAGCAGTCATATTATGTCAGCGTTGACATACCAAAGGGCAAGACCCTGAAGAAGGCCATGATCCACAAGGCAATCATGGAGTCCGATGTATGGATAAATGTTCCAATCCTGAAGAACCACGGTGGTGCCCTTATGACAGCAGCCATGAAGAACCACATGGGTATTGTCTGGGACCGTCGTGAATTCCATTCAAAGGGCCTGCACCAGTGCATTGCTGATATCACCACTGCACATCCGGCTGCTCTCCACATAATTGATGCTTACCGTACCCTGGTTACCAATGGCCCTCAGGGTAGAAGCGCATCCGATGTTGTCCTGTCAAAGGCACTCTTTGCATCGACCGACATTGTTGCCGTTGACACCGCTGCCGGCAAGTTCTTTACAAACCTGAACAAGAGTATCAAGTTCGAGGATATTGAACATATTCCAGACGGTGAAAAACTGGGCATGGGCTCAATGAACCTTGATGCCATGAACGTTAAGAGAATAAGACTCTGATAATTTGAATTTCATGCTTAAGAAAATTCGTGTAGTGGTGGCGATACTGGTGTTCGCCTTCCTGACTTTCGGCTTTATTGATTTTGCTGGATTCGTTGAAAACCCAATGCTCCAGAAAATCCAGTTCGGACCTGCGCTTATGTCACTCAGCCTGGTTACCCTGGTGGTGCTGGCTGCCGTTACGTTCGTGTTCGGAAGAATTTACTGTTCCGTAATATGTCCGCTGGGTATTTTCCAGGATTTCTTCAACTGGCTTTCAAAGAAGTTCAACAAAAAGAAGAAGTATGGATTCAAAGCCGAGATGCCTTGGCTGCGCTGGGGCGTATTGGCCGTGCTGGTAGTCGCATGGCTGTTCCATCTGACCGTGATGGTGGGACTGCTTGAGCCATACAGCGCATTCGGCAGGATTGCCACAGAACTGTTCAAGCCTGTATATGTGGCTGGCAACAATATACTGGCCGGCATTTCAGAAAGGAACGGAAGCTACACCTTTTATTATACGATACTGTCAAAGCCTACCGTGATGGCAGTCATAACTGCCGCACTGACCTTTATTGTGGTTGGTTATATGTCATTCATGTATGGACGCACATGGTGCAACACCATCTGTCCGGTTGGAACTATCCTGGGATTTTTCTCAAGACGCCAGCTCATGGGTGTGCGTATTGATGACAGCAAGTGTAACCACTGCCAGGCTTGCCAGAGAAAGTGCAAGTCATACTGTATTGATTCAAAGAACCAGAAGATTGACCATTCACGCTGCGTGGATTGCTTTGACTGTCTGGATGTATGCCGTCAGGATGCTATCTCGTACGGGCCGATAAACCTTCTTGCCAAGTCTAAGCCAGCCCAGAGTACTGAGCATATTGATACCTCGAAGCGTGAATTCCTGACGTCTGCACTGGTTGTGGCCTATTACATGGTCCACAGGTTTTTCAGGGACCGCAATGCTGCAGCCGCACCATCAGCGGTGAAGGCTGCTACGGGCGCTCAGGATGCTGTGAAGAAGATTACACCAATGTCGCCTCCGGGATCAGGCAGCCACAAGAATCTGCTTCAGCACTGTACTTCATGCCATCTGTGCATTAGCAAGTGTCCGTCACATGTCCTTAAACCGGCAGGTCTGGAGTATGGACTGGGTGGAATCATGCAGCCGGTCATGAAGTTTGATCAGGGATATTGTAACTATGACTGCAAGCTGTGCAGCGAAATATGTCCGGACGGTGCTATCAAGCCGCTGACAGTTGAGGAGAAACATCATACTCAGCCGGGTATGGTCGTGTTTACCATGCACGAATGTGTTGTCTATAAGAATGAGACAAGTTGCGGCGCATGTGCTGAGCACTGTCCAACACTGGCCCTGAAGATGGTTCCGTACAAGGATGGCCTTACCATTCCGCAGGCTAACACCGACCTTTGCGTGGGTTGCGGCGGATGTGAGTTCATCTGTCCTGTCAAGGCAGTCCGCATACACGGTCATGCCGAGCACAAGACAGCCGTTGAACCTGTAAATGACCAGATTATCGATACAGACAATCTTGATTTCGGTTTTTAAACTATCTTTTGTATCTTCGCTGAATATTTCCAATAAGAGAAAATGTCAGCAAGTATAAAGGTAGTACCGGCAAATAGCAGAAGGCAGTTGCGGCAATTCGCACGTTTCAACTACGTGCTTTACCGCAACTGCCCTTATTCTGTCCCAGACCTGTTCAGCGACGTGGTTGACCTGATGACTCCATCGGGTAATGCGGCTTTTGAATTCTGTGATGTTCAGCCGTTCCTTGCTTACCGTGACGGCAAGGTGGTTGGGCGCGTGGCTGCCATAATAAACCGCAAGGCCAACCAGACATGGCATACTGAGACCGTCCGTTTCGGATGGATTGATTTCATTGATGATGAAAATGTCAGTGCAGCCCTGATGAAGGCTGTTGAAGAGTGGGGAAGGGAGCGCGGCATGAACCGCGTGGAGGGACCTTTGGGATTCACTGACTTTGACCCCGAGGGCATGCTTACCGAAGGCTTTGACAGGCTGAGTACCCAGGCAACTATATACAACTATCCGTATTACCCCAGGCACATGGAAAAGCTGGGCTACAGCGTAGGTGCCAAGTGGGTTGAATGGCATATTCCATACAATGACCTGCCCGAAAAGATGTTCCGCATAAGCAAGGCTGTCATGGACCGCTATGAACTGCACCTGGCGGAATACGGAAATGACCTGAAGGCCGATATTGAGAAATACGTGGGTGATGTCTTCAGGCTGGTAAATGAGGCCTATGCACCGCTTCATGGCTATTCTGCCCTTTCTGACAGGCAGATTGAAGACTACATACGCAAATATATTTCAGTCTTAGACTACCGCTTCGTGTCGATAGTCCAGGACAAGAATGACCAGATGGTGGCAGTCGGACTGGTTATGCCTTCGCTCTCACGCGCGCTCCAGAAGGCACGCGGACGCATGTTCCCATTCGGCTGGTGGCATTTGCTGAAGGCCCTGAAATGGAAGCGGTCCGATACCATCGACCTGCTGTTCCTGGCCGTAAAGCCGGAGTATCAGAACAAGGGAATAAATGCTATTCCTTTCAGCGTTATCATGCCTACCCTCATAAAGATGGGCTTCAAGCAGGGCGAGAGCAATCCGGAACTTGAGACAAATATCAAGATGCAGAGTCAATGGACATACTTCAATGGTGTTGAAATTCACAAAAGAAGATGTACTTTTGTAAAAGACAACTTATAATAAAGTGTTATGGCAGCTGATGAAATGACAGACGAACTCTTTGACGCGCAGGTACAGCCACCCGTCGCGTATGATGAAGACAACATACGTCACATGGATGACATGGAGCATATCCGCACCAGACCGGGTATGTACATAGGCAAACTGGGCGACGGTTCGCAGAGTGATGATGGTATATATGTGCTTCTTAAGGAGATCATTGACAACAGCGTAGATGAGTTTCGCATGGCGCAGGGCAGGCGCATTGAGATTGACCTGACCCAGGAAGGAAGTGTGTCTGTACGTGATTATGGCCGTGGAATTCCTCTGGGCAAGCTGGTCGAGGCTGTGAGCATGCTTAACACCGGTGGTAAGTTTGATAGCAAGGCATTCAAGAAGAGCGTGGGTCTGAATGGTGTAGGTTTGAAGGCCGTGAACGCTCTGAGCCGGGAGTTTTCAGTGAGTAGCTACCGTGATGGACAGTTCCGTTCGCTGAAATTCGAACGTGGCGTGCTTGTATCAGAAGAGAATGGAGCTAGTGCAGAGGAGCATGGTACACACATATGCTTTACTCCTGATCCTAAACTTTTTGTAGGCTATCAGTTCCGCCCGGCAGTTATTGAGACCATGATGCGAAACTACTCGTATCTGAATACCGGTTTGACCATTATGTACAATGGTCGCAGATTCTATTCCAGAAATGGCCTTGAGGACCTTCTTACTGAGAGAATGAGTGCACCACAGAGCCTCTATCCAATAATTCACCTGAAGGGTACTGACATTGAGATTGCATTTACCCATACCGATCAGTATGGTGAAGAGTACTATTCTTTCGTGAATGGTCAGTACACATCGCAGGGTGGAACGCATCAGAGCGCATTTAAAGAGCATATTGCGCGTACAATCAAGGAGTTCTATGGCAAGAATTTTGAATTTGGCGACATAAGGAACGGCATTGTGGCGGCAATATCAATAAACGTTGAGGAACCGGTCTTTGAAAGTCAGACAAAAATTAAGCTGGGCTCAACCACAATGTCTCCGAACGGAGGTGTATCGCTGAACAAGTTCGTGAGCGATTTTATCAAGAAGGAGGTCGATGACCTTCTGCACAAGGATCAGACTGTTGCAGAAGTCCTTCTGAAGAAAATCCAGGATTCCGAAAAGGAGCGCAAGGAGATTGCAGGCATAACCAAGCAGGCCCGCGAGCGTGCCAAAAAGGCGAATCTGCACAACAGAAAGCTGGCTGACTGCAGGGTTCACCTGAGTGACGGCCGCGGAGACAGGAAGGAGGAGAGCTGCATATTCATTACCGAGGGTGATTCGGCAAGCGGTTCCATCACCAAGAGCCGCGACGTGAATACTCAGGCGGTATTCAGCCTTCGCGGAAAGCCGCTGAACAGCTACGGCATGACCAAGAAGGTTGTATATGAGAATGAAGAATTCAACCTGCTGCAGGCAGCCCTGAACATTGAGGACGGACTGGATGACCTTCGCTACAACAAGATTATCATTGCGACCGATGCCGATGTCGATGGCATGCACATACGTCTTCTCATGATGACATTTTTCCTGCAGTTCTTCCCGGAACTGGTCAGGAAGGGCCATGTCTATATTCTGCAGACCCCTCTGTTCCGCGTGCGCAACAAGAAGAAAAAGAAGAAGGGAACACCGCAGGTCGATGGTGTGGTTACCGAAAAGGGCGAATTTGAGACCATCTACTGCTATTCCGATGAAGAGAAGCGCGTTGCAATAGAGAAACTCTCGCCTAACCCTGAAATAACCCGATTCAAGGGCCTTGGTGAAATTTCACCCGATGAGTTCAAGAATTTCATCGGACCCGACATGAGGCTCGAGAAGGTTACGCTTGAAAAGACTGACACGGTTGCGGAATTGCTGTCATTCTACATGGGCAAGAATACCATGGAACGCCAGAATTTCATTATTGACAACCTTGTGGTTGAAGAAGACCTGGTTGAAGAAGAAGGGGAGCGTTTCTGATGTTTGAAATCAAAGAGGGATGATTTATGAAACTGTTGTTCCCGGGGTCATTTGACCCGTTTACAATTGGACATGCTGATATAGTAAAGCGTGCTCTATCTATGGGGTTTGAAGTGGTGATTGCTGTAGGGGTGAATTCAGGCAAACAGCCTATGTATTCCAACACCCGGCGCATTGATGCAATAAGTGCATACTATTCCGGTGACAGTAGGGTGAAGGTTGTTGGCTATTCGGGGCTTACTGTTGATGCAGTCCGTGACAATGCCTGTGATGCCATCCTCCGTGGTGTTCGGTCCATGACCGATTTTGACTTGGAGCGTAATCTGGCAGATATCAACCGTTCTGTCAGTGGAGTGGAAACTATATTTATTGTTTCAAATCCATCATTACAGCATATCAGCAGCAGTATGGTTCGCGAACTTATGTCGTTTGGACACAAAACCGATGACCTTGTGATCGATACATTCTCTGGTTTGGATCACAAGGTCAAAGAGTAAAGAAGGAATGTTCTTATTGAGCAGAGTTGCTTTTACCACTCTTGAACATAAGGTATGCAGCGATGCAACCCATTATTACCGAAAAGACTGTTGAGAGTGTTTGTAAATCATTTCTGTAGCCCAAGATCACAATCGCTACGGATACAAGAAACATTCCGATTGCCACTGCCAGGTTCTTTTTGTTTACAGTCATTTTTTTTGTCTCCTTTATGCTACTTCCTATGAATGCGCAATACATGTAGAGTAAAAGAGAAAAACCAGATTTGACAATTTGTATATCACACTTGTGAAATCCAATGAACATTATTGTAATTGGAATCGCGAAGAAAAAAACATAGATAAATAATCCCATAATTAATAGTTATTGATTGTTGGATGTGAATAATTCAATTGTTTGCCATAGTTATTGATTGTGCAAAACTATTGGATATTATGTCAATCCTGCGTGAATTTCCGTGAAAAACGATGTCATGTGTGCATATGTGTGTTACTAAGTGAAGCAATAATGTTTGAAACGTCTTTATCTCTTACTCTCTTTCTCCTATGTCTGATGCAACTGTCTGATACGTTCATCAGAATTGAAATATCAACAGAATCTAATCCTAATAATGATAGTATGCACACATATGCTTCCTCATTGCTGATATTAGGAATCTCGTCAAATAATACCTGAAGAATTGGTCGAAAATAATAGTTTAGAGACTGAAATAGGAGATCTTTGTCATTGTTGCTCATGTCGATGTCTCGAATTGCAGCTTTACTCATTAACGATGCCCCTTTTCCCTCCTTTATGAAAAGACTGGTGCAGTCGCGTAGTTCGGCCTTATACAATTCAATCAAATTTTCCTTATTTTCGGAATGGTTGTCCTGTCGGGCCATTTTATTGCTTATTATTTGGACCTCAGATTTTGTAATGTTGTCCTTGATACGATAGATGTTTTCCTGTTTAACTACGAAAATGGCTGTTAGTATAAGAACTGTTATCATTAAGATTATTACCAATGTTCTGGAATATCTACCTTTGTTTGTGGCTTCCGCTATGGCGATTGTATTTTTGGTTTCATTAAGAATGTTGATACAAGACGATTTTATTTTGTTAATTGAGTCTGAGATATTGAGGTATAATGAAAAATAATCTTTGGAGTTGTTTCCTACTCCTGTTAACCTCAATTGAGTTAATCTTTTATAACATTCAAGAAGCGTATTTAGATCTTTGCTTTTTTCAGAAGTGTAATCGTAATAAAAAAATGCAGAGTCGTATAGTTTCTTTGAATAATAAATATCGCCTGTTAATTTGGTGTTTCCGTTTGTGAAAATGGTCTCAACCTTTTTGTTGTTATAGAACTCAATATAAGCCTTCATGGTTTCGTAATTATCAATCAGATGGCTTGTTGATAGGTATTTGTAATCTACTTGGTTGATTATATCAAATGCCTCGCTGTAATTTTTTAAAATTAGGTGGCATTCCGCTAAATGTAGTAGAGCTTTGTTTTTTAAAGATTCATACCCTAACCTGGTTGAGCAATCAATACTTTTTTTGAAATAGCTGATTGCATCTTCAGCGAGCGTCTGATTAAGCAAATTATACCCTAACATGTATTCCGTAAATGCATAATGAATGGAATTGTCATCAGGAAACAGGTATTCTGCGTATAAAATTTGAGTTTTTCAAACTCTTATACCTAAAAGTCGTAGAAAACTGAAAAATAAATCATTAAACTCTTGCATATGTCGTTATTAATAGGTATATTTGTACCTATATAGATAAGACATATGGCACTCGGTAGACCAGTCAATA
>JAZQQQ010000004.1:0-53597 GCA_045629165.1 Bacteroidaceae bacterium
GATACACTTGGCATCCTTTTTCTTACCATCCTGAGAGTACAGTTCGTGACCCTCAAATGCTGCCAGGACTTCTGGGGTCAACAGGCGATTTTGATTTACTGTTGCCATACTAAAAAAGTTTTATTTTCCCTTTTGTTAAGCCATTTGGCTTGTGCTTGGGAAGATTTTTCTGCTTTCCGAAGTGTGGACAGGGAAATTAGAGCAAGTCTATCGTGAAGAATACTCTTTCCACGAAAGGACGATTGTTTGCGAAATATGACTTGCCGTTTGACATGGACACGTTTACTTCGCAGAAAAAGAAGCCCAAAAGCACAAGATGACTTATGGGAAAAGACATTCTCAGATACACTTAAAGTGATAAGCTTCTATAGCAATAAAGACAAGATCCGCAAGAGTAAAGACGTTTCAGAGGTAAGTTTTCAGTTAAAAGAAGATATAACGAAAAGGGGAGGGACGGGCGATAAGCTCTATGAGTGATTGAATGAGAACTCGACTTTGAGAACGATAGTTGGCTAAGTTTAGGTTTACGCCATCCCATGTATATATACATGACGCATTAAACTCAAGTTTTTAAACTTATGATAGGTTTATACCTACTTATATATATAAGAACATTTAAACTTAAACCTAAACTCGCATAGATGGAATATGATTGATTTCTCTTTTAACTGAAACCCAAGTTAGCCTGTAAAATGCCAAGTAAGACCTAACTTAAATCAAGAAACAAACATATTTTGCACGAAAAGCGTGAAAAATATACAATAGATTTGGTATTTTGGGGGATATTCGTTAATTTTGCAAGCAAAATTTGCAGAATGTGCTTAGATGGTAACATTGTTCCGCTTTTGTATATGATGCAATGCTATAGTTAATCCTGGTTCGACATCATGTTGACCAGATAAGTTAAACCTAAAAAGAATAAGAATTAATGATGATAGACTTTGTTACGTAAGAGAGTATATAATACTCGCAAAGAACTGGAGTCAACTTGCAGAATTTGCAGAACGTGCTAAAACTGCATACGATATGTTGACCTTACTCTTGCGTAAACAACTGATAATCAGCCCAAATGAGTCTTGATTCGCCGCCGCACAGGCGGCAGTTGAGGAGTAATCCTCTTCGGGACTACAGATAATCCAAGAGCCCATCCGCAATGGATGGGTTCTTCTTTTATACCCTGATTCGCCTTCAGCCGGGACATGGACAGCTGAGTAACTAAACGACATGACTTAATAACAAGCCTAATAATATAAGGTGTAATCTATGGGAATTGTCAGCGGGCAAACCTGTAGAACCAGTAGTAGGTCTCATGATACTCCAGGAACAGGGAATTGGCACGTATCCTGACCGGATCATCCTGAACCGTCCTCAATGCACTTGCGAACTGGCTGTATTGTTCCACAGCCTTGTCATATCCTTTCTGCGCTTGGACATATGACATGTCAGACATCTCCATGCCCAGGGAATCGGCCATGACCAAGGCCTGAAGGAAATAGCGGGGCATTTCAATGTCATTCCAGGCATATACATCGAACTCACTTACGAACCTGTCCAACTGTTTTTCCAGCATATATGAAACCAGTGTCAGGTTGTTGGCCATATTGACGGTATCGGAATCCTCAATTGAGCGGAGTTCCCTTGCAAGGGCCGTACGTTCGGATATGCTGTACCCAAACAGCCTGTCAGCCACTGCGGTTCCTATGGCAAGCGTATCAGTGTCAAGCATGAGCATGGCCTTCGCCCTGAGCAGGTCAATGGTTCTGTCGGATTCCGATTCATACCGGCCCACTAGCAGTGCCTCTTCGGCATGGCCGTCACGCAGCAGATGCTCAATCTTCAGGCTGCGGTGCCAATTTTCCTCAGTATTACCCAAAAACGGTACCATTCCCATTATCAGAGAGAGCAGAAACAGATTCGATGCTACGGGAATAATGGTTTCACGCTTTTCCACCATAATGCCCGTCTGGACAACCTTGCATATTATCATGGCAACTGCACACAGCACGGCTACCCATATCACAGGCGACACGGTATCACCCAAAAGAGCCTTGCCGTCAAACCTGGTCATGAATCCCAGCAGGAATGCCGATGGTATGTAGTTCGATGCATATACATACCCTTTGTATTTAATCAGTTTCTCGGTGCCCCACTCCAGCAACACTGCCAGAAGCGTTATGACGATTGAAGAAATAAGGCAATTGTAACCGGCAGTCCTTCCCTGCGAAAGATATCCGTGAGCCGCACCCAGCAGGTCGCCCTGGAAAGAATAGAGGTATACGAATGAGAACGCCACGAACAGAACTCTGCACAGCGCCACTACAACCGTATTATTCTTTCTTTCCCTCATCAGTCAATCTTTTCAAGAACCAAGGCAGTCCTGGTTGGCAAATAGAGCTTGAGCCATCCCTTGTGGTCATCGGCATAGAGAGGATCGGGCTGGGTGAAATGGTCCTGAGCCGATTCCAGTCGGCCAAAACCGCCAAACATGCCGTCATCGCTGTTCAGCACAACCCTGTACTTACCCTCGGGAACAAGGAATCCGTAATCGGTGAACGACTGGGTTGGATTGAAGTTGAAGACAAACACCTGGCTGCCCCTTCCATAGGCAAGTACCTGATCACCGTCATTGTGCCAGTATTCGACAACCGGCGTCTGCTGGAAACCGTCCACACCGCCAATCAGTGAAGTCATGCTCTTGTCAAAGCTGTCCAGCCATCCAAAACAGAGACCGGGATTGTCCACAAGACTCCACTGACGCCTGGCGTACTTATGGCTCCATCCGTTTCCTTCGCGGGGAAAATCAATCCATTCCGGATGACCGAACTCATTACCCATGAAATTCAGATAGCCACCATTTATGGTAGAGGCCGTAACAAGCCTTATCATCTTGTGCAGGGCTATGCCGCGCAGGGCCACATCGTTCACGCTATCCTTGGCGAAATGCCAGTACATATCAGCATCAACCAGGCGGAAAATGACAGTCTTGTCACCTACCAGAGCCTGGTCATGACTCTCTACATATGAAATAGTCTTCTCATCGGCACGCCTGTTGGTCAGTTCATGGAAAATGCCGGCCATTGACCACTCCTCATCACGTTTCTCCTTGATTATCTTTATCCAGTAATCTGGAATGTTCATGGCCATGCGGTAATCGAATCCAAAACCGCCCGATGCAAACGGAGCAGCCAGTCCCGGCATGCCGCTCACCTCTTCGGCAATGGTTATGGCATTTCTCCTGACTTTGTGGATAAGACGGTTGGCAAGCATCAGGTAGCATATGGCATCGCCATCCTGGTTGCCATTGAAGTATGAGCCATAGTCGCAGAAACTCTCTCCCAGTCCATGGCTGTAGTATATCATTGACGTAACGCCATCGAACCTGAATCCGTCAAAATGGAACTCTTCCATCCAGTAGCGGCAGTTTGAAAGCAGGAAGTGCACGACATCATCATTGCCATAATCAAAGCAGAGTGATCCCCAGGCGCTGTGTTCATGGCGGTCTCCCGGCAGGAAGTACTGGTTAGGATCACCGGCAAGATTGCCCAGTCCCTCAAGTTCGTTCTTGACTGCATGCGAATGAACCAGGTCCATTATGACTGATATTCCCATAGAATGGGCTGTGTCAATCAGTTCCTTGAGTTCCTCGGGAGTACCGAATCTCGATGACGGAGCAAAGAAACTTGAGACATGATATCCGAAGCTTCCATAGTAAGGATGCTCCTGGATTGCCATTATCTGAATGCAGTTGTAACCGGCCTTCTTTACACGCGGCAATATATTCTGGCGGAACTCGGCATATGTTCCGACTGATTCCTCTTCATGAGCCATTCCTATATGGCACTCATAAATGAGCAGGGGCAATGCAGATGGCCTGAACTGGCGGTCATGGAACTTGTATGGCTTTTCCGGATTCCACACCTGGGCATTGAAAAGATTGGTTGAACTGTCCTGGACAACCCTGGTACACCATGCAGGAATACGCATTCCCTCTCCACCATTCCATCGGACCAGCATCTTATAGTACTGGCCATGCCTGAGTGCATTCTGCGGAAGACGGACTTCCCAGTCTCCATGTTCATTGATTCTGGTAAGCCTGTATGGCGGCAGTTCATTCCATTCGCTGAAATCACCTACCAGCGTTATTTCAGTGGCATTCGGGGCCCACTCCCTGAAAACCCAGCCGTCATCTGTCTTATGAAGTCCATACCACATGTGCCCCTGGGCAAAATCCTTGATATTGCCGCAACTCTGGGTCAGGCGCTTTTCACGCGCAGCCGCATAGTCATGCCTTGCCTTAATAATCTTGTCAAACGGGCTGAGCCATGGGTCAGCCTTGGAAATCTTCATCATAACCTGATCTTTATTACAAGTTTCCTAATGCCGTTTTCTGTGATTGCAGGAGCATGTCCCTCACCAGGGAAGAACACCACAAACATGCCTTTCCTTGCACTCAGGTAAGTATCGCACAGCCCTGGGTAGAAAGCCACATCGGACTCCTCACTGTATTCCTTTGACGGGGCCGGAAGCATTGATTCCGCCATGTATCCCATCTCTTCATCGGCAGACACGGGTATCTGTATGTCCAGGTACTTTACATGAGCCTCTATGGGGACCTGTTCGCGGGTCTGTGCCTCCTGGACGTTGACATTGACAAACAGATTGTCACCGTCAAGCACTATGCGGCCCGGTTCAAGCGATTCCAGGTCATTTCCTTCAATAAACTCAATAACCTTATCCATCAGCGGTGAAACTGATGAGTAGGCCTTCAGCCTGTCCAATGTATCAAGTATCATATTCTTATCAATAATTGACTGTTCCTATTCTTTTTCCTTCCTTGTCACGGACGGTAAATGTTCCAACTCTCCTGCCGTCCTCGAATTCCCCCTGCAGAGTGGTTCCGTCAGCCTCGGATATCGTACCCTTCCCATGAGTAAGCCCGTTCACGAATGACCCCTTGAATGTTGAGCCGTTGCTCTGTTCAACAACACCGTCTCCTTCCGGCATGTCATCCTTCCAGCTGCCAGTATATGAATCACCGTTCGCCCAGGTCATAGTGCCCTTGCCATCGCGCATGTTGTCCTTCCAGCTGCCCTCGTAGACAGATCCGTCAACCCATGTGAATACGCCTTTGCCATCGGCCATGCCTTCACGGAAATGGCCCTCATATACATCGCCGTTGGCGTATCGGTATACGCCTTCACCAGACATGAGGCCATTGGAAAAATTGCCCTCGTATGAATCACCTGATTCGAAAGTGCAGACAGCCTGGCCGTCAGGCATGTCATTCTTCCAGGAACCTTGGTAATGGTAACTTCCGGCTTTGAACTCACCTATTCCGTGACGCTTTCCGTTTTTCCAGTTGCCCCGGTACTGAATACTGTCTGACCAGAACATGGTTCCCGCGCCATGGCGCACGCCCTGAGACCATTCTCCCTTATAGTATGAGCCGTCAATCCAGAGAAGCACGCCCTTGCCGTCTTTCATGTCATTACGCCATGCCCCACGGTAAACCGCACCTGACGGATAAAGCATTTCGCCTTCGCCCTCGCGCTCGTCATCGGACCAGTGGCCATCATATACCCCTCCATCAGCATAAGTGCACACGCCACTACCCTGCCTCTGGTTCTTTTTCCATTCACCCTCGTAGACATCGCCGTTGGCATATTCAGCACGTCCATTTCCTTCGGGCCTGAACAGCTTGAGAGTCCCCTCGTAGACGGTGCCGTCCTTGAGAGTTCGCTTGTGTGGCTTTTTCCCTACTCCGGACTCCGATGCCCATGCCCCCTGGAAAAAGCAGAGACACCCGGCAAACAGCAGCAGGGACGTGAGCTTTCCACAGTCCAGCCGTGAAGGGATCATTCTCCTCATAGCCCCTTCTCTTTTAGGTAAAGTTCAGCAGCCTCAAGGTCGGCAGGTGTATCAATGCCTATGGTTTCAACGTCGGTTATACCTGTCTTTATGCGGTATCCGGCAGAAAGCCATCTCAGCTGTTCCAGGCTCTCAGCCTTCTCAAGCGGGGCCTGCGGCAGTTCGGTCACCTGACGGAGCACATCGGCACGAAATGCATAGAGGCCTATATGCTTGTAGAATGTCTGCATGGAACTCCATTCCTCCCTGTCAACGCCACGGAGATAAGGTATGACGCTGCGGCTGAAATAGAGAGCATTCCAATTGTCATCGACAACCACCTTGGGACTGTTCGGATTCTCGATTACCGAGAAAGGACAGCCGGCCGGGAAAGGCTTTACAAGTGTTGCTATGTCAGTCTGGGCAGAATCAAACAGCGACTTGATGGTCTCAAGCTGAGAGGGCTGTATGAACGGCTCGTCACCCTGGACATTCACAACGACATCGGCATTGCTTCCGCTCTTGCAGAAGGCCTCGTAACAGCGGTCAGTTCCGCTCTTGTGGTCGGTGCGGGTCATTATGGCCTTGCCCGAAAATGATTCGACGGCATTGAATATCCTCTCGTCATCAGTTGCCACATAGAGATCATCAAACACTTTCGAAACCTGTTCATATACACGCTGAATGACAGGCTTGCCGCCCAGCACCGCCAGAGGCTTTGCAGGAAAGCGGGTCGATGCATAGCGCGCAGGTATTATTGCAGTAAATTTCATTGTTTCCAGTTTTGTAATCAGAAGTTATCTATGCCGAATGATTCAATGACATCACCGTGAGTGCTGTATCCGGCACACGGATCAAATCCGGCAGGAATGTCAAACACGGCCTTGGGAGAGTAACCCAGTTCAAGGGAATCCTTGTAAACCTTCTCCATGAAGAGTCCCCATATAGGAAGTGCCATTCTTGAACCCTGGCCGAACTCCATAGAATCAAAGTGTATGTCGCGGTCCTCTCCACCTACCCAGCAGCCTGCCACGAGTTCAGGAGTATAGCCTATGAACCATGCGTCAGAGTGGTTGTCGGTGGTACCAGTCTTGCCGCCGCAGTCTCCGCGGTAATAGTTGCGCACCCTCAGGCCGGTACCCTCATTGATTACGGCACGCATCATGTCAATCATCTTGTATGAAGTCTCCTCGCTGACTACCTCATTGCTGGTTGCGGTAAACTGGGATATTACGTTGCCGTCGGCATCTTCAATACGGGTAACGAAAAGCGGAGCCGTACGGATGCCCTTGTTCGGGAACACGGTATAGGCACTTACCATCTCAGCAACTGAAACGTCACAGGTACCCAGGCAGAGTGACGGCACCGGGTCAATGGCCTTGTTCCTGAGTCCGAACTCATGAAGAATGTTCTTGAACTCGTAAGGACTGAGCTTGCTCATGAGGAACGCCGTGATATTGTTGTTCGAACGGGACAGGCCCCACTTGAGGGTGACCAGTTCTCCAATCTTCTCCTTGCCGTCATCCTTCGGCCTCCATATCTGGCCTGCCTCAGTCAGGATGGTCTGCGTCTGGTTGATTACCTGGTCACATGGCGAGAAACCGCTCTCCATTGCAAGCGAGTACAGGTACGGCTTGATGGTTGAACCCACCTGGCGGCGTCCGGTCGTTACCATGTCATACTGGAACTGACGGTAGTCGGGTCCGCCCACATATGCCTTAACGAATCCGCTCTTGGGCTCCATGCACATGAAACCGGTACGAAGGAAATACTTAAGGTACCTGAGTGAATCCAAAGGTGACATTATGGTATCAATGTCGCCCTTGTATGAGAATACGGTCATCTCACGCGGGGTATTGAAGATCTCCTTTATCTCTTCCTCGCTCTTTTCGGCAGCCTTCAGCCTGCGGTAGCGGTCTGACTGCTGCATGGCCCTGTTGAGAATGGCATCGACCTCTTCCGTTGAGATGTTGTTTGAGAAAGGAGCCGTCTTCTTGTTCTTCTTGGTCTTGAAGAAATTCGGCTGCAGGTAACCGGTCAGGTGTTCCTGCACGGCACTCTCGGCGAACTGCTGCATCCTTGAATCAAGGGTAACGTAAATCTTGAGACCATCGGCATAGAGATTGTAGTTCTCTCCGCGGGCATTCTCGTTCTTGTTGCACCATCCATAAAGAGGATTGTCAGCCCAGTCCAGCGAGTCTTCATAGAACTGCTGCATCTGCCAGCCGCGATAGTTCTTCTTTTCCGGCTTCTTGGCTGTCATGACCGTTCTCAGGTACTCGCGGAAATATGTCGCAGTTCCCACCTTATGGTCAACCTTGTGATAGTCAAGCACCATTTCAGTTGCCCTCAGGGAATCGGATTCCTGTGAAGTCAGGTAACCGTACTTCTCCATCTGGGACAATACAACGTTTCTCCTGTCACGGGTAATATCCTTCCTGCGCAACGGGTTGTAGAGCGATGAATTCTTGCACATGCCTATGAGCATGGCCGATTCTTCGGCATTCAGCTCCGACGGAGCCTTTCCGAAATAGGTCTTGGCTGCCGTGCATATGCCAACGGAATTGTTGCCGAAATCATACTTGTTCAGGTACATGGTCAGGATTTCCTCCTTTGTATAGTAGCGCTCCAGCTTTACTGCGATGACCCACTCGCTTGGTTTCTGCAGCATGCGCTGTATGGAGGAGCGGGCAACCTGGTCAGTAAAGAGCTGCTTGGCCAGTTGCTGGGTTATGGTACTTCCGCCGCCCGCGCTCTTCTGCTGGAGAATCACCGTCTTAACGACTGCACGCAACAGTGCCTTGACGTCAATGCCCGGATGCTCCAGGAACCTGACATCTTCAGTTGCCACGAGCGCCTGGACTATGTATGGGGAGAGTTCCTGGAAATCAACCCACACACGGTTGTCCTTGCTGTATGAATAGGTTCCAAGCAGACTTCCGTCTGACGAGATTACCTGCGATGCAAACTTGTCTATCGGATTCTCAAGTTCCTCGACCGACGGCATCTTGCCTATCCAGCCACGCGATATGGCGGAAAACAGAATGAACAATGCCAATACACCTGCAAAAAAGAGCCCCCACAGGGCAATTATCAATCGTCTGAAAAAGACTTTTCCCGGATATTTCATGCAATATAGTTTAATTGTCACAAAAATAGTTCTTTTTTCCCGATTCATAGGTACACGTATGCGCGAAATCATATTTTTCAATAAAGTTATCAACATACCACACCTATGTACCTATATTATTAGTACTTTTGTGCTCCAGAACAAAAACAACCATATGGACAAGAGCAGCAGGAGTCTGGTTTCCCTTGAGAAACTGACAAAGGAAGACATTCTTGAGATACTCCGGCAGGCTTCCCTTTTCGAAAAGGAGCCTAACAGGAAAATTCTGGACGGTAAAGTCGTAGCAACCCTATTCTTTGAGCCTTCAACCAGGACCCGACTGAGTTTTGAGACTGCAGTCAACCGCCTGGGCGGCCGTGTCATCGGATTCTCCGATGCAACCACGACAAGCTCATCAAAAGGCGAAACACTGAAAGATACCATCATGATGGTCAGCAACTATGCCGACCTGATTGTAATGCGCCACCACCTTGAAGGCGCAGCACTCTATGCAAGTGAAGTATCTCCGGTGCCAATCATCAATGCAGGCGACGGCGCCAACCAGCACCCGTCACAGACCATGCTTGACCTTTATTCCATGCAGAAGACCCAGGGACGCCTGGAAGACCTCAACATATACCTGGTAGGTGACCTGAAATACGGTAGAACCGTTCACTCCATGCTGGGCGCCATGAAGTTCTTCAATCCGACATTCCATTTCATTGCCCCGGACGAGCTGAAAATGCCTGAAGAATACAAGCAGTTCTGCCGCAACAACGGCATAAAGTTCGAAGAGCACAGCCGTTTCGACGAAGAGACAATTGCCGATGCCGACATCATATACATGACCCGTGTCCAGAAAGAGAGATTTACAGACCTTATGGAATACGAAAGGGTTAAGGATGCATTCATTCTTCACAATGACATGCTGAAGAACACCAAGCCTAACCTGAGAATCCTTCACCCGCTTCCACGCGTAAATGAAATCAGCCAGGATGTTGACCAGAACCCGAAGGCATATTATTTCCAGCAGGCACAAAACGGACTGTATGTACGTGAGGCCCTTATTTGCAACGCTTTGAATCTTTTGTAATCATGTCAGAAAAGAATAAATCTGAGCTGCTGGTTGCAGCACTTGAGAACGGAACCGTGATTGACCACATTCCTTCAGACAAGGTTTTTGACGTAGTAAACCTGCTTGGTCTTGCAAACATGAAAGACCCTGTCACCATAGGTTCAAACCTGCAGAGCAAGAAGATGGGTACAAAGGGAATCATCAAGATTGCCAACAAGTTCTTCTCCGATGAAGAGTGCAGCCGTCTTTCAGTAGTTGCCCCCAACATCAAGCTGAGCATAATCCGCGACTACGAAGTTGTGGAGAAGTCAATAATACAGGTTCCCCATGAGGTTTGCGGCATAGTACGCTGCCCCAACCCTAAGTGCATTACGAATCACGAGCCCATGCAGACGGTCTTCCGCAAAGTAAACGAAGACGGATCTGTATTCCGATGCAAATACTGCAACAAGGATGTAGAAAGGGAAAACATAAAGTTACTCTGAAGCGGACATGAAAATGAGGACGCTTACAGTTCTGGCACTCCTTCTCATTCCGTGCTTCCACGCCATGGCCGGCAACAGCCATGCAGACCGCAGGCACGAATTCGTGTATGGAGTCAAGTTCAGTGCGTCTTCAACCGCCACCAACCCTTCCAGGCTTTCAACCGGCAGCACTCAACTGAATGAGTTCAGGATTGATTCCCAGGTTGGAACATCGCTCACGCTGCAGGGAGGATTTGATTTTGGAAAAACAGCCCTCATGACCGGCATCGGATTCGACTACTCCAGAAGTACCATCTATGTTGACTTCAACAGCTGGGAAGGTTCTGAGCTGTCACCGAAAGAGGGTTGCCTGTCTGTTGACATGAAAGACCTTATGGTTCCGCTCAGGCTGGAGTACACATGCATTGACCAGGCTCCATACAAGATGTCGGTATTTGCCGGACCCAAGTTCAGGATTATTCCAGAGGGGAATTTCTCGAGTTCCTTCTCAAAATTCCCAAAGGAAAACCTTGAAGAAAAACCCGTGGACTGCCTTGCCTGCGGAACAGTAGGAATAGGCGTCAAGACCGGAAGGACATTCTTCGAATTTGAAATAGAAAGTTCATTCAGCAATATTTCCAAGGGCATTTATGACTCTACGGGAAATGCGACAGACATAACGATTGACCGGAGACTGACCATCATGTCATTCTCCATAGGAATACTATTGTAGAAACAGAAACACAAATAAGAATAACATGAAAGTAGACAACGAAATCTTTGAGATCATTGAGCGCGAACACCAGCGCCAGCAGAAAGGTATTGAACTTATCGCTTCAGAAAACTTCGTAAGCGAGCAGGTAATGAAGGCCATGGGCTCATGCCTGACAAACAAGTATGCCGAAGGTTATCCAGGCAAGCGCTATTATGGCGGTTGCGAGGTTGTTGACCTTGCTGAAGAACTTGCAAGAACCAGACTTAAGCAGCTTTTCGGCGCTGAATGGGTTAACGTTCAGCCACACTCAGGTGCACAGGCCAACGCAGCTGTCCTGCTGACAGTCCTGAAGGCTGGCGATACATTCATGGGCCTGAACCTGGCTCATGGCGGTCACCTTTCACACGGTTCTGCAGTCAACACATCAGGTATTCTCTACAACGCAGTAGGTTATGACCTGAACCCGGAGACCGGCCGTGTTGACTATGACATGATGGAGCAGAAGGCTCTTGAGTGCAAGCCTAAGCTGATCATCGGTGGCGGTTCAGCATATTCACGCGAATGGGACTACGCCCGCATGCGCAAGATTGCCGATGAGGTTGGCGCTCTTCTCATGATTGACATGGCCCACCCTGCAGGCCTTATTGCTGCCGGTCTGCTTGACAACCCACTGAAGTACGCTCACATTGTAACTTCAACAACCCACAAGACCCTGCGCGGTCCACGTGGCGGTATCATCCTTCTTGGCAAGGACTTCGAGAACCCATGGGGCCTGAAGACTCCAAAGGGCGAAATAAAGATGATGTCACAGCTGCTTGACTCAGCAGTATTCCCAGGCACACAGGGCGGTCCTCTGGAGCACGTAATTGCCGCCAAGGCTGTTGCTTTCGGTGAGGCTCTGCAGCCAGAATTCCGCGAGTACCAGTCACAGGTACAGAAGAACGCCAAAAAGCTTGCCGAAGAGCTCAGCTCACGCGGTTTCACAATCGTTTCAGGCGGTACCGACAACCACTCAATGCTGGTTGACCTTCGCAACAAGTATCCTGAACTGACCGGTAAGGTTGCTGAAAAGGCACTCGTTGCTGCTGACATCACTGCCAACAAGAACATGGTTCCATTTGACACCCGTTCTGCATTCCAGACCAGCGGCCTGCGTTTCGGTACTCCAGCCATCACTACCCGTGGTGCCAAGGAGGATATGATGGTTACCATTGCCGACATGATTGAGGAGGTTCTGAACTCACCTGAAAACGAAACAGTCATTGCAGGTGTACGTGCAAGAGTCAACAAGATGATGGCAGACTATCCAATGTTCGCATATTGATTACTCAAAGGCAGACATTTTTATAAAACTTGATGGGGGCAAGCGCAGCCCCCATCATTTTTTTTTCGTACATTTACACAAAACTGACAAAATGAAGATAGCATACCTGCACGGATTCGGTTCATCGGGCACCAGCGGCACCGTAGAACTGCTCAGGAAGTCCCTTCCTGAAGGAACTGAAGTTATCGCCCCAGACATACCGGTTGATCCCAGAGAGGCACTGCCATTTCTGCAGGAGTACTGCCAGAATGAAAAGCCGGACCTTATCCTGGGCACCAGCATGGGCGGCATGTACACCCAGCAGATGTGGGGATTCAAGCGTATCTGCGTAAATCCGGCATTCACAATGAGCCGTGTGCTCAAGGCTGGCAAGCACAAATTCTTCAACCGCAGGAAAGACAACCAGACCGAGTTCTTCATTACCAAGGATATCATCCAGGCATACAACCAGATGGAACGCCAGCAGTTCAAGAAAATAACCAAGGAAGAAAAAGAACTCTGCTGGGGCTTGTTTGCAATAAACGACACCTACCCCAGTCATTATGATACATTCCGCAAGCTGTACCCGCACTGTATTCGCTTTGAGGGCGAGCACCAGCTGAATGACAAGGTTCTTCACAAAGTTGTGTTCCCGCTCATAAAGGAAATAATGGGAGAATAAGAGGCACAGTCATGAAAATAGTTTGCGACAAGAACATACCATTCATAGAGGGAGCCATGGACCAGTACGCCGAAGTCCTGTACATGACGGGGTCCGATATCAAGGCCGAACATGTCAGAGATGCCCAGGCCATAGTCACGCGCACGCGTACCGCATGTAACCGTGAACTGCTGGAAGGCTCTTCGGTAAAGCTCATCACTACCGCCACCATCGGATATGACCACATAGATACCGGGTGGTGTCACGAAAACGGGATTGAATGGACCAATGCCCCTGGCTGTAATTCCGGTTCTGTACAGCAGTACATGGCATCCCTGCTGGTCAGCATGGCCAGGCAGTTCGGATTTGACTGCAAGGAAAAGACACTGGGAATTGTCGGGGCTGGAAACGTGGGACGCAAGGTTGCACGCATAGCCGCGCTGCTGGGATTCCGCATCATCATAAATGACCCGCCACGTGCACGCCGCGAGGGAGCATCGGCCTTTGTCACACTGGACGAACTGATTGAGCAGAGCGATATAATAACATGCCACGTACCCTTGATAAAAGAGGGACCGGACTGCACATACCACCTGTTTGACTCAAAAAGGATAGGTTCTATGCGCAAGAATCAGATCCTCATCAACACATCACGGGGAAGTGTGGTTGACTGCAATGCCCTAAAACAGGCACTTGCCCAAAAAACGATACTTGCGGCAGCACTTGATGTCTGGGAAAACGAACCGTCCATCGACACGGGACTCATGTCCATGCTGTTCTGCGGAACACCGCACATTGCCGGCTATTCAATTGACGGCAAGGCAAACGGCACCGAGGCATGCGTGCAGAACATAGGCAAGTTCTTTGAACTGGGATGCGCCGGCTGGACCATCGACATGGTACCCATTCCCGCCCAGCATCTGGAATTCAGCATTGATGCCCAGGACAAGCACTACCGTCAGGTGCTTCAGGAAGCCATACTCTACACCTACGACGTGCTTGGCGACAGCCGCAGGCTTAGCGACAGTCCCGAAACATTTGAGCAGCAGAGGTCTGAATACCCTGTCCGCCGTGAATTTCCGGCGTTTACCGTAAAAGTAGAGAATGACCCGACCGGCCGATGCGAAGTATTCCTTCGCGAAGCTGGTTTTCAAATAGCAGAATAACCAATTAATTACAACCATTATGAAACCATTCATCCATGAAGACTTCCTTCTTCAGTCAGAAACAGCAAAGCATCTGTTTCATGACCACGCGAAGAATCTTCCCATCATTGACTACCACTGCCACCTGGTTCCAAAGATGGTAGCCGATGACCACAAGTTCAAGTCTATTACCGAACTCTGGCTTGGAGGTGATCACTACAAATGGCGTGGCATGCGTGCCAACGGCATTCCCGAGAAGTATATAACCGGTGATGCAAGCGACTGGGAGAAATTCCAGAAATGGGCCGAGACAGTACCATATACACTGCGCAACCCACTCTATCACTGGACTCACCTTGAACTCAAGACATGCTTCGGAATAGAAAAGGTACTGAACCCCGACACAGCCCGTGAAATATACGACCAGTGCAATGAAATGCTGGCACAGCCAGAGTTCTCGGCACGTAACCTGATGCGCCGCTACAATGTCGAGGCAGTCTGCACTACCGACGATCCAGTTGATTCACTTGAATACCATATAGCTACCCGTGAAAGCGGTTTTGAAGTCAAGGTACTGCCTACCTGGCGTCCAGACAAGGCCATGGGCGTGGAGAACCCGGCAGCCTACCGCCAGTATGTTGAACAGCTCAGCCAGGTCAGCGGCGTTGGCATCAGTTCATTCAATGACCTGATTGACGCACTTCAGGTACGTCACGACTTCTTTGAGAAGCAGGGTTGCCGCCTGAGTGACCATGGCCTTGAAAAGTTCTATGCAGAAGACTATACCGATGCCGAAATTGCTTCAATATTCAATAAGGTATACGGAGGAAAGGAACTGACCGACCTTGAAATTGACAAGTTCCGCAGTGCCATGATGATTGAGTTCGGACGCATGGATGCCGAATCAGACTGGGCACAGCAGTTCCACTTTGGCCCTATCCGCAACAACAACACAAAGATGTTCAAGCTGATTGGTCCTGATACAGGTTTTGACTCAATGACCGACACCCTGACCGCCCCAAGCATGGCCAAGTACCTGGACCGCCTGAACAGCATGGGCAAGCTGGCAAAGACCATTGTCTACAACCTGAACCCATGCTTCAACGAGATGGTTGCCACCATGGTTGCCAACTTCCAGGACGATTCTGTGCCCGGCAAGATGCAGTTCGGTGCCGGCTGGTGGTTCCTGGACCAGAAGGACGGTATGGAAAAACAGATGAATACCCTGAGCCTTCAGGGCCTGCTGAGCCGCTTTGTAGGAATGCTCACCGACAGCCGTTCATTTGTTTCATACCCGCGTCATGAGTATTTCCGCCGCATTATGTGTAACCTGATTGCACGTGATGTTGAGAACGGAGAAATCCCTTCATCGGAAATAAAGAGAGTGGAACAGATGGTAGAAGACATCTCATACTACAACGCCAAGAACTATTTCAAGTTCTGATTCATTAGACAAGACAATCTGATTTTCAGTCATATAGATATGGGCGGATGCAACAAAAGGCAATCGCCCATATTTTTTTGAAAAAATAATCAGCGAAACGCTTTGCAGAACAAAACAAAACCACTACCTTTGCATCGCTTTTAAGGAAAAGCACTTGCGCGATTAGCTCAGTTGGTAGAGCAACTGACTCTTAATCAGTGGGTCCAGGGTTCGAATCCCTGATCGCGTACAAAAGACCGAAGTGATTCGGTCTTTTTTTTTGTGTATCCCCCTTGAAAACATTTCGGGGACAAGGCAAAGCCCTGTCCCCGAAAAGAAACCCACACAGGAAGAACGTATGGATAACTACTCAAACACGTACAGTTCAGACGGAGTAGTACGCTTCAATGCACACAACTGCACATCTTTGCCTGGAATTATTCCATGACCTCGGAGTTCGTATTCTACCGTCTTATATGCAATCTCCGGGTGATTGTTCTCTGCACTCAGATGGCACAGCCAAATATACTTGAGTTCTTCAGTCATGTTCTCGGCAAGGAACTCAGCTGTCACCTTGTTGCACAAATGGCCGTTCGGACTGACTATCCTATCCTTCAGGAACTTCGGATAATTGCCCATACGCAGCATGTCTTCATCATAATTGGCCTCAATAATAAGGTAGTTGGCCTGAAGGACGTTCTCCTTCACCGTCTCTGTTATATGTCCAAGGTCAGTCACGAAACAGAAAACCTTGCCTCCCACCTCAATTCTGTAGCCAACGTTGTCGGTACCGTCATGAGGCACCTCAAATGGCGTTATGACAAAATCGTGGAATTTTCTCGGAACGCCTTTCTCAACATAGTTGGCACTTGACATCAGCTTTTCGGTCATACAGTAGTTCTTGCCTATGCCCACATGTGTCTCATGTGTTGCGAAAATAGGCAGGAAGCACTTTTCGCCCAGATTTCCCAATGCCTTGATATGGTCCGCATGATCATGTGTCACAAATACTCCCATGATCTTTTCAAACTGAAGACCATAATTCTTAAGGTGCGACTTGATCATCTTCACCGGAATACCGGCATCAATCAGGATTGCACCATTCTCTGTTCCCAGGTAATAGCAGTTTCCGCTGCTACCGCTGGCCAGACTTAGAAATGTTACCTTCATTATATTTATTCTTTTTACTTCAAATTATAAAATAGGGTCAGAACGGATATCCCACTGCAAGATGGAATGCCGCATCCCTTGAGAAGTCAGGGCTCAGCAGCGGCACCCTCTCCACAAATGATGTTCCGGCCGGATTGAACGCCTTGAGGCCTCCATCAAGCCTGAGCACCAAAATGCCCAAGTCCATTCTCAAACCCAGTCCGTACGACATGGCAATCTCCTTGTAGAACGAATCAAACCTGAAACAGCCACCCGGCTGTTCCGGATATTCCCTGATTGTCCATATATTGCCCGCATCGACGAACATGGCGCCATTGAACTTCCAGAACAGTTTTGAGCGGAATTCAATGCTTGCGCCTAACTTTATGTCACCAGACTGCTTGATATAGTCAATAGTCTTGTCATTTCCTGAATATGTACCAGGTCCCAGTTCACGCACGGACCATCCGCGCACGCTGTTGGCACCACCGGCAAAGTATCGCTTCTCAAACGGGATACTGGTGGAATTGAGGTACGGAACTGCCACGCCCCACTCAACATGCAGCAGTACGTTGCTCTGTGATTCCATTCTCCAGTTGGCAGTCATCGAAAAATCATGCTTCATGTACTGTGAGAATGCTATGTTCAGTATCTCATACTGTCCGGAGCCGTTGCGCTGGGCATTCATTAGCTCCGACAGGCCGTAGAAGACATTTCCCGATGTTTCAAAACCAGCCCTGACCGTATACTGGAAAGGATTGGTCGAATTGAGCTTTGAATTGGTATAGTAGAAAGTATACCCTAACTTCGATATGAGAAGATTCTCATAGTTGAACTTAAGGATTGATCTCTTCGAACTGATATTGTCAAGATACTCCTTCTGGAAGTAGTCCGATATCCATGGAACCACCAGATAGTTCAGGTCAAGCACATCCAGCCTGTGCGACTTCTTCCATGAATCGCTCCACAGGTAACTCCATCCTGCAGAAAAGACAGTCTTCATAAACTCCGGACGCCGCTGCTGGTTCACCTTTGCCGAAAGCTGTGAAGTGGCCTGTGTCTTTCTCTGCTGGTCAGCAGTCATGAACGGCATCAGGAATTCCGGGAAAGTCAGATTAACCTCAGCGCCAAGTTCGGTGTAGGTATCACCCTCAACGCCAGGAAGGTTCGTTATTGATTCATATGCGCCTCTCAGTTTCAGCGAGAGCTGTTCGGAACCGCGGAACAGGTTCCTGTTAATCAGTGAAACTGAAGCCGAAGCTCCAAGATCACCCGCCGTATTGGTGCCGTCAAGCTCAAAGTTGAATGAATGTTTGGGATGCGCAACCATGTAGACATTCGCCTTCAGTCGGTCATCGGTACCCAATTCCGGCTCAAACCTGATGTTTGTATACTTCAGTATGCCCAGCCTTGACAGTGAATTATACGTCTTTGCTATTGAGTCCGATGAATACTCCTGGCCAACCCTGAGGAAAGAGTGGCCGTCAAGCACGTCGGGGCGTATCAGCGGTTCCGTCTCGGATTCCGGATGATGAATCCTGAACCCCTTGTAGAAGAGAGTCCTGTAGTCTTCAAGAGCATCCTTGGAATATGTGGGGTTATCAACGAATACATAGTCAATACCCGACAAGGTATACTGGGTGTGCTGCCTGGGCGATCCATTCTCATTCATGCCGTCACTGGCAAGAATCATCTTGAGCCCAACCATGCTGCTGCCACTCAGCGTATCGGCGACAAATGAAATGTAGTCCTTGGAAAAGCCATAATAACCATATCTCATGAGCAGATTTGCTATTCTGGTTCTCTCCTGATCCAGCAGCTGGGCATCGAGATTCATGCCCGTATGTATGAGCGACTGGTGAGAATTGTCCTTGAGGATGAGCGCAATTGCAGAATCCTGAATCTCTATTTCAATGTTCTCGACACGGTACAGGTCTCCCGGCTTCAAGTGATAGCTGACTTTCGCCTTGGGCCTTCTGCCGTACTTCACCTCGCTGCTTACATTTGCCTTAAGGTAACCGGAATTGACCAGCTGCAGCTGCATGTTTCTTGCCGAGGCCGATGTATAATACTGGTCAAGCACCACCGGTTCCTCTCCCAGATTCCTCAGGGCCCTGTTATAGAGGCGTTCCGGATTCCTTACCCCAGAGAGAGAATATACCCTTAGCGGAAGGCGTATCAGCCCAAACCACCTTGAATTAGGAGTCTGGTTGACGAAAGCCCTGAATGATGAAGGATTCTCAAGGGAGTCCGATTCTGATATAATCTCGACTTTCCTGAGCAGGTAATCTCCCTGCGGTACATGTTTGTACACAGAACAGGATGACAGCACGGAAAGCACTGTCAGGCATGCAAGCAGGTATATACGCACTCTTTTCATCTCAAACTGCGAAGTTAGCGAAAGAATACCGCCTCTCCAAAAAAAATGGATTACCTTTATGCACACAAAAATGATTATTGCGCTGAATGTATGCTGAGCAAGAACGACATCAAGACAATCAAGTCTCTTGGACTGAAGAAAACAAGAAACGAAAAGGGCCTTTTCCTGGCAGAAGGACACAAACTTGTTGAGGAACTCCTGAAAAGTTTCGAATGCGTACTGGTTGCCGGCCTGGAGGAGTGGATTTCCGGCCGTAAGGGAATTAATGCGGCCAGGATTGAATGCGTCAGCCAGGACCAGCTCAGGCAGGCCAGCCTGCTCCAGGCCCCACAGGATGTCATTGCCGTTTTCCGCATTCCCAAGTCAAGCCCCGACATGGGCGTTGCCGACAGGGAGCTTGTCCTTGCCCTTGACACGGTACAGGACCCGGGCAACCTGGGTACAATCGTCAGGATTGCCGACTGGTTTGGAATAAGGGAGATATTCTGTTCACAGGGCACAGCCGACATTTACAACCCAAAGGCCGTGCAAGCCACTATGGGCGCCATGGCCAGGGTACGCGTCCATTATGTTGACCTGGAAAAGGAACTCGCCGGGATGGCCGGAAAGGTGGCTGTATATGGCACATTCCTGGATGGCAGTGACATGTATGAATGCAATATGTCCAATAGCGGAATCATCGTAATGGGAAATGAGGGAAACGGCATCAGCCCCAAGATAGCCAGGCAGGTGACGGACAGGATATATATTCCCAACTGGCCCAAGGGGGCCGAAACATCCGAATCACTGAATGTAGCAGTGGCCACATCAATCATCTGTGCAGAATTCAGAAGAAGGGCCAGATAACAGAATTATCCGGCCCTATCGTTTACTGTCTTATTCCGACGCGTCCCGCTCGTGATACCTCATCAGCCTTATTCCCGACATGAGCATGGCCGAGCTGCGGCTGTCAGTAGAATCCATATATACGACCGAACCTGAAACCCTGGTCATTCTGGATTCCTGGTCCAGAATAAGGCTCAGGTCTACCAGCCCATCAGCGCGAACCAGCGTATCTACGGTTGACAGGGAATCAGCGTACTGAAGCGAGAGCGAAACATATGCCCCCGAAGGAACATTCGCATCACTCCTTACAAAAGTCGATGCAAATGACATGACTATCGTGTCACCCTTGTGGAATGTCGTATCAGGAGCAACCGAGAACAGTACCCTGTTCATGTAGTCCGATGTATTGAACGCCAGGAGCCTGTCCAGGTACCATATGTCCACGCTGTCTCCCGGGGCGACGTCAACAGAAGTCTTCTTTGCCCTTGCAACCATATCTGCCGCAACCTGATAATCATCGGCTATCCTCAGGGACATCTTCTTGTAGATTTCTGCCATCTGCTTGGGATAACGCGTATACCATACCACAGATTTGTCAAACACCTCCTTGCTGATTCCGTTCTTCTGGAACACCCATTCAATATAGGCATCCCTCTGATATCTCTGGTCCCTGGGCAAATCCAGTATTACTGCCTGGGCCAGATGATAATCATACAGTACCTTCTCCATCTCTTTTGGAGACATCACGTCAGACGGCCTGCGCACATGACATCCGCAAAGAAGCAGCGCCAGGCAGAGTAATGACATTTGCCGTATGACCTTATTTGTCTTCATCGGACTCAATATTGGTGTTACTGTCGTCCCTGTAGGTCGTTCCCATATTTACGTACCTGGTGTAGAACAGCAGTATTGCTATGGTTCCGCAAGTCACGCATGAGTCGGCGAAATTGAATATCGGACTGAAGAATATGTCACCGCCTATCAGGGGCATCCATTCAGGCCATGTCCACAGCGGGAAGTAGAACATGTCCACCACCTTGCCGTACAGGAATGACGAATAGCCCTGGCCAATGCCTACCAGTTCCGATACTCCTTCCGGTCCTGTGGTGCTCGGGGTGAATATCATTCCGTAGAACATGCAGTCAACCAGATTTCCTATGGCACCGCCCACAATCAGGGCAACTGTTACCATGTAGCCGGTAGGGAATCCCTTGTTGGCAATCTTGCGGATATACCATGCAAAGAAACCTATTGCAGCTATACGGAACAGGGACAGGAACAGTTTTCCGAAAAGTTCCATTCCGAATGCCATTCCGTTGTTCTCTATGAAGAGTATGCGGAACCAATTGGTTATGAATATCTGGTCACCTATGGCCATATTGGTCTTGACCAGGAGCTTTATTATCTGGTCAATAATCACTGCAACTGCTATTATCAGTACAGACAGCTTTCCCTGTGACAGGCCTTTTCTACCCTGTGTATCTGCCATGGAATCAACGATGGTTCTGTTTAGCCTCTATGCAGAGTGTTGCATGCGGAACTGCCATCAGGCGGGCCTTTGGAATGAGCTTGCCTGTCTCACGGCAAATGCCGTATGTCTTGTTCTCAATGCGGACCAGGGCGGCCTGAAGCGACTGGATGAATTTCATCTGTCTCTGGGCAAGCCTCATTGTCTCCTCCTTGGAAAGAGTATTGGCACCCTCTTCAAGAACCTTGTATGTTGGTGAAGTATCATCAGTACTGTTTGAATCAGCATTCATCAGCGATGCCTTCAGCGCATCATAGTCTCTCTGGGCTATTGCCAGTTTTTCATTGATTACCTGACGGAACTCCTCAAGTTCCTCATCAGAATAGCGGTTTTTCTCTGCCATAGGTTTATACTATTTTATGCTTTCTCAATTCTCAGTGAGAGGGTGTATTCATCAAACGAGATGTCCTCACCGTTCTCAACATTGCCAATCACGAGTGCGTCAGCAAGAACCTGACTCTTTATCCATCCTTCATATTCGCTGATGGCCATATCGGTCTCAGGGGCCGATGATACATAGACCTTGATCCTGTCTGTTATTTCCAGGCCAGTCTGCTTGCGGATGTCCTGGATTCTCTTCTTGAGCTCACGGGCTATACCCTCGCGCTTCAGTTCGTCAGTCATGACGATGTCAAGTGCGACTGTCAGGGTACCCTCATTTGCGACAACCCATCCAGGAATATCCTCGCTGAAGATTTCAACCTCGGTGGTATCAATCGTAGCAGGTGTACCGTTTATGTCAAACGTGAATGTGCCGTTCTTCTCAAGTTCGGCAACATCGGCCTGGCTCATGGCCTGGACTGCAGCGGCAACGCCCTTCATGAGCGGACCGAACTTCTTGCCCATGACCTTGAAGTTGCACTTTACCTTCTTGACCAGCACATTGTTCTCGCCCTCAACGAACTGCACCTCCTTGACATTGACTTCGTCACGGATCAGTTCCATGACAGGCTCAAGGTGTGAGCGGAGTTCTGCCGTAACCGGAATGAGTATCTTCTGCAGCGGCTTGCGCACATTGACCTTGACGTCATCTCTCTTGCGCAGCGCCAGTACCATGGAGGTCAGCTTCTGGGCAAGTTCCATGCGGGTTTCAAGCTCCTTGTCAACAAGCGCGCTGTCACATACCGGGAATGCGGCCAGGTGAACGGAACCTGACTTGTCAAGGCCCGATGCCTGATTCAGGTCACGGAACAGGCGGTCAGCATAGAAAGGAGCAATTGGAGCCATCAGCCTGGACACGGTCTCAAGACATGTGTACAGGGTCTGATATGCTGCCAGCTTGTCCTGACTCATTGCGCTGCCCCAGTAACGGTCACGTGAAAGGTGTACATACCAGTTTGAAAGGTAGTCATTGACGAAGCCCGATATGAGACGGCCGGCGCGGGTCGGTTCATAGTCATCGAGCGCCAGGCGGACATCATTGACCAGTGAATTCAGCTCACTCAGTATCCAGCGGTCCATGACAGGACGCTCGGCAGGATCAATCTGTGCCTGGGCGTTGGTGAATCCGTCAACATTGGCATACTGTGCAAAGAACTTGTATGTATTGTGAAGTGTTCCGAAGAACTTGCGGGTAACATCCTTTACGCCCTCTTCATCGAACTTCAGGTTGTCCCAAGGCTGTGAGTTGGTAATCATGTACCAGCGCAGGGCATCACTGCCGAACTTCTCAATTGCCTGGAACGGCTCAACGGCATTGCCCAGGCGCTTTGACATCTTGTTGCCGTTCTTGTCAAGCACAAGGCCGTTTGATATTACAGTCTTGAATGCAACGCTTCCGCGTACCATTGTTGATATTGCATGCAGCGTATAGAACCAGCCTCGTGTCTGGTCAACACCTTCGGCAATGAAGTCTGCCGGGAAGAATGAACCGCTGTCAATGAGTTCACGGTTCTCAAACGGATAGTGCAGCTGGGCATACGGCATGGCGCCACTGTCAAACCATACGTCAATCAGGTCAGTTTCACGCTTCATGGCGTGGCCCGATGCACCTACAAGTACAATATCATCGACATACGGACGGTGAAGGTCTATCTTGTCATAGTTCTCGGCTGTGTAGAGGCCTGGAACGAATCCCTTCTCGCTGAATGGGTTGCTCTTCATCACGCCAGCCTTGACAGACTTCTCTATCTCATTGTAGAGTTCCTCAACTGAACCTATGCAGATCTCATCGCCCTCATCGTTTCTCCATATCGGGAGTGGTGTACCCCAGTAGCGGCTGCGGCTGAGGTTCCAGTCGTTGAGGTTCTCAAGCCACTTGCCGAAACGGCCGGTACCGGTTGATTCCGGCTTCCACTTGATGGTCTCATTGAGTTCCATCATCTTCTCGCGTGCTGCAGTAGCCTTGATGAACCAGCTGTCCAGAGGATAATAAAGGACAGGCTTGTCAGTACGCCAGCAATGCGGATAGTTGTGGACATGCTTCTCTATGCGGAATGCAGAACCTGCCTGCTTCATCTTTATGCAGAGAATAATGTTCAGGTCTTCGGCCTTGGTTGCGGCTGATTCATCATACTTGCCTCCCTCGTTGAACTTGGGATCATATGCGTTCTTGACATAAGCTCCCTGATACTCCTGATAGAGTTCCTTGTCAATGCACTTTTCCACGAAATCAGGATCAAGCTCGTCCATCATCCAGTACTTGCCGGTGAAGTCGACCATCGGACGGGTTTCCATCTTCCTGTTCACCATGAAGAGTGAAGGAATTCCGGCGGCCTTTGCAACGAATGCGTCATCGGCACCGAAAGTAGGGGCAATGTGAACAATACCGGTACCGTCCTCGGTAGTGACATAGTCACCGGGGATTACGCGGAAACCGGCATCGCTGGTCTGAATGGTACCGTCTTCGGCCTTGAATACAGGCTTTACCCATGGGAAGAGCTGGCTGTAGTGCATGCCAACAAGGTCAGCACCCTTGTATTCACCGACAATCTGGTAAGGAACCACCTTGTCGCCGGCGTTGTATGAATCAAGCGGAAGTTCTGCACCCTTTGGGTCGAGGTAGGCATTCAGCCTCTCCTTGGCCAGCACGATTGTTACGGGAGCACCTGTATATGAATTGTATGTGCGTACAGCCACATAGTCAATCTTGTTTCCAACGCAGAGAGCCGTATTTGAAGGCAGGGTCCACGGAGTTGTTGTCCATGCCACGAAACACGGAGTACCCCAGCCTGTCATCTCAGGCTTCGGGTCAGTCATTATGAACTGGGCAGTAACCGTAGTATCCTTGACGTCACGGTAGCAGCCCGGCTGGTTCAGCTCATGGCTTGAAAGGCCGGTACCTGCAGCCGGAGAGTATGGCTGGATGGTATAGCCCTTGTACAGGTATCCCTTTCCGTAAAGCTGCTTGAGCAGCCACCACAGAGTCTCAATATAGCGGTTGTCATAAGTGATGTACGGATCATCCAGGTCAACCCAGTAGCCCACCTTCTGGGTCAGGTCGCTCCAGTGCTCCTTGTACTTCATCACCTCGGTACGGCAGTTCATGTTGTAGTCATCAACAGAAATTTTTGTACCGATATCCTCCTTGGTAATTCCAAGCTTCTTCTCAACGCCAAGTTCCACAGGAAGTCCGTGGGTATCCCAGCCGGCCTTGCGGTTTACCTTGTAGCCGCACATGGTCTTGTAACGGCAGAATGAATCCTTGATGGTTCTTGCCATTACGTGGTGTATGCCAGGCATGCCGTTGGCCGAAGGAGGACCTTCGTAGAAGACAAATGATGGGCAACCCTCGCGTTCCTCAATACTCTTTTCGAACAAATTCTCTTTCTGCCAGTCCTGCAGGACCTCCTTGTTGACCTGAGACAGGTCCAACTGGCCCCTTTCTGCAAACTTGTCGTTCATTCTCTGCTCTATTTTTGACTGTACCCGGCACCCGGATTTCCCTTGCGCGCGGGTACGATTATTATTATTTTCATTTTAGTGGCGCAAAATTACTCATTTTAGCAATAAGATGTATATGACCATAGCGTCATTTTAATAACTTTGCAGTCGAAAAAACACACAAATCCATGAAGGTAGCTATTGTAAAATACAATGCCGGCAACATACACTCGGTCCAGAACGCGCTGGACAGACTCGGAGTCCAGGCCATTCTGACCGACAATGAGCAGGAACTCAACAGCGCAGACAAGGTAATTTTCCCGGGTGTCGGAGAGGCCAGCACCACCATGAAATACCTTGAATCCAGAAATCTGGACAAAATCATAAGGGAGCTCAAGCAGCCCGTCCTCGGCATCTGCCTGGGACAGCAGCTCATGTGCCGCCACAGTCAGGAGGGCGATGTTGACTGTCTGGGAATTTTCGATATCCCAGTGCTCAGGTTCAACCCGTCAAGACATGAAGACAAGGTACCTCACATGGGGTGGAACACCATAGGGGCATACCAGAGCGAACTCTTTAAAGGATTCACACAACCTGAGTATGTTTACTTTGTACACAGCTTCTATGTCCCCGTTTGCGAATGGACTGCAGCTGCAACAGAATACATCACCCCATTCAGTGCTTCACTGCACAAAGGCAATTTCTACGCCACCCAGTTCCACCCGGAAAAGAGCGGCAGCATAGGAGAACGGATTCTTGAAAATTTCCTTAATTTGAAATAACCCGCCATGCATATAGTACCAGCAATAGACATAATCGGCGGAAAGTGCGTGAGACTTTCCCGTGGAGACTACGATTCTGTAAAGACATATCATGACGACCCGCTTGAAATGGCACTCCGTTTCCAGGATGCAGGCCTGACCCGCCTCCACCTGGTAGACCTTGACGGAGCCCGCAGCAGCCACATTGTAAACTGGCGCACGCTCGAGAGGATAACTACAGGAACAAGCCTCACGGTAGATTTCGGCGGCGGGGTAAAGAGCGGAGATGACCTGAGGATAGTCATGGAGAGCGGAGCCAGCATGGCCACGCTTGGCAGCATTGCCGTCAGTGACCCGGACAGTACATGCAAGTGGCTTCAGCAATACGGAGCTGACCATATCATACTGGGGGCCGATGCAAAGGACGGTTACATAAGGACCAACGGATGGAAAGAGGGAGGCCAGCTTCCACTGGACCAGTTCCTGGCCGACTATATATCAAAAGGAGTCAGGAGAACGGTATGTACCGACATCAACCGCGACGGCATGCTTCAGGGACCGGCAATTGACCTGTACAGGAAGATTCTGGCAGACCACCCCGGACTCATACTGACCGCAAGCGGCGGAGTAAGTTCCGCCGATGACCTTTACAGCCTCAAGGCTGCGGGACTGCCCGAGGCAATAGTAGGAAAAGCATATTATGAAGGCAGGGTAACACTGGCCCAGCTTTCAGCAATTGAAACAGAATGACATGTTAGCAAAAAGAATCATACCGTGCCTTGACATAGCGAACGGACGTACGGTCAAGGGTACAAACTTTGTAAACCTGCGCGACGCGGGTGACCCTGTCGAGCTGGGACGCTTCTACAGTGAGCAGGGAGCCGATGAACTGGTATTCCTTGACATCACGGCATCATTTGAACAGAGAAACACATTCACGGAACTGGTAGAGCGCATAGCCGCCGAAATATCCATCCCATTCACGGTAGGCGGCGGCATTCACGAGATTTCCGATGTAGAAAGGCTGCTCAAGGCAGGAGCCGACAAGGTTTCAGTCAATTCGGCTGCACTGAAACACCCTGAGCTCATCAATGAGATTGCACTGAACTTCGGTTCACAGGTATGTACCGTTGCCATTGACGGCAAGCAAACCCCACAGGGTTGGCAGTGCTACCTGAACGGAGGAAGGGTACCTACCGGCAAGGACATGTTCGAATGGGCCAGAGAGGCCAATGACCGTGGAGCCGGAGAGATTCTATTTACCAGCATGGACCATGACGGAGTCAAGGAGGGATATGCAAATGACGCCTTGCGGCAGATGGCATCTTTCCTGACAATTCCCGTTATTGCATCGGGCGGAGCCGGCAAGAAAGAGCATTTCAGTGATGCCTTCACACTTGGACATGCCGATGCCGCACTTGCCGCAAGTGTTTTTCATTTCGGAGAGATACCAATTCCCGAATTAAAGAATTATCTTCGCAGTTTGAAAATAAATGTCAGATAACAATAATAGAATAATAAGATGACTATCGACTTTGAAAAGATGGGAGGCTTGGTTCCGGCTATTATCCAGGACAATGTTACCGGAAAGGTCCTGATGCTGGGATTCATGAACCAGGAAGCCTACGACAAGACTGTCAGTACCGGAAAAGTAACCTTTTTCAGCCGCACAAAGAACAGGCTGTGGACAAAGGGCGAAGAGAGCGGACATTTCCTGGATGTTGTCAAGATCATGAATGACTGTGACAATGACACCCTCCTTATAAAGGCAAAACCGAACGGACCCGTATGCCATACAGGTGCCGACACCTGCTGGGGTGAGACAAACACCGCCGACCTGAACTTCCTGACCTACCTTCAGGACTTCATTGAGAAGCGTTACCGCGAAATGCCGGAAGGCTCATACACCACCTCACTTTTCAAGAGCGGTGTGAACAGGATGGCACAGAAGGTTGGTGAAGAGGCCGTTGAAACAGTAATTGAGGCAACCAACGGAACCGATGACAGGCTCATTTACGAGGCATCGGACATGATTTACCACCTGATAGTACTGCTGACCTCAAAGGGCCACAGGATTGAAGAGCTTGCAACTGAACTCGTAAAGAGACACAAGGTCTGAGATGAGCATCATAGATTACCGGAACGTTGAAATACACCAGGAAGAGATGTTCGTCCTGGGCGATGTTTCCTTCTCTGTCGGAGAGGGCGATTTCATATACCTGGTCGGCAAGGTCGGTTCGGGAAAGAGCACCCTTTTCAAGACACTCTACGGAGAACTTGACGTCATATGCAACACCCCTGACAGCCGTGCCCTGATTTTCGGCATGGACATGTCAAAGATCAAGAGAAGACAGATTCCCGACCTCAGGAGAAAGATGGGTATTGTTTTCCAGGATTTCCAGTTGCTGACCGACAGGAGCGTTCAGGACAATCTGGCATTCGTTCTCAAGTCAACCGGATGGAAGAACAAGCTGCTTATCATGGAAAGGATTTCCAAGGTACTTGAAATGGTAGGAATGGAGACCAAGGGATACAAGATGCCCCATGAGCTTTCCGGAGGTGAGCAGCAGCGAATATGCATAGCACGCGCGCTCCTGAATGAGCCAAAGCTCATACTGGCCGATGAACCCACGGCAAATCTTGACCAGGAGACCGGCAAGGCCATTATGGAAATCCTTCACAAGGTCAGGCAGGGCGGGACTACCGTCATGATGATAACCCACAACCAGCAATGGCTGAAAGATTTCCCTGGAAAGGTATTCAGGTGCGAAGACCGCAGGCTGATAGTTGAGACAAGCGAAAACAGCGAAAACAGCGAAAACTGATAAACACACATTATATAATAATATGAAAGTATTGAAATTCGGCGGTACCTCAGTAGGAAGCCCACAGCGCATGAAGGAGGTATGCAAGCTCGTAACGGAAGACGGCCAGCAGAAGCTGGTAGTACTGTCAGCCATGTCAGGCACGACAAACTCACTCGTAGAAATTTCACAGTACCTCTACAATGGCAACAAGCCGGGAGCCGATGATGTCATAAACCGCCTGCGCGCCAAGTACGCTGCACACGTTCCGGAGCTTTACGCTACCGAAGAGTACCGAACCAAGGTCCAGCAGTTCCTCGATTCAAAGTTTGACTTCCTTCAGTCATTCTCAAAGGACAACTTCACAAACAAGGAAGAGAAGGTAATACTGGCCCAGGGCGAACTCATTTCAACATACATGGTAACCTGCTACCTTCAGGAATCAGGCATCAAGGCAGCACTCCTGCCTGCACTCGAATTCATGAAGATTGATGCCGATGCCGAGCCTGACATGAAGTTCATTTCAGAGAACGCAGCCAAGCAGCTTGCTTCAACACCAGGCATGCAAATCTATATTACACAGGGATTTATATGTCAGAACGCAAATGGCGACACTGACAATCTCCAGCGTGGCGGAAGCGACTATACCGCTTCAATTCTCGGTGCCGCAATCAAGGCCGATGAAATCCAGATATGGACCGATATTGACGGCATGCACAACAACGACCCCCGAATCGTTGACAAGACATACCCAATCCGTCACCTCCATTTTGAGGAGGCTGCCGAACTGGCCTACTTCGGAGCAAAGATTCTCCACCCAACCTGCATACAGCCGGCCAAGGCAATGAACATTCCTGTAAGACTGCTCAACACCATGGAGCCAAGTGCACCCGGCACCCTGATTGACAACCGCAACGAAGCAGACCGCATCACTGCAGTTGCAGCCAAGGACAATATCACAGCAATCAAGATCAAGTCAAGCCGTATGCTGCTTGCCCATGGTTTCCTGCGCAAGGTCTTTGAGATTTTCGAAACATACCGCACATCAATCGACATGATCTGCACTTCTGAAGTCGGAGTTTCAATGTCAATAGATAACACACAGCATCTCAATGAGATACTGACTGAACTCAAGAAGTATGGAACTGTTACTACAGACAGTGACATGTGTATTATCTGCGTTGTAGGTGACATGGATTGGGAAAATCTGGGCTTTGAATCAAAGGCACTTGACGCCCTGTCAGACATTCCGGTCAGGATGATTTCATACGGCGGCAGCAACTACAACATTTCATTCCTCATCAAGGGAGAAGACAAGAAGAGGGCCCTGCAGGCACTCAATGACAGACTGTTTTCAGTTAAGTGACAATTCAACAATAAAACTATGAACACACCCTACTACCAGTACGACTTGGACCTGCTTGACAGGACTCTCCAGGCCATCAGGAAAAACACATCAGATTTCGGGAACTGCCATATTCACTACGCAATCAAGGCAAACTCAAACCCAATCATCCTTGCAAAGATCAAGGAGTACGGTTTCGGTATTGACTGCGTAAGCGGCGGAGAAATAGAGGCTGCACTGAATGCAGGCATAGCTCCCAGCGAGATAGTTTTTGCCGGAGTCGGCAAGGCTGACTGGGAAATAGACCTGGCACTCCAGGCAGGAATCTCATGCTTCAATGTTGAATCAGAAGCGGAACTTGATGTTATTATTGAACGATGCAAGGCTCTTGGAAAGAGTGCCGACATAGCACTCAGGACAAACCCGAATGTCGATGCGCACACACATGCCAACATCACTACAGGTTTGAGCGAGAACAAGTTCGGAATTGAAATCCCAATGCTTGAAAACGTTATCCGCAAGGTTATGGCAGAGTCCTGCCTGACATTCATCGGTCTGCACTTTCACATTGGTTCACAGATACTTGACATGCATCCGTTCGAGGAACTCTGCAGCAAAATCAACCAGCTTTCCCAGGATCTTGAATCAAAGGGCATCAGCCTGAAGAGCATAAACGTGGGCGGCGGACTTGGAATTGACTACTACAATCCGGAAGAGAATCCGATTCCAGACTTTGAATCATACTTCGACGTTTTCCGCAAGAACCTCAAGCTCAAGCCGGGCCAGACACTCCACTTCGAGCCGGGACGTTCAATTGTAGCACAGTGCGGCAAGCTCATCACCAAGGTTCTTTACGTGAAGAAGGGAACCGTCAAGCAGTTCGCCATCGTTGATGCCGGCATGACCGACCTCATTCGTCCTGCACTCTACGATGCTCACCACAAGATTGTAAACCTGACTTCCAACGGACCTGAATCCAAGTATGACGTTGTCGGTCCTATCTGCGAGTCTTCTGACGTGTTTGACAAGGATGTAGTGCTGCCAGAGACGAAGAGAGGCGACATGATAGCCCTGCTTTCAGCCGGAGCATATGGTGAAGCTATGGCATCACAGTACAATTTAAGAAGGTTACCAGGCTCAGAATCAATTAATTGATAGAGCTTATCTAAAGTTATGTTGCCCTCAAATGCAATCAGTCAAACCTGATTGTCTTTGAGGGCAATATCTTTGATATGACCGTCGATGGTATAAGCATCATCAGCATGGAAAGAGTGAACATGCTGATGTTCAGCACTGCCAGCCACCCTATTCCAACCTGGACGGGAACGTGGTCCAGATAGTAATTTGAAGGATCAAGTGAAATCACCTGGGTATACTTCTGGACAATGCACAGCACAAGTCCTACTGCATTGCCTGCAACCATGCCCCTGACTATTATGTATGATGCAAGCCTGAGAAAAATGCCGCGTATGGCCGAATCGCTTGCCCCAAGTGCCTTCAGGGTTCCTATGGTAGACGTTTTCTCGAATATTATTATGAGAAGGCCCGAAATCATTGTGAAGCCCGCTATTCCCAGCATAAGCGCCAGGATTACCAGCACATTCATGTCAAGCACGCCCAGCCAGGCAAACAGGCCGGCATTGACCTCTTCCATGGTCCTGACCATATATTGCTGGTCATACTGTTCCTCAGCGCCATCCATGACGGCCCTGACGGCATAATAACCGGCATCAGTGGCCCTTGAATCGGCAAGAGTTATCTCAATGCCCGAGCAATCCTCCGGATCCCACCCGTTAAGGCGCTGCAGCGTAGACAGCGCGGTCATGCCGTACGAACTGTCATATTCCGAAAAATCGGTCCTGAAAAGCCCGGAAAGCGTCAGGCGCCGCATTCTTATCTGGTTCTGCATGAAATAGACATCGGCCCTGTCACCGCAAGCCAATTCCAGGCGGGTTGCCAGCGTTGAGCTCAGCACTATCCAGTTTTTCAGCGTATCGGCGGCCTGAGGCAGGACTCCCTCACGCATGTAGGAGTTCAGGAACGACCGGTCATAGTCATCACCCAGTCCCTTAAGCATGAATCCCTGGAACGTGCTGTCGTTGCGGACAATACAGGGTTTCTCTACAAATCTCTGTACATGAGTAACCTGCGGAAGCGCCAAAAGCGCAGCCATCAGCGAATCGGTGGCATGGACTGGTTCCTCATCGGCACCGAACCCGCTGTTCCAGCACGTTACGAGTATATGCTGGGAGAAACCGGCAACCTTGTCACGTATCTCCCCCTTGAATCCCCGGGTAACAGCCAGCGTCACTATCATGACTGTCAGTCCCAGGGCCATGCCCAGGGTTGCAATCAGGATAGCGGTCCTTGAACCGCCCCTTGAGCCCTCATCGGAGCCATATAGTCTTCTGGCCAGAAATCTTTTCATTCTGTTCACAATAGTTTCCGCGAATTTAGTGTTTTTCGCTGAAAAATCGGTTACCTTTATGGACTCATACTGACAATCCACGGAAATGAAAACTTTAATACATAAGTCGTATTTAATTGTATTGCTGATATTTATGCTGCTTTGCACGCCATCTGGGGCACGCAAGGTAGCTGACTTCAACAGCGACTGGAAATTCTGCCTTGAGACGTCAGGCAGCCTGATGGCACCCGAAAGACCGGAGTTCGATGACAGCCAATGGAGAATTCTTAACCTGCCGCACGACTGGGCCATCGAAGGTGATTTTGACCGCAGCAACCCGTCCGGCACTGGAGGCGGAGCACTGCCCGGCGGCAAGGGATGGTACAGGAAAAGCTTCAGGGTGGACAAAAAGATGAAGCAGATGAATGTTTCCATTGAGTTTGACGGAATATACATGAACAGCAGCGTCTGGATAAACGGACATCTTCTGGGAACCAGGCCATATGGCTACATTTCATTCTCATATGACATAACCCCCTACCTCAACTGGGACAGCGACAACACCATAACAGTACTTGCCGACAACTCGGACCAGCCAAACAGCCGTTGGTACTCAGGCTGCGGCATATACCGCGACGTGCGCCTGGTTGCCACAAACCCTGTCCATGTGGAACAGTGGGGCACATACGTAACCGCTGAGCTTAAGGATAACGAGGCAATCGTGAAGGTTGAGACGACAATTGCAAACTCAGGAAGCTCCAACGCAACCGGCATTTCTGTCAGACAATCCATATTAAGCGATTCTAAGCCCCTGCAGTACGCTCAGGCAACAACAGGCGTACCCGACATCACAAAAGCGGGGAAAACGTCCCTGACGCAAGAAATAACGCTAAAAAAGCCGCTTCTATGGAGCATAGACAAGCCATACATGTACATACTGCACACGGAAGTGCTTTCCCAAGGCAAGATTGTAGACCAGTATGATACACCTTTCGGAATACGCGACATAAGGTTTGACGCCGAAAAAGGGTTCTTCCTGAACGGCGAACATGTCAGCATAAACGGAGTGTGCCTACACCACGACCTGGGTGCACTTGGAGCCGCGTTCAACGAGAGCGCCATGGAATACAGGCTCAGGCTGCTCAAGGAAATGGGGTGCAATGCCATACGCTGCTCGCACAACCCTCCCGCCCCGCAGCTGCTTGACCTGTGCGACCGCATGGGATTCCTTGTAATGGACGAATCATTCGATATGTGGCGCAGGCGCAAGACCGAACGCGACTATGCCCGCTTCTTTGACCGCTGGTTCCGCCAGGACCTGACAGACATGGTACTCCGTGACAGGAACCACCCGTCTATCATACTCTGGAGCATAGGCAACGAGGTACTTGAACAGTGGTCCGATGCGAGCGCCGATACCCTATCCCTGGAGCAGGCAAACATGATTCTCAATGCCGGCCATAAAGTGGACGAGCTTGACATGTCAGGGAATTTTACGGTCAATGCATTCCTGACATCGGAACTGGCAGGCATAGTACGCAAGCTGGACCAGACCAGGCCGGTTACAGCCGGATGCAACGAGCCTTCACCAGGCAACCACCTCTTCAGGTCAGGAGCAATTGATGTCATCGGATACAATTACCACAACCAGAACGTGGCCCAGGTTCCACGCCTTTTCCCGGGCAAGCCGTTCATTCTTACTGAGAGCGTATCGGGCCTGATGACCCGCGGATACTACCGCATGCCAAGCGATGAGATAACCATCTGCCCTCCGCGCTGGGACCTCCCCTATTATGACCCGTCATTTGCATGCTCATCATATGACAATTGCCGCGTTCCATGGGGGAATACTCACGAAGAGACTCTTCTGCTTCAAAAGAATACCCCATTCGCCGCCGGCCAGTTCGTATGGACCGGATTTGACTACATAGGCGAACCTACGCCCTACGGATGGCCTGCGCGCAGTTCTTACTTCGGAATCATAGATTTGGCAGGCTTCCCGAAGGACATTTACCACCTTTACCGTTCGGAATGGAGCGACAACAGCGAACTTCACCTGTTTCCGCACTGGAACTGGGTACCTGGAGACACTATTGACATGTGGTGCTACTACAATCAGGCCGACTCTGTCCAGCTCTTCATAAACGGGAAGCCGATGGGCACGCGAAAGAAAGACAGCAACCACCTGCATGTTTCGTGGAGGGTAGTATTCGAGCCAGGCAACGTGGCAGTCGCAGCATGGAAAGACGGCAATATACGTGACACTCGCGAAATCAGGACTGCAGGCAACCCCTACATGGTAGAACTTGTTCCGGACAGGACATCAATCAAGTCTGACGGCAAGGACATAGACTTCATCACTGTAAATATTCTGGATAAGGACGGAAATATATGCCCCAATGCAGAGAACCTTGTGGAGTTCTCGGTAGAAGGAGCAGCCTTCATTGCAGGCGTCGACAACGGAAGCCCCATATCAATGGAAAGATTCAAGGCAGACCACAGAAAGGCCATGGCTGGAAAATGCATGCTCATGGTACAGAATAACGGCAAAAGGGGAAAAGTAACCATTTCTGCCAGCTCTGCAGGACTAAAAAGTCACAAAGTGACTCTCAACAGTTGGTAGTTTTCGTTTTTTTCGTATTTTCGCAAGTATTATGGAAAACAGTATCCAGACAAGGCTTGCGCAGATAAAATCCACCCTCCCGGAAGGAGTGGAACTGGTAGCCGTTTCAAAGACCCACCCGGCAGATGCCATCCAGGAAGCATATAATGCCGGACAGAGAATTTTCGGAGAGAACAAAGTCCAGGAAATGACTGCCAAGCACAGTCAGCTGCCCCCAGACATACAGTGGCACTTCATTGGCCATGTCCAGAAGAACAAGATCAGGATGATGGCGCCCTACGTGGCAATGATACAGGGAGTCGGTTCATATGACACCCTTGTAGAGATTGACCGCCAGGCAGCAAAGTGCGGACGCACCATCCCCTGCCTGCTTCAGCTGCATGTTGCTACTGAGGAAACCAAGTTCGGCTTTACCATTGAAGAGTGCATGGCCATGCTTGAAGAAGGAACATGGAAGTCACTGACACACATAGAATTATCAGGAGTTATGGGCATGGCATCGAACACCAGTGATGAAGCCCAGGTTGCCAGCGAGTTCAAGAGGCTGAAGGATTTCTTTGACACATGCAGGGAACGCTTCTTCAGCGACAGCCCGGCATTCAGGACCATCTCGGCAGGAATGAGCGGTGACTACCCCATCGCCATTGCCCAGGGAAGCAACCTGGTACGCGTTGGCAGCAGCATTTTTGGAGAACGGTACTATCCGGCAGCCAGGTAAGAGCCGGCAGCCAAGACACACAGCAAACAAACAAAAACCAATAATATGAACACCCAAATCACTTATGAATCAAGCTTGAATCAGCTTATTCAGAACGCCCTGAAGACACACTGGGACAGAGAAGCATTTACCGATTACAAGAGTTCTACACTGCTCTACCGTGACGTTGCTGTCTGGATAGAGAAGCTCCACATTCTGTTCGACGCAGCAGGAGTAGTCCCGGGCGACAAGATTGCCATATGCGGCAAGAACAGCTCAAACTGGGGAGTAAGTTGCATAGCTGCAATGACATACGGTGCAATCGTTGTACCAATTCTCCATGAATTCAAGGCCGATAATGTTCACAATATTGTCAACCACTCAGACTCAAAGTTGCTCTTTGCCGGTGACCATGTATGGGAAAACCTCAATGAGCAGTCCATGGAGTCACTCCAGGGCATTATCCTGATTGATGACTTCAGCCTTCCGGTATCAAGGAACGAAAAACTGACCCAGGCCAGGGAGAACCTGAACCTGCTGTTCGGCCAGAAGTACCCGAAAGAGTTCACCCCTGCCGACATCAAGTATGCCGATGTCCATTCTGACGAACTGGCAATGATCAACTATACATCAGGCTCAACCGGATTCTCAAAGGGCGTTATGATTCCATACCGTTCACTCATGAGCAACCAGGTTCTCGGATACGAAGTCGGTGAAGCCAGCAAGGAGATGAAACCGGGCGATACAGTCATTTCCATGCTCCCTATGGCCCATATGTATGGATTCGCCTTTGAGTTCATGCACCAGTTCCTGTGGGGATACCACATCTACTTCCTGACCAAGCTGCCAAGCCCGAAAATCATATTCCAGGCATTCAGCGAAGTCAAGCCTAGGCTCATCGTGTCAGTCCCACTGGTTATCGAGAAGATCATCAAGAAGAATATCCTGCCAAAACTCGAGACTCCATCAATCAAGCTTTTGCTTAAGCTTCCTGTAGTTAACGAGCAGATTAGAAAGAAGATATGCGACCAAATGTACAACGCGTTCGGCGGCAATTTCTTCGAACTCATCATTGGCGGTGCAGCATTCAACCAGGAAATTGACAAGTTCCTCCACTCTATCCATTTCCCATACACAGTCGGATATGGTGCCACTGAGTGCGGCCCTATTATCACCTACGCATCACACAAGGAGTACCGCCCCGGCTCATGCGGAAAGGCTGCTCCGAACATGGAGGTGAAGATTCTCAGCAAGGACCCTGAAAATGTTCCGGGCGAAATCATCTGCCGCGGTCCTAACGTCATGCTGGGCTATTACAAGAACGATACCCTCACAGAAGAGACCATTGACAAGGACGGATGGATGTACACCGGAGACCTTGGCGTAATGGACAAGGACGGATTCGTATATATCAAGGGACGCAGCAAGAGCCTCATAGTAGGTCCTTCTGGCCAGAATATCTACCCCGAAGAGATTGAGGATCACCTGAACAACATGGCGTATGTGAGCGAATCAGTTGTCATCTCAGAATCAAACAGGCTGGTAGCACTGGTATTCCCTGACCTTGACATGGTCAACAAGGACAAGCTCACCGAAGAGCAGCTGGCAGTAATTATGGAGCAGAACCGCATAGAACTCAATTCCATACTTCCAGCATACGAGCAGATTTCTGTCATCCGCATGCGCAACGAGGAGTTTGAAAAGACCCCGAAGAAGAGCATCAAGCGATTCCTCTACCAGAAAGAATAATGCTGCAACAAAATACGGCAACGCTGCAAAACAATACAATAACAAATTAATACTAAACCAATTAGCATGAAAAAGCTTCAAGTATTGGCAATTATGGTCTCAGTTGCAGGCACCTTGTCAGCTGCCCCCGAGGCACGCCTGCTCAGGTTTCCTGCAACAAACAGCGAACAGGTGGTATTTTCATACGCCGGCGACCTGTTTACAGTGTCAATAAACGGAGGAACGGCAACACGACTGACATCACATGTCGGATATGAAATGTTTGCCCGCTTCTCACCCGACGGCAAGCAGATAGCATTTACCGGCGAATACGACGGCAACCGCGAAGTCTACCTGATGCCTGCAAACGGCGGAGTCCCTGCCCGACTCACCTATACTGCCACCAACGAGCGTGACGATTTAGGCGACCGCATGGGTCCCAACAACGTGGTAATGGCGTGGAACCCTGACGGCAAGTCCATTATTTACCGCAACCGAATCAGTGACGGATTCGACGGCAAGCTGTGGACCGTATCACCTGACGGCGGCATGCCTGCCGAAATGCCTCTCCCAGAAGGAGGTTTCTGCAGCTGGTCACCCGACGGCAAGAAACTGGCATACAACCGTGTTTTCCGCGAATTCCGCACATGGAAGTATTACAAGGGCGGTATGGCCGATGACATATGGATTTATGACCCTGCAGCAAAGAAAGTGACCAACATCACCGAGAACGATGCACAGGACATCTTCCCCATGTGGTGCGGTGACCAGATTTTCTTTGCATCGGACCGCGATGCCACAATGAATATCTTCGTGTATGACACCAAGAGCAGGAAGACCGAGAAGGTAACCAACTTCACCGAGTACGATGTCAAGTTCCCGAGCACCGACGGAAAGACCATCGTATTTGAGAACGGAGGCTACATATACAAGCTTGACCCAAAGACACGCAAGTATGAGCAGTTGCACATTGAACTGACATCGGACTTCGTTTACGGCCGCTCGGAACAGCGCAACGTGGCAAGCCGCATTACAGCTGCCAGCATTGCTCCTGATGGTTCAAGACTTGCTATAACAGCACGTGGCGAAGTGTTTGATATTCCGGCAACTAAGGGCGTCGTACGTAACCTGACACGCACCCCTGGAGCCAATGACCGAGGCGCAGTCTGGAGTCCTGACGGCAAGTATGTGGCATACATCAGCGACATTACAGGCGAAACTGAAATCTGGATGCAAGACTCCAAGGGAGGCGACCCTGTACAGATGACCAAGTCAAATGACACCTATATAAGAAGGCTCATCTGGGCACCTGACAGCAAGACACTGCTCTACACGGACCGCAAGAACCGCATACAGCAGCTCACTATCGCATCAAAGTCAGTCAAGACACTGCTGACCAACCCTCACAACGAACTTACCGATGTCACGTTCTCACCTGACAGCAAATGGATAGCATATACCAAGCAGGGAGAAAATGAACTGGGCGTAATCTACATAATGGATATTGCCAGCGGCAAGGAGTATCCGGTTACCGAAAGGTGGTACAATTCTGATTCACCAGCCTTCAGTTCCGATGGAAAGTACCTCATATTCAGTTCTGACCGCGATTTCAATCCTACATACAGCAGCATTGAATGGAACTACGCATACACCAGCATGGGAGGCGTATACCTGACCATGCTTGCCAAGGACACCCCTTCCCCACTTCTGCCAACTGATCCGTCAGTCAAGATTGAAGAGGAAGAGAAGGAAGCTCCTGCCAAGGCCGATGCAAAGAAGACCAATGACAAGAAGGCCGATGCGAAGAAAGACGGCGACAAGAACATAAGGATTGACACTGATGGTCTTGCAGACAGGATAATCAAGCTTCCGCTGCCGGCAGGCAACTACGGACGTTTCTTCAGTGACGGCAAGAAGGTATGGTATTCCGGACGCGGCACAACCAATGTATTCAACTTTGAGACCCAGAAGAGCGACACATATGCCGAGGCCAGCATGGAGGCCACATTCGGTTCAAGAAAGGCACTGTTCATGAAGGGACGTGACCTTTATGTTGCCGATTTCGGCGGTGACAGGGCAAGACTTGATTCACCTGTGGCATCGGTCCGCGACATGGTTGCCGAAATCAACTTTGAAGAGGAATGGGCTCAGATATTCGACGAAGTATGGCGCGCATTCCGCGACGGTTTCTACCTGGAGAACATGCATGGAGCTGACTGGAAGGCCATCAAGAAGAAGTATGAGGTTCTTGTTCCATACGCAAAGACCAGGCTTGACCTGAACTACATTATCGGTGAAATGATCTCAGAAGTCGGTTGCGGACATTCATATGTTACCGCCGGTGAAAAGCCTGAAGCTGAAAGGATACCTATGGGACTGCTCGGAGCTGTCATCAGCGCTGACAAGAGCGGTTATTTCAAGATTGACCACATACTTGAGGGTGCCCCATACAGTCAGTCACTGAGTTCGCCTCTGACAGAGCCAGGCATGGATGTAAAGGAGGGCGAATTCATAACTGCAATCAACGGTATCCCGACCAACAGCGTGAAGAACATCTACCAGCTGCTTGTAGGCAAGGCCGGAGTATTGACCGAACTGACAATCAACAGCAAGGCTTCAGAGGGCGGCCGCAAGGTCATTGTTAAGCCCATTGCCAACGAATACCCACTGTTCCACCTGGAATGGATACGCAAGAACATTGAAATGGTTGACAAGCTCTCCGATGGTCAGGTCGGATACATCTACGTTCCTGACATGAGTGCAGAAGGCCTGAACGAATTTGCACGCTACTACTACCCTCAGCTTGACAAGAAGGCACTCATCATTGATGACCGTGCCAACGGCGGCGGCAACGTATCTCCTATGATTCTTGAAAGGCTCATGCGTGAACCATACCGAATGACCATGTACCGCACCAGTGACCTGAACGGCAGGATTCCAGAAGGCACACACTATGGTCCGAAAGTCATGCTGGTCAACAAGTACTCTGCATCGGACGGTGACCTGTTCCCATGGAGTTTCAAGGCCACACAGACCGGTACTATAATAGGTACGCGCACATGGGGCGGCATTGTAGGCATAAGCGGCTCACTGCCATATATGGATGGTACCGATGTTCGCGTGCCTTTCTTCACGAACTATGATGCAAAGACCGGCGAATGGATTGTTGAGAACCATGGTGTTGATCCGGACATCGTCATTGACAATGACCCTATCAAGGAGTTTGGCGGTCAGGACCAGCAGCTGGAACAGGCCGTAAAGACTGCTCTTGAGCAGATCAAGGATTACAAGCCTCTGCCCAAGACCCCTGCCCCACGCACCTACAAGGATCTTGGCATTACCAAATAGTTTTTTGCGACATGTCCCTTGAGGGGTCTCGCCACCCGCCGCGCGATGGGCGGGGGGACCATGAGAGGAGATGATGTTCGGAAAACCTGTTTTCAGGACAGCATCGGAACGAATGGTGGGACGGAGCGAAGCGGAGCCCCCAAAAGGGATAAGCGCAAAAAAAAATAATCCAATAACCACAAAAAGAGCTCTGAGGATGACATCAGAGCTCTTTCTTTATCGTTAATCTAGTTTCAGCACCGCCAGGAAAGCCTTCTGCGGCACCTCTACGTTACCTATCTGCTTCATTCGTTTCTTTCCTTTCTTCTGCTTCTCAAGAAGTTTACGCTTACGTGAGACGTCACCGCCATAACACTTGGCCGTAACATCCTTGCGGACCTGCTTGATGGTTTCACGGGCAATAATCTTGGAACCTATGGCAGCCTGGATAGCAATATCGAACTGCTGTCTCGGTATGAGTTCCTTCAGTTTCTCGCACATGCGGCGACCCAAATCATACGAATTGTCCACATGAGTCAGGGTTGACAAGGCATCAACAGGCTCGCCATTGAGCAGAATATCCAGCTTAATCAGCTTTGACGGCTTGAAACCTGCCGGATGATAGTCAAATGATGCATAACCCTTTGAGATACTCTTCAGCTTATCATAGAAATCAATGACTATTTCACCAAGCGGCAACCTGAAGTAAAGTTCTACCCTATTTCCAGAAATGAACTGTTGCTTGACAAGTTCGCCTCGTTTGTCCAGACACAGGGTCATAATTGGTCCTATGTAATCAGTGGTAGTGATGATTGATGCATCAATGTACGGTTCCTCAATATGGTCAATCAGAGTCAGGTCTGGCATGCCGCTAGGGTTATGCACCTCAATGGCATTGCCCTGCTTGTCATAGACCATATATGATACGTTTGGAACGGTAGTAATAACGCTCATGTCGAATTCACGGTCCAGTCGCTCCTGTACAATTTCCATGTGCAGCAGTCCCAGGAATCCGCATCGGAATCCGAAACCCAGTGCTGCCGATGACTCGGGGAAGAAACTGAGCGAAGCATCGTTCAGCTGGAGCTTCTCCAGTGACGCGCGCAAATCTTCAAATTCATCGGCCTCAATTGGATAGACACCCGCGAAAACCATAGGCTTTGATTCCTCAAAACCGGCTATGGCCTTGTCACACGGACGGGCCACGTGAGTGATGGTATCGCCTACCTTCACTTCGGTCGAGGCCTTTATGCCTGAAATAATGTAGCCTACATCACCGCAGCGCATCTCCTTGCGCGGAACCATTTCCATGCGCAGCACACCTATTTCATCGGCATCGTACTCCTTGCCGGTATTGACGAACTTCACCTTGTCACCGGCCTTCATTGAACCGTTGACAATCTTGTAGTAGCCTATTATACCGCGGAACGAATTGAAGACAGAATCAAAGATGAGTGCCTGCAGGGGACCGTCAGGGTCACCTGTCGGGGCAGGAATACGTTCAACAATGGCTTCAAGGATTTCAGGGACTCCGGCACCCGTGCGGGCCGACGCACGCAGGATATCCTTTCTGTCACAACCTATCAGTTCAATGATTTCATCTTCCACTTCGTCAGGCATGGCACTCTGCATGTCACACTTGTTCAGTACAGGAATGATTTCAAGGTCATGTTCAATGGCCATGTACAGGTTGCTGATTGTCTGGGCCTGAACGCCCTGTGATGCATCAACAACCAGCAAGGCTCCCTCACACGCGGCAATCGAACGTGAAACCTCATATGAAAAGTCCACGTGTCCCGGAGTGTCAATCAGATTGAGAATATACTTTTCACCCTTGTATTCGTACTCCATCTGGATGGCATGGCTCTTGATGGTAATACCACGTTCCTTTTCCAGGTCCATGTCATCGAGCATCTGTCCCTCGGTGATATCGATGGTATGCGTATACTCCAGAAGACGGTCAGCCAGTGTTGACTTACCGTGATCAATGTGTGCAATTATGCAGAAATTCCTGATTTTTTCCATTTGGGTGCAAAAATACTCAAAAAAGTCACAATTTCCTTATGTTTACATCCATCCAATTCCATTTGGCCACGAAAGCATCCTTCATCCTATCAACGGCCTTCTGGAAGGTCATGTTTTCATCGCCATTCTCGCTGTTGGTATTGATTGGCCACATCTTGTGGTTGTATTCTTCAGAAACACGGATATAGTCCGCCATGCTGTCGATATGCGCTGTCAGTTCCTTGAATTTGTACTTCTGGGCATCCCAGCGTTCTATCAGGCGTGCCTTGAAATCAGGATCCTTGAGAAGAGCCGGATAGTAAATGGTATTCTTCGCACCCGCCCACATGCTTGTACGGTCAGGAACGAAGGTATGGTAGTCAAAATCCCATGCCGGTCCCATGCAGAGCAGGTTGCTGCCCCTATCCTTGTACAGATAGACGCTGTGAGGTCCTGTAGAAGGCCATGTGTTATAGAAGTCATGATTTCCCGTCAGTTCTTCTACCAGAAGGAAGTCTATTGCCTTGTCCACGTCAATCCAGTCACGGTACTCATGATTCTGAACCCTCTTGGTATCGGCCAGGACAGTTTCAAGGTCAGTTATGTACTGGACGAAATAGTCATACTGTGCCTGTGAGATATCATCCTCATCGGGAGTCTTGAACTGATAAGGCAAGTTGAATTTCTTCGAGCGGAACCTGTACGGCTCATCAAAATAGGTGTCAAGCTCCATAAGATATCCGCCCTTAATCAACTCAGGATCAGTCTCAAACGGGGCCATCTCTTCAATGTTCACGCGTTTTGGGGAAATCTTTATCTGCTCACACAGGTAGTAGTTTCCTATATGCTTTCCATTCAGAACCACCTCAACATACTGGCCGCGGACTGTATAAGGCAGACCCGACTGGGCAGAGAGCCACAATCCGGCCTCATTCCTCAATATGGTGCGGTCTTTCCAGTTTGCAAGAAGAACCCATCGCTTGTCCTTGGGCATTCCCAGAATCTTGGACTTTTCATCAAGCTTTATGGCATAAGGCTTCTTCACGTAATTCCATGTGGAGTTTCCCCTGCCCCTTATGCTTATTCCTCCGTCAAAATCAAGTTCGCCATTGGCATACATCACCTTCATGCTGGCCCCCTCCATCCATTCAGTCTTTGACGTGATGGACTTGCCACCCGGGGTATTTATCCGCACCACTGGAAGTCCGGTATTGCGGACTGTCACATAGTAGTCCGTATACAGGGTATCGCACCAGACTCTCAGGGTAACCGGTCCGTTGTTCATGTCAAGGGTATCAGATTCGGCATTAAGCCGACGTCCGTGTGCCGTAATCTTGTCACCGGTAAACTTGAACGATACCTTAAGGCCAGAAAAGTCAGTCACCAGCGGAACTGTGAGCGAGAACGTCCTGGTGTTCTTGTCAAGTGAGCACTTCTGCCCGTCAACCTTGAACTCCGACATGGACATGGCAATTTTCCTGATTTTTACGCGGGCCGATGTATATGATATGGAATCGCGCACAATGCGGAAGCGCACAAAAGCACTGTCCGTGTTGTAATAGCGGGTAAATCCTACCTTGACATCCCAATACTCTTCTGATGTCCTGTGAGCGCTCTTTATGGCACACAATGTGCATGAATCGCCATCGGCATCGAGCAGAATCAGTCCAGTACTGTCACTGAGCAGCGAATCAGGATGAATGCGCAACCTGATCTCTGCCGGTTGGCCCACACTGATGAATGCGCGGTCACCCGACACCACATAGATGCTGTCAGGCTCAATGACTGGCAACGGGACCGTATCTTGCGGAACCTCGGGTTCAACGGAAGGAACAATATCTTCTTTCTCGCATGACATTGCACCCCACAGCAACAGGAGCGCAAAAAGTGCCATCAAAAATCTGCTGACAGAGAATTGTCGGTTAGTCATAATAGGATTCTGTCTTATCTTAAAAAAAAATCCTGCAAGCCATGCCTGCAGGACCCTTATAAACCCCGCCCTGGGAATTACTCCTCTTCAAGAGGCTTCATGTTGGTGTAAACGTTCTGAACGTCATCATCATCTTCAAGACGCTCAACAATCTTGTCAATTGTTTCACGCTGCTCAGGAGTTACATCCTTAAGGTCATTAGGAATACGTGTAAATTCAGCAGCCTTTACTTCAAATCCGTTCTCTTCAAGATACTTCTGGATTGCTGCGTATGACTTAGGTTCACCATACAGGGTGATTTCCTTCTCCTCTTCATCGAAATCATATTCCTCTTCAATGCCAAGGTCAATCAGTTCCAGAATGAGTTCATCCATCTCAACTCCATCCTTCTGGGCAATTGTGAACTGGCACTTGTGAGTAAACATGAAATCCAGGCTGCCGCTGGTACCCAGTGAACCACCGAACTTTGTGAATACTGAACGTACGTTTGCTACCGTACGTGTTGTGTTGTCGGTAAGGGTCTCAACATAGATTGCAATTCCGTGTGGGCCGTAACCCTCATAATTCATCTCCTTGTAGTCCTTGGTATCCTTACCCATTGCGTTCTTGATGGCACGCTCAATATTGTCCTTCGGCATATTCTCGTGCTTTGCAGTAGCAATAATGGCACGGAGTGTCGAGTTATTGTCCGGATCCGGACCAGCTGCCTTTACTGCAATGGCAATCTGCTTGCCTATACGTGTAAATGTCTTGGCCATGTTGCCCCAGCGCTTCAGCTTGCGGGCCTTTCTGAATTCAAATGCTCTTCCCATTTTATTATTGTTTTTATTATTATCTGAGTTTTGCGTTAAGTTTCTTCTCCATTGTCTGGATGAGCTTGCCCATAATCTTCTCAATCTGGACATCATTCAGAGTCTGATTCTCATCCTGAAGCAGGAATGATACAGCGTAGCTCTTCTTGCCTGCCTCAAGGTTCTTGCCTTCGTATACATCAAACAGTGATACGCTCTTGAGAATCTTGCTTTCAGCCTGATAAGCAGCCTTCTCAATATCGAGGAATGACACCTGTGTGTCAACCAGGAGAGCCAGGTCACGCTTTACTGAAGGATACTTCGGTATTTCACGGAACGAAGTCTTCACCTTGGCTGTAGCCTTCATCAGGACATCCCAGTTGATATCGGCATAATATACCGGAGAATCAATATCGAACTTCTTCAGGGTTGCACGGCCTACGTTGCCTATAACAGCCACGACCTTGCCGGAGCGCAGCTTGCATACAAGTGCGCTGCTGAAGAGCTGGTCCTGAACCTCTTCCATCTGAATGGCATTCAATGCGAGTCCCAGTCTGGTAAAGACATTCTGGACATATGCCTTGAGTTCGTAGAACGATGTCTTTTCATCAGGATGAGCCCATGACTGTGATACTCTCTGGCCTGTCAGCCAGATTCCCAGATGGTAGCCCTCACTGTAAGCCTTGAGAGGTTTTGGCTCTTCACCCTCGCTGAGTTCGTTCTGAGCCTGGCGGCGTGCGGCATCAAAGGCGTAGCACTTGCCGAACTCAAAGAAGCGGAGGTCAGAACTCTGCCTGCGTATGTTGAATGAAAGGCTTTCCAGACCTCCGAAGAGCAGTGTCTGGCGCAGTACATTCAGGTCAGCGCTCAGCGGATTCATCAGCTTAACGCAGTTTTCGCCTGGGAAATTCTCAATTCCCTCATAATAGGCAGCCTTGGTCAGTGAGTTGTTCATGATCTCATTGAAACCACAGCCTACAAGCTGCTCGGAAACCAGGTCCTGCATTTTATGAGAACGGTCAACCTCGCTCTGTACGGTCAGGCTTGACTGGACTGACTTGTCAAAATCGATGTTATTGTAACCGTATATTCTAAGTATCTCCTCAACAATGTCGCATGGGCGCTGAACATCTACGCGGAAAGGCGGAACTGAAAGTTTCATGCCCTCGGCATCAGCGCTTTCAACCTTTATTCCAAGATCAGAAACAATATTCTGCATGACCTGACGGTCCAGTTTCTTGCCAATCAGGTTATCGGCATACTCAAAGCTGAAATCGACCTTGAAGTCTTCAATAGGCTTTGGGTATACATCAGTAATCTGCATTGAAATGGTTCCTCCAGCCAGTTCCTTGACCAGCATTGCAGCCTGCTTGAGGGCATATATGCAGCCATTCGGGTCTATTCCGCGCTCAAATCGGAATGAGGCATCGGTGCTGAGCTGATGGCGGCGTGCGCTCTTGCGTATCCATGTCGGATGGAAGTAAGCACTCTCAAGGAAAACATTCACGGTACTGTCAGAAATACCAGAATCAAGTCCTCCGAATACGCCACCCATGCACATTGGCTTCTCGGAATCGCAGATCATGAGGTCACGCTCGGAGAGCTTTCTCTCAACTCCGTCAAGAGTAACGAACGGAGTATCCTGCGGCATGGTCTTTACAACAACCTTTCCACCTCCAATCTTGTCAGCATCGAAGCTGTGGAGCGGCTGGCCGTAAGCAAAGAGAATATAGTTTGTTATGTCAACGACATTGTTTATCGGATGGAGTCCGATGGTTGTCAGCCTGTTCTTGAGCCATTCCGGGCTTTCGGCAATCTTCACGCCCTTGATGCTCACGCCTGAATACCTTGGGCATGCCTCCTGGTTTTCCACAACAATCTCTACAGGAAGAGATTCGTCATCAACCTGGAAGGCAGCGTCACTTGGGCGGTGCAGCGAAGTTTCATGGCCATTCTGGCGGAGCCATGCATAGAAATCACGGGCAACACCCCAGTGAGAGCATGCATCGGAATGGTTTGGCGTAATGTCAACCTCTATCACGAAATCAGACTCCAGATTGAAATATTCAGCAGCAGGAGTTCCGGCAACCGCGTCGGCAGGAAGTACCATAATGCCTGAATGGTCATCGCCAAGGCCAAGCTCCTTCTGTGAGCACAGCATGCCGAATGATTCAACACCGCGCAGCTTTGAAGGCTTGATTGCAAATGATTCATCGCCTTCATAGATCTTTGCACCTACAGTTGCAACTACTACCTTCTGGCCGGCAGCCACATTCGGTGCTCCGCATACAATCTGAACAGGATCACCGCTACCCAGGTTTACGGTCGTAACGTGAAGATGATCTGAATTTGGATGCTCAACGCAAGTGAGAACCTCACCTATCACAATATCCTTGAGTCCGCCCTTGACAGACTGGACCTCTTCAACACCGTCAACCTCAAGACCAATGGAAGTGAGAGCTGCGGCAACTTCATCAGGAGAGAGGTTGAAATCAACATACTCCTTGAGCCATTTATATGAAACGTTCATAAAAACCTAAAAATTCCCTTGTTTTTTATACAAGGTGCAAAGTTACAAAAAAGATGCCGAATTAAGCAATAGCCTGTAATACAAATCAAAGCAGTTCACGCTGACAGCAGAACATGTCAGGGAACAATTCCGAAGGCTTTTCAATTGGTTCCCGGAATATTCCGTACAGGGCCGAACCCGAACCGCTCATTGCGGCATAAACCGCACCCATTCCATACAGTTTTTCCTTTATCTGCGCCAACTGAGGATGACGGGCAAACACCGAACTCTCAAAATCATTGGCAATCAAAGACTTCCATTCCGATATAGGACGCCTTACTGCCTCTTTCAGTGATACTTCGGGCACTTTCGGAGTCACTCCGGCATATGCTTCGGCCGTGCTTACGAAAACATCGGGCTTTACAATCAGGAGGACATAACCCGACAGCGAAAGGTCAATTGACGAGAGAATCTCTCCCCTGCCCTCGGCAAAAGCCGGCTTATTCTTGATGAAGAAAGCACAGTCTGATCCCAGACGGGCAGCATAGCGCTCCATCATGGAGTCCTTCATCTTGAGATTGAAGCGCCGGTTAAGCAGTGATATCATGAAAGCGCCATCGGCCGAGCCTCCTCCCAGACCGGCTCCTGAAGGTATGTGCTTGTGCAGTTCTATATCAATCGCAGGCAGGTCAAAGTCTTCAAGAAGCATGGTATATGCCTTGACTACCAGATTGTCCATGGCCGGGCACTCAACCTCATTTCCTGTCATGCTGAGCGAGCAGCAGGGAATATCAGACTGACGCCTTTTGCCCGACGGGAATATTGAATCAAATCCCACCAGCATGTGTGACTCTATGCGCTTCCTGATTGTCTGCGGATCCAGAGGTTTCATTAGCCTGATTTCCAGGGCGTCCTGAAGATTCACCGGGTAAAACACCGTCTCAATATTATGGAATCCGTCATCCCTCCGGGATATGACATTAAGTCCTATGTTGATTTTGCAATTCGGGAAACTTATCATACGTGTTTTTTATGTTGACTCCAAATGTACACAAAATAAACGGTTTTCAGATTGCGTATGGGCATAAAAAAAAGACCCCGTTGCACGGAGTCTTTTATTGATGGATCCTAGAGAACTATCAAGCCTCTGCTGGAGCCTCTTCTGCTGCAGGTGCCTCTTCTGCTGCTGCTTCAGCCTGAGCTGCTGCCTCGGCTGCCTTAGCTTCTGCCTTCTTGGTTGCAACCTTTTCAGCGATAGCTTCATTGATCTTCTTTTCAGCCTCAAGCTTAGCCTTGCCAAGTTCGCGCTTAGCCTGCTCGTCCTTAACTACGATAGCCTTGAGTGCGCTCTCCTTTGCCTGCTTCCAAGCATCGAACTTTGCCTGTGCTGCTGCTTCGTCAAAAGCACCCTTCTGAACACCACCCTGAAGATGCTTCATCAGGTAAACGCCCTCTCTTGAAAGGATGTTTCTTGCTGTGTCAGTTGGCTGTGCACCGCAATTTACCCAGTAAAGTGCTCTTTCAAAATTCAAATCTACTGTAGCTGGATTGGTGTTTGGGTTGTAAGTACCAATCTTCTCAATAAATTTTCCATCACGTGGAGCCCTTGTGTCGGCAATTACGATTGAATAGAAAGCGTAACTCTTGTGACCTCTTCTCTGCAATCTGATTTTTGCTGCCATGTCTTTGTTATTGAATTAATTAATGATTTGAATAACCGTCAACTCGTAACGGCGCGGCAAAGTTACGCAAATCTTTCGTAATTACAACTCCGCCAATGGAAAAATATCAGAATGGATAATCAGGCATCTCTCCTGCATCCACCGGCGGAAGGTCATCAGGAAAATCGGGGACCGGCATTCCCGCCTCATCATCATTCATTTTTGAACCGACTGTCTTCGGGGCGGCAGGTGCCTTTGAAGACCCCATGTTGTCAAACAGGGCAAGGTCGCTGCGGAAAGAGAGGCGCACGTCTCCCACTCCGCCATTTCTGTGCTTGGCTATGATTACCTCGGCCACACCCCTCAGGTCATTATGGTTTGAGTCTTCGTAAATCTTGTAATATTCGGGCCTGTGAATGAAGCATACTATATCGGCATCCTGCTCAATCGCACCCGATTCACGCAAGTCGCTCAGCATAGGACGCTTGCCTTCATATCCGTCACGGGTCTCAACACCACGGTTCAACTGTGAAAGGGCTATGATAGGAATATCGAGTTCCTTGGCTATGCTCTTGAGGTTTCGTGAAATCGTACTGATTTCTTCCTGACGGTTTCCAAACCTTATGCCATTGGCATTCATCAGCTGCAGGTAGTCAATGATTATCAGCTGAATATCATGTTCTGACTTCAGGCGGATGGCCTTGGTCCTGAACTCTGTTATAGAGAGCGACGGAGTGTCATCAAGGAAAATCGGAGCATTCTGCAATGCATTTACCTTGCTGTCAAGCACCTTCCATTCTGCCGGAGTGAGACGTCCGTCACGCAGTTTTCCGCCAGGAATCTCGCACACGTTTGAAATCAGACGGTTAACCAGCTGGACATTGCTCATTTCAAGAGAGAACAGGGCTACCGGCATCTGGTTGTTGACAGCAATGTTCTTTGCCATGGAGAGGGCAAAGGCTGTCTTTCCCATGGCAGGACGGGCCGCCAATATAATAAGGTCAGATTTCTGCCATCCGGAGGTCACGTTGTCAAGTTCATGGAATCCGCTCGCAAGTCCGCTCATGCCTTCTGACCTCTTTGACGCTATCCTGATTCTCTCTATTGATTCGGTAAGCACCGTATTGATTGATGCAAAGTCCTTCTTGACATTCCTGTGTGAAATCTGGAACAGGTTTCCCTCAGCCTCGTTAAGGAGTTCCGATATGTCGACAGTATCATCGAACGCCTTTGCCTGAACCTCGCCAGCAAACTTTATCAGTTCACGAGCCATCGCCTTCTGGGCTATGATTCTCGCATGATATTCTATGTGGGCCGATGTCGACACCTTGCCTGCAAGCTGCATGACATACAGCGGACCGCCGGCCTCGTCAATCGTGCCGTTTGTCCTGAGCCTGTCGGTCACGGTCAGTATGTCAACCGGACGCTGCTCCATTGACAGCTGCGCAACGGCTTCATATATAACCCTGTGCCTGTGATCGTAGAACGACTCCGGCTTTACTATGTCACTGACCTTCGGGAATGCATCCTGTTCAATCATCAGTGCACCCACAACTGCCTCTTCAACCTCAAGTGCCTGAGGCTGCAGATGGTTCAGTGTATTTCCCATATCCTGCGTGCGGCTCTTGCCGCTCCTTGTACCTGCTCCTGCCATATCGTAAAATAATGAGTGCAAAGATAGAAAATTTGAACTATCTTTGGACGTAAAGTTATTAACCCACAGACACGAGTTATCAACTATGAAGAGTTACATAGAAGAAAACAGGGAAAGATTCTTTCAGGAACTTTTCTCTATTCTGAGAATACCGTCAATCAGTGCAAAACCAGAACACAGACCCGACATGGAGCGTTGCGCCGACCGTCTGGCAGAGCTCCTTATGGAAGCCGGAGCCGACAGCGCCGGTGTCTACCCCACAGCCGGCAATCCAGTGGTTTTCGGCCAGAAGACCATTGACCCGTCGCTTCCGACCATTCTTGTGTATGGCCATTATGACGTTCAGCCCGCCGAACCACTGGAGAAGTGGAACAGCGACCCTTTCGAGCCGGTAATCCATGACGATGCCATATGGTGCCGCGGTGCCAATGATGACAAGGGACAGCTGTTCATGCACATCAAGGCATTTGAATTCATGCTCCGCAGCGGTCAGCTCAGGCACAATGTCAAGTTCATGCTTGAAGGCGAAGAAGAGATAGGCAGCCCCTCACTTCCTGAATGGATAAGCAACAACAAGGAGATGCTCAAGGCCGATATCTGCCTGGTTTCCGATACAACCATGATTTCCGAGAAGGTCCCGTCAATAAACTGCGGAATGCGAGGACTGGCCTACATTGAAGTCAAGGTTACCGGTCCAAACAAGGACCTCCATTCCGGTCATTACGGCGGAGCGGTTGCCAACCCTATCAATGTCCTATGCGAAATGATTTCAAGGCTTATTGACAGTGACGGACGCGTAACTGTCCCCGGTTTCTATGACAAGGTTGTCGAACTTTCACGCGCCGACCGTGACATGCTGGCCGGCGCTCCGTTCGATATGGAGGAGTACAAGGAATTCCTTGATATAAAAGATGTACGCGGAGAGAAGGGTTACACCACTCTTGAGCGCACCGGCATCAGGCCATGCCTTGACGTTTGCGGAATATGGGGCGGATACACGGGCCAGGGTGCCAAGACCGTTCTTCCGTCAGAGGCACATGCAAAGATATCCATGCGACTGGTACCCAACCAGCTGAGCAGCGAAATAACCCAGCTGTTCACAGATTATTTCCAGTCTCTTGCGCCCGATTGCGTCAAGGTTGAGACCTATCCGTGCGAGGGTGGCGACGGTTTCCTCATTCCTATCACATCACCGGCATACAAGGCTGCATCGAAGGCCATTGCCCAGGTATACGGCATTGAACCTGTTCCAAGCCGCGGCGGTGGCAGCATACCGGTTCTTGCCGAAGTGCAGAAGATTCTCGGCATTGACCCGTTGCTTATGGGATTCGGGCTTGAGCGTGACACCATACATTCGCCCAATGAAAGCTACCTGCTCAGGCAGTTCTTTGGCGGCATGGAAGCAATCGCCCTCTTCTACAGGTACTATTGATCCGTACATCACGCGGCGGGTAGCGAGACCTTCGAAGGCAATCTAAGCTTTTTTCATGAAAGAATAAAAGAGGCCGACTAAAAAGCATTTTTTAGCCGGTCTCTTTTTTTGTTCATATGATTTGTTTCTCATTTTTACTTTGTGGATTTTGGCCGTATGAGTGTTTCTTGATGTCTCAACTTGCCTGAGCTAAGCTGCTCCATTGCATTGAGCCTGTTGCGCAAGCCTGTTTGAGCACATTATCGGCACTGTTATTTCTGAGTTTTTCAAATTCTTATACCCAAAAGTCGTAAATAGTAGAAAATAAATCATTAAACTATTGCATATGTCGTTATATATAGGTATATTTGTACCTATATAGATAAGACATATGGCACTCGGTAGACCAGTCAATAAAGACACTCAGTATAAGGTGATAATTCACACTTTAGGTAAACATCGATACGCTTCAACCAAGGTCTTCACCATTGGTGAGGAT
>JAZQQQ010000005.1:0-12701 GCA_045629165.1 Bacteroidaceae bacterium
GAACTCTACTGGTTCCTTTGAGTTGCTTTTGAAGTGGAACGAAAAGCCATCTTCTTCTGAACGGCTATAGGAGTATTCGCCCCATGCCATTGATGAACCTGTGCTTTGCTTATAGCCAGAGGATTGTAAAAGTACCTGTGCCTTATCACAATACTTTGCGAACTTGGTTATCTCTTCGCGCTCATAGTCTTCACGCCAGTCACCGATCTCTACCATAAGTTCTGATTGGAAGTATGGGCTCAAATCCATGTAATGTAGTTTTATATCTAATAGGGATTCTAACTTGTGCTTACACAGATACTCCAATTCATCGTTCGGTAGTCCAGGAGTAACACCAACAATCTCGCCAATTCTTCGCAGGTCTTCCTCATATTCGCTTAACATGACCGTAGTTGTTTCCGCATTTCCAAGGAAAACGTCAACTCTGCCGTTCATCTTTGTGCTTAACTCATCTGCCGCTTCTTTGCCGTACTCTTTTTCAAGAATATCGTACAGAATACGTGGGATGGCATTCACCCTGTCTTGGTTGATCTTCTGGACAGCTATCTCATCAATAGCACCTGTGAGCCTTCTGTTTTTGTCCCCCAGACTTACAATATCCTTCAGCACCATGTTGGTGATACGTCTTGGAGTCATGTGCATGTCCTTGTCAATGCCAAGCTTTTCCTGTACATAGTCCCAGAAGTCCTGAATGGCTCTCAGTACCTTTGCACTGATACCCTCGGATGCTCTCTGTTCGCTCTCATTGCCAACAATACGAGCTGCCACCTCACTGGCAATCCTTGTTTCGTCCTTTGCAATATCAGTGTACCCTTTATCTTCCAACACCTCCTGCCATACAAGGCTCTCCTTTAAGTCTTTAACAATCCTATCATAAAGTGGTTTGTTGTCCATACTGAGCATTGCCATGAATCCGTGCGTGTACTCATGGACTAAGGTGTTTGGATTGATACCTGCCTCGGTAATGTGGATGCCTTTTGCGTCAAACCATCCGTAAATGGTGGTATCAGACATGTGTAGCAGATTGACAGCTCTCTTTGGATTTTGAAGACTCATAACCCTTGTGAGCTCGCCTTCCGTAGCAGGCCAGATAGCCATATTTGAAGTGCGCAACTGGCGCAGGAGCATGGCTGTATAGTCACGCTCCTGTGCAGTTGTAGGTTGATGATCCGTTGTCATAACAGTATCTGTTACTGATGGTTCTTACGCTCGGCAAGCTTCATTTCCTTGACACGGCAAGATAGGCTTGTACGACCTTTGAAGGCTGATACCTGCAAATCGCCTGTGATGTCCAGGAATGCCTTGCCCTGGAACCAGTCCTCACGCAAGGTCTCGTTGTCCTCCTTGGGGAAACGCATGAAGTTTACCCATGTGCTGACATAGTTCTCGCCAACCTTCTCTGATGAGTAGGCAGGGAACACAAGGTAGGTCTTACCGCGCTTGTCGGTACGTTCCTCGTAGAAGTTCTCACCCTTCAGATGACCACGGAACTGGAGTTCACCTGTGATAACGTCAAACTCCGACACGTCCTTGGTAGAGAGCTCATCGGCAGAAAGGTAGAAGGAAAGCTCTTCGCCCTTCTTCCTGATGTCCATGGTTCCTACAACGGACACTCGCTTCTTCTCCACATAGGTCTTCAAATCACTCTGCTTGCTCTTGGTTGACAAGACAAGAATCTCAATCTCCTTCTCCTTGCCGTTGGACTCGGTCAAGGTAACGGACATAACAAAGGAGAGGTAAGGCTTACCTTCCTTGTTGGTCTTGATAGTGGCGGTACGTTTTACCGTACCTGCCACATTGACATTTGCTTTAATCATATTAAATGCTTGAAAATGAATTGTGATACTCGGAGTTAGTCACGAACGGCTCTAACAGTATATCCCTGCCAGCCTGATGTTGTCTGCATAGCTGCTGACTTATCCAACAGGGCAATGTAATACACCTTTGCAGAGGTGTAGTAGAGACCTTGCAGGTTGTCATTGACTAAGTTCTGACCAGCAATAGCGCCAGAGAAAGGAAGGAAGACGAACTTTGAAGGGTCTGTCTTACTCTCGAAGACCCAACCATTCTTGCCGTTGATGGCAGTGTAGTAATAGTTGGTGTGCATCTTCAAAGTGCCCAAGTCACCATTGTTTGGCATTCTCCATTCACTGCCCATGTAGATTTTTGCCACATCGTTCTCATCTGTGATGGCACTTGGAGCTGTATAGCCAGAGTTGGTGAAGTTATGTTTCTGTGATGGTGTGTAGCCGACTTTGTCACCCCACTGGAAGTACAAGCCGTTATCGGTGATAGAGGTTGCGCCAATGTTCATAGCTGCCCATTTGATTCCTGAAGGAATGCCCACATCAACATACTGATAGCCATTAGCATCTGTCTCATAGCTTGCGACGCGAACCTTGCACTTCTGCGTCAGTCCGTTGCTGGCAGTAGCCTTGATATTGGCAACACCTGATGCAACAGCTGTAATCAAGCCTGTACTGGCATTGACGGTAGCCACAGACTCGTTATCAGAACTCCATGACACAGAACATTCTGCTGAAGCTGGAGTATAGGCAGTAACCTGTGCCTGGCGAGTATCACCTACATTCATCCAACAGTCTGTAGGACTGATAGTGAAGGATTTCAAGGGAATGACTGGTGTTTCATTGGATGTACCTCCGTTTGTCCAACCTTTGATCGTGGTGGTGAAGGTAATGACACTGTCTGTACCACGGTTCAGCAGGAAGTTATAGACATAACGCTTGCCTGACTGCAATGATGGGTTCTGGATGTCACAGGTCTTTGCGTTCTCACCAGTGAAATCGGCAATGAGCTGACCATTCTTGAATACCTGGTAGCTAATCTTGAACTTGATAGTGCCATCGGTGACAGGCAAGATATTCCAGTAGGTACTGCCCGAAGTGACGGAACCATTCTGAGCAAAGGTAAGAGGACATGCTGCATCAAAGCTGTAGGTTCTAAACAAACCGTTTGTGATAGTCCATGTGCCTGTACCTCCTGTAGAAGTGGCGAAGTTGTATCTGCCATCACAAGGAGCTGTCATCTCAACAGAGGTGAGCTTGTAGGTAAGAGCCTCGGTCTTATCAACAGCCTCGGCACTGATGCTTACCTGCGAGAGCAGATGCTGGAAAGTGAGCTTGTAAGGAATGGTCTTCTGACCGGCAAGGACTGTAGCAGAGACAAGGTCTTTCTCACCTGCCCAGTTGGTGTAGTTATACTGAGGCACATTGCCCTCAGCAAGGGTCTTCATGCCTGGATCGCTGATAGCATAGAAGCTAAGCGTACCCGTAGTTGGCCAGTAGTAAGGTGTGTTGGAGGTAAAGACACTCTTGGAGTTGTCATAAGTAAACTCGGTGTCGGTGAAATACTCGCTGCCATCGGCGGTGATGCCACTGACAGTAAACTTGTCGATAGACGTGATAGTCTCGGCAGAACGTGTACAACCCTTTGGAGCCGTAACAAATACGACTGAGTTGTCAAAGGTGCCATTGACTTCGAGGATTTCATTTTCCTCTGAGCATGAGGTCATAAGCCCCAATGCTGCAATGGCAGAAAGAAAGAGATACTTTTTCATTCTGATTTGTGATTAAATGGTTATATCATGTTTGATGGAATCGGACCAGTTGTTTAACTCAACGGAAAGGGATGTATCTGTCGTATCTCCCTTCTCTTCAAGGTCGGTGTTCGTACCATCGTCCCAGCCATCGATAGTATTATCAGGATGGCAGGTACAAATGTCGTCATCAACATTACAGGACATGAGCGTGCCTATAATGACTGATGCAAAGAGAATCTTTTTCATCTTCAGGAGGTGATCTTGACATAAGGGCATTGTCATTCGGGTTGCTTATTCTCAATATCTTCTGGAAATTCATCTATGACAGGGGCATTCTTGATGCCGAAATAGGCACAGATGCCACCGCCAATCTCAATGACAAGAAAGACAATGACTGCCCACATGCCAATAAATCTGTATATCAGGTAGCAGAGACCTGCAGCCAATGGTATCAACAACACTATGGCGAGGATGATATTTGCTGTACGGTTCATTTGCGCTGAAGTGTTTGCTGTTGTGACTGTTCCTGAGAGGCAATCTGCTCGTAGTTAACAGAGGCTTGCTGTGAAATGGTGATGGCATAGACCATCGTACCAATGCGCTGCTTCTTGCTCTCATCATCCATGTCGCTATTGAGAATCTGCGACAACTTGGAATGTTCTGCCTGGGTTAACGTATGGCTGTACTCCTGCTTGCCGTCATGTGTAGTGAGAATGGCACTGCCTCCGCTGATGGCTATGGATGCAGACTTCAGCTGTGGCGTGAAGCCGGTGAGGTCGATACGCTTGTTCAGGACAGCATCGGTGATAGCCTCCATCTTCTCTTCCCTTGACTTGTTCTCCATCGACATGGCAAGAGTAAGCAAGGTCATGAACATCTTCATGATGCTATCGAGAAGTCCACCGCTTTCCTCCATGTCAGACATACCCATGTCAGAAACTTCGGATGCGAGTAAGGCTTGCATCCAACTCTCGGGGGTATGCTCGTTCTGCTGCACTGGGGCTGACATTCCCTCGGCTCTGTATTGAGCCAGAAGGTCTTTACCATTATGCTGAGCCTGTGCCTGAAGGTTGCCCCTTTGGTTGATCTCAGCAAGGTAGGCAGCAGGATTGACCCATTGCATCTTGCCGTCGGCAGATACATTGATGACTCCGAAATGCAGATGCTCGCCAGTGGTTCTTGTACCAGTATTGCCTGTGACACCAAGCTGTTGCCCAGCATTGACAACATCACCTTTCTTGACCTCAATCTTTGAGAGGTGCATGTACTGAACCTGTGTCTTGCTTCCGTCTTCACGAGTATATTCCACCGTAACGGTCTTGCCGCCTCCAGTATTGGTACGCTCATCGACTCCGATGACAGTACCGCCATTTTCCGTGGCAAGGATGGCATCATGATGTGCCCTGATGTCAATACCATGGTGAATCTGGGTCTTGCTGCCATCGAGAGGATCCTTGCGCTGACCATAAGGAGAGGTGACAAGCATGAAGTCATCACGCTTGATAGGCATACTGTACTGACCCTCCTGAAGGTTAAAGCCTGTGGATTTAAGGGATGGAGTCTCGTTTTCCGTTGTCACGTTGGAAGGAGTAGGCAATGGATTGTCATTGACACCAAAGGTTTTTCCCTCTTTTCTTATCTGCTCCATGACCATCTGGTCATATTGCTGAAGGTTGTTGCTCTCTATGACACTGACAATGGTAGAGACATATCTTGAATCAGTGGCATAACCACCTTTCTTGATACCTTCTGCCCATCCCTTGTAGTCATCATGAGCAAGACCTGAGACATACTGTTGGTAACGCTGAGCCATGAGAACCTTGGAATGATCCTCGAAACTCTGACCGACATCATCGTATTTCTTGAAGCGTTCGTTGGGTTTGTCATCGTTGGCAAGGACATAATGACCTTCATAGCTGCCCTTGATGCCGAAATGGTTGTTGGCAGTCTGAGCAAGGGTGCTCTTACCATTGGCTGACTCTATGATACCCTGGGCAAGGGTAACAGATGCTGGTATGCCATAACGACGCATCTGTGCCATGGCATACTCAGCATAATCTGAAATGTACTGTTGTCTTGAAGCTGATACTGACATAGTTACCTATGTTATTCGTATTACTTGTATTACTCGTATTATCGGTGCATACCGTGGTGCTGCTCCTCGGTCTTGGTGGCAGAAACAACCTCCTTAACCTCCTGCTTGCGAGTCTCTTCTGCGCCCTCTGTCTGTGCTGGCTCGCTCTTGGCAGACTGGCGAGGAGCTTCAATCTGGTCGCAGATAGCTACACGCTGACCTGCACGGATGAGTTTAGGCAGATAGGTGTCGAGGGCATGGTATGGGAAGCCCGCCATAGCCAGAGGCTTGCCGTCAATGTCCTTGGTCTTGCTGGACTTGGTGAGGGTAATGCCAAGGATCTTTGAAGCCTTTTCTGCGTCCTGGCTATAGGTCTCGTAGAAGTCGCCACAGCGGAACAGGAGCAGAGCATCGGGATGTTTCTTCTTCAAATCGTGGAACTGCTTGAGCATAGGACTCATAACAACAGCTGCCACAGCCTTGGTCTCAGCCTTGGTAGCTTCCTCCTTGGCTTTCTCCTCCTGACGCTTCTTCTCCTTTGCTTCAGGAGAGTTCTGGCGTTTCTGCTCTTCCTGCTTCTGCTTCTCAGCGGCATCCAGTTCCTGATGGTACTCCTGGTGTTCCTTCTCCTCATGCTGCTTGGTTCCTTCCACCTCTGGTGAAACGGAACGCTTTGCCTCTTCAAGCTTACCTGCAAGTACATCGCTGTAGAGAATTGCTGCAAGATGTGTCTTGTAGTCACGCTTGTCATCAGCGAGCCAGAGTCGCTGCCACTGTGCCTGACTGACCTCAACAGGCTTCTGCTTCTCATCGCCGATAGTAGCGATAAGGAGAATCTTGGAATCCTTGGTCTTGAAGGCGTTGACCTTGGTGATGAGAGCGAGGACTTCCTCACTGGCATTGCTCTTGAAAAGAGGCACTGCCTTGGTCTGGTCATTGGCAAGGACGGAATAGTACTTCTGGGCAAACTGGGTCTTGAACTCTTTCAGGTGCTCCTCGTTGGCATCGTTCTTCAACATGTCGAAGTACATGCCTACATCTTCCTTTGAAGGATGAGCCGCGAAGGTCTCTCCGTTCTCAGGCTTAGCGTACAGTGTCCACTTGCCTTCATCGTCCTTCAGCATACCGACACGCTCGAAGTTCTGTGGAACCTTGTCGATCGGGAACTGTGCTGACCAGTCCATCTGACGCTTCTCGGATGGCTTGGTGATGAGATTGATCTTCTCACCGTTCTCTGCCTTGCGGATCATGCCGATGGTACGGTTGACATCATTGAAGACAGCCTCGGCAAACTGAGGATTCTCCTTCAACTGCTCGATAGCCTTTGGAATGACAGTGTCAAGGCTTTCCTGACGTATCTTTGCAGGTAAACCGAAGTCTATCATCTTAACGGCTGATGCAAGCTCCTCGACAAGGATTTCCCTTACCTGGGCATCCTCTGCCGGTGCCTTCTTGCCATCAATGACAACACCTTCACGTCCGAGACGCTGAGGGATGCCAGTGGCATGGATGACCTGACGAGCGGTTTCCTGGACATAGTCAGGATAGCTGTCGAAGGTCTTCTGTGCAGGGATATGGACGGTGTCCTTCGCTGCATCATAGTGGGCAATGCCAGTTCCATCCTTGCGGATAGGAACAAGGTTGTCACGAACGTTGAGGATGAACTGGTTTACGTCGATACGTAATGCCTTGTCCTCCTTTGCGGAGTTGTCTGCGCCAAGGGCACTGTTACGCCCCTCTGCCGTACCGAAGTCCTTCAGCTGAGCAGCATACTCTTCCTTGTGAACCTGTGGCATCGTGGTCTGGTCAATATTGAAGAGCGTATAAGTCTCTTCCTTGGGATTGACCTGATAACCCTTCTTGGCATCGTCAGAGAGCTCACGGTACTGAGCACGGCTGATCTTGTCCTCGGGATTGCTCTTGTTGACAAACTCATTGGTGTTCGTCCAGATGAATGGAACACCTTTCTGACCCTTGCGTACAGCTTCCTCACGGTCATGAGCCGCATTGAACGTCGTGTACTGATTGGTCTTGAACTCACCAGCATCACTGTGAAGTGCCATGATAAGCTGATTGACAGGATTGACTCGCAACCCTTTGCCATAGAAGCCCGGCACCTTCTTCTGGGTGCTGTTCACAAGGACACCACCGTTCTGTAGTGCCTTTTCGAGGGCAGTGGCAAGCACTTCTGCCTGTCGCTCCACGCCACTCTTCTTGGGAACATTGTTTTCTTCCATAATTATCATATCATTTAATGGTGAAAATATATAGTGGCTTTCGCCTTATCTGATACCACGTGACTGCTCCTGTTGCTGTGACTTCTCGTATCTTCTTGATGCTTCCTCTGCCTGGTTCATTGTCGCCTCCTGACTCATCTGGTCAGTCTTGGCAAGAATCCTGTTGGCAAGGGTATTCAGAGGTATTGCCCCCTGGTTATAGGCATCAACAAGTGTCGGAGGTAAGGTGATGATACGAGGGATGTTATCAATATCGACAATGAGGACATTGCTCTCTACATGGGGATTGGAGATGCGCTTATCCAACGCTTCATCCTCATACCGCTTATACATCACTGCATTACTTCCCTTGATACCATGCCCCTCTCTGTACTCGTTAAGGGATTCCTGACCGAGCTTGTTGAAGAGATTGGCACCTCCATACAACATGAGAGGTATCTTCAGGAATGGGTTCTTGATGAAACTGCCACCGATAAGTGCAGCCAAAGGCATAAGGGAACTTTGATTCAGACCGACTGACTTGGTCTTGCCTGTGAAGATTCCCAACAGCATGTCTGGTATCATGGCAAGCGTGACACCCAGATGATTGAAGGTGTCACCGATACCGCCAAGCCCCATGGAGCCAAGCAGATGGTTCCATCCGCTATAGTTACCAGTAGCAGTTTCAGCCTGTGCCTGTGCTTGTGGCTGCGTCTGTTCCGGATTATTCAAAGTTGTAGTCAGAGGATGTTCTTCGGCTTCTTCGATGTTGCCATAATGTACAGCATCCTTGCCGGCTTCGAGTCTTGCAGTCTGCTCTCTCTGAATAGCCTTGGCGAATGCCTCGTACTCCATAGCCCTGATGGTTCCCTCGGTGACAGAGAAAGTCTTGCCACTGATCTTGATGGTTCTTTCTCCCTTGCCAACGGCAGAGTTTACATTGTCACTAAAGACCTTTCCATTGCTTATCGCCCATTTCAATACAGACGTAAGTTTCTCATCGGTTGCCTTGCCTAATGTGTTTAAGCCATTGACGGTAAGCATCCACTTGGGAATAGTGACATTCCGCTTACTGGCTGCTTCAACCTCCTCTTTTGCGGTTTTCGCCTGAGTAAAGAGGTAGTTCTCTTGCTGACCTGGAGCCAGAGAATCGGTAGCTACAGTGCTTAGATCAAGGGCGGTCTGTCCCCAGAAACCTCCAAAGCCCATTGTGGTGCCGTAGTTGGCTCCCAAGGCAAGGACGTTGCCTGTGATGTCCTCCCATACGGAAGGATTATAACGCTTCTCGGCTTCATTCTCGATATGCCTTTCCAAGTTGGACTGGCGTATTCGTTGTGGAACGAAGAACAGAGTTCCTTCACCTGCCTTCTTCAGGATATACTCGGCAGAGGATTGTGGAATGCGCTGATTGATCAGGTGATCAATCATCTGCTTTTCAATCTTGGCATCGACGGTGATTCCCTGTCTCTTCAGCTCATCCTTTACCATTTGGATATAGTCCTCAGTAGTCTTGCTGTTCCATTTGCCGATGGTATAGATATTGTTCATGACAACGGCAGTAGCGGCTGATCCTCCATCTGGACCAACGGCTCCAGCAAACATGGCAGCCATCGTATTCGAGTGCGCCTCGTACTCATCGGCTTGCCTGTTCTGCAAGTCATTACGAACCTTGTCCATGATGGGCTTGACCTTCTGAGTGAAGATGTCACTGTTGTTTTTTGCCATAGCTATACTACCGTTTGTCTGTACTGGTTTATCACTTGCTCCCTTGTCTGGGCAAGGGCTGCATGAAGGACTTCCATCTGCTTGGGGAAGAACTCTTCAAGCCACTCATCCTTCGTCACATTGTCCTGAATGAACTTGATGGCGAGGGTTCGGGTGATCTCGATAGCTCTTTCTCCCTTCTTTCTGCCGTTGAACCATGCCTTTGTCCACCAGATGATGCCGTCACGGTCAGGATAGACACTGACGGTTCTCTGTATGTCGAAGCTCTGGACATCAATCTCAAAGTCTGCCAGAGGGTCAACGATGCCCTGGCTCTCTACAGCCCTGTCAGAAGCTTTTTTTTTTCGAGCTCAGTCATGGAAGACAGAAAGACGCTGTGCTTCAGGGCAAGGTAGTTGAGGAAATCACCGATTAGGAGTTCCTGAATCTGTCCGATGATGGAATAGCTCCTTTGTCCTAATCCCAATGGGTTGAGCATACTGGGCGCGTGCTCATAATAGGCTCCAGAACGTGCTCCGTGGACGATAGCCTCACGAAGGCTGCTCTCTGTCTTGTCCGAGACACGATAGCGACCGAAGAACATATCTCCCATGTAGGAACCGAAGTATCTATACATGAGCTGGTCTATCTCCTCCTGCTGTGCGTCATAGCGTGTATGGACATCGAAGTCAAGGGTGGCAATCTCTGGATTGTTACCTGACATCTGCATCTGGGCTTGCATGACAAGGTTGTCTCTGACCATGGCAAGGAACTCCAAAGGGTTGATCTCCTCGCCGTTGAACTTCACCTCGATATGCAAGAGACCGTCGGACTTGGCAATGTTTTCACCAGCCTTGACGCTCTTGCCGAAGTTGCAGAGCGATTCAGAGATGTGGGAATAGGTGACATCGAAGGAACTGCGTTCTCTGTCTGCGTAGTTGGGGTAGTTGACAGTGATACGGAAACCGTGGATGACATCGGTACTGATACCTGTCACTACACCAGTGGCAAGAGCCTTCAGCCATGTGCCAGGGCGTACCTTGAAGTCAACACCGCTATGCAGGAAATTCTCACCAGTATAGGGGTTGACCTGCTCGCCATAGCCAAGCGTAATCTCCAGAGGGGTATGCTCATCTGCCTCGAAGGGCATGGCGTAACCGCTCGGAGAATGAAGGTTCATGTCTTGTGAAAAAGTTTTTTTCTTATCCATTGTAAGCTATTATGGGTTAGCGAATAATTGTTCTTGGAATGATGACAGGAGTTGTACCGCCACCAATCGGTCTGAAATACGTTGGGTCAAGAGTCCAACGTGAATCAGAGAGGTCTGGAATGACTGTGATGATTGTACCTCCAGTAATGGGGGTTCCTCCATCTCCTCTATGCCATCCACTCAAATCGGTCAGTCCTCCGTCAGTGGAACCGCCAGCACCTCCTGCTCCTTCCTGATAGTCGAAGAACTTAGGCAGTGCCAGTGTCATACATACCATGGCAAGGGAACCCGTACCCCAACGGAGAATCTTCTTCTGGATTCCAGGCTCATGGTTGGCGATGCTTGAATAGACGGAGAAAGCTCCTACGATACCGATGATACAAGCAATGATAAGGCATAGAACCTGTACGACCGGAGTGTAGGAATACACTTCATCACCTGCCATAGACATGGCATCGGTGATAGAATCGGCAAAGATAGGACGTGTACTGAGGACGAGTCCCATCAGAACAAAGATCTTCTTCATGTTACTTCCTTTCTTGTTTTACATTCGTTATCTGTGCATACTTCTTTGCTGGTCTTCCGACTGCCGTTGTGAAGCGGCTTGCGCTACAGCCTGTGTCTGTTGCTGACTGTTGTTGCCAATCATCATCATGGCAAGCATCAATCCACCGATCTTCCCGAGTAGTCCCGAACGACCAAAGATGAAATAACCTGCAGCGATAAGGGCTCCGATACTCAATCCTGAGACTTTACCACTACCAAGGTTATTGAAGAAATTGGAAAACATATTCATGCCATTGCCTCCGAAGAGATTCCCGAGGAAACTGCTGATGCCGCCCAAGGTGTCATTCAGTGTGCCTAACAGACCCTTGGATTCTGAAACCGTGTCCTTCAGGTCACCGAGGACATTGGTTGTCGTTTCCTTGACTTTCTCAACGGTGTCATCACCGGTAAAGCCATTGACGGCATCATGAACGAAACCGCCAGAGGCATTGAGACTGTCCCTTGCCGTTACTCCAACAGCTGTTCCTATAGACTCGTCTGGGTTGTTCAGCTTGTACCAACCTGCATAGGCTGCTCCAATGCCAACGGCTGTTGTCTTTGGATGGCTAACCATGGTGTTGATGCCTTTCCATGTTGTTCCAGTGACAGACTTTCCTGCATTCCACAGCGTAGAGGTGGCTCTGCCAGAGCCTCTTAATATCTTTGGTGTTACTCTTGTTGCAAATGATAACCAGCCCATATCGTTAATTGTTTGGTTTAACACTCTTTCCGTTTAATCTCCACATTGCCAGGCAGTCTTCTACGATTCCAGCCTTTCCCTCCCTATGTGGAAGCGATCGCCTCTCGATATTGTACCATACCTGGGCTAACGTGGTATGCTTGACAAGCTTCGTGAGCATGGCAAGCTGTCTGTTCATCTCGTGCAGTTGCGGTCGGATGGAGAAAACAAGCTCAATCCTCTGTTTCTCCGTCATCTTGTTGTCTATACACACCTGCCTGATGGTATTCACGATACCGACACTCTTGTTGATGATACTGACATAGATGTCATTCCTCTTCTGATGGAGTACTACGGCGATGGCATTGGTGGGTGTCTCACCAATCTGATGGCTGAGCTTTCCCATGTTATCCGTCAGGTGGCTGACCTCATGGTAGAACCCATAAGTCTGTGCTGCATAGGCGATGATACCTCGGAACTCGCTGATATACTTGTCAAACTGTCTCTGGTAGTTGGTGGTTTCATCGACTTCCTGCTTCAACCAGATATGACCTGCGGTCTCTGCGGCCATCGATGCACTCTGCGACTTATATTGACTCTTAGCCTTGCTTGTATATGCAAGAACCATAGCCGTGAGCGTAGGATCGAGCTGCGCAAAGGCGGTCTTCGGTATTGCCATCAGCAACAACAGAAGGGAAAGGATATATAGTCTT
>JAZQQQ010000006.1:0-3154 GCA_045629165.1 Bacteroidaceae bacterium
GAGGACCAGCGCACCGACCTCAGGAAGGGAACCATAGGGTTCGTGTTCCAGAGCTTCAACCTGATTGACGAACTGAACGTGTTCGAGAACATCGAACTGCCCCTACTCTACATGGGCGTGCCCGAGAAGGAGCGCCGCCGCCGTGTGCAGGAGGTCATGGACCGCATGAACATCAGCCACCGCGAGAAGCACTTCCCAAACCAGCTGTCAGGCGGCCAGCAGCAGCGCGTGGCCATTGCCCGTGCCGTAATCTCAGGTCCCAAGCTGATACTGGCCGATGAACCTACCGGCAACCTTGACTCGGTGAACGGCCAGGAGGTGATGAACCTGCTGAAGGAACTCAACCAGAGCGGCACCACCATCGTAATGGTGACCCACAGCCGCCACGATGCCTCGTACGCCAACCGCATCATCAACCTCTTTGACGGCAGCATCGTGAAGGAACTGCCGCAGTGACATACTGGCGGTTATTTCTGCAGCCTGAGAATTTCGAGCATTTCCCTTGGAGTGACCACTCTTTCCACTCTGGGGAAATGTTTTTTGTTACCGGTAATCAGTATGAGTCTTCCTTTGACATTGCGACTTCGTAAAATACAACATCCTTTGGATCGGAACATATTTCTTCAGCTGAGACCCTGTTTGAATCATATCCACAATGGGTGATTGTTTCCAGGACAAGACGTATGTCCTTATCTGAAAATGGAAACTTTGGGCGATGAAGCACATCGTTGTATTCTGCCAATATTTCAGCATTGTACATCGGAACAATATTCCCGTCAAAGAGATTCTCAAGAATAAGAAGAGGAGCGGTATCAGGTTTCTTGGAATATAGGGCTGACACTATTACATTCGTGTCAATCACTGCATATACTGTCATCATTCTTGTGTTTTCTGGCTTGTCTGATTACTTCATTGATTTCCTCCAATGACATTGTCATACCGCTGTCGATGGCTGCCTGACGCATACGGTAGAATGCCTGACGGCCTTTTTCCATCGTCTCGTCATCAAGCGCTTCAATTGTAAATGGTATCATTTTGTTTCTCACCACCGAACGGGCATAGATGTTGAACGCGGTATTGACGCTCATTCCGAATTCATTGCAAAGTTCATCGAACTTGTTTTTAATGTCGGAATCTATGCGGATGGTAACTGCTGTCTGTGACATAATTGTATTCTTTGCTGCAAAGATAAAGGAATAATTGCATTCTGCAATCATTTTGCAATCGTTTTTTGTGGGTAGTAGAGTGACTGAAATGAATGGCAGTGTCAAATAATTGGACACTTTTCACTGGAATCTGACGATTTCCGCTTTTTTGCTTGCGGCATCGGACTGGGTCATGGTATTTTTGTGTGAAAACAAAATGGGCAGTCATGTTCAAGCATTATCTTAAGACAACTTTCCGCAATCTCTGGAACGGAGGATTCCAGACTGTATTCACAATAGTGGGACTGGCCGTGGCATTCTTCTGCTTCGGCATCTGCGCGTACTTTGTGCACGGTCTGCTGACTGTTGACAATTACTATGAGAACCACGACAGGGTGTTTGCGGTGAAAAGTCTTGAGGAATATGATTCAGAGCTCCGGCTTTTTATGAACGTAAATTTCAATCCTGAAGATTTCATTGACAATTTCCCCGATGTGGAATCTGTGTTCGCTTACCGGAATGAATTGATTCCATTTGTTGTTGAAGATGATGGTACCACATACGGACAGCCGGAAGATGACCAATCTGAATTTCTGTATGTAATTTACTGTGACACTACCTTGCAGCATTTCTACAATCCGGCTCTTCTGGCAGGAAGTTGGGACGCTGCGACGAGTTCGGAAAACAGCATCCTGATGAGTGCAAAGTATGCACGCAGGCTGTTCGGGTCGGTTGATGCCGCCATAGGACGCAGGCTCACACAAGGTCTCTCGGGCACGACATACACCGTCAGGGCTGTCATAGAAGATCTGCCGCCTAACAATTCCATTGCCACATTCCAGCCCGGTAGCTGTTGGATCATGAATTCACGTGACATAGATATGTATTTGAACCTCAGAATACTTCTGCGTCAGGGTGTCGGGGTTGACAGCTTCAATGATAAGTTCGCTCTGCCCACCAGCTACGGACAGGCCGGAACATACAGCTTCAAGGCTGTCCCTACAGGCAATATAAAGTCTGGGATGGGAGACAAGTATATACTGGTGTTGCTGCTGATTCTGGCACCCGGTCTGATTGTCCTGCTGTCAGCACTCGGCAATTTCCTGCATCTGCTCATAAGTAGCATATTAAAGCGTGACAGGGAATACACGCTGCGGAAAGTCAACGGGGCGCGCGGATGGGACCTCTGGCTCATGGTCAGCATTCAGGTGCTTGTAACCATGCTGTTGGTAGGAATCGCCACCATAGTCATCACCATGCTTTGCACCCCTATGTTGCGTATTAGTATTGCCGCAACTTTGGATTTCGAGCTCGATACCGCCACAATGCTGAGACAGAGTTTCCAGCACATATTCATCCTTCTGCTGCTTGGACTTCTGGTGGCATGGATTGCCACGGTCCGTATAAGACGCCATACAATGCAGGCACATCTCAGACCTGATACCGGACATCACCTGTGGCGTAATATCATGATAGGCGGACAGATGACCGTCAGCTTCATTTTCGTGACTCTGCTGTGTGCTATGCTCCTGCAGGTGCGCAAGAATATGTCTGGTATCTATCCCGGACTTACAAAAAATGACATGAAGGAGATACTCATCATTCCAGAACTCGGAGATGATCCGTCAATGGGCGCACGGATAGAGCAGACGCTTGAAGCCATCCCTTCAGTCCGTGAATATGTGCATAGTTCCATTTGGGACGGGGTGCTGGCAAGTGATCATTGTGGAATTCAATTACCCGATGAATCTATCGAATTTACCGAATACTGTATGTGCAGTCCGGAAGTGCTGCAGTTCTTAGGCGTTTCGTTGCTTGAAGGCCGATGGCTGGGCAATGCCAATGAGGTAATGGTCGATGCCGGGCTGGCCGATGCTTACGGAATCAGTGCCGGTGACGAACTTACCATTGAGGGACTGTATCACGAATACGAAGATGTCTGGACAGTAACTGTAGCCGGAATTGTGGATGCTCCAAAGGATTTCGGTAGAGATAATCATTATTACAGT
>JAZQQQ010000007.1:0-58142 GCA_045629165.1 Bacteroidaceae bacterium
GTGGTGCAACATTGGTATTGTTTTTGGCGTTTTTGGGCGATTTCCGTGCCAATGTTGCAAGAAATCCGTTGTACGCCCCTTCTACGTGCAATATTGGCACCACCCGTTGCACGCACCATCCCCGCTGCACACACCATCCCCGCTGCACGCACCATCCCCACTGCACGCACCGTCCCCACTGCACACCCGCCCTGGCACCACGTACCCACACTGCAGCAACGTACCCGCCCTGGCACCGTCCCCGCAGCACGCACCGTCCTTCTTTGTGTCTGTCCAGCAGCGCTGTGCAGGGGGGTGCGGCCTGCTTCTTGACTTCCTCGGGGCTGGTTTCCTTCGCGGCTGGCTTCCTTGCCTTCCTTCGCGGCTGGCTTTAGAGGCTGGCTTTCTTCTTTTCCCAGTATGTCCCTCGCCGCAAAAGCAAAGGAGGAAGGGAAAATCACCCTTCCTCCTTTGTAGAATACCCCCGTACGCTGGTTTAGCGGGCGGAGAGCTCGGCCTTTTTCTTTTCCCAGTCGGCCAGCTTGGCGCGGTAGTATTTTTCTACCTTGTCCCACTCGTAGAAGTACTTGTAGGTGTTACCTTTGGCGTCCTTGTATGATTCTACTGGCAGGGTAGCCTCTTCTTCGTTCAGGAGGGCGCGGACCAGAATGGTGCCGTTCTTGTCCTTGAAGAATATCATCTGCAGGTTGCTGCCCATGTGGACAATGTCGTATGCAACCCACTTGTCGGCAACCCTCTCAAGGTCAGCCGGAGCCCATGCGCAGTCGTTGATTTCCATCAGGCAGAGCAGTGGGAACAGCGCAGTGTCATGGCCGTAGCGCAGGTTGGCGGTGTGGGTGCCGTTGGCGATGGCATCATCGGCCTTGTCAAGGAAATCCTGGAGCAGGGTTGCGTGGCCGTAAGGCACAAGGTTCTGCGTGAATGGGCTGAAGCCTGATACTGAATACCAGTACATGTTGTTCTGCAGGAAGTTGTCATACCATTCGTCATAGGTGAATACGTCGCCCAGGTCAAAGCCCAGGTCGTGGCTCCACATGTTGGCTGCTACTTCATAAATCTGGTTGTACAGTGCATCGGAACGGTCAACAATGGTTACGGTTGGCTCGGCGTTCTGTGCGGGAGCTGCCGGCATGCCCATACCCATGAACATGCCCATGCCTCCCATTCTTGGGGTGCTGACAAGTTCGTACTTCTTGATGAATTCGGTGTCAGTGAAGAGGGCCTTCATGAGTCGCTCGGAGTTGGTGTGGCGGGCGTTGAATGCGCCTACAGCTGCGCTCTTCTCGCGGCTGTTCTTGGCTGAATTGATGGCGGCATCTTCATAGTTCATGTATCCCTTGTCAAAGTCGCTGTCGTTGTAGTCAATCGTCATTTTGGGAAGAATTGACGAGAATTCCATGAGCGCGGCTGTCATGCTGGCAACTACGCGGTGTGATGTGGTTGAACGGGCAACGATGGTGGCCTTGCTGTTGAATATCTCCGGGTAGTTCTTGACCATTCTCCTGGCAATGCCGCGGTGCTGGCGCTGGCCCTTCTGGGTCAGGTCGCCCAAATGACCGTCAGCGTCTTTCATCATGATTTCCAGACGGTCCATGACTGTCTTTCCGAAATCGGTAAGCACGCCTTTGTCATAAGCCTGCTTGAGGGTCTTGTATGGATCAGAGTACTGTGGCTCGTTCAGCAGATAGCGTGATCCGTGGCGTCCGTAGTGGCTCATGTAGAATGGCTTGAATCCCTTTGGGGCCTTGCTGTACTTTACCCCCGGGTCAATGTATTCGGCCATGCTTCCTCCGAACTTGTAAAGGTTGTCCTTGTTGATTTCGCTCTTGTCAATGACCTCGGCGCTCAATGCCAGAGGGAGCGCAAGCAGTAGTCCTGCCAGTGTTGTCTTTCTCATTATTGTGTAGTTGTTAGGTTTCTGTATGGCAAAAATACTCTTTTTGCTTTTATTAATGGTCTTTTCGCGCGTAAACATTGATAATATGGTACGTAAATGTTGATAATAAATGGTTTTTTATTACATTTGCAAATTGGAAAAAAGCGGTTTCCCGGCCGGTTTGCATCGGACTCCGGGAGAGGCAGACAGAATTTTATTAATTATCAAAATACAATTAGAAAAAATGAACAGCAACGAAGTGATGATCAAGGCTGCGAATAATATTCGTATCCTTGCTGCAGCAGCAGTTGAGAAGGCAAAGAGTGGTCACCCGGGTGGTGCCATGGGTGGTGCAGATTTCATAAACGTACTCTTCAGCGAATTCCTGGAGTACGATCCAAGAAAGATGAATTATGAGGGACGTGACCGTTTCTTCCTGGATCCAGGTCATATGGCTCCAATGCTCTATGCACAGCTTGCCCTGACAGGAAAGTTCAGCATGGAGGAACTTGCTACTCTCCGTCAGTGGGGTTCAGCAGTTACCGGTCACCCAGAACTTGAGGTTGCCCGCGGTATTGAAAACACATCAGGTCCTCTTGGTCAGGGTCACGTGTTCGCAGTTGGTGCTGCTATCGCAGAGAAGCACCTTGCAGCAGTTCTCGGTGAGGAGGTAATGAACCACAAGATCTACGCATATATTTCTGACGGTGGTATCCAGGAGGAAATCTCACAGGGCGCTGGCCGTATTGCAGGTACCCTTGGTCTGGACAACCTGATCATGTTCTATGATTCAAATGATATCCAGCTTTCAACTGAGTGCTCAGTTGTAACATCAGAAGATACTGCTGCCAAGTATCGCGCTTGGGGCTGGAACGTATATGAAATCAACGGTAACTGCGTTGACCAGATCCGTGGCGCTCTGACAATGGCTCAGAACGGCAACGGCAAGCCAACTCTGATAATCGGTAAGTGTATCATGGGTAAGGGTGCCCTCAAGGCTGATGGTTCAAGCTACGAGCGCAACTGCAAGACTCACGGTGCTCCTCTCGGTGGCGACGCTTTCGTCAACACTGTAAAGAACCTGGGCGGTGATCCTGAGAATCCATTCCAGATCTTCCCAGAGGTACAGAAGCTTTATGCAGACCGCGCTAAGCAGCTGCGTAAGATCATGGATGCCAAGTATGCAAAGAAGGCTGCCTGGGCTGCTGCTAATCCTGAAAAGGCTGCTCTCCTTGAAGAGTGGTTCAGCGGCAAGGCTCCAAAGATTGACTGGAGCAAGGTTCAGCAGAAGGCCGATGATGCTACACGTTCAGCATCAGCTGCAGTTCTGAGCCAGCTTGCACAGCAGGTTCCAAACATGATCTGCGCAAGTGCTGACCTGAGCAACTCAGACAAGACTGACGGTTTCCTCAAATATACAACCAACATGGTCAAGGGTGACTTCAGCGGTGCATTCTTCCAGGCTGGTGTAGCTGAGCTGACAATGGCTTGCTGCTGCATCGGTATGGCTCTGCACGGTGGTGTTATCCCTGCTTGCGGTACATTCTTCGTATTCTCAGATTACATGAAGCCAGCTGTACGTATGGCTGCTCTGATGGAGCTCCCAGTCAAGTTCATCTGGACTCACGATGCATTCCGCGTTGGTGAAGATGGTCCTACCCATGAGCCAGTTGAGCAGGAGGCACAGATCCGTCTTATGGAGAAGCTGAAGACCCACAAGGGCAAGAACTCAATGCTTGTTGTACGTCCTGCTGATTCTGATGAGACAACAGCTTGCTGGAAGCTCGCAATGGAGAATACAACATCACCTACAGGTCTGATCCTGAGCCGTCAGAACATCAAGACTCTGCCAGCCGGCAATGATTACAGCCAGGCTGCCAAGGGTGCTTATGTTGTTGCAGGTTCCGATGCTGATTATGATGTAGTTCTGCTTGCTTCAGGTTCTGAGGTTGCTACTTTGGTTGCAGGTGCTGAACTGCTCCGCTCAGAAGGTATCAAGTGCCGCATTGTCAGCGTTCCTTCAGAAGGTCTGTTCCGCAGCCAGTCAAAGGCTTATCAGCGCAGCATTCTGCCTGGCAACAAGCGTAAGTTCGGTATGACGGCTGGTCTGCCTGTAACTCTTGAAGGTCTTGTAGGCGCAAACGGTAAGGTTTGGGGTCTGAACTCATTCGGATTCTCAGCTCCTTACAAGGTTCTTGACGAGAAGCTCGGCTTCACCGCTCAGAATGTTTACGCTCAGGTTAAGTCAATGCTGAAGAAGTAATTGCTATGATAGGATTGGCAAGTGACCACGCTGCATTTCCCCTGAAGGAATTCGTCAAGCAGTATCTGACTGAGAAGGGACTGGAGTTCAAGGACTACGGAACCTACACCGAGGATAGCTGCAACTATGCCACCTACGGCCACGCATTGGCCGAGGGCATTGAGAAGGGCGAAGTCGAGAAGGGTATTGCAATGTGCGGTAGTGGCGAAGGCATATCAATGACCCTGAACAAACATCAGGGCATCCGTGCAGGTCTTTGCTGGATTCCGGAAATTGCGCATCTGATACGTCAGCACAACAATGCAAACGTTCTGGTTATGCCAGGACGTTTCATTGACAATGACATGGCTGCAAAGATCATGGACGAGTATCTGAATACTCCGTTCGAGGGTGGCCGCCATCAGCAGCGTATTGATGACATTCCGGTTAAGAAATAATTCCGTGTGATATTGAAAAAGAGAGGATGGCTGGTCAGTCATCCTCTCTTTCGTTCTACCCGATCGCTAGGTATCAGAGTTTGAGCTTTTCCTTCAGTATTCTGTATCCAGCAGGACTCACTCTGATTTTTTCCTTGTTGCAGAGTTCAAGCTGCTGCATCTGTCCGTATCGCTCAATTCTGGAAATAGCTGACAGACGGACAATGAATGAGCGGTGAACCCTGGCAAACATATCTTGTGGCAGTCTCTCTTCAAAATACTTCATGGTTTGCTCTTTAAGGTAATGCCCGTTTTCTGTTACTATGGAAACATAGTCACCATCGGCCTGCATGAATATTATGTCCTCAACGTTTACAATATCAAGCCGCTGGCCGCTCTTTATGCTGATCTGGGTGATTACTTCCTTTGCTTGCCGGCAATCTTCTGCCGGGGGTATTTCTGCCGTAGGTTCGCTGTCCTGGGCTGAAACCAGGTCCTTCAGCAGAAGCCCGCGTTCGGTATTGAGTTCGGTTACCATGAATATCAGTAACATAACGGCTATACGGAACGGAATAAGTGGCGTGAACGTGTTGAACCAACCGCTTGATATGAATAGCATGGCTGTGCATTCTATTCCTATGCCGACAGCGCACCATGCTGTGCATAGGCCGGCAATCAGAATTCCCAGACGTCCGGCCTGTGATTCGGTCCTTAAAGTAAAGCGCAGGATATTCCACACTATCAGCGCCATTCCGTTGGTAGTCAGTGCAAATATCACCGAGTCGGCAACAATGAACGGTGTGCCGCATCCGGCTATCAGATCACCGGAAACAACAGCCAGCACTACGGCAAGCAGTATTGATGCATGCCGCAGGATTCCTGTCTGCTGAATGAATATCTTTATCATGTAAGTGGCTTACTCAATATTACCTCCTCCAAATACGCAGTGGGCATTTATTATGAGCTTGCGGTCTGGTATGGGCTCTGCTGCTATGAAATGACGGTCATCAACGAATCCGCCCATTACGCAGTTGCTACGGACCTCTATCTGCCAGTCCGATGGAACCTTGAGCTGCACACCTCCAAAGGTGCCTTCTATGTTAAGGTAGGTGTTGCCGGGTGCCAGGTTGGTGTGTGTGAGATCAAGTGTCATACCGCCAAATACACACTTGATAGTGCCTCCTGGGAATACTGGCTCAACGTAGTATTGCTCAGCGCCGCTGAATATGAAACGATAGTCCACCTTTTCCTTGGGGTCAATCTCAATATGTGCCTGTGAATGTTCTCCGTCATAGTCTGCAATTTTGGAACTGGTCTCAAAATACTCTCTGTTTTTCTCCCTATGGTGGGATGCATGGCTTGCGTTTCCTCCGTTCAGGGCAGAAAGAATGAGTACGATGCCAAAGCAGATGGCAGCCCCGCATATTACCATATGTCCGCTCAGCAATGTCAGCCAGATAGATGAAGGCTCAACATAGAACGCTAACAGGTTCTGTATGCGTGGTGCAAGGAATACCAGTCCTAACAGTAGCATGAATGTTCCTCCTATCCACTCTTTCCTGCCAAACTGGAACAGTGAGACAATGATCAGAAGGACTGGCCAGGAAAAGAGTACGTGCTCCAATCCATTCATGAATGAATTGTTGTTCCCTGGGTTCAGGCTAAAGTATATCTTGAGAATTGCGGCAAGTATGATTATCAGTCCCAAAATGATGGTATTGGTACGCCTGCGTGAATTGTGCTTGCGCTCGTGATAGTATACCCTGGTGTTTGTCTTTGAGTAATGTCCCCCGTTGTCCTGCGATTCCCTGATCTCTGGATTGTTTCTAGTTTCCATGAATTTCTGTTTTTAGTTTTTGTCTGGTGCAAAATTACGCCAGGAATATGCTGTGACCAATACAATATCGGTGAACCCAGGTGTTTTTCCCGACGAACCGATAAAAAAAACGGTTGGTAGGGCGAATTTCCTGGGATCTGTAATTTGTGCAAAAGTAATGTAAACTGCATATTCTTTATATCTTTGCATTATACTTTTCAATATGGAAACAACTGATATCAAGAGCAGAATATCTCGCTCACTGCTTGCTGGAGTACTTATAGGATTTGGATGCATAGCATATGTCCTGGTAGAAAATCATATTCTGGGCTCTTTCCTGTTCAGTCTGGGACTGCTCACTGTGATCCTGCAGGGAGCCATGCTCTATACCGGTCGTGTGGGCTACGCCACTACCTGGGCCGATGTAAAGAACCTTGTTTTCATTATTGTCTTGAATTTTATTGGTATTTGGCTTACCTGTTTCCTGTTCAGCAGGTATTCCGGACTTTCACTCAATACCAGCAATCTCATGGCTGTCAAGATGCAGGAGACCTGGTATCAGGCCCTGGTCAAGTCCATTGGCTGTGGAGTAATGATGTTTATTGCAGTGGACAACTTTAAGAAACATAACAACGCAATTACTGTTGTACTTCCAATCATGTGCTTTATCCTGTGTGGATTTGAGCACTGTATTGCCGACTACGGCTATATGGCTATGGATGGTCGTCTTTTTGTATGGCAGTTGCCTATATGGATTGTTGGAAATGCTGTAGGCAGCCAGATTATTTACTGGTTGTCCCGTCTTTGAGTGTAATATTTAACCCTCTATATTATTCCTTATGAGAAACCTTACATTTCTGGCAGCCTGCCTGCTGTCAACTCTATCTGTTCAGGCAAAACTTACTTTTCAGGAAATAAGGACAGCTTCCAACAATGTTATTGAACTGTTCTTTACCAGCGATACCCTTGATGTAAATGAGGTGGATATATCCAATCCATCGGACTGGAAGGTAAATGGACAGCAGGTGCTGGCTATTAATCGCACTGGTGCGGCTGCGGATATGTGTGACCATTATGTCTATCTGACTGTTCCGACCCTGAAGAACGGAAGCAAGTATTCTATTGAAACCCCGTACGGAAAGTACCAGTTCAAGTTCAATGACAAGGATGTGTACTGTGAGGCCATAAAGACCAACCAGGTTGCGTACAGTGCCCTGTCAACAAAGCGTTTTGCAAATTTTGCAATCTATCTGGGTGACGGCGGCTCAAAGAAGATTGAAGGTGCTCTTCCGGAATATACTGTATATAAGGTAAAGGGTGGCAAGAAAGTTTGCAGCGGCACACTCAAGGAGATTGGACAGGACCAGTCATCGGGCGACTATGTATATCGCATTGATCTTTCAAAGGTTCCTGAGGGCGGTCCTTACAGGATAACCGTGAGTGGATACGGTTCTTCATATATGTTTGGCGTGGGCGGTCAGTTCTCGCAGAAGTTGTCATATGTAAGTTTCCGTTCACTGCTGAACCAGCGCTGCGGCATACAGTTGGTTGAACCTTATGTTGAGCATTCATACCGCACCAAGAAGTGCCATGAGGTTATCTATCAGACTTATTACCGCATCAATGAGGCCAGTCTTCCTGTAAAGGGTACCGAGCCTACCATCAAGGCGTGGGGTGGATACCATGATGCCGGTGACGCAGACCGCCGTACATACCACATGGACGTTCCTGCAACGCTGCTCACTACCTATGAGGCATTCCCCGAGATCTTCAAGGACAAGCAGTTCAACATGCCTGATATCTTTGATGAAGAATTCAACATTCTTGGAAGCGGCAACAATATTCCTGATATCCTTGATGAGGCCGAGTGGGGCACCATGTTCTGGAAGTACTTCCAGGAAGAGGACGGACAGATTCCATGGGGTACTGAAACCCAGGGCTATTCACCGTTCACGACATATGACAAGGAAGACCATCTGTTCGGTTCTGAGGTACTTGATGCCCGTACGGCCGGATGGGCATCGGGCCTGTTCTACCATTTTGCCCGCATTATCAAGCAGTTCGATGCAGCCAAGTCCGCTGAATATGCCAGCCGTGCAGAACTGGCCCACGGTGCAGCCGTACGCGCAGGCAGGCTTCAGAAGAACTTTGAAATGTACTACAACGTTGAAAAGTACCTGATGACAGGTGATGCCGCATGTCATCAGTATATCAAGGACAATGCTGATGATGCCAGCGCCCTGCTGACAACATACAACCAGGGTTCTGAAATCTTTGCAGGCAACGGTTGGCTGGTATCTTATTTCATGTCTTACGTGCTTGCTCCATCAACAAAGACCGATGCAGCAACAGTTGCCAAGTTCAAGGATATACTCAAGCAGACTGCCGACAAGCAGATGCAGAACTTTACTCTGAACGCATATCCTTCAGGTGCACCTACGAATGTGAACTGGTGGGGCAGCAATGTGGCCCAGGGACAGTATTCATATCCAATCATCATGATGTGGAAGCTTACCGGAAACCAGGATTACATTGATGTGGTGAGCCAGATGATGGACTATGCTCTTGGCCTGAACCCGCTTGGCAAGTGCTATATGACCCAGCTGGGCTTCAACCAGGTTCACTGGCCGCATGACCGTGAATCAGCCTACACCATTGAAATGGGATGGGGCCCACGTCCGGGTATCCTGGTATTCGGTGCCGGAAACTATGTGAACAATTATCCAAGTTACCCTGTTATCCGCCGTGGTCAGACTCCACGTGAGCGCGCGTACATTGATGTCCTGGACAACTACCAGAACAATGAATACACCATCTACCAAAGTCTGTGTTTCCCAAGCGTGGTATACCCAATCCTGGCAGGTGGCTGTGAGTATGGCCCAAAGTCCAAGGATCCGTACAAGAAGTGAAAGTAAGCCCTTAGGCTTTATAAACGAAGAAATCCCCACTTCAATGGGGATTTCTTTGCTTATTAGCAATGGCCGGATTACAGTCCGAATGAATGGGGGAAGAAGTCGGTTTGGGACTTCTTTATGGATTCTGTCAGTTCCATGCAAGTGCTGAAGCGCCAAGGATGGCGGCATCGGACTCCTTGAGTGAAGAGTAGAGGATCTTGATCTTGTTCTTCCAGACCTTCATCAGGTTGTCGTTCATGGCCTTGACAAGCGGTTCGTGGAAGAATTCCTTTGATTTGGCCATTCCGCCGAAGATCACTATTGCTTCAGGGGCGCTGAACTTGACGAAGTCTGCAAAAGCACGGCCCAGCAATGTGCCGGTGTAGTTGAAGATTTCAAGTGAGAGCGCATCGCCCTGCTTGGCTGCGTCATATACGTCCTTTGATGAGATTTTTTCAGGGTCAAGCTGGCGGAGCAGGCTGTCGCGGCTGTCTTCCTGAAGCATCTGGCGGGCTGTGCGGGCAACGCCCATTGCGCTTGCATAGGTCTCAAGGCATCCTTCAAGTCCGCAGTTGCACTTGCGTCCGCCAGGCACTGCGCATACGTGGCCAAGTTCACCGGCAAAACCGTCATGGCCGTACAGTATCTTGCCATCAATGATGATGCCGCTGCCTACGCCTGTGCCAAGTGTTATCATGATGAAGTTCCTGATGTCTTTGGTAACGCCGTATGCCATTTCACCCATGGCTGCCGCATTGGCGTCATTGGTGACAGTTACAGGCAGCCCAACTTCAGCAGAGATCAGTTTGGTGAATTCAACGATTGTAGGCTGGCCGTCAACATAAGTCCACCTTAGGTTCGGGGCGTATTCAATTGTTCCCTTATAGTAATTCGCATTAGGTGCGCCTATGCCTATACCTTTGACTGTTCCCTGGTCCTTGGTCTTTGCAATAAGGTCCTTGATTGCACCTGTCAGATCCTTGATGTAGTCATTCAGGTTGTCCTGAAGCGAAGTTATTACACACTGGGCAAGTATTTCACCTTTTGCGTTGACAACGCCCAGCTTTGAAGACTGGCCGCCAACGTCAATTCCCATTACTAATTCCTGTGCCATATTTCCTGTTTTTGTTTCTGTTTCAACTGGTATGGCAAATGTAGTCAAAAAAAACACGGGGCAGCCAAATGGGGTACCCATAATGATGCCGGTATGTATGATATTGGTCTTTTTTGTACTATTGCGGCAGTCTGCAGTCCTGTCTGGGACAATATTGGCATTCAAGAACGCAGTCTCATGCCCGACAATTGGACAGGACGGGTTATCTTTGCGTTGTCTGGAGTGAATAACGTAATAATCCATATTGCAAATGAAGAAATATGTTTTCCTGGGTGCAGCCATTACATGTATGGCATTGTCATCCTGTAATCAGAACGGAGGTTCTGAACCTGTGATTGAGAAGATAGTGGCTAATACTGCGGTTGATGACTGGGGGACGGTTGTCAAGAGCATTGATGTTACCGTCAGCAACAAGAAACTGATAAGGAAGCTTACCGCTGCTGATTTTGATATAAGGAACAATGCTGCGAATACCATGTATGATCCGGCTACAGGCCAGAATGTGAAGCCTTATGAGGACGATGGCATTACTCTTGAGAAGAATGGCAACGTGCTGACAATCAAGGCAAAACCTTTTGATGCCGAGGGCGCCCGCAACGAGCGTTTCCAGAAAGAGGCATGGCAGGTTGTCTGCAGCAGGGATCCCAGGCTGAGCTTCGGTATGGCCGATGTCACCGAAAAGAGACTGGAAGTTATTGACGAGTGCATCAGGGGCACATTCACCTTTGCAGGCCTTACCAGGGAATACATGCTGTATCTGCCTAAAGATGAGAACGGCAATGTAATACCGAATGTCCCACTGTTCGTCTGGCAGATTGGCGGTGGCGAATACAACCAGGACATGATGACAGTGGCTCTTGCAAACAAGTGTTTGGTGTCATTGCCTCAGCATGACCAGAAGTGTGCCACACTGGTGTTTGCACTGGCAAATCCAAACTATTCATACAGTGCATCGCTTGATCCAGGTAAGATTGAGCTGATTGACCGCAACAATGCGCTTCAGATGGCTTTTATTGACCAGCTGATTTCTGAGGGTAAGGTCGATGGGAACAGGCTGTTCTGTGCTGGTGCGTCAAGCGGCGGTGGCTGTACCATGCGCTTCATGATGCAGTTTGCCAACCGTTTCAAGGCTGCTCTTCCAATCTGTGCTATGGATCCTATCGTACCTATCCACATGGTTATACGCAGCAATCCTGAGTATCCGGCAGAGAGGTTCACTGCTGATGTTGAAAATGTCTGGAAAGATAAGTGTGTTTACAAGTGGAACGGAACTGACATGGTCCTTTCTGAGATGGATATCAATGCGTTTACAAGCCTTCCTATGTATTTTGCCCATGCTCAGGATGACAATACCTGCAATGTTGTTTCGTCACAGGTCTATTTCAATGCCCGCCAGCACTTGGGCGCAAAGAACGACAGGATCCGCATATACAGTGACGCTGAAATGAAGGAGTTCGGATTTGGCGGCATGCTCAGCCATTTTTCCTGGTGCAGGGTGCTTAATGACTATGCCGATGGTGAGCCAATGAAGTGGATTGTCGACAAATTTTAATAATTTTGCCGGCAGAAAACTGAATGTGACCTGATATGAAACTTGACGGAAGACGTGAGAGCACGAATGTCGATGATCGGCGTCGTGGAGGTGGCTCGGTAAAGATGGCTGGTGGCCTGGGAATAGGTGGCATAATAATTGTTGGTTTGCTGACACTTCTGTTCGGCGGTGATCCTGTTGATGTGCTGCAGCAGATGGGAGGACTTACTACGGTGGAACAGAGTTCTGCCATGGACAGGGATTTTACTCCCGAAGAAGAGGCTCTTGCAACGTTTGCCAAACAGATACTGGCCGGTACTGAAGATGTCTGGAGTGCGGAATTCCGCAGAATGGGACGCACCTATGTGCCACCAACCTTAGTGCTGTTTACCAATGCCGTGAATTCTGGATGCGGATCGGCATCGGCCTCATCAGGTCCGTTCTACTGCAGCGCAGACAGGAGCGTGTATGTTGACCTTTCCTTCTTTTCAACCATGCAGCAGCAGTTTGGAAGTGCCGGTGACTTTGCGTACGCATATGTGATTGCGCATGAAGTGGGACACCATGTCCAGAACTTGCTGGGAACACTCCAGCAGGCCCACAGCCAGATGAGCAGGGTGGGTGACGTTGAAAGGAACCAGATAAGCGTGCGCCTGGAACTGCAGGCCGATTTCTATGCGGGTGTGTGGGCCTATCATGATAATCAGATGTTTGGCTCACTTGAACCCGGTGACCTGGACGAGGGTCTGAACATAGCAGCCAGAATAGGCGATGACTATCTTCAGAAGAAGGCGCGCGGCTATACAACTCCGGAATCATTCAATCATGGAACCTCGGCACAGCGTTCACGTTGGCTGAAGAAAGGGTTCACGACCGGTGATGTAAGTAAGGGTGATACATTTTCAGGATCGTACAGCTCGCTCTGATATGAAGACAGCCTGACAGTGCTTGCTGCCAGGCTGTTTTGCTTATTTGGTACAGCCCCGGTTCAGCCCCGGTTCAGCCCCGGTTCAGACCTTGACGAGTTCGTACTTGCGGGTTCCCAGGCCAATCTCCTCGGAATATTCCAGACATGCCTGCCAGTTGGTGTCTGGGTGGATCATGCGGAATTTGTCATTGTGGATATCCTGGGCATGGACATGACCGTGATGACCGCAGCTGCACTCTCCTTCATTTGAGTGTGTCATCTTGTCCTGCAGCACATTGCCGGTTGTCAGCAGTGGAGCCTGGTTTACCATGTCGGCACATGCCTGGTCGAGTGCAACGGGGTCAAAACTGGCTGCAATTCCAAGGTCTGGAACGATGGCTGCGTCATTGTGTGCCCAGCAGTCGCATTCAGGGCTTACGTTCATGATGAATGAAATGTGGAACTGTGGCTTTCCGTTCAGTACGGCTTTTGTGTATTCGGCAATCTTGTAGTTCAGAACGCAACTTGATTCCTGGCTGCTCATTACTGCGGCCTCATTCGGGCACAGGGCAACGCACTGTCCGCAGCCTACGCAGTTGCGGTAGTCAATGACTGCCTTCTTGTCAATGACATGGGCTGCGTTGTGGGCGCAGTTCTTTTCACAAATCTTGCAGCCAATGCACTTGTCGGCGTTAATCTTCGGCTGAGCACTTGAGTGCATCTCTTTTTTGCCGGCCACGCTGCCTGAACCCATTCCCAGGTTCTTCATGGTGCCTCCGAATCCGGCCATTTCATGTCCCTTGAAATGGGTCATGCTTATTATGATGTCAGCATCGGCTATGGCAGAACCGATGAGTGGGGCAGGGCAGTACTTGCCGTTTATGTTGACGGCGCGTTCGTCCTTGCCCTTCAGTCCGTCGGCAATTATGACGTCACAACCGGTAACAATGCGGTTGAAACCGTTCCTGTTGGCGGTGTCCAGGTGGTCAACTGCGTTGCTTCGGAATCCGGTGTAGAGTGTGTTGGAATCAGTAAGGAACGGCTTTCCGCCAAGTGACTTGATCAGGTCAACCACTACTGCGGCGTATCCGGGCCTTATGTATGCCATGTTGCCGAACTCACCAAAGTGAATCTTGATTGCTACATACTTATCCTTGAAATCAATCTGTTCAATTCCGGCTCTCTTGATAGTTCTGCGTAACTTGTCCAGCAGGTTGCCGTTCTGTCCGGCGCGCATGTCGGTGAAATATACTTTTGATGTACTCATAATCAGTGTCTGTTGAAATGGTATTATTGTATTTTCCTGAATTCGTAACCAAGTCTGTGCAGTTCAATGGCTGCTCCAATGCTGAACATGACCTGAATGGCGCGTGCATACAGGTAGAATGCCCGTGGGCTCTGCGGCTCGGCCTTTTCCTGGCGTATGAATGAAACTGTTGTCTGGGCACAGGTCTGGATAATTGATGTAATCTTCCTGGCCTCATTGCCGTCAAGCAGGAGTCCCAGTATGTCCACCAGAATGTGGTCGTCAAGATTGTCGAACCCCTGTGAGCCCAGGAATACGCTGTATGGCTGGTCCTTCAACTTTGTCCAGTCGCGGTTCCACCAGCATGCGACTGCCAGCCCAATGTAGGCAGCCCATCCCACTGACACCGTAGGATAGGCTGCAATTTCCTTGACTCCATCGGCAATGTAGTCAGGAGCGTAGTCCTTCCATTTGCCGTCTATGTCATCGGACCGCAGGAGAACGCCTTCAAGCATGCCCTCCTGGGTACATATTTTCAGTAATTCAGTTTCCAGACGGGTCTGGAACATGTTGTAGTATAGCTGGTCTTCCATTCTGTTACCTTATTTCTCTACAAAGGTAACAAGTTATTCGTGCGTGGCAAAGCGGGTTTCGGCCAGTTTTTCGTATTTGGTGCCTGGACGGCCCCAGTTTGCGTATGGATAGATTGAAATGCCGCCGCGTGGGGTGAATATTCCTGTGACTTCAATGTATTTTGGGTCCATCAGGTCACGCAGGTCCTTCATGATCTTGTTCACGCAGTCCTCATGGAAGTCACCGTGGTTTCGGAAACTGAACAGGTAGAGTTTCAGGCTCTTGCTTTCAACCATCCTGACATCGGGGATGTACGATATTCTGATTTCTGCAAAGTCCGGCTGACCGGTGATAGGGCAGAGTGAAGTGAATTCCGGGCAGTTGAACCTGACCCAGTAGTCACCATCCTGATGTTTGTTCACGAATGTTTCAAGTACTTCCGGAGCATAGTTCATGCTGTACTTCGTCTGGTTGCCTAATGATTTGAGGCCTTCGTTTTCTCTTCCTTCCATAGTCTTGCAAATTTTTTTTCCGGCGGAATTAGTCGTTCAATTTGAATGGATTGTATGATATGTTTGTATCAAAGTGGTCAATACCCTCTCTTTCCTTGACAGTTGTGATGACCTTCTTGGTTACAGGCAGTATGATAATCTCATATGCTACCTTTGCAATAACCTGTGTAACTATCAGTGACATTATTCCTGAGAGTCCGATGCTCCAGAACATGATTGGCACGAATATGATTGAGTCACTCAGCTCTCCGGCGACTGATGACACGATAGCACGGAGTGAGAAGCGTTTGCCCTGGTCAGCGACTTTCATGCGGCTCATGATGGCTGCATTGATGGTTGATCCTGCCAGGAATGCCAGCAGTGATGCAATGGCTGCGCGCGGGGTAGCGCCAAGTACGGTATCAAACGCATCCTTTCCGTCCCAGAATGGCGACGGTGGCAGCATGATTACCAACTGCGACATCAGCACGAAGAAGAAATTCATGGCGAATCCGGTCCAGATGACCATCATGGCCTTGCGGTATCCGTAGATTTCGGCAATACAGTCGTTCAGTATGTACGATACCGGGAAGATGATTACTGCTCCGCTCAGCGATACACCGAAGACGGTGAAAAGCTTTGATGCAAAGATGTTTGATGAAACTAGGCAGATGCAGAAGAATACTGCCAGAAATGCGAATGTGGTGGACAGACCCTGCTGTCCATTCTGTGAATGGTTTGTCATTTTTCTTGTTTTTAGAGTGGTTCCAAGTACACTTGCCTGAAAGTCCCGCGCCACACTTCAGCACAGAGGTCACTTTCAGACTCGGTGCAAATTTATGGAATAAAAATAGAATTCAACCGTGTTTGGGCTCTTTTTTTGCAACTATTGATTTTGTTTATTCAAGACCGAAATGTAATTTGTTTGGCTATATCATAATTGATCCAAAATAAATTCTTTTTTATTATTTGTAACGATATATTACCCCCCCCTAAAAAATAAGAATAAAACATCTCTATTATATCAATTTAATTATCTATATTTGTTTTGTTAATAGGTTGTTATTTAACCAAGTTTTGGTGAGACGATGTTTCAACGCGGAAGGTTGTTTTTAACAATTCTACTGATTTTCTGCTTAGTCTTATTGTCCGGCAATGCAAAAGCTCAGAGCTCATTAGCTGATACCGAAGATAAGACATTAGACATTTCGTCTTTTATAATATTTGCTGATGATGCCGGTAGAGAAGCCTATGAGATTGATTCTCTGTTCTTTCTGCGTTCATTTCCTGTAATTTTCAAGGTCAGTCGTACTGATGTGATTACCAATAACGGTGATTTGCAGCAGTTTATCCGTTATGGTGTTCCTCTGTTGAAGAATGAGAATATCCGTAATGCAAGAATCCGTATAAGAAGTGCAGCTTCGCCTGAAGGACCTCTCAGTTTCAACAAGCAATTGAGCATGGGCCGCCGTGATGCACTGCTGAAAATTTTCGAAGAGAATGGTGTTGATGCATCGGAACTCCAGATAGATGTAGTTGATGAAGAGTATGAACTCCTGGCGTTTATGATGAGACAGGCACATGATCCTGATGCGCTGACAGTAAGCCGGATGGTTGCTGATTGGATATCGGACCCCGTGAAGCTGAAGAATGAACTGATGCATTACGGAGACGGACACTTGTGGGAACGTATTAAAGAACATTATTTCCCTCAGTTACGTGCATCGCGCTTCATGATAATTTTCCCGGATAACTTCCAGAGCGAATTGTTGAACACGGAGCTGGTGCCGCTTGATTTCTCGGGATTGGAGAACAAGTCAGTTAATGCTTTACCTGACAGACTTCCTGAAATCAGTCTCTTGCCATCAGCCCTTGCCCTTGTACCGCCGTCAACTCCAAGGCGTGAACTTCTGGCAATAAAGACTAATCTGCTGGAGTGGGGTGCTTATGTTCCGCAGTACGGATTCTGCCCGATGCCGAATGTGGAACTTGAGTACTATCCGCGTCATGGTCACTGGACATTGGGTGCAACGTTTGATTGCCCATGGTGGATTGGCAACACAACCAATCACAAGTACTTTGAGTTGCGCAACTACCAGTTGTATGGCCGCTATTACTTTAGAAACAGTGACCTCAGCTACAGCAATGTTCTGCTTGGCTATCCTATTGCCGGGCAGGCTGCATTCCGTGGTTTCTATCTTGAAGGCTATGCTCAGGCCTGTCTGTATCAGATTGGATTCTCTGCCCAGAAAGGCTGGATAGGCGAGGGTGCCGGCGGTGGACTTGGCGCCGGTTACACCATGCCGCTGAGCCGTGACGGGCACTGGCGTCTTGATATGGGATTGCAGTTAGGTCTGTTCCGTACCTACTATGACCCGTTTGTGTATGGCAAGCCGGTCTATCATGGTGGTGAAATTGACGGTAATTACTACTATGATACGGACCTTTATTCCGATGAATTCGTAAAACGTATGCATCGCTTCACGTGGCTGGGTCCAACACGTGCAGGCATAAGCATAAGCTATGATCTTCTGTACCGGAAGAAAAACAGCAAGCGCCCAAGCTTCAGTAAGTGGGAAAAAGGAGTTGTCGAGCCATGATGAGAAAATTCCTTTTGAGCCTGATGCTACTGCTTGGACTGGTATGCTGTGAACGACAGCCTGGCCTGCTTCTGGTTGACCGTGGCAACAATGTAGAGTTTGAGACAAACAAGATCATACTTGACGTTGATGTCCTGTGGGAGTATGAACTCTATTATGACTGGCGCGCTGAATGGTCATACGGTTGGGATGTGTTTGACGACAGCCTGTTTGGAGCCTGGGATATCCAGGAGCCGAGTGTCTTCAATGTGCGCCGCTACTTTACGGGCGATGATCCTGATGTCCCGCATACATCGGTTATGAAAAGCATCGTGCATGGTACCCGTATTCAGGACAAGTACAAACTGGGCTACTATGACATACTCATGTGGAATGACGTAAATACCATTGACGGCGTGCAGTCACTTCACTTTGATGAGGAAACCAGTCTGGAATACGTTATGGCTTACACCAACCAGGCAACCAGCCATACTGCTGTTCCGCGTTACTCGCCGATATATACCCAACCGTACAAGTCGGGATATGCGTTCTACCAGCCGGAGTTCCTTTTTGCCGGTGATTACGACAATCTGCATGTGAGTGACGATCCTGCTGATTACGATTCACTGATTGTTGAGACCAACACCTGGTATAAGTTTGTGCCTATAGTCCTGACGCCTGTCACATACATCTACCTGACTCAGATTATCATTCACAACAATCAGAACAGGATTGTAGGAATTGACGGCAGCGGCAACCTGAGTGGCATGGCGCGCTCTGTGAACCTGAAGACGCACGTGTCAAGTTCACAGGATGTATCGGTCAACTATTCGATGCGAATGAAGCAGCACGTCATGCTGAAGGATTCAATCAACAATACAGAAGAGGATGTTGACATTATTGGCGGACGCTCCATAACATTCGGTCTGACCGGCGTGGACCCGTATCAGATTACACGTTCCGGCACAAGTTATGAGCAGATATTGAATTCAACAATTCCTAATTACCTTGAGGTGAACATGCTGTTCAACAACGGCCGTGACTCAACGCTGATATTTGATGTGACTGACCAGGTAAGGGAAAGATACAAGGGCGGTGTAATAACCGTACACATAAATGCCGATGACATTCCAATTCCAGGAAAGGGTGGCGGTTCGCTGTTCGATGCCGAGGTTGAGGATTTTGAAGAAGAGACACATGAGTTTGAAATGTAAAATTAAAACCGATAGCGCTATGAAAAGAGTAACTTATTACGCGTTGGCCATGATTGCACTGGCAGGCTGTTCTGAGGATGCATACTTTGGACAGAAGCCGGTTGAGCCAGTTGCAAAACCGGCAGACCTTGCCAGCATCAGTTTTGGTGCAGGCTCTGACAAGATGACCCGTGCTACCAGCGGTCTTGAGACCGTGACCGGTACATTCAAGGTCTATGGAACCAAGGGTACAGGCAATGCCCAGGTGTTCAACAACTACGCAGTCTGGCATGCCCAGCAGTCAGGCCAGACCCTGACAGATTCTTACTACTGGGATTATGTGGGTTCCAGCGGCAGTTCACAGACCCCGTACACGGGTGACGAGTCTGGAACACTGACTGCCCAGACACCAATAGTACTTGACCGCACTCAGTCAGAGAAGTTCTGGGACTATGAGCAGGACTACTACCGTTTTTGGGCAATTGCTCCATGGGACTCAAACGTGAAGTTCTACACGGACAACGGTTCCGGTGAAGCTGAATCGGCCGTCAACACTGACGGTATTGTGACAAAGGCAGTGATCAGCAATGTGGGTGGTCACCTGAACGCTAACTCAACAGGTCCAGCTAACAACTACACGACCTACTACATTGCCAATCCTCTGAAGATTGCAAAGACCGGTTATGACCAGAAGGTGAACTTTACCTTTGGCCGCGTTGAAAGCAAAGTTCGCGTAGGTATATATGAAACCGTTCCGGGTTATGAGATATCTGACATTACTTTCTACCAGACCCGTATATCAAAAACCGGCAAGATTCTGAAGGTTGACGGTACAGATGCTGCTGGAAACGTCATTACCGGCCGCCAGAACATTATTCTGAACCGTACCGATATGGCCTTTGTTGGAAATGCCACAGCCGGAACAGCTGGTACTGCCACAGTTACTTATGACAATACCAACCTGACTTACAGCGTAAGCTATGATGCATCGACCATAACTTCACAGAAGTTCTTTGAGGCTGGTAAAATGACAGGCGTACCTGCAACCGGCAGCACAGCGGCTACTCTCTGGGGTGCAGACGGTGACATGGACGGCAAGGGCTACTTCAGCGTACTGCCTACACCTACTGAGAAGGGTAACTATGGCGCTCCATACACAGACAATGCAAAGCCAATTTACATTTGCTGCGACTTTACGCTGAAGTCAAATGACGGAAACTCCGTTGAAGAGATTCACGTGAAGGGTGCCACTGCAGTTATTCCTGCAACATATACAACATGGAAACCAAACCATGCATACACCTACCTGTTCAAGATATCACGCAACAGCAACGGTACAACCGGTAAATGGGATCCGACAGGTCCTGTAGATCCTGAAGATCCAAGCAATCCTGATCCAGAGGTGCCAAATACCGATCCTACCGATTCGTCAAATACAAATCCTGATGACCCGACTCCAGGTCCGACAGATCCAACAGATCCAAGCTATGACCCAGACAAGGATCCAAGCATTTCACCTGCTGGACTCTTTACCATTACGTTCGATGCTGTAGTTGAGGATGTTGTTGATGCAGCACTTGAGGGTACCACCACTACCTTCACCACTCCAAGCATCACCACATATCAGGATGGCAAGGATGTAACTGATGAGGACATCATCTACAAGGCTGGTGAGGACATCACCTTCAAGGTAATGGAGAATACTGCCGATGTCACATCGTCATATCAGGTATATGTGAGCGCATGCATGTCGGCTTATGACTACAACAAGACTGCCGAGCAGAACGGTGCTGCATTTACCCTGAACACTACCGGTAAGATTGTCAATCCGGGTGCAGGCTGGTATGTAATCAAGGCACAGGATGCCGCTGCAAGCCCGACTAACGTGGCCTACAAGGTAATCCGCGTAGGTGCCGCAGATTCAAATAATTGAGAATAAAAACAATAAATAACCAAAAACACAATTAATCATGAAGAAGTACTTCTATTATCCGCTTGCAGTTCTGGCACTTGTCAGCTGCAGCAATGATGAGTTCTTTGGAAAATCGCCAAAGCCCGTCCAGAAGGACAGTGCCACAATTGCGTTTGCTCCCACAAAGGGACTGATGACCCGCGCAGACCACACTGGTTCTGATGCGGCAACCCTCCTTGGAAAGAACTTTGTTGTAGAGGGTGTAAAGGGACATGGCTCTTTTGGTAGCTATGACGCCACTAATGAAGTCTTTGACCACTACAATGTGAACTGGATTGCAAGTTCAGCTAACACTACTGAGTCAAATACAGCAGACTGGGAGTATGTGGATCAGCCTTTGGAAATCAAGGGAACGTCTTCAAAGTTGTCAAGCGCAACTGTTCAGGCTATCAAGTTCTGGGACTATGGAACTTCACAGTATGACTTTGTTGCAGTTTCACTGGGTAAGGGAACTGGCGCAACACCGACTTACGCTAAACTTTCTAAAATCAATTACCAGAACATTGGTTCAAATGCAAGTGCTGTTTATGATCTGACCGGTACGGCGGATGAACTGGCATCGGCTTACATTGCAGACCTGGTAACAGTGTACAACCAGGGTGGCATTTCTGAGTACGAGACTACTGTTACTCCAAAGTTCCGCAGTCTTGGAACAAAGGTCCGCGTAGGTTTTTACGAGGTAGTTCCTGGCTACTCAATCAAGAATGTGAAGTTCTACTCTGATGTATGGGATGGTGCAACTGCAACTTCTACATCTGGTGCAACTGATGCAACCCTCTTTGCTGCCACTGCAGTATTCCCAAGTGCTACATCTAAGGGAACCATGAGCGTTTATTATCCAACCGTTGGATTCAGCAAGCGTCCAGGAGGTTCAACTCCAGATCCTGATTACAATCAGGCACACATAAAGTTTGCTGCAGGTTCAGAGAGCGGTGATGCTCTTGTTAAGACTAAGACCTTCGGTGCGCTGGACTATAAAGCTGGCCCTCAAAAGGGTGAGGATGCTACTGTGAAGTACATGGGCCGCTCTTCTTCTGCAGCAACTTATGCAGGTAGTTCAACTGATAACTATTACCAGACTGTACTGCCACTTGGAACAAGCGACAACATTCAGATCCGCGTTGAGTATGACCTTATTCCAATTGATGGTGGTGCTGAAGTAATCCACGTTCGTGATGCCCGTGCGGTAATTCCTGCTCAGTATTGCAACTGGAAGCCAAACTACGCATACACATACATCTTCAAGATCTCAGACAACACAAACGGTTGGACCGGTGTTGACGGTGATGGTAAGGTCGTTGAGGGCCTGACCCCAATTACGTTCGATGCTATTGTAGTTGACACAGAGGATGGTATTCAGGAGACTGTTACATCAATCTCAACTCCAAGCATCACCACTTATCAGGAGGGCGTAAATGCATCGGCCATCAGCGAATACAAGCCGGGTGATATTTATGCTTCTGTAATGAATGGTCTGACCGCTGTTGACCTGAGTTCATTGACTGCACCTGCAGGCGTTGCTGTCTATGAAGCAACAACAGACGGTACAAATGATATCAATGAGGCAATAGTTCAGGATATGCTCAATGGCAGCAAGTCTGGAACAGGTATCACACTGACATCAATCGGTTACAGTGTAGTATCAACGGTTCCTGCCGTTGACGGTAATACTCTTGCAGTAAGTGCTGTCAAGTTCACTGCACAGGGTGGCAAGACCTATGTATTCATGTACACTGACGGTTCAAAGAACTATGTCAAGGTTATCAGGGTAGCCAGTGAAGGCGTTGCCGGCATTGCATACAACTGGCAGGCTGCTGTAAACTCATACACTTATACTGCAAGCGTAACTGCAACAGGTGGCAATGAAATCACATTCACTTATGCTGCCGGTTCTGTTTCGGCAACCAAGCGTGAGATTCTTGATGATCTGGCACGTTACCTTGGTGCAGTTTACTATGCAGGTGGCGCCAGCACAATCAACTGGAACAGTACTGACTATACATGGAATCCTGCAGCCGCAGGTAACCTGAAGGGTAGCAACTGGTATGGAGGCAGCAGTACATTGGTAAGCGCACTCAATACTTGGTACGCAAGCAATCCTACTGCAACTCAGATTGTCTTGAAGATTGACGGAACTGATACAACACTTAAGTTCGTTCAGCTGTAAAAATTGGAAGCCAGTGGAGGATGATTCCTTCACTGGTAACTAAGTGAAAACAACAAAAACAATTAAATAACAAAGCGTATGAAAAAGTATTTCATTTATTCACTTGCTGCTCTGGCATTGGCCAGCTGTGGCGATGATGAGTTCTTTGGAAAGACACCTAGTCCTTCAGAGAAGGGTAATGGCGCAATCTTGTTTTCTCCAAGTAAGGGAGTGATGACCCGTGCCGACAAGACCGGTGCTGATGCTGGCAACCTTCTTAAGAACTTCTATGTACTCGGCACAAAGGGCACAGAGACAGCAACAAGCCCAACAACCACAATTGTATTCGATAACTACAAGGTAGGTTGGGGTGTAAACACTGCAGGTACCACAGCATCTAACACTGATGACTGGGAGTATGTTGGCATAACACCAACAGGCAACCACGCTGGTACCAATACCGTATCTGAGCAGAGCATCAAGTACTGGGACTTCAGCACTACTCAGTATGACTTCATCGCTTACTCTGTAGGTGCAAACACACTTGTTACTGACATGGATGGCTCTGCCTCAGCTTCTGCAAACAACGTTGCTGGTTCTCCAATCAAGACTCCTACAACTTCAGCCCCAGCTTCTTTCGCACTGAAGGTTGCAAGTGTTGACGATCTCAAGGAGTGCTACTTCACCGATGTTACAGAAGTTTTGAATGCCGCCTATGGTCAGCCTGTTACCCTCAAGTTCAAGCAGCTCGCAGCAAAGGTTCGTGTCGCTTTCTATGAGACCATCCCTGGCTATTCTGTAAGTGGCATTGAGTTCTATCAGGATGCAAGCACAACAAAACTCAATGCAGATATCTCAAGCAATACCGCTGCGACCCTGATTGGTACAGGCTTCGCTACTGCTGGTACTGTTACTGTATCTTATCCTAAGGTTGGTACAACTTTGGAATCTGACGCGGCTTATAATAAGGCTTCTGCTACAGTTGCCTCTACTGGTACTGATGCCACCGTTCAGCAGTTCGGTGCAGTAAACTATGGCAATGCCAAGACCATCACGGGTTCTTCTGCCAACTACATTGGCGAGACAGCATCAGCTGCTTCTATGGCTGGTACCGCAGGTGACAACTATTACATGCCTGTATTCCCTGTTTCTACACCAGCAGCTCTCACTCTCCGAGTAAACTATACTCTCACCTCTGACGATGGCAGTTGCGAGACGATTAAGGTCTATGGTGCTACTGCAGTTATTCCTGCTACATACACCAAGTGGGAGCCTAACTACGCTTACACCTACATCTTCAAAATATCTGACAACACCAATGGTTGGACTTACTCTCCAGATGCAGTTTCTGGCGATGCAGCTAAGGCAGGTCTCTTCCCAATCACCTTCGATGCTGTCGTTGCTGCTGTAGATGATGTCGACTACAATCAGGAGACCATCACTACCGTTGCCACTCCAAGTGTAACCACCTATGCATTCAACAGCTCAACCCAAAAGGTTATCCAGGCTTATGGCGTAGGTAACGAGTATCCTGCAGCCACAACTACTGATATCTATGTAAGCGTTAGCAATGTCGCTGACATTAGCTCTGGTGTTCTCTATACTGTATCTGGCGTTTCTTCTCCTCTTACAGGCACTGAGGCTGAGGTTATCGATGCTCTCCAGATGAGCACAGCAACCTCTCCTAATATCGTAGGTCGCAACGGTATCACTCTTACTCCTGCATCTCCTGCCGCAGTTTACACCACAACTTCTGTTCCTACTGAGGATGGCAAGGGTATTACAGTTGCTGCAAAGAGCGTAGCTAAGTTCACCGCAACAGCTACTGCTACTACCTATGCATACGTTTATAAGGTAAGCGATGGCACTCCTAAAGTTATCTACTCTGCTGAGACAGTAGCCGATGGTACCGAGATTGCAGCTGACACCTATTATGATGATCATATTGGCACTAATGCAATTGCTGCTGGTACAGTATCTGGTGACCATGTTTACTACCACAAGTATACCAATAACAACAACGTTTACGCTGTAAAGGTAATCAAGGTACAGTAATTGAATCAATTTCACCTTTGTTCACTCATTGAGAGAGAAAGCAAGGTGACATAACTAAGCCAGGCGGGGTTGAATGTCCCCACCTGGTTACAAAGAAAAGGGTAACACCTTATTTATATTAGTAAATTGAAAATGAAAAAGGGTCTGATATTTATATCAAGTTTGCTCATAGTCCTTACGTTGACTATGGTACTTGGATCTTGCGGCGGCACGGATGTGTTGCTGCCGGATTCTGAGCTGCATGCTATTGCCTTTGCATCGGAAGAGGCCGATGAAGAGGTGATGACCCGTGCATCGGCCCCGTTGAATAGAGACTTTACGGTTTATGGATATAAGAAAGTGTCAGGAAACGCTCATGTTGTATTTGATGGGTATAGTGTAACTTACAACTCGGGCTCTGCTGGAACTTCTGTTGATAATACCCATAACTACAGCTATGTTAACGGATCGACACAGACAATAAAATACTGGGATTTTGGAGCCAGTGAGTATAATTTCTGGGGCTACACTGGCGATAAGCGCCATTTTTCAAGTGCTAATGTTTTGACAGTTTCTGGTATTGTGCAATCTGTAACAGAACCTGATGTCACAGAGAGTATGTTCTCGGCAGTTTACCATAGGGCCACAGTATCAACAGATGTTGTGAGACTGCAGTTCTTGCGACCATACGTCAAGGTTCGTATTTTGTTTTATTCAGGAGAAGAACTTGATGATGGAGATGAAGTTGAGATTTCTGGAATTACGTTCAGCCCAGCATCGCCCAAGAAAATTGTAACGAAGGGAGATCTTACCATAACATATCCTCTCAGCGGTGAAGAGCGTGAATCTTATTCTACTTCAGAAACCAAGGAGGACGGTGACTATCTGTCTTTTGAAAATGTTTCGCTGACTCATACAGCAGGAACATCAACTGATAATGCATTGACTGCCAAGCCTACGGGTGGAACTGATTTTTACTATGCAGTTCCTTACAACTATGGAGTTTCATTTACTCTTTCAGCATCGGTTGATGATGAGCTAAAGACTGCAGTTGTGCCTGCTGTCTATATGAACTGGAAGCCTAACTACCTGTATACCTACATCTTCAAGATAACAGAGACGGGTAAGAAAATAGAATTCTATGATGTCAAGATTGATCCATGGAAGTATGGCGGAAGTCAGAATGAAGAATGGAAAAACTGGTAGAAGAAAAATTTGAGAATGATGAAAAACCTTAAATATTTCATATTGGCCCTGATGATGGTTACTCTGCTGGTAGCATGTCATGATGACGATGATTTTGCCGGACAGGACGTTGAGTTTTGCGTGCGTGCAGCATGGCAGAATGGGCTGGGTGATGGCGTGTCAACCCGTGCATTGACCGCCACCAGTATACTTGCAAACGGTACTGAAGATATAGTTATTAATAATGATGATTATCCTGCCACGATTAATGTCCATTGCTCAGATGGTACAGATTTTATTCTAGAAAAAAGTGTTGGACTTTGTGCTGAACATAATGATTATTGGCAGTACACACCAAGTGTAATTTACAAGGACAGGAAGATTATCCGAGACGAGTTAGATTTTACGGCTACAGCTGTTATTGATGACGATAACGACCCAGAAACAACTGCAGATGGCGACCGTCTGGAAGGTTCTGTAGATAAAAATGGTATTTCTGGTCACCACATGTTGCTGACATTGCATCACACCAAGGCGCTGGTTCGCTTTGCGTTCAAGGTCGATGCCCGTTATGATAAGATTAGGTTCATCAGGCTGACTGGTATTGAGCTGAACGATGCTCCCTGCGTCATTGTTGACAAGGTGCTGAACAAGGACAACCTGACTCTGATTGGATATGCGTATGTAGATCCTGACGTGGTTACAACAGAGTACGTGAATACGATTAAATGCACTTATAACATATATGATAAAGATGCAGTGTTCCCCACAGAAAGCATGACTCAAGCTGAAGTTTCTGATGCTGAAACTGAACTCTTGAAACATCTTGACCGTGCGGGTGTAGTCGCTCAGAACACATTCACGTTTAATAAGGTCAAGGATGCTGGTGGTAATGAAGTGTCAAAGATTGAAGCCGGCTACTACTACGACCTGAAGGTCACTCTTAACCCTGACTATCTGTACGTGCTCTCTGAGCATGACAATAAACATATAACTATCAACTAAGCGTATGAAACAAAGACTTTACATATTTCTGATAGCAATCCTCACCTGCGTGAATGCGGCGTGGGCGCAGACGTATCATACTGAGACATACGACTTTGGAGATGGCGAGAAAACCTATAATGTGGTGTATCTGAACTTAAGTAGCGGAGACAACTCAAAAGCGGGTGACACTCGTGAAAATGCCGTGAAAACATGGGCAACGGCCTACAGCAAACTCCCTGCCTACACAGGCTCCACCGATGCCGACCGCGATGCCGCATGGGATAGCAATATCATCGTGGTGTGTGATGCACAGAATTCTGCTAATCTCTTTATCAACGAAACCACATCCGGCAATCGTCCTGCTACTATTACAGGTGTATGGCCTTGGACACCAGAGAACACCACGGCTGAGAAGGTGAAGGCGGGTGGAAGGGTGTTCCTAAATGGTAATACGGCTCATGATGCTAGCACGGTTGGTAAAGCGACCTTCACGAGTGGCACTACTCGTATTGGAGCAGACACCAAGTTTAAGTACATCCGTTTTGGTGGTGGTCAATACAGTATGCTCTCGATGTATCTTCACGATGCCTATTTCGATGTGGGTTGTTTGACTAACGATATTAGTGTAGAGTTGGCTGAGGCAAATGGAGCTACAAGTGGACGCAAAGCACCTGATATACAGATGTTCTTGTTTGCTAATGCTTACAAATTTAGTAAAGACAAAACAGATGGTGGTTTTAATGACCTAATGAAAAAGCCTGTGACTTTGACTATTCGCTCGGGTAAATTCGGACGCATATTGAGTAATCGTGTCGCAGGTACTCCTGTTGACGAACTTTATGTCATAGCCAATCCTAACAAACCCTTGCTATGTACTATAAACATAGATATCGATCCAAACACTACTGAAGGCGACTGGAATCCGAAGAATAATCCTGATGACATTGCCTTCATTGCTGCTGGTATGACGCAGGGAACAGAGTTTTGCGATGTGGAGTTTAACATCAAGCGAGGTAAGATTGCTACCCTTGTGGGAGCGATGCAAGGAACCAACATCACAAATGCAGACAAGGCAAATTTGTCTGCTTCCACATTTATTGGGCGAACGATAGTGAACATCAAACCTGACAATGACGATGATGTTGTAATACAGCGTTATTATGCCGGCTGTCTTGGCCGTTACACCAGTAGTCAAACCACTATCGCCAATGTTGCCTTCTACGGAAAGAGTACCCTCAATTTGTATGGTGGTAAGATTGTTTCCGGTGCATTCTTGTCTGGTGGTGGAGTGAGTGGTCTTAAATATACTGACAGTAAAGGTACAACGTACAACACCACCGACAAGTTTATTCCGTATTTGGATAATACGGCATCCAAGAACTATCCGTTTATGGGCATTAAGTATCAAACCTTCAAGGCTGATGGTGTATTGCCAACACTGACAAACATGAAGAATGGTGAGACACTTGATATCAGCACCACCGAGACTTACTTCAACATCTATGGTGGCGAGATTGCAGGGGGGCTTTATGGAGGTAGTTACGGTGAAGCACCTCAGCTTACTGCCGATTATGCCATAGAAGGAGCAGGCTCTCACTGGGGTAATACCTACGTCAATGTCTATGGAGGAAAGATTTCCGGTGGAGTGTATGGCGGAGGCAAGGGAACGTCACGTTATTATAACGAAGCCAAGGCCGCCAATAAGGCAAGATTCCTTACCGGTGCCTCGGTTTATGGTGTCACCAACGTAAACATCTATGGTGGTGACATCAGCGGTGGTATCTATGGCGGTGGTGCTGGCATAGATGCAGAAGGTGCGGTAGGTGCGGAAAATGAGTTCCTCAATATCGCTAAGGTAGTTGGAACTACCAATGTGACCATCGATCCTAAAATCCTCAAGCCCTTTAATGAATGGGCCGTTCCCAACGTTCCTGAATTCACAGGTCCTGACGAAGACTGGACCTTCACCGGCAACATCTATGGTGGCGGAGCGCTTGGTGCAGTAGAAGGCGCAACCAACGTCGTCATCAAGGGTGGCATCATCAATGGTAATGTCTTCGGAGCTGGTAAGGGTGAAGATGGGCATCCCAACAAGGCCAAGGTAACGGGCAATATAAATGTATTGGTAGATAAAGACTGGACACCTCTTTCGGGGGGGTAATTTCCTTTTTGCATCAGACTATCCAGCATACTCACAGCAAAACATAACAGAAAACAACAATGAAACAGCATAACAACATATCATCATCAATAAAAGAACGCAGCCTCCAAACCGCGCTCCTCACCCTGCTGTTCCTAGTTGTGGGAGTGGGAAGAGCGTGGGCTGACACGTGGGATGGAACGACCAAGACGGCTCCTGATATGAGTACCAATAATGGTTCTTCAGAGGCTTTGGCCATTCAGATTACCAAAGCAGAAGAACTAGCTTGGCTTGGTGATCAAATGAGACAAGGCAAGACTGCTAATGGCCAAACATACGGTGGTAAGTACTGGAAGCTTACTGCTGATATCGACCTTGGCGGTAAAGATGATTTCTCGGGCAATGATTGGGCTTCGATGATTGGCAACGACACCAAGGCTTTCTGTGGCTACCTCGATGGTGGTGGTCATACTGTCAGCAACATACAGGTTGCTTCTATCAATACGGGTAAATACTATGGTCTTTTCCCAAGTGTTCAGGGAGCAAGCACCACAAATGTTTCAACGGTGAAAGACCTGAAGATTAATGGCGCTTATTTCAAAGCAACAGTATCGATTGGTAAAACGACCCGTATTGGTGCTTTGGCAGGCTATCTAAAGCAGGCAAGTGTCTCTAATATAGATATTAGCAATGTGAAGTTTACATATACTGGTGGTATCTCTGACGAAAACGATTTAGGTGGTGCTGTTGGTTGCGCAGAAACCACCGCTTCGATAGAATCTGTAAGCGTCACCACCTTTGATGCTGATTTCACCGGCGCTACCACAACCCTTTATGTGGCAGGACTTGTAGGTAAAATCAATTCCCTGACAACGGTCAGCAAGTGCAGCACCTCTGATGTTACGATTACCTATAATACAATAGCCAATGCTTCCCGCATCGCTGGCTTAATTGGTTTTACAAAGGGCGCAGCAAGTGCGCCAATCATAATCAATGGCTGTTCTGTTTCAAATACAAAGATCGATCTAAAAGCCGGCATCAATAACGGTAGTTACATCGGTGCGCTTGTAGCACAAACTCAGGATAATACTCAAATAGGTGATGGCACGGATGCAAACAAGAATACAGTCACATCCCCGGATATAAACATCGGAGGTGACATTAAGGCAACAAGCTATATAGGTGGTGCTATTGGTGATTTAGCAGGTGCGACAGACGAAACGAAAACATCTGCCGTGAAGAACATGACGGTCACCTCGCCATCTGTGACAGTAAACAAGAACTCAGTGACCAACAGTTACATTGGAGCCACATTCGGTCGCATCAATACCTTTAGTGTTGTGAAGTCCGTGGCAGTAAGTGATCCCACGTTGACCTACAAAGCAACCGATAATCCAAACTATGCGCTCAACCTTGGCTCTTTTGCAGGGTGCATCAACGGCAATGCTACGCAAGAGGTGGCGGTCACGGATATAGATATCACAGGTGATGCCAAGGTTGTGCTTGGCACAGGCTCAACGTCGAACCTTAGCAACATCCGTGCAGGTCTTGTTGGCTATGCCAATACCAATGTACGTTTGGAAGACTGGACGGTAGCAAATACCGAAGTGCAGGTGAAGGGTAATCTTACCACGGCTACAAGTTACCTTGGAGGTGTAGTAGGCTATTCTTACACAAATGCAACAAATACGCCAGTGACTATAAAAGATGTACAGGTTGAAGATTGTGATATATCCCTTGCTGGCAATATCTCGTTTACAGCGTATGTGGGAGGAATTGCCGGTATGCTGAAAGCCTATGCAACAACCTCTGAAAATGCAAATAGTATCCAGCAATGCTCTATTAGTGGAAAGATTTGCTCCACAGGAAATCATACTTTTACAGAGAATATTACCTATGCTTTCGGCGGCATCGTTGGCTACACCGACCAATCGGCTACAGCAATCTCAGTGATTAAGCAATGCACCTCCAAGGTAGATTTTGACCTCAGTGGTTTCACTCCTGTCAATGTGAGCGGAAGCAACTACAACCTCTATCGCAGTGCATTTATCGTAGGAGGCGTTGTGGGACGTCTCCACAATCCTTCGTGCTTGCCGGAGCATGTTTATTACTCGGGCAAAATCTATGCTCCTTTTGCAGCAGTAGCTCCAATCGTAGGTGTGTTCTATACTGCCAACAACAGTGCGGCCTACCCTTATAACGAATACTCCGGTGAAAGCTCAACCAATACCACTGCCGAAGAATGGAAGAAAGCCGATAGCTGGTATTACAACGGTTACAAACTCGGTCTGTCATCAGAGGTTATCAGCCAGACGGCAAGAACCAAGAACTATAAGACTACGCCTGCCGTGGATAATGGCGTTAGCTATCTGACGGTTGACGACAAGACTTTTGACCGTCCCAACGAAATCTCTGGTGCCGTAAAGAACTCCTACACTGTATTGGCATACACCGCAAACAACACGGATAAAGATATGGGCATATTCCCTCAGTGGAATACCAATAGTGCTACCTATCCTGCCTACTACATGTACTATATGCAAGGTCTGAACAGAGGAAAGTATGTGCCGGACGATGAAGTAAATTTTGTGATGACATTGATGGCTAACGGCATCACATTCTATCCAACCTTGACCCGCACCGGTGACGATGAGCACGGCTATGTCTTTACCGTAGATCCAGGCGATGCAGAGACTACCGACGGCTTCACGCTCACCTATCAATGGTATCAGTCGGACAAGACAACACCTATTGTTGGCGAAACGAGCAAGATGCTGAGCATCTCCAAGGATGATCTTGAAGCCGTTGGAAATACAGTCTTTTGCGTTGTTACGGTGAGTGGTACGGGCTTCACGTCCGTCAGTCGCACGTTGCGAGGAATGTACGCCATTGTAGTCTTTGTCAATGGCAACAACTATGCGATGCATGGCGCTATGCCGGGACTTGACACCAACGATGGTATGACCCCTCAGACCCCTGTCAAGACCATTGACAAAGCAAACAGTCTGCTTGATGGCGGACCTTGGGACAAGAACATCATCGTGGTTATGGGGTTGCTGAACCCTGGTACAGACGAAGCATTCCGCAGCAAAGGCACAAATCCTGCGACACTAACAGGAAAGTGGGATGAAGTGAATTATGAAGGCCAGATTAGACTTATTAAAACAAGTGAATCTGGTGCGAATAACACTCAGTCTGGTTCAAATGGTTTCCAAAACTATGTGAAAGGTGATACGAAATTTGAGTATCTTACAATCAGAGCTAATAAAAATTCGGATGATAACAATTTCTTAGATTGCCATGGCAATGATGTGTGGTTTGGCAAGGGATTGGTGATGACCAATTTTCGTGATTTGGGAGCAAATCATGGTAATCTAAATTCTGCTCAGAAAGTACCAGAATTAACGATTCTTATGACTGCCACTAATCTTAGTGAGGCAGATATTCAAACCTACACCAACAGAAACAAGCCACAGACGCTGACCATTGAATCGGGACACTATGGACGTATCATGGCAGGACGTTTTACACAGGCCTTCTTTACTAATGGCGGAAATACAAGCCATACAATTCTCGGATCAGCAGCGCATCCCTTGTGGGCTGTCATCAATGTTGATATTGATAAGGATAATCAGATGACAGACGGTGGCTCCACAAATTATACCTGTGACATTAACTGTATCATTGCAGGGTTGACGGATGGTTCAATGTACGGTGACTTCGAAATCAATGTGCATGGTGGCAAGGTGGAATATGTCGTAGGTGGAAATCAGGGAAATCCAGCTGCAAACGGTTCAAAGACGTTTATCCAACCTGGTGGAAAATCTGGAAACTGGGGACAATGGCCTAACGCTTCATTCTATGGTCGCTCTGTAATAAACGTAGAACAGGATAGAGCTCTCAAAGATATCACTATCGGAAACCTTTATGCGGGAGGTCTTGGACGTAATTTGCAAAGTGACGGTAGTGCTACTGTAGTTGATATGTACATGTATGGACAGACGGAGATCAACATGAAGAGCGGTACTGTTACAGGCAATGTCTATGGAGGTGGTGCCGGAGGAGTCATTGGTCTTAGTCCTTGGGATATGCACTTGCCATACGCAACAATGGAGGCGGACAATGCTACGAATGCGGTAATAAATAAAGTGCAGTATGGTACGTGGGGCAGTATGGCAGCTGGTTCGCCTCTGGCAAGTGTCACCTTGCACAAGCCGGATGGTAATGGTGGCTACACTACCACTCCGCTAGACCTCAGCGAGTCATCCACAACATTGAACATCTCAGGAGGCACCATCAACGGCAGTGTCTATGGTGGTGGCTGTGGGTTCGTTAATAATATGCCAGATAAAGTAGCAATGCAAGGCGTGGGTTCTGTATTTGGCACCTCGAATGTCAATGTGTCGGGCGGAACAATCAACGGTTCAGTATATGGTGGTAGCGAGGGTGATCCTGGGTATTATGGTAAGACAAATAACTACGGTCAAACCATTGAGCATATTGCAGAAATGAATGGTACGGTAAATATCAACATCACCGGTGCTTCGACGCATATCGGCGGCAATATCTATGGCGCAGGCCAAGGCATCGCTTCCACTTCAACGCAGGAATACGTCGACATCGCTACTGCCGGAAATGCTGACCTTGGCGAAGAATACAAGACCGACATCAACGTGCTCATCGACCTGCCAGACAGTAATCCTTTCAATGGAAACATCTATGGCGGTGGACAGATGGGTGCAGTGGACGGCAATACCAAGGTAGTCATCAAGAGCGGCATCATCAATGGTGATGTATTCGGTGGCGGAAAAGGTGAAGACGGTCATCCCAATAAGGCTAAGGTGACGGGCAACACCAATGTCATAGTAGATAGCGAATGGATGGAACCGTAATATTATATAATAATAGAATATAACGATACGATTATAACTCGTGACGATGAATAGAATATACTGCATATTGAACATAGCGCTGCTCCTACTGGGAACAGCCTCACCGCTACATGCCCAGACCATCAAGGGTAATATCTACGGTGGTGGACAGCTTGGAAAGGTGGAAGGCAATACCAGCATTACCATAGAATCCGGCTCGGTTGTAACTAACAGCGAAAGCAAAGGTAGCAACATCTTTGGTGGAGGTCTCGAAGCTGAGGTGGCTGGCAATACGACCATCAATATCAATGGTGGTGAAGCCGGTAACGTGTATGGAGGTGGTGAGGCAGCCAATATTGTCGTAGGTGCTGCTGAGACGGGAAAAACTGTTGTCAACATGAATGGCGGTACTGTCCATCAGAGCGTTTATGGTGGTGGTCTCGGTAATACGACCAACGTCGAAACTTCTACAACTGTTACTGCTAACGGCGGTACTGTGACGGAGGATGTCTATGGTGGATCGGGCTTCGGTAAGGTAGGTGCTACAACTGTTACTATCAACAATGGCGCTACTGTGACGCGCGATGTCTTTGGTGGCGGCTTTGGTAGCACATCACCTAATAACTACGAAGCCGACGTCAATGGCAATGCCAGCGTCATCATCAACAAGGGCGCTAAGATTAGTGGCAATGTCTATGGTGGCAACAACACCAACGGTAGTCCTAAGGGTGCTATCACAGTTCTGGTATATGGTCCTGCTGATGCTACAGAAAAGACAGCAACCCCTCTTGAACTGAAAGATGTCTTCGGCGGTGGCAAGAATGCTGCTACGACCTCATCTTCTAATGATATTCCTGCGCCAAAAGTTACCATTAGGGGCTGTGAGACCATCATAGAGCGAGTCTTTGGTGGTGGTGATGCCGCTTCTGCTCCGGCTACGGATGTAGAAATATGGGGCGGTCATATTACGAATGCCTTTGCCGGCGGTAATGGTGAGGTCGTTGCTGCCCACGTGGGTTATCAGGCAGATGGCACGACGCCTTACACCTATGGCACAGGAAATACAAATATTACTATCAAGGGTGGTGTAATCGAGAATGTCTTTGGTGGAAGCAACACTTCAGGCAATATCCGTGGAGAAGTGTTCGTGACCGTTGAAAAAGATGATGCTGCATGTGATATGCAGATCACTAACCTCTATGGCGGTGGTAATGAGGCTCCGGGTAAAGCGGGTACAATCAGTATCGTTTGCACAGGAGACGGTCGCATTGAAAACGTTTATGGTGGTGCCAACAAAGCAGATGTTACAGGTGATATCACCCTCAATATCAAAGGCGGCCAGATTACAAATGCCTTCGGTGGCAACAACAATAGTGGAAATATTGATGGTGCAATCACCGTGAATGTCGATTGGGCAACAGGCCCTGAGGCTTGTGGCACCAACAGTCTCAAAAATGTTTATGGCGGCGGTAACCTTGCACCTTACACAACTCCTGATGGAAAAGAAGGTCCTACCGTCAATCTTATAAATGGTGAAGTAAGTGAAAACGTATATGGTGCTGGCTATGGTAAGGCTGCTGTCGTGACGGGCAATCCTATCGTCAACCTCATTGGTGCTACAGTTTCTGGCGACATTTTCGGTGGTGGTGATGCCGCTCCTGTTACTGGCAATCCGCTCGTTAATGCTAACTATGGTTCGGTGAATGATATCTTTGCCGGTGGTCGTGGTGAAACGGCTGTGGTGACGGGTAATCCTAAAGCATACGTTAATCAAGGGGAGAATGCTGAAACTCATACTCCATTGGCTTTAACGATAAATGACGTCTATGGCGGTGGAGATGCTGCCAATGTCGTTGGTACAGGCAAGGTTCAGCTCGATAAGGGCTTTGTCAATAATATCTACGGTGGCGGTAATGCTGCAGATGTTGTGAATACGGATGTCGTTATCAATGGCGGACAAGCTACGATGGCCTTTGCCGGAGGCCATGGTGACAAGACTTCCGAGCCTCAGAAAGAGGCAAATGTAAGTGGCGATGCCCATCTGACCATCCATGGCGGAACAGTAGCAAAGGCCTTTGCCGGAAGTAACAGTAAGGGAACCATCACAGGTAGTCAGCTTGTGACTATTGTGAAAGACGCCAATGCCCTTGCCGAGCTTCATGTTGCTGAAGTCTATGGCGGTGGTAATCAAGCCGACGGTAAGGCTGGTACGTTCGATATCGGTTGCACCGGTAGCGATACGGAAGGCATTGGCGACCTGTTCGGAGGTGCTCGTGAGGCTAATATCACTGGCAATATAGCCTTCACCATCGAGGGCGGCAAGATAAATCGCATCTTTGGTGGCAACAACGTTAGCGGTAATGTGGCTGGTAGCATCACGGTGAACATAGCAGAGAACACAACAAAATACAACTGCGGACTTCATGCGGGTTATGTCTATGGCGGTGGTCAGGATGCAGCTTATGCCCCTACTACTCCAGGTGCTTATCCAGCGGTCAACATAATAGGCGGTACTATTGCGAACGATGTCTTTGGCGGTGGTCTCGGTGCCGGTGCAACGGTGACGAGCAATCCTACAGTTACCATTTCTGGCGGTAGTATTGGCAACAATGTCTTTGGTGGTGGTAGTTTGGCAGAGACTAAGGGTGAGCCAACTGTCAATGTAACCGGCGGTACCGTTACTCACGACGTCTATGGTGGTGGTGCGTTGGCAGATGTTACTGGCAATACGATAGTCAACTTGGAAGGTGGCGCTGTGGGTGGCGCCTATGGTGGTGCGCTCGGCCAGAAGAATGGCGTTAATGGCGCCACATCAGATATTGCGGCATTCGTGGATGGCAACACCAACGTCACCCTCAGTGGCACGCAGATTACCGAGACCGGCGTCTTCGGTTGTAATAATCTTAATGGTACGCCTCGCGGTCATGCTTACGTTCATGTGACAAGCACTACGCCTCGCTTGAAGGAGGGATCTACAACCGAATATGAGGACTACGACGTTCCTGCCGTATATGGCGGTGGTAATCTCTCGGCTTACGAACCTACGAACTCCGAAGATTATACCGAAGTCGTTATTGAGAACTGCGACAACTCGATAGAATATGTCTATGGTGGTGGTAATGCCGCTCCTGTTCCTGCAACTGAGGTAACCATCTATGGTGCAAACGCCATCAATCACGCCTTTGCCGGTGGTAATGGTGCTGGTGCTGGCAATCCTGGTGCCGATGTAGGTTATTTGGGCTACTATAGCAATGGCCATGCTACGGAGTATGGTACTGGTAAGGCTTCGATAACGGTCTATGGCGGTACAGTCAATAATGTCTATGGCGGTAGCAACACACTCGGTTACATCCGTGGTGGCACGTCGGTGAGTGTGGAGAATGGCGTTGGTGACTGCCCGCTCGTGGTGGGCAACGTGTTCGGTGGCGGCAACGAGGCCGATATCGACTGCAGCGTCACGATGAACCTTGACTGTAACGAGGGTGGTGCTGTGCTTTATGCTGGTGCCAACAACGCGAATGTCAATGGCGACATCACGCTCAATATCCACTCCGGCACATACGGCAAGGTATTCTGCGGTAACAATACCGGTGGTAAGATCTTCGGTAACCTGAAGGTTAACGTCGATGAAACGGGTTGTTGGCCGGTGATGATTGGTGAACTCTATGCCTGTGGCAATTTGGCTCCATACTCTGTCTATGGTTATGAAGAAGGATTGGTTGATGGTAAGGTAGTTGTGAAGACTGAAGGTACAAAGTTATATAGTGACCCTGAAATCAACCTCATATCTTTTACCCGTATCGGCAAGGTGTTCGGTGGTGGATTAGGTAATACCGCGGTGCTCTATGGTGATACACATGTAAATGTAGAACCAATCAAGGGCAAGTTCGCCGGCTATGACGGAATCACTGCAGAGAAGCAGATTTCTCCTGCCTTTGTCCTCAATGGTAACGATGAACGAGTGACATTCGCTGAGGCAACAACACTGCCGTACGGCATAACCAAGAATGGCAGCTATCTGGCAATTCCTGACGAAGTTGGTTCCATCGGCACCATCTATGGTGGAGGAAACAAGGGTGCAGTGTATGGCGATACGCATGTGAACATCGGCCTCGAGGCTACGAACAAACACATCAGTGGCGATGATAAAACGACCGAGAAAGAAGTTGCCGTGACCATCACGGGCGATGTCTTCGGCGGTGGTAATGAGGCCATTGTGAGCGGTGATACGAATGTGAAGATTGGATACGAAGAATGAATAGACACAGATATAATATGCGAAGCAAAGCATTACATATACTCTCAATATTGCTCCTTTCCGTAGGCCTGGTGACTACGGCGAGGGCGCAGAGCAAGATAAAGATCTTAGGCAACGTATATGGCGGTGGTGACCAGGCTGCCGTCCAAGGTAATACGTACATCGAAATCAATAAGGGATTGTACGGCGGAGAAATCTTCGGCGGCGGAAATGGTGCACTCAATGGTGATGGTACGGTGAACAAATCGGCTGATGTCAATACCACTACAGTCACCATCAACGGTGGCAAGTTCATTGTTGAGCAGGAAACTACGGGTACAGAAGCAGGCAAACTCACCAACAACCACAATGTCTTTGGTGGTGGAAACCTTGCTTGTCAGGTCTTTGGCAATACCAATGTTGAGATAAACGCCGGACTTTTGCCAACAGAATTCTTCGCAGTTGAAGGCGAGGGACCATCCGCAACCAGCATGTACCGCAAATGGGGTGAGTATGTTGGTCGCATAGAGGGCATGACGGCTGCTAAAGCACCTGACACCCCAGAGAAGCTTGTACAGGGTTCTGTGTTCGGTGCCGGATATGGTGTGCATACTGATGTGGCTGGTACTGCGAATGTAACAATTGCCATTGGCGACGAGGAGGCCATCGACGAGACTGACGATATCCTGAAGCGTTACGCTTACGCCAAGCGGGGCGGCGACATTACGGGCGAACATCTTGCATCGAAGTTTGTTATTTCTGCCTTTGGAGGTGGTTACGATGGTAAGGCTGAAAATACGAATGTGCAGATTTCGGGTTCTCCTTTCCTGCAGAATGTCTTTGGTGGAGGTCTAGGTTCGAAGGCTGGTGCCAAGCAGAAGAATCCCTCTGCGGCATACGCCAGCACCGTTGGTACTGTCAATGGTGGTACGAACGTGAATATCACGGGTGCCACTATCTATGGTAATGTGTATGGTGGTGGTGCTGGTATCTTCGGTGAAATCGAGGCTACGACAGCCCATGGCACAGCCCGGATGCCTTACTATAAGGCAGCCATGGTGATGAAGGAGACTAATCTTGAGATCAGTGGTGGTACGCTCATCTTCGGTAACGTATACGGCGGTGGCGATATTGCCAACACTGGATGGTTTGAAGAAGGGTATCGTCCTTCTGAATTGCATCAGAACTATGTGAATGAGAGCCAGGCGCACCTTGACCTAACTACCTACCTTCAGATGAAGGGCGGCAATGTGATGGGTAACGTTTTTGCCGGTGGTAATGGTCGTAAGATGACTGAACTGGAGAAAGCCAACTTCATCGGTGCCATCATCGGCAATACCAGTGTTGTGCTGGGCAATTGGAATGGTGCTTCATGGGATGCCGGAACCAAGATATGGGGTTCCGTCTATGGCGGTGGTCAGAATGGTAGCATTTATAGTTGTGAGGCTATGGCGACCAATAATGGAGGTACGGCCCGTACGCTTGCCTCGGGACTCATCGACGGCTGTACGAACGTAGAGTTCAAGCATACAGATATTGGACAGGACATCTTTGGTGGCGGTCTTGGTGCTGTGGAGATGGTGGATCACGACCACAACCCCGCTACTCCAGAGCAGGAAATCATCACCTCGGCCGACATCTCTGGTAACACCTTCGTATTCTTCAATCGTGGTAACCTTATCACGGGAAAATACTGGGATCCTCAGGATTGCGTATTCAAAGAACAGAGATGCGGTATAGTAGATGCCGTGGATTATCGCGATACTCAGAGCGACATTGCCCACAACCTTTATGGCGGTGGTAACATGGCTTGCACTATCGGAACAAAGATAAATGGTAATCTGGTAGCAGGTACCGGCAATGCAACAGTCTATATGATTGGTGCGCCTGTGGTTGATCCTTCGTTCATGGGATCGAAGTATTATACTGACGCTTTGGACATCTATGGTAAACCACACTTCTCGGCCTTCGGTGCTGGCTATGGTAAGTATGCGAAGGTACTGGGCAACGCTTACAGCGACATTGCGCTAGTTGCTGCAGGATTCCACAGTGTTGTAGGCGGTGGTATGAATGGTCCGGTGGAGGGTGAATGCTATACCCACATTGCCTGTGACAAAGACAATACCCTCATCCATAACGTCTATGGCGGTGGATATTACGCTCCTGTAGGTGGTACACATCTTCAAATTACTGAGGGCCATATTCTGGAGAATGTCTTCGGTGGTGGTGTAATGGGTAATATCGCTCCTGACAATGAGGATATGACGGCGGCTGTCGCTTCGACTGTCATTGGATTGAAAAAAGAAGGAGATGGAAGCAGCTATACCCTCTATGGTGTCGATGGAGAGTCAGAGATTCGCACATACAATTATGATGGCAACAAGATTATCATCGATGGTAACGTCTATGGCGGTAACGATGTGAGCGGTACGGTCAATGGTGTTGCTTCGCTCACTCTCTATGGCGGTATGGTGAAGAGCAATGTGCATGGCGCTGGCAATGGTAACCATGTAGGCTACTATGTGCCTGGTATTCTTAAGTATGACAAGGGTGAACATGGTGATGACAACTACTTCATGGTGGATCACACAGCGCATGGTGGTCCTGAGGGTAAGACCTACGTTGGTCGTCCGCAGACCATCGGTGGTGTAGAGCTTACCCTCGAAGGAAATACAACAGATGAGCGTGTGAAGGTGCTCGGTCAGGTGTTCGGTGGTGGTAACTCTTGTACTATTGGTGCATGGAATAAGACCTTGCTGACTACAACATACGCAGGTAACCCTCACCTCGTGCGTGATGACCCTGCCTACTTCCTTGGTGGCGGTACGCTTGACATCAACCTCGGTTCACACGTTACCATCGGTCGTACACATAAGCAGTTGTCAGAGGATGCTGATGGCAGTACATATATTGATAATGGTGAGAATGTATCGGGACTCTTTATGGGATGTTCAGGACGCGATCTAGCTACACAGACAGGTGTGTATGATGAAGATAACTACTATCATCATTATTTTGATTATAATGCAAAGCAGTACTATCCTGGTTTTGCCGTAGGTTCTGAGGCAGGAACACCAATGTCGCGTGAAGGGCAGCTTAAACCATTCCAGGCATACCTTAATAATATTATTGTGTGGAGCGATAGTGTGCGCCTTAATATAAAGAATCAGGATGGTACTGATGCTAATGACATCTGGCTCGCCAACTTCGTAGGCGGTGGTTTCCGTGGTTCGATGCGCACCAAGGAAATCACCGGTAAGTTCGACTACTCTCTGCCGGAAGGCGTGACTATTGGTCATACTATTGTTGGTGGAGCCTATAATGCACACGTGCAATATCACTATTTTGATACAGACAACGATGGTAAGTTCGTTGATGGTAATAGTGATGGCGTTTACGATTATGCTACTTCGATACCTGCAGGTTGGGAAGAGGGTGTTGACTATGTACGACTTGAATATTCAGATGATGAACATCAGGATGATGAGCACATAAAGAGTATTATCCGCTACAACTTCAACGGTGGCATCCTCTCAGAGAATAGTACGGGTGTGAATGCAAGTCCTGTGGGACACCATATCCATCAGGTGCATGCCGACCCAAGAGCAACTAAAGACAAAGATGGCAATGACCTTACCCCAGATCAAATTAAGGAGAGATATGCAACGTCATATTTCGAGCCTTTGAATGCAAGCGATCCTGGCGCAGCCTCTGAGCAAAAAGACAAGCTCTTCACTGCCAACAAGGGCAAGGTACTTCTTCACCTTGACCTTCAGTGTGCTATGGAGCCGGAGGTGCTGACGGACACAAAAGGTACATACCTGCATGGTGGTAACGTTTTTGGCGGTTGCTTCCTTTCTGGATTCGTGGAGGGCGACTCTTGGGTGGATTATAACTGCTGGCTTTCTCCAACGTGTTCGGAGAGTACTGATCCTAAGATGAAGTACTACTTCAACAAGGAGAACAATATGACAATCTACGATGTTGCCATGGATGTAGAGCGCAACAATGCCTTGAATGCATACGGTGCAGGCTATGGTACCGATACGCACTCTATGGGAGACGTCTATCTCTCCATTAAGGCGATTGAACAAAATGCTGGTGGTGATGGCAATATGCATGGTCACTTCCCTTACATGTTCAATGCTTTTGGTGGTTCAAATATGGGTGAAGTAGATGGCAACGTCAACGTCTATTATGCAGTTGGTAAGCAGGGAACGCTTCTGGGTTCGCTCTATGGTGGTGGCTTCAAGGGCGTAATAAACGGCAACACCTTTGTAGAATTGGCAGAGGGCTTTGTGAACAATGTCTATGGCGGTAGCCGCCAGGCAGATATTATGGGTGCAGCCCACGTATGGGCCTACGATGGTGCGGCTCGTGGTATAACCAATGCCAACCACCTTATTATCTGTAACCTTTATGGTGGTAATGATATTGCAGGTATCATCCACGGTACGATGCCAGCTTATTTCACAGAGAGCAAGTGGACCAACACCCGTGAACCAATCGTTGGCAAAACATTCAATACATACGTAGAGATTTCTGCTGATGACGAATCTGCCGACCGTGGTTTCCCGCTCGTAGGTAGTGCTTTTGCCGGTGGCAATGGTGAGGCATGGGTGTCCGAAGTAGAGAGTGGTGCTAAACCGAATGTGGCAAAGGCACTTATCGAGATTGGCGGTGGTTCAACGCTTCGTGCTTTCGGCGGTGGCAACATGGCTACAGTGACCGATTCTACTTTTATCTTTACCAATGCAGAAAGTACACATTTTGCAGATGTAGAGTTCACGCAATACCAAAAGAACATCGTGCAGAACATCTTCTTCCGCGATGTGACGGTCGGCTATAAGTGGGAAGATAGCCGTCTGACGATGGACAACTTCCATGTGGCCCGCCTCTTCGGAGGCAACAACCTCGCCACCATGGACATACAGCCGACATGGAACCTCAAGAACGGACGACTGGAGAATGTCTATTCCGGCGGAAACATGGGCGACATGACCTATTATAATCCTGCGGGTAAACCGGCAACCCAGAACGGAGCAATCGGTGAAAGCGCAGGTGTGGAGAATAACGCTGATGGCTCTAACGCCAACTACTTGCCTCGTGGTCTCAGCATCACCATCGACCAGCCAGATATCTACATCGGTTCGCTCTTCGGCGGTTGTCGTCTAAGCGATGTCAGACCTAACGATGACGATTACGATGACACTGACAAGTGGCCTACCGGCGCTGATGGCGAGGACTTCTATGGTGCTACCGTCAACATCTTGGATGGGTATATTGAGAACGTATATGGTGGTAACGATATTTCTGGCGAAGTACATCACGGAACCAATGTGAACATCTCTGGTGCTGTGTCGGGTAACGTTTATGGTTCCGGTAATGGTTTCTATCTTTATAAGTGGGATAAAGATATTGATTGGGACAACAAGGACGCAGATGTCATTGAGGAATTCAACGGTGAACTCAAGGAACTTGTATATCACGTCAAACCGACAGGTGATAAGGCAGGATGGGATACTGCAAGTGACACCAAGAAACTTCTCACAATCAACGATTACCGTCCATCGGTAGAGAAAGCGTTCCTCAACATTGCAGGTATTTCTCCAAAGGATGCTGCTGGAATACCAGGTCAGGATGGTTATAGTCCTGCAGTTCCTAAGAAAATTGCGTACGTCAAGGGTAATGTGTATTGTGGTGGTAACGCTTCAACTATTATCGGTGATGCATCGTTCACAAAATTCAAGATAGGTTCGTATGTGACCCTGAATGGTGTGTTCATGGGTTCTGACGGAAAGGCTTATACCGAAAATGATCAGATTGCCAAGTTTGCAGATTTGAATGGCTTTACGGATATGGGAGCCACAACATCCAAGGTAGATTTCCCTGATTATGATTCCGGCACAGGCTTATCCGTTGACCAGTCTCACAATCCAATTCTGCTTAACGTCTATATGATGGCGGTGGATATGAAGGCTCAGCCTAAGGACTTCAACCTCAACCTACCGTTGAAGGAGGCTCACATTGGTACCTATTGCGGCGGTGGTAACCGTGGTTCGATGCTTGTAGATAAGACCGTTGAGTTGCCATTCCATCATGACATTATTATATATGATAAGATTGTGGCAGCCTGTCTCGATGCTAACGTCGAATTCAATGATGGTACCAAGAAGATATACTCTATGGGTGGTTATACCCGTAAGATTACAGACAATGCCACCTACGGAAATAAGAAGTTCAAACTCGATATTGCGTCGCAGTTCGTACCACTTGTCATGGATGTACCAGCCGACAAGAATCCAGAGACTAAAAACAGCCATGACGAAAACTTTGAAGAAGCTATGGCTCATGGTTTCCTTTATGACAACCGTCAGAAGGGTGTGAAATATAGTTACGAGGAATTCAACAAGCTGTTTGAAACCAATTATGTATCTGACGAAGAATTCCTTGAGCACGAAGGCGGAGACCACATTTGGAAGATTGCCGATGGTGTCTATGCTCCGTCGTGCAACATCTACGGAGGATGCTACCAGTCGGGTGAGGTAGAGGGCGACATCGAGCTCAACATATATAGCAACATGCTGCGCTATGTCAACAAGGAGGCCCTTGACAAGTCTATCGCCAACAACATCCCTTGCTTCAATGTCTATGGCGCCGGTTTCGGTCAGAACTCCCACGTGTGGGGTAACGTCACTATCAATATGGATCGTTGCCTCGATACCAGTACCATGGGTACTATTGGCAGCACCACGGTGAGCGATGAATTGGCAGAGCTCCTTGGTGCGCCTCATGGCACGCATGCCAGCGAAGAGGTGGCCAATTGGGATATTTTGCACAATACCACGGCAGCGCATAATTTTCTTGGCATCACGAATGCCAACACCTATCCTTCGTTCAACAACGTCATTGGCGGTGGACGTAACGGTAAACTCATCGGCAACACAACGGTCGAGATACGCAACGGCCTTGTCTATACCGATGTGGCTGGTGGTTGCTACGCATCGGATATGTATGGAAGTACGCAGGTCATCGTGGGTTATCCGAAGTACTATCGTTGTAAGGTCTCAGGCGAATATGCTCTTGACCGTGCCGACAAGTGGAACACAGAGAAGTTGGATGGCGACGGACACGCAGTTATCAAGCAGAGTGTATGGTATCTGAAGGGCGACCTTGTGCCGGATAATGTGTACCAGCAGATTATAGCTAAGACACCGGGCAATACAAGTAACTTCGAGGAGGTTATTGTCACTCCTACCACCAAGCATCCTACTGATGGCACCACTTGGAACGATGTTGCCATCAAGATTGGTAAGGGTATCTATGGCGGTGGCTACTCGTTGGAAAACAGTATGGCTGCTTCGGCCGGTTCTGTCACCACCTGGAAGTTGCTTGACGATGCTGCTACTACTACGGATATCAATCCGCACAACTTCTCTGGACGCTACGGTTATGACGAACCGACATTCGCTGGTTATGGCGGTAATTCCTGCGTGATGCTGGGTGACCAGGAAGGTGGCGAACACGACCACATTCGTGTTTCTACGCTCAAGGCTACGGTGGCAAGCATTCCTGCTACCAGCTCTGTAATAGGTAAGTTCGTTCGGGAGAGCGATGGCCGCTACACCCACCAGGGCGACAAGAATCCTGATCCCCACGAGACCTACTATACCCTTACGGGTGATGGCGGTATCTATGGCGATGGTCACCTTACCTTCTGCGAAGGCTTCCGTGCGGCCGATGTGTCGCGCTACGGCTGGGCCGATGGTACTGCCAAGCACCCAATCCTGATGAACACCTTCCAGCGTATGGACTTGCTGTCGGTGAACGACTGCTGTCTGATGCTTCAGGGTGCTCAGGACTTCGCTACCGACCAGATTGATGCTACCATATATAGTATCACCCGTATCAATGAAATGCGTCTGAACTCCTCGCTTGATGCCGATGGCACGCTGGGACAGATCAGTGCCTACAGCGGTTCGGGCGAGGGTGCTGCATTCGACACAAAGAAGCAGCGCAACTATCTGGCCTTCTTCAACAACGTACACTATCTCGGCTCTATCGTTACTAACGATGCCTTCACGGACGGTTTCCACAACAATCAGGGTGCGAAGACCTCGGATACCTACTTCAGTAAGAAGCTCGGCTTTATTGAAGATTACACAAACTCCACTCCTGACGCCAATGGCAAAAAGACAGCTGCTGCTACCACTGAGTTCAAGCAGCGCAACGTAGGTACAGCACGTAATGCCATCGGCATCAACAATGGCTATTGCCTCCGTATCCAGAATCAGGAGTATGTCGGAGCACACCAATCGCAGACCTACTACGGGCCTATCGTAGGTGTCTGCGAGGTGAAACTCCTTACCCTGGTACAGGGTGAGGGTGGTGGTTACGTCTATGCCGATAATATCCACGAGTATACAGGAGAACCGGGAGGCGAGGATCACTTCCTCATGACATCGGGCAACTTCGTCTTCCCGGGTATCATAGATCAAGGTAATGATCCTATTACTAACGAGCCGATTGGTAACCAGTACATCGTTGATGACTGCTTCGTCCAGCACTTCGGTTCGCCGGGCAACATCACTACAAGAGACAATTCGCATGACCTCGACGAGGCTCACTACTGGTATGTAGAGGGTAACAAGTACTTCTTCACGACTACCCTCACGGGCTTTACCTACAAGAACAAACTCGACTTCGATCTTATCAAGACCGACCCGAACGTTGTGCTTTCAGGTATGGAGAATGGAAGTTCGCTCAACATCAAGAAGATAGAGTGGCTCAGCACACATCGCAACAACTACGACCCCGTGCTGCCTTCTACCGCAAAAGAGACTGATGCTGGAGGAAACGAGATTGACAAGATTAGTGACTACGAGTTTGATATCTTTGTCGGTGGTAACGACATCACCGATTGGCACAGCGATATGCCTCGATACAGCGCACCTGCCAGTGGCTCGTTCACCACAGGAAAGACCGTCCAGAACGATCACCTGCCACAGTTCAATATCCGTCTGCAGGATAAGTTGGACAACAGCGGTGATGCCGCATACAAGAATCACCTCGACGAACCAGAACTTGTGAAGATATACTTTGAGGGTAAGACGACTGATTCTAACGGAGTCGAACAGACCTACGAATACACCATCACGGTCAACATCGTTTATCTGCAAGGTCCTACCGTCACGGGAGGTGTCAAGATAGAGAACTGTGCCCTTCCTGGCGAGCTCATCGGTTTCTCTACCAGTGGTCTAAAGGTCAAGACTCCTGAGTTGATGCCTATCACCGCTGCATCTTGGCAGATACTGCCACTCAGCGAAATCGATGAGCATGGCGAATGGAAATGGGATACAGAACATGGTATTGTCATCCCTGACAGCCGTTACAGCGAGGACCCTGAGACCCAGGACGTCATCGGTACTATCCGTGCGCTTTACAAACAGAACGAGTACACAATAGCCTACATCTTCACTGCCGGTGGTTATGACTTCCCTGTAATGCCTGAGCAGAATTTGACAACGTCGAAGGAGAACCGCATGATTGTGGTACACAACTACCATCGCATGAAGGAGGTGGTGACTCAGGATCTGCAGATTGAGACCATGCCTTCAACTATTCCTGACCACTCAACTGGCAGCTACCATCCAAAGTTTGCCGAAGCGAAGCTCTACATAGAGGATGAGACTGACTTGAAGGCGTTTATCAACTACCTCAATATGGCAACGGAGGACAATACATTGAACATTCCTGTTGGTCTTACGGGCCTCGACATCATCCTGCAGAATGACATCAAGCTGACAAACGCGCTGCCTACTATCAGCCAGACCTTTGCTGGTACCTTCCATGGTGACGGCTACCACATCGACCTCAATGGCAATGGTACATCATTCCTTGGCAACAGCCTCACCGGCAAAGTGTATAATCTCGGTCTCGTTGGTGGCACCATCAGTAGTGTAGACACCAAGGATGCTAATGGCCTTGTCAATGGCACAAATACCTTCAACTCCTATGAGTTTGCCTCTAGCGATGACTTTGCCGATGGTAGTTTGACTTACAACCTCAGTCATCACTTCGTTCCTGATACTGATGGTTACGTCGAGGGCCGTTATGTCAATGGTGACTACCAGTACGCTACCACCGACCGCGTTTGGTCACTTCGTACAGGAGCACCTAACTACGGTCATGAGGAGACGCGTCATGACACTCACCACACTCACGATGCTGCACGCTGGAAGGACACCGATAACGATGGCGAAGCCGATAGCAATGTACCTCTCTACAATGGCACATTGACTTTTAACGACAAAACTGTCGATATCAGTGGCAATGGTACGGAGTACTTTACCTATCGTGGTCTCCCTGCCGGCTATGCCAACGACTACCTCTTCTTCGGTCAGCATCTTGACAAGACGAATGCCGATGCATATCCTGTGCATATTGATGGCGTTTCCAACAGCGGCAACCGCGTCTTTAAGACGGCAGGATACTACCAGAGTAAGGAAGATAAGCAGTTCTATTATAATAAGGATGCGTGGGCATTGAAGCCAACCCTTACAGCAGTTGACTATACCAATATGACTGCTGAAGGTGATAATGCTATCACATTGCCAACAAAGTTCAGCGTGGATAGTAATAAGGATTATGCTGGCGTGCCTTATGACAATGCCACTGTAGGTCATGTTACTCAGAATCTCTTGGTATATAACGGTGGTCAGGGTGTCTTTGCCGCAGGTTCATATCCCGATAGCACGGCAGAGAGCGCAATTGCTTACCACAGCATTGCAAACGGCAGCACCGACTACTTCCACCTTGTGGACAAGCAGGACTTCAATGCGCCTATTGCATTCAATGTGAACACTCGTGCATGGTACGAGCGACTGCCTAAGAGTTATCGCAACTTGGTTGATAAAGATGGTGATGGAACTGTTGACTACAACAGCAGTTCTGCATGGGAAGGCATTGTTCTGCCATTCACTGCTACTAAAGTCACGGCAGAGAAGAATGGAGAGATTACCCATTTCTATGGTGAAACCGAGGGCGGTGACCATACTCTACATCATGAATACTGGCTTACTGGCATGGTGGCTGCCGATGGCGACAAGGCTACATTTGCACGGCCTGCCGATAGTGGTGATGATTTGTTCGTAGAAGACAAGCAAACTGCGGCTAAGCATGACTACCTTTATCAAGCAAATGACTACTTCACCTCGCTCTTTAACTACAACGGCAATTACGACACCCGCGATGATGAAGGTGACGATACTATGGGCAATCATGACCAGGCTTGGTATGCAATGGAACATACCTTTACTAACTACGTGCCTCTTACTGCAGAAGTGCCATACATCGTGGCATTCCCGGGCGATGACTTCTATGAGTTCTCAATGGAATCATACTACAAAACTGATACTTACGGAAAAGAAGTTTATTCCCAGAAGGCTACCTTCGAAAGTGGAGCAACCACTATCAAGGTTTCCGACGGAAATTCTGTTTCTACTACCGTGGAGGGTGAGGGCACCACTCACAAGCATATTGGTACCTACATGCATGAAACTGAAACTGGCAAATATGGCATGAACGATAATGGTTCTGCATTCGTTTCCGGTCAGGAAATCCTGCCATTCCGAACATACATGACGATTTCATCACCAAGTAGTCCGGTTCATTCTATCAGGATATCTGATGTGGTTGCACAGATGGATGGTTCTGAGCCAGGTGATAATGACGAAGAACTTGACAGCGAGGTTCTGCGTATTTGGAGTGAAGGTCAGGAAATTGTGGTTGATACACCAGTTGCCGTTGACCTGAATGTCTATACATCAAATGGTATAATGCATGCAGTACTGCACTGTAAAGAGGGTATCAACCGGTTCCTGATGGATTCAACCGGATTGTACTTCGTTGGTAAGGTCAAGTTACTTCTGAAGTAATTTCTTTGCCTTATCAGTGAGGTCGGTCCGGGCTGATAGTATGGTCATTCGGACATTATGCCCAGAAGTGCCTGGTGGAATTCCGGGAAACGGGTCTCAAGTGCTACCGGACGGCCATCGGTTCCCAGGAGTATGATTTTTATAAAACTAACGAACTATTGTACCAGTTGACAATAAAATTTGTTAGATTTGAAGTGTGATACATATATTCTTCCTATGAAGTCAAAAATTTATTTTATAGAGTTGCTTATAGCTTTATCCATTTTATCTTTAGAATCACATGCCCAAAATAATTTGAACGATTCTAAGAAACAGGAAAGATTGTGGAGGAGAAGTAACTTTTTCAAGCCCACGACAGTAAGCGATGGTTTTGTCGAATTATACAAGAAGACTTATGATTTAAGTGCAGTAGATTTACCATTCGTTTCTTATAAAAGAATATATCCCACCAATATTCTCCACTATGACATAATATTACACTCTAAAGACTGTTTTGGAGATCAAATCAGTACACCCATTGCGATGATGTCTGCAGACGATGAATGTATTGTTTACACACAAGTTTTGAGTCAATTTCGTGAAGAGTGGAAAAAAAAGAGCATTGAGGATTTAAAGATACTACTTGCCAAGGAAATAAGATGCAATAAAGAGGGAAAACACTATTGGGAGGATATTACAGAAGAGCAGGTTAAACAAATATTTGATGAGAATATTATTGTTTATGAGAATGATTCATTTACTAAAGAATGCAATGCGGATGGATTGTTACTTTGTCATTTTCCATTCAGAGATAAAGTGGGTGTCATTGAAAAAGGTAACTATTATTCTGTTCACGAGGAATATACTCACTTCTATACTTTAATCATATATAAGATGTATCATATTCCTATCAAGATGCATTTATTCCTCACAGACAATGGATTTGATAACAAAGAAAAATATTTGCATTTTGTTTGCAATTCGATAAGGTTTTGATTGTTATGTATGATTAAGAATCGAAAGTACATATACAACCTTTGTATTCTATAAATTAACCGCTTATGAATAAACTTATGATAATGGCGGCAGCATTTGCCGCTTCAATGGCAGCTGTGGCTGCCCCTGTGACGCCCATGTGGCTCCGTGATGTTCAGATTTCACCTGACGGCAAGCAGATTGCATTCTGCTACAAGGGTGACATTTACCTGGTTCCATCTGCTGGTGGCGATGCCGTCCAGCTGACCACACAGAGCAGTTACGAACAGACCCCTGTATGGAGTCCGGACAGCAAGACAATTGCGTTTGCAAGTGACCGCTATGGCAACTTTGACATCTTCTCTGTATCGGTAGATGGAGGCTCTGCTACACGTCTGACTTTCAATTCAACTGATGAAATCCCACAGTCCTTTACCCCGGACGGCAAGGAGATAATCTTCAGTGCCAATATTCAGGACCCGGCACAGAGTGTGGCATTCCCACGTGCCAGCCTGGGTGAACTTTACAGCGTGCCAGCCGATGGAGGCAAGAGTGTGCAGGTGCTTGGTACTCCGGCCCTGGCAGTCAATTACAGCGCAAAGGGCGATTTCTTCCTGTATCAGGACAACAAGGCCATGGAAAATACATGGCGCAAGCATCATATCTCATCGGCTACCCGTGACATTTGGAAGTACGATGTGAAGAAGAAAACTCATACCAACCTGACCAACCGTCCGGGTGAAGACCTGAATCCGGTTCTTTCAGCCGACGGCATGACCGTGTATCTGCTGAGTGAGCCTGCTGACGGCAACGGCTACCCAAAGCCAGAGGGATGGCAGACCAGCATCAATGTATATTCTTTCCAGCTGGATCAGCCGGGCAAGCTTACTCAGGTATCGGACTTCAAGACTCATCCGGTACGTTTCCTGAGCCGTGGCGGCAATACCCTGTGCTACACTTGGGACGGTGAGATATACACCCAGGTTCCGGGCAGCAGTCCAAGGAAGGTTGCCATCAGCCTGACACGTGACGAGGAGAATCTGCCAGAACGCATGACCAGGACCAGCGGTGCTACCGATGCATCGGTCAGCCCTGACGGCAAGCAGATTGCCTTCATTGTTCGCGGCGAGGTGTTCGTGACATCAGTAGAGTATCAGACTACAAAGAAAATCACTGAGACCCCTCAGGCCGAGACTAGCGTGACCTTTGGCCATGACAACCGTTCAATTGTCTATGCAAGTGACCGTGACGGAAAGTCACAGCTCTACAAGGCGACCATAGGACGTGATGAGGATCCGAATTTCCCTAATGCAACAATCATAAAGGAGGAGCCTCTGTTCCATGACATGAAGGTTGAGCGTTCAACCCCTAAGTTCTCACCGGACGGAAAGAAGCTGGCATTCGTGCAGGACCGCATCAAGCTGATGGTTGCTGACATGGAGAGCGGAAAGATCAGCCAGGTGACTGACGGTAGCTACTGGTTTGATCTGGGTGATGTCTTCAATTATGATTGGAGCCAGGACGGCCGTTTCTTTACTCTTGAGTATGTACCGAACAAGCATGACCCTTACTATAATATAGGTGTTGTCAGCGTGGATGGCGGTGAAATCACTGACCTGACCGGAAGTGGCTACATGAGCGGCAGACCAATGTTTGTACTTGACGGCAATGCGGTGCTTTTCATGAGTGACCGCTACGGAATGCGTTCACATGGCTCATGGGGCTCACAAGATGACGTGTTCCTTGCATTCATGAACCAGGATGCATATGACCGCTTCCGTCTCTCAAAAGAGGATTACGAACTCCTGAAGGAGGTTGAAAAGAAGGCCGATGCACCTGCAGCCGCTGAAAAGGATTCCAAGAAATCATCAAAGAAAGACAGCAAGAAGGATGCCGATTCAAAGGATGAGGCAACCGATGATTCCAAGAAGATTGTGTTTGAGCCGGAGGGTATTGAGAACCGCATTGTCCGCGTAACTCCAAACAGCAGCTCGCTTGGAAGCGCCATTCTGTCAAAGGACGGTGAGAGTCTCTATTATACTTCCCGCTTTGAGAATGCTCTTGACCTGTGGAAGATGGACCTGCGCAGTCATGAAACCAAACTTGTATCAAAGGGTGCAGGTGCTGGCAGCTTTATGACAAGCGGTGATGGCAAGACCATATTCCTGCTGGGAAGCACATTCAAGAAGATGGACGGTGACAACCTGAAGCCTGTATCATATTCCGCAGAACTCAAGATTGACCTGCAGAAGGAGCGTGAATACATGCTTGACTATGTGTGGCATGAAGAGAAGGAACGCTTCTACAATGCTGACATGCACGGCGTTGACTGGGATATGTACTGCAAGGAGTACAGGAAGTTCCTGCCGCACATTGACAACAACTATGATTTCTCAGAGATGCTGAGTGAACTTCTGGGTGAGCTCAACGTTTCACACACCGGTTCCGGCTACGGTGCATCGGCCCAGACTGAGGCTACAGCACAGCTGGGTCTTCTGTATGACACTGAGTTCAAGGGCAAGGGCCTGAAGGTTGCTGAAATCATCAAGGACGGACCTTTTGACCATGCAAACCTGAAGCTTGAGGCTGGCGATGTGATTACTCACATTGACGGCAAGGAGATTACGACCGAGAGTGATCCAAGCCTGCTCCTGATGGGCCGTACTGGTAAGAAGACCCTGGTCAGCGTGAAGGGCAAGGATGACATGGTGGTAATTCCTATCAGCAAGTCTGCACAGAACAGTCTGCTGTATGACCGTTGGGTAAAGCAGCGCGCTGCCGATGTTGAGAAGTGGTCAAACGGCCGTCTGGGATATGTACATATCCAGAGCATGAACGATGCCAGCTTCCGTACCATCTACAACGACATCATGGGTAAATACTATCAGTGTGACGGAATTGTGATTGACCAGCGTTTCAACGGTGGTGGCCGTCTTCATGAAGATATTGAGATTCTGTTCGGAGGCGAGCAGTACCTGACACAGGTAATCCGTGGCCGTGAGGCCTGCGACATGCCGAGCCGCCGCTGGAACAAGGCATCGATCATGCTGACCTGCGAATGCGACTACAGCAATGCCCACGGAACTCCTTGGGTATATCAGCACACCGGTCTGGGCAAGCTTGTTGGTACTCCGGTTCCAGGCACAATGACCAGCGTGAACTGGGTTGACCTGATTGATGACTCAATGTACTTTGGTATTCCAATCATAGGCTACCGTCAGGCTGACGGCACCTACCTTGAGAATACCCAGCTTGAGCCTGACATCCTGATCTACAACACCCCAGAGAAGGTCGTTGCCGGTGAAGACACACAGCTCAAGGCCGCAGTTGAGGAACTGCTGCGTGAGATTGACGGAAAGTAAAGGCGGGGAGTGGCGACGCCCCTCAAAGGATATACACAAAACTTCCGATAGTTGATGTCCACCATGTTATGTTCGTTCGGGCGACAGGTACCCGCTGTATTAAATCTCTTCATGCTTGCAGTGGCAAAATAGGTCTTTGACCACAAATTTATGAAAGTATTTTTATAAGCTCTATGTTTTCATCGGCATCTATTACTAATGCATAAACGGCATCGTCTCCGTCTGCATCAAATGCCAGTATTTTCTTCCCGACCAAATATTTCTTTTTTGGAGAACCTTTCCAATCAAATACGGCAATTGTTCCTGACGGTTCTGGGGTTACGTCCTTAAAATTGGCATAAATGTATTGATCTGAACATGCCATTGACATTATGCCTGACACATTTGACTTAGGTATTACCGTAGGATAGGGCAGATCCCTGTCCCTTACCTCATAATCTGGTTTAATGAACCTCTTGACAGTTTCCTGTTTCAGGTTCTTGCCGTCAAAATCCCATATTTCCAAAATGCATCCTGATGAGGTTGCATGAACAAACTTGCTCCCATCGGGTTTTGCCGCCATATAACCTGTAAAAAAGAAATATGACTCTTCTACGTTCTTGTATTCCGAGGGTTCGTCAAGCTTAGGATAAATATTGCTGCTTGTTATGGAGTCATTTTCTGTACATGCAAGGAAACGGTCATTGTAGGTGTATCCTGCCAGGAATGAATTATTCATATACAGAAAATTCTGACTCCTGACATTAGCCACACAGCTTGGAAGTTTTATTTCCCTTGCGTAATCATTGGCACCGGCAATTATCTTTTCCAATGAGAATGCAACCGTTTTCCTTTGGGGATTATCAAAAACGTACAGGATCTTCCTTTCTTTGTCTAAGGTGAATCCCATTGCGGGCTGGCTGACTTCATTCTGGGCCCTTCCTATATTGCCAAAACTGGTGATGTATGCACCGGTGTTTTTAGAAAAAACATGAAATGTCTTGTTTGAGATGTCGGTTACTCCAGAATAGATAATCAAAGAGTCTATGACTTTCAACGATCCATAACTGAAGAGGAAATCAGTGTTTAGTGTGTTGATGTCAGCCTTGATCTCCTTGCCAAAATCTGGCTCTGCATATTCCGGTGTGGCAGTTCTGTCCTTACAACCGATGCAGAAAAACATTGTAATACCTGCAATAATGAAGAATTTGAATGATTTCATTGGTAGTATGTGATTTTGTTAATGTGTTATTTTTGAATTGCAGTCTTTGGAAGGGCTTGATAAGCTTTTGTTTATCAGACCATTCGGCAATGCTTTAAGAAATAATGTTGCGTAATTAAGGTTTAGACCACTTCCGTGACTGACAGAATCGGTGCATCAAAATCTTCGGTCTGAGTTATTGCGGACGGTCTTGATATGTCTGAATTCTCTCCATCTTACATCATGTATATATGCGTCCCTGTTTCCGCGCCCAACCTTCAGTCGGCACCTATGTGTGTCAACGTAATCAAAATACCCGTTTCTGTCATTCAGGCGCAGTACTACTGGTGGTATCTTAGACTTGCATGTAAGTTTTTTCAATCCAGAAAATGCAAAGGCCTGAATACCAATAAGACGGACACTTGATGGAAGTTCCAGAGAGGAAAGACTAGTGCAACTTGCCAAAGAAAAGTTACCGATAACTTCAACCGATTCTGGGAGAGACAAAACCTTTAACTGAGAACAGTTAGAGAATGCATTGTCTCCAATCCAACGGGTTCCACTACGTACTACAAATTCTGTTGCAGTTGAATCAGCCGCTTCTATAAGAAATGAATCAGCATAACGTAATCCATTGTACACTGGCAAATTCTTGCAGCAGTAGAAAGCATCGGAAGAGATATTTTTGACAGAATCGGGAATATTAATTTGGTTCAATCCTGTGCACCACAAAAAGGCAAAGTTCCCTATTTCTTTAATAGAAGAAGGTAATTCAATCTCTGTTAAACTTTCACAATGTGAAAAAGCCTCCGCGCCTATACCTGTGACTGTATAGACTTTTCCGTTAATTGTAAACTTCTCGGGAATTACAATCCGGCCAGAATATTTCTGCCCACTAGATTGAATCACAGTTGCATACCCATTTTCATATTCGTATCTGATTCCTCCTATTGTTCCGGTTTCTGCAAAAAGGGATACCGACGTCAATAGCAACGTAAATATAATTGCTAATTTCTTCATACTTAATTTGCCAATAAGCTGGTCTTTACTACGTAATCAATATTATTTAAATAAAATTTCAATCACCCCTCTTTCTCCTACCATGCCCCACCATTCCATGGTCTCTTTGGTTCCTTTCTCATAGACCCTTATAGATTCTATCTGATTTGCATCTACACCGAACAAGCGTGCCATCTCCTGTTTACTGAATTCCTCTTTATTAGGGTCGATCCCTTCCCAGGCCTTACTGTCGCGATATGTTGCATGACCGTCCATCCATAATAGAGGATAGTTCTCTGCTTCTTCAATCAAAGATCTAAATGATTTCCTGAACAGATGATTCATTTCGTTATTAAGTATTACATCTTTCGGAATTCTGTCCAATGTAATCTCATACTTACTGCCTGAAATTGAACATTTTGCAGTAATGAATTTGAACCCTCCAACGAATAATGAATCTTCTCGATTAACCAGTTCAAGAGAGAAATGTCCGTTCTTGTCGGAATAAGTATAGGCAACAACTTCCTTTTCCTTGTTGACTTCGAATACCTCAACAGCTCTTGCCGGACCTTCAGAATCTCTGACAACCCCATGAATAACTGTTCCTTTTCTTGGCATAGAACCATAAGCCTTGATCTCTAGCTGAGCATGAGCGCTTAACAAAACGGCAGCAAATAATGCTAGAATGAATAATCGTTTTTTCATATAGAATAATCTTTATGTGTACAAACTCAATAGTTCGTTAAAAAGTTTATAAATATATAGTTATCAACAAATTACATTTTAAATAGTCCGCTTTCGTCACTTCAACAGACAACTTTGCAGCAGTAGAACCAAGGCCGAAAAAAGTGTTATAAATTTGTGATATTTACGTTTGAAATATTTGGATAAATGGCTGATATTCAGTAATTTAGTAGTTACCACACTATAAGTTACAAAATGAATATCAGACCACTTACCCAGCTCAGAGAGATGATTACAGCAGCTCTCCGTAGCCAGACAAATATAGTCAAATCTTTCCAATCATTCTTCATCGAGACAATGGAACTGTTTCGTCAAGCCAAATGACCAAAGGGAGCTTGCTCACTTTGGCATGGCGAGAAACAGCAATGCACTGTCGTTTGCCTTCAACGCATCGCTTACTTCTGTCAACATTGCCAGGGCTTTTGCACGTCAGCAGGGGATGGACCTTTCGGTGGGTTCTACCAAAACGCTGCTGCACAACGCTGCAATGGTGGAG
>JAZQQQ010000008.1:0-1821 GCA_045629165.1 Bacteroidaceae bacterium
CCGAGGGATTCTATGACGATGAGTACAAGGCTTATCCTACTGATCTGACCGAGAACGACGTACGCCGTTACTTCCCCATGCCGCTTCGTGAGACAGAGCTCAACCCCGAGCTTGCAAACGCACGTACCTTCTAAATAAATAGTTAATTTTACAGTGATTTATCACCGGCCGGACAAACCGGTCGGTGATAATGAATATAAAAAGGGAATGAGAAAAGTTGAATATTCAATCATCCTGACAGCAGCATTGTTATTGATGTATGCATGTCATAAGGAAGAACGAGAGAACAGCACTGCAATTGAAACAGTGGAATGCAGCAGCGTTGAAAACAACGCGCTGAGAGTCAACATAGACACCAAGTTCTCCAAAGACTGCGAATACTCCATAACATATTGGCTTAAGGACAGTCCGTCTGAAAGCATCACCACCAGGATACGGCAATCTGAAGGGCTGGAAGGGCACGACACCCTGTTGTTCCTTTACCCTGAAAGCACCTATTGCTTCACGGTTAAAGTCGAAGGGAACGATGCGGAACCGGCCGGACCTTTTGAATTCCAGACATATTCTCTTCCTGACGACATGCCGCAGTACACGGTCAAAGAAGGGGTTGAAAACAAGATACCAGGATACATTTTCCAGACTCAGATTGCAAAACCTGGTTATATCATGATTTCCAACACCGATGGAAAAGTTGTCTGGTATCAGTATATTGATCAGGCATCCAGACATTTTGACTTCTGTGCTGAAGAAGGTAAGATCTGGATGCTTACAGGATTTAAAGAAAGCTCTACCGGAGACTTCCAGCGTTTGGCAAAACGCATTCTTTGCATAGACTTCTACGGTAATGTACTGCACAGCTGGTCAATCAAAGACAATGAAATAGACATACCCTACGCGCACCATGAGATCAGGCGTATGCCTGACGGCAACATAGTTGTCGTATCAAGCTTCACAAAGGAGTACGACCTGACTCCTCTGGGGGGAGAACCTGAAACAACGCTTTATGGTGATGGCTTCACCATCTTCAACACTGAGGGGAAAATTCTAAGGACATGGGACTTCTTCGGCACACTTGACCCACTGAACTGCAGTTTCATCAAACCCATCAAGAGGCCACACGACCTGCTTCACGCGAACTCATTCAACTGGGACAGCGAAGGCAACTACTATATGACATTCAACCAGTGCAGCCAACTCTGGAAGATTGATTCAAAGACAGGAGAGGTTATGTACAGGGTTGGTCCGGACGGCAACGTAGCACTTGATAAAAGCGGATTTGCACAGGGCCTCCATGCTGCAACACCGCTTGGGCCTGACAGAGTACTGTGTCTGGACAATGGCAGCGAGAGAAAATCAAGCCGTGCAATCATATACGACATCAATCCTGAAACCATGACCGCTGATGTCGAATTATCTGTAAGTTTGGATGAAATATATTCATCCCGCGACAGAAGCAATGTCGAACTTATCCTGGAAGACAGCATGCTTATGTTTGGAATGACTGTCTCACATTATGTGGTATTCACTGACCTTAAAGGCAACGTAAAGAAAGCAATTCAAAGAGAAGGTATGTCATACAGGACACACTATCTTGAAAAGCTACCAGAATATTGATATGAAAAGAATACTCACCATCATGGCGGCATCTCTGCTTGCAATGGCAGGAGCAGCTGAAGCACTGGCCCAGATTGTCGTAAGCGCCGATGAAGCCATCGGCCCCATCAAATACATGAACGCCGTAAACAACGGTCCCTCCCCCGTATTCGAATGGCAGAGCATGGATAACATGACATATTTCAAGAATCTGCGTATTCCCTATGC
>JAZQQQ010000009.1:0-2658 GCA_045629165.1 Bacteroidaceae bacterium
GGTATAGTGTCACAGGAGAACCTGAGCGGACTTCCAGTCAATGCCACCACATCGGTCATAGGCGAACCGTTCCTCATCATACCTCAGAATGTTGCTACACTCAACGTGAAAGTAATGGTGACGTTCACTGATGATACAGTATTGGAAGGCATCTTGAATACCGGTGTCTGGAAGGCAGGTTACACCAATACATACACTATTGGCTATAAGGATGAGTGGGAGTATATCATCGAAGGTATGACCCCGGTTACCGTTGATTTTCACGGAGGCAGTTCGGCCATGACGGTCAAGAGCTACCGCGTCAGGAAAAATGATGCCAGCCAGGTTGAATCAGCAAGCTGGAACCTCGAATATTCTACAGATGGAATCAACTGGTCAACGACCAAACCCAGCTGGCTTACATTCAATAACACATCAGGCAGCGGTGGAACATCAGGCGAGAGCCTGTCCGTAACGGTAGCCGCTCAATCAGGTGTATCGGGAGGAAGCGCTCCTGCCAAGAATGGGCACGATGTCAACCTGAGAAACGCTTCGCCAAAGGGTGGCAACAGTCTTGCCGAAAGATTTGACCTGTCTTATTTCAATGTTGCCACTGGTCAGGTAACGGCAACACGCTCCACCGCCAACACTTACGTTGTCAATTCATCGGGTTACTATAAGATACCGCTCGTATATGGAAATGCCATAAAGAACGGCAGTACAAATACAGCAGCTTATATCGCACCTGCTCCTTCAGAGCCAGGTACATATACCCATTACTTACAGAACTTCGTCAACCATGCCGACAAGCCGATATCTGATCCATGGATCAAGAACGGTTTGAATTCCAACAACACTTCAATAGGAACCAATTTGAACGCCTGTATAGTATGGCAGGATGCCAACAATCTTGTCAGCAACGTAGCCATCAATGGCGATTATCTGACATTTGATGTTGCAAATGCTACAATCACTCAGGGAAACTGCATGGTAGCTGTCCGCAACAGCAGCAATACCATTCTCTGGAGCTGGCAGATATGGGTGACGGACGAGAATCTGGCCGAAACCAACAGGGTGACCATAAGTGGAAAGCAGTACGACTTCATGAAAGTGCTTCTCGGTTGGTACAGTACCGGTAACGCTCCTGTAACCACATATGCCGGCCGTTCCTGCTATGTCAGGGCAAACAATGGTCACGTGACATCAAATACGACCTTTGCACAGACCGAACATGAGGATGTCGCTCTATCCACAAGAGGTTCATGTACAATGTATCAGTGGGGACGCAAGGATCCGTTCCCTGGTGGTGACGGAGAGTTCACCAACCAATTCAGAGGTCTCTACCAGAACACCTACAATGCGGAATGGTGTTCTCCGAGCAGAATCCAATTGGTTAGTGTCGGCGAAGCTATTCAGAAGCCATATTATATGAATGCCTATTATAATGTGGATCATGGATTTTTCATGGATTGGACTACCAACTGGTATACAAATCTCTGGAGTGCAATGGTACATATTTCTGATCAGAACATCAACATTACTGGTTACGATTTTGGCCAGCATAAAAGTGTAAGTACCATAAAGACAATATATGACCCGTCTCCTGTAGGTTTCACGCTTCCGAACGGCGAGGCTTATGACGGAATTGTGAGACAGGAGTCTGGTACTTATCATTATGACTCAGGTGGCCACGGTTTTTTATACGAATCAGGAACAGGAAATATTTTCTTTCCATGCTGCGGATACAGGAATATGGCTTTCCTGACTCAGGTAAGTGCTACCTATTACTGGTACGATACCGATGGTTTTAGTGTCTGGTCTAACTCTCCTTCGCATGCTAATACAAGTTTTGTAATACAGTATGATCCGACTGACGGAAATTGTGCCGGCGAACGTATAACCATGAGCAATTCTAACAATTCGTACACTATGGGTGTGGCACTGATAAAAGAATAATATGGCATTTGTGTCTATCTAACAAAATATTCAGTCAAAATCATATTGAATCTGACAGGTTGATATTGTTCTAAAAAGGCACAACCAACCGAATTAAATGGAGGAGCTGATCATAATTTGTAAGTTGGTGAGGATGTCCGTCTTCGGTTCGGAAGAGGACATCCCCACTGGCATTTATCCGGCTTCTATGTGACTTTCTTGAAAAATGAAAAGACAATCATTATACGTCCTTGCCCTGTCAGTTGTAGCTCTGGCAGGTTGTCAGAATAACGATATTGCAGGCCTGCAGGACCTGAATGACGGAACCGTCAGATATGCAGTGAGCTTTGTAGATGCTTCGCAGACCAGGGCGGCGGTTCTTGATGCTGAAACGCCACTTGCCCTTTCGGACAAGGAAGGGAAGCTTGTGATTCCAATGGAATTAGAGGTCAGCGAAGGCATTTCACTGGAATCGGATACGGTCCTTACCAGAGGCACTCAGGTCAATACGGGCGGTGACGATTCTGCACTCGGTTCGTTTTCAGACGTAGTCAGCGGGTTCACTGTCAAAGCATACAACGGTGACGGTGTTGAAAAGCTCTCCCAGTCCGTGTCGTGGTCCGGCACTGCTTGGACTGCAACACCCGTTGCTTACTGGCCGCAGGCAACGATCCTGAACTTCCTTGCCTACGCCAACATGCCATTGGACCAGAGTGCGACAATAGCTTCGACAGGAGTATCGAC
>JAZQQQ010000010.1:0-2457 GCA_045629165.1 Bacteroidaceae bacterium
TTGAGCCCCATTGAACTCAAAGGGAACAATCTGCTTGACGCACAGCTGAAAGCATTCCTGTCCTCGCTGAATGAATATGGCGATAAGCATGACACACGCCCCGCTGATTGGGTTGAAGCTTTCAAATGGCTTAAGGAACTCTTGTGCACGAAACCCCGAAATGAAAGGCAGGTCGTGTTCATTGACGAGATGCCCTGGCTTGATACGCCGCGCAGCAACTTCGTCACCGCATTCGAGCATTTCTGGAACAGTTGGGCAAGCGGGCAGGACAATATCATGCTGATAGCATGCGGAAGCGCGAGCGGATGGATACAGGACCACCTGATAGATTCTCCGGGGGGATTCTATGGCAGATCAAATTCAAACATTCACCTTTCACCGTTCACGCTCAACGAAACCGAGCAGTTGCTTTCATATAACGATGTCCAATTGAGCCGCTATGACATTGCCGAGCTGTATATGGCGGTTGGAGGAATCCCGTACTACCTTAACTTGGCAGTTCCCGGCGACAGCGTGGCGCAAACCATTGACCGACTGTTCTTCGCAAGAAAATCCAAGCTGAGTGACGAGTTCAACAGATTGTTCAATTCTATTTTTGTCAAGGCAGAGACATCGAAGGAGGTCATCAGGGTATTGGCGTCCAGGCATGCCGGATTCAGCAGGGATGAAATCCTGCAGAAGACCGGAATTTCGCCAGGAAAGGAGATTAGCAGATTGCTGCGTGCCTTGGAAGCCGCAGATTTCATTGAATTATATCAGCCATTCGGAAATGACAAGCGCCATCTCTGCTACAGGCTCATTGACCCTTTCTGCTGGTTTTGGCTTCAGCAGGTTGAGGGGAAAATGAGGGAAGAGCACTATTGGCAGAACCATCAGAACCAACCCGGATTGAATTCATGGCGCGGCATTGCCTTTGAGGAGATATGTCTCCTGCATTCATATCAGATCAAATCCGCCCTCGGAGTCGGTCAGGTCGCTTCCAACCAATCCAATTGGTCAATATCGGGTGATGAGGGGACAAAAGGCCATCAGGTGGACCTCATTATCGACCGCGCGGACAGAGTGGTCAACATGTGCGAGATGAAATGCTACAATGACGACTTTGAAGTCAGTTCTGACTATGCCAGAACAATCAGAAGCCGCATGAATGCTATAAAAGAACACGTCAGCAGGCGTGCTTCAATACAACCTACACTTGTAACCACCTTTGGCTTGAAAGCTGGCCCAAATGCCGGTGTGTTCGCCAATACGATCACCTTGGATGACTTGTTTGAATAATCCATTATTATTGGCGTAAATATGCCATATTATTCCACCGGTACCTGTTCAAGGATATTTTGAACAAGTCATCTATGACCTGTTTTTCTGGAACTGCCGCTAAGAATAGCTGTGTGTATATGGTAAACCTTCAAGACTTTTTCTACCTTTGCGCACATGAAGAGTGAACAGCAGAACGTTATCGGGAACATGTCACGAAATCTGTTCTGGGATATGGACCCGGACCAGATAGATCTGGACAGCTGTCCGTCACAGATAGTTCAGAGAGTTCTGGAATATGGAGAATGGAATGACTGGCTTGCAATCCGTTCCTATTACGGTATGCCGTTAATAGTCAAATGCTGTCAGTCAATCAGGACTCTTGACCCGGTTGCATTGGCATACATCTGCTGTATTTCACATACTGACAAAGAAAGTTTCCGATGCTATCAGTCCGCTCAATTGAAACAGGCACACTGGAACTTCTGAAATCCCTTTCAGTCCTTCCATCCTTAGCCGGGACCCGTCTGGTCGGCGGAACGGCACTGGCATTGCAGTATGGTCACAGGATGTCTGTGGATTTGGATTTCTTCGGCAGTGTAAACGTTGATGACAATACCCTTCTTGAAGAATTACGAACAGCCGGTCACGTTACAGGATTCAGGCATGTATCTCCCAAGATACGTTTCTGTCTTATAGATGACATCAAGGTTGATATTGTGGACTATTCAATGTATCCCTGGATTGACAATGCCGTCATTGAAGGTCCCATTCGTCTGGCTTCGGCGGCAGACATTGCCGCGATGAAGGTCAATGCCATTGAAGGCCGCGGCACCAAGAAGGATTTCATAGATCTGTATGAACTTCTTCATCATTATTCACTGAATGAAATCCTGACGTTCTATGCTCAAAAGTATCCGGAACACTCAAATTTCAGAGCATTGATGAGCATGGCATATTTCGATGATGCCGATGCGCAGATCTCGCCCAAGACATATGACCTTCCCGATTGGAACACGATGAAGGAATTCATCAGGGAAAAGATTGTGGCCTATTCGTCGGAGTGAGCTGAAGAACCATCAGTCTTCGGAATCCCTTTCAAACATGATCCGCAGCCATTCCCATATCCTTGGCGGCAGGAAGGCATGTCGGGCAAGGTGTCGCGCATTCACATTGTTGTCGGTCATGAAAATCCTCATG
>JAZQQQ010000011.1:0-3068 GCA_045629165.1 Bacteroidaceae bacterium
AAGCCCTCCAGAAGGGCCTTTGTTTTTTCATCAGCTGTCATCTGGATCATCTTCCCATGTCAGGCTCTCAGAAGGCTGAAAAAGAAGAACGGAAGCCATTTCATCGAGGTTTCCTGACTTCCGTTCATCACATTGTCCAAATTAAAATATCAGATTCCCCAAGGGGTCACTTTCAAGAGTTCGAATGGGGTCACTTTCGAGAAGAATTTCCACAAATAACGAGCAAACAACATGAAAAGTACCACTTTTGAGGCACAAAAGCGGGTTAAAATAACAAAGGTTGAATGCCTTAGTTACGAGATGAAAAATTGTTTGTTTGAGGGAGTGATGGGGGGTTCCATCACGACTGAGAAGAAACGGTTTTTCGGCTGGAAAGATTTTATAAAAGAATAATTGGAACATTTCAAAACAGATTCTTATAATAAATCAGAGTATTATTTAACATCTGCATTGGCAATGCGTCATTAAGGCGAAAATAATAACAACAGATATCTTATTAATATGAAGATGAAAACAGCTGCGGCATTTATTGCCCTATGTAACGTATGCTTTGTGTGCAACGCCCAGAATCTGACAGAACTGAAAGGCGTGGTAACGAACGCCGCACTTGACGAACCGTTGGAGTTCGCATCGGTCGCTCTTATCAGAAATGACAGTATAATTACGGGGGCAATGGCCGATGAAAACGGCGTTTTCAATATGTCAGCCACAAAAGGCAGATATGTGCTTCAGGCATCATTCCTTGGTTTCAAAGATGTGGTTATGCCATTGGAACTGAAAGGCGCCAGTGTTGATGCCGGCACTCTGAGATTGGAAGAAGATGCCAATATCCTGAATGAGGTGGTCATAAGAGAAACCCTTCCAAAGACCGAAATCAAGGGCGATGCCGTCATTACCAGCATTGAAGGTTCGATACTTGAACATGCGGGCAATTCTATTGATGTACTGGGAAAGGTGCCCGGCATGATAAACAGGAACGGCACTCTGGAAGTGCTTGGCCGCGGAGAGCCCGAATATTACATTAACGGCCGGAAGGTCACGGACAATTCAGAACTGCGCAATCTCATGTCCGAAGATGTCAAATCCATTGAGGTGGTCAGCAATCCCGGAGCCCTTTATGGAGGCGATGTACGCTGCGTCGTTCGTATCAGAACTGTGAAACGTCAGGGTGAAGGATTCAGTTTCGCCCTTACCAGCCAGGCTAAGAAATACACCACCTGCAGCGATTTCGATCCGTCATGGACCGTTCTTGACCTGAACTACCGCAAGGGCGGCTTTGACCTGTTCGGAAAAATCGTATATTGGTCAAACCACGGTTATCAGATTTCTGATATCAACGGCGGCACCAGGACCATGAAGGACGGGCAGCTTCTGTCACAAATCCAGGACGGAACGCTCAGCTACATATCTAAGCAAGGGGGCATACAGCATATTATCGGTGCCAACTGGCAGATCAATGACAAGCATTCCATCGGCATGAAGATTGACAAGAGCACATCGGGATACATGAATCAGAATCTGGTCATTGACAATGATTTTGTCGTGAACGGCATCGTAGAGGACCACGTCTATTCAGTAAACCGCACCAGAACACCTGAAAGTTATCAGTGGAACGGCAATCTGTATTATGACGGAAATGCCGGCAAGATGAACATCAACTTCAATGCCGACTTCATGATAGGCCGTGGGCACAATGAAACCGAAATCAACGAGACCAGCTGGACAGGCCCGGTTTCCATGAAGTCCATCGCATTGGCAGACGGTAACATGTATGCTGCAAAACTGGTGCTGTCATATCCTGTCTGGAAAGGTCTGCTGCAGTTCGGTTCTGAAGAGACATATTTCACCGGCCTGCAGAAGTATTCCATCAACAAGTCAGACATACCTGCCGCCGATGGAGAGAACACTGAAAACACCATTGCCGGTTTCGCCCAGTATTCCCTGACCTTACCTTTCGGGCAGTTGAGTGCCGGCCTCAGGTACGAGCATGTGAATTTCAGATATGACGACAACATCAATGACGACAGTGACATGTCACGCCAGCATGACGACTGGTTCCCTTCTGTCAGTTTTTCCACACAGTTGGGCGAAGTAGGCATGTCATTGAGTTACACTGGCAAGACACTGCGCCCAAAGCTCCAGTATCTGACCAATGAGATAACATACAACAACCGTTATACCTACCAGTCCGGTGACCCCAGACTGCGCAGCGAAGCACAGCGCACATTGACGCTCAACGCCGCCTGGAAATGGCTGACATTCAGTTCATCATACGAAAGGGCAGACAATCACATCACACAGTGGGCATCGCCATTCAATGACAATGGTGTGGTCATACTCCGTTACTCAAACATGAATGACATCTGCCGCAATCTGAATTTCCACCTTACAGCTTCACCTACATTCGGTGTATGGAATCCGCGCTATACCATCGGATTCGACAAGCCGTTTCTCAAACTGCACGTGACCGACCCAAGCGAGAATACAGGCCGGCGTGTCATCAGTTGCGACAGACCAATGCTGTTCGTTCAGGCCGACAATGCCTTCAAATTCAAACACAACTGGTTGTTGGAAGTGAACTTCCAGTACATGAGCAGAATGAATCAGAATATAGCATACATAAACAAGCCATTGAACAGTCTTGACATGAGCGTGCAGAAGTCTTTCCTCAAGAACGATGCCCTTACCCTGCGTCTGTCGTGGAATGACATTCTGAACGGAATGATTGAGTACATGGATGTCGATTACGGCTGCTATTCTTTCTCACAGAGCAATGACCATCGCAACCCCGGCATCGTTCTAAGGGCATCGTACAGATTCAACAGCGCAAGCAGCAAGTACAAGGGCACAGGCGCCGGCCAGTCTGTCAAGGACAGGATGTAAGTCGGACGCTCGCAGAAGTGTGACAATTCTTATATGTCGTATGCCGTGGAGTCCGGTGACATCTGCGCAACAGGTTAATCCGCGCTTGTCACGTCCGTCAGACAAAGTTTCTCACATCAGTCTGCCGCCTCATCAATGGCCTCAAGCAGGAACGACACAGGGCGGAAGCCGTCGTTGCAGGAGAT
>JAZQQQ010000012.1:0-2219 GCA_045629165.1 Bacteroidaceae bacterium
TTGGTTGCCAGCAGAGCAAACAAAACATAGGGGAAATTGAGAATCAGGAGCTTTTTCCAGTTTGTACTTTTCATCGTTCCAGCTCTTTCTTCCGGGTTTTGTCGGCTACCGGGGTTTTAATCAGTTCTTTGAACTTTGCCAGCTTTGCAAGAACGGAAGGCTTGCGGTCTTTTTTCATCACCTTGGCGGTGTATGCTTCAAAGGCTGCTGTCATGGCATCCTGATCCTGAGATTTGAAAAATACCATGTACTTGTTTTGCCCCTTGACCTTAAATGGGGCAAAATCAATGCCGTACTTCCTTGCGATCCGGTTGAATGAACCGATATTCTTGTCGGTCACTTCGACACTCTGCATCCCGCGGTTTTGTTCTGCCAGCTTCTTCACGGACATTTTGCCGTGGGGATTGGCACGGTTTTCCTTTTGCCGTTCCAGCAGCTTTGCAATGCCTTTCTGCAAGGTCTGCTCTGTCAGCTTGGAGGTGTTGATAATCAGGGTAACCGTTTTCTGTTCCACTTCTTCCTGCAAAACAGTTCACTCCTTTCCGGTATGGGGTGCAGGAAGTGGCGAAATGCACCGCTAGGGTGGAACTACCAGTCGATGCAGCACTTTCGGGTCTGTCATTGAGAACTCCTTTCTGTGAAAAATGAGCATGAAAAAAGCAGATCAATACGGATTGCTGAAATCGTGATTGACCTGCATGGTGTAGTAGGTGTCCAGCGTGGATACTGCGTTGAACAACGCTGCCAGTAAATAGGCTTTCGTATTTTTGACCTGGGTGCGATTATCCCGGATGCCGTCACAGACACGCTCGATGTGCATAGCATTGATCCTGGACAGACGTTCCTGAACATAAGCTGTTGCATATTCTGCATCCCGACCAATGCGGATCGTGGGACTGCGGTTCATCTGTACCTCCAGCATGATTTCCACCAGCTCGTCCAGCTGCTCCTGCCCATACCGCTCCAGCATGATAGAATAATCTATCTGCTCTCTGATTCTCTCTCGTTCATTCTTTCCGTCCGTCAGATTGGCCGGAACGCTTTCCGGTTTTTGCTCTGCGCCTTGAAAGAATGAATGAGTATTTGATAGCTCAGTATTTAATTTTTCTTTTTTTGATGGATTAGTATTTAATTGGGCAGGATTTTCCTGTTCAGGTTCTTCCTGTTGTGGATTACCCCAGACAGGAGAAGCCTGTTCTGGAAAAGCCAAAAAAGGGGCATCCTGAACAGGAGAATCCAAAACAGGCTTATCCAAAACTGGATTTTCCCGTTTAGGTGTTTCTTCTTTAGCAGGCGGAACAGGTCTTTCTAGAATGGTATATTCTACTTCGGTCAGGTGCCCTAACTCATTCCGGACACGCCTGCGTTGAACATAACCAGCGGCTTCCAGTTCCTTGACGGTGGTGCAGATGCTGTCCACGCCATCCTTACAAATACGGGAAAGTCCCTTCGTGGTGTAATCCCAGCTATCCGGCAAAGAAAGCATCAGAGAGAGAAGTCCTTTTGCTTTCAGGGAAAGAGATACATCCCGAAGATGGAAATTTGCCATCACGGTATAATCTTTGGTTTTCTCAATACGAAATACTGCCATAATGATAACCCCCATACCTGCCGGGAGGTTATGAAGCTATATTCAAAACCTCCCTGGCAAACCGTTCTTCTAAGCGGTCTACGCTCCAATCCTTTTTGAATTGACCCAATGGGCCTTTGCCAAACATCTGTCTGGCACGTCTGTCCATATCCAAAAGCCGCTGCCACAGCTCCGGGTGGTGCTGCCGTAGCTTTCTCAGCTCATCGATCCGCTGACAAGGGCAGCACCAGCAGGAAGCACGGCGGTAAATCTGATACAGTCCACCGAAGTCAAACCCTCGGTCATAACAGATTTGAAGTGCCTGGGCTTCGGTGATGCCCCATTCCACCAGAGGATAACAGCCATCCTTGCATCGCCACGCTTCATCTGCAGCGATACCGATGTAGTTGATGGCCCCCAATTCGCCTTTGAGCCGGTTTACCTCTTTGCTGATAAGGTGGGTTTTCAGCTGACCCGTACACCAGCGTACTCGCATACCGGGCCAGCCGTTTCCCTGCAAGGGGATACCCAGCTTCAGACGGTTTTCAATCGACCTCTGCCGCTGCTTGGGTTCCTCAAACATGAAGTATTCAAAGCTGTGTGGATTCTTCAGGACAGTAATATGGATGCCACGCTGCTCATACAGGTA
>JAZQQQ010000013.1:0-13184 GCA_045629165.1 Bacteroidaceae bacterium
TCAACAAATTGGGTTTTTTAGTCAACTTATTCTGCTTACGTAACCCGCAGAATATGAGCAAAAAGAACCGAGGCAAGAGTCTGTTTTCCAAACTCTTGCCTCGTATTTCACTAATTATCAGCATTCAGTCGTTTATTCTTCAACCGCAGCCTGCGCGGCAGCAAGACGTGCAATTGGAACGCGGAATGGAGAGCATGATGCATACTTCATACCGAGCTTAGCGCAGAACTTGACTGATGAAGGCTCACCGCCGTGCTCACCGCAGATACCTGTACGGATACCTGGACGAACTGAGTTACCCTTCTCACAAGCCATCTTGATGAGCTGGCCAACACCCTTCTGGTCAAGAACCTGGAATGGGTCGTTCTTCAGGATCTTCTTGCTCAGATATTCTGGAACGAATGAAGCAACGTCATCACGTGAGTAACCGAATGTCATCTGGGTAAGGTCATTTGTTCCGAATGAGAAGTACTCAGCCTCAGTAGCAATGCGGTCTGCTGTCAGACATGCACGTGGAATCTCAATCATTGTACCAATCTCAAACTTGATCTCGATGCCGTACTCTGCAAATACTTCAGCAGCCACCTTCTTGATGATTTCCTTCTGCTGCTTCAGCTCATAAAGGATACCAACGAGTGGAACCATGATTTCTGGATGTGGGTCAAAGCCTTCCTTCTTCAGTTCGCAAGCTGCTGAAAGGATAGCGCGTGTCTGCATTGCAGTGATTTCTGGATATGTAACACCCAGACGGCAACCGCGGTGACCAAGCATCGGGTTAGCCTCATCAAGTGCTTCAGCGCGCTTCTTGATAACCTCAATATCAACGCCCATCTGCTCTGCCATTTCCTTCTGGCCAGCTGGGTTCTCCTTGTTAGGAACGAACTCGTTGAGTGGTGGGTCAAGAAGACGGATGTTGACCTGAAGACCGTCCATAGCCTTGAGGATTCCGTAGAAGTCAGCCTTCTGATATGGGAGAAGCTTTGCAAGAGCAGCCTCACGAGCCTCAACGCTCTCAGCAAGAATCATCTCACGCATAGCCTTGATCTTCTCACCCTCAAAGAACATGTGCTCGGTACGTGTCAGACCGATACCCTTTGCACCGAAAGCACGTGCAACCTGTGCATCGTGTGGAGTATCAGCATTGGTACGAACCTCCATCTTGGTGTACTTGTCGCAGAGATCCATCAGCTCCTTGAAGTCGCCTGAAAGCTCAGCCTCCTTGGTAGCAATCTGGCCTGCATAAACCTGACCGGTTGTACCGTTCAGTGAGATGTAGTCACCTTCTTTATATACAACACCGCCAATCTCAACGGTCTTTGTCTTGTAGTCAACGTGGATTTCACCGGCACCTGAAACGCAGCACTTACCCATACCGCGTGCAACAACAGCAGCGTGTGAAGTCATACCGCCACGTGCTGTCAGGATACCCTCGGCAGCTGACATACCTGCCAGGTCTTCAGGTGAAGTCTCAATACGTACCATTACAACCTTGTGGCCGTTCTTGTGCCATGCCTCGGCATCGTCAGCGTGGAATACAATCTGACCGCATGCAGCACCTGGTGATGCTGGCAGACCCTGGGTGATGACCTTGGCAGACTTAAGGGCTGCCTTGTCAAATACAGGGTGGAGCAGTTCGTCAAGCTTGTTTGGCTCGCAGCGCAGGATAGCTGTCTTCTCGTCAATCATACCCTCGTGGAGAAGGTCCATGGCGATCTTTACCATAGCTGTACCGGTACGCTTGCCGTTACGTGTCTGCAGGAACCACAGCTTGCCCTCCTGAACGGTGAACTCCATATCCTGCATGTCGTGATAGTGGTGCTCCAGCTTGTCCTGAAGTGCATCGAGCTCAGCATAGAGCTCAGGCATGGCCTCTTCCATTGAAGGATACTTGGCTACGCGCTCCTCTTCTGAGATGCCAGCGCGCTCAGCCCAGCGCTGTGAACCAATCTTTGTAATCTGCTGTGGGGTACGGATACCAGCAACAACGTCTTCACCCTGAGCATTGATCAGGTACTCACCGTTGAACAGGTTCTCACCGTTACCGGCATCGCGTGAGAAACATACACCAGTAGCTGATGTGTCACCCATGTTACCGAATACCATTGCCATTACTGAAACAGCAGTTCCCCATTCGTCAGGAATACCCTCCATCTTGCGGTACAGGATAGCGCGCTCGTTCATCCATGAACGGAATACAGCGCAGATAGCGCCCCAGAGCTGCTCAATTGGGTCTGTTGGGAAATCAAGTCCGGTCTGGTCCTTGATGGCCTTCTTGAAGAGCTCAACGAGCTTCTTCAGAGACTCAACTGAAAGGTCCTTGTCAAGAACAACCCCCTGCTCTTCCTTGACCTTCTCAATGATGGCCTCGAATGGGTCGATGTCTTCCTTGTTGACTGGCTTGAGTCCGAGTACAACGTCACCGTACATCTGTACGAAGCGACGGTATGAGTCATATACGAAATGAGGATTGCCGGTCTTCTTTACGAGACCTTCAGCAACTTCGTCGTTAAGGCCAAGGTTGAGGATGGTATCCATCATGCCTGGCATAGAAGCACGTGCACCTGAACGTACTGAAACCAGAAGTGGGTTTTCAACTGAACCGAACTTGCTGTTCATCAGCTTCTCAGTGTGTGCTACGGCAGCCATGACCTCTTCCTGGAGAAGTTCCTTGATTTTTGCCTCACCTACCTGATAGTACTCATTGCAGCAGTCAGTTGTGATTGTGAAACCAGGAGGAACCGGAACTCCGATGAGGTTCATCTCAGCGAGGTTTGCTCCCTTGCCGCCGAGTGCCTCGCGCATCTGCGCATTACCTTCTGCCTGTCCATTGCCGAAGGTATAAACTCTTTTTACGCTCATAATGTATTATGTATAAATCTGATAATTGTTTTCTGAATGTGTGTGCCAGGGTAAATCTTCCCCCTTTTTAACATTAAAACGAATGCAAAGTTACTCAATAATTATAAAAAACACTAAAGCTTGCGCGTCTTTTTACCATTGTATAAAAGAAGATATCCTTTGGAGAACAAATTGAATAAAAATGAAGTACATTTGCAAGCCGAAAAAGAATATTTCCCAAAATGTCAAGAAAAAGAAAAGAACAGCCTGTTATTGAGAATGTTACGATTACGGGAATCGCTGCAGAAGGAAAGGCCCTGGTCAGAATTGACGATCTGGTGGTTTTTGTCCCTTTTACTGTTCCTGGAGATGTCGTAGACCTGAAAATACTTAAGAAAAAGCACAGCTATGCCGAAGCAAGGGTAGAGCGCTTCAAGAAGTTCTCAGATATCCGTGCCGTTCCCTTTTGTGAACATTTTGGAATTTGTGGAGGCTGCAAGTGGCAAAACCTCCCATATGAGGAGCAGCTTAAGTTCAAGCAGCAGCAGGTGGTTGACAGCCTGGTCCGCATAGGCAAGATAGAACTGCCGGAAATCAGTCCTATCATTGGTTCGGAAAACACCATGCGTTACAGGAACAAGCTGGAGTATTCGTTCAGCAATATGCGCTGGCTTACCGAAGAGGAACTTCAGGGCATTGACCGCGAAGACGAATCGTCAAGGAAGCAGCCGGGACTTGGTTTTCACATACCGGGCGCTTTCGACAAGGTGCTGCACATCAATTCCTGCTCACTCCAGGATGGAATTTCCGACAGGATACGCAATTCGGCATACTCATATGCCGTTGAACACCGCATCCCGTTCATAAACCTGCGTTCCCAGGAGGGAATACTGCGTGACATGATGGTACGTGTGGTTACCACGGGCCAGATAATGGTACTTGTCCAGGCCAAGGTTGAAGATGACCTTCAGATGGAACTGTTCATGGGGCTGATGCAGCACATATCGGACTCCTTCCCAGAGATAACTTCGCTCATGTATGTCATAAACAACAAGTGCAATGACACGATAGGTGACCTTCCTGTGAATGTGTTCCGCGGTGATGACTGCATTTATGAGGTGATGGAAGACCTGAGGTTCAAGATTGGCCCGAAGTCATTCTTCCAGACCAACAGCAAGCAGGCGTACAGGCTCTATTCGGTTGTACGCGAACTTGCCGCTCTCAAGGAGTCCGATGTAGTCTATGACCTCTATACCGGAACCGGAACGATTGCACAGTTCCTGTCAAGGAGGGTTAAGAAGGTTGTAGGCATTGAGTATGTGCCCGAGGCAATTGAAGATGCCAAGGTCAATGCTGAAATCAACGGAATTGAGAACACCCTGTTCTTTGCAGGTGACATGAAAGATGTCCTGAATGCTGATTTCATTGAACAGTACGGCAAGCCGGATGTCATTGTGACAGACCCGCCAAGGGTGGGCATGCACAAGGATGTGGTTGACGTGATTCTGGCAGCTGCACCTGAAAAGGTTGTCTATGTCAGCTGCAATCCTGCGACCCAGGCACGTGACCTGGCCCTGATGGACGGAGTTTACAAGGTGGCTGCAGTCCAGCCCGTCGACATGTTCCCGCATACCCACCATGTGGAGAATGTGGTACTGCTTGTCCGCCGGAATTAACCAGTTTTAAGAATTTTGGGATTTAACAATCGGCCTTGCCGGTTATATCATATTTAGAATTGTTTACTATTAGGTAAGATCTTAGTAAAACTGAATGCTATGAATAAGTTTCTGAAAAACATGTTGTTTCTTGTAGCTGCGGCTATCATTCCAATGTCGGCCAGCGCAGATGACAAGAAGACCAATGAAGAGAAGATTGATACCCTGATAATTGGCGGGTATGTGGTTACCCAGCCATATTTCAAGGGAGGCACAAAGGCCCTGTATCAGTACATATCTGACAATTTCGTTTATCCCGATGCAGCTGCCAGAAGGTCAGTCAGCGGAACCATGGAGGTTGAGTTTACCATTGAAAAGTCAGGCGACGTTTCCTTCCCAAGCATACTGAAAGGACTTGACCAGACAATTGATGATGAAATTCTCAGGCTCATCAAGGCAATGCCAAGATGGAATCCGGCTACCAGGAACGGTGAACCGGTCAGGTTCAAGGTCTCAATGCCTCTGAATATAAGGGCTTCCAGAAGGTCAGGACTCAAGTCCTCAACCAGCCTGCAGGATGATTATCAGGACAGGTAATCTCCCGGGGGGCATTTCAAATCATTATTAACCAACAAAAATCTAAAGATTATGAAAGCTAAGTTATTGGTGGCTGTTGCGTTTTGTCTTGCAGCCGTAGGATGTACAACAGGTGATGTATATCATAATGAAACAATAATCCAGGGTGTTACTCTCTTCAATGACGTTATTGAGGTACAGGGTAACGAGTGGAGAGAGAGTGGCCAGAAAGGCAATCCGGGTTATTATCTCTATCGCGAATTCAAGTTCCCGGAGATAACTGCCAGCGTAGTCAAGAATGGTGCTGTACTGGTATATCTGATTGATGGAGAGAACCGTTACAACATACTGCCATATGTGCATCCGCTGGAGAATGATATAAACAACCTGGTTATGCAGAATTTCCGTTATGAAGTCGAACCCGGCATACTGACCCTGGTTGTTGAGGCACAGGACTTCTGGGATTACATACCAATGAACTCAAACTATAAGTTCAAGGTCTGCATAATCAAGCCCTGATTTCAGGAGTCCTTTTCCGGAGAGTGGAGTATTATAGTGGTGGCGCCTAATGTTATTATGGCGCCATCTTCTATTATGGCCCTTTCCCTGTCAGCCAGCAGCCTGTTGAAAAGGAATGTGCCTGTCAGGCTGGGGAAATCGCGCAGGGTGTAGCTTATTTCGTCCCCTTCTTCCTTTCTGGCACTTATTATGCAGTGACGCCTGTCCATGCTGCGGTCCGTGGTGTCGATGGGGATTGTAATGTTGTCGCCAGGATTGTATCGGCCTATTATGTTGTCACCTTCCCTGAGAGGGAAATTCTGCCTGTATCCGAATACATTTTCTATAACGGTAATTGATCCGAACCCCTCATCGTTTATGTCGTGCCTGCGGTTTGCGTCTTTCTGGGTAGCCGCAAGCTTGCTGGTTCCTATTCTTATGGAGAACTGCTTCCTGCAGTTTTCGCATTCGAATACAAGTGACTGGCCCTCCTTGTAGAGGGTTTCGTCAAACGTGTTGTAATGGTTGCATTTAGGACATCTTACCCTTTTCATATATCAATGTATTATGCGTTAAAAGAAAAAACTGACCTGTAAGCCGGGTTCTGTGCCTTATTTGAAATAAGGTGTCTGTCATTAATCTTGACCTGCCGTCACCGGCAGGCTCCGGCACCTTGCGGTACCGCGCGTTCTACCCTCCGGCTCGGGCGAGCAGCCCTCTGGCGCCGGTATACATGAACTTGCAACTTCCAACACGCACAGCACCTGTGTCACCACAGGCCTGGTGGGCTCTTACCCCACCTTCTCACCCTTACCGTATATGACGGCGGTTGTTTTCTTCTACGCTTATCAACCCTTTCGGACTGCTTCCCATTAAGAAGTGGAATGCTCTGTGTTGCCCGGACTTTCCTCAGCCTTCCCGAAAGAAGACAGCGACAGACCGGTCAGTTTGACTGCAAAATTACTCTTTTTTGAATTGTTTCATGTTGGCACGATGTTTGTTTTCTATATTTTTGTGATACATCATGTCATATTTTCATGCCTGAATGTGGCAAAATGGGCATTAAAAATGATCTAAATGTTAAAACGGAGTCTTAAATGTTAAAATTGAACAAATATTGAGCCTGGGGTGTATAATCATTTGTTTTATTGCTTATGTTTGAAGCGTCAAATGTTAAATGCAAATCAATAATTAACAAAATCAATAAAATTAACTATGAAAACGGCAATTAAGTTTATCGCCTACTCGGCAGTTCTTGTAGGTGTAAGTGCAACAGTAGCAAGTGTTACTTCAAACAGGTATCTCAAAAACGCAGATAAAACTCCTGTGGTAGTTGCTGAAACGGCATTACCTTATTCTGTTCCAGTCGGAGCAGCAATGGCAGGTGCAGTACGAACCCAACCGGTCGATCTAACCGAGGCAGCTGAAAATACAGTACATGGCGTAGTGCATATTAAGTCAACCGTAAATGGAAGGACTCAGGTCGTTCAGGAGATGCCTGACATTTTTGAGTACTTCTTTGGATACGGAAACAGTCAGCCCCGTGAACGCAGGATACAGGGACAGCCGCAAGTTGGATATGGTTCTGGCGTTATCATTTCAAAGGACGGTTACATTGTAACCAACAACCATGTGATTGAAAAGGCCGATGAAATTGAGGTCACTCTCAATGACAGTCGTGTATTCACTGCAACTCTGGTTGGTGCTGATGAGAACTCAGACCTTGCTCTTATCAAGATTGAGGGCGATGAATTCCCGATTATACCGATGGGCGATTCTGATGAGTTGAAGCTGGGAGAGTGGGTGCTCGCAGTAGGAAATCCTTTCAACCTGACATCTACGGTTACTGCCGGTGTTGTCAGTGCCAAGGCCAGAAAGATAGGCATATATGACAGTAAGGAGAGTATTGAGTCTTTCATTCAGACTGATGCTGCCATAAACATGGGTAACAGCGGTGGTGCACTTGTCAATGTGCGTGGTGAGCTGGTAGGTATAAATTCTGCGCTGGAATCACCTACAGGAACATATACAGGTTATGGTTTTGCCATTCCTACTACAATTGTAAAGAAGGTAGTTGCAGACCTCAAGGAGTTTGGCTCTGTACAGCGCGGCATCCTTGGAATCAGGGGCGGTGATGTATCGGCCATGAGACAGCTCGAGGAAAACAAGGACAAGGACTTTGGCTCTATTGATGGCGTCTATGTCAGCGAGGTGACTGATGGAAGCGGTGCTCTTGATGCAGGCATGAAGGCAGGTGACATTATTACTGCCGTAAACGGAAAGAAGGTAAAGACCATGACAGAACTTCAGGAAACGATTGCCCAGTTCAGGCCTGGCGACAAGGTCCAGGTGTCAATCCTTCGCGACAAGAAGTCCAGGAACCTTACAGTCGAGCTCAAGAATAACCGTGGCAATACCGATGTTGTAAAGCCTGTTGGCATGGAGAGTCTAGGTGCTACTTTCGGAAACCTGTCACAGCAGCAGCGCAGGCAGCTCAACCTGGGTTACGGACTTCAAGTTACAGGCGTTGACAAGGGACTGTTCTCGAAGGCCGGCATCAAGCGCGGTTACATTATCCTGAAGATAAACAATACCCAGATAAGGACCGAGGATGACATTGAGAAGGCCTATAATGAGGCCAACAAGTCATCGGAACCGGTACTCTTCATCAGCGGTGTCTATCCTTCCGGAAGGAGAACCAGTTACGCCATTGATCTCTCTGCAGAGGAATAATAATTGTCTGCGATAAAGCTGTCCGGCAACGTCAGATTTGGCGGTTGCCGGACTTTTTTTCTTCCTGTACTCGTTTTTATGGAATGGATTTTCTAATTTTGCGGGCAATTTGCTTTTTATTGAGCATATTAGTATCAGTCTGAAACGTATTTAATACAAGAATAGATGAGGCAACTGAAAATTACAAAGAGCATTACGAATCGTGAAAGTGCATCTTTGGATAAGTACTTGCAGGAGATTGGCCGTGAAGAGCTGATTACTGTTGAAGAAGAGGTAGAACTGGCTCAGCGTATCCGTAAGGGAGACAGGGCAGCACTTGAGAAACTGACCCGTGCAAACCTCAGGTTCGTGGTGTCAGTGTCAAAACAATACCAGAATCAGGGTCTCAGCCTGCCGGACCTTATCAACGAGGGTAATCTGGGACTTATAAAGGCTGCTGAGAAATTCGATGAGACACGAGGCTTCAAATTCATCTCCTATGCTGTATGGTGGATCAGGCAGTCCATTCTTCAGGCACTGGCAGAGCAGGCACGAATAGTACGTCTTCCCCTGAACCAGGTGGGTTCACTCAATAAGATCAGCAAGGCTCTTTCAAAGTTTGAGCAGGAAAACGAACGCCGTCCGTCACCAGAGGAACTTGCCGAGGTTCTTGACCTCCCTGTTGACAAGGTGGCCGATACCCTGAAAGTTTCGGGACGCCACATTTCTGTCGATGCTCCGTTTGTTGACGGTGAAGACAACAGCCTGCTTGATGTCCTTGTAAATGAGGAGTCACCGATGGCTGACAGGACTCTTGTCAATGAATCGCTTTCCAAGGAAATAGACAGGGCGCTGTCAACTCTCACTGACAGAGAGAAGGATATCATAAGGATGTTTTTCGGAATAGGTTGCCGTGAAATGACTCTTGAAGAGATTGGTGACCGTTTCGGACTCACCAGGGAGCGTGTACGTCAGATTAAGGAAAAGGCAATCCGCCGTCTCCGCCAGAATTCCAGGAGCAAGTTGCTGAAGTCATATCTTGGATAATATGCGCAGGTTTCTTGTAGTCATCTCAATGATGCTTGCCGTCATGACGGCAATGGCACAGCAGCCGCAGAGAAGCATGGACCCTACGTTGAATCCGGGTCAGGGACTTACAATGACTCCCAAGCAACTCGAAGAGATGAGAGGCGACGGCCAGAACAAGAGGACAGCCCAGAAAGATATATGGCTGTTTGGCGTTTCGTTTTCGCTGATAGATTCCGTAGTATATGTTACGGAAGTACAGCAGCTGAAGGATATGATTGTAAGCAACGGATGGTTCCTGTACAACAGGGCTGAACTTGAAGGCCAGTTCCAGAGTTGGCTTTTGCAGGAAACCGGCATAGCCGTACCCATGACTACTCTCTATTTCCATGAGAAACAGAAAAGGATGGAAAAGAAGAGAGAAAGAGTGATAAAGAGACTCCGGAAAAAGAATGGGCAGGTATTCCCGGTTCCTGCAGGTAAATTCGGTTTTACTGATCAGTAAGCAAGTTCAACGCATATCCTGATACCCCGTAAGGTTACTTCCGGGGTATTTTTGTATGTCAGCCTTTGAAAATAGCTGATTGAAAGAAGCCTGAAAATGTTGTCAATTCCAACGCCAGCTTCCATGAATGGGGTATTTCCCATTTCCGTTCCTACGGACTTGCTGTAAGTGGTAGGAAATAGATAAATGTTGCCGCTCGTGTCTTTCCTGGGGTCATTGTAATCTTCAAGTGAGCCCCAAATGCCTCTGAAATAGAGCGCTTCCCTCAGGGCGAGGTTCTTGATGGCAGGAATCCTGTTGGTCACCAATCCTTCCATTTTCCATGTGATATCCCATGTCAGATGCTGGTCGAAAAGAAACTCCATAGGCGATAATGTCTCGAATGATTCTTTCCTGTATGTATATGACAAATTGGCATTGGGAATAATCAGGAGCGGGTAGGGGGTCTGTCCCCATATTTTCCCGGCTTTCAGGGCAACGTCAAAATGGCCGAATGGCGCTGCATGCAGTCTTTGGTGATATGACAGTTCTGTGTGCTGGATAGAGTAATCGCTACCCATGAATCCCTTCTCGGAGAATGAGTGGTTAAGCGTGAAAACCGGTTTTTCCGGTGTCATGGACTGCCGGTTCCACTTGTGCTGCGAAAATTTTTCTCCGGGAGCATATCTCAGCCCAATCTCAAGTTCGCCCTGTCTTATGCCGTTTGCCGGAGTTCCGGATTTGTCATTGCGAACCATTGGGATAAATCTGGAAGGTTCGTTGAAACGGTTCCTGACTATGGCTGTCAGCGACAAGCCGCTGTATGTTTCTTTGGTGTATGTGAACTCGGTGTTTCTGAAATATCCAATCATGTTATCGGCCTGCCTCTTGACCGACAGCAGCATGTTGTCCTGTTGGGTGAACAGGTATTGCTGTCCGTACTGGTATCGGTCTTCTGTGACTTCCAGCCTTAGGGAATGGATTGGGAATTCATTCATGAAATCTTTCTTCTCGTGGAAAGAGTACTCCAGACGCCCCTTGTACTTGAACCTGTGGTCGTCAAATCCGTATGCCACATATCCCATGCCCAGCAGGTGCTTGTTGAGCCGGGCTGTGGTCATTCCTCCGGCACGCACCCTGAATCCCTCGAGTCCGTTGTGGCTGATGGTAGTGTTGAGAGGACCATAATAGAAATACGGTGACTTTTCGTCTCCAATGGGAATGAAACCGGAAAACATCAGGTTGATAATCCTTTCTGCCCATCTGTATGTGGGAGTTCCCCTGAGTTTTTCTATCATATCCCTGACATGTTCGGAATTGGCCGTGGAATTGTGGGCAAGCCTGACTTCGTCCCAATATTCCAGACTCTTGTCTGATGAGTCGTCTGAATATATGACCTGCTCGGGCTTTTCGAAAATACCTGCAGGAACATCATCATTCAGCAGGTATCCGTTATAACTGACTTCGCGGCGGGCAAAAAGGCCGTTTATCTGGCCAAAGAAATCAAATCCTGCCGTAATGCTTTCATAATCCAGTTTGCGAACATCTGAGCTGTCTCTCGTGAATCTTTGCTCGGCGTTCATGTACTCAACGAAATTCAGGTTGATGTCTGATGGTATGTTCATCTGTATCCACTTGACGAAGTGGGCAGAATCGGCAGTGGCGTATATGTGCCCCGTGAACCCCAGTGACTGTGGGTTTGACGGAACGAATGTCAGGTCAACGCATTTTTCCCCGTCCACCATGAGCGAGTCCATTATGTAATACCTGTAGAACGATGTAGCAATGCTTGCAAAAGGACTGACGAACTCCCTGTGGAAAATCATGACCTTTTCATTAAAGAGGTCTATGTCGTGCAGTGTGGCATCAATGTATGACCGAACTTCTTCGTCTGGCAGAAAGTCTTCTATTCCAACCCAGTTGACACCTTCTATGTACTGCCTCTCTGCCCTGGGGGTTCTCCTGAAATAGTCGGTGCCAGTGATTTCTCTCGAGGAGATTGTCAGTACCGGTTTCCCGGAAATGGCTGAAGTGTCAGTGAATTCTGCCAGGAAGGGGAATCCTCTGTATGGCGGAGTCATCTGCATTTCCGGTCCAAAATCATCGAGTGCCACCTGAAGGCACTCATAACGGTTCCTCGATACAAGCTCATTTTTGAATATGTCGTGACTGCCATTATTGCGGATTATGTCATTGATAAGGTCAACGGCAGGATTGTTGCGCCTTGAGTATCTTTCCCTCTCCGGCCTGATTACTACCTCGCTCAGGTCATATGTCTCGGATCTGAGCGTTATGTTCAGCGGAAATTGTGTACCGTTGCTGATAAGCGTCCGGTTTTCTGCGTATCCGATCGCCGATGTTATTAGCGTCCCGTTGCCGTTCCTGACCGTAAATGAGAAGTTTCCCTTGTTGTCGCTTATGCATCCGCTTGAAGTTCCGTCTATCCTGATGGAAACATATGGCGCTGGATTTCCGTCCTGATCTGTAATCTTTCCCCATATTCTCATTGGGGCTGGATTACTGGTCTGTGCACTGGTATGCGGAAATGACACGAACAGGGCGGCGGCAATGACCGCAATCCTGATAATCCTGTTTATGACGTTTCTCATACCTGCTTTTTTAAATCGTGTTGCAAAGGTAGTCAAAAAGAAGGAAGGCGAGTTTATTATACCATAAATAAGGTGTGTCAAGGTCTTGGCTTTTTGCCGGTGGAAAACGATAAAAAAAGTCTTTTGTGCAAGATGGTCATTTTGAGTGACTTAGACAATGGCCGAAAAAAATCTTCAAAAAAAGTCCCTAAAATGTTTGGTGGGGATAAAAAGTCGCTCTATCTTTGCATCCGCTTTCGGGAACGAAGGACAGCGGTCCTGGTTGAACGGAGGCTTAGAACAAGACGTTCTTTGAACAGATTTCATAATACAAACAAGTAGTACGACGGGCGTACATGGGAGATTTCCCATAGTATGTCCAAGGGTAATACGAACCGTCAAACAAACAGAAAGAGAAGACGGACCTGAGCAAACAAGACAAATCGTTCCCGAAGCTGCTTCGTGCGGCTGGAGGAAAAACGGTATAGAATAAAAGAATACTAAGAAGAGTTTGATCCTGGCTCAGGATGAACGCTAGCTACAGGCTTAACACATGCAAGTCGGGCGGGACTGTTTCGGCAGTCTAGCGGCAAACGGGTGAGTAACACGTATCCAACCTTTCCCATACTCAGGTATAGCCTTCCGAAAGGAAGAGTAATCCCTGATAATATGTGAAAATCGCATGTTCTTTACATTAAAGATTCATCGGTATGGGGTGGGGATGCGTTCCATTAGGTAGTAGGCGGGGTAACGGCCCACCTAGCCGATGATGGATAGGGGTTCTGAGAGGAAGGTCCCCCACATTGG
>JAZQQQ010000014.1:0-2585 GCA_045629165.1 Bacteroidaceae bacterium
CCGGATGACCGCCATTCTGCAAATACTTCTTTGTACTTCTTGTAATCGAAGATGCGCTTTCGGAGTGCAGCCAAATCCTGATACCGTCGCTCCGCTTCCATGATTCTCTCAGAAGTGGCTTTTCTGGCAGCAACCGCTTCATTCACCTTCTTTTCCAGATCAGCATAATCATCAATGCCGTTGTGGGTCATGTAAGCAAGTGCTTTTGCCATCTGCTTGCGATTGAAACGATGGGCCCAGTTCTCATAACCGGCACCTTTACCTTCAGCCATCTTGGCCTTAATATTGATAACCAGGCTGAGTTTGTTCTTGCGGGGGCTGTGCTTGCGTGTACCGGACAGCACAGCGCGGATGGCTTCTTCGGAGTATTCTTCTCCGAGCGTATCCATGCGTACATACCGCTTTGCGCCGGGAGCAAGGAAGCTCAACTGTTTTCCACGTTTGACCTTCCATCCCATTTCGCCCAGCATCTGAAGCAACGCATCAAGACCTTCAGGTTTCTTCTGCAACGCTTCGTCAATTGCCATGCGCAGCTGATCACGAACAGAGGGCGCCTTGTTTTCACCCTGCCATCTGTTGTAAGTCTGCCCTCCATGCATTCGACCTGTTGTAATAACAGACAGTTCATGCTCCTGACAGATCAGATCGCTCAACTTGGCTAACGCTCTGCCAGAAAACCAGAAGTTTTGAAACTTCCTGGTTCCGCTCAGATCCACGGCATTCAGCAGAATATGATTATGCACATGGTGAGTATCTACATGAGTGCATACAATGAAGGCGTGTTTTCCTTTCAGAAAACGAGAAGCCAACTCATAGCCAATCTTGTTCGCTTCTTCAGGCGACACTTCTCCCGGTTTGAAGGCTTGGCGAATCTGATATGCCACTACGCCGTCTTTCCGAGAATGCTTTGATACCCGGTTATACTCCCAATGTGCTAAAGCAAACTCAGCGTCCACATTCTCCGGAGAGCAGCCAAAGGAAGAAACATATTCACCTTCGCTTGTCTTTTCGGGATTCTCGATGTAATGAGATCGTTTGAAAATCGCTTTCTGTATAGTTTTATACTGCCCTTGCTTGACAGTTATCAGTCGTGTAGTTGCCATGCTTTCCTCCAAAAGCAAAAACAGACGGCGACCTGCTGTATGCAAGCCGCCGTCTTTGATTGTGTCAGATCAGCTGATGGTGGAAGATTACGCCTTGATCCAATCGCTGCTGCGAGCGGTACCGGTGCGGCCGTTGATGGTGTAAGTAACCTTGTACTTGTAGTAGCAGGAACTGCGGCTCACGCCGGTGCCATACACACGACCGTAAGGAATGGAATATGCACGGGAACCCCAGGTCACGCCGCTATCCTCACCGATATAGATGGGCGAATTACTGACCAGGGTATGCACGGTGCCACCAGGGCCGACCTTATACCAGATTGTCACCTTGACATCATACAGGCCAGCGTCATAGCTGGAGGAGGAAAACTTGACAGTGATGTTCTTGGCCTTGGTGGTGTTGTTCCAGGAGGAGCTGGAAATGTTGGCGGTACCAGCCGCAAAACCAGCCATGGGGATAGAGCAGATCATGATAACAACCATCATGATCGCCATAATACGGGTAGAGTTGTTCTTCATAAAGATATTCTCCTTGTGTTGTTGAATTGTGAATAGTGTTTTGTGAAATAAACCTGGGTATAAGAAAACGACCTGCTGAATGAAAGCAGGCCGTTGAATTGCAATGGATCAGCTGATTCTGACCTCGATGAAGGTACACAGCTTGTCAAGTGCATCCAGGGTCAAGTGAGCCAATCCGGGTAAACCTATGGGGCTGGCCAGGAGTGCCAGTACCAGAAAAGCGATGCCGTTCTGCCAGTAGCCGATGAAAAACTCGATCAGGGCAAGCCCCATAAACACGGATACGGTCAGGCCGATCAACGCAGACGAAATTGTAACAAGGAAGGCAGCGCAGCCCAGGGTCAGGCGGGCTATGAACATGACAGGGGTCAATGCTATTCTCATCAAGATTTTCATGTCAGGTCTCCTTTGGTTACTTGTTCAGAAGTTCAACGTCTTGTTCCGTCAGGATTCCGCGCTTAAGCATTTCTGCCTGGATTTTTTCAATTTCCTTCATGGCTTGAGACAGTTTCCCGCTTGTCAGCATTCTTGCCTGATACATGGTGTGTGCCTGAACAAGACCAACAATCAGTTCATTGGTGGTAGCTTCCTTAACTTCCTTGATAGACACTTGATTTACCTCCCTCAATGTCAGATTCCCCAAAGCTTACAGCAGATGACGGGCAATCATTTCAGTTCTTCATGACGATCTCTGCATCGTCAGTCGAGTTGTTCCAGGCGTATCAGGATGGATCGGACGCTGCTCCAAAGCGCTGCTTGCTGCCGCTGAATATCATCCAGATCATCCTTGTAGACACGGCCTGTGGCATTGACACGTCGGGTCAGCTGGTTAAGGTTGTCACTCATTCGGAGCATCAGGCTGTTCATCTGTTTGATCTCCTGAAGATCAAGTTTGAGGATGTAGCCATTGAGTGCCATTTTCCGAAGGTATCCTTCCATGTTATCAGTGCCGGCCTGTCGCAT
>JAZQQQ010000015.1:0-46570 GCA_045629165.1 Bacteroidaceae bacterium
AGGACCGTGTTGGACAGACCTCCGGTTTACCGGTTGTGGCGCCAGCTGCATTGCCGGGTATCCGCGTCTGGATCGGATAAGCGCTGAATGCATCTAAGTGCGAAGCCGGCCGCAAGATTAGATTTCCTTTGAGGGTCGTTCTAGACTAGGACGTTGATAGGCTGCAGGTGTAAAGGTGGTGACATCAAAGCCGAGCAGTACTAATTGCCCGAATATTTCTCTTGCATCCTTTTGGATGAATAGGTTAAAGAGAAGCGGTACAAGTAGCGAAGTCAAGTCGACAGCCTTGCAGGTTATCTTTACTTATCGTTTTGTTGTGAGATTGTCACCCTATTGAGGTGGCTATAGCAACGGGGTTCCACCTCTTCCCATTCCGAACAGAGAAGTTAAGCCCGTTAACGCCGATGGTACTGCGTAAGTGGGAGAGTAGGTAGCCGCCGTCTTTTACGAGAAGTCCTGAGCATTATGCTCGGGACTTTTTTTTTGTCTTATTTAATGTTATTCTCAAGTTATTTGAGGTTCAGGTAGTATTTGTATTTCGAAATTTTTATATTTGCATTGCTAAAACTTTTTCGAGTATATAATTACTACACTGATATGAATACCAAGATTCAAGAATTAACTGACCTTATTTACAATGAAGGCGTTGTAAAAGGCCAGCAGGAAGCTGACAAGGTTATTTCTGATGCCAAGGCCCAGGCCGAAAAGATTCTTCAGGATGCAACTAAGCAGGCTGAAGCTATTATTTCACAGGCAAGGAAGGAGAGCGCTGACAATGCCGAGAATGTAAAGAAGGAACTCAAGCTGCATGCACAGCAGGCTTTGGGTGCGCTGAAGTCTGAAATTGCCACTGTTGTAACAAACAAGATTGTTCAGGATTCCGTAAAGGGATTTACATCGGACAAGGATGCCTTCAACAATTTCATTCTTACTCTTGCTTCACAGTGGGCAAAGAATGAGGATATCGTTATTTCTACAACTGAAAGTGAAGGACTTACTGCCTATTTCAATTCAAAGGCAAAGGATTTGCTTGACAAGGGTGTTTCAATCAAGCAGGTTAACGGTAAGGCTATGGAGTTTTCTATCCAGCCGGCCGATGGTTCATATAAGGTGAATTTCGGTTCTGAAGAATTTGAGAATTATTTCAAGTCTCTTCTCAGACCAGGCTTGGTAGATCTTCTGTTCTGACAATAATCAAGCCTACAGATGAGTAATTACTATTATCTGATAGCAGGATTGGCCGATTTCTCTCCTGAAGACCAGAAAGCACCTTATTCTTTCAATGGTTTCAGGGAAGAGGTCTATGACCAGCTCTCTCAGAAGGACCGCAAGTTGATGGATCTTTTCTGTTATGAGTATGACTGTGCCAACTTGCTGAAATTGCTGAAGGCCAAGAATCAGTCAGATGAAAATGCTGAACTTGATGAGCGTGGCCTTTTCAGTGCAGACCAGCTTCAGGCATTGATTGCTCAGGTACGCGGTGATGAACAGCCAGACAAGTGTTTTCCTTCATTCATGACCCAGTTTGTAAAGGAGTATGTTTCAGATGAGTGGAATTCATACTCTATGTTTGCCGAAGACAGGATTTATTCCCTGTATTTCGAGTATGCAATGAATCAGGGAAATCCGTTTGTTGAAAGCTGGTTCTCTTTCAGGCTGGACCTTAATAATATAAGGACTGCCTTTACCGCAAGAAAGCATAACCTGGACATTCAGGCTCTGATAGTAGGTTCCGGTGAGACAGCTGCGGCTCTCAGGACATCGGGTGCACGCGACTGGGGATTGTCACAGACTCTTCCATATTTTGACAGGATTGCCCGCATACAGGAAGAGACTGACCTGACCGTGAGGGAACGCAAGACTGACATGCTCCAATGGGAGTGGCTAGAAGAGAATACATTCTTCAACTATTTCAGCATTGAGAGATTGCTTTCATACCTGCTGCGTCTGGGCATTGTGGAAAGGTGGACCAGGCTTGACAGTGCTGAAGGACAGAAGTTCTTCAGGGCTATGATTGATGATTTAAAGAGTCAGGTTGAGATACCTGCTGAATTCAGAAACAATTAAAAATACAATAAATGGCTACAAAAGGAATTGTACGCGGTGTCATTGCCAACATGGTCACGCTGAAGGTTGACGGACCTGTTGCGCAGAATGAGATCTGCTATATTGAGACCGGAGGCGACAAGCTGATGTCGGAGGTCATCAAGGTTGTAGGTGAGAATGTATATGTCCAGGTGTTCGAAAGCACGCGTGGACTGAAAGTCGGAGCCCCAGCCGAATTTACCGGCCATATGCTTGAGGTAACACTGGGACCTGGCATGCTGTCACACAATTATGACGGTCTCCAGAATGACCTCGATAAGATGACAGGTGTTTTCCTGAAGAGAGGTGAATATACATATCCTCTGGATAATGAAAGATTGTGGAAGTTTGAACCTATCGTGAAGGCTGGCGACGCTGTTTCTTCATCGGCCTGGCTTGGAAAGGTTGAGGAGAATTTCCAGCCGCTCAAGATTATGGCTCCTTTCACTCTCCAGGGTGAGTATAAGGTTAAGTCAATTGCAGCAGCCGGAGAGTACCATGTGACCGATACCATTGCTGTCCTTGAGAATGAGAGCGGTGATGTGATTGAGGTGAACATGATACAGAAGTGGCCTGTCAAGCTGGCCATGACAAATTATGCCGAGAAGCCGCGTCCATTCAAGCTGCTTGAAACCGGCGTGCGCTCAATTGATACGCTGAACCCAATCGTTGAGGGTGGTACGGGCTTCATTCCAGGTCCTTTCGGTACCGGCAAGACTGTGCTCCAGCATGCTATTTCAAAGCAGGCCGAGGCTGATATTGTTATCATTGCTGCCTGCGGTGAGCGTGCCAACGAGGTTGTGGAAATCTTTACCGAGTTCCCGGAACTTGATGACCCGCATACAGGCCGCAAGCTGATGGAGCGTACCATCATTATTGCAAATACGTCAAACATGCCGGTTGCAGCGCGTGAGGCATCGGTCTACACTGCAATGACAATTGCGGAGTATTACCGTTCAATGGGTCTTAGGGTGCTGCTCATGGCTGACTCGACTTCACGTTGGGCACAGGCACTTCGAGAGATGTCAAACCGTATGGAGGAACTGCCTGGACCTGATGCGTTCCCAATGGATATCTCTTCAATTATTGCAAACTTCTATGGCCGTGCAGGTTATGTTTACCTGAACAATGGCCAGCCGGGTTCAATTACCTTCATAGGTACAGTATCACCTGCGGGCGGTAACCTGAAGGAACCTGTGACAGAAAATACCAAGAAGGTTGCACGTTGCTTCTATGCTCTTGAGCAGGAGCGCGCTGACCGTAAGCGCTATCCGGCCATCAATCCTATTGATTCATATTCAAAGTACGTTGATTATCCGGAGTTCGATGAGTATATTACCAAGCGAATCAACGGTGAGTGGCTTGACAAGGTTAACGAACTCAAGACCAGGCTTCTGCGCGGTAAGGAGATTTCGGAACAGATAAACATTCTCGGTGATGACGGTGTTCCTGTAGACTATCATGTTACTTTCTGGAAGTCAGAACTCATTGACTTTGTCATTCTGCAGCAGGATGCTTTTGATGAGATTGACGCCGTTACTCCAATGGAGCGTCAGGAATCAATTGTGAATAATGTGATAGACATCTGCCATTCCGATTTCAAGTTCGACAACTTCCTTGAGGTTATTGAATTCTTCAAGAAGGTTATCAACGTATACAAGCAGATGAACTATTCTGAGTACAAGTCAGAGAATTATGTGAAGTATGAGAAGGAACTGGAACAGTTGCTTTCTGAACGTAGAATTTCCTAAATCCGATGAGACATGACAACTAAGGCTTTCCAGAAGATATATACAAAGATCAGCCAGATAACCAAGGCTACCTGTTCCCTCAGGGCAGAAGGCGTTGGTTATGATGAACTTGCCATCATTGATGGACGTCTGGCACAGGTGGTCAAGATTGATGGAGAAGAGGTTACACTTCAGGTTTTCCAGGGAACCAACGGTATTCCGACCAATGCCGAGGTGGTTTTTACCGGCAAGGCTCCTGGCCTGAAGGTCAGCGAACAGCTGGCAGGCCGATTCTTCAATGCATATGGTGATCCTATTGACGGCGGTCCTGCCGTTGAGGGCAAGGAGGTAGAGATAGGTGGTCCTTCAGTTAATCCGGTACGCCGTAAGCAGCCGTCTGAGCTGATTGCTACCGGTATTGCTGGTATTGACCTGAACAATACGCTGGTATCGGGACAGAAGATTCCGTTCTTCGCTGACCCTGACCAGCCGTTCAACCAGGTTATGGCAACAGTGGCCATGCGTGCCAAGGCCGACAAGATTATTTTGGGCGGTATGGGTATGACCAATGATGACTACCTGTACTTCAAGAATGTATTCTCAAATGCAGGTGCCATGGACCGTATCATCGGATTCATGAATACTACAGAGGACCCAGCCGTTGAGCGTCTGCTTATTCCGGATATGTCTCTGACTGCAGCCGAGTATTTTGCTGTCGAGAAGAATGAGAAGGTTCTGGTGCTTCTGAGTGACATGACTTCATATGCCGATGCCCTGGCAATAGTATCGAACCGTATGGACCAGATTCCTTCAAAGGACTCTATGCCTGGTTCACTCTATTCCGACCTTGCCAAGATTTACGAGAAGGCAGTGCAGTTCCCTTCAGGCGGCTCTATCACCATTATTGCGGTTACAACCCTGTCGGGCGGCGATATTACACACGCCGTTCCTGATAATACGGGTTATATCACTGAGGGCCAGCTGTTCCTGCGCCGTGACAGTGACATAGGCAAGGTTATTGTTGACCCATTCCGTTCTCTGTCACGTCTGAAGCAGCTTGTGAACGGAAAGAAGACCCGTGAAGACCATCCGCAGGTAATGAATGCAGCCGTACGCCTGTACGCCGATGCATCGAACGCCAAGACCAAGGTTGAGAACGGTTTTGACCTGACTGACTATGACGAGCGTACACTGGCATTTGCACGTGAGTATTCGGGCAAGCTGCTTGCTATTGACGTTAACCTTGATACTACAGAGATGCTTGACGTGGCATGGGGACTGTTCGCAAAGAATTTCCGTCCGGACGAGGTGAACATCAAGGCTTCACTGGTTGAAAAGTATTGGCCAAAAGATTGATTGAAATATGGCAATCAGGTTCCAATATAACAAGACTTCACTTCAGGTGCTTGAAAAGCAGCTAAAGATCAGGGTCCGCACGCTCCCAATCATCAAGAGCAAGGAGAGTGCGCTCAGGGTTGAAGTGAAGAAATGCAAGGATGACCTGAACATACTGGAAAAAGAACTTGAGAAGAGCATTGCACAGAATGAACCAATGTTCGCCCTGTGGAATGAGTTTGATTCCGGGCTGATAAGGGTTTCGGATGTCAGCCTGAGCGTGAAGAAGATAGCGGGTACGCGTATCCCGGTGTTGGATGACGTCAAGTTCGACATTGAGCCTTTCAGTCTGTTCAGTGCACCCAAATGGTATTATGATGGCATAGGCATACTTCAGGACCTTGCCCGTTCTGCAATTCTATGTGAATTCATGACTGCAAAGCTGGCACTCTTGGAGAAGGCCAGAAAGAAGACAACCCAGAAGGTGAACCTTTTTGAGAAGGTACAGATTCCGGGCTATGCTGATGCCATCAGGAAGATTAAGCGCTTTATGGAGGATGAGGAGAATCTGTCCAAGTCGAGTCAGAAAATTCTGAAGTCACTTCTGGAGAAGCGTGCAGGTAATAACAATGAAACGGAGGAGGCTGAGTCATGATTACGAAAATGAAGAAACTCACCTTCCTGGTATTCAAGAGGGAGTATGACAATTTCCTGGAACGCATGCGTTCGCTTGGGGTTGTGCATGTAATACAGAAACAGCAGGGTGCCGTTCAGAATGCGGCCCTTCAGGAGAATATCCAGGCCATGACACGCCTGAAAACCGTACTGAAGGAACTGGAGAGTGTGGCTCCCGTGGATGGCAGGAAGGCAGAACCGTCAGGAATGACGGCAGAATCTGTCATGGAGAGGTATGATTCACTTGTTGGGTCAAGAACCGCCAATGAGCAGGCACTGCAGGCTCTTTCAAGAAACCGCCAGGTTCTTGCAAGCTGGGGTGACTTTGATCCCGTGAAGGTTTCTCTCCTGGAGAAGGCCGGTTACAGCATAAAGTTCTTTACATGTCCGCTCAAGTCGTTTGACCCGGCATGGGAGAGTGAATACAATGCTGTGGAGATAGAGAAAGACAAGCAGAAGGTTAACTTTGTCACCATAAGTTCAGTTGGGAAAAACGTTGACATTGATGCCGAAGTCTGCAATCTGCCTGAAACATCGCTTTCTGAAATAGATTCAAGGATAGCAGAACTGAATGAGGCCAATTCAAGTGTATGCGCCGAATTGTCGGAGCTTGCAGCCGGTTCAGCCGAAGTCCTGAAGTCTGAGATTGATAAATTGCAGAATGAAATTGATTTCGGCCGCGTACGCCTGAATGGTGAAGAGATGGCCGACGGCATGTTGCTGCTGCTTGAAGGATGGGTTCCTGCCGCAAAGGCAGAAGAGACCGGAAAGCAGCTTGACCAGACCGGAATATTCTATCAGGTTTCTGACCCGCAGTCTGACGATGATATTCCAATCCAGCTGAGCAACAATAAGTTTGCAAAGCTGTTTGAGCCACTGACCAGGCTTTACATGCTTCCTTCTTATGAGGAGCTTGACCTGACACTGATGTTTGCTCCATTCTTCATGCTGTTCTTCGGACTGTGTCTGGGTGACATGGGATATGGCATGCTCATGATTATTGGCTTGCCCATATTCACAAAGCTGTTCAAACTGATCAATCCGGACTTTTCGAAGGGACTGGTAATACTGTTCGGTATAAGCACCATACTGTGCGGCCTGCTTTCAGGAACATTCTTCGGCTTCAATATTTACGACCTTGACATTGAGTTTGTAAAGAAGATGAAGGATATCCTCTTTGTGGACAATTCAACTATGTTTACAGTATCGCTCTGCATAGGCGTGGTTCAGATTCTGTTCGGTATGGCTGTCAAGGCTGTAAACTTGACCATTCAGTGCGGATTCAAGCATGCCCTGAGTACACTGGGCTGGCTGTTGCTGCTCATAACGGTCGGTGTATGCGCACTGGCAGGCATAAGCTTCAGCAATCCGGTCGTGATGGTATTGCTTGGTATTGCAGCAGTTGGGATATTCCTGCTGAACAGCCCGGGAAAGAATCCGCTTCTGAACATAGGACTGGGATTGTGGGATACATACAATATGGCTACAGGCCTTCTGGGTGATGTCCTGTCATATGTCCGACTGTTCGCTCTGGGCCTTTCCGGCGGTATTCTGGCAAGCGTGTTCAACAATATGGCAACCGGTATGAGCCCCGATGTTCCAGTGGTAGGATTTCTGGTAACGGCCCTGATTTTCGTTGCCGGACACGCGCTGAACATATTTATGAACATTCTTGGTGCAGTGGTTCACCCAATGCGTCTGACATTCGTGGAATTCTTCAAGAATGCCGGCTATGCTGGTGGTGGTACTGAATACAGGCCTTTTGGCGGGAGTGTAGGTAGTAAAGAATAAAATATTAACAAATTAAAAATTATAATTATGTCAAGTTTAGTTTTAGCTTATCTGGGCGTAGCCCTGATGATCGGCCTTGCAGGTATTGGTAGCGCATTTGGTGTTACAATCACTGGTAATGCAGCAGTTGGCGCCCTGAAAAAGGTCGACAAGTTCGGTAACTTCATTGTTCTTACAGCTCTTCCTGGTACACAGGGTCTGTACGGTTTTGCAGGTTACTTCATATTTGCAAACATGTTCGGAGTCCTGACTCCTGAAATCACAGCATTCCAGGCTTGCACCGTATTCGGCGGTGGCCTTGCTCTTGGACTGGTAGGCCTTTTCTCAGCTATCCGCCAGGGTCAGGTTTGTGCCAACGGTATTGCCGGAATTGCCCAGGGACATGATGTTTTCAGCAAGACTCTGATTCTTGCCGTATTCCCTGAGCTCTACGCTATCGTTGCTCTTGCAGGCGTATTCCTCATGGCATCATCTCTCTGATAGATAAATGATACGGAACAAAATCCGGTAGGGAACACTCCCTGCCGGATTTTGTTTTTTTATACTTAAAAATGATTGTTTGTCTACGATAGAATGGTGAATTTTCAGTACCTTTGCGGCGTAATACCAAAAGACTGATATTCCAGGATGAAAATTTGTAGACCCAATTATATTTTTTCCGTCAGTTGGGAGGTCTGCAACAAGGTTGGAGGCATCTATACCGTGCTCTCCACTCAGGCAAAGACGTTGCAGGAAGAAAGCAAATCTGAATTGATATATATAGGCCCTGATTTGACAAAGGGCCAGAAAAATCCTCTCTTTGAAGAGGATTCAAGACTGTTCGGTGACTGGATTGCCGGACTTCTCCAGGCTGAAGGTATTTCTGCCAGAACCGGCAGATGGAACATACCTGGCAAGCCTAAGGTTATATTGGTTGATTTTGCTCCTTTCTTTGACAGAAAGAACGACATTTATGCCAAGGCGTGGGAATTGTTCCATGTAGATTCACTTCATGCCTATGGAGATTATGACGAGGCTTCGATGTTCTCATATGCTGCCGCAATGGCTGTCAAGAATTTCTATGAGACATTCCTGAACAGAAAGAGCAAGGTTGTGTATCATGCACATGAATGGATGACCGGACTGGGCGCCCTGTTCATAAAGCATTGCATACCGGAGATTTCGACCGTGTTCACTACACACGCAACTTCGATAGGCCGCTCAATTTGCGGAAACAACAAGGCGCTGTATGCCTACTTTGACGGATATGACGGTGACCAGATGGCCCGCGAACTGAATATGGAGGCAAAGCATTCCATTGAGAAGCAGACGGCACACCAGGTTGACTGCTTTACGACTGTCAGCGATATAACTGCCAGGGAATGTGCCAAGCTTCTTGACATAAATCCTCATGTGGTTACCGTAAATGGTTTCGAAGACGGATTTGTTCCAGGGGAGGATAAGTTCGAGGCATGCCGTGCTGCTGCCAGAAAGAAGATGATACAGGTTGCCAACAAGATGTTCGGAACATCATGGGGCGATGAGACCCAGATAATTGCAACCGGAGGACGGTATGAGTTCCGCAACAAGGGCATTGACCTTTTCCTTGAATCAATAAGGCGCCTGCGCGACAACAACGCTACGGGTGATGCGCACATGCTGTTCCTGATAAATGTTCCGGCATGGGTCAAGGAACCAAGACAGGATCTGCTTGAGAGGATGAAACAGCGCAAGCGCCAGCAGGATGCGCTGGAGAATGGCATGACTACCCATTGGCTGCACAACATGCATGAAGACAGGGTGCTCACTACGCTGTCATCCATGGGATTCAGGAATGCACCTGAAGACAATATAAAGGTGCTGTTTGTCCCATGTTACCTGAACGGAACTGACGGCATATTCAATATGTCATACTATGACCTTCTGATAGGACAGGACCTGGCGGTGTATCCATCGTACTACGAACCATGGGGATATACGCCGCTGGAGAGCGCTGCATTCTCAATTCCGACAATAACATCGGACCTGGCGGGTTTCGGACTGTGGTCTAACGCTGTCTATGGCCATTATGGTGAACTGGAAGATGGCGTGAAGGTTGTAAGGAGAACCGATGACAACTATTCCGAGTCAGCCGATGAGATTGGCAGCACCATAGAGAAATGGATTGGAATGGATGAAAAGTCCAGGCAGAAGGTAAGAAAGAATGCCAGGAAGCTGGCTGAGAAGGCATTGTGGAAACACTTTGTCAGGTATTACCTTGAGGCTTACAGCATAGCATTGCGCAACAAGGCCAAGTGAGATAAAGAATAGTATTACGAGATGTTTTTTAGATATTGAAAGATGAAAATTAAGACAAGCAATTCCAATTTACCAGACTGGAAAGAGGTTTATGTCCAGTCAAGAGTCCCGGAAGAACTGAAGAAACTTGATGAAATCGCCCACAACATCTGGTGGGCATGGAACCAGCAGGCCAAGGACCTGTTCATGGAGATTAACCCGGAAATGTGGACTAAGGTGAGCCACAACCCTGTTCAGATGCTGAGCAACCTGGGTTATGAAAAACTGGAAGAGCTGGCACATGACAAGAAGTTCATTGCAAAGATGGACAAGGTCTACACAGCTTTCCGTAAATACGTTGATGCAAAACCCGATTCAAAGCGTCCGTCAGTTGCATATTTCTGCATGGAGTATGGTCTGACACACGTTCTGAAGATTTATTCCGGCGGTCTTGGCGTACTTGCCGGTGACTATCTGAAGGAGGCAAGTGACAGCAATGTCGATATGGTTGCAGTAGGTTTCCTGTATCGTCACGGCTATTTCACACAGTCTCTGTCAATGGATGGTCAGCAGATAGCCAACTATGAGGCACAGGATTTCAACTCACTCCCAATTGAGAGGGTATATGACAAGGATGGCAAGCCACTCATTGTTCCTGTTCCTTATATCAATTATACCGTTTATGCCTCAATCTGGCGTGTAAATGTAGGTAGGGTTCCATTGTACCTGCTTGATACAGACAATGACCTGAACAGTGAGTTTGACCGCCCAATCACATCACAGCTTTACGGTGGTGACTGGGAGAACCGTCTGAAGCAGGAAATCCTGCTGGGTATTGGCGGTATGCTGACCCTTGAGGCTCTTGGCATTGAGAAGAACATTTATCACTGTAACGAGGGACATGCAGCACTCTGCAACCTGTACAGACTGGTTTCATACGTGAAGAAGGGCATGACATTCAACCAGGCAATGGAAATTGTACGTGCTACAGGCCTGTACACCGTGCATACTCCGGTTCCTGCCGGTCATGACTACTTCGATGAGGGCCTGTTCGGAAAGTATATGAGCGGCTATGCCCAAATGCTCGGAATCACATGGGCAGAACTGATGGATATGGGCCGTACAAACCCAGGCGACTCTTCTGAGCGTTTCTGCATGTCAACATTCGCATGCAACACATGTCAGGAGGTCAACGGCGTAAGCTGGCTCCACGGTGAGGTTTCTAAGAAGATGTTCGCTGGCATATGGAAGGGTTACTATCCGGAAGAGAGCCACGTAGGTTATGTTACCAATGGTGTACACATGCCGACATGGGCTGCATCGGAATGGATGAACCTCTATGCAAAGAACTTCGATGCAAACTTCCTGTCAGACCAGTCAAACGAGAAGAAGTGGGAGGCTATCTACAAGGTTGCCGACAAGGATGTATGGGAACTCCACCTTGGCTTGAAGAACAAGCTGGTTGACTATATCCGCACTCAGTTCCGTGATACCTGGCTGAAGAATCAGGGTGATCCTTCAAGAATTGTATCACTCATGCAGAAGATCAATCCAAATGCGCTGATCATTGGTTTTGGACGCCGTTTCGCTACTTACAAGCGTGCACACCTGCTCTTCACAGACCTGGACCGTCTGGCCAAGATCGTGAACAACCCGGATTATCCTGTACAGTTCCTGTTCACAGGTAAGGCTCATCCGCATGATGGTGCCGGTCAGGGCCTGATCAAGCAGATTATTGAAATTTCACGCAGACCAGAGTTCCTGGGCAAGGTTATCTTCCTTGAGAACTATGACATGCATCTTGCAAAGAGACTGATTTCAGGTGTTGACATCTGGCTGAATACTCCTACACGTCCTCTTGAGGCATCGGGTACATCGGGCGAGAAGGCTCTGATGAACGGTGTAGTAAACTTCTCAGTTCTTGACGGATGGTGGTACGAAGGTTACCGCAAGGGTGCCGGATGGGCTCTGACTGACAAGCGTACTTACCAGAACCAGGGTTACCAGGATCAGCTCGATGCTGCAACCATCTACAGCCTGCTTGAAAATGAGATCATACCTCTGTACTACCAGAGAAATGAAGAGGGCATTGCTGACAAGTGGGTTGCCACAATGAAGAATTCAGTTGCCCAGATTGCACCTCATTATACAATGAAGCGTCAGCTTGATGACTACTACAGCAGGTTCTACTGCAAGATGGCTGAGCGTGCCGAAGCTCTCAAGGCTAACGATTGCGCCAAGGCTAAGGAGATTGCTACCTGGAAGGAGACAGTTGCCGAGCGCTGGGATTCAATTGAAGTTGTCAGCTCAAGCAAGAGCGATGCTCTCAAGAGCGGTTCTATTGTAAGCGGTGAGCGTTATCAGGTTGAATATGTCATTGACGAGAAGGGCCTGGATGATGCAGTAGGCGTTGAGATGGTAGTAATCAAGAATGTAGAAGGCGTTGACAAGGTGGAGGCCGTAAGACCTCTGGAGCTTGTTAAGCGTGAAGGTAACTTGTACACATTCCAGGGTATTGTTACCAATGACTTTGCTGGATCATACAAGATTTGCTACAGAATGTATCCGAAGAATGCTGAACTGCCACACAGACAGGATTTCTGCTACGTGAAGTGGTTCTGTTAATCCGCGTTCGTACAAATACTCAGGCAGGACCTCCATCCGGAGGCCCTGCTTTTTTTACATTCGCACAATATGCTTCTGCTGGTAGTTTTTTGTGCATATCCCTTGAGGGAGCGAAGCGGAGCCCCCGAAAGGGAATGTGCACCAAAAAAAACTACGTTTCGGGAGCCTTAGGGAGTGTTTACACGAAGCCCTTGGTTTTCCATCGGCCCGATTTCCATCGGCGTATGAAGATGATTCCGCGAATGTTCTCGTCAAGGAAGACAGCGCACCACAGGGCGGCCAGTCCACCGTGCAGGCCTATTCCGAACAGGTAGCTCAGGCCTACGGAGACGGTCCAGCAGACGGCAATTCCTATGAGGACGGGGTAGTATACATCGCCAGCTGACCTGAGCGCATTTACTCCGAACAGGTTAATGGCACGGCCGTTTTCTACGAGTATGTCTATCCACAATACGGTTGCTCCGAGTGCGATGACTTCCTGGTTGGTTGTGAGCATTTCAAAAATGCGGTGTCCGAACAGGGCTGTAAGGAATGAAAGGAAGACGGTGACCATAACCGTAACGCGCAGGACGCGCTTTCCGAGGGCGTATGCGGCATTGGTCTTTTTCATGCCGACGAGATGTCCTATCTGGATGGCTCCTCCCTGAGCTACGGCTATTGAGAACATGTAGGTGAACATGACTATGTTCTGGATGTATGTCCTGGTTATCAGGGCGTTGGTGCCAAGCATGTTAATGAAATAGGTGATGATTACCTGCGAGAAGCTGTATGACATCTGTTCTCCCGCTGACGGTATGCCTATTTTCAGCAGCTTGCCCAGTTCCTGCCAGGGGAAGGGAGAGAACAGCTTTCGGGGGAAACGTGGTATCTGCTTGGAAATGAGGAAAAAGAAGAGTAGCAGAACGGACACTCCACGGCATAATACGGTAGCAAGTGCCGCACCGCGTACTCCCATGGCCGGTAACCCAAGATGACCGAATATGAGTGCCCAGTCTCCTATTATGTTCATGACGTTTACTACGCCAGAGACTATCATGGGATATTTTGTCATGTCTGCACTTCGGAGTGAGGCCGATATTGCTAATGAAAGTGCCTGAAAGAATGCAAAGGCACCGACAAGCTGCATGTATTCTATGCCATCGGGCAGAAGTTCGGGCCTAAGGCCCATGAGCAGAAGCAGGGGCTCGGCTTTGAAATAGAGTATAGAACTGAATATGAGTCCACTCAACAGGTTGAAGATGAGCGAAATGCCTACAACCTGTATGACCTTGTCCTTCAGCCGGGCTCCTATGTACTGGGAACAGAGAATGGTGGTTCCCATTGAGATGACCATGAATATGATGAAGACCAGGTTGATAAGCTGGTTGACCAATCCGACAGCTGCTACGCTGTTGTCTGAGTGTCGGCTCAGCATGAATGTGTCAACAGCTCCCAGGGTCATTACCAGGAAGGTCTCGACCAGGATGGGGACTGATACATTTGCCAGTTTACGTGAGAGCGAACCATATCGGATCATAGTGTTTCTTGAAAAAGGTATTATTGCGTGGTTTTTCTTGTAGTTGAAGATGGAATCAATTACTCCATCATTATTGCATTGATTATGCGGCCGCACTTGGTTCCTTCATGACGGGCCGAGAAGAACAGGTCATTGTGAAGGTAGGTGCATGTACCGTCAACCATTATGTTTCCTGTTTTGATTCCAGCCTGGCTGAGTATAAACCGGTTTGCCTTCCACAGGTCAATGTGCAGGCCGCCCTGCATGGTTCCTTCTACGCGTTTACCGCGGTCAGAAAGTATGATGTCCATGGGGAAACCTGCCTTGCGGAATTCTTCTGCGACTTCGGGACCAACCTGAAAGCTGTCCGGTCCGATGCCCGGGCCAATGACTGCCAGGATATCAGCGGGATTGGAACCATATTCGCAGGTCATGGCCTGGATTGTCTTTGCTGCAATCTTCAGGACCGTACCGCGCCAACCTGAATGGATTGCGGCAATGGCATGGCAGACCGGGTCATACAGGAGTACTGGAATACAGTCAGCAGTCCTTACACCGATGGCAAAGCCGCGAAGGTTTGTCACAAGTGCATCGGTCTGCATAAGATCATCGCGCGTAGTTGATTCTGAGGTTATTACGGCAATGTGGTCAGTATGGGTCTGGTGGGGCTGAAGTACCGGAAACGGCAGTGATTCGTCACGCTGGGTGGAGAATGCGGTGATGCCGGGTGCTATGGTATATTCGTGCTTCATCAGACAGTGTGGAAAAAGTTGTGCAAAGATAGTCAAAATGGTGCGTTCAGAGAGTGGTTGGGATATAAAGACGGATTAAATATCATATCTTTGCAGATGTATTCAAATTTTAAGAGTTGGTTGTATCCAGGGCGGAAAATGGCAACGGAAAGAGTGAAACCATCAGAAGAGAAGGCATGGCTGAGTACGTTCAGGCCTGAAGATGCTGAATTCAGATTCTCCCAGGAGAGCCTGTATGAGTCAATCTGCCATACCCGTGACAACAATGGGGTTGCTTTCCGCTATTTTGGAATGCCGTTTTCGTATGTGCGCTTTCATGATATGATTGACCGGGCCGCAAGGGCATTCGCTTCAAGGGGAATTGTGAAGGGCGATACGGTAATGATGATGTTGCCTACCTTGCCTGAAACCCTGGTGAGTTTCTATGCCCTGAACAGGCTGGGGGCTGTGGTTGATTTCGTTGATGTGCGGTTCACGCCTGAAAGGGTTCTGGAAATTGCGCGCAGGGTAAGGCCCAAAATGCTCCTTGTGATGACATTCTACCTGAAGAAACTGGAAACAGTACGTGCGGACCTTCCCATTGACCGTATCTTGCTTCTGCGCGGTTGTGATTCCATGCCAAAGTCAGTCCTTTTCTGGTATAGGCTGGGAGAACATTTCAACGGCCGCAGGCGCCTGACAAGAAGAAGCAAAAAGTACCTTTTCTGGAGTGATTTCATGAGTGAGGGGCCCGACAGGAGTGCTCAGAATTGTGATGGAAGTCAGGAGTTTCATGGTGGTGCCCTGAAGGCCGATGTGAATGCTCATGATACCGCCTGCATATTCCAGACAAGCGGAACATCGGGCTTTCCCAAGAGCATGTGCCATTCAAATTTCAACATGGTGAATTCGGCCATTTCAAAGTACAGGTACCTGAATGACCCGAAGCCAGGTGACAGGCTGCTTTCCATGCTGCCCCCGTTCTCAATGTTCGGATTCGTATTCAATATTCACATGCCGTTAATGTTCGGCATGACGCTCGAGATTGTTCCGCTGTTCGTGCCGGAGAAGATGTCGGAGATACTGGCAAAGCGCAGGCCTAACCATATTCTGTGCGTTCCATCACAGTGGAACAGTGTGGCTGCGACTCCTGCAAGGAACCATGACCTGTCATTCCTGAAGACCGTCTTCGTGGCTGGCGAATCAGTGGACAGAACGCTCAGGAACAGGGTGAATGCGTTTTTTGCCGCCAATGGCAGCCGGGCAGTGCTTCAGACTGACTATGGCATGACCGAGGCAGGTGGAACCATAGCGTTTACCACATATGAAAAGGCATGTGAAAATGAGCTGTCGAAGGGCTATTCGGGATATCCGGCCCCATGGACTGAGGTTTGCATATACGACAACGAAAAGCAATGTGAACTGGATTATGGTGAGGTGGGAGAAATCTGTGCCATTCCTCCTTTTGGAATAAGAGAGTACCTGAATGATGCCGATGCTACCGGAGAGCTGATGAAAAGACATGCTGATGGCAAAGCATGGGTTCATACCGGTGATATAGGATACCTGGCCGAAGACGGAAGCCTTCATTTGGAGGGTAGGCGCAAGCGCATGATTGTACGTTTTGACGGGACCAAGATATTCCCCATAGAGATTGAAACTGCAATAAAGGGTGTGAAGGGTGTGAGTGACTGTACGGTTGTCCCGATGACTGATACGGAACATGACCACAGCCAGTTGCCGTGTGCATTCGTGGTAGCTGAAAGCGGTGCGGGAAAGGATTTGGAAAGGGATATAATGAATCTGTGCAGCCGGGAACTGCCGGTCTACCTTCAGCCTGCCGAGATTCGCTTCGTTGACAGAATTCCGCACAATTCGGCTGGCAAGGCAGATTACAGGCAACTTATGGAGCAGCTGAAAGTGCAGTAACAGCTGTACCGCAAGATTGAAAAAAAAACAAGCACTGACGCTTTAACGTAAGTGCTTGATTTTCAAAGTGGAGCATACGAGACTCGAACTCGTCACCTCTTGACTGCCAGTCAAACGCTCTAGCCAGATGAGCTAATGCCCCAGTGATTACGGGTGCAAAAGTAGTGATTCTGCTGATAAAAATGCTATCTTCGCACAGATTTTTCCGTGTCAGAGTGAAAAAAATGCCGGTGAATAGAAACCGGATGGCGGACTGTTCTGAAACGTAGCTGATAGACAAATGATTAAACCTGTTTTGGAAAAGGTGATACTTGGCATCGATCCAGGCACGAATGTCATGGGATATGGTGTAATAAAGGTTGAGGGAACCAAGCCTTCAATTGTTGCCATGGGTGTGATAGACCTGCGCAAGATGGGGGACCCATACCTGAAGCTGGGACACATTTTCCAGAGGATTACCGGCCTGATTGATTCGTTCCTGCCTGACGAGATGGCGATTGAGGCTCCGTTTTTTGGGAAGAATGTTCAGTCCATGCTCAAGCTGGGGCGTGCCCAGGGAGTGGCCATGGCTGCGGCAATCAACCACAGTGTACCTATTACAGAATATGCCCCGCTGAAAATAAAGATGGCAATCACGGGTAACGGCAATGCCAGCAAGGAGCAGGTGGCCGCCATGCTGCAGCGCATGCTCAAGATTGCACCCGATGAGATGCCCAAGTTCTTCGATGCCACTGATGCCCTGGCAGCCGCGTACTGCCATTACCTTCAGATGGGCAGTCCGGAACGCGACCGGAAGGGACCTAAAAGCTGGAAGGAATTCGTGTCGGGCAATCCTGGCAGAGTATCGGTCAGAAAAACGGCAAAGGATGAAAAATCCAAGGATGGAGAAGACTAACATCACTTATTATTAGTACTTTTGTGGACCTTTTAAAATAAACCAAATAACAACAAATACTTCCGTATGGAAAACCAACCTCATTTCATGGTCTTCAGTGGTACAAAGAGCATGTACCTGGCCAAGGAAATTTGTGATTACCTGCAGTGCCCTCTGGGTAACATGAACATTACCTATTTCGCTGACGGCGAGTTCGCTGTGTCATACGAAGAGTCAATCCGAGGCGCTGACGTGTTCCTGGTTCAGTCAACTTTCCCCAATTCAGACAACCTGATGGAGCTTCTGCTCATGATTGATGCAGCAAAGAGGGCTTCAGTAAAGTCAGTCAATGCCGTAATCCCGTATTTCGGATGGGCACGACAGGACAGGAAGGACAAGCCGCGTGTATCAATAGGCGCAAAGCTGGTTGCCGACATGATGAGCGTGGCAGGTCTGGACAGACTTATTACCATGGACCTTCATGCAGACCAGATTCAGGGTTTCTTTGATGTACCGGTTGACCATCTGTACGCTTCAATGGAATTCGTGCCGTATATTCAGAGCCTGAAGCTGGAGGAACTTGTAATCGCTGCTCCTGACGTAGGTGGCTCAAAGCGTGCAAGTGCATACGCTAAGTACCTGAATGTTCCATTGGTTCTGTGCCAGAAGACACGCTCAAGGGCCAATGTGGTTGACAAGATCCAGATTATCGGTGATGTAAAGGACAAGAACGTGATTGTGATTGACGATATTGTCGATACCGCCGGAACAATTTGCAAGGCTGCCGATGAAATGAAGCAGGCCGGTGCAACTTCAGTACGTGCCCTGGCAAGCCACTGCGTAATGTCGGGTGATGCTCCGATACGCGTTGACTCTTCAGAACTTGAGGAGATTGTATTCACAAACAGCATACCTTACAGGAACAATATTCCTTGCCGCAAGCTCAAGCAGATTTCAATAGCAAAGATGTTTGCTGAGACTATCAACAGGGTCATCAACAATGAATCAATCAGTTCACAGTATTTGATCAAGTAAATAACGGTAATAAGTATGAAATCATCTGTTCTTTCAATCGTATTGGCTTCGCTCCTGCTGGTATCATGCAACAGCAAGGGAGGATTTACAATCAAGGGTTCTGTCAGTGGCTTCGAGGATGATTCGCAGGTTATACTGTATACCCTGGTGGACAACATGACTGTTCCTATGGACTCGGCCCGCCTGAGCGGTGGAAAGTTCGTAATGAAGGGAACTGTCGATACTTGTGACGTGGCTATCATTGCCATTGAGTCAGAAGACCGTGAAGGTGTCTGCTCTTTCTTCCTTGAAAAGGGAACCATCAAGATTGGATATGATGGCGACAGGGATGTGCAGCATATTGGCGGAACCAAGGTGAACAACTCATTCCAGAAGTTCTATGAGAAGGTTCAGGCACTGAATGACAAGGCAAGTGAGATTCAGGACAGGATTCAGATTAACCAGGCTGTTAACCAGGAGGTCCAGTCTTTCTATGACCAGATGCAGGACTTGCAGGACAAATATGTAGAACTTGTAAAGAGCAGCATAATTGACAATTGTGACAATGCTTTCGGATTCCATCAGCTGATGGATACATATGACCTGTTTGAACCGGATGAGATTGATGGATTCATAAGGGCACTCTATCCGAAGTTCGGAGGAAATGAGGACCTGAACAGTCTGGCAGAACTCATTGAGGTTCAGCTTGCAACTTCAGAAGGCCGTCAGTTCATTGACTTTGAGCTGCCAATCCTGAAGGAGGGTGAGACTGAGGGTACCGCAAGGCTTTCTGACTATGCAGGAAAGAAGAAGGTGGTGCTTCTTGATTTCTGGGCAAGCTGGTGCGAACCTTGCAGAAGGGCCATTCCGGGCCTGAAGGAGGTATATGCCAAGTACAGTCAGATGGGCTTCGAGATTGTAAGCGTATCAGTCGATACAAACTATGAGTCATGGAAGGAGGCTGTTGCAGAGGATGGCATGCCCTGGCCGCAGCTTATTGATTCTTCAAACGGTGATGAAGAGTCACCTGCATCAAAGTATGCAGTCATGGCAATTCCTTCAACATTCCTGATTGATGCCGATGGTACTATTATTGGCCGCAATCTGATGGTTGATGAACTTGATGATGCACTGAGGGATATATTTGCAAACAGCAGTCATTGATGATTCACTGAATAATATAAAGCGAGGCGGCCAGTAGGTCGCCTCGCTTTGTTGTACCTTGAACAGGCACATGGTGTACCGCATGTTATGACTGGGCTGGAATATTCTTGAGTATTTCCAGCAGGTGAATGAAGACCATGTTGACGGTCCTGAGTTCCAGGCGTTCTGAAGGTGAGTGGACTCCGCGAAGGGTTGGTCCTACGGAAATCATGTCAAGTCCAGGGTATGCGGTTAGGAACAGGCCGCATTCAAGTCCGGCATGTATGGCCTTGACTTTTGGATCCTTGCCGAAAAGGTTCTGGTATGTCTGTACGGCTATGTCAAGCAGTTCAGACTTCGGGTTGGGAGTCCAGCCCGGGTAACCGTCGTTATGGGTGACGGTTGCACCTGCCAGGCGGAATGTTTCGGCAACGCTGTCCCTGACTGCCAGCTTGGCTGACTCGACGGAACTGCGGTGGCTGGCAACCATCTTGATGGAACCTTCATTTGTCCTGACCGATGCCAGGTTTGATGATGTTTCAACCAGTCCGGGAACGTCAAGGCTCATGGCAAATACTCCATTGAAGACGGCAACTATTGAGCTTACTATTCTCTTTGCAGTCTGCTGGGCTATGCAGGTGCTGCATTCATCGGTTGACTCCATGCGGAATTCAACATCGGGCTCCGTTACATGGAACTCATTTCCGATTTCTGAGGCGAAGACGTTGAAGTCTATGCGGATTGATTCGCGGTCCTTGAAGGGAACTGCTATGATTGCCTGGGCATCACGCGGGATGGCATTGTGAAGATTGCCGCCGCTGATGTTGCACAGGCGTATGTCGTACTTGACCATTGCCTGGTAGAGGAAACGGGCCAGTACCTTGTTGGCGTTGGCATATCCCTTGTCTATGTCATCGCCTGAGTGACCGCCATGCAGCCTGTCTACGCTTACTTTCAGGAAGAGTGAACCAGAAGGTACCGGCTCGGTCTCATAAGGGAATTCAATGGTTGAGTTCATGCCTCCGGCACATCCGATGAAGATTTCTCCTTCATCTTCAGAATCGAGGTTTATCAGCATGGTGCCGTTCATCATTCCGGCCTGAAGTCCCATGGCGCCGTTGAGGCCGGTCTCTTCATCGGTTGTGAACAGGCACTCTACGGGACCATGCTCTATTTCATCACTGTCAAGTACTGCCAGTGCCATGGCAATGCCCATGCCGTCATCGGCACCAAGTGTGGTTCCCCGGGCCTTGAGCCATCCGTCTTCGATGTATGTTTCGATTGGCTGGGTAAGGAAATCGTGTTCGAGGGTTGCCTCTTTTTCACATACCATGTCCTGGTGTGCCTGAAGAATAACTGTCTTGCAGTTTTCAAACCCCTTGGATGCAGGTTTTGAAATCAATACGTTGCCTGCATCGTCAACCTTGCAGGAGAGTCCCCTCTGCCTGGCGAATTCAACCAGGTATTCACCCATTTTCTCTTCCCTTCTGGAAGGACGGGGTATGGTGCAGATTTCGTCAAAGAATGACATTACGCTGTTTGTCCAGTCTTTTGTGCTCATATATTTGGTTTTTGGTTTTTCCAGACTGCTAATTTAGTTCTTTCCTTTGGTAAAGTTCAATAATTCGGTAAAAGTTCATTAACTTCGCGGCTGTTATGTTAAAGACTATGTTGATAGTGATACTCCTGCTGGGAGCCGGACTGGTGCTGATGTCAGTTAAAATACTTCTCAAGAAGAACGGAAGGTTTCCCAATACTCATGTAGGCCATAATCCGGCCATGAGGAAAAACAAGGTAGGATGCATACAGTCGCAGGATTTCCAGGCACGCAGGGAGAACCGTATGGCTGTCAGCGAGAAAAGTAAATAATAACCAACTAAAAATATGAAAACAATCAAAATTACACTTGCTGCACTCTCAGTTACAGCAATCCTTTCTTTCTGCCAGTGCACACAGCAGGCCGCTGCTCCAACCCAGGGTGAACCTGTTCAGCAGTCAGCAGCCTCGACAACAGGCCTGAAGATTGCTTATGTGAATGTAGACTCACTTCTTTCAAACTTTGATCTCTACACTGACCTCAGGGAAGAGCTTCAGCGTAAGGAGGAGGACAGCCGCCTGAAGGTCAATCAGGAAGCCGAGAAGCTTCAGAAGGATATCGATGATTTCAACAAGAAGCTTCAGAACAATGTATATTCTTCACAGGAGCGCGCACAGCAGGAACAGAACCGTCTGCTGAAGAAGCAGCAGGACCTGCAGGAACTGACAAACAAGCTTGGACTTGAGCTTGACCAGGCTGAAAATGCAAATGCCGTAAGAGTTTCAGAAACCATTGACAACTTCATCAAGGAGTACAACAAGACTGCCGGCTATAACATGATTCTGAGCCGTTCAAGCCTTCTGTACATTGATTCTTCAATGGATATTACCAAGGAAATCCTGGACGGCCTGAACGCCGAGTACAAGAAGAGCAAGTAATAGCAATTGTTGCATAAATAAGACAGGCGACTCGGAAGAGCCGCCTGTTTCTTTATGGGGTCATGTGATGCTATGGGGCAATGTAATGCGCATCAGCATGAGATGGCACCGCTGCGGTATGCTGCAAGCAGGTCGCGCAGGTCATTGACTTTCTGCAGGATTTGCTGTCCCTTGTCGGTATGACGAACCAGGATGGTATCTTCAGAGTATTCTACAATCTTGGTCTCGGCAATGACATCCATGCCGCTGTCTATTGATTTCTGGCGTGACTCAAACGGCTTGTGCTGAACCAGTCGCAGGCCGTGTGAGTTGAATATGAGGGTGTATCCGGCAATTCCGGTCTCGTTGTGATAGACCTTTGAGAATCCGCCGTCAATTACGAGCAGCCTGCCATCGGCCTTGATTGGGCTTTCGCCCTTTGAAGCCTTGACGGGGATGTGGCCGTTGATTATGTGTCCGTGCTCCATGTCGGTAATGCCGAATTCACGCAGTATGTTCTCACATATGTCGCGGCGGTTCTTAAGCCTGTAGTAGTTGCCCTTTGATTCGTGGTGGGTGGCATGGTCGGCTATGAAATAGCGCTCGAACGTAGCCATGCGGTCCTTGTCGAACGGGGGCGATACTGGGCCGCACCACAGGTACCAGATAAGGTCCATGCCGTACAGCTTGAGTTCGTCCTTGGTCCTGCCGTAGAAGGCGGTGCGGACAAGTTTTTCGGTTTCATCAAGCAAGGCCTTGCCTGAGAGTTTCTTTCCCATTATTTCCATTTCGGCCAACGAACCGTCTTCGTTCAGCGGCACGCTTCCGTGATAGAGAAGGTTAGAGTTCCTTACCAGATACATGGAACCGTGTGAGTACATGCACTCCATGTGACGGGCCAGGGTGCGGCTGCTGCGGAAGCTGTGTACCAGGCGGTCTATGACCTCTTTCTCTTCATCGGTCAGGCGGTACGGGTCAGCTGGGTCAATGGTAGGGAAGTTGGTATCAAGAAGCGGGTATTCAATTCCGTCAAGGGTGATTGTTCCCTTCTTGAAATCTATAAGGTGAAGCATGTTGCGGTCCTCCATGCCGAATTCCGGATGGCGGGCTATGATTTCGGCCTCAAGCTTGAACTGTATTATGCTGATTGCCTTGTGCATCTGTGAGAGCATGCGTCCCTGCAGGACGGGAATGGCGGTGCCGTCATCGGCCTTGGGCTGGAAACGCTCGCAGGGGTCATCGGCGTAGGTGTGCATGGCAAGTGAAGCCAGCGGCAGCAGGTTTATGCCGTAACCGTCTTCAAGGGTGCTCATGTTGGCGTACTTGAAGCTGTTGCGCAGTACATTGGCAACGCATGCGGCACTGCCCGATGCGGCGCCCATCCAGACAAGGTCGTGGTTGCCCCACTGGATGTCAAAGTCGCGCAGGTTGCACAGCAGGTCCATAATGCGGTGGGCGCCCGGTCCGCGGTCATATATGTCACCAATTATGTGCAGTGAATCAATGACCAGGTTGCGGGTAACATCGGCTATGGCAGTTATGAAGTGGGCTGCACGGCCGGTCGAAACGATTGTTTCGTAAATGGCTGTGTTGTAGTTGTGTTTCGATGCAAATTCGCCCTTGGTTTCATGAAGCAGTTCCTCAATTATGTACGCGTAATCCTTGGTGAGCGCCTTGCGCACCTTGGAGCGGGTGTAGCGCGATGATACGCGTGAGAGAATTGCAATGAGCTGCATCAGGGTAGTCTGATACCACTGGTCCAGGTCAATGTCGCTCTTCTGAATGCTCTTGAGCTTGTGGTCCGGATAGCAGATGAGGGCGCACAGTGAACTCTTCTCCTCATTTGAGAGAGTGTCGCCGAATACCGCCTCGATTTTCTGCTGGATTACGCCCGATGCGCTGCGCAGTACATAGTCAAAGGCATCGTACTCGCCGTGAAGGTCAGTAACGAAGTGCTCGGTACCCTTTGGCAGGTTCAGTATGGCTTCCAGATTGATGATTTCAGTAGAGGCCGATGCAATTGACGGGAACTGTTTGGCCAATAACTTCAGATATTCAATGTTTCTGCTCATGATGGTTCAAGGGAAGATATTGCTTGGTCTGTTATTGTGCAGGTTGTATCAGAGAACGCCCTTGCTAGAGGGGAGTGAGTAGTTCCACACATCGCGGCGTACAGCCATCTTGACTGCACGTGCAAATGCCTTGAAGATTCCCTCAATCTTGTGGTGCTCGTTGTCACCCTCGGCCTGAATGTTCAGGTTCATGGCAGCGGCATCGCTCAGGGACTTGAAGAAATGGAGGAACATTTCAGTAGGCATGTCACCGACCTTTTCGCGATGGAACTGGGCGTTCCATACAAGCCAGCTGCGTCCGCCAAAGTCAAGTGTTACCTGGCACTGGCAGTCATCCATGGGGAGGGCATAGCCGTAGCGCTCTATGCCGCGCTTGTCGCCGAGTGCCTTTTTCAGGCATTCACCCAGGACAATACCTGTATCTTCTATTGTGTGGTGTTCATCAACGTTCAGGTCGCCCTTTGCTATGACAGTCAGGTCAATGCTGCCGTGGCGTCCTATCTGCTCAAGCATGTGGTCAAAGAATCCGATGCCCGTGCTTATGTTGCACTGTCCGGTACCGTCCAGGTTGAGGTCGACCAGGATATCGGTCTCCTTGGTAACCCTGTGTGATGATGCGTGACGCTCGCCTGCGAATATGAATTCGGCAATCTTCCACCAGTCGCGGCTTGCAAATACGCAAGTCTCCTTGAGGAATTCTGGAAGGTCATTGGCGCTGTCCTGCATGAGTATGCCCTTGCAGCCAAGGTTGTATGCCAGTTCAATGTCAGTGGCACGGTCGCCTATGACATAGCTTTGTGACATGTCATATTCATCAGTAAGGTATTTGGTGAACATGCCGGTGCGGGGCTTGCGGGTAGGGGCATTGTCGGCCGGCATGCTGCGGTCAATGAGTATGTCATCGAACTTTATGCCTTCGCCTTCAAGCGTCTTCAGAATGAGGTTGTGGGCCGGCCAGAAGGTCTCTTCGGGGAATGAGGCGGTGCCGAGTCCGTCCTGGTTGCTGGCCATGACGAATTCGAAGTCCATCCGGTCACGCAGGAACCTGAGGCTGCGCATGACACCCGGTACAAATTCAAGTTTCTCAAGTGAATCTAACTGATAGTCAATTGGCGGCTCAACTGCAATGGTTCCGTCACGGTCTATGAACAGTGCTCTTTTCTGCATTGTATTTAATATCAGATGGTTTGTTACATTTTCAGAAGGCACTCAACAAGCTGGTTGTTCTCCTGCGGGGTGCCTATGGTTACTCTCAGCGAATTGCCGCAAAGTGCAATCTTGCTGCGGTTACGGACAATTATGCCGTTGTCAACCAGATAGTCGTAAGTGGCGGTTGCGTTCTCGAAGCGTGCCAGGAAGAAGTTTGCGTTTGACGGGAAAACCCTGAGACAGCTCTTTATCCCCTCAAACTCTTTCATAAGCCTGTCACGCTCGGCAAGTGTCTCGCTGACCCACTGCTGAACTTGCTCCTTATTGCCCAGTTCGCCAAGTGCGGTCTGCTGTGTGAGCATGTTCACGTTGTATGGGTACTTGACCTTGTTCATGGTCTGAATTATCTCTTCCGATGCAAACGCCATGCCCAGGCGGAGTCCTGCCAGTCCCCAGGCCTTGGAGAATGTCTGCAGTACAACCATGTTGGGGCGGCGGTCCAGCTGCAACAGGAATGATGGCTGGGCAGAGAAGTCAATATAGGCTTCATCGACTATGACAATTCCGTCAAAGCTGTCCAGAACCTTTTCTATTACGCTGTGGTCTATGTCATTGCCGCTCGGGTTGTTGGGTGAACAGAACCATACAAGCTTGGTATTGGCATCGATTGCTGCCAGAATACTCTCAGCGCATGGCTGGAAGTTGTCATCAAGCAGGACCGGGCGGTACTCAACATCATTTATGCAGGCTGTCACGCTGTACATGCCGTATGTGGGTTCAATGGCAACAACATTGTCCCTGCCCGGTGTGCAGAACATGCGGTACATAAGGTCTATGCCTTCGTCACTGCCGTTGCCCAGGAATATCTGGCCCGGCCTTACACCCTTGATTACGGCTATCTGATCCTTCAGGTCACGCTGGAGTGGGTCAGGGTAGCGGTTGTAAGGGGTGTTGTACGGGTTCTCGTTGGCATCAAGGAAGATCTTGGCATCTTTGCCCTGATACTCATCGCGTGCTGAAGTATATGGCTTGAGCACTGCAATGTTTGGTCTGAGTAAATCTTTCAGGTCTCGCATAATCACTTGTTGGCTATTGCCTGCAACCTTACGGTTACGGCGTTCTTGTGTGCGTCAAGACTCTCTCCGGCAGCCATGGTCTCAATGACCGGGCCCAGGGAGCGCAGTCCGTTGGCTGATATTTCCTGGAATGTTATCTTGCGGATGAAACTGTCAAGGTTCACGCCTGAGTAGGCCTTGGCGTATCCGCTGGTGGGCAGGGTATGGTTGGTGCCCGATGCATAGTCACCGGCACTCTCAGGGGTGTATGAGCCCATGAATACTGAACCTGCGTTGATTACCTGCTGGGCAATCTCTGCGTAGTTCTCAGTTTCAATGATAAGGTGCTCGGGGGCATATTCGTTGGTCATCTCAATGACCTGCTCCTGGTTTTCAAGAAGTATGAGGCGGCTGTGCTGGAGTGACTTCTGGGCAATCTCCATGCGTGGAAGCAGGGCCAGCTGACGGTCAACCTCGGCCTGTACCTTGTCAATAATCTCCTGTGATGTGGTCAGCATGATAACCTGGCTGTCGGTACCGTGCTCGGCCTGTGAAAGAAGGTCGGCTGCTACGAATGCCGGGTTCGATGCGGCATCGGCTATGACCTCAACCTCAGACGGGCCGGCAGGCATGTCAATGGCTACGTCCTTGAGCGATACAATCTGCTTGGCCGCTGTTACGTATGGGTTGCCGGGACCGAATATCTTCGATACCTTGGGCACGCTTTCGGTTCCGTATGCCATGGCTGCGATTGCCTGTGAGCCGCCAATCTTGAAGAAACGGTTTACGCCTGCAACCTGGGCTGCATAGAGTATGGCAGGGTTTACGCTGCCGTCCTTGCCCGGAGGGGTGCAGAGCACTATCTGCTGGCAGCCTGCAATTCTGGCAGGGATGGCCAGCATGAGGACTGTTGAGAAGAGTGGGGCACTGCCGCCCGGAATATAGAGACCCACCTTGCTTATGGCTACCGGCTTTTGCCAGCAGAATACACCCGGAGTGGTTTCTACCTTCTCTGATTTGAATTTCTGTGACTCATGGAAACGGCTGATGTTGGCTGCAGCAGTGTCAATGGCCTGGCGCAGTTCTGCCGGAACCTTGGCTGCAGCCTGCTCCAGTTCCTGCTGCGAAACGGCCAGCGACTCCAGCTTGACGCCATCGAACTTCTCTTCGAGTTCAATAACTGCCTTGTCTCCGTTTTCACATACGTTGTCAAGCACAGCCTGGACGCGCTCATAAAGACCCGAAACATTCAATGCAGGTCTCTTGAGCAACTCGTTCCAGTCTGACCTGGATGGGTATTTTACTACGTTCATTGTTTTTCTGATGGGCTTCGGATTAGATGATCATCTTCTCGATTGGGAGAACCAGAATGCCCTCGGCACCCAGTGTCTTGAGCTTGCCTATGATTTCCCAGAAGCACTTTTCGTCAAGTACGGTGTGCACTGAGCTCCAGTCGCCCTGGGCAAGCGGCATTACGGTAGGTGACTTGATGCCCGGGAGTACGGCTACCACTTCACTGAGCTTGTCGTTCGGTACGTTCATCATGACGTATTTCTTGCTCTGGGCAGCCTCGACTGCTGCAAAGCGGAACAGGAGTTCGTCAAGTGTATCTTTCTTTTCCTGGCTGAGGGCAGGGTTGCCAATCAGGAGGGCCTCGGACTTCATTACGACTTCAACTTCGCGCAGGTTGTTGCTGACAAGGGTTGAGCCTGAGCTGACAATGTCGAAGATGGCATCGGCCAGTCCTATGCCAGGGGCAATCTCAACGCTGCCGGTGATTACGTGGGTTTCGGCCTTGATTCCGTTCTTGTCGAGGAATGACTGCAGTATGCCAGGGTATGATGTGGCAATCTTCTTGCCGTTGAACCACTCAAGTCCCTTGTAGTCAATTGCCTTTGGAATGGCAAGTGAAAGGCGGCAACGGCTGAATCCAAGGCGCTTGATTACATCGGCCTTCTCGGCACGTTCTACAAATTCGTTCTCGCCGACTATTCCTATGTCAGCTACGCCGCTGGCTACTGACTGTGGTATGTCATCGTCACGCAGGAAAAGTACTTCCAGCGGGAAGTTGCCGGCCTGCACCAGCAGTGTTCTCTTTGATACTCCAAGGCTGATGCCTGATTCCTGTAAAAGGGCCATGGTTTCATCATAGAGACGCCCTTTTGACTGTACTGCAATTCTCAACATAGTATTTGTGTTTTTATCCGTTATTCAATTTCTGTAATCAAGTATAAGAAAAAAGGCCTGCCGTTATCGGCAAGCCTCTTTATATGTGACACATCCGTCCAAGCCTACCGATTATAATCTGCAGGTATGATGATGATGGTGGAAGAATGCGTTGTTCATTTTCTTTCTTGACTTCTGTGAGTGCAAAGATAGGTCCATTATTCAGAACTTGCAACAATTAAGGCATTTTATTCTGAAATGAACCTGATTCTCCCGGCATGAAACTTAGGCCATGGGAGAAAAGTTTCAAGCCTCTACTCGTGATGGTAGGGTAATCCTTTCATGATGGCAAAGGCCCTGTAGAGCTGTTCTGTAAATATGAGTCGGACCATCTGGTGCGAGAATGTCATTTTTGAGAGAGACAGGCGTCCGGGTATGCGGTCATACACATCGGGTGAAAAACCGTAGGGGCCGCCTATGACGAAAACGAGTCTCTTGGACGACATGCTGAGCTTTTTTTCAAGCCACTGGGCCATTTGCGGCGATGTGAACTGCTGGCCCTTGTCATCGAGCAGGCAGGCATCATCGCCGGGCTGGAGCAGCTTGAGTATTGATTCGCCTTCGCGCTGTTTCTGGACATCGGGCTCCATGCTCTTGGTGTTCTTCAGGTCGGGTATGGTTATGACCTGGAACTGGGCGAAATGCCCAATGCGCTCAACATAGTCACTGATGCCTTTGCTGAGCCAATCCTGGACGGTCTTGCCTACTACTATGAGAACAATCTTCACCTTGAGCCGTTATAATCAGAACTGGGGCGCCCTTTTCTTCTTGAGCTGCCACAGTATGTCAGACTTGAGCCTGCGGGCAAATTCGGTGTAGTCATACAGGTACCGCAGTGCCGGCAGCGTGAATGCCAGGAAGATGAGTGCAGCGTACCATTTCATGAATACGAATGCAAGCGTAATCCAGACAATGAACATGATGATTGACATGATGGCGCGGACTGCAAAGCGGGCAGTGTTGTAGAAGGCGTCATCCTTGACACCGCGTATGATATATACAATAGGTCCCCATATGGGCAGGCTGACAATGCATGCATACAGGTAGTATGGCAGTCCTATGATTGCAAGCAGCAGTTTCAGCAATGTCATGGCCTTGCATGATGCGCCAGCGATTGAATATACTGAAATGCCGTTCTGGATGCGCCATACTCTCAGGCGGTCTATCTTCAGGAACAGTTCTTTGGCCTCTTCCGGCTTTTCCTGCTTCAGGGCGAGAGCTTCCCTTATGGCGTACTGGTTCACGGCAGTCTTGCGCATGAGTCCCTTCAGTTTGTGGCCTTTTTCCTCTTCCATGGCCTTGAGGGCCTTGCTGAAGTATTCCGGGTTATTGGCGTGCAGCTTGGTGTATTCCCAGATTGAATCATAATCTTCATCATCGGGAACGAAAGATATCTGTGCGGCCATGCTTTCAGCCAGTATGTGCCTGAGCTTCTGCATGAGAACCGGCTGTGGCAGGTCCTGGTTTTCCCTGGTTATTTCAGTGATGTTGATGGGCTTGCCGTAGTTCAGCAGTACTGTTGAACGGAAACGGAAGAAGTCACCGTACTCAATGCCTATGGGGAGAATGTAAACCGGCTTGTCGCTGCCGGTGTGTTCCATAACCGAGTTTGCTATGTGGAATATGCCCTTGCTCAGGCCCAGCAGCGAGTGCTTGGCACGGTGTGTGGCTTCGGGGAATATTACGAAAGGAATCTGGTCGCTCAGGACATCGGTGGCTTCGGCTATGATGGCATCGTTCTTGGTCTTTACTGCATCAATGCCGTCGCGGATGCGGTAGATGGGCATTATCCTGATGAATCTTAGCAGTTTGGCAACGAACGCCTTCTTGAAAATGTCGGCACGTGCTACGAATACTTTCCTGACGGGGGTCGATGAGAGTACGACCAGGGCATCCATCAATGCGTTTGTGTGGTTGGCTGCCCAAATGGTGTAGCCGTCATTGGGTATGTTTTCAAGACCTTCTACCTGGAACTTTCTGTATGAACTCTTGAGAGCTCTCTGAAGTGTTACCTTCAGGGCAGAGTAGCGCAGGTCTACATCCTGTATCTTTTTCATTGCAATAAGGTACTATGTTTGTTCAAGTACCTCGCAAAAATACAATTTTATATCGGAATGCCAAAATGTGAGCGTCATGCGGTACATAAAGCCGATGCCGTAGCATTCCGGAAAAAGGACAGGACCGGCCTCGATAGGAGACCGGTCCCGGCTGAACCCTGAATGTGTGTACTGTTTAGGGTCAATTATTTATCAGTCCTTTGCAAGACCGCTGATTTCCTTTACCCAAGGAATGTACTTTTCAACTGTGATGCCGAATTCCGGCAGGTTGTTCTTGATCTTCTCGTCAATGTGGCGGACGTCGGTATCGACATCCTTGCCCAGGAGGAAGCGGTCAAGGAATGCCTCTACTTCAGGATACTGGCTCTGTGGGAGCATGCAGTGGCCGTGGCCGCCCTGGATTGAGTAACCCATGCGGTCTTCAATGCCGAACTTCTTCCAAACCTCGCGTGCAGCTACGCATGATACGTAACCGGCCTCATCGGACAGCCATGAATAGTCAGTGTTGCCAAGAACGAGGACTGCGCGTGGGCAGATGAGGGCAACCAGTTCGTGGTGGTCGTATGGGAGCTTGTCTACGTCATTCTGGTAATCCCACATTGATTCCAGGAACCAATGATTGTCGGTACGGCCAAGCTTTTCTACGCCCTGGGTGCCGCGGAAGCCGTCAGATACCTCACTCACACGCCATGCAGCAGCACCGCCACCGCCTGGTTCCTGAGCGATTGTCAGAGCGATTCGCTCGTCAAAGGCACCTGACCACAGGGCCATCTTGCCTGCGTATGAGCAGCCTGTAACACCGATGTGGGCCATATCAATCTTTGAAGCGGCACCAACAATTTCTAGACCGTCAATCAGACGGCTTATGCCCCATGGCCACCATGAGTATGCTCCGTTTTCAACGAGGTCAGGATAAACCTTGTTGATAGGCTCTGAACCTCTCTTCTGCTGGTGTGCGCACACCTGGTTCATATTGAAGTTCATTGTGGCAATCTTGCGGTCTCTCAGCAGCTGCTGTGGCAGGCTGATGCCTGATGCACCGATCATGAGTGGGAAAGGACCGTCACCGTCAGGGTAGTTGATGTTTGTCGTAAGAACAAGAACCTCACTGCCTACGTGAACCTTTACGGTCAGTGTGTTGCCCTCAAGTGTGGCTTCAATGTCTTTCTTGTCAACGACAGGCTTGACACCTACTTCGTAATGCTGCAGTTCGTGAATGATTTCGGCACGGCGCTTTTCCCAGTCCTTGAATTTCTTGACCTGCTTTTTGCTGTACTCAAACTCGAATGGGTTTGGAAGTGCTTTTGAAGTAGGATTGTCGGCTACGCTACGGTATGCAGGCTCAGCATACTTGGCGCCTGTGAACTCCTGGTCATAGACCAATGGAATGTTTTTCTGGGCTGTTACCGGTGCAACTATTGCAAGGCATGCAGCTACCAGACTGATTTTCTGAAGATTTTTCATATTGGTTTGTAGTTAGTAATTCTCTTGGGGGCGTGAAGTTATGAAAATTGTTAATTGGTTGTTCTCTTAATGTACATAAAAACACTTTATGACTCTCTTTTCTTGTCGGAAGGTTCAGTCTGCCCATGGCATGGGCATTCATTTTGCCTGCAATGTGACCGTACTCAGTAGCTTATCCTGATAGATATGGGCAGGTGGTCAGAGTATCCGTTCTGGTACTTGTACCCGTTGTAGGTGCGGAAGGGTTTCTTGCCGCCGAACTCCTTGTCATCTTCAAGCAGGAAGTCGTGATTTTCTATTCTGGGCCTGACGGCACGCAGGTCACCGGTGTCATTGACGAACGAGCCCGAAATGATGAACTGGTCATATTTGTCCCATTCTCCCTGGTAACGGTAGCTGCCGCCGGGCTGGTGGTCCATGGTGGTGAGAAGGGCCGTGCTGCTTACCCTGCGTGAATTGCCCGGGGCTATGGCACCCAGTGTCTTGCGGACGGCATAGCCATCGGGACCCTCGTTGAGGTCGCCCATGATGAGAATGTAGGGTGAACGGCGGGTGGCATATACCTTCTTTATATTGTCAAGCAGAGTGGATGCCGCAATCTGGCGCAGTGGCTCGGTTTCTCGTTCTCCTCCAATCCTGGAGGGCCAGTGGCACACATAAATGTCAATGGTGTCAAGGGTTGGTATCCTGCCGGTTACGTGGAGAATGTCACGCGTTGGGCTGGAACTGTGCGGCTTGAGTGAAACCGTAATTGATTCGTGTGAAATCAGCTGGAAGGAGCCGCGCTTGTAGATGAGCGCCACGTCAATGCCTCGCCTGTCGGGCGAATCAGTTATTACGTACTGGTAGCCCATGCTCTTGAGTGAGCCGCGTTGGGTGAGGTCTTCAAGAACCTTGCCGTTCTCGACCTCGCACATGCCTATGAGATCGGGACCGTTGTATGAATCAACTGCGGCTATGACCTTGACCATTTTCTGGATTTTCTGCCAGTACCGTCCTTCGGTCCAGCGCCGGTCTCCGTCAGGGGTGTATTCTTCATCGCTCTTGTCGGGGTCATCGACGGTGTCGAACGCGTTTTCGGTGTTGTAGAACATGACTGTCAGTTCATCGGACTGGCCGAAGCAGAGCAGCGGCAGTGACAGCAAGATTAGGATAATTAGTCTGGTTTTCATGATATTTCTGGGTGTTTTAATATTTAATTCAGTGTTACTTATTGAGCTGTTGTTTCTATTTGTAATATGTTTTAACTTGTACTATTGTTTCGGCCTGTGCTATTGTTTCGGCCTGTGCTGTATGTTTTTGATTTGCAGTTTTTGCAGCGGGCTGTCATGGATTCTGTTACGGTTTTGGAACAAACTGGTAGCAGCCGGCGCTGGCGCAGAGGGCGGGGCGCGCCGTTCCTGCAAGGTCAAGCGGCCACTTGCCGGTGAGCAGCGGGTCACTGACCAGGCTGCATGCACGTGATATGGAGTCAAGCCGGAAGACTGATTCGTAGCTGTTTTCGGCACGCGGAATGAAGTTGGCCGAACCGTATATGTCAGAGCCGGTATTTTCGAACATGGTGTTCTCAGAACGGACGGTGGTGGTGTCACGCATGAGCACCAGCGAATTCATGACCAGGCAGTCCGATGCCGTGGAAACCGAATCAATGTTGCCCGTAGCAAAACAGGTTGCAAGGCCCCATGAGCCCGATGCTGTCAGTATGCAGCCGTTGAATGCTGCGTGTGCGGCAGTGACATTTCCGTCGCTGTTGTTCCAGTCGCTGTTGTCGCTTATGCGAACTGCGCCGCTGTTGCTGCTCCACAGGTAGCAGTTGGCTATTGTGCAGAATTCAAATGAGGCAGTTCCGCCGGTCAGGTCTACACAATATGTCTTTGCGTTGGTAATCTGTGAGTTGGCAACGCTGATTGAGCAGTTTGAAGCCTTAATGCATTCACCTTCAATGTTGTGGATAATTGAATTGGTGAGCGTGAACTTGAGCTGGCTGTTGGAACCGGAACTGGCCGTGATTCCGTGTAAGGCACCGTGTATGTCGCAGTAATCCAATGTGTTGTCATAGCTGTCAGAAGCAATGTCTATGCCGTTCCACTGGCCGGACAGCAGGTCGTACGGAAGGTTGCTGAAAAGGCGGTCCAGACGGTCGGTCCGGAATGTGACCATGCTGTCAGGCTTTCCGCAGGCAATCAGCCGCCCGTGTATGTCAAGGCCTGCCCTGTTATGGAAGAGCAGGGTAGTGCCCGGAGTCAGGGTGAGGGTTGCGCCCTCGGCTACCCTGAGTGTGTCGTATATGACGTACGGAAGGTCAGGGGTGAAATTTGTATCGGAAGTGATGGTCTTCTTTTTCAGGAAGACTGCATTCTGGACAGTTGCGTTCAGATGAATGCAGCTTGTGAAGCCGTTTTCAGGAACCAGGAGTATGGAGTCACGTACAACGGTGAGCGGCTGGCCCGGCTGGATGTGCGATTCACGCGGGGTGACGCTGACGAAACCGTACAGGCTGTCGCCCGGCAGGATTTCGATGTCATCGGCATAGGCTGAGCTGCAGCCGTCAATGTTCATGGAGAAACAGCTTGAGGCGCCCCCGGCAAGGGTAGCGGAGAACCTGAATGCTGCACTGCTGTGGTTGTATATGCGGAATTCGCGTGTGGTTGACTTTACCGAAACTAGGACCGTATCAATAGAGATGGTATCATGTGACAGGAACAGTGCATGGCCGGGTTCGGTGCTGAATTCTTCTTCAGTACTGCAGCTGGTTAGGGCAACCATTGCCATTGCCAGCAGGAGGCCTATGTATTTGGTGAAACGGTTCATGCTTCAAAAATAACGGAAAAATATGCTTTTCGGTATATGGGATCGCCCTTTTTACATTAAGGAGTCTCTTTTTGGGAGCGTAACGGAGAAAATGGAGTATCTTTGCCGTGTATGGAGGACAAAATAAGGAGATTCATTGAAGCCAATTCACTGCTCGCCCAGGGCGACAGGGTTGTGGTGGGCGTGAGCGGCGGCGCTGACAGCGTGGCCCTGCTGCGCGTGCTTGCCGGATGCGGATATGAATGCGTGCCTGTCCACTGCAATTTCCACCTGCGTGGGGCCGAAAGCGAACGCGACTGCAACTTTACCCGCGAACTGTGCTCTTCCATGGGATTGGAACTAAGGGTGGTCAACTATGATACCGCAGAATATGCCCGCGGCAAGGGCATTTCCATTGAGATGGCTGCGCGTGAGCTCCGATATGCCGATTTTGAGAAAATCAGGGTTGAGACTGGAGCCCAGGCCATTGCGATTGCCCATCACCAGGATGATTCGGTCGAGACTGTGCTGATGAATCTGGTCAGGGGCACAGGGCTGCGCGGCCTGACAGGAATCAAGCCGAAGAATGGCTTTGTAATACGTCCGTTGCTGGCTGTGACTCGTGATGAAATACTTACATATTTGAAGGGGCTGGAACAAGATTCCGTTATCGATAGTTCCAACCTTGAGACGGTGTATACCAGGAACAGGTTCCGGCTGGAGGTATTGCCTCTGCTGCGTTCGGTCAACGCTCAGGCTGACCACTCGATCCTGCAGACAGCCAGGCATCTGAACGAGGTGTTAGCACTGTACGAAAAACAGGTTGAGGAGTGCATGCAGCGCGTTGTTTCAAGGAGGCCGGGGTACTGTATGGTAAGTATTCCAGAACTGTTGCTCACGCCTTCGCCGAGAGGGGTGCTGTATGAGATTCTGTCGCCATACGGATACAACGGCTCGCAGATTGATGACATAATGGAATCACTGGATGGCGATTCCGGCAAGCGATTCATTTCAGGCGAGTATGTAACGGTAAAAGACCGTGACATACTTGTGATTTCCGGAAAGGAGGCTGCCGAATCACGGGACTGCATTGTGCCGCTGGATAAACTGAATGAGGGGCCGTTGGAACTGCATGCTTTCGGAAGGGATTTCCGCCTGGAGGTGTGCCATGGCGGCGAACCGGTCAGCAAGGAGCGTATGGTGGGCACTTTTGATTATGAAAGGGTGGACGGACAGGTTGTGCTCAGGCGCTGGAGCCAGGGGGACTGGTTCGTGCCGTTCGGAATGAAGGGACGCAAGCTGCTGAGCGATTATATGACAGACCGGAAATTCAGCCTGATTGAGAAGGAGAACCAGATTGTGCTGTGCAACAAAGATGCCGCAGGCGAAATTATGTGGGTGGTAGGCCAGAGGACCGATGACAGGTTCCGTGTCAATGCCGGCACCAAACTTCAGCTCAGGGTTTTTGTATTTTAATTTAAAAGAGGTATCTTTGCGTCATATCTGACTGATATGACCGATTTCCGAGGACCAGAAATGACATGGAAGAAGGCGTCCGTCCTGTTGCTGACGGCTGCCGTCATTCTTGTGCTATTCATGGTCAGGACATGTCAGGAGCCGGAACCGCAGGTTGCTGAGATAGCGCCAAGACCGGTTGACTATGTCTACATTTCACCCTACGATTCCATTTTCCGCAACAATGCCGATTCCGTGTTTGACTGGAAACTGCTGGCAGCAGTGGCCTATGCGGAATCACGTTTCAAGGATTCGCTGGTGAGCGAAATGGGGGCATCGGGCCTGATGCAGATTGTACCGCGGACTTATGAGAGAATGCTCAGGAGAATGGAACTGCCTGACACACTGGAACGTACCAATGACCTTGATGTGAAGGTGGCGGTGTTCCTGATGCACGAACTGGAGAAGAAATTCCCGTTTGTTACTGATCCGGATGAAAGGCTTAACTTCATTCTTGCCAGTTACAACAGTGGCAGCGGTCATGTGCTTGACGCTGCAAGGTATGCCCAGAAGCATGGTATGGACCGCTCGTCATGGGCTGATGTCTGCAAGATTCTGAGACGGCTCAATGAGGAAGAAGTTTATGGTGACAGCATATGCAGGAACGGCAGCTTCAATGCCGGGCCGACCGTGCGATATGTAAAGACTGTACGTGACAAATATAATGAATATTGCAGCAAGGAACTGATGTTCAAAGCAGTAGAACAATTGAAAGACAATATTTATGAGATATATAATAACGATTGACCAGAGAACAACTTCGACCAAGGCGCTGCTGTTTGATTCCAGCCTGAATCTGATAGACCGCAAGGTTAAGGCACACAATGTGGTAAAGCCTAAGGAGAGCTGGGTAGAGGTCGATGCCGAAGAGATATACCGCAATGTCATAGAGACTATAAGGGAACTGGAGTTTCCGGAGCCGCTGTCGCAGGCCGAGGTATCGGTCTCGATAGTGAATCAGCGTGAGACCGCCCTGGTGTGGGACAAGAACACCGGAAAACCGGTGCACAGGGCCATTTCGTGGCTGTGTCAGCGCGGAGCATCGTACTGCAGGAAACTGATTGATGACGGACTGGAAACCATGGTGAAGGAGAGGACCGGACTCATGATTGACCCCTATTTTTCAGCGAGCGGCATTAAGTGGATCCTGGACAATGTGGAGAGCGTCAGGGAGAGGGCTGAACGCGGTGACCTGCTGTTCGGCACGATTGATACCTGGCTGCTGTGGAAGCTGACCAAGGGAAAGGTGCACAGGACTGACTACACGAACGCTTCACGCACCATGCTGTTCAACCTGGCTGACCTTGACTGGGATGCCGAGCTGCTCAGGCTGTTTACCATTCCGCAGTGCATGATGCCTGACGCCGTTCCAAGTGACAGCATTTTCGGTGAGACCGACATTGAGGGAATCCTGCCGGCTCCGGTGAAGATTGCCGGCGTGATAGGCAATTCGCATGGCGCGCTGGTGGGCCAGAAGTGCTTTGACCCGGGTATGGGCAAGGTTACTTACGGCACAGGTTCATCGGTGATGTTCAATATTGGAACTGAACCGGTCCAGGCCCCGAACGGAATGGTTTGCTCAGTAGGTTTCTCGCTTTTTGATACGACTTATTATTCTATAGAGGGCCACGTCCACACAAGCGGCGGGCTGCTGACCTGGCTGAAGGATAACCTGCAGCTGGTGAGCGATGATGATGACCTTGATGCCATTGCTGCCAGTGTTCCCAATAACGGAGGGGTATACCTGGTGCCGGCATTCTCGGGGCTGGGTTCTCCGTGGTGGGTGCCCGAGGCCAAGGCCATGATTACCGGCATGACCCTGTCAACCACCAAGGCGCATGTGGTGAGGGCTGCGCTTGAGTCAATGGCCTATCAGGTGGCCGACGTGATCGAACTGGTATCGCGCAACATGACTCAGCTGACCAAGGTGCTGTGCGTGGATGGTGATTCGGCTGCGCAGGAGTTCCTGGTGCAGTTCCAGGCTGATATTCTGGGATTCCCTGTGAAGAGACTGGGCATTGTTGAGGCATCGGGCTTTGGATCGGCCATACTCAACTGCTGTGCGCGCGGCGAGTTTACTTCAATAGAGCAGCTCAGGCAGCTGGCAGACGACAATTATACCTGCACGCCGTTAATGAAGCCTGAAGAGCGTGTGGCAAACCAGCAGGGATGGCTGAACAGCGTGCATACCCTTATGCTTGGATCGAGAAAACATTGATTGCTAATTTACTGACCTTAATATTATGAGAAGATTGTCTTTGCTTATTGCTGCAGCACTGATGGCTCTGGTTCCATTCCAGGCAAGTGCGCAGTTTATGATGTTTGGTGGAGGAAACAGTGCACAGCGTGACAGCCTGAACAGGATTGCTGCTGCTGATTATGCCGATATGCTGCAGAAAGTGGGTGTTACCCAGGAACAACTGCGCGGCGGACGCCAGCCCAACAGTCAGGACGAGAGCCTGCACCCCAATTACAGCGAACTTACGGCCAACCCATATATTTTCTATCCGGAGGCACTGGTTACCAATGCCGGCAAGAAGGTGAAGAATGCAAAAATGTGGAACAAGGTGCGCCGTCCGGAAATCGTGAAGATGTTTGAGGACGAGGTTTACGGACATATACCGGCCAATGTGCCAGGCGTGACTTGGAAGATTACCAGTGAGGAAAAGAAGGACTATCAGGGCATTCCGGTAATAGTACGCAACCTGGCTGGCGTGGTAGACAATTCCATGTACCCGGCAATCAGCGTTGAAATTCAGGCACAGGTCATGTGGCCGCAGTCAGTGAACGCCGAGTTCCAGAAGTCCGGCGTTCCTGTGATCATGGAATTCGGATTCATATCGTCAGGTACAGGCGGCATGGGAATGATGATGATGGGCGGCCGCCAGGGCGGACAGCCTCAGGCTACCTGGCAGCAGATGGCGCTTGAGCGCGGATGGGCATGTGCCACAATCAATCCGTCATCAATCCAGGCCGATGCAGGTTCAGGCCTGACAAACGGCATTATAGGCCTTTGCAACAAGGGACAACACCGCAGTCCGACTGACTGGGGCGCACTGCGTGCATGGGGCTGGGGCGCATCACGCTTCATAGATTACCTTGAGACATGCAAGGAGTTCGATGCAACCAAGACTGCAATAGAAGGCGTTTCACGTTATGGTAAGGCTGCCTTGGTGGCAATGGCATTTGAACCGAGAATTGCTGCAGGCTTCATTGCCTCATCGGGCAAGGGCGGTGCTGCCGGATGGCGCCGTGACTGCGGTGAGAGCATTGGAAATATAGTTTCACACGAGGAATATCATTGGGTCTGCGGCAATCTGATCAAGTACGGTGCAGTCCTGACCGAAAACGACCTTCCTGTTGACCAGCATGAACTGATTGCACTCTGTGCTCCGCGTGCCTGCTTTATTTCGACCGGTACTTTCGAGGGCGACAAGTGGCAGGATGTTGTGGGTTCGTTCATATCGGCCTACAAGGCATCACCGGTATATGAACTGCTGGGCTGTCCGGGACTGGGCGCCGATGTGTTCCCTGGCGTTGACAATGACGAGCTGATGAATGGCCCGCTGGCATACCGTCAGCATCACGGCGGCCATGAGGCTGGTCCCAATTGGCCAATATTCCTGAACTATTTCTTTAACCAGGTAGTAGACAAATAAATAAAAGATATACAATTATGTACGATTCAACCAAGGGATTATATGTGGCTCACTCAGCGCAGTGCGGCCCGTTGTCAATATGTGGCAAGATGGCAAACCGTCATGGCCTGATTGCCGGTGCAACAGGTACCGGAAAGACTGTTTCGCTGCAGGTCCTGGCCGAGACATTCTGCCAGGCTGGCGTGCCTTGCTTCATGGCCGACATGAAGGGTGACCTGAGCGGTATTTCGCAGACCGGTGCCATGAGCGGCTTCATTGAGAAGCGCTGTAAGGAGTTTGGAATTGAGAATCCGCAGTTCCAGAACTGTCCGGTCCGTTTCTTCGATGTATTCGGTGAGCAGGGACATCCGCTGCGCACAACCGTATCGAACATGGGTCCTCAGCTGCTCTCCAGGCTGCTGAACCTGACCGATGCCCAGGAGGGCGTGCTGAACATAGTATTCCGCGTGGCCGATGACCGCGGTCTGCTTCTGCTTGACATGAAGGACCTGCGCGCCATGCTGAACTGGGTGGCTGAACATGCAAAGGAACTTACCACAACATACGGTAATGTCAGTTCTGTCAGCGTAGGCGCCATTCAGCGTGCGCTGCTGACACTGGAAAACCAGGGTGCCGAGAAGTTCTTCGGTGAGCCAGCTTTCGATATTTATGACCTGCTTCAGTGCGAGGGCGGAAAGGGCGTGATGAATGTCCTTGCTGCTGACAAGCTCATGCTGAATCCGAAACTCTATTCAACATTCCTGCTGTGGCTCATGTCAGATCTGTATGCCCAGCTTCCTGAAGTTGGTGACATGGAACTGCCAAAGCTGGTGTTCTTCTTTGATGAGGCTCACACACTGTTTGAGGGTACAAGCAAGGCTCTGACCGACAAGATTGAGCAGGTTATACGCCTTATACGAAGCAAGGGCGTGGGCATATATTTTGTAACACAGAGTCCAACCGATATTCCTGATGAAATTCTGGGTCAGCTTGGTAACCGCGTTCAGCATGCCCTGCGTGCATTTACACCGAAGGACCAGAAGGCTGTACGTGCTGCTGCACAGACTTTCCGCGCAAATCCGGAGTTCAAGACCGAAGATGCCATTATGGAGCTCGGTACGGGTGAGGCCTTGGTTTCATTCCTTGACGAGAAGGGCGCTCCAAGCGTGGTTCAGCGTGCCAAGATGCTCTTCCCATTGAGCCAGATTGGTGCCATTTCAGAAGGACAGCGCACCCAGATTATCAATGGTTCACGTCTGTATGGCCGATATGACAACATGATTGACCGCGAGAGCGCATTTGAAATCCTGCTGGCCGAATCGGAGCAGCAGGCTGCTGCAGAACAGGAACAGGCTGCCGCTGCCCAGGCCGAGAAAGAGGCCGCACAGGCTGAGAAGGCCGCTGCCGCTGCCGCAAAGAAGGGCGGAAAACAGCAGAAGTCAATCGCTGCAACAATTGCCACCGCAGCTGCCGGCGCAGTGATTTCTTCAGTGGCAAGGTCGGCCGGTACCATTGTATCGAACACCGTTACTGGAAAGAAGTCAAGCACAACATCGGCCAAGGCCATAGCCGGCAAGGCTGCCAGTTCGGCAACTTCAAGTGTTGTCCGTACGCTTACCCGCTCAATCCTGGGCAACCTGCTGAAGGGGTAAACATTTGATTTGAATTGATTTGATTGCACCGTTTGGCGCGTGATATTGGTTGGTGTGCATATGGGTTGCCATTTGCACACCATTTTTTTTTGTGTGAGATTGAAAGATTGTGGCGGTTCTGTGGTAATTATTAATGACCGGCATGAAAAACCGGTGTTGTGATTGTTGTTTGTAACATATGAAAAACATTATGAATACCACAGATTTCGAGAAGTTTGCCCGCATGGAGCAGGGCATCAGTGGCCTTACATTGGGCCGTTACAACGCAGCCATGGAAACATCCATGGGGTACATCAACCCTACTATCATGGAGGAGAGAAGACTTAACGTGACACAGCTCGATGTGTTTTCGCGCCTGATGATGGATCGCATTATTTTTCTGGGTACACAGATTGATGATGACGTCGCTAATATCATACAGGCTCAGCTTCTGTATCTTTCATCAGTTGATCCTACCAAGGACATTTCTCTCTATGTAAACTCACCTGGCGGATCAGTATCGGCGGGCTTGGGCATCTATGACACCATGCAGCTGATTACCCCTGATGTTCAGACCATATGCACAGGCCTGGCGGCATCAATGGGCTCTGTGCTGCTCTGTGCAGGTGCTGCCGGCAAGAGATCGGCCCTCAAGCACAGCAAGGTAATGATTCATCAGCCTCTTGGCGGTGTCAAGGGACAGGCCAGTGATATACTGATTGAGGCTGAAGAGATCAAGAAGTGCAGGGAAGAGCTCTACAATATTATTTCGGAGCACTCAGGCCAGCCTTTTGACAAGGTGTTTGCCGATGCAGACCGCAACTACTGGATGACTGCCCCTGAGGCTCTTGAGTACGGAATGATTGATAGGATTCTCACTAAGTGACCCCACGATGAGACAGCTTAAGATAAATCAGTCCATGACGGACAAGAGCATGACCGTTCAGGATTACCTGCGTGATATAAGCCGTATTCCACTGCTTTCACAGGATGATGAATTTGAACTGGCCATACTGTCCATGAATGGGGACCAGGAAGCAAAACGCCGGTTGGTTGAGGCCAACCTCCGCTTTGTGGTCAGTGTGGCCAAACAGTACCAGGGCAAGGGCGTTGATCTGTGTGACCTGATAAATGAAGGCAACATAGGACTCATGAAGGGGGTTGAACATTTCGACCCGACCAAGGGTTTCCACCTTATCAGTTATGCTGTGTGGTGGATCAGGCAGCAGATTGTGCAGTCCATGAATGAGCATTCTGATGTCATAAGGCTGCCTCTGAACAAGATAGGGCGTATAAATCAGCTGCTTAAGGCAAAGAATAAGTTCATCCATGAGAACGAACGTGATCCAAGTGCGGGAGAACTTGCGGAAATGGTCGGACTGGAGGAAAATCAGGTGCAGTCTGCCTTGATGGATCAGAATACTCAGTTCTCTATTGATGCACCATTGTCAGATGACAGTGATTCGTCAATAGGTGACATGATGGTTCAGGATTGCTTTGATGATCCGGACAAGAAGGTCTGTGATGAGTCTCTAATGAAAGAATTGCACAATGCCATGGAAATATTGGATGAGAGGGAGAGTAATATAATAAGGATGTTCTTCGGAATTGGCTGTGAAGAAGTATCGCTTGAGGAAATTGCCTGCCGTATGGACCTGAGCCGTGAGCGTGTGCGCCAGGTCAAGACTAAGGCTCTTCATAAGCTGAACCATTCTCCATATCATTCAAGACTTTCACAATATCTATAAAAAAATAAAACTACCATACAATGAAAAAGTCTGTAAACATTGAAGAAAACGCAGAAGTTACAAAGAATGTATTTGACATTCCTTCACCAGAGGAAATGACTCTGATCAATGCCATGAAGTTTTTGTACGACAAGTCAGGAGACAGTGGATTGACTGATGAATTTTATAGAAATGCCCAGCCGGTACTCAATTATGTTGGACTGATGCTCCCGGTAAATTCGCTTCAGGCGGTGCTGCTGTCTGTGATCCTTGCCGAGAGCCAGGACGGACAGGCATCGGTCTGCGATTTCATGAACCATCTGGAAATAGATAAGCTTGATATGATTGAAATCAAGGAAGAGGTTAATGATCTGGTTAGGAAGGGGTTGGTGAAGATTGACCAGGCTTACAGGAGGGGAGGAATATCATATGTGGTTTCTGACGGGTTCATGTCTTGCCTCAAGAATGACCTTCCGTTTGTGGAAAAGGATCTGTCACATATGTCTGAAGCTGACTTCTTTGAAGAGATTGCAGTGATTCTGTCAGGTGCATTCGAGTCAGGCAATGATGACAGCGTGGCTCATGCGATTATTTTGGATAAGGTAGATAGAATAGTCAGTGCCAATCCGGAGATTCCGTTTGCCAAACGTTACCTTGAGCATGCGGATATGGATTCCGTGAGCAAGATTGTGTTTCTCTATTGGGCTAAAGAACTGGCTGTCAGGGGCTGCCGTGACATTGCCCTGCTGGAAACTCCGCTGAACCGTATTCTGACAAAGACTGACCAGGGGCATCTTGTTCGTTCGCTCAGACGTGGAGTAAGTCCTCTGATCAGCAGGGGATTGATGTCAGGCATCAAGGGAGAGCGCGACACATATAGGCTGACTGACTCGGTGGCCATGGAATTTGGAGACATTCCTGAACAGGACCCTGCGGAGAGTGCTGGCAGGAACATGCAGGGCGATGAATATACTCCAAGGATTCCTTTGATGTCTCCTGACAAGATTGTGCGCAGGGAACTCTTCTTCAATGAGGCTGACAGACCTCAAGTGGAGAATCTCAGAAAGGTCATGAACCCGGAGAACCACAAGGCTATCTGTGAGAGAATGGAAAAGGCTGGTCTCAGAAAGGGTATCTGCATTGTACTTGCCGGAGAGAGTGGAGTAGGCAAGAGTGAACTGGTCTATCAGATGGCAGCTGAGAGTGGTCGGTCCATCATGAAGGTCGATGTCAGCAGTGTCAAGGATAAATATATAGGTGAGTCAGAGAAGAAACTGGCGGCTATATTCGATGAGTACAAGGCTCTTTGCAGAAAGTCTGATGTATGCCCCATTCTCTTCCTCAATGAATGCGATCAGATTATGTCAAAGAGAGTTGACCTGAGTGCTGAGAGCAGTGGTGGAGACCGTGTGGACAATGCAATACAGGATATGTTCCTGGAGCAGATGGAGACCCTGGAGGGACTTATGGTGTGTACCACTAATCTTGCAGGCAATCTGGATGAGGCTTATGAACGCAGAATTCTTTTCAAGGTCGAGCTGGGCAGGCCTGACCAGCAGACCAGACTGCGCATATGGAAGAGCCTTCTCCCTTTCATTGACGATGCTTATGCCGAGGAGTTTTCCAAGTCATTTGACTTTTCCGGAGGTCAGATTGAAAACATCAGCCGCAAGTCACAGATACTTCAGATCATTGATGGCGTTGACCCTTCGTTTGAACAGCTGAAGGACTTCTGCATGAGGGAATGTTTCACCAGCAAGCGCGCCGTGAAGCCTGTTTCGGGCTTCGGTGCGTATTGACAGGACTGGCGCCTGCGAAACTGCGCATGGGCGTAGGTGATCATAAAGAAGGGGAATGATGGTATATCATTCCCTTTGTTTATATATAAATATGTCTGACTTCCCAAAAGTTTGCGTATATTTGATTTGAGATGATATTTATAGAGAAACAGAATATTTTATGAAAAGAAAAACGATAATATTGACAGAACAAGAGTTTACATTTTTAGTAAAAAGAGTTGTAAATGAAACTATGAATGAAATAGATGGGGCAACATGCGCAAGGGTACATAACGCTACAATGGATGCACAACAAAGAAGGATATCAGGATTACCTTCAGCATCTTCCAAAAGAGATAACCTTGAAATAATTACCAAAGGAATTGATTTAGACCCACACGCATGTGATTCTTTGATTACGCCATATAAAGGCGATTATTTGTTCCACTGTCAAAACCTTCGCCAAACAGCAGCATTACTGGTTTTCTCTTTTAGTCAGTTGTATCTATTAAACCCTCAAAAAGCAATTCTCAAAGGAAGTGTTGTATTTAATGGGGAAACGCTAAATGGAAATATCATTGTTGATATGACCACACACAGAACTTATTATAACTACAAAGGCAGAAAACCTGAATATAATTTGACAATTGACCCTGCGAATGAGAAAAAATGGAATGAACTACTACAGCAACTAAATTTGGTTATAAAAAAAAGACAATACTAAATTCATAGAAGAGAATTCCCCATACTCTAACTACAGAATATGGGGATTTTCAAATGTTACTTGGGGTCTAATAGTATATCATTCCCCAAAAAATATATCCAGTTCTCATTTTATCCCATATCTATTATTCAAGTTATTTAGCAAATCTTCCATAAGAGCCGTCCCATTTCGTTCGATATCTTCTTCTAAAGTATAATCAACATTTACAGTATGAACAGGTTCTGTCGATTCAGTAATTGGTGATTTTGAATAATATTCTTTTCGCTGTTCATTCGTAAAATTGCCTACTTCTTTCATATAATCTTCTATCGGTAATTGGTTAATACGTTCTATGTCCAGAGTACCATCTTCTTTTAATAGTGCCATAATCAATCTTGTTTATTCATTTGTAAATATCACCTCAAATCGAATATACACAAACTTTTTGAAAATCAGAACTATTTATATAGAAAGAATAAGATTTATGATGATAATATCGGCAATTTGGTACCGCCTGTAGCGGTGTTTTGGTACCGCTGATTCACGCTGTCAGATTTTTCATAGCGGAGGGGTGGTACCGCTCAAACTATCGTTCTTTGACATAATGGCTCAGCAGCGTGTGTAGCGG
>JAZQQQ010000016.1:0-2264 GCA_045629165.1 Bacteroidaceae bacterium
ACAACCGTAACGTTAGAAACAACAGCCTGCTGGGTTTCAGTTATCGGATGACATTGATTTCAACGACGCTGACGGCAATCGCGCCGCTTATCACCACCCTTGTTGACGGTCTTTGTACCGGCAATCTTCTTGGAGCTGCTGCATTCAATGCAATCAACACTGTAATGCCTTTGGTCAATGCTGTCAGTGTATTGACCCTGATATGCAATATGGGCGGCAGTGTCCTTGCCGCCAAACAGATCGCCTGCGGAAACAAGGAACAAGCAAACAGGATTTTTACGATTTCCATTACATCGGCTGTATTGGTTACCGCGGTTGTCATTCTGGCGATTCTGGGCGACCTGAACGGAATAAGCCGTTTCCTGAGTCCTGGCGAAAGTGGTTTGGAATATGTCCGGACATATCTGAGCATATACCTGCTTTATTTCCTGTTTGTGCCTTTCAATACCACTCTGAGCAATTTCATCTCAGTAGAAGGGCATCCTGAAATTGTCACAAGGAGCGTAATAATATCCAACTCCGTCAATGTCGTCCTTGACATTGTTTTCATTGCCGTCTTTCATTGGGGAATTGCCGGCGCCGCATGGTCAACGGTCATTTCCGGCATAACAAATCTGGCGTTGTATGTTCCATATTTTATCAAAGGGAGAAGCGCCTACAAGTTCAACTGCAAGGCATTCGGTTCCGGATGGAAAGGAATTCTCGGACAAAACCTCAAGCAAGGCTTCGGATATAACGTTATCTATATCGTGGTCAACTTGTTTGTGCTGTTCTGCAATACATTGATTTCCCATTCTTTAGGCGATTTGGCATTATCCCAGTTCGGACTGTGTGTACAGCTTGAATCGGTAACGTTCGGACTTGTTGTAGGTACATGCATCGCCGGCATTTCTCATATTACCCGTTTGCAGGGAGAATATGACACGGACGGCATTCTGTTCGTCATTAAACGATGTCTTCTGGTTACTGTTGTGTTTTTCAGCGCCCTGCTGCTGGTGATGGTATTATGCCCTGGACTGATTCTGACCTGTTTCGGAATGAATACCCCGGAGATGGCGGCAACCTGCAGGTTACCGTTAGGTTGTTTTGGAGTATTCTATCTTTGCTTTGCCTTCCTTTCTGTTTATGCGACGGTAGTCATGCAACTGATGGGGCACGTCGGCAGCAAGGTATTTTTCATTTTCGGAATCTGTATCCTTACAGCGCTGTGCATGCTTGCCTGGTCAGCAGTATCAGCTGAGAAACTATGGCTCGGATTCATTACAGGCAGTATCCCTATGGTTGCCGCTGCATTCGTATATGTGTTCAACTTCCACCGCCGGAACAAGGCATTCACGCGTTTTACTATGCTTGACACCATACCTGTATACGTGCGTTTTGACTACAGTATGGATTTCAATCAGACGAGGATGGAACCTATGCTTCATGACCTGGAAGTTTTCACCGATGCATGCCAGCTGCCTAGTCATATTATCGAACATATCAAATACTGCTGCATAGAAATGTGCAACAGTATCGGGAAGAAGAGATTGCGCAGCAATATCAATTATTTTGATATTTCATTCATCGAGACTGACAACGGGTTCCGCTTGATCATTAAGGATAATGGAACACCGGACAATCCATTGAAATATGATTCGGAGCTTGCGGAAAGAATAAAGTCACAAGACTATATTCCGACTGAACGCGACACCAGCCTTTATCTTATTCACAATCTGTCGGACAAAGTTTTCTACAACTATGTGTTCGGTATGAACATTACCATAATTGACTGGCTGAAGAAATGATGCGAGTCACACTATCCCTAGAAAGTCAAGCACCAGTTGTGTATATCCTCTTCACGGCCTTCTTGAATGTCCCTTATGCAGTTGTAGAGCTTTTGGCTTACAGGTCCACACTTGTGGAGAGGGTGAAGGTGCAGCCGTCGGAGATCTTGTCTACGAATGTTATGACGGCTCCGGCTGAGATCTGCGCCTTGAGGTCTGATACTATGTTTTCAAGTACGCCGAGCCTCTTGTCGATGTCATTGACCTTGCTGCAGGCGCAACAGGCAGTGATGGCCACGATGGCCACGATCATCAGGTGGAAAAATCTCTTCATGAATTCTTACTATTTGTTCAGGTAATAATTGTTCAAATCAGACTTATAGGCGGATCATTTCCGGCCCGGCCAGTTCTGGCTTCAGCATTGCTCTGCGTGCATGCTTTGCACCGATTGCCGGCTTCTCTACGGAGCTGCAGCTTGCCGGCACGGCAAGGCTCTTC
>JAZQQQ010000017.1:0-2068 GCA_045629165.1 Bacteroidaceae bacterium
CGAGTCATCTTTTTCTTCATAACAGGTTGAACGCTCCCTTCCGTAATCCGGTTGAGAACGGCATGACGATCATGCTGCGTCCACTCAATCCGGGAAAGTTCGGCGTCAAGCTGCGTGTTCAGAGCCTTATTCTTCATCTTCATACCAACCTTTCAGCTTACGATTCAGCGTGTCGGTTGCTTTCTGCAATCGTCGCTTCACCGTGGCAGTGGAAACATCCATTGCCTGCGCAGTTTCCTGCAAGGTCATACCTTCATAGAAATGGAGCAGCACCACAGTGCGAAGCTGTGTCGGCAGCGCTCTGACCGCTGCGGCAACCGTTCCATCGGGGAAAGCATCCGGTGCAGACTGTTCAGGAAGATCGTCCGGCGTCAGTTTTCGATCCATGAACCGAAACCATCCCGTACGCTGATAGTCCCGGCATGTATTCACAGCAATACGTATGAGCCACGTCTTTTCATTGCAATCACCGCGAAAGCTGTCCAGATGCTTCCATGCTTTTACGAACACATCCTGTGCTGCGTCTTCGGCCAGGTGGACATCCTTCAGCTGCAACGCGCAAAACCGTTTGATCTGCGTGCCATACGTATCCATCAACCGCTCCAGACGGTCTGTCTTCTGGGGTTCCATTGCCTCAGCCTCCTTTCACCTATATTGACGGAAGGGATTGGAAAAGTGGCTCATCTATTTTAATGAGGGAGACAGTCTGTTCTAAGACCATCTCCCTCGATGTGCATATCAGTTCATATCAATGACTTGAATCGTCAGTTCTTCATTCAGACTGAAACGATGACAGTTGCCTTATTGCATATCACGATTTTGCCATTCAGGAATCTTGTTTTCCAGCCTACCAATCCGCATGAACAGATAATCTGCACGCAGCTTTGTTTCTTCATCTGGATAGCCCATCTTACCATCGTCAGTTTCTACCCTCGGCAATGCTTTATATTCATCTGCCATGGCAATCAGTTCTTCCAGTTCGTCAGACGCAGCAGGTATACTGTCTCCCAAGGTCCAGATCAGTTCGTGTTCTCCGCTTGTACCCTTATAAATCTGCTGTACTTCCATCATGGATATATCATAGGGCTCGCCAGGAATCGGCTCCAAATAACTGATAACATCGCCCTCACGCACATATTTGCTCATGATATTCCACGAGTATTGATCAACAGGTACATCTTGCTTCGATCCATACTCATTTACGCTGTAATAACCGATGCGCGTTTGCTTATCTACACGACTATACTCATCTGAATAGCCGACACCGTGGTTCAATCCATGGTAATACCGGCACATCACAATTCGTCCATCTTTAAGCTGGGACAAAAACAAATCATAGTCCTTCAATGCTGCTGGCGTTGCAGACATCATGAAAATCTGATCTTTGAGCAGATAGAGGCCTCCTGCTGCCAGCAATGCTCCAATCAACAAACCGATCATAACATTGCGCATAATACGCATCCAATGGCGTTTACGCAGCGTACTGACCATCTGCGTTGTAGACTGCTGTTCCTTTTCTGTGGGAACAACAGGTAATTCACCTTTCAAATTGCTGAAATAGGTGTTGCAGTCAGCACATTCTGCAACATGCTTACTCACCAGCTCAGCACTTTCATGACTTGCAGCTTCATCAATGACCAGTGGCATGAGATCGCGGGCGACATTGCAGTCAATCTTCATGGTTATTCTCCTCCTTTAGGGTGTTTGATAGCAGTATGCGTGCACGGTAGTATGTCACGCGGGCCCAGCTTTCACTTTTTCCGAAAAGCTCACCGATCTGTGCGTGTGATAGATCACAAAAAGTTCTCATAGTAAATACTTCTCGGTAGGGCTCCTGTAGGGCATGTAGGCTATGATATGCTGCCATAGCTCGATCCTGTAATACCAACTGATCTGTAAAATCAGGTATGGACGATTGCTCATTCAGCTCGGCTTGAGGTATCTCTTTTTTTCGCAGCATGTCCCAATACAGGTGTTTCCCGATTGTACACAACCATGTATATACGCTGCATCCGCCGGAATAGCTATGCCATGTATTCATAGCACGATAGAACGTTTCCTGGGTCAG
>JAZQQQ010000018.1:0-2067 GCA_045629165.1 Bacteroidaceae bacterium
TAGCAACATACTCCTTGGAGGTCAGCAGGCTGTAAAGGCCGATGGACACAGTATAATACTGGGTCTTGGTGCCGCAGATAATCTTTGCGAAAATGAAATCCATCCAGGGGCCCATGAAGGAAGTCACGATCTGATACACGATCATAGGCTTGCACAGAGGCAGGGTCACCTTGATGAAGGTCTGGAACTTGGTCGCGCCGTCGATATAGGCAGCCTCGTCCAAAGCCTTAGGAATGGTATCCATATAGCCCTTCATGACATAGAAGCCGGTACCGGCACCTGCGCTGTAGCAGATGATCAGAGCCAGAGGGATCATGTTGCCTTCGGTGAGGCCGATAGCCTTCAGAAGGAAGTAAATGGCCACCATGGACATGAAACCGGGGAACAGATTGATGACCATGGCCATGTTCAGATAGCTCTTGCGGAGCTTCCAGTCCACGCGGCTGACACAATAAGAAACTGCCAGTACAAAGAAGGTGGAAATGAGGCAGCTTGCAATTGCAATCAGGAAGGTGTTGGTGAACATCTTGGGGAAGTTAATGGTAGCCGTATCAGTAAATAGGCGGGTGTAGTTGTCAAAAGTCCACTCGGTGGGAAAGAAGGTGGCAGAGAACTGTCCACGGTCAAGGCCGCCGCGGAAAGAGTGGGCAATCAGCCACACGAAAGGGATCAGCCACACAATGGATACCAGAACAAGGAAAATGTGCACGATGGTATCCGTGATCATTCTCTGTGCTTTGACAGAGCCTTTGATTTTCTTACCCATTATTTGAATGCCCCCTCGTTCTTATAGGATGCGGAGTTGCGGTAGGTGACAAGAGACACGAATGCCAAAATGACAAAGGTCATAATGCCGATAACAGCCGCAACGTTGTACTGCTGCTTATCCACAGTCAGCTTATACAGCCAGGTGACCAGAAGGTCGGCCTGGCCTGCGGTATCGCCCACATAGGTAGGACCACCACCGGACAGCAGGAAGATAACATTGAAGTTATTGATGTTGCCGGTGAAGGAGGTGATGAGGGTGGGCGTCATGACGAAGAACATATAAGGCAGAGTGATGTTCACGAACTGCTGTACGGCGTTGGCACCGTCGATACGGGCAGCCTCATACTGCTCTGCGGGAATGTTCTTCAAAATGCCGGTAACGGACATAACGGTGTAGGGAATACCTACCCAGATATTGACAATAATAATGGTGACACGAGCCCAGGTTGCATTGGTCCAGAAGGGCAGGTTCTCAGTGGGTCCGATAACGCCCAGAGTCTGGAACAGCTTCTGTGCTGCGCCGTTGTCCTTGAACATGGTACTGATAATCATTAAGGAAACGAACTGAGGCACAGCAATGGTGAAGGACAGGATGGTGCGCCACAGGCCCTTGCAGCGAGTGGTAGGCCGCTCGATGATCAGAGCCATGATGGTGCCGAGGAAGAAGTTCAGGAATGTTGCAAAGAATGCCCAAACAAGAGTCCAAGCCAAAACATCCCAGAACTGCTTACCAATGGTGCTGGTATTGTTAAACAGATCAGCAAAGTTTGCAAGACCGACCCAATCAAACAAAATCAGATGGTCATTGACCTTGGAGTAGCTGGTAAAGGCCATCAGCATCATGTATACCAGAGGGGTGATGGTAAATACCAGCAGCATGGTAAAGGGAGGAGCCATAAGGAGCTTGTAGGTATTCTGGTCGAAGAGTGCCTTCACATCATCAGCAAAGGCCGGAACCTTCTTGCCTGCACTCTTCAGTAGCTGAGCCTTGGCACCGCTGCGGATAGATGCGCGCCAGATAACGATAAACAAGCCAAGAACCACCAGCGTGGCAACACCATACAGCAAAATCTGCTGGGAATTGTCACCTGCCAGATATTCGTAAACACCCAGATCTTCATTCCAGACCTCCTGCTGCTCCACAGTACCCAAGCTGGGCATCATGGACAGCCAGTACAGACCGCCGCCGGGAATGCACAGGTACGCGATAACGCCGATTTCGATTGCAAGGAAAATGAGGCCCTTGATAAGCTGACCTGCTGCCATGTTGGCAAGACCCATCACGAGGCAGGATGCCCA
>JAZQQQ010000019.1:0-2084 GCA_045629165.1 Bacteroidaceae bacterium
GGAGATATAGACCTCACCCCGAGCCTCAGCTTCGGCCTTGTGTCGCTGTATGATCTCCGCCTGAATTGCGGGCATCTTATCTTCTACATCGAAGAACGCCTGAAGCAGAGCGCCCAGCAGATAACCCACCATAGGAACGCCCACAAAGCATGCGATGAAGAACATCTTGACAGCTGTGGGCTGCTGAATGACCTGATCTACGCCACCTTCGGGCTGAATATAGCCAAACAGGTTGACGCCACCCAGAATGATGCTCTGGCCGATACCGGCAGTAACGGTAATGATGATCGCATACACAGAAGCAGAGAAGCCGTCAGCACGGAAGCGGTTGGCATACTCGATATGATCCAGAGACTCTGCCAGCTGTGCCGCCATTGCATAGGTAGGGATTGCACCCAGAGAACGAACCAGCAGGAGACCCAGCACGATGCCGAAACTCTCGGGACGAGAATTGAGCATGATACCCAGGCAGCCCAATGCAGCAATGACGAAGCCTGTCATCATGACTTTGCGCTTGCCGAACTTGTGAACCAGAGGCCACAGCAGGAAAATACCGAAGCCCAGAGGTGCCTGACCGATGGCATTGATCAGAACCTGAAGATTGGTACCGCCTGCCACAGAATCAGACAGAACCCAGTTGGCATACTAGGGCATGATGTTGGTCTGGAGAATGTTGAAAATGTTGTAGACCAGACCGAAGCCCATAGCAAGCAGCCAGTAGCGGTTGGTGAAGCAGGCCTTCATCTGCACCTTCATATCCACTTCCTGGAGCTTACTGGTGCCGTCTTCATTCATGCTGTCCTCGGTGACGCGCTCCTTGGTGAAATAGTATTCCACCAGAGTGCCGGGGATAGCCAGAATGGAGATGATGCTCATAAACATGATCCAGGAACCCTGAGCAGCGGAGCCCACACCCACCATCTTGATAATAACAGGCAGGATAATGGTAACCAGCAGACCGGGGATCATATTCATACCGGCACTGGTCATCATGGCAAGGCCGTCACGCTGCTTGGTATTTCGGGTTGAGAGAGGCACCATCAGAGCATGGCTCATATTGTAGATGGTAAATGCCAGTGCGAAGAACAGGTTATAACTGACAATGATCCAGATGATCTGAATGGAATAACTAGCCCGGGGGATCAGATAGAGCAGAGCACCGGTCACCGCCATCAGCACACCGGAGATAGCGACCCAGGGTCTGGCCTTACCTTGACGGGTATGGGTCCGGTCGATGATACGGCCCATGATGATGTTGGTGATGGCATCAAATATCTTGGAGAACACCGGCATCAGAGTAAGGAAAATGCCGCCGATTCCAAGAACATCGGTGTAGAACTGGGTCAGGTAGGTACCTGCCACTGCGTAATAAACCATGTACACAAAGCAGGGACCGGCAAAATAGCCCAGCCACATTTCGCTGGCCTGAGTATTCGCCGAATGGACACGGGAATCCAGTTTGGGAGATTCAAATAACTTCAGTTTCGTTTTTTGGGGTGCAGCCATAGTAACGCCTCCATCTTTTTTATTGCAATTATACGATAACAGATAATAACACGGCGCTCAATAAGCAGATTTTTCGAACTGGCATTTACTGAACACTTATCTGCAATCTGTTCATCAACTCCGAAAAATCGTAAATTTTTGTTGAATTCTCACAATGACGCGGTAAAATATACTCATCACGATGTTGATTACAGGAGGCTGCCATGAAGAAGGTTGATACCCGCATTCAGTACACAAAAATGGTTCTGAAAGAATCCCTGCTTATGATTTTGCAGGAGAAACCCATCGGCAAGATCAGCGTTAAGGAACTCTGTGATCACGCAGGGCTGAACCGCGGAACCTTCTATCTGCATTATCACGAACCCAATGATCTTCTGAAAGAGATTGAGGAAGATTTTATCACCGAGAATCTGGGACACTTTTCACCCTATATGGAAGCACACCATGATACCTCCGTCCTTTCCCGTTTGTTTGTCAGCAAGATCGAAAACAGAGAGATCTGCCTGACCTTGATGGGAACTCACGGAGCACCGCAGTTCCCGGAGCGTATCAAAAATATAAACTGGCCGATCATGCTT
>JAZQQQ010000020.1:0-4137 GCA_045629165.1 Bacteroidaceae bacterium
TTGGATTTGAAATACCGTTTTCCGCCAAACACAAATACGCCTGTTTTGTACCTTGGATTTGAAATACCGTTTTCCGCCAAACACAAATACGCCACTTTTGTACCTACGATTGCCCCCAAACCGTTCGATGACTGTCCCAAACCGTTCCCCAAACCGTTCGATGACTGTCCCAAACCGTTCCCCCAAACCGTTCGATGACTGTCCCAAACCGTTCCCCCAATCCGTTCCCCCAATCCGTTCGTTATGGTATTAGTAAAATGCCGGCAAGATTGCCTATTTCCTTGACTACCGAAAGTTGGATTTGCCTTAACTTGCCGTCATCAAACTGTGCTATGGCCTGAAATGTCATGGTTTTACTGCCGGAACTCAATGTCAGACCCGTAACAGAATTAGGGTCATTTGAATCTGCCTGCTGGTATTCCTGGGCGTAGATGCCGTCTTCTATCAGTCCTGAAGAGTCACCGCTTATCAGGACTGTACCGTCCTCTCTGACTTCAAACCTGTCAATTGCAAGGGGATTAACTTCACCTTCTTCTGACCTTACAACACTGTGGGCTTTGAACTTACCTTCTTTCAGTTTGGTCAGTTGCAAAATACCTTCACTAGGAATCATATCCATCTCTACCGGTTCGTGACATATATTGCAAGTCAGAGTAACTGGGCTGTCAATGTCCGTGAACACAGAATAGTCTATCTTTGGAAATACCACGTTGAACCTGGTTAAGGTAAAGTCGCCATTACGGTCAAAGTTTTTTCCCACAGGAACACCTTCAACCCTGATAGCCGTGAGAATTGTACCGTCTGACAATGTCAGTTTGAAATCATCTACAAAACCTGGATACGACAGACTCTGGAACACCGATAAAAGACATTTCAATGTGGTCTCAGTATTTGAAAATTCTATATATTCTATTTCAAAGGCGTCTCCACCCTGAGGGGTTACAACCTTTGGCAATGTTTTAAGATCATATTCCTTGTAAAGCCCCATTTGCCTGAATTGCGCATAAAAATCTTCAGGTACCGTATTTGAAACCTGTAAGTTCTTGACAAGCATTTCTCCGTCCACACATAAATCAACCACCTGGGCTTCGGCAGGCAGGGCAGGGTAATATTCAACAAAAAAATAGTTGCCAAAGTCTGGGCTCCAGTAATACTTGTCCTCTAATCCGTCCAAACCGTATTTACTTGTCGCGCGGTATTCCGTTCCTTGGTACATAATTGAAGATGCATCGGCCTTTGACATTCTGATCCACAGGTCTGGACCCTGAGTCAGTGACTTTATGATAACGGTCTTATCGGAGTCACGTATTACCTTTTCTATATACTCTGAACCGTTTGATGAAGTATATCTTGGATTCTCAATTATTTCTGCGCCCGGGAAATCGGTATGGCGGCGGTTCATAGTCCTGACAGTCTCCAAGGCCGATGCTTTTCCATATTCCTTTGCCAGGTTTGTGTTCTGTGGAATAAGGGTTACCCGACTTGCGTTGCTTCCTTCTCTGGGCTCAACCACTGATACCTGTTCAATTCCGCGTTTCCAGGCTGCATTGGCAAATTTCTGCAAGTCCTGCAAAGACATCTCTTCTGATGGGTATAAGGCAAGTCCGTGTCCGTCAAACAGGTCAATCCATTTGAGCATGAGTTTGACATCACCTTGTATAGACAAATCCTGGTAGGTGTAAGGCTCAGAGGAATTCCTAAAAGCATGTCTTAACCTTTCATCATGGTCGTTGCAAATCATTTCAAACCGGTACTTGCCGTCATCCTGCGGGCCATAGATGCGCACAACACGGAACTCCGGCATGGTCATGCGTTTGAGCATATCTTCATTGTTGGCCACATTTATTCGAATACCAACCTTGGCCAGCTGTTCAGCCAATGGCTGGGCCTGGGCAAGTCCATCAATTGGATACATGTACATGAGTGTCATGCGGGTAGTCCTGTAGCCCTGATAGTCCCTCAGGTACTTTGCAACATCGGACACCTTCATGTTGGCCTCAACATTGTCAAACGTCTTGACCTTGGCACTGCCATCCTTGAAAATCCACACTTTGCCGTCCTCAAAGATCGGCCAATGATTGTTCTGTTCCTGAGCGTAAGCCATTGCTGTGTTCAGCACGACAAACATGATTGCCACGAATGGTATGAACAGGGCTCTGAGCCTGCTCCACCTTTTAGATTCATTTTTCTGCATCATATCTATTCTTTGTTTAAGATTTGTCTGTCTGAGCCAGCTGGCCATGGCCAATCCACGGCTTTCAGCAACGGCATTCACAAGCATGAGCTTGTATTCACGGGCATTGGCACCTGAATCTATCACGGCCTTGTCTGCCTGAAACTCATGTACCAGTTCTATTTCCTTGTACAGAAGATACATGACAGGGTTGAACCACTGCATCAGCTGCATCATGTCAACAATAAGCAGGTCTATGGAATGTGCCTTGTGGGCATGAGAAATTTCATGCCTCCATACTGATTCGTTCTCTTTTGCAAGCCAGTCATGAGGCATCATGACCACCTTCATCCAGTTCACCGGCTGTGATACGCTGTCGCTTTCAATCAGGTCGCATTCATCCTGCCTATCAGCATACTTTCCATTCTTGATGACCTTGCAGACTGATATCAGCGAAACGGCCTTGCGCCCCATCATCAACGCAAATCCCACGCACCACACGGCGAATACGCCCAGCACAATATGCCGGCCATCATTTGACACGGGGGCCGATGCCAACGCATCGGACTGCATATCCGCGCCTTCAGCCTCAGCTGCGCTGCCCCAATTCTCAGCTTCCGTGCTGGTATGGCTGGTGGCTTCGTTGCTTGCCCAGTCGTCCGCTTCGTTATTGTCCCGGCTGGCGGTTCCGTTGCTGGTGCGGCTGGCGGTTGATGCATGTATGTGCAGTGCATTTCTCACATTTGCAGCAAGTTCGGGACTGTCAATCTTGCATACCGGCAAAATGAACGAGAGTCCGCATATAAGCAACAGCATGGCGCGGTTAAATCCGTGGAATGTCTGCTTGCTCAGGCATACTCTATAAAGAAGGTATAATACGGCTGCAATAACAGCGACCTTGAGCTGGTATATGAGGAATGCTTCCATATCTATTCTGTTGAATTACTTTTCCGATTCAATTATATCTATGAGGTCCCGGAGTTCTTCTACCGTGATCTTGTCATCCTTGACAAGGGCCGATACCGCTTTCAGGTATGAATTTTTCAGGCAACGCATGAACGGATTCCCGTTGAACTCGTTGTTATAGTCCTGCCACTCAATCAGATAGTGGTACCTGTACCCGGTCCCCTCCTTGGTGTGCCCAAGAAAACCGTAACTCTCAAGCATCCTGACCTGGGTTGACACCGTGTTGATGTGCGGCCGAGGTTCAGGCATGCTCTCCCTGATCTCACTCGTAGTCATGGCACCATTCTTCCAGAACAGCTCCATAATCTCAAGTTCCTTTTTACTTAACTTTTTCATATTCAATTGCAATTGTTTTTAGTTCATTTATTCTTTCCCTCACGGTCAACTTTCCCCTTGCGGTCAACTTTCCACTTGCAGTCGGCTAAGACCGTTCGGTTGTTTTATTCCGTTCGGTTGGATTCTCACCTTGCGGCCAACTTGTTCCGTCCGGTCGGTTTTCTCATTTTTTTTAGTTGACCTTTAGTTGAATCCGATGCAAACATACAAGAAAGATTTTATAAGTCAACTATAGTTCGACTAATTTTTTGCTTTAAAAACAAATAATCCCCCGTTTTATTGTTCCTGCGTCAGTGTTTTGGCGGTTTGGGGTCAACGGTGCGATGCTCCGTTCCCTTTTTGCAACTGGGTTGTTGAGACTTTCATCTTACTGGTTTGTTGTGTTTGGTTCTTTATTCCGCGACAAAGGAACAGAGTAAAATCCATACTGCCAAATAAAAGGTATCATACTTAAGTATGAATTTTGCATTTTTCATACTTTGGTATGATATAATTATCGGCTTTTTCTGTATTTTTGCACTGCAAATAGCATAACAACTGATAAAACATATGCAGAACACTGATTCATTCTTTACCAATTATGCTCCGTCGTTTGAAAGCAAAGACAGCACTGATTACTCAGAGATCATTGCCTCAATCAGGGCATACGCCCGACTGAACGG
>JAZQQQ010000021.1:0-49108 GCA_045629165.1 Bacteroidaceae bacterium
CCGTTCAGTCGGGCGTATGCCCTGATTGAGGCAATGATCTCTGAGTAATCAGTGCTGTCTTTGCTTTCAAACGACGGAGCATAATTGGTAAAGAATGAATCAGTGTTCTGCATATGTTTTATCAGTTGTTATGCTATTTGCGGTGCAAAAATACAGAAAAAGCCGATAATTATATCATACCAAAGTATGAAAAATGCAAAATTCATACTTAAGTATGATACCTTTTATTTGGCAGTATAGATTTTACTCTGTTCCTTTGTCGCGGAATAAAGAACCAAACACAACAAACCAGTAAGATGAAAGTCTCAACAACTCAGTTGCAAAAAGGAAACATCGGTGTGATTCCCATTCTAGCCTTGGGCGCCACTTGCCTGATAGGTTGTTCCTATCAGTCGTGATATTTGGCGAGTATTAACCGTTCTGGAAAAAAGGAAGGAGCAACATGGACAAACACTCTTGCAAAGTAACCCCATGGTACTCCTTCCCATCCAGATTTTTAGTGGAACCTAAAAATGAAGAATGTGCAAAGGTATAACAATTATTAGAGAATACTGCTGATATTCTACCGCAACTTAAGGTTGCGCTCACAAAAACAGTTTTAAACGATTAACAAAGAAACAGTAAAATGAAAACAATAATTACTTTTGCACTGCTTGTGTCCCTGTCTGTCACAGCCAGCGCCCAGGCCGTCAGCTACAGTTATGATGCCAGCGGCAACAGGACAGAGCAAGCACGGACAATAGTCCTGCATTCTTCACGAGCAGGTGCCGTGGAGTCACAGGCCGACAGCCTGATATCAATGCAGGATTCCATTGGTGCCATGCGCTTCGCAGTCAAGGCAAGCTACCGTAACGGGAGCATTGCCGTGGATATTGAGAATGCCGGTGACCCCAAGAATCTCAGCTATACCTTTATTAGATCTACTTTAATATGAATTGTAGTTTAGTATTAAGAAGAATTCTTTTGCCGTTAATAATTGTATTTGCAATTCAATTGAACGCAAATAGCCAGTCAAATAGTATCACACACCAATCAAATAGTATCACTCATGTCGCGTACATTGATAGTATTAATCATGATGAAAACAAGGATTCAATATTTCGATGTATCAGTGCTTCTCTTATATACACGTTGAGCAGTGACGAACAAATTAGCAGAAAACCAGCCACAGTCTCTATGGTATATCCTACATTAGTATTAAATAACATAATAATTACAGACACTACAATTGTTAATTATATTCGGAACAACTATTTTCAATTGAAGTCGAAGGGATTGATTATTAAAGACAAGTCAATCTCCCAGGATAAAGCAAAAAGAAGAGGCATAAATAATGTTCATCGTGATGGTGCTATTATTTTAAGGACAAGAAGAGGATATTACATTGACCCCAGAGAGAAAATCAAGTGATTAATTAATAAGCTGTTAAACTAAAATTCAGTAAATCAAAAATGAAAACAACAAAAATTTTAGCCATGTCTTTCATGGCATTGCTCTGTGTTGCCTGCAAGGATTCAAAGGCAACAATGAGCTATGAGAACGAGAATGAGGTAGCCATTACCAAGAGTGTCTATTATGATGCAAACGGCAAGGTCTATGAAGGCATTGACCCTGAGGGCCGTTACCGTATGACGGTATTCTCCTACAATGATATGGGCAAGGTTCTGAAGAAGGAAATCAGTGACATGGTTGACGGAAAATGGGAGCCTGCCGTAAAGGACGAATTCGTGTATGACACTCCAAACCGTTCATTCACTGAGACGGTATCATACTTGCTACAGACCGGCTATTCTTCAGAAAAGGAATGGCGCACAGATTTCAAGTATGAGTTCAGTACCGATGACAAAGGTGTTCCGGTATCGGCCCTGTACTATGAATATTCACACAAAACAGACAAGCTGGAACTTACCCAGAAACTTGAGATTCTTGACTACTGGGTGGAGTATGCATCAATCACCGGCGCAATCTATTATGACAAGAAGGGTGACGAGTGGGTCAAGTCAAAGAGAGAGGTCCAGAAATATGAAGGCCTGGTTCTCATGGGTTGGACCGAGGATAAGTGGAACGGCAGCGAATGGGCTTTCATTTCAAAGGTGTAAGATCTGGAACTTAGCCAGTTGAATGTCACAAAAAAAGCACTAACGAAAACTCGTAAGTGCTTTTTTTTAAGTAGCGGGACCCGGGATTGAACCGGGGACCTCATGATTATGAATCCGAGAGAATTTGATTTCTGGCAATTTTACAAAATGCTTAAAAGGTTGAAAAATAGGCATGTAGCCTGTTTTTTCAATCCCTCTCCAATGTCATAAAATGCCATGAAATCCTCCAACTCAAGGCCGTTGTTTTCGCAATGTTTTCGCAGAAAGTGCAATTATAATGCAATGTATCCGCATTTTTTATATCTTTGTGGTATAAATGTTTTCGCAGGATGACCGTTTTATAAAGATTAGTACCCATGAATGAAAAATTAAGCACGTCAATTCCCGGATTCACTGAACGCAGATGTTCTGTTTCTGTGGTTCTTGATGTCAGATCAAACCGAAAAGACATTGTAACCTATCCGCTTTGTATCCGTTTTACACTGGACCGAAAGTCTTTCTATTACCCTATCGGGGGCAGTTACACCAAAAGAGAGTTTTCAGAAATCTGCGAATCACAGAAGAGTAAGTCTTCCAGATATGAAATCAAGAAGGATTGTCTGGAGGTGATTCAGAAATACAAGACCCTACTGGAGTCATTGAACAAAGGTCAGGAACTGACCCTTGAAATGCTCAGAACAGCCATTACCCACAAAGGCAATGACGACTCCATTTCATTTATCGGAGTGTGGCAGGATACCATCCAACGTTTAAGAGTGGAAAACAACGGTGCCAGATATTCAACTTCAGAATTCTATGGTAGCGCATTGAAGTCTTTTCGCAGAATACTATGGAAACATCCCATTGAAGGGTTTAATATCACCGTAGAGGATATTAGGAAGTGGAATGATGGAATGAAAAATGGAGTTCTTGATTCGGAAGGCAATTTGGTTGGAAAACTCAGTGATTCAACCAGGGGCATTTATTTGCGTCATTGCAGGGCTATATGGAACGAATGTCTTCAGAGAGGATATCTGTCCGGAGTTGAATATCCGTTCTCAAACATCAAGCAAAAGGGACTCATTGTCATCCCTACAGGAGGCAACAGGAAGGAAAACTATCTGAATGTGGAACAAATGACACGTCTTTACAAAGTGTTCACAAATAAGGAGTACCCTGATTCATGGACCACGTCATATAAGCAGAAGGTTCATTATTCACTCGGTCTGTTCCTCGTGCAGTACTTGTGCAATGGTTTCAATCTGGCTGATGCTGGCCGCCTGAGATATTCCCAATATTACTATGATTCGGAGCGTCGTGCATTCAAATTCAATAGAAAGAAGACAAGCAGCCGCAGTGAAGACGGATCGGAAGTAATTGTACCAATCATTGAACCGCTGCAGAAGATACTTGACGAAATAGCTGCACAACCGGAAAAAGATGCACTCGTATTTCCTCACATTCTTGAGAATGCAAAAAACGAAATGGAGTTCCGTGTGCGCATTGCAGGTGAAAATTCTAACATTCAGGACCGCGTAATAAAGATTTGCAAAGAAGTACTTGGATGGGAAGTTCGTCCTTCTGGGACCTGGTGCCGACATTCCTTTGCTACCAATCTGACCCATGCAGGAGTTGAGAGGAAATACATTACCGAAAGCATGGGCCATTCCACCAGTCATTCCATAACTGACATGTACATTGCTGCATATCCTCTGGACACACAGTTCGAATACAACAACAAGTTGCTCAACCTTGACAAGAAGGCTCCGAAGCTGTCTGTTGACAGCATTAAGGACCTGACCGAAAAACAGGCAAAGGAACTGCTCCTGAAATTGCTTGCGACCAAATAAACGGGTTAGACCAATGGCGCTTAAAGTGTTTTTTCTAAGTAGAGAAGAAATTGCTATGTGCTATGGGGCTTTAGAGAAAATTGTTATAACTATGCAATACTTTTCATACAGACAAAACATGTTAGACGCAACAATATTAAACAAAAAACACTATAAAAGAGAAAAATGAAAGCTTCAACATCTCGCATACAAAAGGGAAACGTAGGTATAATTACCATCCTAGTCTTGGGTGCCACATGCTTCATGGGCTGCAGCGGCCATCAACGCCTTGACTACGCCCTCTCTTCTGCCGGAGCCAACCGCTCTGAACTGGAGTCGGTGATTGAGCACTACCGAACCACTGACCCCAATCCAGAGAAGCTGCGTGCGGCAGAGTTCCTCATTGAGAACATGCCTGGGCACTACTCGTACGCGGGTACAGAAATATATGAATACTATGATTACGCCGCCCGCATCTTGGCCGACACCGCACTGACACCGGAGCAGCAGCGTGACAGCCTGCTCTTCATCACCAATGCCAAGTATGCAGACCTGCCAAACTACACCATACCAGATACACAGATCATCACCGCGGACTTCCTCATAGACAACATAGACAAGTCCTACGCCCAGTGGACCGCGTGCCCCTGGGCCAGCCAGGTAACCTTTGACGAATACCTTGAATGGATGTTGCCATACAAGGCAGTGGAACTGCAGGAACTTGACGCCTGGCGTGATTCCGTTCTGAACCACTTTAATTACGGCTATACACACCCAATAAAGAACGATGTGGAATACAACACAACAATGGGCGTTGCCGACATGCTCCGTAACGAATGCCAGGAAAAGATGCACCGTTACGGCCTGTATGACAGAGCGGGTCTTCCGCTCCTCAGCGCTTACCTCCTGCCAAGGCAGACCTTTGGTGACATACCCGACTACGCCCTCGTGGCAACCCTGCTCATGCGCAGTGCCGGCATACCGGCAGTGCTTGATGAGACACCCGTAGGCAGCCGTGGCACAGCTGCCGTCAGGTGGTACGTAACCATAGATGACCGCGGCATGGAACAGCCGTCAGAGTGGGACCTCTCCACAATGATTGGCGGGGGATTCTTCCCTTACGAACGTGGCCCAAAGGTGTATAGAAATACGTACGCCATAAACCCTGAACGCTGGGAGTACAGGCAGGAAGCCAAGTACCAGTATCCGTTTGACCTGGGAAAGAAGGACATGACCAGCCAGTACTTCCTGACCAGCGACCTGAAACTGCCCGTTGAACGCTCTGTCAGAAGACAGCTCAGGGACAATTATGTCTATATAGCTTCGGCCGTCCGAAATGAAGACAGTCCCTGGCAAATCGTTGATTTCGGCAAGATTAAGCGCGGCAAAGCCTGTTTCCATGACATGGGCCGTGAGGTCCTGTACATGGCCATGGGCTATGACGGTGAGAAGCTGATGCCAATAACCGCACCGTTCATCCTGCATAAGGACGGGACCATAGAGTATATTCAGGCAGACAGCATGCAGTCTGCAAGTCTTGACCGCTGGAAGAATAATGCCCTATGAAGACCATCCATCACATATTTCCAATAGTACTATCTGTACTTCTTACAGCCAATTCCTGTACCAATGACGACCTGTACCTTCACTATGCCCTGAAGGCCGCCGGTGAGAACAGGAAGGAACTGAAGAGTGTGCTGCGCCATTACCGTACTGAAGACAAGGACCCTCTGAAGCTTAGGGCGGCAAAGTACCTCATAGCGAACATGCCGGGACACTACTCATACGCTGACACCGCCGCCATAAACAGCTACTACCGCACAGCATTATCGATTCTTGGCACAGGCCCCAGTCCCGACTGGCAGAGGGACACGCTCAGGGCCATCAGCGATCGCGACTACCCGGGACTCATGTCTAATGTTGTGCCAGATGTCCAGGTCATCACTGCCGGTTTCCTGATAGACAACATAGACCATGCCTTCCAGCAGTGGAAGACCCGTCCATGGGCAAAGCACCTTACGTATGATGAGTTCCGTGACTGGATACTGCCATACAAGGTTACCGAACTGCAGTCCTTCGATGACTGGCGCGAGGTGTTGTCTGGTCATTACAGTGACAGCATCAGCACTGTTCCGGCAGATGACTTTGAACGCAACAGCATATACGGAGCCATGGAGATAGTACGTAACGAGATACACTCCGAGCAGTCCGACATAGGCATACGCGTGCTGTGGGAAGAGCGTGCCGGCATACCCATGCGCAGTGCCGAGACATGGACACGCATGACCTACGGCAGCTGCATGGACTACGTCACCATGGGAACGGCAGTGTTCCGCAGCATGGGGCTTCCTGTGGCGGTTGACATGGTACCTGTCTGGGGACGGAATAGTGCAGGCCACTCCTGGTATACATTTCTAGATGATCGTGGTCGCGAGCAGGTTACTATTAATTCTCTGATTATGTCGGCGGGGCAGCAATTTTATCCTTACGAACGCATTCCCAAGGTGTGGCGCAGTTCCTTTGTCATTAACCGGGATTTTGAAGAGTATCAACACCAAGCCAAGTATGTGTACCCCTTTGATCCGTTTATGAAAGATGTGACGGATTACTATAACCGGACATCGGACTTGAAAATTGAAATCAGCGATGGAATCGTCAAAAAATTAGAGGACAAAGATTATGTTTATATAGCAATGGCCGTCAATTTTTTCGGCCCGGAATGGTATGTGCTTGATTATGGCAGACTCAAAAGAAGAAAAGCTTATTTTAAGAACATGGGACGCAATATGCTATACATAGCGCTAGGATATGATGGTGAGGATCTCATACCAATAAGTAATCCTTTTATCCTACATGATAATGGAACGGTTGAATATATAGGAAATGAGGCCCCCCCTTTAACAGTTAGCCGAGACTTTCGCCGTAAGTACTATGAGTCATTCAATGTGGTGGATATGCGACGTCGGATTCTCGACGGGAAGTTCCAGTGCTCGGACCGTTCAGACTTTAGGGGTGCAGTCACTCTCTACACTGTAGAAACTACCGAAATCCCATATTTGATTGAATTGAGTGGCGATAGGGCATACCGTTATTGGCGTTACCATTCTCCAGACGGTTCTTGGGGTAGCATATCGGAACTGTCGTTCTATGATTCTGATGGTTGCAAATTGCATGGTCGGGGGATTGCTAACGCTGATGCTGGCCAGGATGCTATAGACAGAGCATACGATGGCGACCTTCTTTCCAATTTTGAGGTTAACAAACCAGACGACAACTGGGTTGGTATGGATATGGGCAGACCTATAAATGTTTCGTATGCAAGTGTATCACCCCGTAGTGATGATAATGACATATGTCCTGGGGATGAATATGAACTTATGTACTTTGATGGTGAGGAATGGAACTTATTTGGCTACCAGAAAGGAGAAGGCAATTCTTTACATTATGATGATGTTCCACTCAACACCCTATTGTGGATACGTGACTACACTCGTGGCACTAATGAACGTCCTTTCATAATAAGAGAGAATGGAGAAATAGAATGGTGGTAAATGAGATATTGTGATTGAAACTTTTGGGGAGTTCAAACCTCTGCTTTTCGTTATCAGAGAGTAAAAAAACGCCGTTCAATTATCTACCAAGCAAGAAATGTTATACTTTTGCAACCATTATCGGATTAACTCGTAATGAATAAGGTCTACTATCCGTTGGTAATTGTTTTGCTTGTCCTTTTGACAATAGGTTGTGCTGACGATTTTGAAAGAGATTTTCAATTCGATGTCTATACACCTGCTGTCGTGCTGGAAGCAAAACGGTATATAGAAAGCGACAAGATAAATGTATCTTTACTGGATATGGAAAGAGCCTACACAAGTGAGACTGAAAAAAGCGGTAAGGCCAAAACAAAAGCCGACTTTTCCATAGATTGGGGCAATTATAGTGTTCGCACAGAAAGTGGAACGGATATAGTCTATGTTCCTATCACGGTCAATAAGAAAAAACAGCAAGCTTTCTCAATGTTGTCTGAAGATGGCCGTATGAAAGGAAATAATCATCAGATATACTATGCCTTGATGCTTTCTTCCGGCAAAAACGGACAAGGCTTTGATGCTGTCATGATAACATATCTGTACGGTCGTGGAATGACGGATAGTGATATAAAGAGGATGGGACGCGACTTTAAGATGATAGACTATACTGGTTACTATGTCACATCTTGTCTGGATGGAACAATGCTGGCAGGCAAATACATTGAGAACGGGGAAACAAAATTCAGATTTCATCAAAATCCAACACCTCCGAGTGAAAGAAGGAAACCAACTAATGAGGAGGTGGATACAGCCACGGTTCACAATCATCACCACCTATTCTTGAATGTCAACCCATTGAAACATGTCAAGATAACAAAAAGCGGAAACCAAGACATGGAATGGCTTATATCCCATTGCTCCATTTGTGGAGCATTGTGGGATGAGTGTACATGTGTTACGATAGAGGACTACCCGTCATGCCAGTATTGTCATACTGATATTCAAAACGGATACTGTGGACACAGTTGTACCTTGTGCGATGTTTGTATGATTGGTTTTCCTGATCATAGTCATTATGGCGGCGGATATTCAGGAGATAACAACACAGGAAGTGGCGGCACAGGCGGAGGTGGCAATGGCGGCCACATTGGCAGCGGAGGAAGAGGTGATCTCGGAGATGGCACACCAGAAGGATCAATAGTTAATCATACATTTGAACATGCCGTATTTATTCAGGCATCTGAAGATGCTTATGACATTATCAATGCAGCACATCCAAGTGAACCCGCGTGTAATTTGGGAGTTCAAGAGGTGTCTAGGCAATTATTTAATGGCGTAGTATTAGAAGAACTTAACGGATATGCTAACGATATCTACAACAACCTAGAAGCCAGTCAAAGATGGCAAAAAATAAACTACACAGAAGCCAATGAGTATGCGAGCCTGGGCTATTTTGTGGTTGCTGCTTGGAATAGTGGAAATGCAGAGATGGGACATGTGGACACAATTCTTCCTGGTCACGAAGGTACTACTTGGAAAGATATTTATGTAATGGATACAGGATGGGCACCGTGGACAAACGATTTAGGTCAGTCTGGTAATGCTCGTTCAAAAAATCAAAACATTAAAAACAGTTTTGGCACAAAGAAGCGCACTGGTGCGGAAGGTAGTTTTGGAATATATTATTATAAATAAATACTTTATATTATGAGACATCTTATTTTTATAGCTTTATGGACCTTGAGTTGCATTGAACCTTTATCTGCAGCCAGTAGAGCCAATACTCTTGTTATTCACGAGATTGACTCTTCAATGATAGATCCATTTTATTCTGTTGCTGGTTCTCATACATATATGTTCGCCAAAGCACAGGTTATTGATACGAATGCCGGTCATTATTCTATCGATTGGTATGTAGATACTGGAGAATGGGATTTTGACCCTCAAACCAATCATATTTTCTCAAGAATTGAATTCAGAAAAGGAAATTCGGTTATAGGGACATTTGTTGACGATGAAGGGTGGTCATACTTTGGCGTTGAGAATTCTCAGGCAAAAATATTCAAATCCTTCACGATTGATGCTGATTGCACAGCCTTAGTATTCAGGGGCGGAATATATGCCGCAGGTATACCTAAATTGACAATTTTCGTTATATGTGGTAATGAAGTGAAAGTTGTGTTTAACAAGGACTATTATATCCAAAATGTTAATGGTAATACAATTTCAATCAAAAAAGATTCTCAAGGCTCTAATGGCTATATAACCATATCAAATGGTAATATTTCAATTGTCAACAGTGAATATCCTACAGGGAAGATTATCTTTTAGATTGACTATTTCCTGACAGATGTCTATTAATTTCATTCAAATCCTATTTTTTATATTGGTCTGCACGGCAACATTGGTCGGCAGACCAATATTTGATTTGGATGAACTTTTCATACTTTTTACCGGGCTGATTGCTTTTTTAGGGTTGACCTTACGGTCTATAACGGAAAAACACCTCAGGGTCATAGACATTCTGTTTCTGGTGGCGATTGTTTATGGCTTGGCAAATCAGAGGGTATTCAATGTTGATCTGACCATTAAGTATTTATCAATGGCGGGTGTCTGGTTCTTTGTGAAAGAATCAGACTCTCCCGGTTTTGAGAGAGGCTTGTTACAGGTTGTGGTGCTTGCAGCCGTAGTACATGCTATTGTCGCGGTTCTACAGTCATTTGGGGTACTGTCAAATTACAATTATTTATTCAAGACTACAGGGTTGTTTGTTAATCCGGGGCCGTATGGTTGCTATCTTTCTTTTGCTTTGGCGGCTTTGTTACCTTGTGTCATATTAAAATACGGATCCTTTACTAAGCCGCAAAAAATATTGTCCGTTATTGACGTCTTACTGTTGCTGTATGGTCTTATACTGTCAGACTCTCGTGCTGCATATCTCGCAACTATAGTAACGGTTTTGATATGTCTATTCTTGAGATTCCGTTCAAGAATAAGGATAAAAAGGATACACATGGGAGTGTTGCTACTCCTGTTTTCAGGAATAATGCTTGCGCTGTATATGCACAGGCCGTCATCGGCCAATGCGCGACTGGGAATTTGGAAAATAACCGTTCAGGCAGTGGGGAAGAAACCTTTATTGGGTTATGGGACAGATGGCTTCCAGCGCACATACATGTTAAAGCAGGCCGATTATCTTACTGATACCGATGAAGAGATGCGACGCAACGCAGATGAGGTAAAGACGGCGTTCAATGTGCCTTTGGAACTCCTATATGAGCAAGGTATTATAGGATTGCTTCTTTGGGGTTCTATATTATTTCTATCAATAAAGGGAATACTTGGGACAACTGATAATAAGAATTCTCTACTATTGTTCCCTATATTATCATTCCTTGTTTTCTCGCTATTTTCCTACCCTCATCAGATATGGGGCCTTACATGTCCCTTTATTGCTGTGTTAAGTCTAAGCGGAAATGACAAAACCTTTATTAAAGTGGAGGGAAAGATAGGCCGGAAAATATTATTGGGACTGGAATTATCGTTGCTGTCAGTGTTGCTGCTTATGTTCGTGTCAAGAGCACTGATTGACCGTAATTTGATCAGATACAGCAGGTTTGATATGGATTATCAGAAAGTGGAATCATATCATACTGTAAACAGTATCTTGTACCATTCTCCCAGCCTGTTATTCTTTTGGGCGGATAATCAGATGCTTTTGAATGATTATGAGGAGGCAATACCTACAATCATCCAATACAAAAAGTACCGGAACTTCTACACAGTTGAAAGAAATCTGGCTTATTCGTATGAGATTACTGGGGATACGGTAAGGGCATTAGAACATTATGAGGTGGCACACGCAATGTGTCCAGGTTATATGGAGCCTCTTTTCGCGCAGTTCTTAATCTATGTGGCTAAGAGCGACAGTATCGCAAAATCAATGGGCAAGGAAATTATCAATTTCACACCCAAAATCACAAATTCAAGAACAGACGCAATGAAAGACAGAACAAAAGAATTAATAAATAGCAGATTCACTGATTGTTGCGATAATTAGCCCTAGTGTGGTGACTAGAATGAAAACAGTAGGAGGAAGGCAAGCCATTCCTCCTTTTTGCTTCTATTTGCTCATCCCATTCCTCTGCTCGAATCTCTCGATCCGCCAGTCGTAATTTCCATCGGCAATGTCATAGACTTCCCTGTCTGCCCGTTTCAGTTCCCATTCGTTGAACCCGTTGGGAGAGGCCAGTTGCGCCACCCATACCAGCCAGTCTGCAATTTTGCGGAGCGCACAACCAGCCATTTTTGCCAGTTCATTCATCAGGTTCCTGATAGTTGACGACTCTTCATCATAGAAGATGTCTCCATGCTTGCCGCCTCTGCCTCCAGTGCCGGAATACGCATAGTCCTGTATTGCGCTTATGCAGTACTGCAGCCTTCTGTCCATAGAAAGAAGATAACCGGACAGGGCAAACAGGGCATGGTCCTTCCACTCATGCTCAAACTTCAGCGAATATACTTCCTTCCGCAGGATTGAGGCATCGGCACTGAGCTTGTCGTACCTGGCCTTTGCCTCGCTTACTCTCTTCTCGGTCTCATCCATCTCGGCAAGTGCCTTGCGTTTTTCCTCTTCAAGCATCTTCTTCTTGTCCTCCTGTTTCTTTATGATGAAGTCGTTCCGCTCCAGATGGTCAAGTCCTGTCTCGGATTTCTTCTGACCTCGTTCCATGTCCAATGTCCCAGCTACCAGGTCTTGCATCTCAGACATGTCGTTTGCATCCAGTTTGAAGGATTTGCCCGTCTGATGATCCATCCAGTCCCAGATGATATGGGCATGGTAGTTCGGCTTCCATGACTCGATATCCTGGGGATTCTCATAGTGCCCTTCGTCCTTGTGCAGATGGATCTGGATTGCCTTGATGCCCCATCTGGATTCAACTTTCTGAGTGTAGGTGATAAGGTCTTCCAGCGAGGTGTCTTCTTTGATGTTCACTACACTCTCGCGTATTGGGCTGCATCCCTTTCTGACACGGACCTTTCCTTTCTTGTCGGTGTATTCGACGTCCTTCTCCTGCATGGCTCGCCCCGTCTTCAGCTTGACCATTTCCTTGATGTGGTCATAGTGCTGCTGAAGACTGATGCCTTCCATTTCAGGTGCGACATAGGATGTGTTGTTCTGGCTGAGATCAACACGGATATATAGCTTGGCAGGGTTGAGTGACTTCATGTAGTCTTCATCCCGCCTGTTGTGTCTTTCGCTCTGTGCGATGTTGCATGGCTTCACATGGTCGGAAGCCTTGGCTGTAGTACTCATTGATTCTTCGTTTATATGTTTAACTTATAGTTGAAGCCATGTCGGGTCATTAGGGCGGAGTCCTGATTGGAGGGTGCAGGGAGAGAGCCACTCCATGCTCGGGGTTCTCAGGCGGCGGACAGCCCCTGAGCGGAGTGTGCAGAGAGAGGGCCACTCTCTGCTCAGGGTTCTCAGGGGTGAAACACCTGAGCAGGGTATCGGGACGGCGTCCTGATTGGGTCGGGGCAAAGCCCGGGCCCTCGGCAGAGCCCACAACTACCAGGGAGCGCAGCGGGTAGTTATAGTGGGCTATAACATTTGTCCAACGTTTACCTGAAAGAAGCGCCTGGAATTGCTATGGTTCTCATGCTTCCCCTGATGCGGTCCATAACCCTTGCATCATATTTTTTCAGAAGATCTTCGGTGTTTAGATTCGTGGTGAGTATCATAAGCTGCCCTTTCTGGTCGGCATTTGAAACCATGGTGGCAAATGCGTGAATGGGTTCGCCGTACCTCATCCCGACAGGTTCCATCCCGACATCGTCAATGATGCATATGTCGTCATTCAGATGTTTTTTCCAGACATCGGATAGGCTCCATGCAGGTATGGCATAAAAATTCTTATAGAATTCCAGATGCAGCAGCATGGGGATTGCATTACAGCACAGAAGTGACTTGCCTGTTCCGCAGTTGCCCATGATGAGCAGTCCTTTGCGCCCGTTGTTGCCGAGCCATTGCGCGACTTCGTCATAGGCAGGCAGCCACTTGAGACTTTGTCCCTTCTTTCGCAACAGAAACGACAGAATATGTTTCAGTTTGTACTCCGCGTCTGGAATCCTGATCTCACGTATCTGAGCCAGAGGCTTGAAATAATCGTTCTCCATTCGCTCAGCAGCCATATTAAGTTGTTCTTCTGTATACATATCATTTCAAGTTATTTGAACCTATCCGGTGAATCGTCACGCAGGATACAGTCATCATTGAGTCTTGTCTGAAATGACGGCTGTTGTTTGTCCAGATTGAAACGCAGCCAGTTAATGAAGTGGCTCTTCATGTCGTTGACCGTCTTGACCTTTTTTCCCTGTGCCAGCAGATAGTGTATGAATTCGTCGTATCTGGCACGTATCAGTTCGTCGCTTATGTCTCTCTTCTTCTCATTAAGCATGCAGTCCTTAATTCTGGACATCCATTCATTGTCTGAAATAAGGGATGAAAGCATTTCTACAGGATAAGGAACATTGTCAGATAAGGTTAGAGAAGCGGTGGTAATACTTATTCCTTTCTCTTTATCTTCAATTATGGATTTAATAGATTTATCTATTTTATTACTAATAGGTGGACCGGGCAAGTTTTCAGGCAAGTTTTCAGGCAACTGTTCTGGTAACTGACCTGGCAACTTATCCGGTCGTCTGCCGACAGCATTGCTGTTGATGCGATACTTTGACGGCTCGGCTCTGGACGTGCCGCTCTGATGATCAATGAGCCCTTTCTCCTCCAGCTCCTTGATTGCCGACTTGACGGTGGTCTGTGACAGGCCGGATATCATGTGCAGGTCAGAGATGCTGCATGTGAACCAAAGGCTGTCATCGTATCTTGCCCTGATCTCCACCATCGCAAGACAGAGTAGCCTGGCACTTACAGACAGACGCAGCAGCTCGCCCTGTCTCCATACATGGCGGCACAGGGCTGTATATGTCTTTGCACTGTCATACATGGCCATTCTTCCCGGCTATGAATTGTCTTACTTCACTCTCCAGATACAGCACACCGCGCTCGCCTTTCCTGTGGCTGTGCAGAATGCCTGTCTTGTTCCAACGCCACAGGGTGGAGAAGTCCACCTTCAGCAAGTCAGCCACCTCCCTGCGTGACATGTATCTCTCCTCCTGCCTTTCCGGCTCGGCCTTGCTGGAGAGCAAGGTCATCTGGATCCTTTCTTTTACGGCATCTTCAACGATGCTCATGAAGTCGGCTTTTGTAATCAACACCACTTCATTTGTTTTCAAATTACTGTCTGACATGTGTGTCTCTATTTTAAAATTCATATTTGCATCCAGCGTTGTTCCAGGCCTTCGGAATAGTGCACATGGATGCTTGACGATGCAAATGTATGCAATGGATTTTGACCTTCAAAGTGTCACAAACGACTGTAGAACAGCCATTTGGTGTACAAGACAAGATATCGAGGAAGATGTGGTGTTGCACATTCAAGGATGCATGTGGTGGCAGAAACCGAAGTGCTGACAGGTCTGATCCAAACTGATAATGCCAATGGTTTTCAGGTGTCAAAGGGAGTTTGTCTGAAGCTGACTTCCTGTACAATGACCGGATGGCCTGCTGGCATGAAGTACTACAGCAATGCCAGCAGTTGCTGTACAATGGAAAGCATTTTGGGTTCTACTGCTGCACCGAAAGTTTAACATACATTATGAATAAGTACCATCAGTACCAATTACTGATTCAACCACCAGGAAAGAACGTTGCAGTAATCTTGATTGTGACAGTATGAAATGGCATGAAATATGCCAAATGCTGGTGCAATTCAAATGGGAAAGACATCAAATCTGATGCAATCCATTGAGGGAAAAACTGCCCAACTGAACTCCGTTGTTTTCGCAATGTTTTCGCAGGGCATTAAAAAAGCACTCACGCTTTCACGTAAGTGCTTGATTTTCAAGTAGCGGGACCCGGGATTGAACCGGGGACCTCATGATTATGAATCATGCGCTCTAACCAGCTGAGCTATCCCGCCATCGGCCTAATTGCGGGTGCAAAAGTACATCAGGTTTTTGAAACATGCAAGAAAATCCACTAAATTATTTTATTTGATTTTTTTCGACCTGCGCAGTTGTAATTCCGCCTTTTTTAATATTTCTTTGCAAAAAGAGACCATTTCAGAACTATGGCAGCAGAAAAGAACAGAACGGAGACCCGCAAGGTCCTTTTTGAATATGAGCTGAGCTCGCGCTCGGTGCAGGTCGTATGGGAAGCCATATCGACTGCGCCCGGACTCTCATCATGGTTTGCTGATTCCGTAACATCAGAAGGGAAAAAGTATGCATTTCAGTGGGGCAAATCAGAGAGGAGGGAGGCTGAACTTACCAACAGCAGGCAGAATACCTATGTGAGGTTCCACTGGACCGATTCGGAACCGGGGACATTTTTTGAAATGAGGATACTCAGGAACGAACTGACGGGTTTTGTGTCGCTGGCCATAACCGATTTTGAGGTCAGTGGCGAGGGTGATATGAAGGACCTGTGGGATACGTCAATCGACGCCCTCAGAAGATGCGGACTCTGATATTGTATTATTCTTCTGAAATTCTTATCTTTGCAGGCTGAAACAAAATCAACTGGATGAAGCCGAAAAGACTGGATATATTTATTCTCAAAAGTTTTCTGCTGCTTTTTGCGGCGGCATTCTTTATCTGTCTTTTCGTCCTTCTGATGAATATCCTGTGGCGATGGGTGGGTGATTTGGTCGGTAAGGGCTTCTCACTCTCGGTCCTCGTCCAGTTCTTCTGGCTGTTTGCCCTGACACTCGTGCCTACGGCCCTGCCTCTGGCCGTGCTTATGTCATCTCTCATTACTTTCGGTAATTTTGGCGAGAGGCTGGAGTTGCTTGCCTTCAAGACTGCAGGCATTTCCCTGCTCAGGGTAATGAGGCCGCTCTTCATTTTTTCCCTGGTACTGGCGGGAGTATCGTTCTACTTCCAGAATGTGATAGGTCCTCAGGCCTCCAAGAAACTCTATTCGCTGATTTATTCAATAGAGAGGAAAAACCCGGAACTTGAAATACCGGAGGGAGTATTCTACAGCCAGCTTACGGGCTTTAACCTTCATGTGGCCCACAAGGATACCGAAACCGGCATGCTTTATGACATGACTATCTATGACCTGCGTGACGGTTATGAAAACCTGAGCGTGATAGTTGCTGATTCGGCATATCTTGAAACTACGGCAGACCAGCACCATATGTATCTGCACCTCTTCAGCGGCGAGCAGTTCTCGCAGGATACGCAAGTTGATGCGCAGGCCAAGCCGTACAGGCGTGAATCGTTCCGCGAGAAACATCTTCTGGTTGACTTCAATTCGGATTTCGATGTGGTCGATGCCAACATGATGAATTCCCAGGCGGCAAGCAAGAATATGGGGCAGATAAGGCATACCATCGATTCCCTTTCGGCCCGTCAGGATACCATGGGAATTGGCAATATGAAGGATTTCATGGCGGCCCTGTATACATTTTCGCTTTCGTCGAGTGATTCCGTGCTGATGGCCAAGTCGCCGGTCAGTGCAATTAGTGCTGACAGTGTGTATGCGGTGGCAACGCGGGACCAGCAGTATGAGTACCGCAAGGCAATGCGCTCCAAAATACAGACACAGAGCAGCGAAATGTCGGTCCGTGGCTCAAATATGTTCTATGGTGACAGGACCATAAGAAGGCATTGGATTGAATGGATGAAGAAAATATCTCTCTGTACCTCCATCCTGGTATTCTTCTTCATAGGTGCCCCGTTAGGCGCTATTATTAGAAAAGGTGGTTTGGGCGTTCCCGTTATTGTTTCGGTTATGACGTTCATCCTTTATTATATTACATCGGTCTCCGGTGAAAAAATGTTCCGCGAGGGTGAATGGAACATGATAGGGTGCTGGTTCAGTACACTCGTCCTGGCCCCGCTCAGCATATTTTTTACAATAAAGGCTTACAAGGACTCTACGGTTTTCCAAATTGAGGCCTACAAGGAGTTCTTCCGCCATTGGTTCGGCGGGCGCGTCCGCAGGAACCTTACAAGGAAAGATGTCATAATTGAGGAACCTGATCCGGTCCACTGCCTTGCGCTTCTTTCAAGTGTAAGGGATAATGCCGTGGGCGTGCTGGAAAACGGGCGCATAGGAAAACTGCCCCGGTATGATGATTTGTTTTTCCATGAATATGCGAACCCGGAACTTGATGCTATGGAGAAGGCACTTGAGGATCTTGTATCAGAGATGGCAAACAGCCGCGACCATGTAGAGCTGGAATTGCTGAATGAAATGCCGGTAATGCAAATTTATGGGGTGGAAAAACCATTTGAGGCCAGGTGGATGAACATTCTTGTAGGATGTGTATTACCTTTGGGGCTGATTTTTGAACTGAGGGCGTGGCTGTTCTCCAGAAAGCTGAAGAGACAGCTTGATACATGCGTCTCAGTGACGGACAGATTGATTAATAAAATAAATAATATTCCGGAATAATGGAACAGATTTCAGAAAGGGTGAAGAGATTGGCTGCATCGGCTACATTTGCCATGCTGCAGAAGAGCAACGAATTGGCTGCTCAAGGTGTTGATGTTGTAAACATGAGTGTTGGTGAACCTGATTTCAATACTCCTGACTACATAAAGAAGGCAGCCTTTGAGGCTATCACCAACAATATCTCAAAATATTCACCTGTCCCCGGTTACATGTCGCTGAGAAAAGCCTGCAGTGACAAGCTCAAAAGGGAAAACGGATTGGACTATGCTCCATCTCAGATTGTTGTTTCGACAGGTGCGAAGCAGTCTCTGTGCAATGCCATTCTGGCAACCGTGAATCCTGGAGACGAGGTGCTCCTGCCATCGCCATGCTGGGTTAGCTACCCTGAGATGGTCAAGCTTGCAGGTGGCGTTCCTGTTGTAATCCGTGCAGGAATTGAGCAGGATTTCAAGGTTACTCCGCAGCAGATTGAGGCGGCAATTACAGACAAGACCAGGGCAATCATGATTTGCTCTCCTTCAAACCCAACGGGTTCAGTCTATTCTCAGGAAGAGCTAAAGGGCATAGCAGAACTTCTCGCAAAGTATCCTCAGATTTTTATCATTTCTGATGAAATTTACGAACACATCAATTTTGTGGGAGGTCATCAGTCACTTGCTCAGTTCCCCGAACTGTACGATAGGATTGCAGTTATCAATGGTGTTTCCAAGGCTTATGCAATGACCGGATGGAGAATAGGCTTCATGGCTGGTCCGGAATGGCTGGCCAAGGCCTGCAACAAGCTTCAGGGACAGTATACCAGCGGCACATGCTCAATTGCCCAGATGGCGGCTGAGACAGCATTCAACGGTCCTCAGGATGATGTGGAGTCAATGCGCCAGGTGTTTGAAAAGCGCCGTGACCTGATAGTTTCACTTGCAAAGGAGGTTCCGGGTTTCGAGGTAAACAATCCACAGGGTGCATTCTACCTGTTCCCTAAGTGCGATTACTATTTCGGAAAAAGTTACAACGGTACCGTAATCACCAGTGCCGAAGACCTTGCACTGTTCCTGCTTGCACAGGGCCATGTCGCAACCGTTGGAGGTACAGCGTTCGGCTCTCCTGAGTGCATCAGGTTCAGCTATGCTACCAGCGAAGACCGCATTATTGAGGCGTTCCGCAGAATCAAGGAGACTCTGGCACTGCTCAGCTGATCCTGCAAACTGCATGAAAATAATAAAAGCCGGGGGTAACCTCCGGCTTTTATTGTTCCTGTCAGAAAGAAATTACTCTCCTGGAGCGATTGCCTCAGATGGGCAGACGCTGGCGCATGTGCCGCAGTCTACGCAAAGATCTGGGTTAATTGAATACTTTTCGCCTTCTGAGATAGCCTCTGATGGGCATTCATCGATGCAGGTTCCGCATGCGATGCAGTCGTCGCTGATAACGTATGCCATAGTTGGTAATGTTTATTGGTTTATTTGCGGCAAAAGTACAGTTTCCCCGATAACCCTACAAATCATTGCGTATTATTTTTGTTTTCATTCGTGTTTTTGTCAGTATGGGAGTATTTTTTGTACGTATCTGTCCCTTTTTAATAATAAAAGTCGTACTTTTGCGGAGTTTTTCACGCCCTTGCCTTTCGCAGGGACCTGAGGCAGACTGAAACTTTCATTTATAATACTATGTTTTTTAAGAAATCCAGACTTTTGCTTTTGACCGCCGTAATCGGTGGTGCAATTGCCGCATTCAACTCTTGTACAGACTACGAGAGTGACTATGTGAACGATCTGCAGTTCCAGGTTGACACTCTCAGTGGTGTTGATCAGGTTATCCAGGCAGACATTGATGCCCTGAAGGAAGCCCTTGAGAAGATGCAGGGTGCCCAGACAGCTGACTCTACTGCTTTGGAGACTCTGAAGGACAAGATCGAATCTGTACTTGGAATCAATCTTGATGACAAGACAACTATTGATGACAAGGCTCAGACAATTGATGCCCTTTCACACATGCTTGCTTCAATTTCTGCTTTTGACTCACTCTACAGGACTGAGTACGGCAACAACATTGACCAGCTTATCCTCTGGCACGATACAGTCCGTCAGGCTGTAACTGAGGCATATGAGGCAAAGCTCCTTGCTATCAAGGACAGCGTAGAAATTGTAAAGCTCACTCAGTATGTTGATTCTGTAGACTCAGTTGTAAGCTACAGGTTTGACACTCTTACAGTTTATGTTGACAGCGTAACCAAGGCAAACCTTGCCAAGTCAATGGCTTATGCAGACCAGATTGCTGATTCAGTTCTTGCAGTTGCCAAGAAGTATACTGATTCACTCCGCGTCCATGTTGACACAATGCTCGCTGCCAAGGTTGATACTGCAACCCTGAACACAGTAATCAAGGCTTATCAGAAGGCTGATTCACTGCTGAGCGACAGAATTGATACAATTGCTGCTCTTGCAGCTGCTCTTTCAGACAGCATTGATTCTATTAAGGTAAGAATCGATTCAATCGAGTCAAGACTGACAAAGGTTGAAACCGAAATCGTAAAGATCAATACCAAGCTGGAGAAGATGGTTACCGGTATTCTGGTTCAGGCTACCGAGAACCCAATCTATGGTACGCTGATGACTCCGTTCGGCATCAATTCAAACCTTCTCGCTTCATTCTATGGTGAGGCTGGAAGCTATGATGTTGAATTCCCTGCTTCAAACGTCCTGAACTATGTTGATGCTTCTGAATTCGTAGACTTCTCAGCATTTGCATCAGGCACAACAATCGCATCAGCCGGTGACGTTATCCTCAGCGCTCCTGCCAAGCTCTTCCTGACAATCAATCCTAATACTGTCAACTTTGACGGCATGAAGGTTGCCCTTGTCAACAGCATGGACGAGATGGCTCCAGGTTATGATTCACTTACTGTCAAGAAGTGCGATGACAAGGTTCTCAAGTTTGGCGTTGTTACAACCAAGGCTGCATCAGACAACGGTTTCTATGTTGCTGAAGCTGCTGTAAATGATGCTGATGCCGCTAAGCTCAGCGTTGACGTTGACGCAATCAAGAATGCTGCAAGCAACTTCGTAAACAACCGCAGCCTCTCTTCACTTGCAAACATCGCTCTCCAGGTTGTTAACCAGCTGAACGGCAAGCTCGATGCTTACGCAGTTAAGTGCACATGGAACGATGGTGAGAAGGATCACAGCGTATATTCACAGTACAGCGTTGCTGCTCCTACACTGAAGCCTCTCTCATATGAGTTCCTCAAGGGCTCAACAGGTGCTACACTCCCAATGCTGCCAGATCTCCAGAGCTGGCTTGCAAGCCATGGCGTGAACATTTCAGGCCTGACATACAACCCTGTTACAGCTACTCCAATGACTGTTACAGTTGAAATTCCTGATGCTACTACAGCCAACGTAATAATCACAGGTTCAACTGACCCAATCACCGGAACAGCTGATACAGACCCATCATCACCAACTTATGGCAGTATTACAATCGGTGGTGTCAGCATCAATGCAACAGCTACAATCACAAGCATTCCTGGTACAACAAGCCAGCTTGTAACAATCCCGGCATCAGCAATGCAGGGCCTGATTGACCAGCTGAACAGCCAGGTTGGTGGCATGATTGGCCAGGCTAACTCAATGCTTAACCAGTATGACAATGTAGTTAACCTTGCTCAGTCAACAATCATTGACAGAGTAAACAGCTACATCAACAGAATCAACAATGTTCTCAGCAATCCTAACCACCTGCTCCAGATTACAATGCTGTTTGACAACGCAGGCGGCAGCTTCTCACAGGTAAGCGCAGCCCAGGGCTTCGGTACCAAGATGGCTGTAGGTGCTACTGGCGTTCTCTACCCAACATCATACACAGCAGAACTCCTTGCTCCTGCATATAAGAAGTTCATTGCCGTAACTGATGTAAGACCTCTCGGCGGTGGTGCAACAATGACTTCAGCCATGAATGATGCAAACAGCCAGGAGAACTTCTGCACAGTACTTGATGGTGATGTTCGTCAGATCTCATTCAAGCCATCAGTTGCAGGTGAATATGAAATAGCATATTCTGCAGTTGACTACTTTGGTAAGATTACAACAAGAAAGTTCTACATCAGAGCTGAATAACTTAAATAACAGGAAACTATGAAATTAGGTAAGATTTTATTGGCTGCAGCCATGGTACTTCCTATGGGTCTGCATGCACAGGATACAGAGACTGTATACGAATTCAACCGTCATTGGGATATTCAGCTTGGTGTAGGTGGTCAGTATACTCTCGGTGAGAGAAGTTTCAGTGACCTGCTTTCTCCAAACGCACAGCTTGGTGTAGGTTATTACTTCAACCCGGTACTGGGTGCCCGCCTGACTGCCAACGCTTGGCAGAGCAAGGCTGGTATTGACTACAAGACCATTGACGAGAGCTGGAAGTGGAACTACGTTGCTCCAATGCTTGACCTTTCTGTAAATCTCTCAAACTGGATTGGCGGTTTCAACCCAGAGAGAAAGATCAGCTTCGGTACATTTGCAGGTCTTGGCTGCAACATCGCTTTCAACAACGATGAGGCCAATGATGCAATGGCTAACCTCTATACTTCAGGCGGTGCATATGCTCAGATGAGCAATGCTCACAAGCAGCAGAACATGGACAATGTATGGTCTGATACCAAGGCATTCATGGTTGCCCGCGTAGGTGCCAACATGGACTACCGTTTCAATGACCGTCTGAGCGCAAGCCTTGAGGCTTCAGCAAATACTCTTTCAGACAAGTACAACTCAAAGAAGGCCAAGAATGCTGACTGGTACTTCAATGCACTTATCGGCCTGAAGATCAGACTTGGCAAGGACAATACCGCAAAGCAGGTTCCAACTGCTGCTGCTCTGGCTGCTGCTGCAGCTGAGAAGGCTGTCAGGGACAACCAGCCAAAGGAGAAGCCAGCTGAGGTAGTTGAAGTTGAGAAGATTGTTGAGAAGATTGCTCCTCTGCGCAGGGACATCTACTTCAAGATTAACAGCTCAGTTATCACCAAGGAGGAGATGCAGAAGGTTAGAGACCTTGCTGACTACCTGAACGCTTATCCAGAGTCAAAGGTTGAAATCTCAGGTTATGCTGACAAGAAGACCGGTACAGCTGAAATCAACGAGCGTATCTCTAAGAAGAGAGCTGAATCAGTTGCTTCTGAAATCCAGAAGTATGGCATTTCAGCAGACCGCATCAAGGTTGACTATAAGGGTTCAGCTGAACAGCCTTACTCAGAGAATGATCTGAACCGTGTTACAATCTGTATTGCACAGTAATTCTGATTCAATTCTAGATTGATTATAAAAAAGGGCTTTTCAGCATTAGAATAAGATGCTGAAAGGCCCTTTTGCTTTATTATCTAATACATTAACTGTTTTTTATATGAGAAAGAACTGGTATCTGACGATTGTTTTGCTTCTCTCGTCACTTCATGTCAATGCTCAGCTGGGTGCTGACGGCTACTACCGTATACAGAATACGGTTACAACCAGGTATGTCCAAATGATAGACAACAAGGGTGAGGTAGACCTCAATACAACTTCGGTTGACCTTGGTGCGCTCAGGACGGTTATGTATTTTGATAATGTTGCATATGATCCGGCTACAATCATTTACATAAGCCATATTCAGAAAGATGAGTATAACATAAGCTGTCAGGGCATGAATATGGTTGACATGATTGGTTTCGGATTGCGTTTTCAGAAGCTTTCAAGTGGTCATTACGTGGCATTCCAGGAACAGCAGGGCCTTAGGAAAGTCTTGAACGATTTGCGTGGCACAAGTCTGTATGGTGCTGTGCTTACTAATGACGCGTCATGCAAGGAATGGGATTTGCTGCCCGTAAATGACAATAACTACTTCGGCATTAAGCCGGATTTTGAGATTAACGGCAAATACTACAAGTCCTTCTTTGCCGCATTTCCTTTTGACCTGAAGTCAGAAGGCATGAAAGCATGGTATGTCAAGCAGGTCGATACAACCTATGGCATATGTGTGGTTGAACAGATTGACGGGACAGTCCCGGCAGCTACACCTGTGCTTATAGAGTGCAGTTCCAACCTTCCTGAAAAGAACAGGCTTGACATTAAGATGCCGTCTTCTGACAAGCTGGCGGGCAATCTGCTTCAGGGCGTATATTTTGACAACTCCAACAAGAAGCATTATAACAGAGTTGCCTATACCAAGTCCAACATGAGACTGCTTGGCGTTACTGCCGACGGCACGCTGGGGTTCGTTACCGACCAGACTCTTGATTTCATGCCTATGAATTCCTGTTACCTAAAGGCCGATGGCGCTCCTGAGGAACTCGCCATTATGCAAGAGGATGAATATGAAGAGTACTTGAAGAATGCCGAAACTCCTGATGACCCAGGAAATGATGATCCGAACCCTGGTCAGAAAGATGATCCGGAAGACACATCTGTTGCCCTGCCTGTGTCAAGTGATGAGGTGGAGTACATAATCTATTCAATTGACGGCAGAAGGGTAAATTGCTCAGTTGATGAACTGCCTGCCGGAATATGGATAGTAAACGGACGCAAGTTTATCGTCCGAGATTGATTCTCCTGGAGAGTGTCAGCTTAACGAGAGGGTAGACCGGGAAATGGTTTGATATGTTTACGTATTTCTCAACCTGACCGTTCAGGTTGGTCATTCCGTGTGCCATATCAACTCCTTCGTGAGTTACAACCTTTGGAGTTCCGCCCCAGAAAAGGAGTCCGCAATCAACAGCAATGTTGTATAAGTCACTCTTCTTGCTTATTGGTCCCTTGTATCCGAATCCAAGGTATGGCTTGACTCTGTTGACTTCAAGTGTAGCCTTTACCATGCAGTTCTCATCGGGAACCATGAAGTATGAAGAATCAGTTTCCGTGGTGTAGTCTCCTATGTGCATGCCCATGTATCCCCAGTTCTTGAAGGTGTTGTAGAGCGATTCTCCTGCATATACATCGCCGTCACCTAACTGTATGAGCGGTTCAAAGTTCTCATATGAGTCAATAACCCTGTCGTAGAGGTCATTGTATATGTTGACCGATACAAGTGCAGGTGCATCATATGTGGCGTTTTCAGCGCGTCCTATTACAGAAGGGCCAATAAAGACTCCTGCCGTAAATCTCCAGTTCTTGTTCTTGAACGGGTATGCATCGACCATTATGTTGAAATTGTGGAACGATGGTTCTCCAACCATGTCAACTGTGCGGTCTATTTCTATGCCTGTCAGTGAGTTCAGCTTACTGGACAGTTCCTGGAATTTCTGGTTCTGGGCAGCTGCATCCATGTAGTCTTCTCCCACTGATACGCTGAAGTGCAGTGTTTTCTCAAAATGGGGTACGTAATCGAATCCGCCTCGGATTCCCAGGAAATTGCAGATTGGAGCATCGAACTCCAGGCCAATACCTGTGCTTCCTGCCGTTATGCCAAGGTCAACCGGCAGGGAAAATGACTGGGCATTTGCCATTGAGGTGCAGAATGCTGTCAGTGCAAGTATCAGGGTTGTCTTGATGTACTTCATGTGTTTGTCTGTTAAATTGGTGCAAAGATACTTCATTATGGTGTAATTGGGTCCATACTGCTCATCCTTATGACGCATCCTGCACAATAATGCAGGCGTTTTTCCGTTATTATTGGGTAAATCATGCCGTCATGAAGAGATTCTTGCCACATTATAGTATAAACCTAAACAATATCATTCTGATTCTGTCGCTCCTGCTGTTTTCGGCTGCAGGACATGCACAGGAGAGGAAACTCCAGAACAGGCCGTATATTGACGAGCGCATATGGCACTGGGGGTTCATGGTGGGTTTGAATGTGCAGGATTTGGCACTGTCAAACAGCGGATTGCCGGCAGTGGTTAACGGAGTCCCGGAATACTGGTATGCCGATGTTGATTCATATTCCCCGGGTTTCAGCGTGGGACTACTGGGCGAAATCAAACTGAATGACTATCTGGCGGCGCGTCTGCTGCCAACCATTCATTTTGGTGACAAGATGATTATGTTCCGTGAGCAGGCTGGGCTGGAGAGCAGGCAACAGGTCATAAAATCGTCATATCTCTCACTGCCCCTTGACCTGAAACTGAGCGGAGAGCGATGCAATAACTGGCGCCCTTATGTAATGGCAGGAATTGCTCCGTCGCTTGACTTGACTGTAAGGACCAGGCAGGAATTGCTTGTGCGAAAGCTGGATTGCATGCTGGAAGTGGGCTTCGGCATGGATTACTACTATGATTTCTTCAAGCTTATACCTGAATTGAAATTCTGTTTCGGCCTGCGTGACATAATTGAAAAGAACAGGAAAGACATTGATGATGCTTCAATAATAAAGTATTCCAATGCCGTTGACGGTGCACGCAGCAGAATGATAGTGCTTTCGCTGTACTTTGAATAGTGATTGCACATGCCAATCAGGCCCTGATCTGAGGCTTATCTTGGACGGTTTCGCTTTTTGTTTCAGGCAAAGTGTTGCTTTTCCAATATTTTGTACTAACTTTGCCCCCGCTTTAGTGCGATCGCTGTCAAGGAAGAGTAACTTGGTATGTCGCATGACGCACAAACATTTTAATTTTTATTAAAGATGGATTTAATCAAGATTGCCGAAGAGGCATTTGCAACTGGCAAGGAGGGTCAGTATCCTAAGTTCAAGTCAGGTGACACCGTTACAGTTGCTTATCGTATTGTAGAAGGTAACAAGGAGCGTATCCAGTTGTACCGTGGCGTTGTTATCAAGATTTGTGGTCATGGCGACAACCGTCGTTTCACAGTCCGCAAGATGTCAGGTACCGTTGGTGTTGAGCGTATCTTCCCAATCAGCTCACCAGCTATTGACAGCATTCAGGTCAACAAGATTGGTAAGGTTCGTCGCGCTAAGCTTTACTATCTGCGCAGCCTCACCGGTAAGAAGGCTCGTATCCGCGAAAAGAGAGCAAACGCCTGATAGCGTTTCACTCGAAAGGATAGGATATCAGACAGACGGCATTCCATTGGAGTGCCGTCTGTTGTTGTTCTGCCTCCGAAAAACTGTGGTGTTACGCGTGTATTGTCTTGCTGGTTGGGCTACTGGTAGGGCTGCCGGTTGGGCTGATGTCAGCGTATAATGCCGTCAATAATGTTTATGTTCCTGTCTGTGATTCTTGCCAATGATTCGTCATGTGTTACAATCACGAATGTCTGGCCAAGCTTTTCTCTTAGCGAGAAGAACAGTGAATGCAGCTCCTCCTTGTTTTTCTGGTCAAGGCTTCCTGAAGGCTCGTCAGCTAAAATAATGTCAGGATTGTTTATCAGTGCCCGGGCTACGGCTATTCTCTGTTTTTCGCCTCCTGACAGTTCGGAGGGTTTGTGGCTGCTTCTTGAATCAAGTCCCATCATTCTGAGAAGTTCCCTTGCTCTTGATTCTGCATCGTTCATTCCGCTACCGCCTATCAACGCGGGAATCATGATGTTTTCCAGTGCGCTGAACTCGGGAAGAAGCTGGTGAAACTGGAAAACAAATCCAATGTGCTTGTTCCTGAATGCCGATAACTCCTTCTCTGATAGTGTGGTAATGTCAGTTCCTCCGTACATGACCTTGCCGGAATCAGGCTTGTCAAGTGTTCCCAGAATCTGCAGCAATGTAGTTTTTCCTGCTCCGCTAGGACCTGTTATGCTGACAATTTCGTTGTTGTTGACAGTCAGGCTGACAGACTTGAGTACTTGCAGGCTTCCAAAACTCTTGGTAATGCCGGATAGTTCTATCATGGGGTTTTCGTGTTAAAAAAAATCTGTTTGATACAAGTTGTATGGCAAATCTGCCAAATGCATATGTATGCTACTGGAACGCTAAATTATTAAAAAAAGTCCGATACTGCAACTCTGATTGCGTGAGGAAAAAACTAACTTTGCAGCCGATTAACACAAAATTTATCTATGCGAGTAGCTATAGTAGGCGCAAGTGGTGCTGTGGGACAGGAGTTTCTCAGAGTACTGGAGGAGCGGAATTTCCCGCTTGATGAGTTAGTTTTGTTCGGGTCATCCCGCAGTGCAGGAACCACATACAATTTCCGTGGTAAACAGCTGACGGTGAAGGAACTCAAGCATAACGACGATTTCAAGGATATTGATATTGCCTTTACTTCAGCAGGTGCCGGCACCTCAAAGGAATTTGCCGAGACAATCACCAAGTACGGCGCTGTAATGATTGATAATTCAAGTGCATTCAGAATGGATACCGATGTACCACTGGTTGTTCCTGAGTGCAATGCGGCCGATGCCCTGGACCGCCCACGCGGCATCATTGCCAATCCTAACTGTACAACAATCATGATGGTTGTAGTACTTCAGCCCCTGGAGAAACTCAGCCATATCAAGAGAATCCATGTTGCATCGTACCAGGCTGCCAGCGGCGCAGGCGCAGCTGCAATGGCCGAACTGGAACAGCAGTACCGTGAAGTTCTTGATGGAAAGCAGGCAACTGTCAACAAGTTCGCATATCAGCTTGCATACAATGTAATTCCTCAGATTGATGTCTTCATGGACAACGGTTATACCAAGGAAGAGATGAAGATGTTCAATGAAACCAAGAAGATCATGCATACCGATGCTTCTTGCTCAGCCATGTGTGTAAGGGTTCCAAGTCTGCGCAGCCATTCAGAGGCTGTCTGGATTGAAACCGAGGAGCCTATCTCTGTTGAGGATGCACAGAAGGCTATCGCAAACGGTCAGGGCGTTCAGCTTATGGATGACCCTGCAAACAAGGTTTATCCTATGCCGCTGTTCCTGGCAGGTAAGGATGATGTCTATGTTGGACGCGTAAGAAAGGATATCGCCAATGAAAACGGCCTGACCTTCTGGCTCGTAGGTGACCAGATAAAGAAGGGAGCTGCCCTTAATGCAGTCCAGATTGCTGAGTGGCTTATCGAGAATGATCCTTCACTGAAGAAATAATTCGCCGGAAATGGCTTTTTCGGGCCCTTCAGGAGCAAAAAGAATGGCGGAGCACCGATTGGTGCTCCGCCACTATTTTGAGGGCTGTGGTGGAGAAGAATTACTTCTTCTTCCACAGCTTTGTCATATCTTCAAGAGTCTTGCCCTTTGTCTCAGGAACGAGCTTCCATACGAATATTGCAGCTATGATGCAGACAATGCCGTAGAGGCTGTATGTGAAGAGGTATCCAAGGCTGTTTGCCATTGGAACGAATGAAGTTGAGACAATCCAGTTGAATATCCACTGGAAGGCAACTGCGATAGCAACTGCTGCGCCGCGGATGGTATTTGGGAATACTTCGGCAATGAGTACCCAGCAGATAGGACCCCATGAGAACATGAAGCTTGCTGAATAAACCATGATTGAAATCATGCAGAGCAGCTGGTATTCGGTACCGAATGTGAAGGCTACGCCCAGTGCGCCGATGGCCATGCCAAGTGAGCCGGTGATGAGCAGAGGCTTGCGTCCTAGCTTTTCAACTGTAAATACTGCTACAAGGGTAAATGCAATGTTTACTATACCATTGAATACGGTTACTACCATTGGGTTGTCAAAGCCCATGTCAGCGTATATGCGCGGAGCATAGTAAAGTACGGCATTGATGCCCACGGCCTGCTGGAATACTGACAGCATGATGCCTACGAATATGCAGAGGAATCCGTATGTCATCATAGGCTCTGTCTTTACTGTCATGGTCTCCTTGATTTCTCCAAGGATCTCCTTTGCCTTGTTGCCGCCGTTGATTCTTGACAGGATGTCCAGGGCCTTGCTGTCCTCGCCTATTGAAGCCAGGTAGCGCGGTGTCTCTGGAACGAAGCAGATGAGTATGGCGAACAGTCCTGCAGGAACAGCCTCGGAACCGAACATGTAGCGCCATCCGGTCTCAATTGTCCATGCTGCATTCTCGTTGTAGATGATTCTGTTTACGCCCTGTCCGATGCTTTCGATGACCGGATTGATGTGGTCGCCCAGAATGATGAAGTTTACGAAATAGACTACAAGCTGACCGAAAATGATGGCGAACTGGTTCCAGCTGACAAGCATTCCCCTGACATTGCTCGGTGCAATTTCACCAATATACATAGGACAGATTGCCGATGCCAGACCAACGCCTACACCGCCGATTACTCGGTAAATGTTGAACATTATGAGAAGGTTCATGGTTGGAACTCCTTTGTCAAAAATAAGGAATTCAGGACTCATGCTTCCCAATGCTGAAATAAAGAACATTACACCGGCGAAAATCAGTGATTTCTTTCGTCCCCAGTTGCTAGCCAGGATACCTGAGATGGCACTACCGATAATGCATCCGATAAGAGCGCTGGAACAGGTGAAGCCGTGCCAGCCGTCAGTGTAGGTAAAGTCACTCGCGCCCATGAAAAATGCCTGCAGGCCCTTTTCTGCGCCGGAAATTACTGCTGTGTCATAACCGAACAGCAGTCCTCCGATGATGGCAACTGCGCATATTCCGTAGAGGAATGCCTTGCTGCCCTGTGTTGTGTTGTTGCTCATTATAATTGGTTTTTAAAATTGGTCGTAATTGCGTTCTACACAAATTTATGAAAAGAGATTGAGCAAACAATGAAATAAGGGACAAATGTGTTCCTCAAATAATGTTAATGTAAAAATAAATCAGTCTGATTTTTCTTTTTGTCCGGTTCTGCGCGGCAGAGTGGGGAGCAGGATTTTGCATCGAAATGCATTGGTTTTGAAGAAAAAGCCGCTGTTTTCATTGTTATTTAAAATAAAGTCCGTACCTTTGCCGCCCGGAACTCGAAAAACTTATTAATAATATATATAATTAAAAACAAAACAAAATGCCAACAATTCAGCAGTTAGTACGCAAGGGTCGCCAGGTGCTGGTGGAGAAGAGTAAGTCTCCAGCCCTCGATTCATGCCCTCAGAGAAGAGGCGTTTGCGTGAGAGTTTACACAACAACACCTAAGAAGCCTAACTCAGCAATGAGAAAGGTTGCCCGTGTTCGTCTGACCAACCAGAAGGAAGTTAACTCATACATTCCAGGTGAGGGTCACAATCTTCAGGAGCACTCAATCGTGCTTGTTCGCGGTGGTCGTGTGAAGGACCTCCCAGGTGTACGTTACCACATCGTTCGCGGTACACTTGATACAGCAGGTGTAAACGGACGTCTCCAGAGAAGATCAAAGTACGGTGCCAAGAGACCTAAGGCAGCCAAGAAGTAATTAACAGTATCAACAAGTTTTGGTAGAGAATTGAGGTTGAGTAAATGTCCAGGCGTGGACGTTGAAGAATCCAGATTTACAACCTGAACGAAACAAAATTTTGAGAAAATGAGAAAAGCAAAACCAAGAAAGCATGTCATCCTTCCTGATCCAGTATTTGGTGACGTTGCAGTAACAAAGTTCGTTAACCATCTGATGTACGATGGCAAGAAGAACACTTCATTTGAGATTTTCTATGAGAGCCTCGAGAAGGTATCAGCAAAGATGCCTAACGCAGAGATGTCAGCTCTCGAAATCTGGAAGAAGGCTCTTGATAACATTACTCCTCAGGTTGAGGTTAAGTCACGCCGTATAGGTGGTGCTACTTTCCAGGTGCCTACAGAAATCCGCGCAGACCGCAAGGAGTCTATTTCGATGAAGAACCTTATCGCTTTTGCACGCAAGCGTGGCGGTAAGTCAATGTCAGACAAGCTTTCTGCAGAAATTGTTGACGCATTCAACAACGCAGGTGGTGCATTCAAGCGTAAGGAAGACATGCATCGTATGGCTGAGGCTAACAGAGCATTTGCACACTTCAGATTCTAATATTCATGGCAGATCAGAACTTAAATCTTACTAGAAATATCGGTATCATGGCTCACATTGATGCCGGTAAGACAACTACATCAGAGCGTATCCTGTATTACACAGGTATGACACATAAAATAGGTGAAGTACACGACGGTTCAGCAACTATGGACTGGATGGTACAGGAGCAGGAGCGTGGTATTACCATTACATCAGCTGCTGTTACTACCAGTTGGAAGTGGAAGGATAACACCTATAAAATTAATCTGATTGACACTCCGGGTCACGTAGACTTTACCGCTGAGGTTGAAAGATCACTGCGTGTACTTGACGGTGCTGTTGCAGTATTCTGCGCAGTAGGTGGTGTTCAGCCACAGTCAGAGACCGTATGGCATCAGGCCAGCAAGTATGGCGTTCCACGTCTGGGCTACGTAAACAAGATGGACCGTTCAGGTGCAAACTTCTACAGCGTAATCGACCAGATGCGTGACATGCTCAAGGCTAACGCATGTCCAATTGAAATTCCTATTGGTCAGGAAGAATCATTCTCAGGTGTTGTAGACCTTATTAAAATGAAAGCTATCTACTGGCGTGATGAGTCACTCGGTGCTGAGTATACTGTCGAGGACATCCCTGCAGATATGATGGCTGAGGCTGAGCAGTGGCGTGACAACCTCCTTGAGAAGGTTTCAGAGTTCGATGATGAACTCATGGAGAAGTATCTTGAGGGTGATACAAATATCACAGAAGAGGAAATCATCCGCGCAGGCCGTAAGGGTACAATCTCACAGAAGTTCGTTCCTGTTGTCTGCGGTACTTCATTCCGCAACAAGGGCGTTCAGCCACTTCTTGACTATGTATGCGCATTCCTGCCATCACCAATCGACGCAGGTGGCGTAACTGGTCTTGTTCCAAGATCTGATGAAGAGACTCACCGCGAGCCATCATCTGACGAGAAGACTTCTGCTCTTGCATTCAAGATTGCAGTTGACCCATATGTTGGCAAGCTCATCTTCTTCCGTGTTTATTCAGGTGTCGTTACTTCTGGCAGCTACATTTTCAATACACGTTCAGGCAAGAGAGAGCGTATCAGCCGTCTGTTCCAGATGTATTCAAAGAAGCAGATTCAGGTAGATGAGGTACGCGCAGGTGATATCGGTGCAGTAGTTGCACTTAAGGATATCCGTACTGGTGATACCCTCTGTGATGAAACTGCTCCAATCGTACTCGAGAGCATGGAGTTCCCAGATCCAGTTATCAGTATCGCTGTTGAACCTAAGAGCGAGAAGGATGCTGCCAAGCTTACCGATGGCCTTGTACGTCTTGCTGAAGAAGACCCAACATTTACAGTTAAGGTTGATGAGGAATCAGGCCAGACAATTATCTCTGGTATGGGTGAGCTTCACCTTGATATTATTATTGACCGTCTGAAGCGTGAGTTCAACGTAGAATGTAACCAGGGTCGTCCTCAGGTTAGCTACAAGGAAGCTATCTCTTCAACCGTACAGCTTCGTGAAGAGTTCAAGAAGCAGACCGGTGGTAAGGGTCACTACGCTTGCATCGTTGTTGAAGTTGGTCCTGCTGACCCAGACTGGAAGGGCGGTCTTCAGTTCGTTGAGTGCCTTAAGGGTGAAGCTCTGCCAAAGACTTACCTGCCAGCTATCGAGAAGGGTTTCAACACTGCCATGAAGAATGGTGTGCTGATGGGTGCTCCTATGGATTCACTCAAGGTAACCGTACTTGATGGTAAGTACCATCCAGTTGACTCTGATGCAATGTCATTCGAACAGTGCGCTATCATGGCATTCAAGAATGCATGCGTAAAGGCAAATCCGGGTCTTACAGAACCTATCATGTCTCTTGAAGTTGTTACACCTGAAGAGAGCATGGGTAATGTAATCGGTGACCTTAACAAGCGTCGTGGTCAGGTTGAAGGTATGGAAACCAACCACTCTGGTGCAAAGGTAATCAAGGCTCACGTTCCACTGGCAGAAATGTTCGGTTACGTTACAGCCCTCCGTACCATCACATCAGGCCGTGCAACTTCTTCTATGACCTATGAGCGTCATGCAGAAGTTTCAAAGGCACTTGCAAAGCAGGTTGTTGAGGAGCACGGTGGTAAGGTAGAACTTATCTGATAAAGAGAGAATGATTGTCCCGGATAGTAAATGACTCTTATCCGGGGCATAATTAAAACAATTAATATAATTAATAACACAATGAGTCAGAAGATCAGAATCAAACTCAAGTCTTACGACCACAATGTCGTCGACAAGTCAGCCGAAAAGATTGTAAAGACAGTCAAGGCTACAGGTGCTGTTGTCAGCGGTCCAATTCCACTGCCAACTCACAAGCGTATTTTCACAGTTAACCGTTCAACCTTCGTTAACAAGAAGTCACGTGAACAGTTCCAGCTCTCTTCTTACAAGAGACTGATTGACATCTACAGCTCAACTCCAAAGACTGTTGATGCACTCATGAAGCTTGAATTGCCTAGCGGTGTTGAGGTAGAGATCAAGGTTTGATATTAGATTTTTTATTTTAAGTAATTCAAAATTATTATTGAAATGCCAGGATTATTAGGAAAAAAGATCGGTATGACATCGGTCTTCGGTGCTGATGGAAAGAACGTTCCATGCACCGTTATCGAAGTAGGTCCTTGCGTGGTTACACAGATCAAGAGTGTTGAGAAGGATGGCTATGATGCTGTTCAGGTTGGTTTCGAAGATGCCAAGGAAAAGAACACCACAGCCGCTCTCATGGGTCACTTCAAGAAAGCAGGTGTAACACCAAAGAGACACTTGGCCGAGTTCAAGGGTTTTGAGACTACCCCAAATCTGGGTGATGTTCTCACAGTAGAGATGTTCAACGATGTTAACTTCGTTGACGTAGTAGCAATTTCAAAGGGTCATGGTTACCAGGGTGTTGTTAAGAGACACGGCTTCGGCGGTGTTGGACAGACAACTCACGGTCAGCATAACCGTACCCGTAAGCCAGGTTCTATCGGTGCTTGTTCTTACCCTGCAAAGGTGTTCAAGGGCATGCGCATGGCCGGTCATATGGGTAATGAGCAGGTTACAACACAGAACCTGCAGGTTTTGAAGGTAATTCCGGAGCACAACCTTCTTCTTATAAAGGGTTCAATTCCGGGTTATAAAGGTTCAATCGTTTCAATTCTGAAGTAATGGAAATCAGCGTATTAAATATAAAAGGTGAGGAAACCGGAAAGAAGGTTGTTCTCAATGATGCCATTTTCGGCATTGAGCCTAATGATCACGCCATCTACCTGGATGTGAAACAGTTCTTGGCAAACCAGCGTCAGGGTACACACAAGTCAAAGGAAAGAAGCGAAATCAGCGGTTCTACCAAGAAGCTTGGCCGTCAGAAAGGCGGTGGCGGTGCACGTCGTGGTGACATCAACTCACCAGTACTCGTAGGTGGTGCCCGCGTATTCGGTCCTAAGCCACGCGATTACAGCTTTAAGCTGAACAAGAAGGTAAAGCAGCTTGCACGTAAGTCTGCACTTTCATATAAGGCACAGGAGAACTCAATCGTTGTTATTGAAGATTTCTCATTCGAGGCACCAAAGACAAAGAGCTTTGTTGAATTGTTAAATAATCTTAAAGTTTGTGGCAAAAAATCACTTTTTGTCCTGCCTGAGAGCAATAATTCAGTATCTTTGTCAGCTCGTAATTTGCAGAGTACTAAGGTTGTCAACGCTTCAGCAGTAAATACTTATACTATCCTGAACGCTGACACTCTTGTCGTAACTGAGAGCGCTATTGAAGTTATCAATGGAATTTTAGATAAAAAGGAGGCTTGACTATGGGATATGTAATTAAACCGCTTGTAACGGAGAAGATGAACTCCATTACTGAAAAGTTCCCCAACAAGTTTGGGTTCGTGGTACGTCCCGAGGCAAACAAACTGGAGATCAAGAAGGAGATTGAAGAACTCTACAATGTAACCGTAGTAGATGTAAACACTGCATTCTACATGGGTAAGACAAAGTCACGCTACACTCGCAGAGGACTCTCAAAGGGTCAGGCTAATGCCTATAAGAAGGCAGTAGTAACTCTGAAGGAGGGTGATGTAATTGATTTTTATAGCAATATTTAATAGAGATGGCAGTACGTAAATTCAAACCCACTACCCCGGGTCAAAGACACAAGATTATTGGTACTTTTGAGGAAATTACTGCATCGGTACCAGAAAAGTCTCTTGTTTTCGGAAAGCTTTCTACAGGCGGCCGCAATAACTACGGTAAGATGACTGCACGCTACATTGGCGGTGGTCACAAGAAACTCTTCCGTGTTATTGATTTCAAGAGAAATAAGGATGGGGTTCCGGCAACTGTAAAGACCATCGAGTACGATCCAAACCGTTCAGCACGTATCGCACTCCTGTTCTATGCAGACGGAGAAAAGAGGTATATCATTGCTCCTAACGGTCTTCAGGTAGGCGCAGTTCTTATGTCAGGTGAGAAAGCAGCTCCTGAGGTAGGTAACTCTCTTTATCTGAAGGACATTCCTGTAGGTACCGTAATTCACAACATCGAATTGCGTCCAGGTCAGGGTGCAGCTCTTGTTCGTTCAGCCGGTAATTTTGCCCAGTTGACATCAAAGGAAGGTGACTATTGTGTCATCAAGCTTCCTTCAGGCGAGCTTCGCCGCATTCTGGGCGCTTGTAAGGCTACAATCGGTAGCGTAGGTAATTCCGATCACGCTCTTGAGCAGTCAGGTAAGGCAGGTCGTTCACGTTGGTTCGGACGTCGTCCACACAACCGTGGTGTTGTAATGAACCCACATGATCACCCAATGGGTGGTGGTGAAGGCCGTCAGTCTGGTGGTCACCCACGTTCACGTAAGGGCTTGTATGCAAAGGGTCTGAAGACCAGACATCCTAAGAAGAGCTCTTCTAAGTATATCATTGAGAGAGCAAACAAGAAGTAAAACTTAACCTAAGTAAGTATTTAACATGACACGTTCACTTAAAAAAGGTCCGTTTATTTACAAGAAACTGGAAGACAAGGTTATTGCTATGAATGAAAGTGGCAAGAAGGTTGTCGTAAAGACTTGGGCTAGGGCTTCAATGATATCCCCGGACTTCGTAGGTCACACCATCGCAGTTCATAATGGTAACAAGTTTATTCCTGTCTATGTCACAGAAAACATGGTAGGTCACAAGCTCGGTGAGTTTGCTCCAACCCGTACATTCCGTGGCCACTCAGGTAACAGGAAATAAGCTATCTGTTTTATCTGAAATAAATAAATCAAGATAATGGGAAATAGAAAACATTTGGCAGCCGAGAAACTGAAAGAGGCTAAGAAGACCCAGTATTTCGCCAAGCTGAACGACGTTCCTTCATCACCACGCAAGATGCGCCTTGTCATTGACATGGTTCGTGGTATGGAAGTAAACCGCGCTCTTGGTGTACTGCGCTATTCAAATAAGGCTGCTTCGAAAGATGTAGAAAAAGTACTTCGTTCCGCTATTGCCAATTGGGAGCAGAAGAACGACCGTAAGGCTGAGGCTGGCGAACTTTTCGTAGTCAAGGCTTTCGTTGATGAGGGCGTAACCCTTAAGAGAATGAGACCTGCCCCACAGGGTAGAGGCTATCGTATCCGCAAGCGTTCAAACCACATTTCATTGTTCGTGGATACAAAGGCATCAGCAACAAATAACAATCAGGAGTAATCATGGGACAGAAAGTTAATCCGGTAAGTAACCGCTTAGGAATTATCAGAGGATGGGACTCAAGTTGGTACGGCAAGTATGACGAGCGTATCGCAGAGGACAGCGAAATCCGTAAGTATCTGAATGCCCGCCTTGCAAAGGCAAGCATCTCCCGTATTGTTATTGAGCGTACACTCAAGCTCGTAACCATCACAGTATGCACAGCCCGTCCAGGTCTGATCATCGGTAAGAATGGTTCTGAGGTTGACAAGCTCAAGGAAGAGCTGAAGAAGATCACTGACAAGGAAGTTCAGATCAATATCTTTGAAGTTAAGAAGCCAGAGCTCGATGCTGTAATCGTTGCAAACAACATTGCACGTCAGGTTGAAGGCAAGATTGCATACCGCCGCGCTATCAAGATGGCTATTGCCAACACAATGAGAATGGGCGCTGAAGGTATCAAGGTTCAGATTTCAGGCCGTCTTAACGGTGCAGAAATCGCACGTTCAGAAATGTATAAGGAAGGACGTACTCCTCTGCATACATTCCGTGCTGATATTGACTACTGCCAGATTGGTGCCATCACCAAGGTTGGTGTTCACGGTATCAAGGTATGGATTTGCCGCGGTGAGGTTTATGGCAAGAGAGATCTTGCTCCTAACTTCAGCCAACAGAAGGAATCAGGCCATGGTAACGGCGAGCGCGGTGGCAAGCCATTCAAGAAGAGAAATAATAAGGGCAATCGCTGATTGCTATTTGTAACGAAAAAAAGTAATATAGAATTATGTTACAGCCTAAAAGGACTAAATATAGAAGAATGCAGAAAGGCCGTTGCAAGGGTAATGCCCAGAGAGGCAACCAGCTTGCTTTCGGTTCATTCGGCATCAAGTCTCTTGACACCTGCTGGATCAACGGTAGGCAGATAGAGGCCGCTCGTATTGCGGTAACACGTTATATGCAGCGTCAGGGTCAGATCTGGATCAGAATCTTCCCGGACAAACCTATTACAAAGAAGCCTTTGGATGTACGTATGGGTAAAGGTAAGGGTGACGTAGAAGGATACGTATTCCCAATTACTCCAGGTCGTATCATCATCGAAGCCGACGGTGTTCCATTCGCAATTGCAAAGGAAGCTCTCCGTCTTGCTGCACAGAAGCTTCCAGTTACAACCAAGCTGGTTGTAAGACGCGACTATGATTTTAAGAACGAGAATTAATTTGACCCGTTATGAAGAACAGTGAAATTAAGGAGTTGACAACTCAGGAACTGATTGAGAGAATTGAAGCTGAATCAGTTAACTATCAGACAATGGGTTTGAATCATTCAATTTCTCCACTTGAGAATCCTTCTCAGATTGTTAAGCTTAGAAAGACAATCGCCAGAATGAAGACTGAGTTGAGAAGCAGAGAACTTAACAAATAAAGAATAGTTCAATGAGCGATAGAAATTTGCGCAAAGAGCGCCAGGGTGTCGTTATCAGCAACAAGATGGACAAGACCGTAGTTGTTCTGTCAGTCTTCAAGGAGAAGCACCCTATTTATGGTAAGTTTGTCAGAAAGACAAAGAAGTACCATGTTCATGACGAAAACAACCAGTGCGGTATTGGTGATACAATCCGTATCATGGAGACACGTCCTCTGAGCAAGACCAAGAGATGGAGATTAAAAGAAATCGTTGAAAAGGCTAAGTAATCATGATACAGACAGAATCCAGACTCACAGTTTGTGATAACAGCGGCGCCAAGGAGTGTCTCTGTATCCGTGTACTGGGCGGAACCAAGAAGCGTTACGCTACAGTTGGTGATACTATCGTTGTTACCGTCAAGAGTGTTGTTCCTTCAAGCGATATGAAGAAGGGTACAGTATCAAAGGCCCTGATTGTTCGTACCAAGAAGGAAATCCGTCGTGCTGATGGTTCTTATATCCGCTTCGACGACAATGCTTGCGTACTTCTGAACAACACAGGCGAAATTAAGGGTAGCCGTATCTTCGGTCCTGTTGCACGTGAACTTCGTGCTGTGAACATGAAGGTGGTTTCATTGGCTCCTGAAGTACTTTAATTTCAAAAAGTCAACAGAAATGAGTAAGTTACATATTAAGAAGAACGACACCGTTTTCGTCAACTCTGGCGAAGACAAGGGCAAGACCGGTAAGGTCCTGCAGGTGCTGGTCAAGGAGCAGCGTGCTATTGTTGAGGGCGTGAACTTCGTTTCAAAGCACACAAAGCCAAGCGCTAAGAATCCGCAGGGTGGTATCATCAAGCAGGAAGCACCTATTCATATTTCAAACCTCAATGTCGTTGATCCGAAGACCGGTGCTCCAACACGTATCGGCCGTCAGAAGAACGCTGAGGGTAAGTCAGTTCGTATTTCCAAGAAATCAGGAGAGGAGATTAAGTAATGAGCAATACTGCAAATCTTAAGAAAGAATATGCCGAGCGCATTGCTCCGGCACTGATGGAGAAATTCCAGTATACTTCTTCAATGCAGATTCCTGTCCTGAAGAAGATTGTAATCAATCGTGGTCTTGGTAAGCTGGCTATTGCAGACAAGAAGATCATCGATGTAGCTATTGCAGAACTTTCTGCCATCACTGGTCAGAAGGCTGTAGCTACAGTATCAAAGAAGGATATCGCTAACTTCAAGCTTCGTAAGAAGATGCCTATCGGCGTTATGGTAACACTGCGTCGTGAGCGTATGTACGAATTCCTGGAGAGACTTATCCGTGTAGCCCTGCCACGTATCCGTGACTTCAAGGGTATTGAGAGCAAGTTTGACGGTATGGGTAACTACTCACTGGGTATCCAGGAGCAGATTATCTTCCCAGAAATCAACATCGACAGCATTTCACACATCCTCGGTATGAACATCACTTTCGTAACTTCAGCCAAGACTGATGAAGAAGGTTATGCTCTTCTGAAGGAGTTCGGACTGCCTTTCAAGAACGAAAACAATAAGTAAGATATGGCAAAAGAATCAATGAAGGCCCGCGAAGTAAAGCGTGCAAAGATGGCTGCCAAGTATGCTGCAAAGCGTGCTGCTCTGAAGGAGATTGTTCGTACCGGTGATCCAGCTGATGCTTACGAGGCAGCTCAGAAGCTTCAGGATCTCCCTTACAACTCAAATCCAATCCGCCAGCACAACCGTTGCAAGCTGACTGGTCGTCCAAAGGGTTACATGCGCACATTCGGCCTTTCAAGAATCCAGTTCCGTGAGATGGCATCACAGGGTCTTATCCCAGGTGTTCGCAAGGCTAGCTGGTAAATAATGAGAACTAGAGAGTGTTAATTAAATATTGTCAGGATATCCTGATCAATTTAAAAGCAATTTTATGACAGATCCAATTGCAGATTATCTGACGAGGTTACGCAATGCCATCCAGGCAAAGCACAAGGTAGTTGAAGTACCTGCCTCTAATCTCAAGAAAGAGATCACAAAGATTCTCTTTGAGAAGGGTTACATCTTGAACTATAAGTTCGTTGAAGATGGACCTCAGGGCACCATCAAGGTTGCTCTGAAATACGATCCGGTCAGCAAGACCAACGCAATCAAGAAGCTGGTTAGAATTTCTACTCCAGGTTTGCGTCAGTATACCGGTTATCGTGAAATGCCGAGAGTTATTAACGGTTTGGGTATTGCTATCATATCCACATCAAAGGGTGTAATGACAGACAAGGAAGCATCACAGATGAAGATCGGTGGTGAAGTTCTTTGCTATGTTTATTAATTGAAGGAGTACTACTATGTCAAGAATCGGAAAATTACCTATTCATATTCCAGCAGGTGTAACAGTTACCTGTCAGGATGGCGTGGTTGCAGTGAAGGGCCCAAAGGGCGAGCTTTCACAGAAAGTAGATCCTTCTATCAACGTGTCAATTGAAAACGGAGTTCTTTCACTGGAAGAAAACTTCGATAAGCTTCAGGACAATCCAAAGCAGCGTCAGGCATTCCACGGTCTCTACCGTGCACTCCTGAACAACATGGTTGTTGGTGTTTCTGAGGGATATAAGAAAGAATTGGAAATCGTAGGTGTAGGTTACCGTGTATCAAACCAGGGTAATGTTGTTACCTTCGAACTTCTCCATTCTCATTCAATCGTACTTGTTCTGCCTGCAGAAATCAAGGTTGAGACTAAGTCAGAGAGAAACAAGAACCCACTTGTAATCCTTGAGTCTTGCGACAAGCAGCTTCTCGGTCAGGTGTGTGCCAAGATCCGTTCTTTCCGTAAGCCTGAACCTTATAAGGGTAAGGGTATTAAGTTTGTCGGTGAAGTACTCCGTCGTAAGTCGGGTAAGTCAGCCGCTGCCAAGTAATTAACATTTAATATGTAGAAATTATGTCAGCAAAAACAGAAAGACGAAATAAGATCAAATTACGCGTTCGCAATAAGATTTCAGGTACAGCTGAGCGTCCGCGCATGACCGTATTCAGAAGCAACAAGCAGATCTATGTTCAGGTTATCAACGACCTGACCGGTACTACTCTTGCTGCAGCTTCTTCACTTGGCATGGAGAACATGAACAAGAAGGAGCAGGCTGTAAAGGTTGGTGAGCTCATTGCCAAGAACGCCAAGGAAGCAGGTATCACAACAGTCGTTTTCGACCGTAACGGATTCCTGTATCATGGTAGAATCAAGGAACTGGCTGATTCAGCCCGCAACAACGGTCTCACATTTTAAACTACGATTACTATGAATAATAAAGTTAAGGTTACAAACGATCTCGAGCTCAAGGAGAGACTCGTAGCAATAAACCGAGTAACTAAGGTTACAAAGGGTGGTCGTACGTTTAGCTTTGCTGCTATTGTAGTAGTAGGTAACGGTAATGGCATTATCGGACTCGGTCTGGGTAAGGCAAGTGAAGTTACTGCAGCTATTGCAAAGGGTACAGAAGCTGCCAAGAAGGAACTGGTACGTGTTCCAGTCCTGAAGGGTACTGTTCCTCACGAGCAGGTAGCAAAGTTCGGTGGTGCAGAAGTATTCCTGAAGCCAGCTGCTCCTGGTACCGGTGTTGTTGCCGGTGGTGCTATGCGTGCCGTACTTGAAAGTGTTGGTGTTACTGACGTTCTTGCCAAGTCTAAGGGTTCATCTAACCCTCACAACCTGGTTAAGGCTACACTCAAGGCTCTCACAGAAATGCGTGATGCCAAGATGGTAGCCCAGAGCCGCGGTATCACTTTGAATAAGGTATTTAATGGATAAGGAGGTTACAGATATGGCAACTATCAAAATCAAGCAGACTAAGAGTCGTATTGGTGCTCCAATCGACCAGAGAAGAACCCTTGATGCACTGGGTCTCCGCAAGCTTTACAATACTGTTGAACTTGAGGACACTCCTTCATTGAGAGGTATGATCTACAAGGTTAGACATCTTGTAACTGTTGTTGAATAATCATTAAAACAGTAATTATTATGAAATTAAATACATTAAAGCCAGCTGAAGGTTCTGTGAAGACTGGAAGGAGAATTGGCCGTGGACCAGGTTCTGGTCTGGGCGGTACTTCTACCAGAGGTCACAAGGGTGCTAAGTCACGTTCCGGTTACTCAAGAAAGATCGGTTTTGAAGGTGGTCAGATGCCTCTTCAGCGTCTTGTTCCAAAGTTTGGTTTCAAGAATGTAAATCATGTAGAGTACAAGGCTATCAATCTTGATATCATTCAGGCTCTCGCTGAAAAGAACAATCTGGATAAGGTTGCAATTGCTGATCTCGTATCTGCAGGTTTCGTTTCTTCAAAGCAGCTTGTAAAGGTCCTTGGAGCTGGTCAGCTCACCAAGAAGGTTGATGTTGAGGCACACGCTTTCTCAAAGAGTGCTGTTGCAGCAATTGAAGCCCTGGGTGCTAATGCTATCAAACTTTAATACTGATGAACGAGAATCTTCTGAAATATATCATTATCCTTGCAGTAGCTCTTCTTGCTGTATACGTGATCGTAAAGAACATGGATACACTGAAGAATATTGCAAAGATTGAGGACTTGCGGAAAAGAATCCTGACGACTGTACTGTTCATAGCAGTATATCGTCTGGGTTCTCACATTCTGCTGCCGGGTATTGAAGCAGAGATGCTCACCAATCTTCAGAGACAGACAAGTTCTGGTCTTCTTTCACTACTTGATATGTTCTCAGGTGGTGCTTTCTCCAATGCATCAATCTTTGCATTGGGTATCATGCCTTACATCTCAGCTTCTATCGTGCTTCAGCTGCTTACCATTGCAGTTCCAAGTTTCCAGAAGCTTCAGAAGGAGGGCGAAAGCGGCCGTATGAAGATTAATCAGTATACCCGTTATCTGACACTGTTCATTCTCTTGATTCAGGGTCCTTCTTACCTGCTTAACCTGAAGCATACAATGGGTGCAGGCATGAATCCTCCAATTGACTGGACCGTGTTCTCAATCACTTCAACCCTTATCCTTGCCGCTGGTAGCCAGTTTGTGCTCTGGCTTGGTGAGAGAATCACTGACAAGGGTATAGGAAATGGTGTATCATTCATTATCATGATCGGTATCATTGCCCGTTTCCCATCAGCTTTCATACAGGAACTCACTTCCCGTATGTCATCTATCGGTGCCGCAGGTGGTGGTCTGATAATGTTCCTGTTCGAGATTGTCGTTCTGCTTCTTGCTACAGCCGGTACAATTCTGCTTGTTCAGGGTGTCCGTAAGGTACCTGTACAGTATGCAAAGCGTATCGAAGGTGGCAGGCAGATCGGTGGTGCACGTCAGTATATTCCATTGAAGGTCAATGCTGCCAATGTAATGCCAATCATCTTTGCCCAGGCAATCATGTTCATTCCTATCGCTTTTGTCGGTACTACTGAACCTTCTGGTTTCTGGTTGAAGCTGATGAATACAGACGGTTGGGTTTATAACCTTATCTATGCAATCCTGATTATTGTGTTTACTCTCTTCTACACTGCAATTACGGTAAATCCGCAGCAGATGTCTGATGACCTGAAGCGCAATAACGGCTTTATCCCGGGTGTTAAGCCTGGCAAGCCAACAGCTGATTACATTGACACCGTCATGTCACGCATTACCTGGCCAGGTGCATTGTTCCTTACAATTGTTGCAATCATGCCTGCATTTGCCCGTCTTTTCGGTGTTAACCAGGCTTTTGCGCAGTTCTTTGGAGGTACTTCATTAATCATTCTCGTAGGTGTTGTACTTGATACCTTACAGCAGGTTGAAAGTCATCTTCTGATGCGTCACTACGACGGTCTCCTGAAGACCGGCCGTATTAAGGGACGCAGCGGTATGTCAGCATATTAATATTAATTATGATATTTCTCAAGACTGAAGAAGAGATAGAGTTGATGCGTGCAGCAAATCAGCTTGTAGGCAAGACTCTTGGAGAAGTTGCAAAACTGGTAAAGCCTGGTGTAACAACCAATCAGCTTACCCGTGTTGCCGAAGAGTTTATCAGAGACAATGGAGCCATCCCTACATTCAAGGGTTATCCTAATCAGGATGGAGTTCCTTTCCCCGCAGCTCTTTGTACTTCAGTCAATGAAATGGTGGTTCACGGAATCCCTAATGACATTCCTCTTGAAGAGGGTGACATAGTTTCGGTTGACTGTGGAACACTGCTCAATGGATTTAACGGAGACTCTGCCTACACCTTCTGTGTAGGTGAAGTTTCTCCGGAAATCAGAGACCTTCTGAAGACAACTAAGGAATCTCTCTACCTTGGTATAGAGAACGCTGTTGCCGGAAAGCGTCTCGGTGATATAGGTTATGCCATCCAGACACATTGCGAATCCCGCGGTTACGGTGTAGTCCGTGAATTCGTAGGTCATGGAATAGGTCGCGAAATGCATGAAGATCCATGCGTTCCAAACTATGGCAAACGTGGTTATGGCACACAGCTCAAGAAAGGCATGTGCCTGGCAATCGAACCTATGATTACATTGGGTGACAGAAAGGTCGTCATGGAAAGAGATGGCTGGAGTGTCAAGACCCGCGACCGTAAGGCTGCTGCTCATTTTGAGCATACCGTAGCGGTATACGCAGGCAAGGCACAGATCCTTTCTTCATTTGATTATATAGCTGAAGTTTTGGGAGATAAAGAGTTTTAATATGGCAAAGCAATCCGCAATTGAACAGGATGGAACAATAGTTGAGGCTCTGTCCAACGCTATGTTCCGAATCCAGTTGGAGAATGGACACGAGATTACCGGTCACATTTCCGGTAAGATGAGAATGCATTTTATAAAGATCCTGCCAGGTGACAAGGTTAAAGTGGAGATGTCTCCGTATGATCTGACTAAGGGTAGGATTTCATACAGGTACAAATAATAATTAAGAATATGAAAGTTAGAGTTTCATTGAAGAAACGTTCTGCAGACTGCAAGATTGTCCGTCGCAAGGGACGTTTGTATTTAATCAACAAGAAGAATCCCAAGATGAAATTACGTCAGGGATAATCGGGTAAACAAACAGATTTATATATGGCAATAAGAATCGCTGGAGTTGACATCCCACAGAACAAGAGGGGTGAAATCGCGTTAACCTACATTTTTGGTATAGGTCGCAGCAGCGCTGCCAAGATTTTGGCAAAGGCTGGTGTAGATAAAGACATCAAGGCACAGGATTGGACTGACGACATGGCAGCTGCTATCCGTGAAGTAATTGGTGCAGAGTATAAGGTAGAGGGCGACCTCCGCAGTGAGGTTCAGCTGAACATCAAGCGTCTGATGGATATAGGTTGCTACCGTGGTATCCGTCATCGTATTGGTCTTCCAGTTCGTGGTCAGAGCACCAAGAACAATGCACGTACCCGCAAGGGCCGCAAGAAGACTGTTGCTAATAAGAAAAAGGCTACTAAATAATTGAACTATGGCAAAGAAAACAGTTGCAGCAAAGAAGAGAAACGTGAAGGTAGATGCAATGGGACAGTTGCATGTACATTCTTCATTCAACAACATCATTGTTACTCTTTCAAATTCTGAAGGTCAGGTTATTTCATGGTCTTCTGCAGGTAAAATGGGTTTCCGTGGTTCAAAGAAGAACACTCCTTACGCAGCTCAGATGGCAGCCGAGGATTGTTCAAAGGTAGCTTTCGACCTTGGTCTCAGAAAGGTCAAGGCATACGTTAAGGGTCCGGGAAATGGCCGCGAATCAGCCATCCGTGCCGTACATGGTGCTGGTATTGAAGTTGTAGAAATCATTGACGTGACTCCACTTCCACATAACGGTTGTCGTCCACCAAAGAGAAGAAGAGTTTAATTTTAAAACGAATAGATTATGGCTAGATATACAGGACCTAAGACACGCATCGCACGTAAGTTCGGCGAAGCAATTTTTGGAGCTGACAAGGCTTTTGAAAAGAGAAAATATGCACCAGGCCAGCATGGTAACAACCGTCGTCGCAAGACTTCAGAATACGGTCTCATGCTTGCTGAAAAGCAGAAGGCAAAGTACACATACGGTGTTCTTGAGAAGCAGTTCAGAAACATGTTTGAGCAGGCATCACATGATGCAGGTATCACCGGTATCAACCTGCTTCAGGCACTTGAATCACGTCTTGACAATGTAGTATACCGTCTTGGTATGGCTCCAACACGTGCTGCTGCACGTCAGCTGGTTAGCCACAAGCACATTGTTGTTGACGGCAAGGTACTGAACATTCCTTCATATCAGGTTAAGCCTGGTCAGATTGTTGGTGCCAGAGAAAAATCAAAGTCTCTTGAAGTAATTGCTGATTCTCTTGCTGGTTTCAACCACAGCAAGTATCCTTGGATTGAATGGGATGAGCAGGCTAAGGCCGGTAAGTTCCTTCACAAGCCAGAAAGGGAGGATATCCCTGAGACTATCAAGGAGCAGATGATCGTTGAATTGTATTCAAAATAAAAATTAAGAGGTAAATGGCAATATTAGCATTTCAAAAACCGGATAAGGTTTTAATGGTAGAATCTGATGCAAAGTTCGGAAAGTTTGAGTTCCGTCCTTTGGAGCCAGGATTCGGTATTACCATTGGAAACGCTCTTCGTCGAATACTTCTCTCAACTCTTGAAGGTTTTGCTATCAATACAATCAAGATTGAGGGTGTTGAACATGAATTTGCTACAGTTCCAGGTGTAATGGAGGATGTTACCAACATTATCCTGAACCTGAAGCAGGTTCGTTTCAAGCAGATAGTAGAAGAGACCGAAAGCGAGAAGGTTATCATCAGGATTGAAAACACAAATGAATTCAAAGCCGGTGATATTGGCAGATATTTGAATGGATTTGAAGTGTTAAATCCTGAACTTGTCATATGCCATCTTGATGCCCAAGCAGTAATGCAGATTGAAATCTCAATCAACAAGGGACGCGGTTATGTCCCTGCTGATGAGAACAAGGAGTATTGTACAGACATCTACACTATTCCTATTGATTCAATCTATACTCCAATTCGTAATGTCAAGTATGTTGTTGAACCTTACCGTGTTGAACAGAAGACAGACTATGACAAGCTTGTACTTGAAATCACTACCGATGGTTCTATTCATCCAAAGGATGCACTGAAGGAAGCAGCCAAGATACTGATCTACCACTTCATGCTCTTCTCGGATGACAAGATAACCATGGAAAATGTCGACATCGACGGAAATGAGGAATTTGATGAGGAGATTCTCCACATGAGACAGCTTCTCAAGACAAAGCTTTCAGACATGAATCTGTCTGTACGTGCTTTGAACTGCCTCAAGGCTGCTGATGTTGATACTCTGGGTGATCTGGTACAGTACAACAAGACAGATCTGCTGAAGTTCCGTAACTTTGGTAAGAAGTCACTTACTGAATTGGATGATCTCTTGGAAAGCTTGAATCTTTCATTCGGAACCGATATCACAAGGTATAAATTAGACAAAGACTAACAATGAGACATAATAAGAAATTCAATCATCTGAGCCGTACCGCTTCTCACAGAAGCTCAATGCTTGCCAACATGACTTGCTCTCTGATTTTCCACAAGAGAATTGAGACAACTCTTGCCAAGGCTAAGGCTCTCAGGGTTTATGCAGAACCCATCATCAACCGTGCCAAGAAAGATGACACAAATTCACGCCGTGTAGTTTTCAGCTATCTCCAGAACAAGGAAGCTGTTACTGAACTCTTCAAGGAGATTGCACTCAAGATTGCTGATCGTCCAGGTGGTTACCTTCGCATTATCAAGCTGGGTATCCGTAAGAGCGATGCAACTGAAATGGCTTTCGTTGAGTTCGTTGATTACGATGAGAACATGGCTAAGAACGTGAAGAAGGCTACCAAGACCCGTCGTTCACGCAAGTCATCAGCTGCTCAGGTTGAAGAGGCTCCAGTAGCAGAGCAGTCAGCTGAGTAATATCTGAAATCAGATAATTCTTTGATTCCCCTTCTATCCAGGAGGGGAATCTTTTTTTTGCAGGTGGTGAGTTTTTCAACTCCTGCGGCAATTATCAATTAAGGTCCGTGTGGAGCAGAAGTGAGCCTTTCACAGCTGGATTGTGAATGGCTCACATATTGTCCTTACGAGCCTTGAAATTTTTTATTTTTGCAAAATGGTCATTTTGAGCGACTTATACAATGGCCGAAAAAAATCTTCAAAAAAAGTCCCTAAAATGTTTGGTGGGGATGAAAAGTCGCTCTATCTTTGCACCCGCTTTCGGGAACGAAGGACAGCGGTCCTGGTTGAACGGAGGCTTAGAACAAGACGTTCTTTGAACAGATTTCATAATACAAACAAGTAGTACGACGGGCGTACATGGGAGATTTCCC
>JAZQQQ010000022.1:0-72223 GCA_045629165.1 Bacteroidaceae bacterium
CTACATCTATAATAGTCATAGTGACGAGAAGTTATAACTACATATAATCTGGATTATCAGAATAATCATTCTGCACATTTCGTCAACATAGATTCTGCATCTAGTTGCCGAATTTTGTATATGGAAATATGCTGTTGCAACAATCTATCTTATGAATAGATAGACAATAGCCGCCTAACCATGTATGTTTTGTGGCTCGAGAATCCAAGACTTTGCGGAGAAATTGCTAATTTTGTCCAGTTAAATCACAATTTGAAAATGAAGCGAACAGTACTTTTCATTCTCATCACCATACTCTGTGCATCAGCTCTTAATGCTCAGGACAGCAAGGAGTCTGTTGTATATTTGAATGGTGGCGGATATTTTGGTTCTCACAATAACATGGGAGCATATATGGGTTTGGAGTATGACCGTCTGGTCAAAGGCAATTGGTATTGGGGAGCAAGATTGAGCGGAACATATTACCTCGGGAGCCCGACCAAGTATGATTGGGACGGCACTGGAAAGAGCCCTTATCGCAATACCGTTGACCAGAATATCTACAAGGCTGACGCTATGATATACTATCGGATTCCAGTTATCAAGGATATCGTCAAATTAAGGGCTGGCGCTGGTATCGGTCTTGGTTATCACGATATTTTCGACGATAGATCCGATGTTGATGATAAGGTCATTCCATATCTGAATGCAAGTCTCAACTGGATTATAAGGTGTGGAAAGCATCTGGAGTTTGTTTTCAGTCCGGCGCTCGTCATCTGCCCTTCTGAGTTTGACTGGTCATTCGTGCAGCTTGGTGGCGACACGGATATCAATCCTTGGCTCACTAACTTCTATGGGCTCTCGTTCGGTATAGGCTATCGCTTTTAGACAAATTCCCATTTATATAACTGAATATGGCATCTGGACTCGCAATTATCCAGATGCCAGATTATTTTGGCCGTATATGAATGGAGGTTCAAGAACTATCACCTTTCCTTTAAACGTACTCTTTTACGGCAAATTCAAACTGATCAATAAAGATTTTGTTGATGAAGTTATCAATCATTGCAATGCTATTCAGCAGTATGTTTTTGGAAATACATACTCATAGTCAATAGTTCGTTAAAAAGTTTATCAGTGTCGTAATAGTACTGCGAATATGTGATTCCTTTATAAAGCATACTCTCTACAATCCGAACCTGTATCCTATAGACAGGGTTACCACCTGATTGCGGCTATTGGCGGACTTTGTCATGTAATTGCTGTCAACGGTCTCCCATTCTCCGGCCTTTCTAAGGTCTATGCAGTAACGCAGATCTACCACATAACGGTTAAATTCGTAGGAAAGGTTGACAGGAAGAGACACCAGCAGTCTGTTCACCTTTATATCTTCAAACTCCGGTCCATTATCCTTGGGCTTCTGGTTCATTGCCAGGTACAGGGAACAGACCTGTCCGTTGACTTCCTTATTTTCCTGGTATTCCTTATTACCAAGGTGGTTTGAATAAGGCATGCCCATGACAGTTCCTTCAGAAGTAATTCTGTCGTTTACCAGAAAACCTGCCTGCAGACCTGCACCGACGGAAAAACCATTGCCCAGATAGACATTTGCTGTCAATGGTACATTCAGGTAACCAAGTTTCATTCTTACATTTCTGATGCTGGCATAGTCAGAATGTGCTGGTATATACCCAGTTACATTCAACATGGTACAACTTGTAGAGGTTATGTCTATCTCGTAATCTCCGAATGAAGCACCTTCTTCGCTATAAAACAATCCTGCAGTAAATCCCATCAGCTTGGATTTACGGTAGCTCAGCTCTGCTCCGACAGAGTAACCTGCGTTCCATGCTGCCTTGTCAGATATGACAACATCGTGACTGCCATGAATAACCATAGGCGTTTCGTCCTGGTTGATGTAAGAAAACAGGTTTCTGAGTTCGGGGTTTCCTGTCAGGGTATTCAGGGAGCCTCCAATCTTTGGGGTGACTGAAAACTGGCCAACCTCTGGCTGGGCAATTGTTTTCTGGCTCATAGCGGCCATAGCCAATACAAGCAGCAATAATCTGGTTTTCATTTTCTTGAATATTTTGAACAATGTGCTGTCAGAATCTGTATAGCATTCTTGCGCTTATTGAATTCAGGTTGATTGCTGCGGTGTAGTAGCGATAGTCAATACCCTGTGTCTTGACCGATGCAAACAGTATCTGTCCCATTGACAGCTGGACACCCACTCTGTTGCCTGCCTGATACTCAAAGACTATCGGATCTATTGACAGATACGGGGCGCGTGACAGTTGACTGTTATGCCATTCCCCGTCCAGTCCCTTGGACCATGGAGATTCAAGCATGAAGCCAAAGTTGACCTTTGGAACATACATGAGTTTGTCTGCAACTGGCCTGGCACTTGCAAAGGAAAGCTGGACATGTCCGTTTCGTACCTGCTCGTCCTGTGTCTGGACGGTCTGCTCGTTGAACACCTGCTGGTTGAAGTCAATGCCAACTTCCAGTTCTACTCGGTTGATCACTCCTGCGTTGAATTCATAACCTGCACCCAGGGCTATGCCACCGGTCGTTCCGGTCTTCAGTATTGCTCTGTTTGACAATAGGTCATTTGTATGGTCAGAGCCTATCTCAAACTGCTTGGATAAGCGTAAGACTCCGTCTGCTGTTCCGTAAAATCCTGTTCTCTGTGCCGATGCAGCCATTGAGGCAAAGCTCAACGCCAATGCTAGAAATAATCTGGTTTTCATATTGTATGAATTGATGTTGCGGCAAAGATAAAAAATGTCACTTACATCACAGCAAGGCGGTCCTGTTTTTTTTTGTAAATGTATTTGGCGGAAAACGGTATTTCAAATCCAAGGTACAAAACAGGCGTATTTGTGTTTTGGAGGTCAAAAAAAATCGCTCGAAAGCACAAAACCCGGCTTTTTGTACTTAGGATTCCGCACAAGCCAAAAGTCCAAGATCAAAACCCTGCATTTTGTACTTTGAATTACCGCCACCAAGAATGACGAAGCACAAAACCCACCAAAATGTACTTTGGACGACCCAAGTCAATACGCCCGTGCGTCACCCACGAAAATCGAAAGCACAAAACCCGCCAAATTGTACTTTGGACGGCCCAAGACAATACGCCCGTGCGTCACCCACGGAAATCGCAAGCACAAAACCCGCCAAATTGTACTTTGGACGGCCCAAGACAATACGCCCGTGCGTCACCCACGGAAATCGCAAGCACAAAACCCGGGAAAACGTACCTGGGATGGCCCATGACGGATGGCCCATGACGGACGACCCAAGACAGATGACCCACGGAAATACGCCCGTGCGTCTTAGAGGGTGATGGTGGTGCCGGTCAGGGTGTCAAGGGCTGAGGCCTTGGTAATAAGAACTGACGTGACACCGGCCTGGAGTGCCTTGAAGGCATTCTGGATTTTGGGGATCATACCACCGCTGATGGTGCCATTTTCAACCAGAAGGGAGAAATCATTGTGCGTAATGTGGGGAATAACGCTGTTGTCGTCATCTTCGTGAAGCAGAACGCCAGGTTTCTCAAAGCAGAAAATCAGGGTGACGTCATATTTTGATGCCATGGCCTTGGCTGTTTCACCTGCAATGGTGTCGGCGTTGGTGTTGAGCATCTGTCCCTTTCCGTCATGGGTCAGAGGAGCCAGCACAGGAGTTATTCCGGAATCAAGCAGTGATGAAATGAATTCCACATTGACCGCCTTGACATCGCCAACGAATCCGTAGTCAATATCCTTGACTGGGCGTTTATCAGAGAGCATGGTGTTGCCATCGGCACCGGTCAGTCCTATAGCGTTTATTCCGCGGGCCTGCAGGCCTGCCACAATGTTCTTGTTGACCAGACCGCCATAGACCATGGTGACAACCTCAAGCATGTCATTGTCGGTAATACGCCTTCCATCGACCATCTTGGTCTCAATGCCCAGCCTTGAAGCGAGAGCGGTTGCTGAACGTCCGCCTCCATGTACCAGAATCTTGCGGCCGGATATGCCTGAAAAATCAGAAAGGAGCTTGTTCAATGTTTCCTTTTCTTCAACTATCTTTCCTCCTACCTTGATGATTGTCAATGGTTCTCTCATTGTGTTTCTTATGTTATTGAATTTTCAAAAGTTGCTTCAGGTTCTCTATTGTGCCGGATATTTCGTCAATGCTCTCAAGTTGGTCTGCTGCAAATGTATATTCGGCTTTCAGGTAGCCAGGTTCGCGCCTTATGGTTTCTGATTCAATGTATGCCATAAGTTCCTGGTCGTTCTTGCTTGCTATGAGCGGGCGTTGTGCACGTGCTTCCTTCAGACGGCGGAACAGGGTTTCATTGGTCACCTTCAGATATACGGTCTGACCCATGCCCTTCATGTACTCCATATTGTTGCCAATCAGTGGAGTTGAGCCTCCGCAAGCAATTATTATATTCTCCATGTCACAAACCTCTCTCAGGGCCTCTGACTCTATCCTGCGGAACTCTGGCTCGCCGCTGTCGGCAAATATCTGGCGTATGGTCTTGCCCTGCTGTGCCTCTATATACTGGTCCAGGTCAAGGAATCCTATACCAAGAGCACTGGCAAAAGCCTCACCCAAGGTGGTCTTGCCAGCGCCCATGAATCCAAACAGAAATACCCGGATCATGATCTTGAACGTCGGTATGTGCGGCTCTTCGGAGCAGAACCGTTCTTTTCTATCTGGGCATTTATTATCTCCATGCACTGCTCTTCGGTCAGAAGCATCGGATCCTGTGACTTGTGGATCTTGTAATTGCTTCCCTTGTAAGCAATGTATGCACCGTAGCGTCCGTTCATGACTTCAATGTCAGGATTGCTCTCGAATGACTTGAGAACTCTCTTTGAATCGGCCTCACGCTTGTCTACAATAAGCTTGCTTGCCTCTTCAAGTGTAATGTCAAGCGGGTCCATGGTCTTGGGGATCGATACATAGGCATTGTCGTGCCTGATGTATGGACCGAAACGGCCGGTGCCTATTGTTATGGTCTTGCCTTCAAACTCACCCAGAGTCCTTGGCAGACGGAACAGGTCAAGTGCCTGTTCAAGAGTGATGGTCTCAAGGGTCTGGTCCTTCTTCATCTGGGCAAACTTCGGTTTCTCTTCATCTTCAGCGCTGCCCATCTGTACTATAGGACCGTAACGGCCAATCTTGACTGATACAGGCTTGCCGCTGACAGGATCATTGCCCAATATACGCTCACCTACCTTGTGTTCGCTCTTCATTGACATGGCGTCATCGACAGCCGGGCTGAATGAACCGTAGAACTCCTTGATTACATTCTTCCACTCCTTGTCACCGTCAGCAATATCATCGAATTCCTTCTCAACCTTGGCGGTAAAGTTATAGTTCATTATGCTTGGGAAATACTCCATGAGGAAGTCGTTTACTACTATGCCGGTATCGGTCGGAAGCAGCTTTGACTTCTCTGTGCCGAAGTTCTCATTCTGGATCTTCTCGGTAATCTTTCCGTTTTCAAGGTCTATGATTGTCTGCTGGCGCACCTGGCCCGGAACGTCTTCGCGTGATACATACTCGCGCTGCTGAATGGTACCGATTGTAGGTGCGTATGTTGACGGACGGCCTATTCCAAGTTCCTCCATCTTGTGGACTAGGGCTGCCTCATTGTAGCGCTGCGGGCGCTGGGTGAAACGCTCCATGGCCGATATCTTGCTTACTGACAGCTCCTGACCGTTTTCGAATGGCGGCAGGCTCTGTGAGTCATTCTGTTCAGCAGAATCATCTTCGCGAGTCTCGCGATATACCCTCAGGAAACCGTCAAAGCGGATGGTCTCACCCGACAGCACGAACTCTCCCGGAATGCCTGGAGCCGTAATCAGTACGGTTGTCCTGTCAATCTCGGCATCTTTCATCTGTGATGCTATGGTACGCTTCCAAATCAGGTCATACAGCTTCTTTTCAGGTGCTGTGCCCTCAATGGTCTGGTTCTCCATATATGTAGGACGGATGGCTTCATGAGCCTCCTGGGCGCCCTTGACCTTCTGTGTAAAGTGGCGGAGCTCTGAATATTCAGCACCCATGTTGCCAACAATATACTTCTTGCTTGAGTTCAGGCACAGGTTAGACAGGTTGACTGAGTCAGTTCTCATGTATGTAATCTTACCTGATTCATACAGTCGCTGTGCCAGCATCATGGTCTGCATTACAGTAAAGCCGAAACGGCGGGTTGCCTCCTGCTGCAGGGTCGATGTGGTAAACGGCGGAGTCGGGCTCTTCCTGAAAGGCTTTACCGATATGTCCGATACGCTGAACCTGGCATCCTTGCAACTCTCCAGGAATGCCTGGGCCTGTTCCTTGGTCTTGAAATGCTCCTTGTATTCTGCCTTGATTTCTTCAGTCTTGCCATCGGCTGTCGGAACGTTGAACAAGGCAACTACCCTGAAGTACTCTTCCGGAACAAAGCTCTGGATTTCCCTCTCTCTTTCAACTATAAGCCTTACAGCCACTGACTGCACGCGGCCTGCTGAAAGAGACGGCTTTACCTTTCTCCACAGTACCGGTGAAAGCTTGAAACCTACTATGCGGTCCAGAACTCGCCTGGCCTGCTGTGCAAATACCAGATTGGTATCAATATCGCGCGGATTCTCAATTGCATTCAGTATGGCATCCTTGGTGATTTCATGGAACACTATTCGCTTGGTGTTCTCGTGCTTCAGTCCCAGGGTGTCGAACAGATGCCAGCTTATGGCCTCTCCTTCGCGGTCCTCATCAGATGCCAGCCAAACCATCTCTGATTTCTTTGCTGCATCCTTCAGTTCGCCTACTACCTTCTTCTTGTCGGAAGGGATCTCGTATATTGGTTCAAATGACTCAATATCAATACTCAGGTCCTTCTTCTTTAGGTCACATATGTGTCCGTAGCTGGACATGACCTTATAGTCTGATCCGAGAAATTTTTCAATGGTCTTAGCCTTGGCTGGAGACTCTACAATAACAAGATTTTTCTGCATGTAATATCTTACTGATTGTTTACGGTCGGCAAAAGTAGAACAAAAAACCGTAAAAAAAAGAAAGAACCACCTTATTTATTGTAAGGTGGCCCTCTTCTATTTCATAGAACTTTTTTAGAACCTGTATGAAACGCCCAGCATGAAGCCCGGCTTTATGCAAGGATATCCTGCCCAGTAGTAGAAATCTGAGCCCAGCAGGTGTTCGCCCTCAACGAATGCCGACATGGTTCTCAGGCACTTTGGAACTGCCTGGAAATTCAGCAGGTAGTCAGCACGCAGGGTCAGGTCATTGACCATCTGCATGCGGCGGTTCCTCACTACATTGAAATACATCAGCCTGTAGCTTGCTGTCACGTCAAGCCTGTCAACCGGCTTGACTGTCAAGTATGCGCTTGCATCAATCAGTGGCTTCAGCGCCATCTTGTCACCCGTGTACTTTCCCTTGTAGAAATTGTACTCAAGTTCTCCGCGGAACTGGGCCATGTTGGAAATAACCATATCGGTGGCAAATCCGGCATAGAATACATTTGAAGTCTCCTGCTTCATCAGTGAGGTAACTATGGCAGAATCACTGCGAACCTGGAACACCTCATTGAGAGTGTTCCTGAATCCGGTCTTCAGCGATACCGAAACCCAGGTATCCGGGTGGTAGAATATGCCGCCGCACATATCAATAATGTTATATCCGTCTTCAATTCTCTTCTCGTCAGTCCAGTATGGTGAAATGCCGTTCAGGTGATACATGTCATAGTCAACATTGCCGCCTGTCACCGAAGTGAAGAAATTCAGGTCATCACGGAACCTTACTATGGCCGTTGCCTGTGGCGAAATAAGGAAGTTATAGTACTGGTTCATCCTGAAATCAATGTTCATGCCCAGCCTTGCCTCAATTCTCCAGCGGTACCATGACCAGTACGGAACAAGTGAAACGGTATTGGTGTTATTGTACTTGTCACCGTTAACGGCAGTCCTGTCCTGCAGAACGCCCTTGTAATTCACCTGAACGCCCAGCGCACTCTCACGGAACGGGAATGATGCCTCGGTATTCACCCTTATGACATTCTCGCTTCCGGAAACCTCCTTTCCATTGACAGAAAGTCCCTTGCGCGATGTCGATGTCACCGATGCATCGGCCTGTACATTAACCCTGTTTATACTTACCTCAACCTCGGCACCGGCATGCATGCTCCTATCCTTCTCCATAAGATTGCTGTTGGCACTTATGGCATCGGTCATCTTGCTTCCGGGCATATAGTTGTGGCGGTCACCGGCCATTCCGGCACTCACCCCAAGGTTCAGTTTCTTGCCTGTGAATGTGTATGATGCATTCATGTCACCGGCGCGCATGCGTGAGCGCCAGTCGTTAAGCGTTGTGGTGTTCCATCCGCCCATGTTTCCCTGAAATCTCAGCTGGCTGTTCCTGGTCAGGTCAAAGCCCGCGTCAAGGTTTGCATCGGTCAGGTTTCTCAGTCCGTAACCCAGGCTGGCATATCCCCACCAGCGGTTCCTGTAGAGTGAGTCCGATGTAGCCGACAGCACGTCGAGTGAGGGACTGCTCCCGAACGGATATGATACGGGGTCATTCAGGTAGCTGACAGCGGTCTTCTGCTTGACGGGCTCAAACGGCGCCGGTTCGGCCGCAATCTTGTAAGCCTGCGTAACCGTCGGCCTGTACTCACCCTCAATGGTCATTGACCTGGAATCAATATTTGCGGTTCCCTGTGCCATTGCCGGCATGCTCATGGCTGCCAGCATCACGAAAGGTATATATCTTCTGATCATGGTTATTTCCAATTAGTCATTCAAACGTTCTGAAATCATCTGGGCAATATCATCGTCACCCTTGTAGTTCTGCCTGAGTGAAATCAGGTACTGGCGGGCCTCGACATCCTTGCCCTGTGCCTTGTAAATGTCACTCAGCAGCACCATGCTCCTGGCCAGCCAGTAGGTGTGCGGCGAACCCTGACGGGTCATTTCAATGATATTCTTCTCCGCCTGGTCCAGCTTGCCCTCGTCATAGAGTATCTGGCTGAGCATGTAGTCCGATTCCGCACCGTATGCCGAACGAGTGTCGGCCGAAAGTGCCTCGAATATTGTCTTGGCCTCGCTGGTCTTGCCCTTCTCCACCAGTGCTCCAGCCTTTATGAACCTGATCTCGTTCAGGCGGTCAGGTGACAGCCTTGTCTCAAGAGCCTTGTCGGCATACTGCAGCACCACATCGGTCTCGGACAGTTTGTCGGCACTGCATACAATTCCGTACATGCAGCTCTGCTTCTTGTCAACGCTGGTCGTTATGGCGTTCAGGCGGGTATAGGTTGAGAGCGAAGTCTCATAGTCACCGGTCGCAAATGCCATGTCGGCAGCCTTTGAGAGCGCCTCCTCGCAGAAACGGCTGTTAGAATAATCAGCCGATTTCAGATAGCACTGCAGCGCCTTCTCATAATTGTTTGATTTACGGTATATCTCACCCTGGTAGTACCATGCATTGGCTGCAAATGCGCCGTTCGGATGCTCGGTCACATACTCCGAGAAAGCTTCAAGTGCCCTTCTGGAATCACCGCGCATGTATATGTTCTCAGCCACCGTATAGGTTAGTGAATCCTTCTCGCTTGAAGTGATAGGCGATGCATCCTGTGCCGTCTGGGCAAATTCGAAATAGCTGTTTATATCGCCCCTCTGCAGGTATATTGACTTCAGGTCAGCCAGTGCGGTAACAGCTTCCTCACTGCCCGGATACTGGTCAACTACAGCCTTGTATGCGGCAATTGCATCATCGTAGCGATCCTGCTGGTAATATATGAGTGCTATCTCGGCCAGGGCCCTGCGTGCCAGTGCGCTTGAGCGGTAATTGTCAGTTATCTTGCGGAATGCCACGATTGCCTGCTCGTTGCGGTCAGTCTGCTGGTACGAACGGCCCAGTTCATACAGGGCAGCCGGAACATATGGTGATTCGGCATACTCGTCAATAATCCTGTTCAGGTTCCTTATCTTCTCATTGTACTGCCTCTCCAGTCCGTTGACCAGGGCAATCTGGTACAGGGCATAAGCTCCGTCCGAAGGATTGTCGTTCAGGGCCTTGCTGTAGCATGACTTGGCATCGGCATACTCCTTCAGGTAGAAACTGCAGTCGCCTGACCTCAGGTATGAATCAATCACCACCGGCTTGGGCAGGTCATTGTATACTGCGGTCTCAATGCAGTCACGGAAATGGTTCTTTGACTTTGCGTACTCACCCTGCAGGTAGTAGACATATCCCAGTCCGTAGAATGCCATGCTGCGGTTGGCTGAATTGTTCCTGCGCAGTGACAGGTAGCGGTTGTAGTCAATGGCAGCCTGCTCCAGCTTGTCTGACCTGAAGTAGGCCTCGCCGCGCCAGTAATAGGCCTCGACTGCGGTGTCATGTCCGTACTTGTCCATGCCTATCACATCGGTCAGCGTGCGGGTCACTCCGTCAAGTTCGCCGGTTGCGAATCCGTCAAGGGCCTTCTTGAACAAGAGCTGCTGCTTGGCAGCCAGTATGGTGTTGCCCGGATTGTATATCTTGTCAATTGACTCAAGTGCTATGTCATAGTTCCTGGTGCTCAGGTATGCATCGACCAGCAGGCCGTTCACATTCTCGGCATAGCGTGAGCCCGGGAATTCATTCAGGAAGCGCTCAAGCACGGTCACTGATTCGGCAAAAGGCGAATAGGCAGTCTCATGCACCACCATGCCCAGGTTATACATGGCCTTCTCCCTTACCGATGAACTGCCCTTTATTGACGATGCCCTCTCAAATGCAAGCCTTGCCTTCTCCTTGTCATCAATCTTCAGGGCGCTCAGGCCGGCATGGTATGCGGCATTCTGCGACAGTTCATCTTCACCCTCCGATACCCGGAACAGGGTGTTGACCGCAGCCTCGCAGTCACCGGTGTAGTACTGTGACATACCAAGGCGGTATACGGTATTGCGGTCAGCCTTTGGGCTATATGTCACATACTCGCTGAGCAGCGGCAGTGCATCGGCATACTTTTCCTGGACAAAATATGATTCACCCAGAATCCTGTTCGATTCAGCAATCAGCCCCTGGTCCTTGCTGACTGACTGAAGATTGCGGACCATCTGGACAGCCTGGCCCTTGTCTTCATCAAGAATCAGTGCAATATCGGCCATATAGAGCCGGGCCTCTTCATCATGATGCGTGCCCAGAACCTGGGAGAATCCGTTGGCAGCCTGCTCCAGCTTGCCGTTGTGGTAGTCGGCATAAGCGCGGTAGAATGCCAGGTCCGTCTCGTATGTCATGTCATCGCCCACCATGTCGTCAAGTTCCTTCAGGACTGTCTCGCCGGCACTCACCTGGCCTGTCCTTATCAGCGAAATGCCGTACTGGAGCTTTTTCTTCATCAGGCTCCTCTTGTCCAGCTTAAGGTCATCGGCATTCTCAAAGCAGACAATCGCATTCTCGTAATTCCTGTTCTCAAAGTCCGATGCACCCATAATCACCATTGCCTGGTCGTAGAAGACTGACATAGGGTACCTTTCCATATACTTGGTCATCTTCTCAACCGTGTATTCCGGATGACGGGTGGCATCGACGGCAATCTTCAGGAACTCAACCTCTTCGGTACGGGTCATGGTACTTCCCGCGTACTCCTTCTCCCATCTCTCCAACAGGGTACCGGCTGCCTCGACGTCACCCTGATAGTAAAGGGTGCGGCATTCATCCAGCAGTCTCAGTCCCTTGTCAGTCACTGAATTCTGTCCCTGCGCCAGCGGACAGGAACATGCCAGCAGCACCAGGGCTGCATATGTGAACCTCTTTTTCATAAGATCATTAATTCATGTTATCCCATATTTCAAGCGCGCGGTTTTCAGCAGCCTCCATTACGGCCCTTTCCCCGCGGCCCTTGTCATTTATCCCACACAGATGGAGCACCCCGTGAATAATCACCCTGAGCAGCTCCCTGTCATATCCGGTCCTGAACTGTTCGCTGTTTGTCAGCACGGTATCAAGACTTATGTACATGTCCCCCATGACAAATCCGCTGCCGGAATAGTCAAAGGTAATTATGTCAGTATAGTAGTCATGGCCCAGGAACTGCCTGTTCACCTCAATGATGCGGTCATCATTGCAGAAAATATAGTTCAGCGCCTTCACCTTGCGTCCGTAAGACTGGGCAACCAGGCCCACCCACTTGCGCACCTTTGCCTGACTGACAGCAGGCATCTTCACATTTTCAGTATAGAATGAAACCATAACCGTTAAAAAATCAGCCGAACCACAGGTATCCAATCAGTATTGCCGCAACAATTCCGGCCAGGTCAGCCATCAGTCCGCAACCCACTGCATACCGTGTCTTCTTAATTCCAACACTTCCAAAATAGACGGCCAGCACGTACAGGGTAGTATCGGTTGAACCCTGGAACAGGCATGCCATCCTTCCGGCAAATGAATCCACGCCGTATGTATTCATGGCGTCAATCATCATTCCGCGCGCACCGCCGCCCGAAAGCGGTTTCATGAGCGCAGTCGGCAGGGCACCCACGAACCCGCTGTCCATGCCGCACTTTTCAACGCACCATGCTATTCCTCCGGTAAAGGCATCCATGGCCCCCGAGGCACGGAACACGCCCACGCCCACCAGAATTGCAATCAGGTACGGTATTATCCTTATCGCCGTCGAAAAGCCATCCTTCGCTCCGTCAACGAACGCCTCATACACATTGATTTTCTTCCTTATTCCCGATACGATGAACAGTACAATGACCGACATCAGTATTATGTTGGCCGCGCTGGTCGAAACACTGCCCATCTTGACTTCGGGCATGCTGCTGAAGGCCCATATCACCATCGCCACCACCGCACTCATGCCGAGCACTGTCAGCGCAAGCACCTTGTCGAACCTGATTTTCTGCATGAAACAGGTCACCAGCAGGCCCACCAGCGTTGAAAAGAAGGTCGCCAGCAGTATGGGCACGAACACATCGGCAGGCTGTGCAGCCCCCATCTGCGCCCTGTAGACCATTATGCTTACCGGAATCAGGGTCAGTCCCGACGTATTCAGCACCAGGAACATAATCATGGAGTCCGATGCCGTATCTTTCCTGTCGTTGAGTTCCTGCATGCGTTCCATGGCCTTCAGTCCCATTGGAGTTGCCGCATTGTCCAGTCCCAGCAGGTTGGCTGCCACGTTCATGAATATGGAACCGTACACCTCATCGCCCTTGGGCAGTGACGGGAACAGGCGTGAAAAAACCGGAGCCAGCATGCGGGAAAGCCTTTCTACCACTCCACCCTTCTCGCCAATCTTCATAATGCCCATCCACAGCGACAGCACGCCGGTCAGTCCTATCGAGATTTCAAATCCGGTCCTTGCCGAACTGAAGGTAGAATCCATAATCTCGGTAAACACGCCGGCATCGCCCATGAAGAGCCTTGCCAGGGCCACTGCGAAGGCTATCAGGAAGAATGAAACCCAAATCCAGTTCAGTACCATAGTTCTTGTGCGCCCGCGTTATGCGCGAACGCCACAAATTTAGCACTTTTTCCCCGCAACTTCAACAGTATTCCACCTATTGTAATAAACATAATTTGCGTATATTCGCGGATTATAACAGAAACAACACTGATGACTGATCAATTTGACATACACAGGCAGAACTCAGTCATGTCTGACAAAGACGTGGATAACGCCCTGCGCCCACTCTCATTCGGCGATTTTGCCGGTCAGGACAAGATTGTGTCAAACCTTGAAATTTTCGTCCAGGCAGCACGCATGCGCGGCGAATCACTGGACCACACACTGCTGCACGGCCCTCCGGGACTGGGCAAGACCACCCTCAGCAACATTATTGCAAATGAACTTGGGGTGGGCTTCAAGGTTACATCGGGCCCCGTACTGGACAAGCCGGGTGACCTGGCAGGCATTCTTACCTCGCTTGAACCGCACGATGTCCTCTTCATTGACGAAATTCACCGCCTCTCACCGGTCGTCGAAGAGTATCTCTACTCGGCCATGGAGGACTACCGCATTGACATCATGATTGACAAGGGTCCGTCGGCCCGCAGCATACAGATTGACCTGAACCCCTTCACGCTGATTGGCGCCACCACCCGAAGCGGACTGCTGACAGCCCCGCTCAGGGCCCGTTTCGGCATAAACATGCATTTTGACTACTATGACAATGAAACCCTGAAGGGCATTCTGCTGCGTTCGGCCGGCATTCTGGGAGTCCCGTGCGACACCAGCGCCGCTTCGGAAATTTCACGCCGCAGCCGTGGAACGCCCCGTATTGCCAACGCCCTGCTACGACGCGTGCGTGACTTTGCCCAAGTCAAAGGGTCTGGCAGGATAACAATCGACATTGCCAAGATGGCTCTTGAGGCACTGAACATAGACAAGCACGGGCTTGATGAGATTGACAACAAGATACTGAACACAATCATTGACAAGTTCAAGGGCGGTCCAGTCGGACTTGGTACCATTGCCACGGCTCTGAGCGAAGATGCCGGCACCATTGAAGATGTCTATGAGCCATTCCTCATACAGGAAGGCTTCCTCAAGCGTACCCCACGTGGGCGTGAAGTTACCGACCTGGCATACCAGCACCTTGGAAAGAGCCGGTTCGGATTCTCTGAGCCGGACCTGTTTGACTGATACCCCCCCCATATTGTCTCTACTATGAAAAAAATAATCAGAAGCCTTGCATTATCGGTTTTAGTATCGCTCTCGTTCATACAGTATGCGTCAGCTGAATCATACTCACGCTCATGGAAAAGAGTAAGCAAATCGGCAGAACAGCTCCTGCCACAGCAGGCATACAGCCAGGCCCAGGAAATACTCGACCGGGCAACCGCTGAAAAGAACAGCGGCCAAATGCTGCGCAGCGCCGTCGCCATGGCCCAGTATGCCACAGAATTCCAGGAACAGAGCGACCGCATTTCAAGGGAGAGGTTCCAGGCCATACTGCCGCTTCTGACCGACCCAGCCCACAAGGCCATCTGCCATGCCATGATTGCCCAGGGGTACCAGTCCCTGTCCTACAGCTACCTGGCAAACCGCCATGACAGGATTGAAGTATCGGACTCCATAAGCCGTCACCTGTTCATGGCCATTGAACTGGCAGGCCAGGCAAAATCGGCCGACTTTGAGGAGTTCTTCCCGGGCTATGACAAGAACGGCCTGAAAATCCACCCTACCCTGGCAGACCTCCTGATACACCACGCGCTCAATACCAGCGCAATCAATTTTGACATTTCATACCGCGACCGCGAATTCCCGCTCAACCCGAACCTCTATTCAACAGCCGATAGTTTCCTCAAGGCGACTGAAAGCATTGACGCCTCTGACCCAGCCTATTTCCAGGTTCTGGTAGTACGCAGGCTGACCGAACTGAACAAGGATTCCAAGAAGGCCGATGTCCGTGCCATAACCGACCTGGCGCGCATGGACGTACTAAAAAGATTCAACAAAGATTCCCTCCTCGCCCAAGGATACGAATCACTTGGCGACAGCTACAGGAAACAGACCGACATGTGCGTGCCCTTCTACAACGCGGCCGCCGGAATACTCCTCATGACCGATGCCGTCAAGTCACACGCACTTTATGAAAAGGCGTACATTTCATACCCCAAAGGCCGCTGGACCCGCCAGAGCGTTGAAGGTATTGAGAGCCTTGAAGCAAAGAGCATAAAACTGTCATTCAACGGTGACATGGCACAGGGCGGATATAACCTGGGCAGGCTCACCTATGCAAACCTGGACCGTGTATGGTTCAGGATTGTCGAGACCGGCGGCATAACCCGCGACAACTTCCGCAACGACCAGGACATGCTGGGCTGGCTTGTCTCAAAGGAGACCATAGCAAGCTGGTCCATGCAGACCGGCAACCCTCATGATTACCGGAAGCACGATGCCTGGGTTTCTGTACCGCCTGTCCACGAAGGCAGCTATGGCATTCTGGCAAGTTCCAGCAGCAGCTTTTCGCGCGATGACATCATTTCCGCAACCCTGATTGACAACTACAGCATACGTTTCATACACAACGAGACATCACATTCCGACATATCGGGCTACGCCGTCAACCCAAGGACCGGCCAGGTCTACGCCAACTGCGACTACACGATATGGCAGTCTGAAATGCTTCCCTCGGGCAGCTACAGTGACGTGCGTGCAGTACGCAGCGGCAGCGCCGACTCCGACGGATTCATCAGTATAGGAGGCCTTCTGCGCAATACCTACTACCGCATTGAACTGAGCAGCGGCAACCACCATGGAAGTGAAGTCATACTGTACCGCAACACTCCCGTAAAGGAGCCTGAGTTAGAGAAAACACTTGATTTGTTCACCGACCGCGGCAGCTACCGCCCAGGCGACACGCTGCGCTACTGGGGCGTATGCTACACATCGGATTTCACAACCAGGGCACGGGTTACCCCGGCAACCGTGTTCAAGGTAAGTTTCATGGACGGCAATTTCGAGGAGGTCCACTCCAGGAGCAACAACACTGCTGACCACGGAATCATGAGCGGGCAGTTTGTCATACCAAGGAACATAGTTCCGGGCCAAGCCACCCTCCAGGCAAGCGGAAACGGCATCTATGCATCGAAATCGGTCAACATTGAGTCATTCAAGCTGGAATCATTCCAGATAGTGTTCGATACCCCCGAAGGCGATGCCCATCCGGACAGTCCCATCAGCATAACCGGCCATGCCATATCGCTGGCAGGCATCCCGGTTTCAGGTGCCAAGGTCAGCTGGCAGGCCGATATAAGTTCAATAAACCTGCTGCGCCCCAAGTACATAAGCGAAAACAACATTGGGCGCATTGCCAGCGGCGAATGCACTACAGGCCCCGACGGCTCATTCTGCCTTGAATTCACCGTTCCGTCCGACATGGTCACAGGCACTGATTTCCATGCCAGTGTATCGGCATCGGTAACCGACCTCAACGGTGAAACCCGCAGCAGTTCCACAGCAGTGCAGTTCCGCAGTTTTGACATGCAGGTCAGAAACTGGAGCTACACTGACGGAGTTCTTGAAAGAGACAGCATTTACCGCCATTTCTTCAGTCTGAATGATGCCAGTTACAACCCGCTTGAAGGTGACCTGCGCATAGTGGTCAAGCGTCTGGAATGGAGTACGGACCCAGCCCTGAGCCAGATTTTCGGGCAGACGTCACTCAACATGAGTAACCCCGATACCTATGCCGATGAAACCGCAGCCCGCGTGTTTGCACAGTACGGAATAGGTCAGGATATAAGGAAAGTCGAAAAGGAGACCATCCTTGACAGGACCTGCCACATTGAGAAAAATCCTTCACCCATTGGATTCCCCGAAATCATCGGAGGCATGTACCGCTTCACTCTCATGGCCGACAAGGCGCAGACAACCACATTCGATCTCTTCGTAGTATCAGGACAGACAGGTGATATTCCATACGACGGCCTTGTCTGGATGAAGCGTGCAAAGAATTCATATGAAATAGGAGAAACGGCCGTCATCTACGTTGGCAGCCCGGTTGCCGGCATACCTCTGCTCTATTCAGTCTGTTCCTCAAAGAACGGAGAAATCACATACGGAAAGATAATATCTGACGGAAAGATTCAGAAACTGGAAATCCCTGTAACGCCTGACATGCTCGGTTCAGTAAGCATACACGTCTGTGCAATATATGAGAATCTGGCAGGCCATGCACAGGAATACCTGCAGGTTACCGATTCCTCAAGGGAGTTGAAGGTTTCACTCCAGACATTCCGCAACCTGCTCGATGCCGGAGCACCCGAAACATGGTCGTTCCTTGTGACCGACCACAAGGGCAATCCGGTCCAGGCCGCGCTGGTCCTTGACATGTATGATTCTGCTCTTGACGGCATGTACAATAACTATTGGTACTTCAACCCATGGAACAAGGGTGGATATGTCTATCCCGATGGACTGAGCATACGCACCCAATGGAGGGGAGACATTGTATACTACCCTTCAGTCATCCCGTTCAGCAGCCGCATGAAATTCCGTAAGTCCCCTGCTACCGGCACTCTTCTCAACCCTTACTGGAGAATTGTCAAGAGCAGCACCATGCGCCTGCGTGGAAGTGCCAGCATAAACGTTGCCACCCTTCAAAGCGAAGAAGCCGCATACGCGCCTATGATGAAGAGCAGCAGGGTTGCTGGTCTTGACCTGGTTTCCGATGAAGCAGAATTCGTAGAGATACTTCTTGAGGAGTCCGGAGCAGAAATTATAGACCCATCTGTCCAGATCAGGGACAACCTTGACCCGACCGGCCTGTTCCGCACCAGCCTGGTCACTGACAGCATGGGTATGGCCACCCTCACATTCAATGCCCCGCAAAGGCTTACCCAGTGGATTTTCCAGGGAATTGCCTTCACCGACAGCCTTCAGTCAGCCTACTTCAGCACCGAAGTGGTAACCCGCAGGAACATCATGGTGGAACCATCGGCCCCTCGCTTCTTCCGCGAAGGCGACCGCATGGCGTTCAGCGTGAAGGTGACCAATTCAACTGACACTGACATGAACGCAACCGTCACGCTTGAAATGACCGACGCCCTGACAGGCAAGCCCATCAGTATGATAGAGGGCAGCAGGTCCGTAAAGGTGGCAGTCAAGTCCAACTCAAATACCCGGACATCATTCATGCTGAAGGTACCTTCTGGCGTACAGGCCATTACATATAAGGTGACCGCCGTATCGGGCAATGATTCCGACGGCCAGCAGGAGAACATTCCGGTAATATCGGGCCGTGGACATGCCGTTCAGGCAATCACCCTGTTCAACAACGGCAATGAAAAGCGCAGCTTCACGCTCGACGCTATCCGCAAGGTCAATTCCCCGACCGCAACCGACAAGATACTGACCGTAGAGTACAGCACAACTCCAATCTGGTACGCCATACAGGCACTTCCCTACCTGGCCAACCTTCAGGACCCGTCAAACATAAGCCGTTTCTACAACTTCATGGGCGCCAGCCTCACCCTGGGAATTGCCGACAGCAACCCGGCCGTCAGGAGCGCACTTGAAGAGTGGGCATCGCGCACTGACGATAAGCTGACCCGCCTGGAAAAGAACCAGGAACTCACCCAGACCCTTCTACAGGAAACCCCATGGGTCCTTGACTCAAAGGGCGAATCAGGCGCACTGGTCAGACTGGCACGCCAGTTGGTATTCGGAGACCTGGACCTGCTTCTCAAGGAGAATCTGGACAAGCTTATTGCCGCCCAGGAACCCGATGGCGGCTGGGCCTGGATCAGCGGATTCGAGTCAAGCAGCATCTATACAACCTGCACCATCATGCTTGGAATGGCCGAACTTATTGAGGCTGGCTACCTGAAGCCCGATGCCCGTCTGTCAAATGCCATAGAAAGGGCTCTCCAGTACATTGACAAGAACCTGGTTTACTATTACTCACTCAAAGAGAGGCCTGAGGAACTCAGCCAGGTCATAATGGAAGACATGCTGGCAAGGGCATCGTTCAAGGGCATCGCATTCTCTGACGATAATGCACTCAATGCCTACAACTACTTCAGAAGCCTGGCCCAGAAGGGACAGACTCCGGGCATGGACCTGCATTTCAAGGCCCAGCTTGCCTTGTTGCAGCAGAAACTTGGACTGGAAAAAGAATCGGAATCCGTCATTGCCTCAATACTCGATGTATCGCTCTACCAGGAAGAGATGGGACGCTGGTGGCGTGACAACAACCTGAGCGAGAATAGCATCATAGAGACCCAGGCAATACTGGTCAGTCTGTTGCAGGGCATTCCACAATACAGCACCGAGGCCTCACAGGCTGCCCGCTGGCTGCTTGGACAGAGACAATCCACCCAGTGGAGTTCCAGCATATCGACAGCCCATGCAGTCATGGCCCTGCTCTCAAGCGGATATAAGGTTGAAAGCCAGCCTGGCATTACCGTCACTGTGGGCAACACTACCCTCAAGCCAAGTGCCACAGTCTCCAATGCCGGACTTATCAGGCAGAACTTCAGCCAGCCCGACCGCAGCATGGAAAAGATTACAGTCAGCTCAAGCAGCAGTACAGCCACCTGGGGTGCCGCATTCCTGCAGTACTCCGATGACCTTGACAAGCTGGGCAACAGCCAGAACGGCATGGCCATGAACTACCGCTTCTGCCTGGTACACCGTGACCAGTCGGGCGATGTGCTTGAAGATATTGATGAGAATACCCTGCTTTCAGTGGGTGACCTTGTCAGGGTAGTCATCAGCATACAGCCTGAGCGCAACATGGAGTATGTTCAAGTTAAGGCCATGCGTCCTTCATGCGCCGAACCGGTAAACACTCATGCCGGCATACGCGCCTGCCAGAACGGTTCTGTATACACGCCTGTTTACGCAGCCCCGGGCAACACTCAGGACAATTTCTACATATACCGCCTGAACCGCGGTGAAACCCTGTCTATCCAGTATGACCTCAACATTGAGAAAGCCGGAACATTCCAGACAGGCTCAACCACCGTAGAATGCATGTATGCCCCTGAGTTCCGCGCCCACACCCAGAGCCGCAGAATAAACATCCGCCAGCAGTAATGAAACTGCCGGCGGATGATCCTACTTAACAAAACAATTTATCTGGTTTAGATTTTCTCAGAAACTTACGTTGACGCCAGCCATAAGGGTAACGCCCGGCATTGGGTAGCCTGTGTTTATGCAATAGCTCTGGTTGAGCAGGTTCTCACCGCGAACCCATACGCTTACCATGCTGTTCACATCATAGCCGAATGTTGCATTCAGCAATGTGAAATCCTGCTTGTCAACATCGGAATTGGTGGTATACAGGCCACAAATCTGCTGCAGTCCTGCTGCCATGCTGAAGGCATCCTTGCGGTAATTGGCACCCACATAAATCTTTTCTGAAGGAGCACCTGCCAGCGGATTCTTCATGACAAGCTCACTGAAATTGGCGTTGAATGACAGGTTCTCATTCACCCTCCAGGCAGCCTCAAGCTCAAGGCCCTTGTTCTCAATTTCACCGCTGTTCATGTTCCTCATAGGAGGAGTGCCACCGGTTGCAACAGTCTGGATAATATTGTCACCCTTTATGTAAAACAGGTTCACGCCATAAGAGAGTCCTATTGAAGGAAGTGCGTGCTTCCATGAAATCTCATAGTTCCACAGTCTCTCCGGAAGAAGGTCGGTGTTCGATGGCGGGTACAGGTACATCTCCCTGGTTGTCGGGTTACGGAATCCCTTGCTTGCCATTGCCCTGAACTGGCCGTACTCAATAGGGCGTACCACAAGACCAGCCTGCGGAATCCACTCACCTCCGGTAATGGAATGGTGGTCGTATCGGATTCCGGCACTCAGTGAAAGCAGGTCCGAAACTTCCTGTGACAGGCTTACATAGCCCGCATATTCCGTATTCTCAACATCGGCTGACTGCTTTGGACCGTTCACCTTCTCTTCACCTGTATTGCGGTCAGTGTACCATGCATGTCCGTATATGCTCTGGTAGTCGGCACCAACGGTAACATGTCCACCCTGCCAGAACGATGCATTCTGGTATATGCTGATACCCTTCAGGGCATCGCGTGAATTGAAGAAATTGGCCTGGGGTGATGCACCCGCAGCATATCCGTCATTAATCTTGTGTACACCGAAATTGTTGTACAGGCTTATGCGTCCGTTGGTGCGGTCATAGCGGTTGTCCACGCCAACTGATGCCACTCCGCGTGTAATCCACTGCTCACTCTCGGTCAGTGGCCTTGCCTCGGTACCCGGATTCTGGGCATTGAAATGGGTCAGGTCAGCAGCGGCAAACGCATTCCAGTTGTCGCTTATCTCGTAATTGACCTTTGCATAGCCGCCGTACTGTTCAAAGTCCATATTCTCGCGGTGGTTGTCTGAACGGCCGTACTGGGCAGCCACTGTCGTAGAAAGCCTGCCCACCCTTGTCTGGTTCTGTACTTCGGCCTGCACCGTGCCGTAACTGCCACCGCCCACACTGACGTTGGTACGTGTGCCGTCACTCTTCATATTGCGAGTAACTATGTTCACCACGCCACCCATGGCATTTGATCCATACAGAAGTGATGCCGGTCCACGCAGCACCTCTATCCTTTCAGCCATCATGGTCTGATAACTGTCTGCTATGCTGTGGCCGTATATTCCCTGGTACTGCGGATGTCCGTCAATCAATACCATAACCTGGCCTGCGCCCGATGATATGCCTCGCAGCATCATGCCGCCCGAGCCGCCGGTACTTACACCGTATCCCATTACGCCACGGCTGGTTACCATAAGTCCAGGAACCTGCTCCATCAATGTTGGAAGTACGTTCTGACGGTTGTTCTCTGTCAGTTTATCGTGGCCTACAACAGTTACACTCATTGGAAGATGGCTCAGCACAGTCGAATCACGGGTACCTGTTACTACCACATCTTCAAGATTCTGTACTATCTCAGTCTTGGCATTCTGGGCATTCATGTTAAGGAAAAACCCTGCGCACAGTAAAGTCAAATATCTCTTTTTCATCAGCATGTAATAATTTCGGTACAAAATTAAAGCCTCACAGCGGGTTGTATTTTGCTGTAAGGCTCAAATTATTTTGCTGAAAAGTTCAATTTACTGCTTTGAGGGCGAAACTCCGTATGTTTCCTTATATATTCTTGAGAAGTGTGAAAAGTTCGTAAAGCCCACGGCCTCCATCACATGCTGGACCCTGTATTTTCCGGTCTGAAGCATGGCGTGTGATTCCTCCAGCCTTTTCCTTATTACCCACTTCTGCGGAGTAAGTTCCGATACCTTTGCAAAGTCTCGCTTGAACTGGGCCAGGCTGCGTCCGGTGAACAAGGCCATTTCGGCCAGGCTCAGGTTACTCCTGTAGTGACGGTTCATGAACTCCAGAATGTCAATCTTCCATGGTGATGCAAAGTCAAACAGTGAAGCATAGAAATGAGGGTCGGTTGACAGGACTGCATTCAGGCCCTCTGACATCTTTGAGTGAATCCACTCGTCAGTAGGTTCTGTCTGTGACTCTATGTATGGCTGGATTGAATCAAACAGGCTCTTTATATCGGCCCTCACCGGAATTTTCAGAATACCGTGTTCCGGTCTCTTCACACCCACGGGAATAGAATCGGGACTTATGCGGTGAAACTCTTCAACCAGGAAATCGTGCTTGAATACCAGTGTAGTAGAAAGAAAAGGCATATCATTGATACACCTTTTCAATATGTTGACCTTATAGTCGCGTCTTACGAATGCGCACTCGCCGGCGCAGAAATGGGTAGTCATGCCATCGGCCGTAACATCCATCTCTCCCTGGCGCACATAGATGAGTGCATGCTCGGTATGTTCGTATGAACAGTCACCCTTGTCAGGAGGCAGACATGTTCCCTGAATGTCGGCGAACCTTATACCCCAGCTGTATGCCTTCATCGAAGCGAGCCTCAGGCAAGGATTGATACAAGTTCGTCAGCACTTACCAACTGCTGCTCGCCACTCTCCATGTTCTTTAGGGTGACCTTGCCTTCAGCCAGTTCATTGCTGCCCACAATGGCTACGAAAGGAACTGCATTGCCGTTTGCATATGACATCTGCTTCTTCATCTTGGCATTGTCCGGATAGATTTCGGCAGCAATGCCGGCACCGCGCAGCTGTGATACAACCTTCAGGCAGAAAGCAGCCTCGCTCTCACCCAGGTTCAGGAACAGCACCTTGGCACCGTTGCGGGACTCCTTCGGATAGAGGTCCAGCTGGTTCAGCACATCATATATGCGGTCAGCACCGAATGAGATACCCACGCCACTTACGCCCGGCATGCCGAATATTCCAGTCAGGTTATCGTAACGTCCACCGCCGCTTATGCTGCCAATCTCAACGTCAAGAGCCTTGACCTCAAAGATTGCACCTGTGTAGTAGTTCAGGCCTCTTGCCAGCGTCAGGTCAAGTTCAAGTGCATTCTTAATTCCCAGGGCCTGTGCCGTTGACATAATGAAACGGCACTCCTCAACACCCTTCATGCCAATCTCGCTCTCAGCAAGAACGCCTGCAATGGTATTGAGCTTCTCCTCATTTGAGCCCGACATGGTCAGGATTGGCTGAAGCTTTGCAATTGCACCGGCGCTGATACCCTTGTCGGCCAGTTCTGCATTGACATTTTCCAGTCCAATCTTGTCCAGCTTGTCAATTGCTACAGTTATGTCGACTATCCTGTCTGATTCACCAATCACCTCGGCAATGCCGGCCAGTATCTTGCGGTTGTTCAGCTTAATGGCAACACGCACTCCAAAGCGGCTGAACACCATGTCAATCATCTGTATGAGCTCAACCTCATAAAGCAGTGACTCGCTGCCTACCACATCGGCATCACACTGGTAGAACTCACGGTAGCGTCCCTTCTGTGGACGGTCGGCACGCCATACCGGCTGAATCTGGAAACGCTTGAACGGGAACTGCAGTTCATCGCGGTGCATTACCACGAATCTTGCAAACGGAACAGTCAGGTCATACCTGAGTCCCTTCTCGCAGAATTTCGATGCCAGCTTCAGGCTGTTGCGGCTCAGCAGTTCCTCATCGGTTATGCCGTTGAAGTAATCACCCGAGTTCTGAATCTTGAACAGCAGCTTGTCACCCTCTTCACCATACTTGCCCATAAGCGTTGACAGGTTCTCCATTGAAGGAGTCTCAATCTGGCGGTATGAGAAAAGGTCAAAAACCTGGCGGATGGTATTGAATATGTAGTTTCGGCGTGACATCTCAACTGTTGAGAAATCACGGGTTCCTTTTGGAATAGATGGCTTCATTAGATTTATCGTCTATTGTTGTAAATTGAAATGTAGTATATGAGCGTACCCAGTGAACTCAGGGCAGCAACTACATATGTATAAGCAGCAGCACGCAGTGCATCACGCGCATTGACTGCAGTCGAGCGGTCTGCAACACCCGATGTGGTAATCCAGCCCATTGCTCTCTGGCTGGCATCAGTCTCAACCGGCAGGGTTACAAAACTGAACAGCGTGGTCATGGCAAACAGGCATATGCCCAGCAGCAGGATTGAAGGGAATGACTGAATCAGGAAAATGCCTGCCAGCAGTACCCATGTTACCCATCTTGATGAGAACTGAACCACAGGAACAAGTGATGAGCGGAGCTTTACCGGAGCATAGCCGGCTGCATGCTGGACTGCATGGCCGCACTCATGTGCAGCCACAGCAGCCGATGCAATGTCATTTCCGTAGTAAACGCCCTTACTCAGGTTTACGGTATTGTCAACCGGATTGTAATGGTCGGTCAGCTTGCCCTCTACGCAGGTAATCCTCACATTGTACAGTCCATGGTCACTCAGCATCTGCCTGGCAACATCGGCCCCCGTCATGCCGTTGGCAGTGCGTATCTTAGAGTACTTTGCAAACTTCCTCTCAAGATTTGCCTGAACCGCATAGCTCAGGATTGCTATGCCTATGAACAGAATCCAGTACATAGTCCTGTCAGTCCTTTCTTACAATTGTCTGTGCCCTGTCCGGACCAACTGATACAATTGAAACCGGAACACCCAGGTACTCCTCGAGGAAACTTATGTAGTTGTTGAACTCCTCAGGGAATTCATCCTCTGAAGTAATTGATGTCAGGTCAGTCTTCCATCCTGGAAGCTCCTCGTAAATAGGAGTTACGCCTTCGCAGTCAAATGGGAACTTGTCAGTCTCGGTACCGTCAGGAAGCTTGTAGCCTACACATGCCTTGATTGTTGGGAATGTGTCAAGCACGTCACTCTTCATCAGTATAAGGTCAGTTACACCGTTCAGCTGGACTGAATAGCGCAGTGCTACCAGGTCAACCCAACCGCAGCGGCGGCGACGGCCTGTAACAGCACCGAACTCATGACCGCGGTCAGAGAGCTGCTCGCCGTCAGCATCAAACAGTTCTGTAGGGAACGGACCGCTGCCCACGCGTGTGCAGTAAGCCTTCATTATACCGAATACACGGCCAATCTTGTTTGGAGCAATGCCCAGACCGGTGCAAGCACCTGCACATATTGTGTTTGATGATGTTACGAACGGATATGAACCGAAGTCGATGTCAAGCATTGTACCCTGTGCACCCTCGCACAGAACGGTCTTGCCTTCAGAAAGCAGGCCGGCAACGAAATGCTCGCTGTCAATGAATGTGAACTGCTTCATGTATGCAATACCCTCGCGCCATGCAGCCTCAATCTGTGTCAGGTCATATTCAAAGTTCAGGCTCTTCAGCGTACGCTCATGGGCAGCCTTTGCTGCAGCATAGCGCTCTTCAAAGTCAGGACGCAGCAGGTCACCCACGCGAACGCCGGTACGTGCCACCTTATCAGTATATGTCGGGCCAATGCCACGGCCGGTAGTACCAACCTTGCCGGCACCCTTTGATGCTTCAATCGCGCTGTCCAGCAGACGGTGTGTAGGCAGAATCAGGTGAGCCTTCTTTGAGAGCAGCAGCCTGTTCTTCAGGTCAATTCCTGCCTGTTCAAGAGCCTCGGCCTCAGCCTTGAAAAGGGCTGCATCGAGAACCATGCCGTTACCTATGATATTCTGCTTGTCACCCTGGAACACGCCAGAAGGGATTGACTTGAGCACGAACTTCTTGTCATCGAATATCAATGTATGTCCTGCATTCGGACCGCCCTGGAAACGGGCTACTACATCATATCTTGGGGTCAGCACGTCAACTACCTTACCCTTACCTTCATCACCCCACTGGAGACCCAGCAGAACGTCAATCTTTCCTTTTTCCATGTTATATATTTAGTTTTTCTTCATTTTCCGTTTAAGTTTTCTCTTCATCGCGGCGGAACACTTGCTGCACATTCCATCAATCGTCAGCGAGTATCCCGACATGACGAAACGCTTCAGGCGGGTACCGGCAATCACGGCATCTATACGTTCATCGGCAATCTCACGCGATTCGCCGCAAACCATGCAGACGGCTCTTGCATTGTTTCTCTTTCCAAAGCACTTCTCGTACCTTGTTTCCCCGTTCACAAGCAGTTTCCTGGCAATACCGGCCTCAATCATCAGCCTGATATTGTTGTATATGGTGCCTCGGCTCACGTTTATGTGTCCGTATTCGGCAACCATTTCCGTCAGTTTCCCCAGCGGGAAGGGTTCCGATGCAGACAGGATAGTGTCAACAATGACAAACCTCTCCTGAGTGGACCTCAGAGAATGCTGCAGCAGGTAATCCTGAAAGATTTTCCTGGCCTCTTCCTTCTCCTCAATGTCTCCCATCGGCCTCCAGAAAGTCAAGGACCTTGCGGGCAGCCTGGGCCGGGAACAAACTGCCTCCGGCAACGGCAGCCTTAGCCTGATCCACAAGTTCGGCCCTGTAGCGCTCGCTCATCTCACCGCATCCGCCCCTCATCAGGTGAAGTATGGTCAGATAGCCGCAGTACTGGACCATCTCATTTTCACCGGCAATCCACTGGAATGCCGTATGTGATGCACCCTTCATTCTGCTGAACAGATACATTGAGCAGACTTCAGCCAGGTCCGGGTACTTTATCTGGCCTACCCATACACACGCCAAATCCGGCAAGAACAAGTCTTCCGGATACAGCATGGCAGCAAGCATTCGGCACTCTCGAATGTCTTCCTTCCAGAGTGCCGATGCAGCTTTTTTGTCTTTTTCGAAGTCCGATGCAATCTCCCTGATACGAGGCAACTCAACACCGTAGTTCAAACGGTATTTCATTCCACTCTCTTTCATTCCGGCCGAAGCTATGCCGTTCATTGCCAGCACCAGCCGCTTCTTTACCTCAAGGACGATTTCCTGTTCAGTCATCCCAATCACATCAGACAGCCCGAAACGGGCGGATTACTTCTGGTGGCCCTTCTTGTACTTGTGAGGAGCGCAACCTTTGTACTTGTAGAATGATGCATAGAAAGACTGACGGTTAGCAAAACCGGCCATGAAACCGATTTCCTCCATTGTCTTGTCTGCATAACGCTTGTCTACCAACATGTTGGCAGCATCGCGCACTCTGTGTTCGTTCACCAGACAGGAATAGTTCATTCCAAATCTTGAGTTGATAACTCCTGATAGGTAACGGGCATTGGTATTCAGGTCCTTGGCCAACTGCTTGGCTGAGTACTCAGGGTCACGGTACTTCTTCTGGGCGATGATGATGGTAAGAATCTTATCATACAATTCATCTGCCAGCTCTGCACTGATCTGAGTCCTGTAACTTGCCTCCTTGTCTACCTTCTCAGTAATCTTGTAGGGTTTTTTAATTTCTTCCATAATTTCAGCACATATCACTACTGCAAAATAAATCATTTTTTGCGACACAGCGAAAAAACTCCTCAAAAAATACATTAAAACGGCCTGCTGAACACTCGTTTTCGTTAATTTTGCTTCATATTCATCATGATTGACCAGTTAACCATAGACAGAATACTCGATACAGCCAATATTCAGGACGTAGTATCGGAGTTCGTCACACTTCGCAGAAGAGGCGTGAACTGGGTCGGGCTATGCCCCTTCCACAACGAAAGGACCCCCTCTTTCTACGTATCACCGTCCAAAGGAATATGCAAGTGCTTCAGCTGTGGAAAAGGTGGAAATTCCATACATTTCCTTATGGAGCATGAACAGATGTCATTCACCCAGGCGGCCGAATGGCTGGCCAACAAGTACGGCATTCCGTTCCCCAAGCGTGAAATGACCAACGCCGAAAAAGAACTCCAGAGTGAACGCGAATCGCTCTTCATTGCAAATCAGTTTGCGCTGGATTTCTTCGTTGACTCCATGACGAACACCGCGCAGGGAGTTGCCGTTGGAAAAGTCTACTTTTCGCAGAAGCGCCGTTTCCGCGAAGACATCATAAGCAAGTTCCAGCTGGGCTACTGTCCCTCTTCGGGCGATGCCCTTGCCAAGGCCGCTCTTGCAAAAGGATTTACAAAGGAAGTCCTCGTAAAGACCGGACTCTGCTACGAGACCGATGACGGCCGTCTCAGGGACAGGTTCTGGGGACGCGCCATATTTCCCGTGCACTCCCTTTCCGGCAAGATAGTAGCATTCGGTGGCCGCATAATGCAAAGCAACCCTAAGGCTGCCAAATACGTAAATTCACCGGAATCAGTCATCTATTCAAAGAGCAGGGAACTGTACGGACTCTACCAGGCCAAGGGCGAGATAAACCGCAAGGACCGCTGTTTCCTGGTTGAGGGCTATGCCGATGTCATCTCAATGGTCCAGGCAGGAGTTGCCAATGTAGTGGCATCGAGTGGAACTTCGCTGACAACAGGCCAGATTAGGCTCATTCACAGGTTCACCAACAACATCACCGTCCTCTACGACGGTGATGCCGCAGGCATAAAGGCATCAATCAGGGGCATTGACATGCTCCTTGCCGAAGGCATGAATGTAAAAGTGCTTCTGCTGCCCGACGGCGAAGATCCCGACAGCTTCTCACAGAGCCAGGGCTCAGCCGCATTCCAGGCATACATTGAGAGCCATCAGGTAGATTTCATAAAGTTCAAGGTAAGCCTCTTCATGAAGGAGTCCGAAAACGACCCCATCATGCGCTCCAAGCTCATCAAGGACATAGCCCACAGCATATCGGTCATCCCTGATGCCATAGTCAGGTCGCTCTACATAACCGAGTGCAGCCAGACCATGAAGATAAATGAAGGACTGCTCATAAGGGAAATCAACAGCAACGCAGTTGAGCCCGAGCCCGTACAGAAACCCGTTCGCGATGATTCAGAAGAGCCAGAAACATCCCAGCAACCCGAAGGAGCACCGGCAGAAATCAGCGAAGAAGATAGAATACGCATGGAATACCGCAACCTGAAAGACCAGGGTTGCGGACTCATGATGGAAAAAGAGAGGCTGCTGGCCCAGCTGATTGTCCGTCACGGTGAAAAGCTCTACTGCATGGCCCACACTGATGAAGGTGAACTGCCGGTCACTGTGGGAGATTTCATTTCAGAAACACTCCTGGCCAATGAAATGGAGATATTCCACCCTATATACAAGAGAATACTCCAGCTCTACAGGGAGAACCGCGACCAGCCCAACCTGTGCTGTACCCGTTTCTTCATGTCACACCCCGACACCATCATAAGCCGCCAGGCAGCCAACCTGCTGGAGCAGCAGTACCAGCTGAGCGAAATATTCAGGGACGGCAGGACCGACAATGAAGAGAACCGGCTTTATGAACTGACCACCCACATTATGGATGACTACCAGTTCGAACAAGTGAACTACGGAATCAGGCAGATAGAAAAGAAAATGCAGGACCCGGAAATCATCTCTTCATCCGAGGCCTGCAGGGAATTGCAGGAAAAGTACACCATGTACCTTGAAGCCAGGAAAGAACTCTCCAAGAGGCTTGGCGACCGGGTAATCACCACCTGACCACCTGTACTCAGCGTCTCCTTATAAGATCCATGAACTCTTCGCGCGTTTCGGCACGGTTAAAGGCACCCGTGAAGTCCGATGTCGTGGTTATTGAGTTCTGTTTTTCCACTCCACGCATCTGCATGCACATGTGGCTGGCCTCTATGACCACCATCACGCCCAGAGGCTGCAGTGTATTCTGAAGGCAGTCCTTGATCTGCGATGTCATTCTCTCCTGAACCTGAAGACGGCGTGCAAATGCATCGACCACACGGGCTATCTTGCTCAGTCCGGTTATGTGGCCGTTAGGGATGTATGCCACATGAACCTTGCCAAAAAACGGCAGCATGTGGTGCTCGCACAGTGAATAGAAATCAATATCCTTGACTATCACCATCTGCCTGTAGTCCTCCTTGAAGAGGGCCGAACGCAGGATTTCTGCCGGGTCCTTTGAGTAGCCGCTCGTAAAATCGAGCATGGTCTTTGCAACGCGCAGCGGAGTCTTGACCAGTCCCTCGCGTTCGGGAGCAGGCTCAATCAGTTTCAGAATCTCTCCATAGTGGTACTGGAGAGCCTTGAGGCGTTCATCCTCAAGATTGTCAAAAGGTATCAGACTGCTCATAGCTCAACATTGATTGTCTGATTCCTCAGAATAATAATGCCTTTGTAGGGAGTCTCCTTCTTCAGCTTGCGCATCACCTCATAGGCATCCTCATAATAGAGGAAATCACCTACCGTACACAGCCAGCGGGGTGACTTGAAATCGGTATAGACAGGAAGCTCCTTGTAGTTGGAACGGATATACTCGGCAACCTGAGCCGCCTGTTCCTTGGCGGAACGGGTGTTGTTTCCGGCGAAAACCTGAATGCGATAGCCGGTAGCCTTGATCTTGTCGCCGGCATGCGCCTCAGACAGCACGCCTATCAGGCTGTCCAGACGGGCATCGCTCTCAACAGTTATTTTTCCCTTTCCGGGAACATCTCTCTCCAGTTCCTGAACCAGTGTCCTGTTCTGGGCACTGGTCAGGGCTGTAAAGAGAAGCAGGATAAATAGTATTCCTCCCTTCTTCATTTTCTTTTTTTTGTCTGTAATTAGTTCCAAGCGTCAATGATACCCTTGAAATCAGCAGCCTTCAGTGAAGCACCACCAATCAGACCACCGTCGATGTCTGGCTTAGCGAACAGCTCAGGAGCATTTGAAGCCTTGCAAGAGCCACCGTAAAGGATAGATGTCTCAGCAGCCATCTCAGCACCGTAAACCTCAGCAACGCATGAACGGATGTAAGCGTGGATCTCCTCAGCCTGGTCAGCAGTAGCAGTCTTGCCTGTACCGATAGCCCAGATTGGCTCGTAAGCAATTACAATGTTCTTCCACTGCTCAGCTGACAGGTGGAATACTGAACCTGCAAGCTCAGCCTTTACAACCTCGTTCTGCTTGTTGGCCTCACGCTCAGCAAGTGACTCACCAATACAGAAGATAACCTTCAGACCGTTTGCAAGAGCAAGCTCTACCTTCTCCTTCAGGATTTCAGGAGTCTCATTGTAGTACTCTCTGCGCTCTGAGTGACCAAGGATAACATACTCAGCACCAGTTGACTTAACCATCTCAGCTGAAACCTCGCCTGTGTAAGCACCTGAAGCCTTGTTTGCGCAGTTCTCAGCAGAAAGCTTGATGCAGCTGCCCTCAATAACCTGAGCAACGCTTGCCAGATGAATGAATGGTGTGCCGATGATAACGTCACAGTTTGGGTTCTTTACTACTTCTGTGAGCTCCTTAGCAAGAGCAACACCCTCCTGGAGATTCTTGTTCATCTTCCAGTTTCCAGCTACGATTTTCTTTGCCATTTCTCTATTGTTTTAAAGTTATTGGATTTTCTTCTTAAGCATATCTATGATAACCACAAGCAGCAGCGGAAGCACAAACAGCAGTGCCACTCCCATAGGGGTATGGTCAAGGCCCTTCTGCGGAATCTGCCCTACTTCTATCCTGTCAAGTGAATCAGAGAGTTCCTTCTCAGAAGGTATGCGGCGTCCGCTCCACTTGTTCACAATCACGCCGTCCTTCAGCAGCAGCAATCCCGGGTTTGACCTTACGATTGTCTTCAGCGGAATCTCATCGGCATGAAGGTATTCCAGTTCACTGCCTGTCATATCCTGCCATTCCCTTACCGCATATCCGCCCGACGATGTCAGTCCGTACAGCGCATAGCCGTATGTCTGGCAGTAATCATACAGATTGTCTATCATGTCCTGGGCCGACATGTCAATAGTCTCCAGGTGGTTCGATACAAACAGGAACGTATAGCCCGGCGCATCAATTACGCGGTCAGTCAGGTCGTTCAGGTCATTGTCCAGAATGAAGAAGTCCATCATTTCCGGGTTCTCGCGCATCACAACCTCACGGTGAAGGTCTGTACCCACCTTGTATGGCCTGAAGTCAATTACCGGCAGGCCGTTTATGTTGCCCGTCATGAACCGTACCACAAGTATGACTGTCACAAGCGTAACCAGCCACTGGCGCTTGGCCGAAACCATCGGGATAATGTATTTCTTCCTCAGGAACACATAGAGCGCAACAATCAGCAGGAACACATTCTTTGAGAAGGTCTGCCAGTTGGTCAGTATCAGGGCGTCGCCAAAACAGCCGCAGTCCTCAACCGGATTCTTTATGGCAGTGAACAGCGTGAACGGAGTGAGCACGCACATTGCCATGAGCAGCAGCAGTGAAGTGCCGCGCACGAAAACACCCATGGTCATATACACGCCCAGCAGGAATTCCATTCCGGCCAGCACGCACGCCAGTATGAGCAGCGTTGAATCAAGGAACAGGTCACCTGCCCCGAACGCTATCAGATAATCTTCAATTTTTATCTGGGTTCCAACGGGGTCTATGGCCTTGACTATGCCCGAAAAGACGAACACAAGCCCAAGCACCAGGCGGCATATGTTCACGCACACCTTCGCAGGCAACTCCAGTCTGTATTTTCCCTCTTCCACGCTTTATTCTCCGTATTTTGATTTTATGAGGCCGAACACGGAATAGTTTATCATATCCATGTAGTTGGCATCAATTCCTTCTGAAACTACGGTCTTTCCGTCATTGCTCTCAATCTCCTTGGTCCTGTTGACCTTGGTCAGTATGAAGTCGGTATATGAAGTGGTTCTCATGCCGCGCCATGCCTCATCATAGTCATGGTTTTTCTTCTTCATCAGGTCAAGGGCCGCCTGGGCATACTTGTCATACTGCGCTGCAGCCCACTCCGGGGTAACATCGACAGTATCGGCAAAACCGTTCTCCAGCTGAATCAGGGCAATTATGCCATAGTTCACAATGGCTATCAGTTCTGACGGAATGTCATCATCAATCAGTGCCACGCCCTTGGTTTCAATGCTGCGTATGCGCTTTGCCTTGATGAATATCTGGTCAGTCAGTGACTGCGGACGCATGATTCTCCATGAAGCCCCATAATCCTGTAGCTTCTTCATGAACAGTCCGCGGCACATGGCCAGCACCTCTTCGAATTGCCTGTCTGTATCAGGCGTCTTTTTCATGTTGTCGTCCATTTTCACTTTACTCTTAATGTCTGTCCGGGCCTTATGACCGAATTTCTCGAAATAGAATTCAGCTTGCACAGCTGGGTCACCGAAGTTCCGTGCTTCGATGCTATCCTTGAAAGCGAATCACCGCTCTTGACCTTGTAGAATACTGCCCTGGTATCTCTTGCAAACAGGTAGCTCTCGCCGGTCGACTTTTGTTCCACGAAATCAAACATGAGGGCCGGGTCTAGCGCTGTTCCCAGCAGCCTTGTCTCAAAATGCAGGTGCGAGCCAGTTGAGCGTCCGGTACTTCCACCAAGTCCTATCGGGTCACCAGAATGCACTATCTCGTCCTGAGCCACCAGCTTCTTGGACAGATGGCCATATACAGTTTCAAGTCCGTTCGGATGCCTTATTACTATATAGTGGCCATAGCCTCTCTTCTGGTAGTTCGATATGCGCACCTTTCCGTCAAATGCAGCCCTGATGGTATCGCCCACTGCCACCTTCACATCGAGTCCCATGTGAGACCTTCCACGGCGGGGCCTGTAGCCGAACACGTCATTGATCTTCGTGTTGTTGGTAGGCATGGAATAGCCCGACAGCGAAATCAGGAATGTATCGGGCAGCGCCACACCAGGATAACTGCTGACCGAATTGCTGCTCCAGTTCGGGTACAGGTAATCGGCAGGATTGTCCAGGCTGTATGCAAGACCGAATGAAACAGGCTCGGGAACAGCCTTGGCCGGCAGTGGGTTTGCGTAGCCAGGAACCGACGGCTTATTCTCATCAGTAACCGCGCCAACGGCTGCACAAGCCATCACCGCAATTGCCAGAGCCAGTATTTTTCTTCTTGTTCTTGCAGACATAGTACACTAAATCTGCGCAAAAATACTCAATACAGCGCTAATTATCAAATATGAAGGTGCATAATATGGCCATCAGGAGATCGATGACCAGTCAAACGGGCTCTTTTTAAGTTTTCTCAACATTCTGCCCAATATCAGGTTTTCGGGCAATGCAAGGGCCGGATCCTTGTCAATTATCTCTTTTGCAACATTCCTGACATGCTCAATGAGCGCTCCGTCACGGGCCAGGTTGGCCAGTTTCAGGTCAAATGCTATGCCGCTCTGCTGGGTTCCCTCAAGGTCGCCCGGTCCGCGCAGTTTCAGGTCAGCTTCGGCAATCTCAAATCCGTTGCAGGTCTCGGTCATTATGGAAATGCGCTTCCTGGTATCCTCAGAAAGCTGGTAAGGGGTAACAAGAAGGCAGTATGACTGGTCGGCACCGCGGCCTACGCGCCCTCGCAGCTGGTGCAGCTGGGACAGTCCGAACCTATTGGCATTCTCAATCACCATTATGCTTGCATTGGGCACATCGACCCCCACCTCGATTACCGTGGTGGCCACCATAATGCGTGTCTCGCCCTGCTTGAAGCGCTGCATTTCGGCATCCTTCTCGGCAGGCTTCATGCGGCCGTGTACCTTGCTGACAGCGTATCCCTGAAAGCGGTCGCACACCTGCAGGTAGCCGTCTTCCAGGTTCTTCAGGTCACTCTTCTCACTCTCCTCAATCAGCGGATACACAATGTATGCCTGGCGTCCCTTCCTGAGTTCCCGGTCCAGGAAAGCATATACCGTAGCGTGGTTTCCGTCATAGTGGTGCTCAGTGTGGATGGGCTTTCTTCCCGGAGGCAGCTCGTCAATGACTGAAACATCAAGGTCACCGTAGAGAGTCATGGCAAGGGTTCTCGGTATAGGCGTGGCTGTCATGACCAGTACATGCGGCGGGGTCTCGCTCTTGTTCCACAGGCGGGCCCTCTGGGCCACTCCGAACCTGTGCTGTTCGTCTATCACGACCATGCCCACCCTGTTGAACAGGACATTGTCTTCAAGTACTGCGTGAGTACTGACCAGTATGTTTATGCTGCCGTCGGCCAGTCTGCGCAGTATGGACTCGCGGCGCTTGCCCTTTATGCTTCCGGTGAGCAGCTCCACGGTAACTCCCATATCGCCAAGATAGCGCTTCATGTTTGCATAGTGCTGCTCGGACAGTATTTCGGTAGGTGCCATTATGCAGGCCTGGTAGCCGTTGTCAATCGCCATGAGCATGGACATCAGCGCCACCATGGTCTTGCCGCTGCCCACATCACCCTGCAGCAGGCGGTTCATCTGGCGTCCGCTGCCCACATCGGCCCTTATCTCCTTAAGCACCCTTTTCTGCGCCCCAGTCAGGCTGAAGGGCAGGAACTCATTGTAGAAACGGTTGAAATTCTCGCCTATGCGGGCAAACATGTAGCCCTTGAAACGGTGCAGCCTTTCACTGCTGTACCGGGCTATGTTCAGCTGCACATAGAACAGTTCCTCATACTTGAGCCTCAACTGGGCCAGCCTCAGTTCCAGCGGTGTTGACGGGGCATGTATGCACCTGTACGCAGTGGTCAGGTCCATCAGTTTCTCTTTGGTAACAAGCCAGTCAGGGAGCGTTTCGGGCAGTGGGTCGGTTATCAGCGCCAGCAAGTTCTGCATGAGCTTGCGCATGGCTGCCGAATTCAGCCCGGCCTTCTTCATCTTTTCCGATGTGTTGTAATAGGGCTGCATTCCCATTTCTGACAGGTTCAGGCTGGCCTCCTTGTCTATCTCGGGGTGAGCTATGTTTATGCGGCCGCCAAAAACCGTGGGCTTGCCAAACACTATGTAGTCTTCGTTTGGGCGGTATCGGTCCTGGGCAAACTTTATGCCCTGGAACCACACCAGGTCTGCCACACCGGAACCGTCGGAGAAATGGGCCACCAGCCTCTTGCCGCGCCCCTCGCCTATCAGTTCCATGTTCAGTATGCGGCCCTTTATCTGGATATAGGGCATGTTCCCGTCAATTTCGGAAATACGGAAAAGACGGCTTCGGTCAATATATTTGTATGGATAATATTGAATGAGGTCCTGGAATGTCCTTATCTGGAGTTCGTTCTCCAGCAGCGACGCACGCGCCGGCCCCACTCCGGGCAGGTACTTTATGTCTCTCTGTGCAAGATCAAACATAGGGGCCTCTCAGGTTTTTCAGGCCCTGCCGAACATCATCTTCCCGCAGACCGATTCCTGGATTTCCCTGCCGCACAGCAGCCTGATTATGGCATTGGCAAATTCAACGGCAGCGGCCGGACCTGTGGCTGTAATAAGGTTGCCGTCCTGCTGTACAAAGGCCTCGGTACACTCGGCACCCTTCAGTTCTGACTCACATCCCGGATAGCATGTTGCACGGCGGCCCTTCAGCAGGCCAGCCTTGCCCAGCACCATTGGCGCGGCACAGATAGCCCCTACAGGCCTATCCTGTTCCATGAACCCTGTCAGCAGCCCGCGCAGGGGCGCAAAAGCCGTCAGGTTATCGGTTCCGGGCTGTCCACCAGGCAGAATCAGCATGTCGGCATCGGCAAACTCACACTCGTCGAACAGGGCATCGGCCATTATCTCTATTCCCTGCGAACTCGGCACAAGCCTGTTTCCGGTAATTGACACCGTACATACGCTTACACCTGCCCTCTTGAGCATGTCAAGCGGGGTAATCATCTCAATGGCCTCAAAGCCCTTCGCAAGGAAAATATAAACCATCAGTTATTTCAGCTTAAAGTAGTAGGTAATAGTTCCGGTCACTGACTCAACTCCGTCAACCTTGTTGAACTTAGTCTTCTTGGCAGCTGCTATTGCTGAATTCCTGAGCTGCTGGCTCACGGTGTTCGTCCTGTTGTTGATCGATGCAGCAACGACATTTCCGTCAGGATCGACGGTTATTGTCACAACCACGCGTCCCTCGTCCTGTATGCCTGCGTAGTCAGGTCTGGGCAGTGCTCCCATCATGCCACGGCCGTTCAGGTCCCATGTACCGTAACTGCCCACGCCTTCAGTCTTGCCCTGGTCGCTGTTTCCTTCGGCAGAACCGGGAACGCCCTGCACGGGTTCAGTTGACTCGACAGGTGAAGTTGACTGGGTGTTATTGTTGTTGAACAGGTTCGCCATCATGTTTGCAGCATCGGCCTGAGCCTGTCTTTCACGCTCAGCCCTGAGTTCTGCCTCGGTCGGCTTCTTCTCTTCTGGCTTCTGGGCAACATCGGGCTTCTTGACCGGTTTCTTTTCGCCGTCATCAATCGCCACGGTCTCCTCCATGTCCTGTGTAATCACCGGGTCGGCCTGGGCAGGAGTGCTCGGGGTAACCTGCGGGGCCGCAGGGGCCGATGCAACTTCGGTAAACTGGTAGTCGTTCTCCACGCTTCCCATGTTGCCCAGCATTACCGGTACACCGCTTTCAGCCCTTACTTCAGGATAATCAAGTCCTACCAGCAGCAGCACTACAATCAGCAAGGCATGCAGCAGTATGGTCAGCAGCAGTGACAACGGGTTGAAATCCTTCTTATTCATCAATTAGGCTCATTTTCTGTCCGGGCGTCGGGTTGCCAGGACAATTTTGAACTGATTCTCGTTGGCAATATTGAGAACCTTCACTATTTCACTGTACGGGATGGTCTCATCGGCATACAGGGCAACATACATTTCAGGTTCCTTTTCAGCACATTCAATCAGGAATCCTGCCAGTTCCTCAAAAACGATAGGCATCTCATCCTCATTGCCGAATGCAGTATAGTAGTTCAGGTCACGGTCAATAATGACGCGTGTCATAGGCTTGGCCGATGTCTGCTGCGAACTCTGCGGCAGCAGCACCTTGATGGCGTTCGGTGACACCATCGTCGATGTTATCATGAAGAATATCAGCAGCAGGAATATAATGTCGGTCATTGACGACATGCTGAACTGCGGCGATATCTTATTCTTGCGCTTGAGCATGGTTACTTGCAGACACTAACGGTAAAATCCTGAATGAATGACTCCATCTCATTGGTAATGCTGTCCACGCGTGATACCAGGTAGTTGTAGGCAAACAGTGCAAGAATACCCACAATAAGACCACCCACGGTAGTAATCATCGCCTCATAGATGCCTCCTGACAGCAGTGACACGTCAATGTTGTTGCCGGCGTTTGACATCTCCCAGAAAGCCCTTACCATGCCGATGACTGTTCCAAGGAAACCAATCATCGGAGCAGCACTTGCTATGGTTGACAGGCCGGAAAGTCCCTTTTCCAGTCTTGAAATCTCAATGTTTGCAGCATTCTCCATACCCATCTGCACATCCTTGCGGTCGTGGCCGGCCAGTTCGATGCCCTTCTCTATGATGCGGCTGAACGGAGTAGCAGTAGCCTGGCACAGAATGGTTGCCGAACGCTCTTCGCCATTCTTCATGTAATCCTTGATGCGGTCCAGGAAAGTAGGGTCCTTCTTGACTGCCTTTCCGTATGCTATCACCCTGTTGAAGAAAATGTAGAAGCATACAATGGAAAGCAGCAGCAGGACTGCCATAATCCAGCCACCCTTGAGTGCCATCTCGAAAAGATTGATCTTTGCAGGAACATCTTCAGTCAGCTGCAATGCAATCTGACTCTGTGCAGCAGTATCTCCCAGAGTCTGCGCAATTGTTGTTGATTGTAGGAACATATTCAGATAATACATTTTTTATACTCGTCAATACACTTCTCAAGTCCCAGGTAGAGGGCGTCACACACAAGGGCATGACCTATTGAAACCTCATCTATCCAGTCAATTGAATCCTTCAGGAACCTCAGGTTCTCCAGGCTCAGGTCATGGCCTGCATTCAGTCCCAGTCCGCACTCCCTGGCGCATTCAGCAGCCTTCACGAAGGGCCTTACAGCCTCATCGCGTCCCTTCGGGTACTGGGTTGCGTACGGTTCGGTATAGAGTTCAACCCTGTCGGCACCTATCGCTGCAGCCTGCTCTATCATGCGGCAGTCAGCATCAGTGAAGACCGATGCCCTTATGCCATTATTCTTCAGGGTGGCAATGATCTCAGTAAGGAAATCGCGGTTCGTTACCGTATCCCATCCGTGGTTTGATGTTATCTGGTCCGGAGAATCGGGTACCAGGGTTACCTGGGCAGGGCTCACCGCCAGTACCAGGTTCATGAAATCTTCTGAAGGATAACCCTCTATGTTGAACTCCGTCGTCAGGACCTTCTTCAGGTCATAGACATCGGAATGCCTTATGTGTCTTTCGTCGGGACGTGGGTGCACGGTTATGCCGTCGGCACCGAAGCGCTCACAGTCCAGGGCGACCTTTACGACATCGGGATTGTTGCCGCCGCGGGCATTCCTGACTGTCGCGATCTTGTTTATGTTTACACTTAATCTGGTCATAGTATCTACCTGTCGCAAAATTGAATTACCTTTGCTCAGTCAGCAAAGATACTAATATTTGCATACGAAGTAATTATTAAACCCATAAAGAAATGCGATTTGCCATATTTGGAAACACATCACTGGAGAAATTTTCTGGAAAAGAGGCTGAAATATTCAGAATAGCGAAAAAACTCGGGCATGAAATAACAACCCCGAAGGGCTATTATGAATTCCTGCGTCACAACAGCAGCAGTGAAATTCCATGCGATTACCAGTTCACGGGTGATGATTTCCAGGCCGATGCAGTCATAAGCATTGGCGGCGACGGAACTTTCCTGCGCACGGCAGCCCGCATTGGTTCCAAGTCTATTCCCATCATCGGAATAAACCAGGGCCGTCTGGGTTTCCTTGCCGACATCACCATGGACATGGCCGAAAGCGCCATGCGCTGCATTTCCGAGGGACGGTACCAGATAGAAAAAAGAAACCTTCTGGAACTGCACACAAGTACCATTCCCGAAGGCCATACGCCTTATGCCCTGAACGACATAGCCATTCTGAAGCATGATATCTCATCAATGATAAGCATACGCACAAGCGTTGACGGTGAGCAGCTTACCACCTACATGGCCGATGGCCTTGTCATTGCCACCCCTACCGGTTCCACGGCTTACTCGCTGAGTGTGGGCGGTCCGGTAATTGCTCCGGGGACCAATGTCATCAGCCTCACTCCGGTTGCTCCGCACAGCCTGACCATGCGTCCGCTCATCCTGCAGGGCTCAAGTACCGTCAGCATGACGGTCGAAAGCCGCAGCCACAATTTCCTGATTTCAATTGACGGTCTCAGTTTCAGCTGTCCCGACGGTGTTCCCATGGAGATCCGCCAGGCTCCGTTCCAGCTGAACGTCATCCACCCCGAGGGCTGCAGCTTTTTTGGTACGCTGCGCCAGAAAATGATGTGGGGTGCCGATACCCGCAACTGATTCTCGCAATATTTCTGAGCTTCCGTCTTTTTGCATACCCTTTGAGGGGTCTCGCCACCCGCCGCGCGATGGGCGGGGGGACCATGAGCGAAGATGCTGTGCGGAAAACCCGTTTTCAGTACAGCATCTGAAGGAATGGTGGGACGAAGCGAAGCGGAGCCCCCGAGAAGGTCGTATGCAAAAAGACCGACTGTAAGGTAATTCCTGCCCTATTACTTTGCGAGCACCCTGCTGTACTTCTCAAGAAACAGGTCCGCCTGAGCCATTGAAAGACAGAGCGGCGGCAGCAGACGAATCACGTTGGTACCGCTCACGCCGGTAAAGACGTGCTCGTCAAAGAGCAGCGAACGGCGCAAATCCTTGATAGGCTCATCGAACTCCATGCCAATCATGAGACCGCGTCCGCGAACCTCCTTCGGACCCTTTATCTTTGAAATCTCGTCAATCAGATACTGGCCTACCTTGGCTGCATTCTCAACCAGGCCCTCACCCTCAATGATGTCCAGGACAGCCAGAGCCGCAGCACATGCCAAATGGTTTCCGCCGAATGTGGTACCCAGCTGACCATATACCGGAACAAAATCAGGACTTATCAGAAGACCCGCACATGGAAGTCCGTTTGCAATACCCTTGGCCACAGTAATCATGTCTGGCTTGATGCCGTTGTACTGGTGAGCAAAGAACTTGCCGCTGCGGCCATAGCCTGACTGAATCTCATCGAGAATCAGCACGGCGCCATTCTCGGTACATGACTTGCGCAGACTGGTGAAGAACTCATTGGTAGGCACCTGAATACCGCCCACGCCCTGAATGCCCTCAACGATCACAGCGCAGACATCGCCCTTCTTCAGTTCGGCATCAGCAGCAGCTGCATCGCCCCATGGAATATAGGTAACGTGACCGTTTGCGTTAATCGGGGCAATTATCTTCGGGTTGTTGGTGACTTCAACTGCCAGTGACGTGCGTCCGTGGAAAGAGTGGCTGAAACTGAGCACGCGGGTCTTTCCTGTGTGGAACGATGCCAGCTTCAGGGCATTCTCATTGGCCTCGGCACCGCTGTTTATCATGAAGAACTGGTAGTCTTCATAACCGCTTGCCACGCCAAGACGCTCGGCAACCTGCTGCTGCAACTTGTTGATTACTGAGTTTGAGTAGAAGCCCAGCGTGGCAACCTGCCTGCTTACAGCCTCAACATAGTGCGGGTGTGCATGACCTACAGAGATTACCGCATGGCCGCCATACAGGTCCAGATACTCCTGACCGGTCTCATCCCAGACCTGACAGCCCTTTCCCTTTACAATGTTCACCGGGAACAGTGGATATACGTCAAAAAGTTTCATAGTTTCTGGTATTTAAGATAACAGGTCTCCATGAATACACGAGACCTGTCAACACATTATTGTAATTATGGATTATCAGAATCCCGAAGGCTTGAGCTTCAGGCCTGTAGTCTCTTCAAGATTGAACAACAGGTTCATGTTATGCACCGCCGTTCCGCTGGCACCCTTCAGAAGGTTGTCTATGCATGATACCACCATCAGCTGATCATCGTGCTTCTCCAGGTGGATCAGGCACTTGTTGGTGTTCACAACCTGCTTCAGGTCTATAGGTTCGCTTACAATATGCACGAATGAATCATCTTCATAATACTCCCTGTATATCTTCTCCAGTTCAGGAAGATTATTTGTATTGCGGACAATCACTGTGGCAAATATGCCGCGTGCAAAACAGCCTCTGTAAGGTATGAAGTTAATCCTTGAATCGAAACTGTTCTGCAAATGCTTCACAGACTGAATGATTTCAGGAAGATGCTGATGCGTAAACGGCTTGTATACGCTCATGTTGTCATTTCTCCAACTATAGTGTGATGTTGCACCCGGCTTAACGCCTGCTCCGGTACTGCCGGTAATGGCGTTCACGTAAATGTCATCATTCAGCATCAGGTTCTTGGCCAATGGCAGCAGGGCCAGCTGAATGGCTGTGGCAAAGCAACCTGGGTTAGCCACGTACTGGCTCTTGCAGATGGCACGGCGGTTCAGTTCTGGAAGTCCGTAAATGAATTTGTTGTCCTCTGATTCAAGCCTGTAGTCCATTGACAGGTCAATTACCTTCAGTCCCTCAGGAAGAGTATTGGCCTCCATGAACTTCTTTGTATCGCCATGAGCGGTACAAAAGAACAGCACGTCAATCTGGTCCAGCGGAAGCTGGTCGGTGAAAGTCATGTCGGTCTCACCTATCAGGCCCTCGTGTACCGAACACAGCTTGTTGCCCGCATTGCTTGAACTGTTCACGAATGTCAGTTCTGCATCGGGGTGATTCAGGAGAATCCTGATCAGTTCACCGGCAGTATAACCGGCACCTCCAATAATACCAACCTTTATCATTTCCTGACAGGCATTACAAGTGCAAGAATCAGGTAGGCCAGAAGTCCACCACCTGCACAGAACAGAAGCAGCAGGAATATCACTCTCATTACTGTTGCATCCATATCAAGATACTCGGCAAGTCCACCACATACACCGCATATTTTCTTGTCTGATGATGAACGGTATAATTTCTTTACGTCACTCATTTCTATTCTATTTTTCTTGGTTTCAATTCCAACAATTATCTCTCCTCATCGGGATGCACGCTGTAGTATGCGCGCAGCGGGGTCGATGTAATCTTGATGAAGCCCTTGGCATCATCGGCAGTCCATGCCTTGGCACCCTCGCCGTACTCACCCAACTTGTTGTGTACCAGGTCATCAGGGGTATCGCATCCTACGGTCTGGAAGCTGTATGGACGCAACTCTAGGGTAACAGTTCCGTTCACGTTGCGCTGGCTGCTTGCAAGCATTGCCTCAATATCGGGCATTACAGGCTCCAGGTACTGTGACTCATGCAGGAACATTCCGTACCAGTTTGAAACCTGGTCCTTCCAGTACTGCTGCCACTTGCTCAGGGTGTACTTCTCAAGGAAGCGGTGAGCAGCAATGATAAGCATAGGGGCTGCAGCCTCAAAGCCTACGCGGCCCTTTATTCCTATGATGGTATCGCCCACGTGGCAGTCACGGCCAATGGCATAGCTTGCGCCAATCTCCTCGACAGCCTGGATAGCCTTGATGCGGTCATCGTACTTCTTGCCGTTCACGCCAACCAGCTCACCCTTCTCAAAGTCAAGGCTCAAAATTTCAGAACCCTCCTTGGTAGGATGCTTCAGGTAAGCGCTCTCTGGCAGACCCTGCTTTGAATCAAGGATCTCACCACCGCAGATACTGGTACCCCAGATACCTACATTATATGAATACTTCAGCTTGGTGAAATCAGCGCTGAAGCCGTTTGCGTTCAGATAGTCAATCTCCTCCTTGCGGCTCAGGTTGCGGTCACGTGTCAGGGTAATTATCTCAACGCCCGGAGCCTTGACCAGGAATGTCAGGTCAAAGCGGATCTGGTCGTTGCCGGCACCTGTTGAACCGTGCGCAATTGCATCGGCACCAATTTGGTTTGCATAGTCAGCAATTGCCAGCGCCTGGAAAATTCGCTCTGAAGATACTGAAATAGGATAGCAGTTGTTTCTCAGCACATTACCGTAAACCATGTACTTCAGGGACTTCTGGTAGTACTCCTGTGTTACGTCAAGTGTAACATACTTTACTGCGCCCAGCTTGTAGGCATTTTCCTCATTAGTCTTCAGCTGCTCAGCGCTGAAACCGCCGGTATTAGCACATGCTGCATAAACCTCGTAGCCCATCTCCTTGGTCAGGTACATGACATTGTAACTTGTGTCAAGACCGCCGCTGAAGGCTACAACCACTTTCTTCTTGCTCATATATTCAATTGTTTTCCTTTTCTTCAATAAGTCTTATTCTCTCAAGTACCTCCGGCTCAATCTTTGCGGGCAGGTACTCTTCCGGATCATAAAGCATGCCGGTACATATGCAGTAGCGCCTGTCAGTCCTATGCAGGACATCCACGTTTATGCATCCTTCACAGCCGCGCCAGAAAGCCTCGTCATCGGTAAGGTCGGCAAAAGTCACCGGCTTGTAACCCAGCTGGGTATTCATGGCCATGACAGCGGCACCGCTGGTAAGTGAAAATATCTTGGCGTGAGGCCAGCGTGTACGGGCGAGGGTAAAAGTCATGTCCTTTATTCTCTTGGCAAGTCCCAGTCCGCGGAAATCAGGGTGGACAATCAGGCCCGACGTGGTCACGTATTTCTTGTCCTGCCAGGTCTCAATGTAGCTGAATCCTGCAAACTGGTCTCCGCACAGGGCTATTACAGCCTTGGCTTCGCGCATTTTCTTCAAAACGTATTCATGTGTGCGCTTGGCTATGCCTGTTCCGCGCACCTTAGCAGCTTCTGATATGGTTTCAAGTATTGTATCGACATACTTTTCATGTGACTCATCGGCCACCAAAACCACAATTTCCTTTTCCATTCCAGTAAAAATGAAAAATTATCCTTTGTCAAGTTTATATTAAAGCGATATAATAATCGGTTCAAGCGTACGCTTAATCTCCATGCGGTTGGCTGTCTCGGACAGCACCAGCAACAGGGTGTCATCGCCGGCAATTGTTCCAAGCACATTCGGAATATTGCGGTTGTCTATGTCATATGCCAGACTGCTTGCATAACCCGGCTTGGTCTTTATGACAGCCATGTTGCCCGAAAAATTCAGCGATACGAATCCGTACCTTGGCTGGTTTGCCGGTGCCTGTTCATCCAGTTCTGCTACCGAAGTCTTCTTCTGGAGTATTGCGTGATTCGGAAGAACATACAGATAGTCTCCGTATGTATTCGCAACCTTAGAGATTTTCATCTTCTTGAGGTCACGTGAAAGCGTAGCCTGAGTTACTGAAAAACCTCTGGCAATGAGTATCTGAAGCAGCTGCTCCTGATTCTTGATGTCCTGTTCGGAAATAATCAGCCTGATGGCCTCCAAACGGTTGTTCTTGTTCTTCATCCTTTCTATTCGGGGTTATCTTTTGAAAACGGCGCAAAATTACTCCCATTTTTTGATATAAAATGCATTTTTACCCTAAATATTCACTTTACTTGCAAAAATATTCGGAATCCGATGAAAATAAGCGACCGAACCACGCTCTGGCAGTCCGGTCGCTTGCATTTTCAATATTTGTATATACAGAATTCAGTCCAGTTCCTGGTCCGCCTCATAGCCTCCAAGCACCCTTATCTGGTTCTTCAGCATGGCAAATTGCATAAACAGGTCATGTACCGGATTCTCGTCATCATAAGTCATCGGCTTCTTCACGTAGAATGACAGCCACTCCTGTACTCCGCTCATGCCGGCACGCAGGGCAATATCGGTAAAGAGCAGCAGGTCCAGGCATATTGGTGCCGCCAGGATAGAGTCACGGCACAGGAAATTCACCTTAATCTGCATTGGATAGTTCATCCAGCCGAATATGTCGATATTGTCCCAGCTCTCCTTGTTGTCACCGCGTGGAGGATAGTAGTTGATTTTCACCTTATGATATATATCGGAATAGAGTTCCGGATACTCCTGGCCGTCCAGTATCCATTCAATTGACGAAGCCTTGCTTATTCTCTTGGTTTCGAAATTGTCCGGATGCTCAATAACCTGGCCGTCGCGGTTGCCCAGAATGTTGGTCGAGAACCAGCCCTCCACACCCAGCAGACGGGTCTGGAAAATAGGGGCCATGGCGGTCTTCATCATGGTCTGGCCGCTCTTGAAATCCTTTCCCACAATAGGAACATTCATTTCAGCCGACAGTTCGAACATGGCAGGAATGTCCACGCATACGTTCGGGGCTCCCATAATGAACGGGCATCCCTCACGCAGGGCGGCGTATGCATATACCATGCTCGGCGAAATGTGCCTGCGATCATCGGCCTTCAGGGCTGCCTCAAAGCCGGCAAGCGAACCGTGGACATCTTCGTTTCTCGGAGTATAGGCCTCGGTACTTGCTATCCAGAATACCACCACGCGGTCACATCCGTGCTCCTCCTTGAAATTGCGAATATCCTGACGCAGGTTCTGGGCATAGTTCCACCTTGTATCTTCAGGCATGGCCCACAGCGGGTCAGGCACCCTGCCGAACGACGGGTCAACCAGGTTCCTTGCGTAATCCACATCAAAGCAGGCACGCATTGGCCTTATACTCTCAAGCTCGTCACGGACAGGCTCAATCTCTTCCCTGTTCAGCACCTTGCAGAAAAGTGCGCTTTCGTATGCATTGTCGGTAAATACATCCCAGGCACCGAATACAATGTCATTCAGGCTTGCCAAAGGAATAATGTCACCCACCCTCTTGTACTGCTTGTCCTTGCCGCGTCCTACGCGCATCTTTCCAAGCTGCGTGAAAGCACCGACCGGATTGGCCAGTCCCTTCCTTGCCATGAGGGTTCCCGTAATGAAGGTGGTGGTCACGCCGCCAAGTCCTACGCAAAGTACACCCAGTTTACCCTGAGCAGGTTTTATTGAATCATTCATCTATTATGCATTTTGTTACCGCGCATTTTGCATAGCGGCGGTATATTTTTCAGCAAATATAATGAAAAAACGAAATCAGTCTATATTCTTCTTGTCAGTTGTCCAGCCTTCGCGCTGTGACAGTGCGCATGGGTTTCCGGTAAACATGGCACCGGCCTCCTTGTCGCCCATGAGCTGCCACTTCAGCCATGCAGTTGCAACAACTGAAAATTCACCGCCGTGAGGCTGTGCGTATGTACCGCCGTGACCTACAGGGAAGTTTGCTGCAAATGCTGGAACATGGTCAATGTGTGCAAAGTCATCCATGCCATTGGTATAGGCAATGTCGGTTGGACCGCCCAACAGGTAAAGCACTGGAGTGTGAATCTTCTTCAGGTCCTCCTTGGTAGGCATAGGCATGTTTGGCACTGCACCCGATGGATCAATGAAACTGCCGCTGTTGCATACCATGATAGTCTTCAGGCGGCTGTCAGCAGCATTGGTCAGAGTCTGCAGTCCGCCGCATGACATGCCTGCAGCTGCAATATTCTCTATGTCAAGCTTCTGGTAGTAAGGACTATTCTTGTCAGCATTCTGCTGTATGGCCCAGTCAATACCCTCAATCTGCTGCTCGCTCTTTGACATTGCTCCGTAATTGCGTCGGCCCTCCTCAGGGAATACGCCTATGGCAACTACGAAAATGCCGTTCGATGCAATCTCGTTCAGGAAATTCACATGCTCCCATGGAGAGTTGGTACATGCACCGTTACCCCATACCAGCACCGGCATCTTGTTCTTCTTGCCGAACTGGCTCAGGTCCTGCGGACGGAAAATGGTATGAGCCTCAAGTGAAGGTTCGGTTACCATGATTGCCTTGTACGGGCCATTGCCGCCATCTTCAAGGATCTTGTTGTCAGTGTAGGTCTCAGCCACTGCAGAATTGCATGAAACTGTCATGAATGCCCCTGCTGCCAAGAGTGCCAGGGCGAAAAGATTCTTCTTCATATTCTTATTCTTTATTGGTTGTCATTGTAATCAGGATTGTCATTGCAATCAGGATTGTCATTGCAATCAGGCCTGCACATATGTTCATGAATCCATAATGGCAGGACTGCTTGTCCATAAGTCACTCTGTCCTTGAGACAACCCTGTAGAGCTTGTCGCCGCGGCGCACCTTTTCGGGAGTCCTGAACGAAACCTTCACGCCCTTGGGCACATCGGTCACACTCTTCAGGTTCACCCTGGGGTCATCAAGATTGAAAATCAGGCATCCGGTAGTAGTTCCGGTCACCATCACTTTCTCACCGGCAGTCATGGCCGATGCCTCCATCAGGAACTCACCTACCCCCAGTCTTGAGAAATAATCGGTACACTTGCCCGCATAAACCTTGGTCTCGGTAGCCTTCGAGCCATACTTCTCATTCCATTCTCCCAGTCTCTGGCCCAGATAGTAGCCATCCCAGAAACCGCGGTTGAATACGGTTGAAAGCCTCTCATCCCACTCCTGCTTGCGTTCATCAGTGAAATTACCCGACAGGCAGCACTCAATGGCCTCGCTGTAGCACTCGGCTACGGTGCGCACATATTCCGGGCCACGGGCCCTGCCCTCAATCTTGAACACGCGTACGCCAGCCTCAATCATGCGGTCCATGAACCTGATGGTCTTCAGGTCCTTCGGTGACATTATGTACTGGTTCTCAACCGCCAGTTCTATATCGCTCTCCTTATCCTTAACAATATAACCCCTGCGGCACACCTGCATGCAGGCACCGCGGTTCGCGCTGGCACCCAGTTCATTCAGGCTCAGATAACACTTGCCGCTTATAGCCATGCACAGGGCGCCGTGGCAGAACATCTCAATGCGTATGAGCTTTCCCGAAGGTCCGCATATATTCTGCTCCTGTATGCCCCTGTAAATTTCGGCCACCTGGTCCAGGTTCAGTTCACGCGCCAGTACAACCACATCGGCAAACTGTGCATAGAACTTGAGAGCCTCTATGTTGCTTATGTTCAGCTGAGTAGACAAATGCACCTCCTGTCCCACCCGGCGGCAGTAGGTCATCACGGCAATGTCACAGGCAATGATTGCCGATATACCGGCCTCATGGGCAGCATCGACAATCTCGTGAATCAGGGGAATATCCTCGCCATACATCACAGTGTTCAGGGTCAGGTAACTCTTCACGTTATGGCTGTCACACTCCTGGGCAATCTGCCTCAGGTCATCCAGGGTGAACTTGCTGGCACTGCGCGAACGCATGTTCAGCTTCTCCACTCCGAAATAGATGGAATTGGCTCCAGCCTGGAAAGCCGCAGCCAATGATTCCCATGACCCGACCGGGGCCATTATCTCAAAATCGTCTCTAGTCATTCTCCTGTCGGATACTGTTCTATAATCCTGTCAAATATAGCGAATAGTTCTGAAACCTTCTCCGCCCTGAGCATCTCTATTCTGGTACGGCGGAAATCGGGCAGTCCCTTGAATACCGGACTTGCGGCCAGATGCCTGCGTATGTGAACTATTCCGCGCTTCTCGTCAAGGCGGGCTATGCTGTCAAGCGTTTCCTGCCTGAGCACGTCAATCTTCCATTCAAAGCCCGGGTCAGGCATCAGTTCGCCTGTCTCAAGGTAATGCTTGACCTCCTGGAAAATCCATGGCCGGCCAAAACTGCCGCGGCCTATCATGATAGCATCGACCCCATACATGTCAAAGCACTCCTTTGCCCTCTCCGGAGTCGTAACGTCACCGTTTCCTATTATGGGAATGTGCATTCTCGGATTCTCCTTAATCTTGCCAATGAGCGTCCAGTCTGCCTGGCCGGTGTACATCTGCGCCCTGGTCCTGCCATGCACGGTCAGGGCCTGAATGCCGCAGTCCTGCAACTGCTCGGCCAGTTCCACTATAATCTTGCTGTCGTCATTCCAGCCCAGACGGGTCTTGACCGTCACGGGAATCTTTACGGCATCAACCACAGCCTTGGTTATTTCCAGCATCTTGGGGACATTCTGCAGCATGCCTGCACCGCCGCCCTTGCCTGCCACCTTCTTGACCGGGCAACCGAAATTCAGGTCCAGAATGTCGGGGTTGGCAGCCTCGACCATACGCGCAGCCTCAACCATGGCATCGGTCTCACGGCCGTATATCTGAATGGCCACGGGGCGCTCCTCGTTACATATCTGAAGCTTGCGCATGGTGCTGTTCACTTCACGTATCAGGGCATCGCTTGACACGAACTCGGTATAGACCATGTCAGCGCCGAAACGCTTGCACATAAGCCTGAACGCAGGGTCCGTCACATCCTCCATGGGTGCCAGGAAAACCGGTCTTTCAGAAAATTCTATATTCCCTATCTTCATTTGGAAAACAAAGATAAGCCAAAAATCAGCCACTGTCTGCCCCACGTTGACAATAATCACTATTTTTGTGCAAACTAAAAATACAACAAGCATGAAATGTCTCATCCTGGCTGCCGGATATGCCACCAGGCTTTATCCGCTAACTGAAAACTTCCCCAAGCCGCTCCTCAAGGTTGGCAACAAGACCATACTTGACTGGCTGATCAATGATATCGACGGAGCAGGCCTTGTCGATGAATACATAGTAATATCAAACCACAGGTTCGCCGGCCATTTCAGCGACTGGGCCCAGAACCGCGCCCCTCAAGGCAAGGGACCGCGCATCACTGTCGTCGATGACGGAACATCGACCAATGAAACCCGCCTTGGCGCAGTCCGTGACATACAGTTCGCCATAGACAAGCTGGGGCTCGATGACGACATGCTGGTAATTGCCGGTGACAACGTGCTTGACTTCAGCCTGCAAAGATTCGTCCGCTACGCCCACGCCAAGAACACCTCATGCATCATGCGCTACTTTGAACCCAAGCAAGAAAAGCTTGTCAAGTGCGGCATAGTTGAAGTCGATGCCAGCGACCGCATACTCGGCATGGAAGAAAAGCCCACCCAGCCCAAGTCCAACTGGTGCTGCCCACCTTTCTATTATTATACCAAGGCCGATGCCCGTCTGGTCCCTTCAGGCATTGCAGCCGGATGCGGAACCGATGCTCCAGGCAGCTACATTGCATGGCTGTGCACCCAGACCCCGGTTCACGCCATGGAGATGCCCGGCAAGCGCTATGACATAGGCAACTTGGAATCATACCATCAGGTTTGCGAAACCTACAAGGGCATTACAGAATAAAACCAGGCCAATCATGAAACTGCAGACCCCAGTCGACATAAACCCAATTGAGAAGAAGTTCACCTATTCTGACTCCATACTCTTCGTTGGCTCATGCTTCGCCACCGAAATAGGACGCCGGTGTTCCGAGCGCTACTTCAAGACCATGGTAAATCCCTTCGGAGTCCTGTTCAACCCGGCGTCAATTGCCGACTGTCTGGGACTGCTTGAAGGTTACGGCATAAACCCATACGGTTGCAGTTTCATACCGGAAGATGTCATAAGTACTCCCCAGGGCTTCTGCTCGTTCCACCACCACACCAGCTTTGCACGTCCTACTGCCCAGGAATTCCTTGACAACGCCAACGAAACACTTGCCCAGGCATCGGAATTCTACCATCGCAAGCAGTGGGTAGTGGTAACGCTGGGCACATCATTCGTCTACACTGACAAGGATAGCGGCATGACAGTATCGAACTGCCACAAGCTTCCTTCCAGCCAGTTTGAACGCTCCATGCTCAGCGTTGACGAAACCGTCAGCTACCTGGGACATTACGTAGGCGGCAACCCTGACCGTCAGTGGATATTCACCGTCAGTCCCGTGCGCCATGCCGCCGACGGTCTGCACCAGAACCAGATCAGCAAGTCCAACCTTCTCCTGGCGGTTGACCAAATTGTAGCCCGATACCAGAACGCCAGCTATTTCCCAGCGTATGAAATCATGATGGATGAACTGCGTGACTACCGGTTCTATGCCGATGACATGGTTCATCCCTCACAGCTGGCAGCCGATTACATTTTCGACCGGTTTATGGATTGGGCTTTTGACCCGTCGCAGAAACCCATGCTTGACCAGTCCAATTCACTGCGCCAGCTCATGAACCACCGCCCCATGAATCCCGAATCGCCACAGGCCGCATCTTTCATTGCCGACCGCGAAAAGCGTCTTGCCGAATTTCTTGAGAAAAGGGACAGCCTATAACAAAAAAGGCAGAAGCCTGAACTTCTGCCCTTGGTCGGAATGAGGCGACTCGAACGCCCGACCCCTACGTCCCGAACGTAGTGCGCTACCAACTGCGCTACATTCCGATCTTCTTTGTGACCGCAAAGATAGTACAAAAAATAAATCACAATGAATTTTTTACGCCAAAATGCTTGCCAAATCAAAATAAGTCCATATCTTTGCACCCGCATTCAAGCAAGAATGACACGGTGTCATAGCTCAGTTGGTAGAGCAAAGGACTGAAAATCCTTGTGTCCCCGGTTCGATTCCTGGTGACACCACGTTAGAGAGAGTTCCAAATGGGACTCTCTCTTTGTTTTTCCCCATATTACTTATTCCCATACATTTATTTTGGTACAAACTCCCTTTCGGGGGCTCCGCTTCGCTCCGTCCCACCATTCGTTCCGATGGTGTCCTGAAAACAAGTTTTCCGTTCACCATCTTCTCTCATGGTCCCCCCGCCCATCACGCGGCGGGTGGCGAGACCCCTCAAGGGGTATGTATCCAAAAAATGTCCGGGAATAACCCTATAACTAACAAAGAAGGGAGAGGCTTTTGACCTCTCCCTTCGGGATTTATCTCAGTTAATACTGAATTACTTTACAAGTACCTTCTGAGCGTTAACCTTACCGTTCTTGCCGGTAGTAACCTTGATAGTTACACCCTTTGGCTGAGCGGTCTGGACACCGTTGATGTTGTAGTACTTAACGCTTGCAGCATCTTCGATAGCCTCAACACTGTTAAGACCCTCCTTAGCTGCAGCTTCAGCCTCTTCAACAAGCTTAGCGTAGTCAACATCAGCAACACCTGTCAGGATTGCAGCGAAGTTATCAACGCGTGACCAACCTGCACCACTTGAAGCGCTGTAAGTCAGTGAAACTACACCTTCTGGAACTTCAACACCGTAAGCGAATACGTTAGCCTCAGATGGCAGGTCTGATGTACCAGCAACTACAAGAGCTGTATCAGAAACCTCGTTAACTGTAGCGATCAGCATTGAACCATCCTTCTGAGCGTTAGAACCGATACCGAGTGAGTACTTACCTGCTGGCAGACCCTCAACTGTACCAGAAACAACTACTGATGAACTCCAGTCAAGACCCAGGTAAGCGTCGAAGATAGGAGCCTTCTCCTCAGATACCCAGTTCAGAGTCTCAGAACCGATGTGAACGTTACCGCCCTTACCCTGTACCTTCCAGCCTGGGAATACGGTTTCGAATGTACCGGTCTTAACTCTCCAACGATCGTTAGGAGCGCTGTATGAATAGTAGAACTTCTCCATGTCAACACCGTTTGCAGCGGTGGTGTAGAGGTTGTAGTTGCGGATGAACGGAGTTACATCAAGTGAATCAGATGACAGGTCAAGTGAACCCTCGGCAATCATCTTGTAGATAGTGTACTTGATAGCAGACTTCATTACTTCAGCAAGTTCCTGATCATCATCGATAGCAGCAGCAACTGCAGCCTTAACGTCAGCAGTTGAACCAGCCTTCAGAGCCTCGAAGTCAACACCGATAGCCTCAGCAAGTTCTGCAAGAGCCTTGATCTGGACAGTCATAGCGTTAACACCCTCAACCTTACCGTTGAATGCATTTCTAGCAGAATTCAGGGCCTTTGTAGCAGCAGCCAGGTCATCATCAGAAATAGCAATCAGGTCATCATCCTTCTCAGCGTTGTAAACCTTCTGGGCATTTACAAACTCATCGAATTCAGCATAAGCAAGGTTATCCTCATTGTCAAGGACTGCCTTAAGGTTCTCAAGAGCTGTTACGAATGCAGCATTGTTGTTTACACGGGTTGTAACTGCATTGTAAGAAGCTGTAACCTCTTCAGTGATATCCTTGATTTCTGCATCAGTCTTGGTAGTAGGATCCATGTCAGCATACTCCTTGATCTTGGCAAGCAGGGCAGCATAAGCAGCCAGACCCTTCTCAGCAGCTGAATCACCAGCATACTGGTCACGCATAGCCTCAGCAGCAGCGTACTCAGTGTAGTACTTGTCAACTGTGTTGATGTGATCCTGCATAGCAACGCTGGCATCGTTCAGTTCCTTAGTTACAGCGTTGTACTCTGAAGGTGATGTTGACTTGAATGACTCATACTTGGCAATGAGATCCTTCAGTGAGTTCAGGACAGCACCTGAATACTTGGCAGCAGTCTCTTCAGCAACCTTTACCTTTGCAGCAGCAGTTGTCTGAGCATTGATCAGGTTCTGCAGATACTTGTATGCAGCTGAGTACTGGTTAGAGATTTCGATGTTACCAAGAACTGTACCAGTCCAGTTGGCTGACTTAGGAGTATAGAACTCAATTACATAGTTACCGGCTGTTTCGATAGTGAATGAGAGACGGTATGATGTAGCAATGTTTACAACATAGCTGCCTGTGCTTGCCTTACTGTTGGCCTCATACTGATCAGGAGTGAACTCAAGCTTCATGTCACCCTTCTCTTCAGCACCGAGAGGATATACATATACGGTATTCTTGGCATTGTTGTCCCAACCGAATGCTGAGAATGACAGCCAGTAGTCACCAGGAGCAAGGTTGAGCTCATATCCCTCAACGTTACCATAAGTGAATCTAGCATCTACAGAGGTACCACGTGGGCAGTAGTACATACCACGAGTGAACTGACCACCGTCACCGAAGTAGTACATACGGCTTCTGCCTGACTGCTTGGTACCGTCACCAGCCTGTGGAGTTTCACCAATGCTTGAATCTGAAGCTGTCCAACCGAAAGGAATTGACTGGTTGGCAACATCTTCCTTAGTCCATTCAACCTGTGACTGATAGTAGTAAACTGGAGCACCACCGGTCAGGTCACCGAATGAAAGGTTAACAGTCTGAGGTTCTGCAGCTGTTGAGCTTGCAGTAGCCTTTGCGTTCTCAAGAGAGAATGTGTAGTCACCCTTAAGAGGAGTTGTGTACTTAGCCTGACGCTTGAATACGAGAGTCTTTGCTTCTGGATCCCATGATGCAGGATCAGCCAGCCAGTACTCCTTAACACCAGCAGCCTTAACAACACAAACAACGTTCTTCTGTGAAGACTCGGTATTGTTCTCTGTGTCAATGTATGGGAGCTTGGTCAGAGCCATTGTGATTTCACGTGTGTCTGAAGGCAGGTTGAATGAACCATCCTCAGGAGTTGTTGACTTCAGTACTGGAGCCAGCATCTTGATTGAAGTAGCGTATACACGTGGGTTTGGAACAACGAACTCGTTCTCGAAGTTTGGAACAATCTTGCCTGCATTTACCCAAGCTGAGTCAAGACCCATTGGGTAGAGGCTGCCGTTATACTTCAGCTGCAGGGAAGGATCTTCTGGGTTGATGAACTTTACGCGCAGGTCCTTGTAGTACTCGCACTCGTCCTCAAGCCACAAATAAAGGTAACCGTCTGAGTGATACTCACCTGACTCTACTTCAATAACTGCTGGTTCATCGCTGAGTGGCTCGCCATCCTCGTCAAGTTCGTAACCGGTAACCTCGAAGTACTCACCTGGGAGCTCAATTGCCTTGAACTCAGAAGCCTTGGCAAGTTCAGCCAGGTTAGTCTGGTAACCGAAGTTTACGCGGATAATGTAGCCGTTTGACTCAGCACCGCCAATCCATGACTTGTAGAGGGCAATGTCATCAACATAGTATGTAGCGTTTGGACCTGTGAAAGCCAGACGTACGAAATACTTGTCGAACTGCTCAATGTAGTTGTACTCTGTGCCAGCCTCGTCTTTGGTTGACCATGAGCCGGTCCACCAGTAACCTGCATTGTACATGTGTCTTTCAGCAACTGAGTCATTCTGGTAGTATGACATCATAGTTACACGTTCCCACTGAGTGTCCATGAACTCCTCCTTGTGGAGACGGAATTCGTTGCCGCTTGCACCTGAAAGTGAAATAGGCTTCTCAGAGTTGTAGAAACCACGCATAAGGTCGGTATACATCTTACCGGTTGGAGTAGCCTTAACGTAGTAAACCAGACGGTATGAGGTGTTGTCCTCTACCTTAACGCCACGGATGAAAAGGTCAGCATTGTAGTCATTGGCTTCACTTGAAGCGTCGCCGGCTACATACTTGAAGTACTTGTTGCCACCTTCAGCACCCATCTTCTTAAATTCATTGGCGTGTTCGCCTTCTTCGTCGGTGATGATGTCATAAACGTCACCACGGCTTGTCAATGGCTGGATACCATTGAGCATGTACATCAAAGAGTCCTTTTCATATACGATATCCCAACCGGCACTGGTAGGACTACCCGCATAGTAACGGACCTTTGTGATTGAGTCAAGAGGATGAGTAGAGTCTGTGAATGAAGCCATTCCATCTTCGAAACCGAAGAAGAAGAGTCTGCTTTCCTCCTGAGCCTGAGCATTGAGTCCCATGCCAAGCATGAGAGCTCCTGCCAAAAGAATGTCTCTTTGTCTCATAGTTTATTAATTAAGTGAATAAAAAGTGTAATCGTCCAATTAGCATACGTTAACAATGCGGCAAATATAGAGATTGTTTTTTATCTTTTTTTATTTTTAGAGAAATTATTTTGGCGGATTTTTGAATTTTAATTAATTTTATTTACATCAAGTTTACTATTTTGTAACGTATAAGCATTTGAAGAGCCACTATTCAATTCTTAAAAATCAACACAAAAAAAAGGGAGAGGCTTTTGACCTCTCCCTTCGGGATTTATCTCAGTTAATACTGAATTACTTTACAAGTACCTTCTGAGCATTGACCTTACCGTTCTTGCCGGTAGTAACCTTGATAGTTACACCCTTTGGCTGAGCGGTCTGGACACCGTTGATGTTGTAGTACTTAACGCTTGCAGCATCTTCGATAGCCTCAACACTGTTAAGACCCTCCTTAGCTGCAGCCTCAGCCTCTTCAACAAGCTTAGCGTAGTCAACATCAGCAACACCTGTCAGGATTGCAGCGAAGTTATCCATGCGGGCCCAACCTGAACCAGAAGCTGCCTCGTAGCGGATTGAAACTGTACCATCAGCAGCGTCAACATCATATGCGAAGATGTTTGCAACCTCGATATGATCAGAAGAACCAGTTTGGGCAACATTTACAGTATCCTTTGAAGCGCTTGTATTTACATACATCTTAGAACCATCAATCTGAGTGTTGACTGCAAGACCGATTGAGTACTTACCTGCTGGCAGACCCTCAACAGTACCTGACAGTACACATGATGAATTCCAGTCAAGACCAACGAATGCGTCGAAGATAGGAGCCTTGTCTTCTGATACCCAGTTCAGTTCCTCTGAACCAATGTGAACGTTACCGCTCTTGCCCTGGATTGTCCAGCCTGGGAATACGGTTTCGAATGTACCGGTCTTAACTCTCCAACGATCGTTAGGAGCTCCGTATGAATAGTAGAACTGAGCCATGTCAACACCGTTTGCAGCGGTGGTGTACAGGTTGTAGTTGCGGATGAACGGAGTTACGTCAATTGAATCACCTGCAAGGTCAAGTTCACCCTCAGCAATCTTCTTGTAGATAGTGTACTTGATAGCAGCCTTAATGATTTCAGCAAGTTCCTGGTCATCATCAACTACAGTTGCAAGACGTGCCTCAATGTCAGCAGCTGAACCAGCCTTCAGAGCCTCAAAGTCAACCTCGATAGCCTCAGCAAGTTCTGCAAGAGCCTTAACCTGAACTGTCATAGCCTTAACGCCTTCAACCTTACCATTGAATGCATTCTTAACTGATGTCAGGGCCTTTGTAGCAGCAGCCAGGTCATCGTCAGAAATTGTGATCAGGTTATCATCCTTCTCAGCGTTGTAAGCCTTCTGGGCATTTACGAACTCCTCGAAGTCAGCGTAGATTGCATTATCCTCATTGTCAAGGATTGCCTTGACAGCAGCAAGAGCTGATTCGAATGCAGCATTGTTGTTTACACGGTCAGTAACAGTCTTTGTAGCAGCTGTAACCTCGCTTGTAATAGCTGTCATCTCATCATTTGACTTAGCTGTTGGGTCAAGTGAAGCGTATTCGTTGATCTTGGCAACAAGAGCAGCGTAAGCAACAAGATCCTTCTCAGCAGCCTCAGCATACTGGTCGCGCTTAGCCTCGGCAGCAGCATACTCAGTATAGTACTTGTCAACGAGTGAAATGCGTGAAGTCATGTTTGCTGTAGCAGTGTTCAGGCTGTCAACAACAGTGTTGTAGCGTGAAGGCTTGGTATCAGCGAAACCTGCATAGTTCTTTATGATAGCAACGAGGCTTTCATATACGGAACCTGTGTACTTTGCAGCAGTTGCAAATGCTTCTGCCTGCTTCTCCTGAGCTGCAGCATATGCCTTGTTGAACTTGTCAATGTAAGCATAAGCGCTTGAGTAGTTGTTTGAAACCTCAAGGTAGTACAGAACACGACCGCCCTTATGACTACCACCATAGGCATGCTCGTTAGGCAGTCTGAACTGGATTACATACTGACCAGCCTTGGCGAAGTTTACAGTCCACAGAAGATCCTCGATTTCAGTAACGGCACCGCCCTCTTCTGGCTTGTAGCCTGATTGATTCTCAACATAGTAATGGAGAGTATCAACACACTCTGAATCCATTACACGGATTTCCATCTTACAGTCATCGTTGTATGAGCTCTTGAGACAGCCTGATGTACCAATCTTGACAAGCCATTCACCTGGCTGAGTTACATTGAATGTATATGTCAGCTGAGGTCTGTCTGAGTCAGAAAGACCAGAAGTACCGAACAGACCGAACTTCAAAGCCTTAGAATAGAGACCTGTGAATGTAGTGATTTCCATCATACAGTCAGCGTTAACCTCGAAGCCCTCAACATTCTTTGTACCCTTGGCAAGTGAAGCGAAATCAGCCTGGCCGAAGATAACTGGAGCAACATCGGCAGGACCGAATGACAGCTTGATAACCTTATCATCACTTGTAAGAGGTGATGAAGAAGTAGCACGCATGTTCATAACGGTAAACTCGAAGTCACCGTTCAGAGGAGTTGTGTTACCTGCAGGACGTGTAAATACTACGCTCATGTCCTCCTTGTTGTACTCACCTGGAATCCAGAGTTCGTTGAGGCCAGAGCCCTTCATTCTACCGATAACGCCCTTTTCAGTGTTTACGCCCTTCTCCATATCAACATATACAGCCTTTGAGAAGTATACCTTGATTGACTTGGTGTCAGGTGAAAGTGTGAATGAACCCTCTTCTGGTTCAGCCTTTGTTACGAGTGGAGGCAACTGCAGGTATGAAGTAGCCATAACTGTCGGGTTGTAAACTACGAACTCATTCTGGAAGTTAGGAACGAGCTTGCCTGCTTTTACCCATGCAGTATCGTTAGCCATTGGGTAGAGAGTTCCGGTATACTTAAGCTGGAGAGCTGGATCTTCTGGGTTGGTGAAGCTTACGCGAAGATCTTCATACCAGTCACATGGATCCTCAAGCCAGATATACAGATAACCGTCAGTATGATATTCTGCTGACTCAACAGGTACATCAATAACACCACCTTCCCTGTCTTCTACGTCAATACCGGTAACTGAGAAATAGTCACCTGGCAGAACGAGAGAACCGTTAACGTCAGCCTTGGCAAGGGTAGCAAGGTTGGTCTGATAACCGAAGTTTACGCGGATAATGTAGTTGTTGTACTCAGCACCGCCAATCCATGACTCGTAGAGAGCAATGTCATCAACATAGTAGGTTGAACCAGGACCACTGAATGCCAGACGTACAAAGTACTTGTCAAACTGCTCAATGTACTGATAAGTCTTTGTTGAGTCAGTTGGATCTGGGTAATGTGTCCATGTATTGGCCCACCAGTAACCATTCTTGTACATGTGTCTCTCAGCCACTGAGTCAGTCTGGTAGTATGACATCATGGTCACGCGCTCCCAGTTGCCTGCACTGAAAGAGGTCTTGTGAAGAGAAAATTCAACGTCAGAGCCAGTTGAAGAGCCGTCCATTGCGAAAGGCTTCTCAGAGCTGTAGTAACCACGCATGAGGTCAACATACATCTTTGAGTTGGCATCACCTTTTACATAATAAACGAGACGGTAAGAAGTGTTGTCCTTAATCTGTACGCCACGGATGAAAAGGTCAGCATCGTAGTTGTTACTCTCACTGCCACCTGCTTCACCGCCAGAAGTGTACTTGAAGTACTTTGAACCACCTTCAGCGCCCAGCTTTTCCAGGGTCTTGCGGTGGTTACCGTCTTCATCATCCTCCATAATTTCGTAGGTATCTCCACGGCTATTCAGAGGAGCGATACCATTCAGGAGGTACATTGTTGTATCCAGCTCATATACTATTGTCCAGTCCCCGTCATCATTAGGGTTGGTAGCATAGTAGCGGACCTTTTTGATAGAATCAAGAGGGTTTGCAGAGTCCTGGAATGAAGCCATTCCATCTTCGAAACCGAAGAAGAAGAGTCTGCTTGGCTCTTGAGCCTGTGCATTAAGTCCCATGCCAAGCATGAGAGCACCTGCCAAAAGAATGTCTCTTTGTTTCATAAAAAAATAATTAATAAATAAAGTGAATAAAAATCTCTCTTTCGCAAATATAGTTTAGCGGGGTAAAGGTATTGTGATTTTTTCAAATAGATGTATAAATTATACCAACAATTCTTATGCACTATTGTTAATTCTAAACAACTACCTTAAATAACTGTTAAACACTAATTAAGCATACTACCGGTTCAAAAGCAAAGAGAATTATTTTAATTAATATTTACCTTTATTTGTTATATTGTATTAAATTCAGCATGTACCCCGAAGGACTAAAAAAACTGAGGCACAAAAAAAGTGGGGAAGATGATGGTTTCATCTTCCCCACTTAACTATATATTCCAGAATTAGTGTCTATCCTCAGGAATTTCGCCTGCGTATACACTCTTTGGAACAACTTCAATTACGTTCCAAGGACATACAGTCTTGTCATTTGAACTACCGGTAGCACGTACCCTGATCCAGTAGTCATGATTTGCCTGCATGTACTCTGTGGTCAGAATCTTTCTGTAACGGTCTACGCTACCATCCATTACGTCACCGTTTGATGTCTTGTAGCTGTCCATTGCACGCATGTAGCCGCGGTTACGCATAGCCTTGTTGATTACATCAATATCAAGACCCTTTGAGCTGATGTCATCATCGGAGAAGTTACCGATTCTCGGGTCATCACCAATGATTGTCATGTCAACAGGAATACCGCAAGGCTTCCATTCCTGACCCTTGCCTATGTTATTAAGGTTAGAGCCTTCAACGTTACCGTCAAGGAAGTAAACCTGGATAACACCACGATCAGCCTTTGTTGAAGCCATAGTCTCAATGAACATTCTGATTTCATATGTACCGTCAAATGGTACAGGTGGCAACTTGAATGCTACGTCAAAGATACCCATGATTGAAAGCTCATTACCCATGAAGCTGGTAAATGATGTATCATAGTATCTAACAAAGAATCTTGTCTGGTCTGAATAAGCAACGTTCTGGCAGTATCCCTTCTTGAAGCCTACAACATAGCGGAGTGACTTGACTGCACCGCTTCTACCGCGTGCATTGCTGTTTACGAAGTCAGGTGACATGGTGTTGCAGAATATTCTCATACGTGTGTTCAGAGCACCTTCCCTTGTCTGCTGGTCATACAGAAGAACATCAGACACATAATAATATGTACCATTCAGAGGCTGCTCGTCAAAGCCAGGAGTTTCAATTACCTTAATACCTGGGTATTCAAGACCGGTCTTTACAGTACCCTTACGGTTAATGTACCTGTACTTCTGGTCAGACTTAGGAGTACTGATTCTCATGAGAGAGTGAGGCATCAGGGTCTCAAAGAAGTCTTCAATGTCAAGTTCATCCCACTTGATCATACCGGTCTTTACGTAGTGGTCATCAAGAAGGTTCATCTTTGCATATTCCAGCTGCTCAGGGAGAATGTGGTAAGCAACAAACTTGTACAGTGAGTTCTTCTCCTTGGTCATCATTGTATCAGTATTGTTGTTGAAGTCACCTTCAAAGCCTTCGTCGCCGTAAACGCTGTTTGCGAAAATACGTAGATCCTTCAGGGTCAGGTCCTCAACTGACACACCGCAACGTGCTGCAAGAACATCGTTCTGTGGAGCGAACACAGTAAACAGGAACTTTCTCTGCTCCGGCCAGATCGGATAGTCAGTCTCATAACCGGTATCATAACCATGGTCATTCTTATAGTTCATTGACTGGAAGCAAAGATAAGTTGAGTCATAGTCAGGTGTTGGATAGTATGGATCCATGTAGTCGCTAAGTCTTTCAGAAAGCTTTGTAGCGTTGATAGCGTCAACAAAGGCAGAGATGGTAGAATCCTGTGCCATCAGCGGTGGCAGGTATCTGTTACTAGGGCGGATAACGTGGTCAATAACGTGAACTACACCATTCTGTACGGTATCATCCCTGTGAATAAGGGTTGAAGTCTTGTTGATTTTATATATAATGGTGTACTTGCCGTCTACGATTGAAGAGTCTGTAGAATAAACCAGATATCTGTCCATAAGGTTTGGAGCAGGCAGAGGACCGTCTACGAAGTCCTTGCAGAAGAATGTAGCAATACAAAGGTGTGTCTTGGCGATGGTATCGCAAAGTGACTTGTACTTTGGCAGGTCAAGAGAGTCCATCGTGAGGCCCTTCTCTGCAAGATACTCGTCTACAGCATCATTTGTAGGTGCAAAACATGTGTGTTCACCATAGGTTTCAAGTTCACCGGTCATATCGGCACGGTCCAGAATGTGGAGGAATTTTGTAAAGTCCCCCTTGTAACCTTCCTTTTCACTCAGACAGGTTCTGATGGTATAGCCTGAGAAAGTGAAATAGGTACCCGGTGCATTTTCCTTAAGACAGCTGGTCTGGAATAAGCCAGCTACCACTGCGGTTGCCACCAAAGACAACCTCTTAACGAATCTAGCAATTCTCATATCATTAATTTGTTTAATTTTTAATCAACTAATAATCAATCGGTTATATTCCAAAAGTCAGCTTATAGCATACTTTCAGTGCACAATAACTGCGTAAAGATATTGCTTTATTTTTAAGAACAAAACATTTTTATCAAAAAAAATATGGCGGCACCGCCCAAAAGGGAGTGCCGCCATACATTCTTCAAAGGTTGTTTTTTACCAGTCCATCCTGTAATTTCCGCTCAGGTGAAGCAGTGCAAACAGGGTTACCAGACCGTCATAGTATACATCATAGTAACCGTCCTCGTATGGCTCAAGGGTCATGTCGTCCATCAGATGACGTACAATATCCTGGCTGTATTCATTGTCAGTGATAAGGCCAAGGGTGGCTGTTGTAGCAACAAGGCCGATAGAGTGACGCAGTGCAGTTGCCCTGTACTGGCCCATGCCGGCGCTCATTACATAGCCTGGCTTGCCGCCGTCGAGGGCGAACTGGTCAGGGAATTCCTTGATGCCGTACCCGGCCATTGTCTTCTGGAACTTGTCAGCATATTCCTTCTGCCACTCGGCATCCTTGCGGTACCAGTTGAAGTCCATTGCAATGTTCATAGGTGTACGCCATGAGTCATAGTGGAACTCTGAACCACGGTTTGGTGTACCGTCAAACTGGCACTGGTCAGGGTTCAGGCCTGTCTTCTCATCACATGCCTTGTGCAGGAACTCACGGCTCAGCTGGGCACATTCGCGATAGAAGTCTGCACGACCGTCCTGAGCTGTCTCTGCCCAGATCTCATAGAATGCTGGCAGGTGGTATGAAGGGTCTGTCCATGTATTCGAACGGGTATCAGGGCAGAAGTTGATAAGCTTGTGCTCCATGTTGATGATGTTGGTAACACCGTCGCTGCCATCCTTTGAGAAGAGGACATTCAGAAGTTCCTGAGCCTCAGCAAGGTAGTTGATAGCACCGTCATTACCCCAGCGGCGTGAAGCCAGAAGGAGGTCTGTAATGAAGTAGAGCTCACCGTCACTTGCAGAACCACCTGCACGGCGGCTCTTTCCGTCAGGATTGATACTCCAGTCAATAAGGCCCTTTCTTGGACCCTGCTTGACCATCATGTACTCCTTGGTCCAGCGCCAGATGCGGTCAAACTTGTCCTGCTTGTCCATCTGGACAGCTACCATCATGCCGTATGACTGGCCCTCGGTACGTACATCGATATTCTTGACGTCTGATACGTAGCCCATATCATCGCCTACATCCTGATATGCGCGGCGCTCGCTCTCGAATACCTCGTAGTATACATCCTGTATCTTCTTGTCAATCTGCTTCTGTGAATATCCGAGTTCCTTCAGGTAGTTACGGTACTTGCCGCTCTCAATTGAAGGCTTCTTGGCCGGCTTCAGCTTCTTGGCCTCGCAATTCATGCTGCCAATGGCCATCATGGCAGCAAACAACATAGTGATTAGTCTAAACTTTTTCATATTAGTAATTTGTAGTATTATCCGATATAAGATTTCCACTGCTGGTAAGCATCTTCATAGGCTGGCATATCTGATGCCTTTGGCTCAATTACGCGGATCTTCTGGAGTGAAGCGAATGCCTCCTTGTTGTCCTTGTAGATGCCTGCGCCCATACCGGCACCCTTTGCGGCACCGATAGAACCGTCAGTATCATACAGTTCGATAGTTGCACCGGTAACACCGGCAAGAGTATCGCGGAACAGAGGACTGAGGAACATGTTGGCATTACCTGCGTGAATCATGTTCACAGGCATACCCATCTCTTCCATTATCTCAATACCGTACTTGAATGCAAATACAATACCCTCCTGTGCAGCACGCATCAGGTGAGAACGGTTATGAATGTTGAAGTTGACGCCATGGCAGCTGCATCCGGCCTCACGGTTCTCAAGAACGCGCTCAGCGCCGTTGCCGAAAGGAAGGATTGACACACCGCCTGCACCGATAGGAGCCTGGGCTGCAATGTCGTTCATATCAGCATAGCCAACGCCTTCAAGCATGACGTTGCGCTTCATCCATGCGTTGAGGATACCTGTACCGTTAATGCAGAGAAGTATGCCCAGACGGTTGTTGCCATTCTCGTGGTTGACGTGTGCGAATGTGTTCACGCGTGACTTCGGGTCAAAGCTGATTTCACCGTTGACGCCGTATACTACGCCTGAGGTACCTGCAGTTGAGGCAATTTCACCAGGATTGAATACGTTCAGTGAGAGGGCGTTGTTCGGCTGGTCACCTGCACGGTATGTTACAGGAGTTCCGGCTGCAAGTCCAAGTTCTGCGGCAGCAGCGGCGGTCAGGCGGCCCTGCTCTGAGAATGTAGGCTTGATTTCAGGAATGAATGACTTTGGAATTCCGTAGTAGTCAAGCAGGAAGTTGGCAACATCGTTATTCTGGAAATCCCAGAACATACCCTCGGAAAGACCCGATACGGTTGTGCATATTTCACCGGTAAGGCGCATTGCAATGTAGTCACCCGGAAGCATTATGCGGTCAATCTTCTCAAAGATTTCAGGCTCGTTTCTCTTGACCCAAGCAAGCTTTGAAGCGGTGAAGTTGCCAGGAGTGTTGAGCAGGTGTGTCAGGCACTGTGAACGGCCCAGTGTGTGGAAAGCCTCCTCACCAATCTGGACTGCACGTGAATCACACCATATGATAGCCGGGCGCAAAACCTTCTGGTCCTTGTCAACGCATACCAGACCGTGCATCTGGTAAGAAATACCGATTGCTGCTATATCCTTGACATCGGCCTTGCTCTGTGAGAGAACGTCTGCTGTTGCAGCCTTCAGGTATGACCACCAATCCTCAGGATTCTGTTCTGCCCAACCCGGGTTAACTGCCTTAATTGGAGCCTCGCTCTTTGGAGCAAAGGCGGTTGCAACACAATTGCCGCTCTGGGCATCAACAAGACTGCACTTCACTGAAGAGCTGCCTATATCATAACCTAATAAATACATATAATTGTTGTTGTTAATAATTTATTTCGACAAGAAAAACCCTTTTCGGGCATTCAAAGATATAGAAAAGAACCGAAAAGATTATTTTTGAAATGGATTTTTGAGCAATTCAGTAGGTTTTTTTGCAAAAAGCAAACTAAATTAGCAACCATAAAGGAACAAAAAACACATTATACATGAAAAAAACAATCCTTCTGCTAACAGCAATCGTCATGTCAATGCCCGCTATGGCACTGGCAGACAGCCAGATGAAACTCTGGTACAATTCACCCGCCGTCCAGTGGACCGATGCTTTGCCACTTGGCAACGGACGTCTGGGCGCAATGGTTTTCGGAACCCCTGAAAAAGAACGTATCCAAATCAACGAGGAGACCATCTGGGGAGGTGGCCCTCACAACAATGTAAATAACAAGGCCAAGGATGGACTTGCCGAAATCCGCCAGGCCCTGTTCGAGAACCGCAGAAAAGATGCACAGTCACTGGCAGACCAGTACATCAACACTCCAGGTCCTCACGGCATGCCTTACCAGACTGCCGGTTCACTCATGCTTGATTTCTACGGCCTGAAAGATTATTCAGACTATTACCGTGAACTTGACCTTGAGCGTGCCGTTACCACAACAACCTTCAAGGCTAACGGAGTTGAATATACCCGTGAGGCATTCGTCTCACAGCCAGACCAGGTGATTGTAATGCGCCTCACAGCATCAAAGAAAGGCGCCATCTCATTCACTGCATCATACGATCTTCCATACAAGGAGGACAGAATTCTGGAAAAAGGATGCCAGTACACTGACAAGACCAAGACATTCTTTGGAAAGAAGATCAAATACGAGGGCAACGGTCTCCTGAACATCTCATGCATGGGCGATGACCACGAAGGCATTGAAGGTAAAATCCGGTTCACCGACAAGACCCGCATCTACACTGTAGGCGGAACCATGGAAATGAAAGGTCAGGACATTACCGTTACCAATGCAAATGAGGTTATCATCTACATCTCAATAGGTACCAACTTTGTCAACTATACTGACGTAAGCGGTGACCAGAACAAGGTTGCCGACAAGTACCTCAATGCCACAAAGCCAGGTGCCAAATTCTACAAGAAAGTACTTGAACGTCACATCAAGTCATACCAGGAACAGTTCAAGACTGTTACTCTTGACCTTGGAACCAACGATCAGGCCAAGCTCCCTACCGACAAGCGCGTTGCAGAATTCCGCAACACGTTTGACCCGCAGATGGCAGCACTCTACTTCCAGTTCGGACGCTACCTGCTCATAAGCTGTTCACAGCCGGGCGGACAGGCAGCCAACCTGCAGGGTATATGGAACGAAAGCCGCCAGGCTCCGTGGGACGGCAAGTATACCACCAACATCAACCTTGAAATGAACTACTGGCCTGCATACGTGTGCGGCATGCCTCAGACATTCGAACCTTTCCTGAGCCTTGTCAAGGACTGCGCCGAGCATGGCAAGGAGACAGCCCAGATGTACGGCTGCCGTGGCTGGACCATCCACCATAACACCGACATCTGGCGTTCAACCGGTATGGTTGACGGTGCATACAACGGCATGTGGCCTGCTGGTGCAGCATGGCTGTGCCAGCAGATATGGGACACCTACATGTTCAACCAGGATGAAGATTACCTCAAGGAGATATACCCAATCATGAAGAGCGCCTGTGAATTCTTCATAGACTTCCTTGTTGAAGAGCCTGTTTCGGGTCACAAGTACCTTGTTGTGGCTCCTTCATACTCACCTGAGAATGCTCCTCAGATGGATCCTGAAAACCGCAACATCACCACATCATTCGGTGTTACCATGGACAACCAGATGCTGGCCGACCTGTTCGGCAACACAATCGAGGCTGCCGCCCTCATGGGTGAGAAGCAGATCTTCGTTGATAGCCTGAAGACAATCAAGAGCCGTCTGGTTCCTATGAAGATAGGCAGTTGGGGCCAGCTTCAGGAATGGTTCCAGGACTGGGACAATCCAAAGGACAACCACCGTCACGTATCACACCTGTGGGGCATGTTCCCTGGACGTCAGATCACTGCTGACGGAACGCCGGAACTCTTCCAGGCTGTACGCACATCACTTGAAGCACGCGGCGATGAGTCAACAGGTTGGTCAATGGGCTGGAAGGTCTGCCTGTGGGCACGACTGCTTGACGGTAACCACGCATACAAGCTTATACAGGATCAGCTGAAGCCCGCAGGCGGACGCGGATTCGGTGGCAGCGGCGGTACATACAATAACCTGTTCGACGCACACCCACCATTCCAGATTGACGGTAACTTCGGCTGTACTGCTGGTATTGCAGAAATGCTTGTCCAGAGCCACACCGGCAGGATTGTGCTGCTGCCAGCTCTCCCAGACGTATGGAAAGATGGTACTGTAAAGGGTCTGCGCTGCCGTGGCGGTTTCATAATGGACGAACTGACATGGAAGAACAACAAGCCTGTTACCGCAACATTCACAGCTACCGTTGACGGTTCAATCGAAGTTGTATTCAACGGCAATGTCCAAAAGCTCAACACAAAGAAGGGCAAGTCATACACCTTCACTTTCTAAGCAATGGAACAGCATGAAATAGGAAAAACCGGAATGAGAGTGAGTTCGCTCTCATTCGGTGCCTCCTCACTTGGAGGAGTATTCCACGACATAAAGGAGTCCAGCGCCATCCAGGCTGTATTCACAGCAATCGAGGGCGGCATGAACTTCATCGACGTATCGCCATACTACGGACACTACAAGGCTGAAACCGTTCTGGGCAAGGCCCTGAAGGAACTTGAGCGTGACAAGTACTACCTGTCAACCAAGGTAGGCCGATACGGCAAGGACGGCGTCAACACATGGGACTATTCGGCCCAGCGTGCCACGGACAGCGTATATGAGAGCATGGAGAGGCTCAACATTGACCACATTGACCTTATCAATGTACATGACATAGAGTTCCAGGCATCACTGACGGGCGGACTTCAGAAAGTTGTCGATGAGACACTGCCTGCACTGGTTGAACTGCGCCGCAAGGGAGTGGTCAGCCACGTGGGCATAACCGACCTGCAGCCCGAGAACCTGAAATGGGTCATTGACCACTCCGAACCGGGGACTGTGGAATCAGTCCTGTGCTTCTGCCACTACTCACTGAACGACGTGCTCATGAACGAGTACTTCGACTATTTCGAAGAGAAAGGCATAGGCATAATCAATGCCTCGCCGCTCTCAATGGGACTGCTCTCATCACGCGGAGCACCTGCATGGCACCCGGCCGTACCAGAACTGCAGGCTGCCTGCAACCGCGCCGTACAGCACTGCAACGCCAAGGGCTACCCTATAGAGAAGCTGGCCATTCAGTTCTCAATATCGAACCCCAGGATTGCCACTACCCTGTTCAGCAGCGCCAATCCTGAGAACGTGAAGAAGAACCTGGCATACGCTGAAGAACCCATTGACTGGAATCTGGTCAGCGAGGTTCAGGAAATCATAGGCGACCAGATGGGTTCACGCTGGAAGAACTCCTGATATGAGCATTAAGATAATTGACGCCCACAGCCATCTGTGGCTCAGGCAGGACACCATGGTAAACGGCCTTCCTGTGAAGACCACCACCAACGGCCGCTCCATATTCCTTGGCAACGAAGTGCAGATGATACCTCCGTTCATGATTGACGGCAAGAATTCTGCCGAAGTATTCCTTTCAAACATGAACTATGCCCAGGTATCGGCCGCAGTAGTAGTCCAGGAATTCATAGACGGACTACAGAACGATTACTACGCCGAAGTCGCCCGCAAATACCCTGACCGCTTCAAGGTATGTGCCATGTGCGACTTCCGTGAAGACGGTTGGTCACAGCAGGCCGAATCACTCATTGAGAGCGGAATCTATTCCGGAATGGCCATCCCCGGCCACAGGCTGACCAATCTCCCTGGAGGAGCAAAGCCATTGAATTCGCCCGAAATGATGGCCATGTTCAAGCTCATGGAGAAGAGGGGAATGGTTCTCTCACTGTGCCTTCACGAAGACAACTCGCAGATTGGACAGGTAAATGAAATAATCCAGGAGTGTCCCGGTCTGAAGATAGCAATAGGCCATTTCGGCATGGTAACCTATCCCGACTGGAAAGAGCAGATAAAACTGGCCCTGAACCGAAATGTCATGGTAGAGTCAGGAGGCATTACCTGGCTCTTCAACTCGGAATTCTACCCATTCACCGGAGCAGTCAAGGCAATCCGCCATGCTGCTGACCTGGTCGGCATGGACAAGCTCATGTGGGGAAGTGACTATCCCAGGACCATTACCGCCATAACCTACCGCATGAGCTATGACTTCATAGTAAAGTCCGACCTGCTCACCCAGACCGAAAAAGAGCAGTTCCTGGGCCTTAACGCAAAGTCATTCTACGGGTTTGGGGAACTTGTTGACCTACCTTATATAAAGAACATGTCAGAATAAAGCAATGAAGACAATACAGATTACAACACCGTCACAGATTGACGTAATTGACATTGAGAAACCATCATACAGGGAAAACGAAGTCCTGCTCAGGCTTGAATACGTAGGTTTCTGCGGGTCAGACCTCAATACATGGCGAGGCAACAATGCCCTGGCCAAGATGCCGGTCATACCCGGTCATGAAGTAGGAGCCGTCATTGAGGCCATCGGTTCAGCCGTACCCGCAGCACTGGCTGTAGGACAGACAGTAACCGTCAACCCATACACCAACTGCGGTCACTGCGCATCATGCCGCAACGGCAGGGTCAACGCCTGCAAGGACAACCAGACACTGGGAGTACAGCGCGACGGAGCCATGCGCCAGTACATAGCACTGCCCTGGGAAAAAATCATTCCGGCAGGCAGCATCAGCCCACGCGACTGCGCACTCATTGAACCCATGAGCGTAGGCTTCCACGCCGTTTCACGCGCCCAGGTCACTGACATTGACACCGTCATGGTAATAGGCTGCGGCATGGTCGGACTTGGCGCCATAGTACGTGCGTCACTGCGTGGTGCCACCGTCATAGCAGCTGACATTGATGAAGAAAAGCTGTCGCTTGCACGCCGCATGGGCGCCAGGTTCTCGGTTAACACAAAGACCGATGACATACACGCACGTTTGCAGGAAATAACCGGCGGATATGGCCCTGACGTAATAATTGAGGCTGTCGGATCACCCGTCACCTACCAGATGGCAGTAAATGAAGTATCATTCACCGGACGCGTAATATGCATAGGATATGCCAAGGCCGATGTAACATTCCAGACCAAGCTTTTCGTCCAGAAGGAACTGGACATACGCGGTTCACGCAATGCTGACCCGGCCGATTTCCGCGCCGTAATAAGCTATATGGAGCGCGGCACCTGCCCTACCGACGAACTCATTTCAAGGATTGCCGTACCAGAAGAGGCCGCCCAGTCCATGCAGTGGTGGGCCGAAAACCCAGGCAAGGTATTCAGGATTCTGGTTAAGATGAACTGACTGCAGGCAACCTGCACCAGTCAGAATGGATATTGAGTGATGGGCGGTATTTATTTATTTGAGTTTTTCAAACTCTTATACCTAAAAGTCGTAGAAAACTGAAAAATAAATCATTAAACTCTTGCATATGTCGTTATTAATAGGTATATTTGTACCTATATAGATAAGACATATGGCACTCGGTAGACCAGTCAATA
>JAZQQQ010000023.1:0-51659 GCA_045629165.1 Bacteroidaceae bacterium
ATCTATCATGGTATTAACTTCGTTTAATAAAGTATAACGAAATTAGTCCCAAAAGTCCAGACTTTCAACAAGAAAAAGGGCGTTCTAGCACTTTCTAGCACTTGAACGCCCTATCTAGAGATTTTTAACAGTTAAGCGGGGCCTAATAGTATATCATTCCCTTTATTTTTGGACATATTAGCGGTGCAACCAAAATTATCTCTGGACAATGGAGGTTTTCTGCAAATGGGTGGTGCAAAACAAGAGGGACCGGCTACGCAAATAACCGGTCCCTCTTGTTATACAGTGTTTAGTTATAGAATGAATTAATCTTAAATGCCAGGGCTGCCATGGCCATAGTCTTAAATACTTTGTTCATAATGTTTTTTTGATTAGTCAGCGTCTCCGTAGTATGAGAACTCATAGGCACTTTCAATGTAACGTTCCTCTTCTTCCTCTTCCTCCTGGGAAGACTCATATGTGATTACTGTGTCCAACGCACCGTTTTCACGGATAGTATACTCTACATTCAGTTCAATAATATCTTCCCAAACACCTTCTTCATATTGCCATATCTTTTTGATGCTGATACCGCTTGGCAGTTTATCAGATCCTTTTCCAAAATAACCGAGAAGGGCAAATCTGCTGGCTGTTCCGCTTACAATATCATCATATGTATCAAGATAACCGCCAATAATTTTAGCCGTGAAAGGAGTTTGCTGTCTAGTGGTATTGGTTATATTCTCTCCTGAGTAATTAAAACGGATATCAATACCAAATGATCTATTTTCCTCCTCACCGTCGTAGTCATCTTTCTGATTAATCTGGCCAGTTATGCCATAAAGGGTTTCGCCATCGTTTGAGAAATGATAGATTGCATTGATTTCCTGGTTGCTGTAGTCATTGTTATACATGCTTTTCCATTCCAACGATTCAATCATACCTTTGTCGTTATAGGTAATCTTGCCAACTTCCTGATTGTCATTGCGTGAGAATGCAGTGATATAACCGCTTGTGTTCAGTGAAAGACTGAACTGATCGGTGAATGATTTATCGAAAGGATATGTTGTAGCATCGGACTTAAAGATTAGAGGATTGGTGGATCTAACAGTGTACTCGTATCCGTAATTCATAACAATGTATTCCAACAACGTCTTGTCTGCGGTCTGGCTGAATTCTGTGCCAAATGATATATCATAGGAATCCTGACGCACACCTCTGTCATCTCTTATTCCCTGAACTGAAGAAAGGAATTGGCCTCCAAAATTCATAGTTGCTGGAGCTAAGTATAATGCAGTATCAGTGTTGTTCTCACCGTTGTTCTCACCGTTGTTTTCACCGTTGTTTTCACCGTTGTTTTGGCCATTAGTCTTTATCAGTTCCTCAATTGTATTCATGTAGTCTGCCTGTTTGAGTCCAATCAGGCCAAGATCATAAATATCATGATTATAAGTTACGGTAATGGTGTTTCCTTTAAGTGTGGCACCGGAAAAATCCTGTGGGGCTTTCTCCATGATCTGTTTTGCCCATGATTCCTTTGCCCAAACCTGGACTACTGTATATGATGTGCAAACACCATTATTGAAAACTGGGGTAATTGTGGTCTTTACATACTCGCCCTGAGTAATTACCAATGAATTGCTCTCCATGGAGAGGGTAGTCTTTACATTCTCAAGGTTAGGAAGAGGATCTTCAATGTCTATCTGGTTTTCAGTCTTGTTGCAAGAAACCAGACTGAGCATGGCAATTACCATTGTTGCCGCAAAATAGAGTAGTTTTTTCATATAGATAAATAGTATGTTGTTCTGTGAATATGACCTCAAAATTAAAAAAACATAATAATGTGAATCTACCCATTTGGGCGGAATATGAATGGCTGTGTTAAAAATCTACCCTTTTGGGTGGCGGTTGTTGTACTTATGAATAAATTTGTATTTGTTTTATGGCACACGCTCTATAACGTATATGAAACTCAGAACGGTTATTGTACTTTTCTTTCTTGCCCTGTTATTCAATAACCGGGTGAGAGCCCAATATTCAGACCACCGCAACCGGGGTGTGGATTCATTGGAACAGGTCCTGCTCAATAATCCGCCCAGTAGCAGCGCCCATATGATTGTTCTGTACGATAATCTTGCATGGGGATATCTTGAGCTGAATGAACATAAATCCACTCAGTATGCCCTTGCCGGACTTGCAATCGCCCAGGAAATCAAAGATTACAGATTAATCAACGGTTTTCATAGAATACTTGGTATGCACCATTGGGGGCATGCCCGTTATGACCAGGCAGAGGCAGAACTTAAACTTGCCATGGATGCCGTGGATATGATGCGAGAGTGTGGCAAGTACAATGCCAAGGAGATAGACAACCAGGCATCGGCCCTGTATGGAACGCTGGGCAACCTGTACAATTCTCTGGGTCAGGGAGCCAAGGCACTGGACTATTACCATCGTGCCTTGCACCTTTTTGAAAAGTATGATTGGAAAGAGAACAAGGTTATAGCTTATGGAAATATGGCCGAACTCTATTTGTGCATGGGAAATCTAAACCAAGCCATGGATTATTACCTCATGGGCGATTCTATTGCAGGTATATGCCAGGATTCCCTGATGCAGTCTTATGCGCTCAAGGGCTTGTCTAAAATAGCCCTGGCCAACAAACAGTACAATAAGGCGTGGAGGTATATTCAACCGGCTTATGATTATCTGTCTGCACACCCCGACGAGGAAGGCAGTTCTTTCAGTGATTGTCTTGTTGGGATGGCGGATATTGCCATAGAGCAGGAAGATTGGGAGAGGGCTGAACTGCTTATACGTGAAAACGATTCCGTATGTGCCGAGCTGGATTATTGCAATGTTGCCCTTCTTAATCAGAAGGCAGTCCTGGCAGGACAGAAAGGCCAATGGCGTATTGCAGAACAGTATGCAATACAGGCTGCTCAATATGACACCGATGCTCCCGATGTAGCCAGGAAAACATATCGTTTGCTGGCCGATGTCTATTTGCATCTTAACAGCCCCGAACTGGTAAAGCTCTATACCACTAAGGCCGATTCAATTCAAAGTGCATGGAGCAGCTATGCTTACCAGACCTCACTTGCAGAGCAGGAGACCAGGTTTGAAACAGAGAAAAAGGATATGAAGATCCTGGCTCTGGCGCGGGAAAAACAGCTTATGTACATAGTTCTGGCAACAGTTGCCGTTCTCCTGGTAGCGCTTGTAATAATGCTGGTGCTCTCCAGCCTCAATTACAAAAAGCAAAAAGCACTGCTGGCAGCCAGGGTGGCCCTGGAGACCGAGACCCGTGAGCGTGAAATCCTGGCCAAGGACCTGCACGACGGCCTGGGAGGAATGCTTTCACTGCTCAAGCTCAAGATGGAGAACAATGAACATGATGAAGCCAGGAGCCTTATAGATGAGTCTGCCCGTGAGCTACGCCGTGTGGCACATCATATAATGCCGGACGAACTGCTTCAGAAAGGACTGGTTACGTCATTGTCTAACTTTGCAATCTCAGTGCCTGGCGCACATTTTCATTACTATCCAGCCAGTGCCTATGAACAGAATTTACATCCGCTTCCTGCCAATATAGAACTGGTGCTTTACCGCTGTGCCTATGAACTGGTAAACAATGCAATCAAGCATGCATCGGCCCAGAGGATAGACATTCAACTATTTATGCAGGAAAAGCAGGTCCTGCTCACAATCAGCGACAATGGCAAGGGATTTGACCAGGAACAGATAACCGGTGGCATGGGGCTTAAGAACATACGCAACCGTATTGCACAGTTTAACGGTCAGATGGATATAATAAGCCAGCCAGGAGCAGGTACGGAGATTAATATAGCCTTTCCGCTATGAACTACAAGATAGACGTAAATATTGCCGATGATCACACAATGCTTACCCAGGGACTAGCCCAGGCTATAAATGCCAGTGGTGTAGCCCATGTGAGCAACTGCTATGCAACACTGGGCGAATGCAAGTCGGGACTGTCCAAGTGGGTGCCGGATGTGCTTTTGCTGGATATTTCCATGCCAGATGGCAATGGAATGGATTTCTGCAAACAGATTATGGCCCAGTATCCGTCTGTCCGTATTATTGCCATAACCTGTCATGATGAGTTCTCCATTATTAAGCGCATGATAGATATGGGGGTGCATGGATATTTACTTAAAAGCGCCCCAATCCAGGAGGTAATCCATGCCATAACTGCCGTTTACCATGGTATGCAGTATCTGAGTTCCGATGTTACTTCCATTCTGGAACATGACGAGTCCAGGCAGGTGTTTCTTACACCCGTTGAACGTGATGTTCTCAAGGGAATATGCAATGGCCTTACCAATCCCCAGATAGCAGAACAGATACATCTTAGTGTAGATACTGTAAACTGGTACCGTAAGCGCTTGCTGGCCAAGTTCAACGTGAACAACAGCGTAAGTCTGGCAATCCTGGCTGTACGCGAACATATACTGTAATCATTGACAATGCTCATGTTTTACGAGTACTGGTTTTTGCCAAAGAAGCAGGACTTTTGCAGCCATGAAGAACAGGATACTTTTATATCGCTATTGAAAGGATTATCCTTCTCATATTGTTTTCATACTTCGCAAAAATAAGGAAATGGTTTTGTTATAAATTGAACTTTTTAGAGAATGTTCATATCTTTGCCAATTAAGTGGACAAATCAATAAAAACCATAAATATCCTTATGAAAAAAACTATCCTTTCATTCATGGCATTGGCAGCCTTCATGACTGTCAGCGCTATGGAACACAAAGTGACAAGCCCAGACGGCAAGCTTGTCGTTACTGTGTCCGATGCCGACGGCAAGGCGCAGTACAGCGTTGAATACAATGGTAACACATTCCTGCTGAACTCACCTCTTGGCATGAAGACCAACATTGGCGACTTCAGTGAGGGTCTTACCCTTCAGGAAGAGTTTGAAACTTCTGTAGTTGAGGACGAATACTCACTGTCAAACATCAAGAAGAGCCATGTTGAGTACAAGGCCAACCAGGCCAAGTTTGACTTCTTCAAGGAGAAGACAACATCACGCATGGGCAGGACATCAACATCAAACGATTTGGTTTTCAGCGTGGTATTCAATGTCAGCAACAACGACATTGCATTCAGGTACATTGTTGCCCAGCCTAAGGGTGGCCAGTATCCAACACAGTGCTGCATTATCAATGAAGAGATGACAGGTTTCCGTTTCCCAGAAGGTACTACCACATTCCTGTGCCCACAGATGCGACCACTGACCGGATTTGCCCGTACAGCTCCAAGTTATGAGACTGACTACGCACTTGATGCCCCAATGGGTGACAATGCCGGCGGTCTTGGTTTTGTATTCCCAGGTCTGTTCCACGTAGCAAACGGCTGGGTGCTTGTTTCAGAGACAGGTGTAAGCAGCGCATACTGCGCAAGCCGCCTGAACTGTGAGGGTAACCTCTACACTGTTGCCTTCCCATTCCCTGAGGAGAACAACGGTAACGGCAACTCAGCTCCGGGCATCGTCCTTCCTGACAGCAACCCATGGAACGGTGTTTCAGAGCCAGGTGCAACCCCATGGCGTACCATCACAGTAGGTGAGACCCTGCAGCCAATTGCCGAGACCACAATTGCCTGGGACGTTGTAAAGCCTCTCTACGAAGCTTCACAGAAGTATGAGCCAGGCCGTGCAGTATGGAGCTGGATCATCTACATGAACGACAGCGGTACCTATGAAGAGGAGAAGGATTACATTGACATGGCCGCTACAATGGGCTACGAATACATTCTGATTGATGCCAACTGGCACACCATCATCGGTTATGACAAGATGGAGGAGCTGGTCAAGTATGCTACCTCAAAGAACGTAGGCGTGGTTCTGTGGTACAACTCAAACGGTTACTGGAACGATGCTCCTCAGGGTCCACGTGGCGCCCTGGACAACATTATTGCACGTAACAAGGAGATGGCCTGGCTACAGAAGATTGGCGTAAAGGGCCTTAAGATAGACTTCTGGGGCGGCGACAAGCAGATGACCATGCAGCTCTACGAGGAGATCCTGTACGATGCAAACCGCTACGGTCTGCAGCTGGTATTCCACGGCTGTACTCTGCCACGTGGCTGGGAGCGCATGTATCCTAACTTTGCAAGTGCCGAGGCAGTTCGTGCCAGTGAGAACCTCTCATTCGGCCAGTACGCAAATGACATTGAGGCTGTAAATGGTGCTCTGCATCCATTCATCCGCAACACTGTTGCCAGCATGGACTTTGGCGGCAGCGCCCTGAACAAGTTCTACAACCGTAACAACAACCGTGGTAACCGCCGTGTAACCAGCGATGTTTACGCACTTGCCACTTCCATCCTGTTCCAGAGCCCAATCCAGCACATTGCCATTGCTCCAAACAACCTGACCGATGCTCCGGCATGGGCCATTGAGTTCCTCAAGGAGATCCCAACCACATGGGACGATATAAAGTACATAGACGGTTATCCTGGCAAGTACGCTATCATGGCTCGCCGTCACGGTGACAAGTGGTATATCATGGGTGTGAATGCCGATGACAAGGCTTATCAGGCAACACTGACTCTTGACATGTTCCCACAGGGCGCAACAGTACGCATGTACAGCGATGACGCAGAACTCAACGGCTCAGTTAAGAGCGTGAAGATGAAAAAGAAGAACCAGGTCAAGGTTACCATTCCAAAGAACGGCGGCCTTGTAATCTGCGAATAATAAATCTTAGCGCTTCTATTTGAGCGCACTGTATTGTAACGTCCACATAATCTACGGGTTTTGTGGACGTTTTTTCGCGCACTGGCTCTTTATGATGAAGTCTTGAATTAAATGTTTGTACATAGAATTGCAAGGATAAAAATTTATCCTTAAATTTGCACAAACAAATAAAATCTATGCCAACATTTATTACACTTTTTGGATTGCGTTTCCTACCGTGAAGATATCATAGCAATGTGGAACCAGTATTTTGATGAGTAAAATGGTAACGATAGCAAGGGTCTGGTTTGAAAACCATCGGATATATATTGAAACTTCGGGAGGGGAAACCCTGAGCCGTCCTCTGGAGGCTTTCCCCATACTGATGGAAGCCACTCCTGAGCAGAGGTTACAGGTAACGATTGGTCGTTTTGGAGATGATTTGCGTTGGGAATCTCTGGATGAGGATATTCACATTTCATCGTTCTACGAGAAATCAGAGCCAAACTATGACAATGAGATTTCACGTCTGTTCGGGATGTTTCCGCAACTCAATGTATCACAGGTCGCAAAGAGCATGGGTATTAATAAATCTCTGCTGGCCAAATATATTTATGGTATTGTGACACCCAGTCCTCAAAGGGTACAGCTTGTGAAGAATGCACTACGTGAACTTGGGCAATCGCTTATTGACGCCACGAACCCATGATTCATTCTGTTTATTTGCCCAATTCATGACTATTTCACACCTTTGTATCAAGAACTGAATTAAAAACAAACATAATGGCAAAAGTTAAGATATCGACGACACTGGGTGATATTGTGGTTGAACTGTTTGATGAAACACCACTGCACCGTGACAATTTCCTGAAGCTTGCAGGCGAGGGGTATTACAACGGAACAATCTTCCATAGAGTCATCAAGAACTTCATGATCCAGGGCGGTGACCCAAACAGCAAGAACCCGCAGCCTGGTGCTAGTTATGGCACAGGTGGTCCTGAATACACAATCCCAGCAGAGATAATTCCAGGCATTTACCACAAGCGTGGAGCCCTGGCGGCTGCCCGTACAGGTGATGAAATCAATCCTGAGCGCCGAAGCAGCGGAAGTCAGTTCTACATTGTGTGGGGCGATGTATATCCAGAAGGAAAGATTGGCCAATTGGCAAAGCAGATGGAAATGATGGCTGCACAGAATATTTTCCAGCGGCTTGCTCAGGAAAACAAGAAGAAGATTCTTGAACTGCGCAAGAACCGTGACCAGGATGGTCTGATGGAACTGCAGAATGAACTGGCCGCTACCGCACAGGCAATGGCAAAGGAACAGGGCGGCCTTACTGATGAACAGAAAGCAATTTACTCAACAGTTGGTGGAACACCACACCTGGATGGTCAGTACACAGTATTCGGCCAGGTTGTTGAAGGTTTGGACATTGTTGAAAAAATCCAGTCAGTACAGACTCTCCGTGGAGACCGTCCTGCTGAAGATATCGTGATGACAGTCTGCGTGGTGGAATAACGTTTTTATAGATTACCAGAAAGAACTGTTCAGCCTGGCTGACCGCCAATATGCGGCATTCCAGGCCAAGCTCACTCCCGGCATAAAGGTATTTGCCAGGCACAAGGAGCAGCGAATACTATGTCCGCATGATGGATGCCTGGTTCATTGCTACCGCCCTGGCCAAGCAGTGGGACGCCACCATTGGCATAATTCAGGGTAGGGTGCTTGACCCGTGGGCCCACAACAAGGCCATCCAGAAAGTTATAGAGAGTTACAGGATAACTCCAGAGCAGAAAGACTACCTGCGCACACTGAAGGTATAACTACACACCGCGCTTAAGTTTTAACAGGTATTACAACTGGTCAATCTCTTCAATGGACAAACCGGTGTATCTGGAAATAGTATCAGCCGGAAATCCATCTGCCTTCATCGCAGATGCCGTCTGGCGAGCCTTATTCTTCTCGCCATCAAGGAATCCATTCTCCATGGCAGCCTGAAGTTCGCTGTTTCTGATGAGTCTCTTGTCAAGCTCAGCAAGGTATTCCATTTGAATTTGTACCGCGTTGTCAGGATCCGGATAATTTGGGTAATAGACAAGTGGGAGCGGGTTGCCGCCAACGCCGTCCCAGTTGATACTCCTGACCATGCTGAAATCTGGTTTTCCAAAATCATACGAACTTCCATAAAGGTCGATGCTCATACCACCTTTACTGATAGCCCACATACCTCCGCCGTAGCAGTCATCATCATAGTACGGAAGAAGGTCTTTGTGCAAAGAGACATTGCCAAAGCGTAACTCGCCGCTGATTGTTATAATAAACTTGTTCATGGTGCAAAGATAGAATTTTGTAGAATTTTATTGGTCGTAGCAAATATACGGCAATTCCGCAATTTTATGCTTATCTTTGTGTCACTATGAATTGAGGCCGAATACTGAAAAAGATGAAAAAACTAACAGCTACCATAGCCCTTCTGGGCATGACCATTGTGCCGGCTATGGCACAGAGACCCGGCAACCTGCAGCTGCCTGATGAAGAGACCTACGGATATCTGTACTGCCACATGTCTGACCGCGGCCAGTGGACTGCATACGCGCTGTCTGAAGACGGTCTGCATTTCCATGACCTGCTGTGCGGTGACTCAATTTTCTCGCCAACACAAATGGCTGGAATTGAGGGCGGTACGCGCGACGCCTACATCTGCCGCCGCCATGACAACAAGGGGTTCCTGATGGTAACCACAGACATGAACAACCGTGCCACACGACGCATGGGCAAGAGTTCTGAATGGGAAAACTACGGCATAGACCTGATGACCAGCACTGACCTGATCAACTGGCAGTCAACGTCATTTGACTTCAGGAAGGGTTCAGCCATTTTCACCGACTTTACCAATGACAAGACCGGTAGGGAAGACCTGCAAATCAAGCCTGTTTACAACGACTTCAGCAAGATTTGCCGCGTATGGGCGCCGCAGGTGATTTGGGACGACAGCTACCGTTGGCCAGACGGCACAGTTGGCGGCTACATGATCTATTTCTCAATGCTCAACCGCGCAGAAGAGAAGTATGACCGCATGTACTACGTTCATGCTGACGACTCATTCACAAGAATCACTCAGCCACAGCTTCTCTTTGACTGGGGCTACGCCACGATAGATGCCGACATAAACTGGCTGCCATCGGACTCCATGTATCACATGATGATAAAGAAAGAGGGTGGCACGCCGGGAATATTCACATCGGCATCGGCCTCACTGACCGGTCCATGGCCGGAGCCCGATGACAAGGATTACGTGAGCTTTGAAGGACGCAGAAGCTGCGAGGGGGCATCGGCCTTCCAGCTGAAAGGTGAGGAGGGCTGGCAGATTGGCTACATTGAGTACTCAAGCAACCCGCGCCGATACCGTATATGCAAGGCTGACAAGTACATGCGCAGGTTCTCAAATCCGCAGGACATAGAGGGCGTGTATGGCCCGCAGCACGGATCATTCATGCGCGTGACTGAGCAGGAGTACAAGCGTCTGCAGGCGTGGTCCGATGCCCAGGAGTCAGCTCACCTGGCACCGGACGTGAACAATCCGGTTTTCCCGGGCCTGCATGCTGACCCAGAGGTGCTTTACAGCAACCTGACCGGCAAGTACTACATTTACCCGACCACTGACGGCAGCTACCAGTGGCACAACCATGATTTCAAGTGCTTCTCTTCAGATGACCTGAAGACATGGACTGATGAGGGCGTGATTCTGGACCTGCAGGACCTGGACTGGGGCAAGGAGTACGCATGGGCGCCGGCAATTATAGAGAAGCCGGTTTACAAGCAGCCCAAACTCTTCAAGAGATGGCGTGAACCTAAGCTGACCGGCTACAAGTATTACTACTATTTCGTTGCAAACAAGTCAATTGGCGTGGCAGTGGCTGACCATCCGGCCGGTCCGTACCGCGATGCCATAGGCGGTCCAATGTTCAGCCAGGAATCAATAGGCGCGCCGAACATCACCATTGACCCCGATGTATTCCAGGACCCGAAGACCGGCAAGTACTACCTGTACTGGGGCAATTCATACCTGTGGATGGCAGAACTGGCCGATGACATGGTTTCACTGGTTCCGGGAACCATGCACGAACTGATTCCGCGTTCAAAAATCAGTGACTACCACTATCTTGAGGGCACATACGTGTTTGAAAGGAACGGACTCTACTACTTCATGTGGTCCGAGAACATTACCCGCTCAGCCCGTTACTGCGTGCGCTACCTGATCTCTGATTCGCCGACTGAACTGGTCCGCAACGGCCAGCCGGCAAAAGTCCAGGAACAGATTATCCTGCAGCAGGACCCGTCAAAGCAGATATTCGGAACCGGTCACAATGCTGTCCTGAACATTCCGGGAACCGATGACTGGTACATGGTTTACCACCGCTTTACCCGCCCTGAAGGCATCAAGATGGGTCTGAGCGGCGGCTACAACCGCGAAATCTGCATCGACCCAATGTTCTTCAACGAAGACGGCACCATCAAGCCGGTAAAACCATCACTTTGATTATTCATTATTGAAAACCATATAATTATGAAAAAATATCATTACCTTTCATTGGCCATTGCAGCCATGCTGCTGGTGACCAGTTGTGAAATTGACCCGGAAGAAAAAAACTTGAATCCTGGAACCGAACAGACCGGTGGAAACGGTGACAATAACAATGCCGGTGGAGACCAAAACGGCGACCAGAATGGCGAAGACCAGACTAAGCCTGATTTCAGTGACCAAGACTACTACAAAGTAAACTATTGGAAACGCACCGACGCACAGAAGATGGGATTGCGTGGAAAGGTAAAGTCATGGTACGAGACCATGAACGGTTCCAAGCTTAACGGATATACCCATTACCAGTATGACAGGGCTGGCAATCTGATACGCGAGACATATTACAAAGACCTTATTGCGGATTACGAAATCACCTACAAGTATGACTCACTGAACCGCGTGACAGAGAGAAACAGCGGCTCACTTGTCACCACCTTCCAGTATGACAATGGCGACAGGATGGTGGCATCGGACTACTGGACTATCTATGCCAACAACAATAATGACATCAGGGTGGGCCTTTCTGCAATGATTGAGGTCGATGACCAGGGTGACCATGAGCAACGTGCTGAGTGGATATACTCATTTGACGAAGACGGAAACCTCAATATTTTCATCCATCGATATCCGTGTGACTATGAAGGCAATCTGATTGGCAACTGGGATGACCATGACACTATTACCATAATATACAAGGATGGAATGCCGTATTCCGGAGGCCCTATAAAGAGCACTGAGTACTATCCTAACGGCATGATAAAGACCGTAGTCACCAACAGTTATAAGACTTACTACGGCACGGTTACTGAGGCAACTTACACATACATTGAAAGCGACCGCGTCTGGGTGGCAGCATCATATGATGCCGGTGGTTTTCCCGAGCATGACCCGTTCGGTGCACACTACTGGTCAAATTTCACATACAATGAGCACGATGACCTTACTGCTGTGAAGTCAGCATACTGGTCAAATGACACGGAGTACAACAACACCTATGACAGGTACAAATACGACAGCTATGGCAACTGGATTGAACGCAACGAGACCACAGAGCCTATTCTCCAGCATGGCCAGCATTTCGGCCACATTGCCGGAAGGGTAATTGAATACTACCCGGAATGAATCCGGGTAGGGTAAGTGGTTGAATGAGTGCCCCGCGAGGCACTCATTCCGTGTAATTCTTGTCAATGCTGATGTCAATACGGGTGCCGGGAATACGCTCCAGAATAGCCTGAGTAATGGCATTTCTGGCGGCGGGAACATCGGCATCGAAATTCACAACGATATCAAAACTCATGTAGCCATTCTCCCAGAAAAAGCCGTGAACCTGGGTAACGCCATTCTGATTCAGCGCTACGCCACGCACAAATTTCATCATTTCAAGCACCTCAGGGTTGGAATTATTCCTGGCATAGATGCCTACTGTAAGCAGAATATGGAATTTATCATAAACTGCCTGCTGAATTCGTTTTGTGATTCTGTGAATCTGGGTGGCTTGCGTGTTGTCATCGACCTCAACGTGAACAGTACCGATGGCGGCATTTGGACCGTAGTCATGCAGAATCAGGTCATACACACCCAGCACACCGTCAATGGCCGATATCTCTGACTTGATTTCCTTGGCCAGATCACCCTGGGCTCTCTTTCCAAGAATGATGCTCAGCGAACCAAGCATAAGTTCAACGCCGGCCTTGATTATAATGGCCGATATTACGACACCCACATATCCCTCGATGCTGATGCCCCAGATAGCCGATACAGCGATAGCCACAAGCGTTGAGGCCGATAGGGCAGCATCACTACGTGACTCGGTTCCAGTTGCAACAAGCGAATCAGAATCAAGTGCCTTTCCCTGGTTTTTCTGATAGTTGCCCAGGCACAGCTTTGCAATGATGGCACCCACAATCACCACAATGGTAACCCACGTGTAATCAGCAGGTTCCGGATTGGCAATGCGCTTGGCCGATTCTACGGCCGATGTTATACCGGCAAACAGTACCAGAGCCGATATGATCACCGCTGTCAGGTACTCAATGCGCCCGTATCCGAACGGATGACGTGAGTCTGGCTTCTTTCCGGCAAGAACCACTCCAAGTATTGTTATGCCCGATGTCAGCGCATCGGTCAGATTGTTTACCGCATCAAGAATTATTGCAATGGAACCCGATACAAGACCCACAAAGGCCTTGAATCCAACCAGCAGCAAGTTGGCACCAATACCAACGTAACTGACTTTCTTAATCTGAGCAACCCTGTTCATCTTTCATGAATTTTGCGTTTGACCATGCAAAAATAAGAAATATCGTCAGAAATAGTTGCCATTAACCTTTTAAAAAGGCATATTTTCTGCCACCACAATGCAATCATTTGATATCATATTGATAAATTATGTATATTTGTGCCCAATTAAATCATTAAACTATGTCACAAGTTGCAATGACTGTCCGTATGGACTCGGAACTCAAGAAGTCTTTTGACTCTCTCTGCTCGCAGTTTGGTCTCAGTGCCAATGCCGCAATGAATGTATTTGCCAGAGCTGTCGTGCAGCGTGGCAAAATTCCGTTTGAAGTAGTGTCTGACAAAGTTGCCGCTGCAGAAGTTGCCCAGATGACTATTGACAAGTATTTCGCTGATAACCAAATGGGGGTGTCCGATATTGAAGCGATGCTCAGCGAGCACATGAGAACCCCTTACTCTCACGCACAGAAGTAGTATGAGAACCATAGTTCTTGATACCAATTGCTTGTTGGCTATACTGCCGTCAATCAGTCCATACCATCAGGTTTGGATTGACATCCTAGCCGGCGAGATTAGCTTATGTATTTCCAATGAGGTCCTTGAAGAATATGAAGAGATTCTAGGAAACAAGACTAACCAGAACGTTGCCCAGGCTGTCATTCGTGCCATTCTGGAAGCGCCAAAACTAAAAAGGGTTGAGCCGACGTTTTTCTATCATATCATTACTGCCGATCCGGATGACAATAAATTTGTTGACTGCGCTATCTGTGGAAATGCAGAACTGCTGATAACCAATGATGCGCACTTCGACATCCTCAAGACTATTGATTTCCCCAAGATAGAGATAATCAAGCTTCAAGAGTACGTGAAACTCGGAAGGTAAAATTATTAACACTCAAGCGCTAGAAAGGGTGGCGATGCAAACTTTTCTCACGCGAATCAAAATCTGAATAGTAACTGATGTCTGACATGCGCGAACAACTGAAAGGCAGCTACAGTGAGGGCGAAGCCTTGGCAATATACAATATGGTGAGAGAAACGGGAGAGTGGATCCCGTTTCTGAAAGCCTATCTCCATGACGATGACTACCAAGTAACTCGTAATGCACTCTGGGGATTGACAAAAGCCACAGACAAGGAACTTTCGTCGCTTCAGCCAATGCTTCACGAACTCATTGACAAGGCGCTGAGCCATGAGAATCCATCAGTAAGGCGACTGTCCATGAATATCATAGTAAGACTGAAGATGGAAGAGGATGACCTGCGTACCGATTTTCTTGATTTCTGTCTTGACCACATGCAGAATCCTGACGAATACCCGGGCATACAGTCGCTCAGTCTGAAACTTGCCTATAGGATGTGTCAGTTCTATCCCGAGTTGATGGATGAACTCAGACGCACTCTTGAATCAATGGACATGAGCTACTACTCGCCAGCACTCAGAAGCGTCAGGAACAGAATTCTGACAAACAAAAAAGTATAATACATTACCAATGAAAAAAGCATTATCACTGATTGCATCAGCAATTGCCATGACGCTGGCATCGTGCTCAGGTACAGCACCTTACACGGTCAATGTTGAAGAAGGAAAGATAAGCGGAGTCCTGACAGATTCAAGTCAGGTGGTTGTTTACAAAGGTATTCCATACGCAGCTCCGCCGGTTGGTGAACTGCGCTGGAAAAAGCCGCAACCAGTGGCTCCATGGAAGGGCGTGCGTGACTGTTCAGAGTTTGGCACCATAAGCATACAGCTGGGACATGAGCCCGGCACACTCTGGTGGAAAGAGTTCTACTGGGAAGGATTTCCCAATCAGGGCGAGGATTGCCTGTACCTTAACGTATATGCCCCCGCTGCAAGCATAGGAAAGGCCTATGCCAAGCTGCCTGTTGCCATGTGGATTCATGGCGGAGCATACCACAACGGCTACAGCAATGAAATAACCATGGATGGCGATGCCTGGGCACAGCGCGGCGTGATTCTGGTTACAATCAACTACCGTCTGGGCCTGATGGGATTCCTGAACCATCCGGAACTGAGTGCCGAAGATCCTGACGGAACGTCGGGCGGATACGGCATGTATGACCAGATTGCAGCCCTCAAGTGGGTTCATGACAACATTGCACAGTTTGGCGGAGACCCAACCAACATAACAGTAATGGGCCAGAGTGCAGGCGCAAGCAGCGTGAAGAGCCTGGTGGCATCGCCCTTGTCAAAGGACATGATTGCCAAGGCAATAATACAGAGTGGGGGTGGCCTGTCACGAGTAAACCCTAATGCTCCGCAGCAGAGCCAGGCCAGCTTTGACAGGACCGGCACCAGCATTCAGCAGGCAGGCGGATTCCAGAACCTGGCCCAGATGCGTGCCGCAACTCCAGAGCAGCTGAAAGATGCTGTAGCAAAGATGCAGCGTCAGCCGTCATACCGCCCACATAATGACGGAGTTATGCTCACGCAGTCATTTGATGAGGCCGTCTGGGCAAATACCATTCCAGACATTCCTTTCATGATTGGATATACTGCACAGGACCTTGGCAACAGCGGCCCGGCAATTGACCTTTTGGTAAATGTCCGTGATTCACTGAGCAGCCAGCCGGTTTACCGCTACTTCTTCAGCCGCAACCTGCCGGGCGATGACGAGGACCCTGAAACTGATCCGGGAGCATTCCACTCATCGGAACTCTGGTATATGTTCCATTCACTCAAGAACAGCTGGCGCCCATTCACCAAGCAAGACTATGAGCTGAGTGACCGGATGATGGACTACTGGACAAACTTCTGCAAGTATGCTGATCCAAAGGGAGGTTGGAAGCGTGCAACACGTACAGACAACTACACACAGGTACTTGATATCAAGTAGTTTTCCTTTTTTGAGCAACAAAGTATTAAACAGATTATTAGACTTTACCGATTATTATATATTTGACTGATTATGAAGAAAATACTTTCAACCATCATAGTTATCCTGCTCTGTTTCCAGCCAGCATGGGCAAAGAAAGAGAAACAGCCGGAAAATACCCTTCAGGGCAAACAGGTAATATTTGTTTATGGAGGCTGGGACGGCCATGAACCGGCCGGATGCCGCGATGTCTTTGTACCATGGCTTGAATCTGAAGGAGCGGTGGTAACCGTATCGGACAACCTTGACATTTACCTTGACAGAGAGCTGATGGGCAAGGTTGACCTTATCATTCAGTGCTGGACCATGGGAACCATAACCCCTGCCCAGGAGCGTGCTCTGCTGAATGCAGTCAGAAAGGGTGCAGGCATTGCCGGATGGCATGGCGGTACCGGAGACTCGTTCCGCAACAGCACTGACTACCAGTACATGATTGGCGGCCAGTGGGTTGCTCATCCAGACAACATCATTGACTACACGGTCAACGTTACTGACCACAAAGACCCGGTAACAAAGGGACTGAAGGATTTCCAGATGCACTCTGAACAGTACTACATGCATGTTGACCCAAACGTTAAGGTGCTTGCTACCACCACATTCCACGGCAAGACCCACAGCTGGATTGAAGGTCGCAAAATGCCTGTAGTGTGGAAAACCAATTACGGCGAAGGCAAGGTATTCTACTCTTCACTTGGCCACGTTGCATCGGACTTTCAGGTTCCTGAAGCCTTTGAAATAATGAAACGCGGCATCCGCTGGGCAGTAAAGTAAATTCCAACCCGTCCGGGGCAAGAGACTGCCAAATGCCCCGGAAAGCCCGCGGGAATACCCACCCAGGTGCAAAAACATGCATTATACACGTCTGATGGTCAGGTCAAGGCCGAAGGTCTGAACAGTGATATCTTCAGTCTGTGTAAGATTGACCCAGAAACTTGAATTTCTGATTATACTTTTCAATTGTATTTTTTCATCAGATGGTCTACAATGAACCCCACAAACTTCTGACGCAGTTTCTGTCCCTTCAGCAATGGCAGGTACAGCTTAGCCGCTCTGGGGTTCTTTGCAATTGTCGCGCCTGCCTTGACCATGAGTATCCTATGCAGTTTTTCATCGAGTTCTGGGGTATGCCACTTGTCACCATAGTACTCCCGGCCAAAAATCTCGAGTATTTCAGCACACTGCTTGCGGGTTATATGGAACAGATACTCAACGACCTTTGCCGGCGTGTATGAAGAAAGGAACAACAGCGAACATATGTCATAATCAGGGTCACCATATGAGAAATCGCCCAGGTCAATCCAGAAATCCTTACCATCTTCGGTCTGTATTATGTTGCCGGGATTAAGGTCTCCGTGAACGCCAAACGCCACATTGTCAAATGAATCAATGTAGCCTGTCAGCATCTGCCTGATATCAGCAGGAATGGCATCGGTCCCGTTTATACGGCTCTTCAGAGCAGCATGGTTTGAAATGAAAGCCGATGTATCACATTCTATCGAGTGAAGCTCTCTTGTCATTCGGGCAAAGCGTATGGCAAGTTCCCTCAGTCTGGAAGGATCTTCTGAAATAATCCTGGCATATGACTTCTTGCCCTTTATTCTCTGCATGGTCATTCCATATCTCTTGCCGTCAGTAACAAAGTCATAGACGGCCGGACATGCCAAGCCCTGTTCATTCAGTTTCTTTGACCTGGAATATTCTATTTCAGTCTTTTCCTTGCTAATTTCTTCCTTGTTGAGTTTGAGCATAATGCTCTCATCGGTCTTATGGTAATATGATAATCCGTTGCCGCCACCGCCGAAAAGTTCCCAATCTTCCAGATTTATACTTTTTGCATCCATTGCTTTTCTTTCAGTTTTTCAAATTTAATTCTTTATCTTTGAACTTTAAAAAGAACCAGCTATAAACTTTATAATAATGGGAAATAAGTATATGGACACTGCCTTTGTAGACAAGGCAATCATGTTTGCTGTCCAGGCTCATGCAAATACGGAAAGGCGAGGCAAGGGTTTCCCTTACGTCATTCATGTGCTCGAGGCAATGGAAATTGTGGCAACAATGACCTCTGACAAGGAACTTCTGGCAGCAGCTGCACTGCATGATACAGTTGAAGATACCAGCGTAACCCTTGAGCAGATAAGGGCCGAATTCGGTGACAAGGTAGCGCATCTTGTAGAAACGGAAACCGATGTCAAGGTGGAAGGCAACCCCGAATCAAACAGCTGGAGAGTGCGCAAGCAAGCAGCAATAGACCGTCTGGCAGCAGCAACACGCGAAGGGAAGATTGTAGCCCTTGGTGACAAGCTGTCAAACATGAGGGCCATTGCACGCGACTACAAGGACAAGGGCGATGAACTGTGGAGCATATTCCATGCCCCCAACGGCAAGCCCGACCACGAATGGCACTACCGTGGGCTGGCAGCATCACTGGCTGAACTCAGTGACACCCATGCATACAGGGAGTTTATCACCCTTCTGAATGAGACTTTTTCTGATATCTGAAACTCCATTTCAAACGCTGGAAAATGAAAAAGATTCTAGGATTTCGTGCGCTTCTTGACCTGTCTCTTGCAATCATTCTGGTTGGAAGCATTGTGCTTACTTTAGGTTTCGGTTCAACTATCATGATTGCCCGTCACGAAGTTGAAATTGAGACCGACAAGAACATAAACCAGAGCATGAACCTTATTCGGACCTATGTCGATGACCAGTTGCAGAGAGTTGAAGATGTAAGCTACACGCTGCTTGGCTCATCATTTGGTTCGACCACGAGAAACAATGCTGGCGAAGCGTTCGTAACAATCAACCAGAACCGTTTCAACATACCTACAGAAGAAGAGGTATTCAACCTGCTTGAGCAGTTCCTCAACTCGAATCCGCACATATGCGGCGTAGCCATCGGATTTGAGCCATTCCTCTATACCAATACAAAGGGAGAGTACGGTTTTTCAGCATATGTCACCAACGTAAGCGGACAGATTGAACAGCTTAGGCTTGGCGAGATTCATGATTTCCGCCAGAAAGAGTGGTACAAAGAGGCGGCAGCACTCAACAGGCCATACTGGAGCCGTCCGTTCCGCGAGACCAGCCAGGGCAAGGTTGTAGCCTGCTACAGCGTACCCCTGCATGGAATAGGGAACAGGCTCATAGGAGTGCTTGCCCTTGACATTGACACAGAATTGTTCCGCAGCAAGTGCAACGCCATCTCTACGTTCCCCAATGCATCGGTCTCACTTGTTGACAGCGAATTCCGTTTCATATCACATCCCGATGAGAGTTTCATTTTAAAGACGATATCGGAAACAGGAGCGTATGCCAACTACATTGCCGATGACAGCATGCGTGTGAAGATGCTGAACCATCAGGAGGGAAAGTACCTGGTAAACAAGGGTAGAAATGACGAGGCCATGTTCTACTTCGCCCCGATAGAGCGTACCGGTTGGACTCTCTCAATTGAAGTTCCGTCATCGGACATCTACAGCGGAGTCAAGAAAATGAAGAGAGAGACCAGGATTATCGGAATATTCAGCATTATTTTCATGCTTCTCTGTTTCCTCCTGCTGTTCAGGCGAATGAAGTCAATCACGCAATCCAAGGCCGGAATTGAGCGTGACCTTTACATAGCATCGGGCATACAGATGGGCATGTTGCCCAAGCTCTACCCGGCATTCCCCGACAGGCCGGAGCTCGATGTCTACGGTTTCATCAAGCCAGCCATGACAGTCGGCGGAGACCTGTACGACTACTTCATACGTGACGAGAAGCTCTTCTTCTGCATAGGTGACGTATCGGGCAAGGGCGTTCCTGCCAGTCTTTTCATGGCCGTAATAAGGGCCCTGTTCCGCAATGTATCACTGCATTCCGATGACCCGGCCGAAATCCTTTCATCGCTGAACGACGCCCTTTCAGAAGGCAATACACACAATATGTTCTGCACCATGTTCCTGGGTGTTCTTGACCTGAAGACCGGACACCTGGATTACTGCAACGCAGGCCATAATTCGCCAATCATAAGAAGGCTTGATGGTGAAGACGGCAAGGTCAGGGTATTCTTTGCAAATCCAAAGGTGAACATAGCTGTAGGCGTATTCGAAGGTTTCCCATACGTCAAGGAAGAGACTACCATGCTGCCGGGTGAAGCCATTTTCATGTACACCGATGGCGTGACCGAAGCAGAGAATGCCAGCAAGCAGATGTTTGGCAATGAAGCCACCCTGCAGGCACTGGCCAATGCAAGAAACCACAACTGCCGCTCGGCCAAGGAGTTTGTTGAGCATGTCTACGATGAGGTGAAGGCCTTTGCCGGCAACACCGTTCAGAGCGACGACATCACAATGGTTGTAGTGGAATACAAGGGATGACGAACTGCTGTAATCGGATTGCCGCTGGGCTTGTCTAAGAACTCGCTTCGTGTTGATTCAGCAACGAGCGGATCGGTGAGCACCGTCAAGAAAATAGCGAACGAAAACGGAAACACTTTCAAAGTGTACAAATAATTAAGGATAAAGCTGTACTTTTGTTCAGAATACAGGATTTACCAGTTTGATAATTAACTACATTCAAGCCAAGACATGAACTTCAGGAGAATAACCTTTTTGCTGGCAGCACTGCTGCTGTTGAACATCAGTAACATAAATGCCGGCCGCAAGCCGGACATGCCGCCCTATACGGTCAAGTCACCCGACAAGAACATATCATTCACGGTGAATATTGAGAACAACTCTTGCCTCTACACTGTGAAGGCCTATGATACCGAGATAATAAAGGACTCACAACTTGGATTACACCCAAAGGGATTCAGCAGCAAGGTTGAATCAATGATGCCGGTTGGCACTGTAATCAACCGCGGTACTTGGGAACCGCTCTGGGGCAAGAGAAGCAAGGTCAGCGACAATTACAACGAAAAGAGTTTTTCCGTTGTATATGCCGAAAGCAGGATTGTACTTGATGTCCGCGCCTACAACGACGGCATAGCATTCCGCTATCGTGCTGAAAATAAAAGTGTTACACCGCTCCGCGAGAATACCGAGTTCCGTTTTGCAGGTGACTACACAGCCTGGTTCTACAACGGCGAACGTCACAACATAGGACCGGAGAAGCTGACCGATGCAAACGGAGAGCGTTTGCCTGTAATGACCATAAAGGCATCGGACAATTTGTATTTTGCAATACACGAGGCCAATCTGAATGACGATTGCTGGCCCATGCGACTGCTATCGGACCAGGGCAGCACACTTTTCAATGTAGCCCCTGAGAACCTCTCCGCAAAGGAATACACGGGTGCCTGGAGGACCATCATCATTGGAAAGACACCGGGAAAACTGGTTGACTCACACCTTATTGAGCTGCTTAACCCACAGGCTGAAGGCGATTTCAGTTGGGTCAAGCCGGGCATAGCCCTGTGGGACTGGAGAATTGACGGTGCAGTATCACCTGTTGACGGTTACAAGTACAAGATGGACTATCCGTCATGGGTAAAGATGATTGATTTTGCTGCCCAGAACGGCTTTGCCCACCTGGTGCTCGATGCAAACTGGTACGGTCCGGAATTCGAGAAGGATTCTGACCCGACCAAGGGCGACAAGGCACGTGACGTGCAGCGCATTATACAATACGGAAAGGAGAAAGGAGTGGGAGTATGGCTCTACCTGAATGACGTGGCCGGCACCAACTATCCCATTGAGGAGACACTGGCCCAGTATGAAGAGTGGGGCGCCAGCGGCGTCAAGTACGGCTTCATGAACGGCAACCCTCAGGAGAAGCTCAGAAAGACCATCAGCATAACACAGCTCTGCGCAAAGCACCATCTGCTGGTTGACTATCACGACTACCCGGTTCACCCGTACGGCCAGATGCGCACCTATCCGAACGCAATAACCCGCGAATACTGCAAGGCTCAGCTTGACGGACGCCAGATTTTCCAGCCTAAGACCTTTGTGACCAGCGTGTTCGTGAACATGATAGCTGGTCCAATTGACATGAACAACGGCTTTATGGAGCTGCACCAGGGCAGGACCACAAGAAAGGACAACAACCAGGAGGTTCCATCAACCGCAAGCGCAGAAATTGCCCGCACCATGATCACTTGGTCAGGAGCAACGGTCATTCCGGACATTCCTGAGTACTATCAGAAGTACCCCGAACTGCTGGAATTCCTTGCGGCTGAAAAGCAGCCATGGAGAGAGAGCATAACCCTTGACGGAAAAATTGGCGAATACATTGTAATGGCACGCCAGAATGCCGATGGCAACTGGCTGGTTGCTGCAGCCACCAATGAAGATGCCCGCAGCATTGAGGTTGATCTGTCATTCCTTGGCAGGGGCAAGTGGAAAGCACAGCTCACCCACGATGCTGCCGACACCGACTACCGCACCAACCGTGAGACCTACCAGAGCCAGCCATTGACCGTTACCCGCAAGAGCAAGGTCACCATGACAATGGGCCCGGGCGGCGGTTCAGTGCTCTTAATTGAGAAATAAAACCCTTAGGTTACTTGAAGAGCATCTGGGCAAATGCGTGGAGTGACTTTCTCCATGGCTGCCACTCATGGTCACCCGGGAAAGACTTGAATTCAACCTTCACGCCGGCCTCCTTCATCTTGGCCACAATGTTCTTGTTGTGCTCAATTCTCTGGTCCTGCTCGCCGCAGGTAATGAAGAACACGTCAAGATTCTTGTTGAATCCCTTGGAATTGGAAATCATGCCCGGAACCTCTTTCTCAAGGTCAAAGCCATTGGCCTGCTGTATGCCTCCGAACATACCGGTTGAGAATACGCCTACGTTGGCGAAATACTCAGGTGAGCGCAGGCCTACGTAGAATGACTGGCCGCCACCCATTGACAGACCGCATATTGCACGGTGCCTGGCATCGGCCTTTGTACGGAAATTCTTGTCAATGAAAGGAATAACGTTTTCGGTCATCTCCTTCAGGAATGGCTGCATGCCGGTCCAGCTGTAACCGCCGCCACCGCCGCTTGTCAGGTTGCTGTTTGCACTTACCACAATCATTGGTACAGCCTTGCCCTGCGCAATCAGGTTGTCCATTATGTTTGCCACGCGACCCTGTTCCATCCAGCCTGTATGGTCTTCACCGCCGCCGTGCTGAATGTAGATTACTGGGTATGAATCCTTGCCCTGGTCATAGCCTGCAGGAGTGTACACGCATACCGGACGCCATGCATTGTCGACCTTTGAGAAATAGTTCATCTTGCGCACCTGGCCGTGCGGTACATCCTGGACTTCAAAGTCATCCATTCCCTTTTCAATAATGTCAATTGCGCTTGACACGCGGCTGGTACCGTAGAAAGTATAGCTTGCGGGGTCCGATACAGACACGCCGTCAATTACAAGCGAATAGTAGTGGAAGCCCGGTACCTGAGGGGCAGTCGTAACGGTCCACTGGCCGGCATCGGACTTCTCCATGTCATACTTGCGTCCGCCCAGGTCTATCTGAACGCGCTGTGCCTGTGGAGCGCTAACCCTGAAGCTTACGCTGTTGTCGCTCAGAACGCGCGGGTAGCCGTTACGGTTAATGTTGGTACTTGGAGAGTAAGAACCCTGGGGGAATGATTCACGCTGCATGGGCCGCTGTGCCATGACAGTCATTGAAGCGAGTGTTGCAACTGCAACCGCAGTAATTAGTCTTTTCATTGATTCTGATATTTTAATTGATTCCTTTCCTGGCTTAAGTGTAGTAAATGCAAATGTATGAATAATGCCAAATGTCCGGGCACACACCGCCATTAGTTTTCAACAATAAATGCCAAAAGTTGAGGTTCCATAACAAAAAAGCGTTCTTTTTCAGTACTTTTGCTAAATATTAAAAACAAGGAAAAATGGCACTGGAACAGCTTATTCAGAAAGGAATGGTCGAAGCAATGAAGGCAAAAGACCAGGTTCGCTTGGACGTTCTGCGTTCAATCAAGTCAGCAATCTTACTTGGCAAGACTGCCGAAGGAGCAGGTGAACTGACCGATGGCGACATACTCAAGATGATTCAGAAACTCATAAAGCAGCATCAGGATACCGCAGAACAGTTTATGGCAGCAGGCCGTCCTGAGCAGGCCGACAAGGAAAAGAACGAAATTTCCATACTGGAGTCATTCCTGCCCAAGCAGCTCTCCGAGGCCGATGTTGAGGCCAAGCTGAAGGATATAATCGCACAGGTTGGTGCTGCCGGCATAAAGGATATGGGCAAGGTCATGGGCATGGCTACCAAGGATATGGCAGGCCAGGCCGACGGCAAGCTCATTTCAGCACTGGTACGCAAGCTCCTGGCATAAGAGAATGAAGCAAATAATTGTTGCAGGCATAGGTCCCGGATCAGAACTGGACATGACTCCGGCAGTAAGGGAAGCCCTCAGGCAGAGCGATGCCGTTGTGGGTTACAAGTACTATTTCCGTTTTATTCAGCCGTTCATCAACGAAAAGACAGAATGCGTTGACACCGGAATGAAAAAGGAGCGTGACCGTGCACGCCAGGCATTCGAACTGGCAGAGCAGGGCAAGACTGTCTGCGTGATAAGCTCAGGCGATTCGGGCATATATGGAATGGCACCGCTCATTTACGAAATGAAGCGCGAACGCAATTCTGATGTCACAGTATCAGTTCTGCCTGGCATCAGTGCTTTCCAGAAGGCCGCTTCACTGCTGGGAGCCCCAATCGGACATGACATGTGCATAATAAGCCTGTCTGACCTGATGACCCCATGGGAAGTCATAGAAAAGCGAATCAGGGCTGCCGCCGCAGGTGATTTCGTTACGGCCATATACAACCCGCGCAGCAACGAGCGCTACTGGCAGCTGAACCGCCTGCAGGAACTGTTCCTTCAGGAGAGGTCGGCCCAGACACCGGTTGGCTACGTACGCCAGGCTGGCAGGAGTGACGAAGAGGTAAAGATTACAACCCTTGGCGAATTCAACCCCGAAGATATTGACATGTTCACCGTGGTGCTCATTGGCAACAGCCAGTCATACAGCTGGGACAACCATTTCATAACACCGCGCGGGTATTACCGTGAGCAGTCCACTGAAAACTGCGGCATAGGCCAGAACATCATGATAGAGAGCTTCCGCACCATACAGGGCATGCTCAAGAATGACAATTACCCGCTTGACCACAAATGGGCACTGCTACATGCAATCCACACCACGGCCGACTTTGAGATGGAGAATATTCTCTATACCGATGAAAATGCGGTTTCCACACTGTACGGCAAGTTTGCATCGGGCCAGGTCAATACAATCATAACCGACGTCACGATGGCTGCAAGCGGTATTAGAAAAGGTGCGCTTGAACGCATGGGCATACAGGTCAAGTGCTACCTGAGTGATCCAAGGGTAGCCGAAATGGCCAGGGAAAAAGATATTACCCGTACCCAGGCAGGCATAAGGCTGGCAGTCCAGGAACACCCCGATGCACTCTATGCATTCGGCAATGCCCCGACAGCCCTGATGGAACTGTGCGAACTCATTCGCAAGGGCAAGGCCAATCCTGCCGGAATTGTAGCCGCTCCCGTAGGATTCGTTCACGTACGCGAAAGCAAGCACATGGTCAAGCCGTTCAAGTCTATCCCAAAAATCATAGTTGAAGGCCGAAAGGGTGGAAGCAACCTTGCCGCAACGCTATGCAACAGCATACTCACTTTCAATGATGCCGGGCAACTGAGGCCTGGCCGTGACGTATAATACGGAAATCATGGAAAGCCAACTGTTTCACATAATTGGAATAAGCGACAATCCGGACCAGGAACTTGGCAGCAAGGCACTTGAGGTCATTTCCAGGTCCAGTGTTTTCAGCGGCGGCCAGCGTCACAGAGAACTCATGGCACGGCACCTGCCCGAACAATCAATCTGGATTCCAATTACCGTTCCCATCAGTTCAGTCATTGAACAGTACCGGAATCAGTCCGAAATTGTGGTATTCGCCAGCGGAGACCCGCTCTTCTTCGGATTTGCGGCAACGGTTCAGCGCGAACTGCCCCATGCACGCATAGAACTGTACCCGTACTTCAACTCCATGCAGATGCTGGCACACAGGCTTCTGCTGCCATACCAGCAAATGAAACCGGTCTCACTGACCGGACGACCCTGGAAGGAGTTCGATGCCTCATTGATTGAAGGAGAGGGCATGATTGGAGTACTGACCGACAGGAACAAGACTCCGCAGAACATTGCAATGCGCATGCTTGAGTATGGGTATGACAACTACACCGTACACATAGGCGAACAGTTGGGCAATCCGCAGGAAGAGAGAATCAGGACATTGACCGTTGCTGAAACTGCAGCACTTGGTGCAGACGGCGTAGCATTTCCCAACTGTCTCATACTTGAGAAAACAGCTGACCGCAAAAGGCCGTTCGGCATACCGGAAAAGGAATTCAACCTGCTTGACGGACGTGAAAAGATGATTACCAAGGCTCCAATCAGACTGCTCACACTCAGCATGTTGGACTTAAGGAGTCATCAATCTTTCTGGGATATTGGTTTCTGTACCGGCAGCATAAGCATTGAAGCAAAGATGCAGTTTCCCCATATTGACGTAACTGCATTTGAAATACGCCCCCAGGGAGAAGAACTGATGAGACTGAACACACGCAAGTTCGGCACACCTGGAATCAATGCATATATAGGCGACTTCCTGGAGTTCAATGCAACATCACTGCCAAGCCCCGATGCTGTATTCATTGGCGGCCACGGCGGGAAAATAATAGAATTCATAAGGAAAATCCATTCCGTCCTCAAGCCTGGTGGAGTTATAGTCTTCAATTCGGTTTCCGAAGAGAGCAAGCAGCAATTCATTGAGGGCATCCATGCTGTAGGCCTGAACATTACGGCCGCGCAGCGCATTGTGCTTGACGCCCACAACCCAATAGAAATACTGAAAGCAGAATAATGAAAACAGCAATCATACTTGTATCAGAAAATGCCCTGGAGATAGCACAAAGGGTAAAATGCGAAATCCAGGAATCAGTCATCTGTTCACTCAAGCCTGTTGAGGGCTGCCTGAAAATAGAATCGTATTCAGAATTCCTGAAACAGAATTTCTCAACTCTGGACAGCATTGTTTTCATAGGTGCAATGGGAATATGCGTGCGTGCAATAAGCCCATTCATTGAAGACAAGTACACTGACCCTGCAGTTGTCTGCATAGACAGCACAGGCAAGTATGTCATTTCAGTTCTTTCCGGTCATATTGGAGGAGCCAATGAACTGACGGTATCACTTGCACGCGCACTCCACGCAGAACCGGTTGTTACCACACAGTCAGACCGCAACTCACTGTGGGCTCTCGATACCATATGGAAAGAGATAGGCTGCCGCAGGCCGGCACGCGACAACATGAACAATGCCATTGCCGCATTCGTGAACGGCAGACCCACGGCCTTGCTGACCGAAATCAGCAATGAGGCAATACTCAGACTTGAACAGGGCAAGCCCGCCCATGTTACCGTCTTCCACAGTTTCAGCGAGATTGACTTCAGCAAATTTGAACTGCTCATTGCAGTAACCCCATACATACACGAATCACCCATACAGGCCATCTGGTACAGGCCCTCGGTCCTTCATGTCGGAGTTGGCTGCCGCAAGGACTGCAACCCCGAAGGAGTAGGTGAGTACATAGACCGTTTCCTGACAGGACACCAGTTAAGCCCCGAGTCAATAGCATCGGTCTCAACAATTGAGCTCAAGAAAGACGAGTCTCTCATAAAAAACCTTGCAGGCCGATGGTCACTCGATGGCGCCACCATATACAGTGCCGATGACCTAAGAGATATTGAAGTACCCAATCCTTCGGAGAAGGCTTTCCAGGTAACCGGTCTGTACGGTGTGGCTGAAAGTTCGGCCATCAAGTCAAGCGGAAACAGCAGGCTGCTCATAGAAAAGCAGAAAGGAATACTGAGCGAGGGAAACAACTTCACATTTGCAGTCGGACTGAGCAGCGGAGCGAGAGTTGGAACCACGGCAGAAGGCGCCATCAGCACAGAGGGAAGTAGCAGCGTGGCAGATTCACGAGCATATGCGGGACCTCACATTGAGATTGTTGGTGCCGGTCCCGGAGACCCGGAACTGGTAAGCGTCCGTGGCAAGCGCATGCTGCAGCATGCTGACCTCATACTTTACGCAGGCAGCCTGGTACCTAAGGAACTCACTTATTACGCCAAGCCTGGCGCAACTGTACGCAGCAGTGCCGACCTGGACCTGGAAGAGCAGTTTGCACTTATGAAGGAGTTCTATGACAAAGGCAAGTTCATTGTAAGACTTCATACAGGTGACCCGTGCATTTACGGAGCCATTCAGGAGCAGATGAATTTCTTTGACCAATACGGAATGAGTTACCACATAACTCCAGGCATAAGCAGTTTCCAGGCAGCAGCCGCAGCGCTGAAGAGCCAGTTCACAATACCAGAGAAAGTACAGAGTATTATTCTTACAAGAGGCGAGGGCAGGACCCCAATGCCTGAAAAGGAACAGCTGCACAAGTTGGCACAGAGCAACAGCACCATGTGCATATACCTGAGCGCTGCAATTGTTGAGAAAGTGCAGGAAGAACTGCTCATGGCATACCCGCCCGAAACACCGGTCGCTGCATGCTACAAGCTTACTTGGAAGGAAGAGAAGATCTATCGCGGAGAGCTGAAGGACCTGGCAAAAATCGTGAGGGAGAACAACCTTACACTGACAACTCTGCTTGTAGTCGGAGAGGCAATTGACAACCGCAAGGGATTGTCCAGGCTCTATGCACACGAATTCAAGCACCTATTCAGAAAATAACAACTACCGCGCTTATTCCCAGCGCATTACCAATGTTTGAATAAAGTAACAATCACCGTCTGAATATAGAAATTATCACCATGATCCTAATTCTTGGAGGAACTACTGAAGGGCGTTTGGCCGTGCAGGTTGCCGATGAATCAGGCAAGCCTTTCTACTACTCTACCAAGGGGGAACTGCAGCACGTAGAGAGCAGGAACGGCATACATCTGACAGGGGCAATGGACGTACAGGCCATGACAGCATTCTGCCGGGAAAAAGGAATCAGTTGCATAATTGATGCAGCGCACCCGTTTGCCGTGAACCTGCATGAAACCATTCACGCGGTATCAGTACAAAGTAACATTCCGGTAATAAGGTTAGAGCGCAAATACCCGGAAAGAAATTCCAACATAATATGGTGTACTGACTATGCCGATGCCATAGAGAAACTTAACCGCGACAACGTGGACCGGCTGATGGCTTTGACGGGAGTTCAGACCATATCAAGACTGAAGCCATACTGGAAAGGGCACACTTGCCTGTTCCGCATACTGGACCGCGAAGAGTCAAGAAAAATCGCAATGGAGCAGGAATTCCCGGCCGGGAATCTGCTTTACTATCCGGCACTTGACCAGGCATCGGACTCCGTATCAAGGCTGGCTTCGCTTGAGCAGGAAAGAGCCATTCTCAAGGAGTTCATGCCCCAGGCAATCATTACCAAGGAGAGCGGTGAGAGCGGCGGATTCCGCGAGAAGACACAGGCGGCCATTGAACTGGGTATTGCAGTCTATGCGGTCATGCGCCCCGAACTGCCGGATTCATTCATAAGGGTCAATGGCGAACACACTCTGCGCAGGGAGATTGAACGGCTGGTGCCCCGATTCTACGAACTAAGGAGCGGCTACACAACCGGTTCATGCGCAACGGCTGCATCGAAAGCCGCGCTGACGGCATTGCTGACCGGACAGGAACTGCAGACTATTCAGTTTGAAATACCAAACGGAGAAACGCTTACGCTTCCCGTTGAAATTGAGGAGATTGGCAATGACTATGCCGTGGCGAGCGTTGTAAAGGATGCCGGTGACGACCCTGACATAACCAACGGAATAAGCATTGTATCAAGGGTTCAGCTTGCCACTGAGCCGGGAATACATTTCCTGCAGGGCCAGGGAGTGGGGCGCGTTACCCTGCCGGGGCTTGGCATAGAGATAGGCCAGCCTGCCATAAACCGCGTTCCGCGCGAAATGATTACCCGCGAACTGTCACAGATGGTTCTGCCGGAACAGGGAATCAGTGTGACCATAAGCGTCCCTGGCGGCGAAGAACTGGCCCAGAAGACATTCAACCCCAAACTCGGCATTGAGGGAGGCATATCAATAATAGGAACAAGCGGCATAGTACGCCCGTTCAGCAGCGAGGCTTTTGTCGAAGCCATACGCCGTGAAGTTGAAGTAGCCAAAGCCACCGGCAACGACCGGCTTGTCATAAATTCAGGCGCCAGGAGCGAGCGCTACATCAAGGCAATTTACCCTGACCTTCCAGCACAGGCATTCGTCCACTACGGCAACTACATAGGCGACACCATACGGATAGCCGTCGAAACCGGCTTCAGCCATATCAGTATGGGCATAATGATGGGCAAGGCCGTAAAGCTGGCCCAGGGCAACGAAGACACCCACAGCCGCAATGTCACCATGAACCGAACTTTCATAGCAGAAATGGCAACCGAATCAGGCGTCACTGGCGAATCCATACAGCAGATTATGAACATGACTCTGGCACGGGAACTATGGCAGATTATTCCGTCGCAGCAGCTTCCTTCATTTATTGATGTAGTCCGGTCACATTGTCTGGAAACACTCTCTCCATTACTGCAAGGAACTGATCTGACCATTCACATACTTTCCGATGAGGGAGAGATTTTCTGACCCCAAAACGAATTGCGAGTTTTTAATTTGCTTAATTTTGCACTCTGTTATAAAAAATTAAGATTATCATGAAAAGAATTCTTACTGTATTAACAGTTCTTTTGGTCACATTTCCGGCAATCAGCGCACAGGAAATTGATCCATTCAAGGTAAAGACCTATACTCTGGAAAACGGAATGACCGTATGGCTCAATGAAGACCCTTACCAGACGGGAGTATACGGTTCGGTTGTCGTCAAGGCCGGTGCAGTAGACTGTCCGGGCACGGGCATAGCCCACTATTTCGAGCACATGATGTTCAAGGGCACCGAACACATTGGAACCATTGACTACCAGGCAGAAAAGCCATATATGGACAGCATTGCAGCGCTCTACGACCAGCTGGCCGTAACAGAGGGTGCCGATGCCAAGAAGGCTATCCAGATGGAGATAAACCGCCTGAACATAAAGGCATCGGAATACGTAATTCCCAATGAGTTCGATAACCTGATAGCCGAAATGGGTGGTAGTGGACTGAATGCATTCACATCATACGATGAAACCGTTTACCACAACATGTTCCTTCCGGAATATCTGGAACAGTGGTGTGAACTGAACAGCGAGCGGCTTATCTGCCCGGTGTTCCGCCTCTTCCAGAGCGAGCTTGAGGCCGTATATGAAGAGAAGAACCGTTCCGATGACAATCTGGCATCGGACTTCCAGAAGAAGGCTTTCAAGTACGGAGCCGCCGGAACAGGTTATGAGGAACCAATCCTGGGTACTACAGAAAACCTGAAGAACCCAAGCCTGAGCCAGATGACAGCGTTCTTCAACAAGTATTATGTTGCCCGTAACATGGGACTCATACTGACCGGCAATTTCAAGGCCGAAGAAGCGATGCCAATCATTGAGCGCACATTCGGACGCATTCGCAAGGGTGACCCAATAGAGCGTGAACCGCAGGTGGTCAAGCCATTCAACGGCGTTACCGAGGTAACCTGCAAGATCAATATCCCGCTGGTAAAGATTGCTGCCATCTTCTTCCAGGGACCGACCAAGAGGGATGAAGATTATACAAAGGTAGCATTCATGACATCACTTCTGAACAATGATGCGGGCACCGGAATCCTGGACAAACTTATGGTTGACGGAAAGATAATGGTCGCATTGGCTATGACCGAGCTCTCATTCAAGCAGATGGGATCAATAGGTATCATGTATGTACCAAAGATACTTGTACAGAAAGAGCCTAAGGCAAAGGAGATTATCTTTGAGGCGCTGAACCGCCTGAAGAGCGGAGACTTCTCCGAGGAGTATTTCGAGAGTTGCAAGCAGGCATACAGAAAGCAGCTGCTGATGGGACTGGAAGACCAGGAAGACCGCATGCTTGAAATGGCATTCGCATTTTCCGATGACCTGAGCTGGGAGTCCATCATGGCTCGCGCCGACGTGATTGACCACATGACAAAGCAGGATGTGGTTGACCTGGCAAACAAATATATCACAGACAACTACCTCCATGTAGTTTCCGAGAAGGGTGTAGCCAAGCAGGATAACCTGCAGAAGCCTGGCTATGACCAGGTTGTTCCAAAGAACAGACTGGCAGAATCGGACTACGCAAAGAGCATGAGAGCCCAGGCAGCCCATATCAGAGTAACTCCAAAGTCGGTTGACTACGAGAATGACGCCACAATACGTCAGGTTGCACCTCTGGTCAAGCTCTATGCATGTGAGAACCCGTACAACGACATATTCAACCTTACACTTTCATTCAACCGCGGTACTATTGAGGAACCTGGAATTGAACGTCTGATTGCATATGCATCACGCCTTGGTACCACCAACAGGTCATATGATGATGTTTACGGGACATTGCTCTCACTTGGCAGCAGCATCAGTTTCACCGCTGACGATCAGACCTTCAAGATCAACATGGCCGGATTTGACGAGAACATTCAGCAGACACTTGAGATTGCAAGCGACCTCATGAAGAACATGAAGGCCGACAAGAAGAAACTCAAGACCTGCAAGTCTGACGAAAAGGCATCAAACAAAATGCTTGTCAGCGATATGGATGAACTTGCCAGTGCCCTGCAGGAGCGCGTCCTCTATGGCGAGAATTCACACTACCTTGCTGACAAGGGCGATTTTACCAGCAAGGCACTGCTGTCACTCTTCAAGGAACTGCAGAAAGTTGAATGCGATATCACCTACAGCGGCACGCTCAATGCCAACGAGGTCGCACAGATAATACGCCAGTACATTGATGTTGACGGCGTTACTGTCAAATCTGACGGTCCTGCTGAATTTGACCCTGTCACATACGACAAGCCACAGATATTCTTCTTTGACAAGTCCGATGCCGTCCAGAGCCAGATCCGCCACATAATGACCGTAGGAACACTGCCCACCCAGAAGGACCGCTACATGAGCGCATTCTATACTACTTACCTTGGTGGCGGTATGTCATCACTTCTGTTCCAGGAAATCCGCGAATTCCGTTCAATGGCATACTCGACATACGCCAGACTGCGCAGACCAAGTTTCTTCAAGACAGGTACTTACCAGAGTTCAATGCAGTCATTCGTAGGAACACAGAGCGACAAGACTTTCGAGGCAATGGGTATTGTTGACTCACTTGTCATGAAGACAGCTCCATCATCTCCGGAAAAAGTCAGGATTGCCGCCAAGGAGATGCTCAGCATCCGATGCATAGGCTATCCGAGCTTCCGTGACATGCCTGCATACATCGTGGAGAGCAAGCGTGACGGATTCAAGAACGACGCAGTTGACGAATTCATGTCAGTCATTGACAATGCCAGCCTCAACACGGTACAGCAGTACTGGAATGAGCACATCAAGAACCGCAATGCTGTCTGGGCGATAGTCGGCAGCAGCAAGAGGGTAGACATGACCCAATTTGAATCATGGGGTCCTGTAACAATCTTCAAGGAGAAAGACCTGTTCAACTTCAAGTAACATGCGGTCCGGGCCAGCCCCGGACTTCACCCCACAACAGAGAAGCTCCCCGTGACACTGGTTCACAGGGAGCTTCACTTATATAAATACAGGACTGTCAAGCCAAACTGTACTTGCAAAAAATTGCGCAGCGCTTAGAAAGCAACCATCAGGCGGAATGTCAGGACACCCGGTCTTTCACCGGCGAAATCGCTGTCAGTAACGTAGAACGTAACACCGCCGTTGTAGTATTCGTAATCAATGGTCCTGGTCCAGAACTGGTTCTGGGCATTCTCATAGTGGCGTACCGATGGGAGCTGTGCCTGGGCGTTGCCGTCATAAAGGTAGCAGTTCACCATGCCTCCGTTCAGAACCTGATAGTTTATAGCACTGGTGCGCACGCTGCACCTGTAGTATGTATTCAAGCCCTGACGGTCAGCGCACTTTTCCCAGTTTGCGGCTGTCAGTTCAACTGAACTCCAAATAACATCATCGGTAGTCTCATTACGCAGGGTACGCGTATCGTCTTCACATGAAACCAGCGGAAGAACGCATGCCAGAGAGAGTACGGCAGTCTTGAATATCGTTTTCATAACTTTCAGTTTTTAGTATTAGTGTATTGTTTTCACTGCAAAGATATGTTAAGGAAAGTTACCCCAATAGCGGAAATCTCCTACTTTTGTACGGGAAATCCCTACAATTGAAACACGATGACTGCCGACTGGTATTCCGAAAAAATCTATCCTGTAATCTCGGGAGCGCTCTCCTGGGTATCACAATTTGTCACATTCTCGCTTGAAGAGATTGTGGTTCTGGCATTTGCGGCAGTTGCAATAATCCATGTAGTCCGATGCATACGCCACAAGACCCGGTTTTTCAGAATGCTGCTGAAGGAACTGGGACTCGGGGTAACTTTCATAGCATGGTTCTACATAGGGTGGGGATTCAACTACATGCGCTCGCCGCTGAATGCAAGAGTAGGCGTACCCGCCAGCAAATATGAAAAGGATACATTCGCCGCTTTCCTCAGCGACTACACCGCCGGGCTGCAGGCATCATGCCAGGGCATAGAAGAGTGGTACAGGCAGAACGGCTATGACATAAGCGAAGACCTTTACAGGCAGTACAAGCTAATGCCATCGGACTACATAATTGAAAATACCGAAACTGAAGTGAAGGACTTCTTTGCCAAGCTCCCGTCAAAATACGGACTGTGCCGGCCCAAAAGCTGGCAGCACCCCAAGAGACCGCTCATAAACCGCCTGTACAGCGGGGTAGGCGTACTTGGATTCATGGGACCGTTCTTTGGAGAATCACAGTTGAACAGTGAACTCACCATGGTTGATTACCCGTCAATCATGGCCCACGAATACTCGCACCTGATGGGTGTAAGCAACGAGGCCGAGGCCAATTACTGGGCATTCCAGGCATGCAGGAATTCGCAGGACCCTGTAATAAGGTACAGTGCATACCAGTCAGTATTCGTGCATGTGTGGAACAGCGCAAACAATTTTCTTGACAGGGAAGAGCTGCTGGAGTGGCGCGAATCAGTTCCCGAAATTGTCATTATGCATGCCAATGCCGACCACGACTACTGGAGTTCCAAGAGAATAAGGATAATTGATACCGTCCAGGAGTATTTCTACAACCTCTACCTGAAGGGCAACGGCATAAGTTCGGGCATAAAGAACTATTCCGAGGTTATAAGCCTTCTCATCTCCATTCCGGAACCATAACCAGCAACAGGGCTTGCCATAATCAGAGACAGGGATTGCCATTGTATGGGCCGGACCAGGCCTGACAATGCAAAGTTTTCAGTAATTTTGCACTTCCATCATGAAAAGGAGCATCAGGGACATAAACCGTGAAATTCTCGGGTTGGCCATACCAAGCATACTGGCAAACCTGACCGTGCCGCTGGTCGGCATGGTCGACATTGCCGTGGCCGGACATCTATCGTCAAGTGCGGCAACGCTCATTGGAGGAATCACGGTAGGCAGCACCCTGTTTGACCTGCTCTACTGGAACTTTGCCTTCCTGCGTGCAGGTACCGGAGGACTGACCGCCCAGGCATACGGACGAGGTGACCGACGCTACTGTGCCGACATGCTCAGCCGCAGCATGTGCCTGGCATTTGAGATATCAATTGCACTCCTCCTAATACAATGGTTCTTCATACAGGCCGCATTCCTATTCATAGACTGTACGCCCGAAGTAAGGAGACTGGCGCAGCAATACTTCTACATACGCATCTGGGCAGCCCCGGCCACACTCAGCCTGATGGCGCTCAAAGGGTGGTTCATAGGCATGCAGGACAGCATCAGTTCAATGGCTACTGACCTGGTAGTCAATGGAGTGAACATAGCATCGAGCATAGTCCTTTCGCTCGGGATAGGCAGTTGGGAAGGATTAGGCTATCCTGGCGTGGCCCTTGGAACAGTGGTTGCGCAATACAGCGGACTACTGACCGCACTTGGAATAATTGCGGTAAAATACCGTTCCACCTTCACCGGCTACAGCCTATCCCATGTGCGCAGTGCACTGCCCAGCGGCGAAACACGGCAGTTCATGAAGATGAACGGCGACCTAGTGGTAAGGTCAGTCTGCTTTATAGTCATCTACATAGGCTACACCCTCATTTCGGCCCGCTACGGCGATGTACTGCTGGCATCGGCAGCCATCATGATGAAACTGCTCATGCTCTTCTCATACTTTACCGACGGATTCGCATACGCGGGCGAGGCCATGACAGGCCGGTACATAGGCGCACGTGACCTTGAACTGACGCGCCAGTCCATCAGCTGGGCATTCATATGGAGCGTATCAATCAGCCTGGTTTCGGTTGTCATCTACTATTTCCTTGGAGTGGAAATGGTCAGTATTCTTACATCGGACCCCGTAGTAGTTGAAACATGCAGCCAGTTCGTAATATGGCTTGTACTGATGCCCCTGTTCGGTGTCATTTGCTTCACTTGGGACGGAATCTACGTGGGAGCAACGGCCTCAAGACTGATCAGGAATGCCATGATATGGTCAGTGGTGGCGTTCACTACGGTCTGGCTGACAGGACTTCCGCTTTTGAAAAAGGCCGGGGCCGATACCGGTACGAACTGCATTCACCTGCTGCTGGCGGCATATTTTGCGCACCTGGCAGCACGCTCAATATACCAGACAGTCAAATTCGGCCGCACAGGCCAGAACGTCATATACAAGCAACATGAATAACAGAATCATTACGACACTTGCAATTGCCGCGCTGCTGACATCGGCATGTCCTGCAGTCAGCAGCTGCATGGGAGCAGCCGGCGCCCCATTCTGTGAGGACCTTGAAATGCCAAATGTAAGCAGCAGTGACATAATCCGCGAATATACAGGCTTCAGGGTCTGCTACAATCCTGATTACAGAATTCCCAACTGGGTAGCATACGAACTGACCGATGAAGAGACCCGCGGCGAACTGGACCGCAGCGGACAGTTCCGCATGGACATGGACTACAAGGGCACCCAGGCCATGCGCGAAGACTACAGCAACTCCGGATGGGACAAGGGCCACATGGCTCCGGCGGCCGATTTCCGCTGGGACCAGAATGCCATGTTCGATACATTCTTCCTTACAAACATCTGCCCCCAGAACCATGACCTGAACGGCAATGACTGGAACACGCTGGAAAAGCTGTGCCGCACCCTGGCGCGCAAGCACGGCTCACTGTGGATAGTGACCGGACCAATCGTGAATGAAAGAAAGTACGGCACTATAGGAGACCGCAGGGTAGTGGTCCCCGACGCATTCTTCAAGGCACTGCTCGTATGGGACGGCGCCGAATATCACTCCATTGGATTCATCATGGAGAACAGCGGCAAGAAACAGCCGGTGCGCAAGAGTTTCCGCACGGTAGACGAACTTGAGAAGATAACGGGCATTGATTTCTTCCCGGCACTCCCTGATGACGTAGAGAATGCCGTTGAAACGCAGGCCGATATTGACTTCTGGACAAAATAGGGCGTTCTGCAACCTGGCTGTGCATCGGTTTTCAGGCTGCAACGAAAAAAACGGATGAATTTGCATATTTAAACAGGCAAACGGTTTGTATATAATATAAAATATGTATTTTTGCGCTCACAAAGAGAGAACGAGAACAAGCTTGACTATGAAACTGAATAGCAATCTTATAATTATTCGAATTAGCAGCCTAGAACTAACATCCCAGGCTGTGAGATTGCGTGCATGACAGTTAAGTTGAAATATTCATCAAGATTAACATACAAGCCTTTCTCACAGCAATATGGGAAAGGCATTTTTTATAAATAAACAACATGTCTGACAGACTTTACTTTTTTGACACCACGCTGCGTGACGGCGAACAGGTTCCCGGTTGCCAGCTGAACACAGTTGAAAAGATTCAGGTTGCACGGCAGCTTGAAGCACTTGGCGTTGACATTATTGAAGCCGGATTCCCCATAAGCAGTCCAGGTGACTTCAATTCAGTAGTTGAGATTTCCAAGGCAGTTACATGGCCTACCATCTGCGCCCTTACACGCGCCGTTGAGAAGGACATTGACTGTGCCGCCGAAGCCCTGCAGTATGCCAAGCGCAAGCGCATACACACTGGCATCGGAACCAGCGACTCACACATACGCTACAAGTTCAACAGCAACCGCGAAGAGATTATAGAGCGTGCCGTTGCTGCCGTAAAGTATGCAGTTTCAAAGAAGGTCGATGAAGTTGAATTCTACGCTGAGGATGCCGGCCGTACCGACAACGAATACCTGGCTCGCGTAGTCCAGGCCGTAGTCAATGCCGGTGCCAAGATTATCAACATACCCGATACCACAGGCTACTGCATGCCATGGGAATATGGAGCCAAGATCAAGTACCTGATGGAGCATGTCGATGGCCTTCAGGACGGCCGCGCAATTCTTTCAACCCACTGCCACAATGACCTGGGCATGGCTACCGCCAACACCATAAGCGGCGTACAGAACGGCGCACGCCAGGTTGAGGTTACCATCAACGGCATAGGTGAGCGTGCCGGCAACACATCACTTGAAGAGATTGCCATGATTGTCAAGTGCCACCAGGCAACCATGCCAGTGCACCACAACATAAACACCACCAAGATATGGCCATCGAGCCGCATGGTATCATCACTCATGAACATGCCGGTCCAGCCAAACAAGGCCATTGTGGGCAAGAACGCATTCGCACACTCAAGCGGCATACACCAGGACGGCGTACTGAAGAACGTCCAGACCTATGAAATCATGGACCCGAAGGATGTGGGAATTGACGAGAACAGCATTGTACTGACAGCCCGTTCAGGCCGTGCAGCACTGCGTCACCGCCTGTCAGTGCTCGGTATTGAGATGGAGCAGGAAAAGCTTGACAAGACTTACGAGGCATTCCTGAAGCTTGCCGACAAGAAGAAGGAAATCAACGACGATGACATTCTCATGCTGGCCGGCGCACAGGTTTCTGAAGACAACCACATCAAGCTGGAGAGCCTGCAGGTTACAACCGGCAAGGGCGTAACCCCAATCGCAGCAATCAGGCTGAAGATTGCCAACGAGCTGTTCGAGGCTGCCGGCATAGGAAACGGCCCAGTCGATGCATCGATCAACGCCCTCAAGCAGATTATCCGCCGCGAAATGACCCTCAAGGAGATGACCATCCAGGCCATTTCAAAGGGTTCCGATGATCTGTGCAAGGTTCACATGCAGGTTGAGCATGACAACCACGTCTTCTACGGTTTCGGTTCCGATACTGACATTGTAACTGCCAGCGTTGAAGCCTATATTGATTGTATAAACAAGTTCAAGCATTGATATATGAATACACTTTTTGACAAAATCTGGGACAGCCACGTTGTTCAGGTTGTTGAAGACGGACCGACCCAGCTTTACATAGACCGCCTGTATGCGCATGAAGTTACATCGCCACAGGCTTTCGACACACTGCGTGACAAGGGCATCAAGGTATTCCGCCCAGACCATGTAATTGCCATGCCTGACCACAACACCCCAAGTGACCAGCAGGAGGTCATCAATGATCCTGTAGGCCGCAATCAGGTTGAAACCCTCAAGTCAAACTGCGAGGAGTTCGGAATCAAGCATTTCACAATGGGTACCAAGGACAACGGTATCATTCACGTAGTAGGTCCTGAGAAGGCACTCTCACTGCCGGGCATGACAATCGTTTGCGGTGACTCACACACATCGACCCACGGTGCCGTAGGTGCTATCGCAATGGGTATCGGTACTTCTGAGGTGGCTCAGGTCCTGGCCAGCCAGTGCATACTGCAGTCCAAGCCAAAGACCATGCGCATAAACATTGAGGGCCAGCTCCAGCCGGGTGTTACCGCCAAGGACATTGCCCTGTACATTATGGCCCAGATGACCACATCGGGCGCTACCGGCTATGCTGTTGAATATGCAGGCTCAACCATACGCAACCTCTCAATGGAGGGCCGCCTGACACTGTCAAACCTCTCAATCGAGATGGGTTCACGCGCAGGCATCATTGCTCCTGATGAGATTACATTCGAATACCTGAAGGGACGTGAGTACGCTCCAAAGGGTGCTGAATGGGACAAGGCAGTGGAGTACTGGAAGACACTCAAGTCAAGTGATGACGCAGTATTTGACAAGGAGGTTACATACCGTGCCGAGGACATTGCCCCACGCATCACTTACGGAACCAACCCGGGTGCCGGCATTGCAGTTGACGAGTGCATTCCTACACTTGACGGCATGAGCGAGGCCGAGAAGACACAGTTCACATCACAGCTTGACTACATGCAGTTCCAGCCAGGCCAGAAGCTTGAAGGCACAAAGGTTGACTACTGCTTCCTGGGTGCTTGCACAAACGGCCGTATTGAGGACTTCCGTGCATTTGCAAGCGTTGTCAAGGGCAAGAAGAAGAACCCCGACGTTGTTGCATGGCTGGTTCCTGGCTCATGGCTGGTACGTCAGCAGATAATAGACGAGGGTATAGACAAGATTCTTGAAGAGGCAGGCTTTGAGCTGCGTCTGCCATCATGTTCAGCATGTCTGGCCATGAACCCTGACAAGGTACCTGCAGGCAAGCTGGCAATTTCAACCAGCAACAGAAACTTTGTAGGCCGTCAGGGACCTGGCGCACGCACTGTTCTGGCTTCACCGCTGACTGTTGCAGCCAGTGCAATCACAGGTGTAATTACTGACCCAAGAAAAATCTGAAAGCTATGGCAAGAGAGAAATTCGATATAATCAAGAGCACTTGCATTCCAATTGCAATTGACAACAACAATACAGACAACATCATTCCGGCACGTTACCTGGCATTCACCACACGTGACCCAAAGTTCTACGGCGACGCATTCATGCACGACCTGCGCTATGATTCACAGGGCAATCCTGTCAAGGATTTCGTAATGAACAAGCCTGAGTTCTCGGCAGCCCCATGCAAGGGCACCCATGAAATCATTGTAGGTGGAAAGAACTGGGGTTCAGGTTCAAGCCGTGAACATGCCGCATGGGCAATATCGGGCTACGGAGTACGCGTTGTAATTTCATCAAGCTTTGCTGACATTCACCGCAACAACCTGCTGAACTGCTTTGTCCTGCCGGTAATTGTAAGTGAGGAATTCCAGCAGGAGCTCTTTGCAAGCATCGACGCTGATTCAAGCACCGTAGTTACCGTTGACCTGCCTTCACAGACCGTAACCAACCAGGCTACAGGCCACAGCGAGAAGTTCGAAATCAACGCATACAAGAAATACTGCCTGATGAACGGATATGACGACATTGACTATCTGCTCAGCAAGAAGGCCGATATTGAGGCATACGAACAGAAGTAATGCGTCTTGAAATACTAGATACAACCCTGCGTGACGGGGAACAGACTTCAGGTGTGGCATTCAGCGCACCTGAAAAGCTTTCTGTTGCCCGCAAGCTTATCGAAGAGGTAGGCGTTGACCGCGTAGAAATTGCCTCGGCAAGGGTTTCTGAAGGTGAATTGGAGTGCGTGCGCCAAGTGTGCGCATGGGCATCGGAAGCCGGATACATAGACCGCATTGAGGTTCTTGGATTCTGTGACGGAGGACCGTCAATCGAATGGATTGCCGGAGCCGGATGCAAGGTTATGAACCTGCTCTCCAAGGGAAGTGAAAAGCACTGCCGCGGACAGCTGGGCAAGGAACCCGAGCAGCACTGGGCTGATGTAAGGCACAATGTGCAGATGGCCGCCCAGGCCGGACTTTCAGTAAACCTCTACCTGGAGGACTGGAGCAACGGCATGATGGCATCGCCTGAATATGTATTCGGCATGATTGATGCCCTGCAGGACATTGTGGCCAACAATGGTTCCGACGGCCTCATAAAGAGAATCATGCTGCCCGATACACTGGGAGTGCTCCCTCCGAGAATGTCACGTTCTTTTGTTCGCGAAATGACCGACAGGTATCCGGGAATACACTTTGATTTCCACGCCCACAATGACTATGACCTGGCAGTTGCCAACGTTCTGGCAGCAGCCGAGGCCGGCGCACGCGGATTCCACGTAACGGTGAACGGACTTGGCGAAAGGGCCGGCAATGCATCGGTCAGCAGCGTAGTTGCCGTACTGAATGACATGCTGCCCCAGGCCGAACTCAACATAAGGGAAGAGGCAATCAACAACATAAGCCGGATGGTTGAATCATACTCGGGCATTGCTACCGCGGCCAACACCCCGATAGTAGGCGAGAACGTATTCACCCAGACTGCCGGCGTTCATGCCGACGGTGACAAGAAGGGCAAGCTCTATGTGAACCCGCTTCTGCCTGAACGATTTGGCCGCAGCCGCGAATACGCACTGGGCAAGATGTCGGGCAAGGCAAACATTGAGCAGAACCTGAAACTGCTGGGCATTCACCTGTCCGAAGATGACATGCGCAAGGTAACACGCCGCATAAACGAGATGGGCGACAAGAAGGAACATGTCACCATTGACGACCTTCCGTACATCATTGCCGACGTGCTTCACCACGATGTAATGTCTGATAAGATAAGACTCGTATCATACATGGTATCAACCGCTTATGGCTTGCACCCTCAAGCATGTGTGAAGCTTGACATAGACGGTCAGGAGTTTGAGGAGAGCGCTACCGGTGACGGTATGTTCGACGCATTCGTGCGTGCAGTCCGCCACATTTACCGCCTCAAGCTTGGGCGCAAGTTCCCATGGCTGACCAACTACGTGGTGACCATTCCGCCAGGCGGCCGTACCGACGCCCTTGTGCAGACAGCCATCTCATGGGAGTTTGGCGGCAAGACCTACCGCACCCGCGGACTTGACGCTGACCAGACCGAGGCGGCCATCAAGGCAACCATCAAGATGCTGAACATTCTGGAGTCCGATGATACCTTCCGCACTCCCGAAAACAACCAGGAATAAGAATTATTAAATCATATAGACTATGAAACTGAAAATCGCAGTACTGGCCGGTGATGGCATCGGCCCAGAGATTATGGAACAGGGCGTTGCAGTCATGAGTGCAGTAGCCGCCAAGTTCGGTCACGAAGTCAGTTACAAGGAGGCTCTCTGCGGAGCCCACGCAATTGATGAAGTAGGGGACCCGTTCCCCGAGGAGACCTTCCAGACATGCATGGAGGCCGATGCAGTGCTTTTTGCCAGCGTAGGTGACCCTAAGTTCGACAACAACCCATCAGCCAAGGTTCGCCCTGAGCAGGGCCTGCTTGCCATGCGCAAGAAGCTTGGACTGTATGCCAATATCCGCCCGGTTGAAACATTTGAGTGCCTTATTCACAAGTCACCTCTGAAGGATGAGATTGTACGCGGTGCTGATTTTATTTGCATTCGTGAGCTTACCGGCGGTATGTACTTTGGCAAGAAGCAGGAGCCTTCAATCAACGCTGAAGGTGTTGAGGATGCTCTTGATACCAACTACTACTCACGTCCTGAGGTTGAGCGCATTCTGCGCGTAGCATACCAGTATGCACGCCAGCGCAGAAATCACCTGACTGTTGTTGACAAGGCCAACGTTCTTGCTTCAAGCCGTCTGTGGAGAAAGGTTGCCCAGGAAATCATGGGTGAGTATCCTGATGTTACAACTGACTTTATGTACGTTGACAACGCTGCAATGCGCATGATTCAGGATCCTACATTCTTTGACGTAATGGTTACTGAGAATACTTTTGGTGACATTCTTACTGATGAGGGTTCTGTTATTACCGGTTCAATGGGTCTGCTGCCATCAGCCTCAACTGGTGAGCACACTCCTGTATTTGAGCCAATCCACGGTTCATGGCCTCAGGGCAAGGGCCTGAACATTGCCAACCCGCTTGCCCAGATCCTGAGCGTTGCCATGCTGTATGAATACTTCGACCTGAAGGCCGAGGGTGCTCTCATCCGCGAGGCAGTGAACGCTTCTCTCGATGCCAATGTCCGCACTCCTGAAATCCAGTTTGCCGGCGGTGAAAAGTACGGCACCAAGGAGGTCGGCGCTTGGATTGTTGACTACATCAACAAGAAGTAAGAGAAGGGGCGTATTAATCTTCAAGGTCGCAGCCAGTGAATCCAATTTCCTGGGCGACCTTTTCTTTGTTCTGGCAGAAGAAAATCAGTTCGGCCTTGGTGCACAGCTCGCCGGCACCGTTCCATATTTCAGTCTCAATGAAAGCAACATTGCGCATCATCTTGGCAATGCGTGAGCGAATGGTAAGACCTTCGTCATCGGTATAGATTGACTTCAGGTACTGCACATTCATCTTTGAAGTAACGGCAGTGGTAGAGAGCTTGCGGGCAACGACCCAGCCCGATGCCTCGTCAATAATCAGCGCCTGGACACCTCCATGAAGGACATTTATCCAGCCCTGGTGATTCATGGTAGGCTTCCAGTGGGCAACAATATCATCGCCATCCTCAAAAAACTCAAGGTGCAGGCCTATCGGATTGTCGGGACAGCAACCTATGCAATTATAACCTGTAAACCTTAGCCACGGATTCTTTATCTTTCTTTCCATATCAATAGTTTTTATTATTGCCAATAGCCATTACTGGCGTGTTTTTCGTTGCAAAAATACGAAAAAACAGTTGCAGTCAAAGGTTCTTTTCACGAACTTTGAGGTATGAAAAGAAACATGTCAAGACTTATGATATGGGCCTGCCTGGCAGTGATGGCCACAACATGGCAGTCCAAGGCATACGGCCAGGACTACAGCGAATTTGACCGGCTCTATGACCAGACCAGCTTTGTATACAACTACGCATCGAAGGTATTCTACGGTACTGTAACGCCAGTCTGGAAGAGCAACACCAAGTTCGGATACAGCACGCGCGGGCCCCAGGGAGAAGAATGGTACCTGGTTGACATTGAGAAGGGTACCCGTACCCAGGTTCCGCAGGATTCAGTGACAGTCCAGGCTGCACGCACGCAGCCAATGGGACAGGGCGGATGGAACGGAGCGCCAATGGGCGGTTTCCGCGGCCGTGGACAGGGAGCCAATTCACCTGACAGCCAGTGGGAGTGCCTTATACGCGACAACAACGTATGGCTCCGTTCAGCCGACGGCAAGGAACTGTTGCAGCTCAGCTTTGACGGCAATGACGACTATCCGTACATAATGTACCAATGGTCACCCGACTCGAAATTCATATCAGCCCTTAAACGCGAGAAACACGAATACCGCCAGGTGCTGCTGCGCCAGTCGCGCCCCGATGACCAGGTTCAGCCCGAATACCGATGGCTTGATTATGACAAGCCGGGCGACAAGCTTCCGCAGTCCCAGCCGGCACTCTTCAGCGTTGAGAAGAGGGCGCAGGTCAATTTTCCGACCGACAGCTGGCAGAACCAGTACGACCTCTCCATGGGCCGATGGTCAGCCGATTCCAGGTTCTTCACATTTGACTACAACCAGCGCGGGCATCAGCTTTACCAGGTTGTGGCAGTCCAGACCGATGGAACCACACGCATCATAGCCGAAGAAAAGAGCAGCACATTTGTCTATTACAACGACCTGTACCGCCATTACATGAGTGACGGAAAGACCATGCTGTGGATATCGGAACGCGATGACTGGAGGCACCTGTACAGCATCGACCTGCAGAATTCGCAGATAAGGCAGCTCACCAAGGGAGAATGGAACGTGCGTGAAATACAGCACATTGACGAAGAAAACGGCTTCATACTGTTCTACGCGAACGGCTATGCTGCCAAGAAGGGCGAAGACCCGTACAACAAGCACCTGCTCAGGCTGGACCTGAAGAGCGGCAGCATAAGGGACCTCACGCCCGATAACGGATTCCATACCGTAATCTTCAACTCGGACTACACCTATTTCGTTGACAACTGGTCCAGGCCCGACCTTGCCCCTGAGAGCGCAGTCCGACGCAGCAGCGACGGAAAAGTCATGCTGAAGCTCCAGAAGGCCGATATAAGCCAGCTGCTACAGGCCGGCTTTACCATGCCTGAAGTCTTCACGGCAAAGGGCAGGGACGGCAAGACCGATATATGGGGCAACATATTCCGTCCATCGAACTTCGACCCCAAGAAGAGCTATCCGGTAGTCGAATACATATATTCCGGTCCGCATGATTCATTCGTTGACAAGGAGTTCCGCACCTACCAGCGTTTCAGCGAACTGTGCGAACTTGGCTTCATTGTGGTATCAATTGACGGAATGGGAACCGATAACCGCTCAAAGAGTTTCCAGGATGTGGCATTCCGCAACCTGAAAGATGCCGGACTGCCTGACCACATTCTGTGGATAAAGGCGGCTTGCCGTAAATACAAGTACATGGATGTAAGCAACATGGGTATTTACGGATATTCGGCCGGCGGCCAGAATGCCCTGTCAGCCCTGCTGTTCCAGGGCGATTTCTACAAGGTTGCAGTGGCCCTGTGCGGCTGCCACGACAACCGCATGGACAAGATATGGTGGAACGAACAGTGGATGGGGTACCCCATAGGGCCGTGGTATTCCGAAAACTCTAACGTTGACAATGCATACCGCCTTGAAGGAAAGCTTCTGCTCATAAACGGCGAGATGGATGACAATGTCGATCCTGCATCGACCCTCCAGGTTGTCGATGAGCTTGTAAAGCACAACAAGGATTTTGAGCAGCTGTACCTGCCGGGCCACACACATAACCTGGGCAGTGCATACATAACCAGAAGAGTCTTCAGGTTCTTCTACAAAAACTGTGTACGATGAATCTGGATTCACTGAATGAAAGACAGCTCAGGGCTGCCACCGAGACCGAGGGAAAAATACGCGTGATAGCAGGTGCCGGGTCAGGCAAGACTCGTGCGCTTGCATATCGTTATGCATACATTGTCAACGAATTAGGTATTGACCCATCAAGTATATTGTGCCTTACTTTCACCAATAAGGCGGCTCAGGAAATGAAGGCCAGGATAAAGACTCTGGTACCTCCGGGCTATACCAATGACTTTGTCTGCACCATACACGGATTCTGCGTGAAATTCCTGCGCGAAGAGATTTTCAGGCTTGGTTACCCCAAGAGTTTCCAGATTCTCGATGAGGAAGACATGAAGTCACTGGCACGCCAGGTGCTGACTGAAAACAATACCGAACGCTCGGTAAAGACTGTCCGTGACCTGCTGGAGAAGACCGCCGGATACAAGGATGCCAACCCATACATTGAGCAGTACCTCATAAGCACAAGCCCGGTGGCCGAACGCTCCCTGCTGCCGCTGAAGGTGCAGCTCATATACAAGCAGAAAGACAAACTGGCGCTTGACTTTGACGACCTGCTGGCATTCACGCTCCACATACTCCATAAGTATGATGATGTGAGGCGCAAATGGCAGGAGAAGATGGCCTACGTGATGGTCGATGAAACACAGGACTGCAACCGCGATGACTGGGACTTGGTCAAGATTTTGTCAGAGGCATGCGGCAACCTGTTCATAGTAGGTGACCCGGACCAGTCAATCTATGAATGGCGCGGTGCCCGGCCTGACCTTTTCGTAGGATTTGCCAGTGATACCGACATAGTGCTGGACCAGAACTACCGTTCAACTCCGGGCATTCTCAGCGTGGCCAACTCAATCATAAACAACAACACGAACCGCATAAAGAAGACCATGTTCACCAACCGCCAGGACGGTGATGCCATAGTCCATTTCCATGCCCGTGACGAGAAGGAAGAGGCCGTATGGATATGCTCGCAAATCCTCAAGTACAAGGATATGGGGGCCGGCTTTGCCGACTTTGCCGTGCTGTTCCGCGCCGCGCACCTGTCACGGTTCATTGAACAGGCGCTCATTCAGGCCGGCATTCCGTATGTCATGTGGGGAGGAGTCCGATTCTTTGAACGCGAAGAGGTAAAAGACTGCATAAGCTATCTGCGCCTGGTTGCCGATGATGATGACCTGGCATTTGAACGCATAGTGAACAAGCCTTCCAGAAAGGTTGGAAAGGTAACGCTTGAACATTTGACAGCAATTGCACAGAGCGAGGGCAAGTCGCTGTTCCAGGCCCTTCAGGACCATCTGGGCGAGGGCAGGCTGGACCGTCAGTCACTGAGAGATTTCACCGACCTGATTCTTGAGTGCCGCATGCGAAAGGAATCGATGGCGGTATCGGCCCTCATGGCTATGATTCTTGAGAAGACAGGCCTGAAGAAAGAGTACCGCGATGACAATGACGAACAGCGACTGGAGAACATTACCGAACTGCTTGAGTCAATGAAACTGTATGAACAGGACCGTACATTTGACCCGGGCAGCGGCACTCTGACAAGCTACCTGCAGGATATTGCGCTCTACACCAACACCGACTACCGCAAGGACTCTGACAAGGTGCGGCTCATGACCATTCACCAGTCGAAGGGACTGGAGTTCCCGTACGTATTCGTGATTGGACTGAGCGACGGCATTTTCCCCAACGCGCGCAGCATACGCGAACGCCGCCGCCAGGCACTTGAAGAGGAGCGCAGGCTTATGTATGTGGCCACGACACGTGCCGAAAAGTGCCTGTTCCTGACCGAATCAGAAGGGTATAACAACCAGGCCCAACAGGAGAAACTCCCATCGAGATTCATTGCGGAGATAAGTCGCGAACTCTTTGTTACTGAGGGAAATATGGACGAAATACTTTGGAAGCGCCTGCGTTCCCAGATTGATGCCGAAGGGCTCTATACCGACACTGAAGAGCACGCTCTGGAGTCCGATTCCGCCCCTTGGCCGGTGACCGGTTCCAAGGTCATGCACAAGGTTTTCGGCGCCGGAGTGGTCGAAGACATTCAGGACAACGGCTCGTGCAAGGTCAGGTTCGCCAACGGAACAGTCAGGCTCCTGCGCAAGGATGTCCTGACGCCTGATCTTATAAGTGGAACACAGATTAATGACAAGAAATACCAAAACTGACATAAAATGAACAGAGAACTTGAAATACGAAGGAACAAGATTCAGGCGCTGATGAATCAGAATGATGTTCAGGCCGCTCTTGTTGCCTGTAACGTCAATCTGCTCTACACTACTGGACAGATAATATCGGGCTACCTTTACATACCATGCACGGGTGAACCTGTCATGTTTGTCAAGAGACCGAACAACCTGACTGGTCCCGGAATACATCAGATACGCAAGCCGGAACAGATTCCGGCAATCCTTCAGGAAATGGGAATACCGGAACCTGAATCTATTATACTTGAGGCCGATGAACTGACCTTCAACGAATATACAAGACTTGCGAACTGCTTCAGAAATTCAACCGTAAAGAATTATGGCACAGCAATTTTACAGCGGGCACGCACAACCAAGACTGATTTCGAACTTGACATACTGCGCAAGACCGGAGCAGCCCACACCGAGGCATACAGCAAGATTCCGTCAATGTTCCGCCCGGGTATGACCGATATAGAACTTTCGATTGAGGTTGAGCGTGCCATGAGACTGCAGGGCATGCTGGGACAGATCAGGATTTTCGGCCAGAGCATGGAGATGTTCATGGGAAGCCTGCTGACAGCTGAAAACGCAGCAGCCCCATCGGCTTATGATTTTGCACTCGGCGGAAACGGTGCCGACCCATCTCTGCCTGTAGGTGCAGACGGAACCGTGCTGAAAGAGGGACACAGCCTTATGATTGACATAGGTGGTAACCTGCATGGATACATGAGTGATATGAGCCGTACCTATTCCGTAGGAAAACTGCCGGAACAGGCCTACGCCGCACACCAGGCTTGCCTTGATGTTCAGAAGGCTTTTCAGGAGAATGCCCGCCCGGGAGCAGTTTGCGAAGATCTCTACCAAATGGGTAAGGAAATCGTCGAAAAAGCAGGATTTGCCGACTATTTCATGGGCATTGGCCAGAAGGCCGGATTCATAGGCCACGGAATAGGACTCCAGCTGAACGAACAGCCGGTCTTTGCACCCCGAATCAAGATGAAGCTCGAAGAAGGCATGGTGTTCGCACTCGAACCCAAGATTGTCCTTCCCGAAATAGGCCCCGTCGGCATAGAAAACTCCTGGATAGTCAACCCTGACAACCTTGAGAGAATCACCCTCTGTCCCGACGAAATCATCGACCTCACAAAGTGATCCAAGCACAGTCCAGCTGTGACGGGCTCACTGGGGGCCCTGCACCGTGCGTTTTCGCCCAAAGTAGTGCGACTAATTTGGGCCAATGTCAATGCTCGTGACTTCCTGTGCATCCATTTCTTTTGTATTTGTAGTGATTTACAAAGTTATGGATGCGTTTTATTTTCGTTGTTTGATGGTGAGTGGTCAGAGTAGGGGATTTGGGCGGTTTCTGCCAGCATGAGAGAGGGAGAGTGTACAGCAGCTTGGCAGGAAGGAGAGGCATTGATATTCTTGTTGGTTTGCTTGCTTTTCTTGACTATATTTTTGATATTTGTAACCTCAAACGTTGATTTTGAGCAAGATATGACAGAACTAAATCTCGTAAATAGCTTACAGGGGGGGTAAATCGTTGATATTCAGTAGCTTAGGCTTGTATTGTGCGCATTCTTTCCAATGGAAAGGGTGCGTTTTTTTGTTGTCCTTCATTGACCTTCTCTCTGGTAGATTCATCCGGAATGCATTAAACATTAATATCATACGCGAATGAAAACGAACAAACCAAAAGAGAAGAATTACGTGGCACCGTCAGTACGTGTCATTGAGGTGGAAGAGAGTGCCATGATCTGCACCTCGGTAGGAACAGAATCTGTCTATGATTTGGAAGGTGAGTGGTAATAGCAAAAGAGACATCATCATGAAGAAAAACCTTAAGACAATTCTCGCGGCAGCGGCAGTACTTTTTGCCTCCTGCCAGAATGAGCAGATGGTTTCAGATTCCTCTTCTGACCAGACCACTCATGCAAGTGATTACGTAGCTACAACCGAGAGCTATGATGCCCAGACCAAGACATCTCTTGATTCAGAAGGCAATGTCCTGTGGAAGACCGGTGACCAGCTGACAGTATTTGACGGCAACACCACCAACAGGAAGTTTCAGGTGACCGATGATTCCAACGGCAAGACCTCTGCCAACCTGGATCAGATAACAGGAGATGGATATACCGCAGGTACAGAACTTCCAGCCAACATTGCCTATTATCCATATTCATCTACAAATGAGGTACGTAAGAATGGAGAGACGTCGTATAACGTTACCGTTACTCTTCCAG
>JAZQQQ010000024.1:0-95189 GCA_045629165.1 Bacteroidaceae bacterium
CCTGAGAAGCAATATCCGCCCCCCTGAGAAGCAATATCCCGGCCACTTGGGAGCCTGCATCCCGACCACTTGGGAGCCAGCATCCCGACCACCAGGGAAGCCGCAAAAAGTCCACGACAGCAAGTTTTTTTACAACACGCTTGCCAAACCAATTAAATACCACTACATTAGCAATCCATTTCTTAGAATACCATTGCAAATGAAAAACATGAAAAACCATGAAAACAGTGAAACACCTATGCTTCACATCTCACAGCGAGGTGATGATGCGCGACCCACAAGACGTAGGAGTAATGATTAACTATCTGGCTATCAACTCCTGGAAGCACAATGTAGCAATACTCGCAGACTGCGAAATGTCAACACACGTCCACATCATTGCGGTGGGCACTGACGAAAATGCATCGGACTTCATCAAGGATGTCCGGAGGCAGTACACCATGCACATGAACAGGAAATATCAGCGCCCCACGCACAAACGGTTTGGCGAAAAAGGGTACTTCAAGTTAGACGTTTTCGGCAACAACCACATTCAATCCGCGCTCAGTTATGTCCTGCGCAACCCCATGCACCATGGGGTGACAGGCACCCCGTTCGCCTATCCGTATTCTTCTGTCAACGACATCTTTCCTATCGAAATGGGAAAACTTGACCGGCCGCATCTGAGCAACGGGAAAAACATTGACCTGAAGAAACGGCGTGATGGCAGTTGGCGCAAGATTGAACGCGCAAAGACGCACATTGCGGGAGGCAGTTTCATAGAATCCAGGCAAGTCATGGCCAGTTTCCTACCCCGATACTCACAGTGGCCCGACGATTGGAAAATGACAAAAGACGGCGTATTTTCCAGACTTAGCTTTGAGGACCTCAAGCAGACCGAACTGCAGTTCGTCACTCCCGCAGGATTCCAATATTGCATGTTCCGGAAGTCCGATGAAAAATGGTTGCAGGAACAAGACCTTGACGAAAACGGACTCGCCCCAATCGACCTGTCCAGCATAGAACCATTTTCCAATGAACAGACAATTCTCCAGTTCAAATCAAACGAAAGAGCCAGCACATTCAGAAAAACGTTCCTAAGCGATTTCGATGTCTGCCGGATTGTGGACAACGATATTGTCAAGACGTTCGGGTGTCGGTCAGTTTACGGACTCACGGAATCGCAGAAGCAAACAGTCAGGAGTATTTTAATCACCGAACTGCGTATTCCGGAACCGCAGGCCGCCCGCTGCGTGCCCATGTAGATATCCCTACAGCCACTGCTCTTCACAAGGATGCTGCGGGGATGGTGGTGCGCACCTGTGGCGGTGTGGGTACGTGGTGCCAGGCCGGGTGTGCAGCGGGGATGGTGCGTGCGCACCTGTGCGGTGTGGGTACGTGGTGCCAGGCCGGGTGTGCAGCGGGGATGGTGCGTGCCGGGGATGGTGCGTGCAACGGGTGGTGCGTGCAGCGGGGACGGTGCGTGCCGGGGATGGTGCGTGCAGCGGGTGGTGCCAATATTGCACGTAGAAGGGGCGTACAACGGATTTCTTGCAACATTGGCACGGAAATCGCCCAAAAACGCCAAAAACAATACCAATGTTGCACCACATCGACCCCACAGGAATTCCAACTGCAACATTGGCAACCCTACCTGCACTGCGGAAACCAGCATCAACGTCCCCAGGAACGCCAACACCAAGGTCCCCAGGGAACCAGCACCAAGAACACAGGAACGCCAGCACCAAGGTCCCCAGGGAACCAACACCAAGGCCCCCAGGAACCAACACCAATGCCCCCAGGAACCAGCACCAACGTCCCCAAGGAACCAACACCAAGGACGGGATGAAGGACGGGATGGTGATGATATTCCTTCAGGGCGCCATTCGGACTGGACAGACACAAAGAAGGACGGATCCGAATGAACCCGTCCTTCTTTTGTTACACGTATTTGAATTACTCAGCGTCGGTACCGAGAGCTGATGGATCAAATGTTGTAGTTGGAGTTTCAGGATTGGTCAGCTGCATTTCCATAGCTGCATCCTTGATTACTGATTCCTGCTTTGAAGATGCTGGCTTGCCAACATAAGCTGTGAGAATGCTCAGGACAGCAATGCTTGCAATAAGAGTCCAGGTTGTCTTTTCAAGAATATCAGTTGTCTTGCGAACACCCATAATCTGATTTGATGATGAGAAGCCGGCTGCAAGACCGCCGCCTTTTGAATTCTGAATCGTAACAATGAAGCAGAGGAACACTGCCAGGATTACGATGATTGTCAACAGTACTGAAAACATGTCTTATTTACTTATTTGATTTATTCTTATCAATTTCTCCAAATAGCGGATTTGGTCTGCAAAGTAAATGCTTTTATTCGGGAAATTCAAATAAAGGGAGCGAATAATTTCCAATGCTTTGTCATAGCGGTGCTGCTTCATGAAGATTTCCGCCAGAGTTTCGGTGAAAAAGGCCTCGTCGACACGGCGTCCGCGCGATGCAGAGTCAAGATCCACACTGGAGTCCGATGCCAAAGTACTCCCTGCGGCATCACCATTCGGGACATTCCATGCTTGATTGCTATTTTGCAAATCCTCCGCATTACCATAGCTGGAAATAGTGTCGTTTAACGCCTTACCACCATGACAGGAATTCCCCTCCTCCGCATTACCATTGACAGGGCGGAGGCGCTTCTGGGAACCGTCGGCGCCAGCGGCAAGGAAAGCATCGAGCAGGAGTCCGGTCTTGTCGCGGATATCCTTCTCTAGTCCATTTACGGGTGCATCGGGCATCTCTTCGAGGTACTTGCGCACATAGTCCTGAGCCGGCATACCCAATTCCAGCACATCGCTGCCAGCGCCTGTCTCTTCAAGGAAATCATCCAGAATTGAGAGCATGCGGTCGTTGGAATTCTCAGGAGCGTCAGATTGTGGCTGCGGGGCATCGGACTCGAGAGCAGAATCTTGTTGGCACTGGGCGACTTCGGGCTGTTTGGCAGAGTCAGGCAGGCGTTGGGAGGCGATGCGGCCACCGTAGAGGAGTTCTGTAGAATCTTCCCTACCCTGCAAGTATGAATCCAACAGGAACGACAGCCTATCCTTAGTTTTTTCCGCCATAATCACATTTCTTTTATCACGAACACTGCTCTCATTAAGTCAGGGCCGAAACAGCATTAGCCAGGCAATTACCAATTGGCGACGGTGGCGTTGAAGACCTGGTCAACAATGTCATCAATCATTTCCTGCACAAGCTGTTCCTGGACGGCTGACAGCTGCTGTGACGAATCATATTCGCGTGTTGCCGTGAACGTCTTCTCGAAATCGTCATCGTGATGCTTGTTGTTGCGGTAATTCACCTTGACCGACATTCGGAGTTGTACCATTGATGAATAGCCATCGGCCGATACAGACTTGTTTATCTGGTCATATGATGTTATCTCGCCTGAGAGCTGCAAGTCACCCTCCTTCTTCACCTGGCGCAGTTTTGTCTGCTTGTTGTAGATGTCACTTATTGAATTGTTGAACATTGATGCCATGGGGCCCCACTGGTATGCAGCACGGTTCGTAAAGTTTTCTATGCTGATGGTCTTGATAACAGCATAGTCTATCGATGCTCCATTCAGTTTGTATGTAACCATGCACGATGACACCACGACTATCGGCATTGCCAACAAAATAATTACAACTAGCTTCTGTAATATTTGTGATATTCTTTTCATTCCAGTCCGTACTCTTTAATTTTCCTGTACAATGTTCTTTCCGATATCTTCAAATCCTGCGCAGCGCTCTTACGTTTTCCGCCATGACGCAACAGGGCCTTGCGTATGAGTTCCCTTTCGGCATCATTAATGGAGAGTGTCTCTTCAACGTACACCTCAGTATCTTGAATATCATCATTATTGCGCGAATATCCCTGTCCCGGCAGAGGCGAAACTCCCACAGGCTGAACGCCTACAGGGCGAACACCAACAGAAGAAACTCCCACCGACGGAGAACCTACCGGCTGAGCCATGCGCTGAACCGATGGGGCGCCATCGGACTGATGGACAAACTGGACACCATCGGACTGATGCAGCAGCTGGACGCCATCGGACTGCTGGACGTACTGGACGCCATCGGGCTGATGGACAAACTGAACTGGCGACGCCTGGACGGCAGCCTGGTTCTGGGTGAGTGCCTCAACCTGAGCCCTCAGTTCTGTCACGTCATGCCTGAGGTCAAACAACACCTTATATAGGATTTCTCTCTCATTTTCGAAGGAATTGCTGTTCTTTGCAGCGCCCACCATAACCGGAAGCATGGAGCCCCGGCGGTCTGGCAGATAGTCTTGCAGCATTTCCGCGGTAACGGCAGCACCCGGCGCCATTATGGAAATCTGCTCGGTTACATTCTTGAGCTGTCTTATGTTTCCAGGCCAATGGTATGCAGCCAGCAGCTGCTTGGCCTCATCGGTCAAGTGTATTTCAGGCATCTGGTATTTCTGGGCGCAGTCGCTTGCGAACTTCCTGAACAGCAGCACTACGTCATTGCCACGCTCGCGCAAAGGCGGAACTTTCACAGGAATGGTGCTCAGCCTGTAGTACAGATCCTCGCGGAAACGTCCGTCCTCAATAGCCTTCATAAGGTCAGCATTGGTAGCGGCAACTATCCTGACATTGGTCTTTTCGACTGTGCTTGAACCTACGCGTATGTATTCGCCCGACTCAAGCACGCGCAGTAGTCTGGCCTGAGTTGACAACGGCAGTTCAGCAACTTCATCAAGAAAAATAGTGCCGCCATCGGCCTCTGAAAAATAGCCGTTACGGTCATTGAAAGCATTCGTAAATGAGCCCTTCACATGACCGAACAGTTCGGAATCAATGGTTCCTTCAGGTATGGCACCGCAGTTTACTGCCAGATACTTCTTGTTCTTTCTGAGGCTGTTCTCATGTATTATCTTGGGAAAGACATCCTTACCGGAACCACTTTCACCGGTAATCAGCACTGAAAGATCTGTCGGTGCAACCTGCATGGCCACATCGATTGCGCGGTTCAGTTCCGGAGCGTTGCCTATAATGCGGAAACGCTGCTTCATTCTCTGTACGTCTTCTATGTGCATATTCTCGCTTTTCTTCCTTCAATTCTAGGGATGACGGCTACAAAAATAGTGCGCTGCCGCCCTATCCCTAGCAGCAAAATCTGTAGGAAACGCGAAAATACTGCAATTATGACATACAAACAAGAAATTTTGGCAGAAGAGTTCAGTTTGACCGGCTATTCTTCCCAAACCACTCATATATGGTTATTGCTGGGTGAGGAATAAGAGAAAATTGCTACGGCCAAGTGCAACAAAAAACAGCACATTTTCATTATCTTTGGCAGTATGAAGACCGATTTTCTAAAATCAAATCTTGGCGGGTATTACAGGCAACTTATAGAGTTGACCCAAGGATGGTTTGATGCCGCCAGCCTGAGAAGCTACCGCACGCTGTTCATGCAAGGAGTTGAGCAGGGCGTCTATGAAACGGACAGCCACGGAATCAACACTCTGGAAAGGTGTCTCAGAACCGGCGTGGTTGTGCTTGAAAAGACGGGGCTGAAAAAAGCCTCCCTGCTGACCGTCATTTTCGACCCAATGGTGAGCCAGGGGCTCATATCAACCGAAGACATGGTTAAGTATTTTGATGAAGACACCCGCTTCATCATGGAGGGCATCAGCAAAGTGCGCCAGCTCAGGAACGAACACGACTCGGTAACCGATGAGAACTTCCGCAAGTTGCTGGTATCATACGCCCAGGATATACGCGTCATAATATGCATGATTGCAAACCAGTATGTACTCATGCACATGCTTTCTCATACCGATGATATTGAGTACAGGCTGCACATAACCGAAGAGTGCCGAATGCTGTTCACCCCAATGTCACACCGTCTGGGACTGTACGCTATCAAGAGCGAGCTTGAAGATATGACCGTCAAGTACGAGCACCGTGATGTATTTGACGACATAGCCCATCAGCTGAGCCAAACCAAGCGCGCACGTGAGGCATACATACAGTCATTCATCGACCCCGTGCGCAAAAGGCTTGAGGAGAGTGGCCTGAAATTCACCATAAAGGGAAGAACCAAGTCCATTTCAAGCATCTGGAGCAAAATGAAGGCCCAGAACACTACCCTGGACCACATATATGACCTGTTTGCCATAAGAATCATACTTGATTCACCTCTTGACAAGGAAAAGGCGCAGTGCTGGCAGGTCTACAGCATAGTAACCGACATGTATCAGCCCAACCCCAAGAGGCTGCGCGACTGGCTCAGCATACCAAAGAGCAACGGCTACGAGTCACTGCACATAACAGTGAACGGTCCCGACAACAAATGGGTTGAAGTACAGATTCGTACTCGCCGCATGGACGATGTTGCCGAACGCGGACTGGCTGCCCACTGGGCATACAAGGGCATAAAGAGCGAGGGGGCGGCCGACAGCGTAATGGCCAGCATACGAGAAATTCTGGAAAGCGGCAGCACCAAGGAAGAGATACGCCAGAATTTCGCCATGGACCTGTACCAGGAAGAGATTTTCGTATTCACCCCGAACGGTGAAGTCAGGCAGCTGCCCAAGGGAGCAACAGTGCTTGACTTTGCATTTTCAATCCACACCAGGTTAGGACTGACTTGCGTGGGGGCCCGCGTGGGCGGACGCAACGTACGCATAAGCCACAAGCTTCAGAGCGGTGACACCGTTGAAATACTTACATCGGCCCAACAGAAGCCCAAGCACGACTGGCTGAACATAGTGGTAACTTCAAGGGCACGCATGCGCATACGCCAGGGGCTGAACGAAATCCAGAACCGCGAAGCCCAGGCCGGCCGCGAACTGCTTCAGCGACGTTTCAAGAACCGCAAGATTGAAGTTGGCGAAAGCGACATGGCCAAGATTATCTTGAAAATGGGATTCAAGGCACAGACCCCGTTCTTCCACGCTCTGGTCGAAGAAGAGATTACTGTCGATGATGTAATAAAGGTATATGAAGAACTCAACGCCGCAACTGCCACCGATGTCCACAGCGCTGACCAGTTCAGTCTGGAACAGAGTCTGGCTGAAAACGAGAAGATTCACAGCGGAGGCGACGAACTGGTGATTGACAACAACCTGACTGGCATTGACTTCAAGATGGCAGGCTGCTGCAACCCAATCTACGGCGATGAAGTGACCGGATTCGTCAGCATAAACAACGGCATCAGGATTCACCGCAACGACTGCACCAACCTGCAGCGCATGATGGAGCGTTACCCCTACCGCATAGTACGCGCCCGCTGGGCCGGCAAGAGCGGCAGCCAGTACAGCATAACCATGAAGGTGGTTGGTGTCGATGACATTGGAATTGTATCAAACATCTCCTCCATTATAAATAAGGAGCCCAACACACTGCTCCGGTCAATCAGTATTGACTCCAACGACGGATTATTCCAGGGGCATCTGACCGTGCTGGTCAATGACCTGAACTCACTTACCCAGCTCATGAAGAAAATTGCCCAGGTCAAGGGAGTAAAGCAGGTAGAACGCAGTAACTGACATTAGGAAACCAATATTTCAGCATGAAACTTACAAGACTAAAGAACAGCGTGCTTATTTTCAGTGCATTGCTGGCGTGTACCCTGGCAGGCGCGCAGCAAAGGGTACTCACGCTTGACGAAGCCGTCCTGGGGACTGGCATAGGAGTACAGAACATAAACTGCACATGGGACATGGGCGGATCTGTCTATGCCTACACACTTGACGGACAGGAGCACCACATTGACGCTACAACCGGCAAGGAAATGGGCAAGCCCATGGTCAGGAAGGCATCGCAGGTACGCGCTTACAGCAAAGACGGGAACGTTTACTACACTGACGCCAACGGTCAGGAACATGCAGTAACCAGTTTCACTACTGATGGAATAGTATGCGGTGAAAGCGTCAGCCGCAACGAATTCGGCATAGACGGAGGCATATTCATGTCACCCGACAGAAAGAAAATTGCATTCTACTACAAAGACGAAACGCGCGTCACAAAATTCCCGCTGCTTGACATAAACACCCGCACCGGCTCACTCAGGGAAATCAGGTATCCTATGAACGGAATGGAGTCTGAAATTATCAGGCTGGGAGTATATGATATTGAGACAGCCAAGACCATCTGGCTGAATGTGACCGATTTCACCGAAGAGCGCTATCTGACCAACATCAGCTGGAACCCTTCAAGTGACGTCATTTACATACAGGTACTTGACCGCGAGCAGGAAAACATGCACATGAACGCCTACAGCGCAACCGACGGCTCATTCATAAAAACACTCTTTACTGACCATGACGACCGCTATGTAGAACCGCAGTACCCGGTGACATTCCTGCCCAATGACCCTTCACGGTTCATTTACCAGACCAACGTACGTGACGGATACTGGAACCTTTACCTGTGCTCCGTCAACGGCGGTGAGCCCATGCGCCTAACCCAGGTTGAGGCCGATGTTGAACTGCTTGACATAAGGGGCAACTGGGTATACTACTATTCATCAGAAGTAACTCCCATGGACCGCCACCTGTTCCGCAAGGACCTGCGCAAGCCAGGCAGCAAGCCTGTCCGCCTGACCCATGCCAGCGGCTGGCACACCTGCCAGATAAGCCCTGACGGGAAGTATTTCATAGACCGATATTCCGCCCATGACGTCCCCGGTGTCACACTGGTATGTACTACCGACGGCAAGAAAACCCAGGAAATACACCGCGCCGCCAATCCTGTTGCTGACCTGAACTACTGTCCCATAGAGAGCGGAATCATACTGAGCGCTGACGGCAAGTATGAAAACCACTACCGCATGATTATGCCAATGGACTTTGACCCCTCAAAGAAATACCCGGTAATACTCTATGTGTACGGCGGTCCGCACAACAAGCTTGTCCAGAACACATTCAACTACAAGCTCAGGACGTGGGAAATGTACATGGCACAGCGTGGCTACGTAGTATTCGTAATGGACAACCGCGGCACACCTTACCAGGGAGCCGAATATGAAAAAGCCATTCACCGCCAGTGCGGCCAGGCCGAAATGGAAGACCAAATGGAGGGAATGAAATGGGTTATGTCACACACATGGGTTGACCGCGACCGCATAGGCGTGCACGGTTGGAGCTACGGCGGGTTCATGACCATCTCCCTTATGACCCACTACCCTGAAGTCTTCAAGGTAGGCGTTGCCGGCGGTCCCGTCATTGACTGGAAATGGTACGAGGTTATGTACGGAGAACGGTACATGGACACCCCAGAAACCAACCCCGAAGGCTTTGAGTCAACCAGCCTGCTGAACCAGGCGGCCAACCTGAAGGGAAAGCTTCTGATCTGCCAGGGCGCAATTGACAACACCGTCGTATGGCAGCACTGCCTGAGTTTCGTAGAAAAGTGTATCAAGGAGGGCGTCCAGCTGGACTTCTTCCCCTACCCAACCCACGAACACAACGTCTCAGGCAAGGACCGCGTCCACCTGATGGAAAAAGTCACCATGTACTTTGACGCCAACCTATGACCCGCGGCGCACGGGCGCCTGCGGGGTGACGTGCGGGGTGACGCACGGGCGTATTGTCATGGGGCGTCCAAGGTACGTTTTGGCGGGTTTTGTACTTGCGTTTATTCGCGTTCGACGGTATTATTTGGGCCGCTGTCACTTCTAAGCACAAAAAGCCACTTTTTGAACCTGCGATTTCCGTGGGTGACGCACGGGCGTATTGTCTTGGGCCGTCCTAGGTACGTTTTGGCGGGTTTTGTACTTCGTCATTTTGGATGGCGGTAATCCAAAGTACAAAATGCAGGGTTTTGATCTTGGACTTTTGAGTGGTGCGGAATCCTAAGCACAAAAAGCCGGGTTTTGTGCTTTCGAGCGTTTTTTTTTGACCTCCAAAACACAAATACGCAACTTTTGTACCTACGATTGAATACCCCCGTCCGACCCGATATCAAAAACGCCCTTTTTGTACCTACGACTGAATACCCCCGTCCGACCCGATTTCAAAAACGCCACTTTTGTACCTACGATTGAATACCCCCGTCCGACCCGATTTCAAAAACGCCCTTTTTGTACCTGCGATTACCACCAGCAGTCCCAAATAACATCACCCAGCCATTTCCAGAGCAAACACGCCTGTCATGTCCCTGCGATTACCACCAATTCAGAAGCCCCTACGACCGCTACTACCAACACCGCCCCCCCAACAACGCGAACATCACCCAGTCAATCCAAGTGCAAACCGTATGTTATGCACTTAAGATTGCCATGGGTGATGAAAGGGTTTGTATCGGCCTTGTGGGTTTTACTTGCCCCAGAAATACTGTGCCATTGTATAGAGGGCACGTCTCCAGGTCAGGAACTCATGGGCTGTACCTTCTGATACATGACTCATGGCGTTTATGCCGGCTGCGTTAAGGGCTTCGGCCTCCTTGATTACCTGGTCAGCACCTTCCTTGCTGCCACAGCTGACAAAGATTTTCTTGACCTGCTTCTTGTCCTTAATGTCTGTTGGAGAATATGATCCACCGCTCAGCAGTCCGTAATATGAAAACATTTCTGGACGTGCCAGTGTAACTTTTGCTGTGGTGTAGCCACCCATTGAGAGGCCGGCCATGGCGCGGTTGTCCTTGTTGGCAAGTGTGCGGAAATGTGAGTCAACGTAAGGAATCAGTTCATTGCACAGCACGCGCTCGAACGGACTGTAGTCAAATGTGTTGATCTGACCGAACTTGGCGTGATTGATCATTCCGTAAGTTGTCACCACAATGAATGGCTTGATCTTGCCATCGGCAATCAGGTTATCCATAATCAGGTTTGCGTGTCCCTGACCAAACCATGCGGTTTCATCCTCACCGTAACCGTGCTGCAAGTACAATACCGGATAGCGTACTGACTCTTTGTCACTATAGTAGGTTGGCGGTGTATATACGAAGGCACGCTTCAGACCTCCAATCTCATTCGACCAAAAAAGGATCTGCTGTACGTTTCCGTGCGGAACATTACGCTCTGCGAAGAAATCCTGGTCTTTTGCAGGGATTTCAATACCGCTCTCCCAACGGCTTGAGCCATAGTAGTTATTGGTGCCCGGGTCATTGAAAGTGCCGCCGTCAATGGTCAGGTGGTAATAATGGAAGCCTTCATCCATCGGACCGGCTGTCGTACCTGTCCAAACGCCATCTTCACCTTTGGTCAGGCGTGTTCCACCCTGGCCTCCAAGTCCAAGGCTGACTGATACGGACTGTGCATTCGGAGCGCTTATACGGAAACGGGCATAGCCCTGCGAATTTACCATTGGATACTGCTGACCTGGCTGGTTCTTTGAAGAAGGAACGAAATCTTCCTTGATACCAGCGTTCTGCTGGGCTATACACACATTGGCAGCCATGACGGCTGCCGAAAACAAGAATGCGAATCTTTTCATATTTTTGGTTGTTTGGTTATGTCGGTTACAATGCAAAAATACATTAAAACAAATACAATCCACCCCACGCGCAAGAAAAACTGCCAGTACCACTAAACGCCACAATACAACGAAACGCACCTATACTACAATACCTCCCATTATAAGAAGCGTGATTTTAAAAGCGTATCGACACCTTTGTACCTTTATCAGGCACGCTTGAATAAGTTATTGTGACATCAATGAGTCTGGCAATTTCCCTGCAGATTGAAACACCTAGTCCATTGCCCTTTTCGCCGGCAGTTCCATTCTTTTTCAGTAATCCGTCATTGAGAAGGTTTAATTCCCGGTCATTCATGCCCACTCCATCATCAGAGACAGTCAATCGTGCATTATCCAAGCGAACAAACACATGACCACCCGACTGTGTAAACTTGATAGCATTGGAAACCACATTCCTGACAATTGTCATCATGCCGGGCCTGTTACCTTCAACGACCAACTTGCTTTCTATAGCAGAAACTGTCAGTTCTACCCCCTTGGCAGCAGCCTGGGCAACAATGGCCTCAACAGCCTCATTAACAGCCGCGACCATATCAAAACGGACTTTTTGGAACAATTGATCAGAATGGCGAAGTTTAGCCCAGAGAAGAAGATTCTCAACCAATTCAGACTGAGACTCGGCATTTTTCAGAAGCTCTGTCACAATCTTGTTGCCTGGCATTTCACTGGACAGCGCCTTGACTGTAATCAGCTGTGCCGATGCCGGAGATTTCAAATCATGAGATATTATGGAGAACAGCCTTTCAAGGGTTTCATTCTGATGCGCAATCTGCTTTGAAAGTTTTTTATGCCTGATTGCCAGAACTGATACAAGTAGCACGGTAAGCAACAGGAAAAGAAGAAACAGAATCAGGTATATAATGTACTGGGACTTTGATTCTATTTCACGTTCCTGCTGGTGTATAATGAATTCAATATTGGAAACAGCAATCTTATTGGCAGTCTCTTCTAACCGGGGAATGTAACTCAGTTCACTTGCCCTCTTTGCATAATAATCATTATCCGGACACAGTAAAGACAAAGCATCATACGCCCTGAAAACTAACATGCTGTCACCAACTATCTGACTGGTCCTAAGCATTTCGGAATACGCAAACCGTGACACGGAATCATTGCCCGCCTGACTATTGATTTTTCCAAGCTGTTCATAGGCAAGAGGAATATACCCCTTTTGCGAAACCTTACTTCTCTCAAGCATATCAACCGCCAGTTTGCATAAAGAATCTGCCAATGCGAAATCGCCTTCACTCAGATAGCAGTCCGACAACTGAAGATAAGATTGAGCCAGAATATTTGTATTACCAATCTCAGCTGAAATACTTATAGATTCATGCGCCAATTTCTTAGCTTCAGCATAATTTCCGAGTTTCACCTCTATCTGAGAAAGCGTGTTCAATTGCCTGGGGAGCATACTTGGTATGCCCAGAATCCGGTCAAAGGCAATGGCCCTGGAAAGATACTGACGGGAAAGCGTGGGGTTAATGTCCTGATATAGGCGGCCCACATTGGAGACATACTGCCCTATCAGTTGAAACTCCTTGGCAGAACCGGTTTCATCCATACACTTTCTTAACAAACGAAGTGTTGCAGACTCATCGGACTCAACCAGACTATTCGCTATGGAATCACAATAAGCAGCTACCCTTGCCGAGTTGCCGGCAAGCAGCGATAATAATAGTATCAAACAATTAATCATTGAATACAAATTTACCAAAGACTATGGATAATTTCTATTTTTGCACTAGGATATAACTCCCGACGAACAAAAATCATAATTAAAATGAAAATCCTAGCTGTTGATGACCATCCTGTTTTTTTGTATGGACTGACCAGTATGCTTTCCAGGTATGCGCAATTTGAAGTCACACAGGCCCAGTCTGGTGCAAGTGCTCTTAAGATTGCCAAAGAGACGCATCCTGACATCGTTCTTGTTGACCTGATTATGCCAGAGATGAATGGAATACAACTTATAACAGCCATAAAAGAAGATAAAGATTTGGTTCAGAGCCATATTATTGTACTATCCAGTGATGGGTCGGAACAAGCAATCACTCAGGCAATCCAGGCCGGGATAGACGGGTTCGTGTCTAAAAACGCAAGTGAACAATCTATTATCGAATCAATCACCACTGTGTACGATGGGTATCAATACTTTGGGCAAGACATTTCAACAACCATAGCCAGGATAAAAGATGCTACAGCAGCACCTGATTCCCTATTCACAAGCCGGGAACTTGAAGTCATCAGATTGAGTTGCGAAGGTATGATATACAAGGAGATTGCAAACGCTATGGGAATTGCCCAACGTACCGTAGAATCTTACAAGCGTAGCATCTTCCAGAAACTGGGTGTTGACACCACCGTCAAGGTTGTCCTCTATGCAATAAAGCATGGACTGGTACGACTCTGACCGACGCCCGTCCATGCTTTAGCGATTTTCTTATTTCACGAGGAACTTTTTACCATTCAGAATATTGACTCCTGACTGTTTTCCGTCAGTTGGCCTTCCAGACATATCATAAATAACTCCACTGCTCTTTGCATTGATTGTTTCTATTCCTGAAAATCCTGCTTCGCTTTCTTCCACGATATTGCCAAACTGTTTCCAGACATCTGCCACATAATAGTCCGATGCCTTTCCATCTGGAACAATCAGAGTCAATCTGGAAAGATCAATACCACGGAATACAGATTCTGAAATCATCTTAGGCTCACCCCAATGAACACGTACAGAATCCAGATTGACGCAGTATGCGAATGTTTTCTCTCCAACATTATCAACTGCCGGAACATCAACATATCTAAGGCTTACATTTCCCATAAAGGCATACTCGGAGAATTTCGTAACCGGAACTTCGCCGGAGCCACCAGTCACAACAGAAGGGATAATAACACGTCCCGATGATGCCGAGCACCCGAGTATTGTTGCCTCATTATCATCGGCATAGATATTCACGTTTGGCAAATCCACCATTTCATGCGCGATGCCCGTAAACTTATATTTAACCCTGCCAATTAAAACGCTCTGACTCACGAATTGCTGAAGAGATCCTGCAGGTACATACAATGTGATATCGCTATTATTCAACAGCCCAACGCCGTTAGGTGGTGTTACACCTTCATACACGACTGTACGAGCCCCAAAACATTCAGCGAATGAAGTAACACTTTCAGGAATGACCATGTTTTTTGGTGCCGACAAGCAACCAATTGAGTCAACACCATACGGAAAGACAACAGAGCACACACTGTTGCAATTACTCATCAATGAACCAACTTTCTGTAATGACTGAGGCAACAATACGGTTTCAAGATTCTGGCAATTATTAAGAAGGAAATTATAATAGCCCAAAGTACCGATTTCCTTCAGTTGGGTATGACTGAGGTCGGCAACTACGATGTCGCTGTTTCTAATAATGCAATATATTTCTTTCAGGGAGGACGGGAATGTCCATCTGATTTTTGAGCCTGACAGAACATCCTCGCCAATCAGAGCAATCCCCTCTGGCATATCAAAATTCTCTAATCTGCCACAATCTGAGAAGCTGTAATCTTCCAGTTCCCTCAACTTAGATTCCGGTTCGAAATAAACGCTTGTCAGATTTGTGCAAAATGAAAAAGATGATGTTTCTATTACTTCCACACTTGCTGGAATAGAAACTGTTTTCAGGTTTGCACAGGACCAGAATGAACTTTTCTTAATCCTTGTAATATTGTCTGGCAATACAATTTCCTTAAGGCGTCTGTTATCAGCCATAAATCCTTCCGGTATTTCGGACAAACGACTCCCCTTTTCGAAAACAACAGATTTTGGTGTGACATAATACATACCTATGGAGCTAACGCTGGATGGTATTGTCAGAGTATTGATGTTTGGAACATACTCAAGGTGCAGATGAACAAGAGACTGCGGCAATTGGAGTTCCGTCCCGTTATAACGTTTCATAACAAGTGATTCAAGCTGCGAAGGAAGGACCAATGGAATACTCCAATCCATTTCATCCCCGTCACACTCGATTCTCATTTTTTTCAGTCCATCAGGGAAAACACGCACTTTTTTACTGTTTATACTAACACTATTTACTTCCTTTACAGAATACACTCTATTCCTGTATTCCACTTCAGAAGGGTAAATCAGTGTATCCTTATTTTCTGGCGAATTTTCAATTCTTGCTGTTGAGTCAGAGAGTATAAAGAATCTATATGGCAGATTTTCAATCCAGGCTTCGAAAGACCTGGAACTGCTCACATTCATCCTTCCATCAATAATATCTGCCCATCGGAACATTTCAGCTTCCGGATTATCAATCGGAAAAGTTTTAAGCGTATCTCCGGGCAACTGATATACCTTAAATAGTCTGTACACCCCATCTGGAATGTTCTGATTGCGTACATCAGGATAATCTCCGGCATTACTATTAACATCAATCTCGTTTCCTTTTCTTTCCACAAAAACCACATCGCTGTAATATTTCGTTCCATCAGATTCATTCTGAAGACAATAGCAGAACCCTACCGATTCTGCGAATGTACGAAATTTTCCAGCATTGTTCCAGTTTGTTCTTTCGATATCCGCCCAATAGCCATTTCCCTTGTCAGGCTGAATATGAGTAAACACAGTCTGATTATTTGGATATGAAATAGTACTAGTATTCCCTATAGTTGTCACGAACCAGCCATCACCGTAACCGCCCCATCCCCAATTGAAATGGAAAAAATTAGAATCGTCATATCCATCACAAATAAAGGCATGACCGCCTTTCTTACCCTGTCCAGTATAATAAATTGGTCTGCCACAGTCAAGTTCATCCCTCAACATCTGATCCCACTCAGTATTATAATCCGAACCATCCCGGGAGTGCATTTCCATTCCCTTGTCATAGTTAAAATGGCGTATCAAGCCCGTTGCAGACACGATATCATATGCCCCTGATGAGTAATAGGAAAACTCCATTCTGCATGCCACAGCCACATTATACAGAAGTTGTGGAATATCCAGATTATCATAATCGTACGAATAATCACCAAGGTCCTCTTCAATCCAGACTGCCAGGCCATCATAATCGACGTAACCAGTTGATTTCTGAGGCCAGCGGTGGTAGTTTATTATCTGTCCCAGTGCAGTAGCTACACAGCCCGTAACTGTGCGGCCATTGACATCGTCTGGACATTTGTCATTGAATGGTTCTTCCTGATTCCATTGCGTCTTGATAAGTGGTTCTACTATGACATTGCCACGATAATATTTTTTAGGAGCTGACTTTACCACTTCAGATTTTTCTGTCATCGCCGCAATCTGCTCCGAATAACAATCTAGCCAGTATTGCAAGTTTTCAGGCATTTTGTCCGCCCTGACTTTACCTTCATATGAATAGCCAAGGACAGGGGTCGATACCCTCTCGTCACCTGCGACTATGACAAATCCATTTCCATCCTCCCCCCCAAACAGATAGTACGAAGGTACATCTGTCGACAGTTTTTCTCCAACCCTAATTAGTTCATACGATTCCTGATTGTTTTTCCCTTTGTCTCTTGAAGGAGTTCGCCTCGAAGTACTCATGAAAGCTGTCGCCGTCTTCAATGCATCAATCTCCGATACAGCCTGAGCAAAAGATGGCCCTGCCATCATCAGAGAAGTTATTCCCAGTAGCAAAATACGTTTACTCATATTTCCAGCATTTATTTTGCACAAAGGTACTTAAGCACGTACTCCCAGACAATCCGTATTTTCCCTTAGATTTTTGCGTTAGGCTTCGCGGCTCCCCAAGCGCAAGCAACCCTTGCCAACGCACACAGATAGCTGCCAATAACACAGAACATTGTCAATAACGCAGCCAGCAATGCAAGAGCCTCAGAACTCAATGGAACGCAGGTCACGGAATGAAGAAATACGCCAGTCCGGAATGCACGGAGTACTGTCCCACGCAACTCCGGCAACATCGGAGGCATTTGAGCCACTCAGCCAGACGGTGCGGCAGCCGGCGATCTGTGCCGGTATGATATCCTTGTCGGCCGAATCACCAACGACCACGCACTCAGCCGGAGTCAGGCCCAGACTGCTTGCGGCAATACGGAAAATCTCAGGGTCAGGTTTACGAACGCCCACTACTGCTGATTCCGTGACAGAACTGAAATACTTGTCAATTCCGAATTCGGCCAGCACAGAATTGAGATTTCCATAAAAGTTTGATACCACCCCAAGTTTATATTCTGATGCCAGCACCTTCAACACAGGTCCTGACACATTATCTATATTATGTCGGTTTTTCGCCATGCAGCACTCCACCAACCTTTCAATTTCAAGCACTTGCTTACATGATTCACACGGAATATCGCCCTTTCCGCCGCGGCACTCACCCAAAGCCCCGCCGCAGTTGCCTGTCAAGGATCCATCACTGTTGCCACCCAAAGCCCCGCCGCGGCACTCTTCCTGAAGGGCATCCACCCCAACACCACGCGGGGATTCAGTCTGCAAGTCCCCCCCAACACCACGCGGGGATTCGGTCTGCAAATCCACCCCAACGCTGCGCAGGAATTCGGCCTGCAGCCCCAGCTTCACGCGGATGGTGTCAGTCATTGACATTTCCGGCGTAATCATGCGTGCCTGCCCCAGGGTCTTTTCGGCATAGACATGGGCCTGCCTGAGAATATCTTCGGGTATATCATACCCACACTCCGCATACGCACTCTGGAACAGGCGGAACCAATGGATTCCATCCGTGTCAATGGTGCCACCGAAATCAATCAACAATCCCTTTATCATCTGTTCTTTCCAATTTTTATCAGAATAATGCCCACCGCGGTCCAAACCAGTTCACGCAGCCTGGCAATCAGTGCGGTGTAGAGTCCATAAGCGCTTGGAACGGACAGTCCGCCCGCCGCCAGAGCAAGTCCGCCCTCAAACCCGCCCAGCTGCATGGGCGAAAAGAATATCAGATTGCTGAACAGAGACGAAAACGCCATCACCAGAATAGAATCAGAAAACGTAAAGCCATCCATGAGCAGCCCCATGAGCAGCCAATATTCCAAGGCCGATACCACCCTGGCGGCAATTTCAAGCATGAGCGAGCCCCAGAACGGAGCGCGCCTTGAAGCATGCATGCACGCAATCTGGGCATCGACCTCCATCAATTGGGAACGATGCGAATCTAAGAATCCCATGGCCCAACGACGAACCAACGGAATGCGGCAAAGAACTCCAAAGACCTTGACCACGAATCCGTATCTGTAACCAAGCGAAAAGAAATAGAGAACCACCGAAAAAAACACGGTGAGCAGCGACAGCATGGCAATCATCCATCCGCCCAAAGCATATTTTTCAGGAGCAAAGAGGTGCAGAACCAGGTAAAGCCCCACCGATCCAAGCCAGAAACAAAAATGCGAACAAACATGCATCATGGCATAAAGCAGCACCGAAGACACCGCCTTGCGGCTGCCCACCTGCGGCGACAGTTCCATAATACGGTAAGGCTCGCCGCCAAGCAGTCCCAAAGGAGTCACGTAATTGAGTGCGTAGCCCGATACCGTCAGCCTGAAAACCCGTTCGAATGACACTCTGGGGCCACTGCTGTCATTTATAATCAGACTCCACGACCAGGCATTCATCAGATAGACCACCAGCCATATAAGCAGAATTACGGGGAACCATATTCCGGAACTTGACAGAACATCAAGCACATGCGCCCAGTCCGAATCAAAAGTCAGCAGCATTATGGCAACTGCCACAACGCCACAAACAAAGAATATGTTCCGCCAGCGGTTCTTCATAGACAACACTCAGTCAACATTATAGCTTAGCCTGCATGTCACGGCAAACCTTTTCATGCCCATGCCTCATGCCCAGCCATATAATATTCATCACCGTAATTTCAAATACCAGATAGAGCCACGGCTGCCCAATCAGCATTGAAAAATAGAGAAAAATGGCGCGCATATTGAAGGTCGATATATTGGTCCATTTCAGCAGGCCATAGGTCCTGCGGCAGAACTCCTGGCCTATTTCGCGGGGAATTTCAGTACCATACCTTGACCTGAGGGCCGCACGGAATTTCTGGAAACAAGGAGTCTGATTCTCCTGTCCGCTGGTATAAATCTGGTACACAAAGAGCCAAATTTTCCAGAACCATCGGTCCTTCCATAGAGTCTGCTTCTGCTGGGCAGCCAGTTCGCTACTCTCATTGAGCTCTGAATTGTCACCATGGAAAAGCAGATACACATTGCGGTAATAGTCGGCCAGAGCCGCCTGCCTGGGGTGCGATACAAGTGCGGCAAAAAATTCCAGCACCCATATCCATATGCCCCACACCTTGCCATCGGCCCACGGCATGGGCTCAAAAGTTAGCCTGAAGAGCATGAATATGTATATGCTGGCAAACCACAAATCGCCCGCAAAACCGTCAAGAATGCGGCCCCACAGAGTTTTCTTGCCGCTCATTCGTGCCAGCTGTCCGTCAGCGCTGTCCAGGAAATTGGCCATCATGAGCATGGCAATTCCAATCAGGGCCCATGCCAGACCTTCATGCCACCAGCAAAAACCTGCCAGCACGCCCAGGAATATTGATATTATTGTAATGGTATTGGGGTGCATGCCCACACTGTCGGCAGCACGCGCAATTACATATCCAACACGGCGGGTGAAAACAATATCAAGCCACTCCTCAGTGTCTTTTGATTTGAAAGTAGCCCTCAGGGCATCATCATTACTTGCCATTATCCAAACTTTTTGACCAGCAGGTCAGCTATTGCACAGACCGCGCGGTCCCTGCAACTGCCAAAACTGGGCCAGTCATTGAAATCAATTATTGAAAACGTTCCGTCCGGGCTAACTATCACATCGGCCCCGAATACATCGGTCCCCACAGCGAGGGCCGCCTTGCCTACAACCTCACGCAGGGCATCACTCTTCTTCAGTTGTGTCACGTCAATGCCGGCCTGACCTGGCACGGAACGCCCGAACTTGTCCGGTTCACCGCCCACTGCGCAGCAATCAAGCACCCAGTTTCCGGTCACGCCGTAAATCTTGACCAAAGCACCCGGCACATGTTCCTGCACAAGGCACTCTTCTATTCCGCGGGCCGCCATCTGCGCCATCTGCACAGCGCATTCTGCGGGACTGTGGACCATCGTGACATCGGACTGAATTTCCGAGTGTGAACCGCCCTTTTTCAGCCAGCACGGCCACAGGTTCCAGTCACCCGGTCCGGCTAATGTCTTGCACACGCGGCTACGGGGGACTTGCACGCCTGATTCATGGAACAATTGGTCCTGAGTAGTCCTATAACAGTTCATGACCGACTGCGGAGTATTCACTACGGGTATTTCAAGGGTTGAGAGCATTGCTATTGCAGAAGCCTTCCTGGCCATCTGGAACACGCCGTCATAACTGCCAGCCCACCCGGCAAAGTCACCCTCAGCAACTATATCAACGCGGTGGCCCATTGCAGCCAGCCTGTCAGCCACTCCCCGAAAGAGTGCGCTGTCGGCCCCTTCACGCCCGGGCGAGCAGACTGTACAACGGCTTATTCCCAACAGTTTCATAGGTTGCTTATTATCTCTTCGGCACGGGCAATATCCCTGACATGGTCAACATCAATAACCGGCCCCATATCAAAAGCCTTCAGCCTGAGACCATCCTCAAGAAGGCGGCGCTGGAAAACGCGCATTCTCAGCTGGTCAGAACTTATGCACTTTTCAAGCGTGGCCAGCGCCTTGACCGACAGGGCATACACCCCGGCCGATACAAAGCGGCAGTCATGGTCGGAATCGAGAAATGCCGTCACTTCAAAGTTGCCGTTCACATTGACATACAAAGGCTTTTCATCATCAATCAGGCCGGTCACTCCCATTATGCCGTCATAGCCGTCACGCCCAAGCCCGCTGACAAGACCTTCAAGAGCACGGGCTGAGAAAACGGTATCGACGGTAGTGGCACAGAAAAAGCCGTCTCCAAGAAACGGAGACAGCTCATATAGGCTGTGCATGGGGCTGGCCGTACGCTTTATTACCACATCAAGCGGATAGCCCATAGATTTAAGGCGCTCCAGGCATGCAGCGGCATCGGTCGAATCAGGATTGATAATGACAGCAATCCTGTCAGCGCCCACGCTCATGAAAATATCTATCAGTCGCACAATCATAGGGGTTCCGTTCAACGGTACCATGGGCTTTGATTGGGTCAGTCCTTCTGAATTCAGACGGCTGCCCTCGCCTGCAGCTATGATTGCAAACCTAATCACTCCTTGTCAAGTTTCAGCTTGTCGCTGTCATCGCGGCGGTCAAAGTACTGCTTGCGCAGCGGATTCTGTGAAGCCTCGGCGTGAGCGCGCCTGTTGCGCACAATATCAATTGCGGCATACACGGCCTGGCGGAACGACTGCTCGCTGGCAACGCCCTTGCCGGCAATGTCATACGCGGTGCCGTGGTCAGGCGATGTCCTTACAACCGGCAGTCCGGCAGTGAAGTTCACACCGCCATCCATATCCATGGCCTTCAGCGGAATCAGCCCCTGGTCATGATACATGGCAAGAATGGCATCGAAATGCCTATAGTCACCGCTGCCAAAGAATCCGTCGGCAGGGAACGGGCCAAAACAGTTCACCTTTTCGGCAACCATCTCTTCAATTGCCGGCCTTATAATTTCATTCTCCTCAGTGCCAATCAGACCGTCATCACTTGCATGCGGGTTCAGCGCCAGAACGGCAATCCTTGGTATTTCTATGCTGAAATCAACCCTCAGGGAATTGTTCAGTATAGCCAGTTTCTCCTTCAGAAGGTCCTTGGTCAGGATCGATGCAATTTTCGATACCGGTTCATGAACCGTAGCCAGGGCCACGCGCATGCTGTCATTCATGAGAATCATCAATGCCTTGTTGCCTTCGCCAAGCTGTGACTCAATATACTCGGTATGGCCCGGAAAGCTGAAAGCATCAGAATGTATGGTCTTCTTGTTGATAGGTGCAGTCACAATCACGTCAAGAAGCCCGTTCCTGTACTCCTGAACTGCCCTGTCAAGAGCCTGATACGCAGCCGTACCGCTCTCCTGGCTTGGTGTTCCGAATTCCACCTTGACCTCATCGGCATTGCAGTTAACCATGTTCAGGCGGTTTTCCTGCGCATCGGCAGCGCTTGAAACGACTGAAAAATTGGTCTGTGAATCAATAGCCTTCCTGTGGTAGGTTGCAACTTTTGGCGAACCGTAGATTACCGGAATACAGAACTCCAGCATTTCAGCATCGGCAAAAGTCTTAAGTATTACCTCATATCCTATTCCATTGACATCACCCTGGGTGATTCCTACTTTTATCTTGTCCATATCAGTTTATTTCAGTGATTCGGGTTCAATTGTAACCTCGTCAATATCATACTTAAAATGTTCTGCATCAATCTCATCGGGCAGCTGCAGGGTGTAAAGTGCAGCCTCAAGGCGCCTCATCAGGTTCTTCTTCAGGTCACCCGGTGCATACACGAAACCTTCAACCACAATGACCCTCTGGTTCTTTTCATCGACCCTCGATATTGAGACGAAAGGACCGCCCATGTCATACTTTTCCATTTCCCACAGACCGCGGGCAATCTGCGCATATCCGTTCTTTACCACACCGTCGGTAACAGTCACCAGCGGCGGACGCGTTGTAGTCATGTACTGCCCTTCGTTGGGGCCTGGTATGTTTATCTTCATGACCGAGTCACGTTTCTGCAGGAAATACGCCTCGGTGAAGGTGTTCACGTCAGTGTATGGGAATGAATAGATTACGAAATTGATATCCTTCTCGCCCTTGCTTGTGCATGCCCAGAAGAAATTCTTGGCAGTCTTCATCTTGGTCATCTCCTGCGGCATCCATATGTCACATCCGAACTGCTTCTGAACCTTCTCAGAAATAACCAGGCTGTGCTTGTTCTTCAGGCGGTCTATTTCACGGTTCATTTCAGCCGTCTTGAAGAATCCGGTTATCTGGTCGGCATTCTTGGTTACGAAATCGGCGAACTGCTCATCACTGCCTGCCTGGATTGTCATAATCATCTGGGGCGATGAATAGACATCCCTTGAGAACTTTATCTTTCCCTGCGAATAAATGCCGTCAATATTCACAATTATGATATTCCTGCAAAAACGGAGGTTGCGGTAGAAACCTTCAGTCGTCACCTTGGAAACCTTGAACTGGCTCTCGGGCTGCGGCAATCCGGGCACATCATCATTCAGAACCTCAAACAGGGCATTGTACGCCCTCTTCTGGAAATCCTCGGAATCAGCAACAACCAGCACCTCATACGGATTACCCGTTGAAGCAGGCGTCAGAATGGTCTTTTTGCCACCGCCTTCACCCTTGCAACCTGCAAGTGCGCACACCAGCATAAGGGCCATGAGCGGCAATAGGGTTCTTTTCATCTTCATATTATTAAAGTTTATTCTGTTTCATTTTTCTTTGTACTCAGCATGCCGCATGCAGCCCATATATCTTCACCGCGCGATGCACGGATGGTTGCAAACACCCCGTGAGTGGTCAGGTAATCGCGGAACTGCAGCATTTTCTCTTCAGGCACAGGCCTCAGCGGACTGTCGGGAATGGCGTGGAAACGAATCAGATTCACCCTGCAGCTCAGGCCCTGAAGGGCCGATATAAGCTGCTTTGCATCGGCCATGGAATCATTCACGCCCTCGAACATGGTATACTCAAATGACAGCCTGCGCTGATGGCTGAAGTCATACCCTTCCAGAATGCCCAGCATTTCGGTCATCGAGAAGGCCTTCTCGGCAGGAATCAGCTGGATTCTCTTTTCCGGGGTCGGTGCATGCAGGCTTACTGCCACATGGCACTCGCAGCCCTCAACCAGCTGTTTCAGTTCCCTGCGCAGTCCCACGGTCGACACCGTAATTCTCTTGGGGCTCCATGCCATACCCCAGGGCTGGGTCAGCACCTGGGTCACAGCCAGCACGTTCTTCAGGTTGTCAAGCGGTTCACCCATACCCATGAAAACCACATTAGTAAGCCTCTCCTTTTCAGGCAGTGACATAATCTGGTTCAGAATTTCTCCAGCTGTCAGGCTGGCGGTATAGTGCTGGCGTCCGGTCATGCAGAACACGCAGCCCATCTTGCAGCCCACCTGTGACGATATGCACAGCGTAGCCCTGTCAGCATCGGGAATGAAGACCGATTCAACGAACTTGCCATCGGAAACCGGGAACAGGTACTTTATTGTTCCGTCGGCCGAAGCCACCCTTTCAGTAGGCTTGCGCAGTCCAATGCAATACTTTTCGTTCAGCTTAGCCCTGTTGGCCAGTGAAATGTCAGTCATTTCGTTAATTGATGACACCTGCTTGACATACAGCCACTTAGCCAGCTGTTTCGATGTAAACAGCGGCATACCGGTCTCAATTGCGACCTGCTGTAGTTCAGCCAGCGTCATTCCTACAAGATTGATTTTTTTCATTGGTTCGGGCACTCCTTAATTAAAAATATACATAGAGCTTGCTAAGGTAAGCAAAAAACTGACACCAACCCATGTATGCGCGCCAATATCTTTGATAATAGAAAGAAAGGGATTAACTTCGTGGTCATGATACAGACAATAGACCTACCGCAATACGGAACATCGACTGATTCCGTCATGTGCACGCTATATGCATTCCAGTCATCGCCTGTCCTGGTCAACATCAGTGGCAGAAGTCTTGAAATATCCCAGGAAGCCATACAGAGACTTGCTGATTTCGCCATCAGCAGCAACGCGGGCATGGCATACTGCGACTACATAAAGGACATGGGCCAGGGTTCCCTGCTGCCTGTTCCCCTGGCAGACTTCCAGGAGGGCAGCATACGTGACGACTTTGACTTCGGATCAGCCGTACTTCTGACCCCACAAGGCATTCAGGCCTACCTGGACACCCCAGGTATGGACGGATTTGACAATGCCGGTTTCTACCAGATGCGTCTGGCCATACAGTCCAAGTTCCCAATAGTTCACCTGAAACAGCCGTTGTACACAATAATTGAAAATGATTTCCGCACCTCAGGGCAGAAGCAGTTTGATTATGTAAACCCGCGCAACCGCAACATACAGATTGAAATGGAGGGTGCATGCACTGAATTCCTCAAGCGCACCGGTGCATACATCAAGCCGCTTTCCGGCAAACCGACTGACATTTCCGTTGGCGAATTCCCTGTTGAAGCATCGGTAATAATACCTGTCCGCAACCGCGAACGCACAATTGCCGATGCCATTGAATCAGCCCTTGAACAGCAGGCCAGCTTTGCTTATAATGTAATTGTTGTTGACAACCATTCGACAGACGAAACAACTGAGACAATCAGCAGGATTGCCCAGGAGAACAGCCAGGTCATTCACATTGTTCCAGAATCCAATAACCTGGGCATAGGCGGTTGCTGGAACCTGGCAATCAACGACCCTCGCTGCGGCCGGATAGCAGTCCAGCTTGACAGCGATGACCTGTACAGTTCACCACAGACCCTTCAGAAAGTGTATGACAAGTTTACCCAAGGCAGCTATGCCATGGTCATAGGCTCATACCGCATGTGCAACTTCCAGTTGGAGACACTCCCACCGGGAATCATCGACCACCGTGAATGGACTGATGAAAACGGTCCGAACAACGCCTTGAGAATAAACGGCCTGGGTGCCCCGCGTGCATTCTATACTCCTATAGCACGCCAGATAGGATTTCCCAACGTCAGCTACGGTGAAGACTACGCGCTTGCCATCCGCATAGCCGGAGAGTACAGGATTGGGCGTATCTTTGACGAACTCTACCTGTGCCGCCGCTGGGAGGGGAACAGTGACGCAGCCCTTGATCAGGAACACATCAACAAGAACAACACCTACAAGGATTCACTGAGAACAGCCGAGTTCCGCAGGAGAATTGAATTAAACCGCTGAATCATGAACGGCAATATATTCAGCCACCTTTCCGGAATCCAACGCGACCAGCTGGCAGTCTGGCCCGATGCCGCTGCCAGGTTCCGTCAACTGGAAAGCGTCCAGACCCGTCAGATTGAAGGGAGTGACATTACCCTTCAGTTCAACCCCGCACGCATAGTATCGACCGCCGCCAAGGTGTCAGCTGCTGATATTGCCAAAAGGCCCTGTTTCCTGTGCGAAGCAAACCGCCCTGCCCAGCAGGTCAAATACGACATAGGCGACGGCTTTGACCTGATGATCAACCCCTTCCCTATCCTGAGCGAACATTTCTGCGCTGTCAGCCGGGAACACACTCCCCAGGCCATCAGGTCATGCTACCGCAAGCTCATCCAGATTGCCAGCCAGCTTCAGCCTGGCTACATGGTATTCTACAACGGCCCGCGCAGCGGAGCATCGGCCCCCGACCACCTGCACCTGCAAATAGGTACCGCCCACAATGTGCCGCTGGCCCGCTTCCTGAGCAGCCTGCCTGCCCAGCCCGGCCCTGTCAGCACCCACTCGCCACTGGGATTCCCTGTAACCGTAATCACCGGCAACAACCCAGAAATACTGATGGACTGCGTGCGCCGCATGCCCATAGTCCCCGGCGAATCCGAGCCGCGCATGAACGTCATAGCCGTCAACAATGGCACCACGGTCATCACCGCCATAATCCCGCGCACCAAGCACAGGCCCGCCTGCTACTACCAGGAGCCCGATTCCCGCATACTGGTCAGCCCCGGCGCAATTGACATGTGCGGACTCATAATAACACCCGTCCAGAAAGACTTTGAAACCCTGACCCTTGACCAGGTCAGCACCATATATAGCCAGGTCACCCCGACCGAACCGGAAATCCGGGTGGGAATAACCAGCGGCAAGCAAATCAGATACAGGCACAACGGAGAGACAGGCTTCACCATATCAGACGTCACCATTGGAATTGGTTTCCATTGGGAGCGCCGTGAAGAACAGACCTTCAGCGGCAGGCTGGAGTTATTGAAGGAAGGTAATATCACTCACGCCATAAACGTACTTCCCGTTGAAGACTACCTGGCAAGCGTGATTTCATCAGAAATGAAACCCACTGCCAATCTGGAATTCCTGAAAGCACACGCTATCATATCAAGAAGCTGGGTACTGGCCCAGATGTACCCACAGAATGACCCGGAAGCCATAACACCCCCAGAAGGCCAGACTGACGGGCGCATTATAAAATGGTATGACCATGACCAGCACAGACTGTTCCACGTATGCGCTGATGACCACTGCCAGCGCTACCAGGGTACCTCTAAGATTATCAGCCAGGCAGCCATACAGGCCGTCCATGACACACGCGGCATGGTGCTGCTTCATGACGGGCATTTGTGTGACGCCCGGTTCAGCAAATGCTGCGGCGGCATAACCGAAAAGTTCAGCACCTGCTGGCAAGATACAGACAAGCCATACCTTACGCCGGTAGCAGACAGCAACAGCAGTGCCCCACTTCCCGACCTCACGGATGAAAAGAACGCCGAAGAGTGGATAATGTCCAACCCGGAAACATTCTGCAACATATCTGACAATTCAATTCTAACCGAATCACTGAACGGATTTGACCTTGAAACCAAGGATTTCTACCGCTGGAAGGTAAGTTACGGCGCGCAGGAATTGAGCGAACTGTTCCACCGTCGCAGCGGGATTGATGTAGGCATCATAACAAACCTGGAACCGGTCAGACGAGGTCCATCCGGCAGGATTGAGGAACTGCGCATAACAGGAACACTCCAGACAGTGACAATTGGCAAGGAACTTGAAATCAGGCGCGCACTATCAGAGTCACACCTGCTGAGCAGCGCATTCATTGTCCGCAAGGAACAGGGATCCGGAACATTGGACTGCACATTCACCCTGTATGGAGCCGGCTGGGGACATGGCGTGGGACTCTGTCAGATAGGCGCAGCAGCCATGGGCGCCAGCGGTTACACATACCAGCAAATCCTGCAGCACTACTACCCAGGAACAGTCATAGGGAAGGCATGGTAACCGGCTCAGACCGCAACCAGAAAAAAAAGCATTAGAGCATCAGAAATCCATATCCAGCACATACGGTGATCCGCCGGCTGTGATACCCGCGCCACTCACGTTGAAGCGTGTTGAATATGAATTGTTGTAGAACTCAATCTGGGCGTGCCCCAGACTGTCGGTTATGACGTTTGGATTCCAATACAGGGTGCGGCGGTAATCCTCGGTCCCTTCAACAGGACCATCGGGGTACTCTGGGCTGTAGAACTGGACCGGACGGTTAAATCCACGCAAGGTAGTTATGCGCTTGCCTCGGTTGCGCTTCTCCTGCTTGGTCTTAAGTTTATAGCCGTCTTTCATCAAGACATCTATCAGAAGGTATTTGCGGGTTGAAACATTCCCCTCCATAAATCTTTCAGCCTCATAGTTCATGCTTCTCCGTATTGCATCCATAAACAAAGGGACAGATTCCGCAATTTCTGTAATTTTTGCAGGTTTGTCAAAAACGAGAATGCTTTCAATATCTTCGGTATCAATAGTCCAAACGTCCTGGTCAAAAACTCCATACGCACTATTACGTCCATCCATTGGCACGCCAAAGGGGTACACCAAACCGCGCGAATCGTGTATGTACCAAAAAACCGGGTCACCGTCCAGAAGGCCACTTTGGTAGAACGCATACCCCTCGCTTCCATAATCGTCATCACTTCTCATGTAATTCTTAAACGCCCTATTGCTCTTCGCGGTTGAATATATACCATCCGCACCTGTAGCAACAGTGTATCCAAGATTCAAGAAATATCCCATCAGGTCTGTTGGCCATTTCCCGAAATCTATAGTCGTTTCTACATATTGTTCAATATCATAAGCTTTGAAAGTAAAATAGTCTATATACTTCCTGGCATTTACTTCAACTTCTGGGATGACCAAACCATCAACGATTACAATCTCTTCTTTCTTATCCTCAACAATTCTTCCGAACGGATGGTACTCCAATGGTTTTAACACGAGTTCTTCAGGCAGATACGCACGGACTTCGGGCAAATCAGAACGCTGAAGTATTAGATTTGCATTAGTTCCCTCGGCAAAATTGCCCTTGTTTTCCAACAGTATGACAAGGTCAGCCTTACCGTAAAAATCTTTCGTATTGAACCCAAAATAACCGATTTTTTCCGTTGTATACATTCCATACTCCACGATAGAATCATTGTCGTACGGGGTGATTGTTATATAAGTATTTACCCCTTCTAGTTTTTTCTTGTTGTTCCAGAAAGATGTAATCCATCCATTAACGCTCAGGCTGTCCTCCATGCGATGCTCTTCGACAAAGAAAGAATTGTTGCTCATATACATCCAGTCATAACGTTCCCATCCTTGAACCTGCATAAGAAGGTCCATAGCCTTGCGATGTTCTTCGTCGTCAGTCTCAAAATAATATTGTGGATTGTTTATAAGCCCCTTTATGTCTGATGATAGTAACAATGTCGTGGCCAAGTCATCAGCGTAGGCGGTGGTAAGGGTTGGAGATGCGTCGCGGACGGATATGCAGAAACGGTCACGGAAGGATTTTCCTTGGCGATTTTTCAAATCAAAATCAATCTTTATAGGGTCATACGGACCATAGTTTTCCTTGTCTGTCGTAGCTGTCAGTGTTGGGGCCTGGTAGTCACTGCGATGATTAAAGAAACAGCGAGTGGACAATTTATCTCCAGACAAGTTGAACAGTGTCAGTTGGCATACTCCCATAGGCCATCCTTCTCTTGGCAGCGAAAACTTCACAGAATCAGAACTCATGTAGAATGATGTATAGCCTATCAGTTCACCGCGGCAAGTTACGGTTACGCCAACCTTCTCACGTTTACGGCTCCTGAATCCCCGGTAAGCCATGACCCTTAGACTGTCATAGTCATTCGTGAGAATCAATGAGTAGCCTTTCTGTTCTATTTTGGGAAGGCTGACCTTGTAGTTCTTACCATCATATAAGAAATCGGCCTTTAGATTGCGGAAATTTGCATTTATATAGAAACTTCCCATACCGTCATGTTCCGTTTTCGCAACAATAGGGGGCTTTAGTCCGCCTCCACTGATTCTTACCTCACCATCTACGGGAAGTCCATTCTCATCGGTTGCCTTGAAAGCAACATGTTGATGCACTTCACCCAGAAGGACTCCACCTTCGGGATAAAACGACACATTCACAGACTTGTTCTTATTCCCCTCTGGACGATGCTGGTCAATCTCTGTCTGTGCCAGATTTGCCATGACAGGTTTTTCGTAGGCTCCCATTTTATATGGGGTTTTAAATACTGGAATCACACGTGAGAACTCAAGGTGCTGATTGAAATTCAGCATATACTGTGTATAGGCTCGGATTTCGTAGTAACCACTGGGGTAAGGTAGTATTCCGCGTAATTCACGTGCCTGTTCTGTAGAACCATCCATCAGGACAAAGCATCCGTCAGCCTGACCAGCTATGATCTTTAATTTTTTTTGTTCCAGCAAGACACCGTTTGGTGACAGCAGGTCAACGTACAGCACAGTGCTTCGGGTTCGGGTCAGTCCCGATGCATTCACCACAAATGCCTTGAACCAGATGGTTTCACCCTGATAGTATCCAGTATTGTCAAACTGAAGATAAACTTTCTCCTGTGGGAAAATACCATTGAACTGGTGAATATTGCCAGCATAACGCATCAAATCATCCCTATTCCATTCCTTGGATTGAGATAATGCAGCCTGACATATCACCAAACCGATCAGAGCCGGCAAAATATATATACAACAACGTTTCATTTGAAATTAATAATCAACTATGTATGATGCTGGACAAATCTCAGTTGAAAGAAAACGTCCATAAATTGTACAAGACGTCCAACTACTCCCATCGTTAATTATTCTTGTGTAATCATAATAGTTGTTTGGTTGAAAAGGATAGGCAAAATTTAATTGAATTGACAACCTGTCATCCTGATAATATGACGTTGGTCCAGCCCATATGCAATAGCTGAAACGCCCTGCATTATATGTACTATAATCTTCAAAAATGTTAATGGCGGTCAAATAATCATTATATACATAAGTATTTCCACCATGATCAAGATAATCATGTACATAATGATAGCATAGGCTAATAATTTCACCAGTTCTGCCGTCTCTTATTGGTTCACTTTGCATATGTCCATACTCTTCCCACCATACCCAAGATTCAGAAACTACCGTACCAACTCTGTTTACGAATCCAACATAATCAATAGCACTTCCATTACCGTAATAAGGACCTTCACTCCGGGACAACATCCTGCGTCTATTACTATCATATCTAATCTTATTGATGTTGATCATATTGAACAGAATGTTGTCATATACCAATTCGTCATCTATCGTGTAAAGCGATAGGGTTTTAATGTCTTGCCCGCGGTAATTCCAGGACTGTTCAACAACATGGTACTGCTCGGAATCGCCAAGAAGGCTGTCTATGTAATGCGAAACATCGTTAGATACAAAATGAAGACCAATAGAATCTTCTTTCAGCGATGGGTATGGTACCAGTTCGAAGTATGTAAGATCCTTGGGATATACAGGGAACAATGCTTCATCACCTTCAAGAAAGTCTGAAAGAGTAAGTTCCTGCTTATCCTGGTCAAGCGTTTTTGCTCCAAGCAATTCCAGCCCGCTATTCTTTAATTGAAGCGCAGATTCGTAATCAGGACCTCCTACCGGATAAATATAGGATTCGTCAACAATGGAAGACTTGATGCCCAACACATCAAAATCATCTATTTCGTTCACACAAGATGACAGAAGATGGGAAAGCAAAACAAGAAGAACAATCACTCTTTTCATAACAATCAAATACACTAAAGTTTTTAAAAAAAATAAAAAAAAAGAAGAACAAGCAAGATGTTAGTGTATCATTCTTTGACGTACAGCCTGCCGTATCTGACGAACCTCTTTTGAGTTCACCTTCATTGGACGGGTTAGTATTTCACGTCCTACCCTATCTCTTTCCTGCTTTTTACCGGAAAGATCATATAATTCAAATAACCCATACAAAGGAATAAACTTTGCCGGACACATACCACTTGCAAGTTTATAAAATATTTCAGAATTCACAAAATCATTTTGTTTTAAATATGAATCAGCAAGCAAAAGTGCTGTTTGATAGTTCGGATATAAAGAGAAACTTTGCAATGCCAAATCTGTTGCCTTTGAATAATTGCCATTGTCAAAAGACAAGCATGAGTAATCATAAACAAAATATGGATCATGTTTCATTATGTCATACATTCCCTCATATTTAGAAACGCGTTCGTCCTGAGGTAGGCATGAGGACTTGCCCCATTCTATTTGCCTTTGTGCCCAAGGAACAAACGCTGAAACCATTGCAAGAAACAACAGGACCGCAACCACAATGGCACATTTAGCAGTTCTTATATTATCACTGACATTCCTTTCAAGCAAACACTGCCCACAACAGACAAGCAAAGCAAGGACTGTAATTGGATATTTGAATGGATAGGATAACAAGGACAGGACAGCCACACATACAAACAACGAACAGGAAAGAGTTTTGGCATTTTTGCTGGAATTGAAGCAAAAGCGTGCTAACAGCACCACAAGCAGAATCATGACAGAAAAACCGACTATCCCAAAGTTGACCAACAGCAATATATACTCGTTCAATGGATGAGTGACATTATCAGCCAAAAATGAAACGTCCTGGAATTCCGGCAGTTTCAAGTGCTCAGCCTGATAAAGCATATAGTTTTCCCGAAAACCGTGCACCCCGAATCCCAGGAGAGGATGCTCTTTGACCATGCGCATGCATACCTTCAGAATGAACGACCTGCCAGCGTTTGACCCTGTCTTGATCATAGAGAATACAGCGACGGGAATGAGCGACAATAGCAGTACGGGCAGGACCTTAAACGAGACCTTTTTCGCCCGGCAAATCATGACCGACATGTAACAGAATGCCAGTGCCAACACTCCTGTCCTTGACTGAGCTGCAAGAATGACCACCTCATAAAAAATAAATATTGCAGGCAGAAAAAAACGGCATTTGCCAGTAGCTTTCAGTTTCATGGCAGCAAATGGAAACGACACCGCCAGTGCTGTACTGAGTCCGGCGGGATTGTCAAAACCAGCTACCACCCTGAAGGGTACGCCAGGGGGCACACCCACCACGCCAAGGAACTGCAGCAGTCCCCAAACTGCAACGAACGGGCCCATGACGCCCAGTGCTATGCACAGCTGATTTGCTAGTGCTTGCAGGGATGTACCTGATTTGAATCCACAAAAAAACAGGATACAGGAAACCAGCATATAGGCCATCAATGACACCAACGAGAATCCGGCCCCAACCCATCTTCCAACAATCAGAGGATCATTGACGTGGGGAAAAACCGTTATTATGGTTGACAATACGGCCAGCAGGCATAAAAGCCATTGGATAGCAGATTCAATGAAACGGAATCCTCCCTTGAACATATTGCCCTTGTTTTTTTACCACCATTCGATTAATCATGAGCCAATTAAAAGGAGACATTTCATCTATCAACGAGCAACTGCAAAGCTCATCAGTAATCCATGACCGGGCGAATACAGTACTCGTCTTTTCTATCCAATGTAAATTCAAGATAGCCACTTTGGACCAAGAAAACATAAGCTTTGGCCGGATTAGACTTGTCAACCGTTCCTGTCCACATCCGACATATAAGACTATTAGGACTGAAGTCGGTATAACGAATGTTTTTATTAACAATATCAATTGAATTTCCGTTTCTTTTGAACCTCCAATATGACATACCAGTATCACTTTCATCAATACCTATATATGTAGGAGAGCAATTTTCATAAAGTTCTATAACTTCTTCTATTGTTGGCATCCTCCATTTACCTCCAAAGGTCGCAGTAACAATATCATATTTGTCATTGCCGGAAATCACAGGGCCTATATCAATGAATTGGTTATCCTTATAGTACTCATAATATTCCAACGTCCCTCTGTGGTTAGATTTTAACATGCCCCATGCGTAGCACTCTCCTTTTTCGTCTTTGGATTGGGCACCAAAATTACAATCCGCCCATTTTACGCTCAACCCAAGATCTACTGCCATTTCGTCAAGATTTCTAGTTCTGAACTCTGAGGCTTCACCCCAGACATAGCTGTCAGTTGATTTGACATAAAGAAACGGGGCTACATAATATTTCCTATCACTTTTAAGGTTCTTCAGCACAGCGGAGAAACTACTGCTACTGTCCTTGTCCCATCTGGAATTATTGACATTGTCATCAATTGTAATATTTGAATCATCAGACACTGCCATGCCTACAACACACTGCTCAAGATCTTCTGTTACCCATTTTACATTACAGATTGCCTGAGCATCAAAGTAACGAACACTAGCAAATTCAAGTTTTGAAAATTCCGGAGCAAAATCCTTGGTTGTCATGGTACCGGCATTACTGATGAAACGCTCGCCCTTTTCTGATTCAAAGAACAGGCAATAATCATATGAGGTAGAAGGAGTGAGTCCGGTCAAAACCATCTCAACACTATAATTTTTGCCAATTTTGCCTCCCTTCACTACATTACAATCCACGCTCCCGTTGTTTTCCCAAGAATCAAAGACGGACTTACTGTTGTCAGAATGAGCCATATACAGGACTCCGGTAGTTCCGTATGCCAGTTCTTTCTGAGTAAGGCCAACACATTCACCGACAATCCGTACGGATAGGGCATTTGATACAGTGCTGCAGCACCTAACCTTTTCCACTTCAATATCTTCCTTTGGCTGACATGAAACAAAGGCTAATGTCAGCAGAATACACAAACCTAATAATTGTTGTAGCTTCATAATATAATCATTTTAATTATCAAACAATCCAAGATGTTTCAAAATCACAAATACTCAATTACTTCTTGTTCGGTATATTCCCATGCTCCATAGCACCCTTCCACCAAACATCCTTTGTACATTGATGTAGAATCTGTGACGTGAGAACTATACAAAATGTAATCCTCGGCGACAAATGGATAATGGATACGCGACTCAAGATCTGTTTGATAATTATTCTCGTATTCAACCTTAGGACCAGTCCATACGAAAAATTTCAAACGACCTGCATCATGAACACTCATATCTTCATATTCAGCCTTTGCGACAACACTGCTAGCTACGCTAGGTTGAACAGAAACATGACGATTGACAACAAGATTCGCATGTGAATAATGATATAATATTGCATAAATGGATGACCCTTGGTACAAAGGTACACCGTCTCTACTACGTCCGAATTCTTCCCAATACAAAACAGATTCTGCAAGTTGATAGCCATTATTACTATTGAATTGGGCCATAGCATAACCCGTCTGACCTCCGTAAAATGGTCCTTCGCTTCTGGTGAGCATAATTCGACGCCTTTCGTCATAACGTAGCTGCCGTGCAGTGATTAAATTAAACTGTATATTGTCATAAAGAAGCTCATCATTTTCATTATACAGGGAAATTGTGGATATCGGGACACCCTGATAATCCCACATGCACCTATATACTTTATAATTGTAATCGTCATTAAGTATACTATCAACATATTCCAACAATGCATCAGCTCCCATGTGAATCGAAGAGGAATCCTGGCACATATCTTTGTATGAGACAAGTTTAAAACTTCTGAGATCGTTGGGATAAACGGGGAAATATAGATTTTCAGCCTCAAAGAAAGACTCCAAAGAAAGACTTGACTTTTCAACATCCAGCAATTCCCTATCTTTCAGTTTCAAGCCACTATTCTTCATTTGAAGTTCCGGTTCACTTTCTGGACCAACCGGAGTTGACACAAAAGATTCTTCCCAACCTGGAGATTTCATCCCAAGTACATCAAAATCATCCAGTCCATTTGTACAGGAAACTACTGTGAATGGCAACAAGTACAGCCATCTTTTAAATTGAAGTTTAGTCATATTAGTCTTAATATATAATTAGTTATTTTTACCACCATTCGACATTGCCATTGTCATCAACAAGGAAAGGCCTCTCGTCCCAACCTTGCGTCTTGTCATGAACCCAAATCAAGGCGCCTCGCGGTATGCTGTCAAATGCCAGTTCATTCCCTCTGGCCATCTTCGTTCCTCTGGACACCCAGCCGAATATCCCGTCCCAGTACTTCAGTTCGTATTCGTCGCCAGGATGTATGTCATTGTCATCGCCACGGGGTACTATCCTGACGAATGCTGCGCGTGATGATTTCTGCAAATCAAGTCCTACCCAGTTTCCATCGGGTTCTTCTGTCTCATAATTCGTAAGCCAGTCATGGTCAAAGGCTTTGGACAGCAGTGACTTGTCATCAGTGTTGCCAATAGGTGTGCCACCAAGCATGACACTGTCCTGGTCAAAGAATGCCAGTTCTGCCAGACTGCCGTAACTCCCTGGTGGAGAAACAAAGCGCACGTAGCGGTAAGGCCTTGACTGTTTAAGTTCAATCAAATCGGGAATATCCGTGTTCTCCACGCTGTACAGTACATCATACTTTCGGAAATCTGGATAATCAGACCCATGGATTTTACCGCCAAGAATACGCTTCCGCATCATTACGACATTGTTCGACTGAAAGTATTTCCTTTTTACTGTGACGTCTCTCAATGATTCCCAATCGTTGGTGATATATTCCAAATCACCGTTCTTTTTCAGTATGAAAGGTTCTGATATTGGCAGCAACTCCTTACCGTCATAACCAAAAGCAATGTACAGTACGTTACGTCCCATCCTAGTAAAATGAGCGACTCCGTTTTTTACAGTACCAAAATCAACAATGTTCCAGTCCTTGCCAATACCGGTAAATGTTGCAATGTAGGCATACTTCTCCTTTATTTTAACGCGCTTGGAAACAGGGATATCTATGTCGGACGTATTGAAGTACTGGTCCGTGATGTCTGCTCTGCACAGATCAAAGGGATATTTGTATTTGGAATGTATCTTATAGTACGCCCTCTCCCTATTAATGGAATATGTATGTCGGAGAACCTTAGGGATTCTCTTGTCCTGGAAAAACACATTGCCGGGAACGGAAGATACGTCCCATTCTGACTTGAGTTCCTCTCCACGGTCATTCTTCACGACATACCAGCAGTGCCCGGCACGGTAACGGCCCCAGAACGGAGTCTCGTCAATGATGGCAGGAATACCAAGACTGCGATAGGTCATAACTGCCAGATTCACGTAGTCTTCACAGCGTCCGTATGTCTGCTTGAGGAGCAAGTCGGAACGCAGCAGAGGATAACCACTCTTGTTGAACATGCCTACAGGGTTCATCTTGCGGATTATTCCGTTACGGAGGGCTTCCACCGTATAGAACACCGTTCCATACTGGTCATCATCAATGGGGATGGAATCCAGGCAGGGACCAAAACTTTTCATCAGCGTATCACGCCATTGGTCAAGTGACTGCATTTCGGCCACCTTGTAAGGAAGAATCCATTCACAGAACTCGTCCAGAGTGATATGCTGGGCCCAGGGCCTGCTTTTCCACTGTTCAAAGGCATGGTCTATGGAATATATTAGATAATCCGATTTGATTACTCTCAGATCGGTAATGGTGTTGTACTCCACTGAACGATATTTACGCTCGCATATTTTCAGTATTGAATCTCTCTGCTCCTTTGGAGTCAGGTCTGACTTAAGGACTCGGAGCGCTGCATCGTAATAGCGGTCAATTTCATGGCCGCTATACGATTCATGCCCCGGCATGTTTTCTATGAGGAATGTTGCTGCGTATAGCTTCTCCGGATCATGCTTGTAATGGTCCAGGACATATTCCAATTCTCCACGATTGTCTCCGGCAGCTTCAAGTGCATATTCCAGATAGCGGTTTGTTTTGACACAACCACAGAACGCCAGCAAAAAGAGGACCGGAAATATATGAACGAATTTCATAATCATGAGCCAATTAACAAAAGAGACATTTCATCTATCAATGGAGAACAGTAAAGTTCATCAACAATCCATTCACAGAACGATTGCAAATATAAAACAAATTAAGTTTTACAGGTTAAATTATCATAAAAATCTTAATAATTTTTCATTGTTAACATAAACCATTGATAGTTTTTCGAAAAATTGCGTCAAAATAGCAGACAAAAGATAAAAACCGCACTTTTAAGGAAAAATAAAATCACTACAAACCATTAACCCATAAAGGTAGACTTTATAGAACTGACAAAGAAAAACGTTCTGAGTTCACTTGCTGGGGCATGCAGAGCTAGAAAATGGACTTCACGACTTAATAGAGACAGATGTTATGGGCAAGAGTGATAACGAATACAGTCTTGACAATTCAGAGGTCTGTTAATCAGGATTCTATAATCGACACAGATGCATTTTCGTCACATATAGGATTGGAAGAGCACTTTCAACATTTCGCATTTATTGAAGGAATAAAACCCGAACAGGTGGTAACAAACGACCTCTGTGGTTCATATCGTGGCAGGCGAATGTCGTGATGCAATCGCAGCTTTTCATGGTACAGTCAGTAGGAAATATTTCCTGATACACTTTAATTCCTATGAATTCAAAACAGCTTCTAACTTTATTCCGAAACATATTCGTCAGCCTTACGATAATTATAAACAGCCAAAGGAATATTGACATCAACACTAGTGTCTCTTAAAATCTGTTAAACGAATTGAAAGTTAAAGTAAAGCTGTCCATCATCGACCTTTTCGGCCTCTCTTCGGATAGGCTTGAGCAGGTCATCAATCTCATCTGTGGTAAGAAGGGAATGCCGTGAAGACTCATCTTTGGGTTGCTATCAGCTCCTACCTCTTGCTCGCGTGAACGAAAGCTGCTTTGAAGAGCCCGCTGACCATAACAGAAGTATCCAAAATCATTGAAGTATCAATCCTGTCAAAGGCTGATATCCGAGAAATTCTGGATGTTTCTGAACCTCTCACTCAAAATCAAAATGTCAAAGAACTGTTATTAAACTTTTAATCCAAATTTATCGCATCAGTAATAATGTCGATAAAAGGAAGACCAAGCAGGAGAAGCACAACCGAGGCAAGCGCATAACCACCTTGCGTGGATTTAACCGTCCGGTCCAGTTCAACAGCCCGGAGTACCCCGATGGTCCTGTTGAAGGGACCGATGATTACCGCCGCACCCTGTATTGGAACCCCAACGTCATAACCGACAGTCTGGGGCACGCCCAGATTGAGTTCTACAACAATTCATATTCAACACGCTTCAACGTGAGTGGCGCGGGAATCACAGCCGGCGGATCACCATATGTATTGGATATGGATTTCTGAAACGTGGCATCCAACTTGAACCTATTCCCGCTAGCCCAAATGATATGAGATAAGGGAATCCATGGGGCGGCCCACAATCTTGCCGGTGCTCATGCCGATTGATTCAGCGGCCTCGGCCAGTTCCTCCTGGAAACGCAGAGCCAGCGACCCCACGAAATTTACCTTCAGCCAAGGCTTGCGGTAGTTCTTGACATTCTTCTTCATGAAATCAGTGAAACAGTCAACCAGCAGGCGGTGAATTTCCGGGACATTGCGGAAATCCTCAAGGAACGGCGCAAAGCTTGCAATGTACCTGCTTGCCACAGGCTTGCGGTAAACATTCTCAATGATCTTCTCCATGGTCAGGTCATAGCGCGCCATAAACTCACGGCTCACCTTCTCAGGCAGCTGCCTTTTCAGGCAATCACCAATCAGCCTCTTGCCCAGAGCCGCACTGCTGCCCTCATCACCAAGAATATAACCCAGCGAAGGAATATGGTCAACAATCTTATTGCCATCATACAGGCATGAATTTGATCCGGTGCCAAGAATACAGGCAATACCCTCACTTCTCTGACACAATGCCCGTGCTGCGCCCACCAGGTCACTGTCCACTTCAATTGCAGCATCAGTGAACTTGACTGACAGAATGCGGCACATTTCATTGCATATTGCCTCAGTGGCACAGCCGGCTCCGTAGAAGAATACCTGGCTGACAGACTTGAGATCAACACCTTCCACCTGGGGAAGCAATTCATTTTCAAGTATTTCCACAATCTGCCCGTCAGTCTGGTGACATGGATTTATCCCTTGCGTTTCAACCTTTGTAAAATCCCTGGCTGATGTACAGAATGCCCATTCCGTCTTGGTCGAACCTGCGTCTGCTATAAGTATCATTGCTCTGTTTCTGTCTTTTTTCCGAATTCGGGGTCAAATTTAATCAAAGATGCAACAACAACGGTCACCAGACAGCTTATCATTATCCAAATAAAGAAAGTCTGGTACCCCATGAGCTCCTGCAGTTTTCCCGAAACCATGCCGGGCACCATCATGCCCAGCGCCATTATGCCCGTGCTGATTGCATAGTGCGAAGTCTGATGCTCACCCCTTGAGAAATACATAAGGAACAGCGTGTACGCCGTAAAGCCGAAACCGTAGCCCAGCTGTTCTATGAACACGCACGGAGTCACCACAAACATGTTCTGGGTTGGAAAGAACGACAGGAAAACATAAACGGCATCGGGTATTGAAATTGCCATGACCATGGGCCACAGGCATCTCTTCAGGCCGAATCTTGAGATTGACATTCCGCCCAGTATGCCGCCGGCAAGCAGGCCTATAACTCCCAGCGTACCCTGGGCAACGCCAACCTGGTCAGTCGAAAGCCCCAGGCCTCCGTGTGCCGCCGGGTCAACCAGGAACAACTGCGACATTTTTCCCAGCTGCGCCTCGGGGAACCTGTAAAGAAGAATGAACAGAAGCGCAGTTACTATGTGAGGCTTGCGGAAATATGAAATGAAGGTCTCAAGGAAATCCTTCAGAATGCTCTTCCCCGAAGTCACTCCGGTCTGGTCTGCAATAGGGTGCGGCATAAGCTTGTTGTGGTACCATGCCAGCACCAGCATGAGCAGTCCCGATATGAGGAACCCCATGCTCCAGGCCTGGGCCGGGCTGCCCAGACGCTTCTCGAACATGCCCACTAGCACCAGCAGTCCGCCCTGCCCTGCAATCATGGCTATGCGGTAAGCCGTGTTCCTTATGCCCACAAAGAAAGACTGTTCGCCTTCATCGAGCCCCAGCATGTAGAAACCGTCAATGGCTATGTCATGAGTGGCTGAACTGAATGCCAGCAAATACATTATGGCCAGGGTAGGCCTGAGAAAACTGTCGGCGTTTATGGTCAGCGCTATTCCCGCAAATCCCGCGCCAAGAATGACCTGGTTAAGCAGAATCCACCACCTCTTGGTCTTGAACAGGTCTATGAAAGGACTCCACAGCGGCTTTATTACCCATGGCAGGGTTAGCAACCCGGTGTACATGGTGACATCGGCATTGCTCACGCCCATCTGCTTGAGCATCAGCACCGATACCGTCACTACCAACACATACGGAAAACCCTCGGCAAAATAGAGGGTAGGCACCCATTTCCATGTCCTTCTCACTTGTCCCTGTGGCATACAATCACTGTTTTTCATGCGAAAATAGCAATAATCTGCATTACAGCGCTTCATTTGGGAAAAATAGTTTTGTATCTTTGTGGAGTATGAAAAAACACCTCTTTACAATACTGGCCGCCCTCATGACGGCCGGCGGAATGCACGCCCAGACTGTCGCCCCTGACAGTACTGGCATGACCATGAGTGCCCATGACTTCACAAAGAGCGTCATTATGGGCTGGAACCTGGGAAACGCACTTGAAAGTGCCGGAGCCGACTGGGACAATGACAATCAGAAATGGATAAAAACCTGGGTTAGCGACTACAACGAATGGGAAACCGGATGGGGAAATCCCAAAACAACCAAGGCCATGCTTCAGGCCGTAAAGGATGCCGGATTCAATGCCATAAGAATACCGGTACGCTGGGTTCCGCACATCAGCAACTACTCAACTATGGCCATCAACCCTACATGGCTGGCCAGAGTGAAGCAGGTGGTAGACTGGTGCATGGAACTTGACCTGACCGTCATACTGAACACCCACCACGAAAAGTGGCTGGAACTGAACCCCTACTACAGTTACCAGAAAACCAACCTGGACAATCTGGAAAAACTGTGGACCAACATAGCCACCGCATTCCGCGACTATGACCAGCACCTTGTATTTGCGGGAACCAATGAGACCACGTCAAACTGGCAGGCCCCAACAAAGGAAGAGCAGGAGGTCCAGAACAGCTATAACCACACATTCGTCAAGGCAGTCCGGGCCACGGGCGGCAAGAACTACTACCGCAACCTCATTATACAGACCTACGCCTGCGCACCCGGCTACGGACTGTCAGGCCTGACAATCCCCGATGATCCCGCAAAGAACAGGCTCTCAATAGAATTCCACTACTATGACCCCTATTCATACTGTAGCGGAGACATTGAAAACGGCTGCTACTATTACTGGGGCAGCAAGTACAGCTCATACGGCAGCACACCTGCCGGCGAAGACGAGCGCAAAATACGCAACCTGTTCCTGCAAATCAGGAACACATGGTTTGAAAAGGGCTACGGCGTAGTCATCGGAGAATACGGCGTATCACACCACGTTGACCCTAAGGCAACGGCCACCGTCAAGGCACGCCAGGAAGAAAATGAATCATACTACCTTGAAACCCTTGTTTCCGAGGCACGCAAGAACGGATTTGCCGCATTCGTATGGGACAACAACACCTTTGGCAGCGGCACTGAAAAGTTCGGCATTTTCGACAGGAAGAACAAAATGGCCATATCGGCCAAGTATCTGCTTGACGGCATAAAGGCGGGTTCCGAAACCGGATTCCAGGAACTATCCCAGACCGATACTGACCCCGGAGCAGGCGGAACCGTCTACTGGAGCGGCAACAAGTCACTGAACTGGGGCGAACAGGGCACCCAGCTGAACATACCGGCTTCAAAATTCACATACGGCAAGGACAGCGTGCTGGTGGTATTCTACTACACGCAGAACCCACAGGCCACTTATGACCAAATCCAGGTATGCAACAGCGGCTGGAGCAAGTTGCCGTTCTACGTTGACGGCCAGCAGACCGATGGCGACTTTTCACCGCGCAACTTCTACGGCACCGTATCGGGCAGCCACATAACTGCCTTCACCTTCAAGGGCGCCAGCCTGAAAACCGCCAAGAGCGGAGGCATGAACATACAGGGCTACGGCGTTACCCTTACCAAGGTATCAATAGTAACCACATTCACCGGGGTCGATGAAATAGCCGCTCCTGCGCACACGCCACTCATTTACAGGCTTGACGGCACAGTGACCAGCCATCCTGAACCGGGCAACATATATATAAAGGAGGGAAAGAAAATCCTATGGAAGTAGAAGAACTCTTCAGGCAGCACACCGGACTGGAGCCCCAGTCAGCCACAAGACTGACCCCTGCAGGTTCCAGCCGCGAATATTACAGGATAACCGCCCAGGGAACAACCCTGATTGGCGTAAAGGGTACCAACCCGCAGGAAAACGCGGCATTCTTTGCCATAGACCGCCAGCTCAGCAAGGCCGGCATAGCGGTCCCCGACATTCTGGCCATATCAGAAGACCAGATGTGCTATCTGCTGAATGACCTGGGTGACACATCGCTCTTTGCATCGCTTGAAAACGCCCGCGCCACACGCAAGTACACCGTCAGCGACATAGGAATGCTTGAGCGGGTCATGCGCACGCTGCCAACCATACAGTTCAAGGGGGCCCAGGGCATGGACTTTTCAGTATGCCACCCCAGCAGTTCATTTGACAGCCGCAGCATATTCTGGGACCTTAACTATTTCAAGTACTGCTTCCTCAAGACCATAGGACTGGAGTTCGATGAAGACCGCCTTGAAAATGACTTCACCAGGCTCACCTCAATACTGCTTGAAAAATCACAGGACGAGACATTCATGTACCGTGATTTCCAGTCAAGAAACATTATGGTGGTCAACGGCGAGCCCTATTTCATTGATTTCCAGGGCGGAAGGCGCGGCCCGGTGGAATATGACGTAGCATCGTTCCTGTGGCAGGCCCGGGCACAGTACCCCGAAAGGCTGAAAGAACACCTGACCAACGTCTACATAAAAGCCCTGTCAGAATACCGTCAGGTCAACCCCGCCGAATTCAAGGCCAGGCTCAGGGTATTCGTGCTGTTCCGCACCCTTCAGGTACTGGGCGCATACGGCTACCGCGGCTACATACAGCACAAGGAACTGTTCCTGCAGAGCATTCCCCCGGCCATGGAGACCATCCGCAAAACCCTCAGCAAGGGGTCCGATGAATTGCCGTACCTGACCGAGCTGCTGCTCCAGATGGCATCAATGCCGCAGTTCAGCCCCGAGCCCGAAAAGAAGGAAGAAGACAAGCTTACGGTACGCATAACCAGTTTCTCATACCGCAAGGGCATACCCCAGGACTTCACCGGCAACGGCGGCGGATTCGTTTTTGACTGCCGCTGCATGCACAACCCAGGCCGTTATGACAACTACAAGAAACTCACCGGGGCCGATGCTCCTGTAAAGGCATTCCTGGAATCACACGGTGAAGTCCAGAGCTACCTGGAGAACGTTTACGGCCTTATATGCCCCGCAGTCGAAAAATACAGCAAGCGCGGATTCACCAACCTCATGGCATGCTTCGGCTGCACCGGTGGCCAGCACAGGTCAGTCTATTGCGCCAACCACCTGGCAGCCCACCTGAAACAGAAATTCGGTGACTCCATCAAGATCATACTTGAACACCGCGAACAGAACATAAAGAGAGAACTATGAACGCGCTCATACTGGCTGCCGGACTGGGAACCCGGCTTGGAGAATACACCAAAGACCGTCCCAAGGCCCTGGTCCAGGTTGCAGGCAAGCCCATGCTTGAGCACCACATAGAGAACCTTGCACGATTCGGATTTAATCACATCATAGTCAATGTCCACCACTTCGGAGACCAGATTATTGATTTCCTGGCCCAGAACGGCAACTTCGGGCTTGACATAACCGTGTCCGATGAACGCGGACAGCTGCTCGATACCGGCGGAGGCATACGCAAGGCACTTCACATGCTGCCATCGCAGCCCCTGCTGGTCCACAATGTCGACATATTCTCTGACACTGACCTGAAGGCGCTCTACCAGGAACACCTGGGCACCGGGGCATGCGCCACCCTGTCAACGGCACAGCGCGAAACATCACGCTACCTGTGCTTCAACGACGCAGGCCGCCTGTGCGGATGGCTGAACCGCAGCACCGGCCAGACCCGCTCGCCCTACCCCGGCTTCAACCCATCGGACTACACCCCGTACGCCTTTCAGGGCATACATGTAATATCGCCCTCCATACTGCCCATGCTGGACAGCGTAAGCGCCCCCAGCTTCAGCATAACCGACTTCTACGTATCAAGTTCCGCTGACCTTGACATAAGGCGCAGCACCGGCACAGCCTCAATGTGGGCCGATGCAGGCAAGCCCCACACCCTCCAGACAGCAGCAGGAATCATACAGGAATTATCAGGCCGGAAAGATTGATTTTTCTGGCCCGGAAGAGAATAAAAACAAAATTATTCTCTAACTTTGAAGTCCGTTATGAAATACGGATTTGACAACGACAAATATCTCCGCATCCAGTCTGAGCACATCAGGGAAAGGATATCACAGTTCGGAGACAAGCTCTATCTTGAGTTCGGAGGCAAGCTCTTTGACGACCATCACGCCAGCAGGGTGCTGCCGGGTTTCCAACCTGACAGCAAGTTGAAAATGCTTATGCAGCTGAAAGACTATGCTGAAATAGTAATAGTCATCAGCGCACTTGACATTGAAAAGAACAAAATCAGGAGCGACCTGGGCATCACCTATGACATGGACGTGCTGCGCCTCCGTGAGGAATTCATGAAACGCGGCCTGCTGGTCAGCGCCGTCTGCATTACCCACTACAACGGACAGGCCAGTGCCGATGCATTCCGCAACCGTCTGCAACACATGCAGATTGACTCATACATACACTACACCATTGAAGGATATCCTGCCAATGTTGCCCTGATTGATTCCGAAGACGGATTTGGCAAGAACGACTACATAAAGACCACCAGGCCACTTGTCGTAATCACGGCACCAGGCCCTGGCAGCGGCAAGATGGCAGTCTGCCTGAGCCAGCTCTACCAGGAAAACCGCCGCGGCATCAAGGCCGGCTACGCCAAGTTCGAGACATTCCCAATATGGAACCTGCCCCTGAAACACCCGGTAAACATAGCCTATGAAGCAGCCACGGCAGACCTTGATGACGTCAATATGATTGACCCGTTCCATTTGGAAGCATACGGCAAGACCACCGTCAACTACAACCGTGACATTGAAATATTCCCGGTTCTGAACGCACTGTTTGAGGGCATCTACGGTGAGAATCCGTACAAGTCACCAACCGACATGGGCGTAAACATGGCCGGTTTCTGCATGTCCGATGAAGAGGTCTGCTGCAACGCCGCCAAAGATGAAATTGTACGCAGGTACTACACAGCCCTGGGCTCAATGGCCGAAGGCAAGTGCAACGAACATGAAGTCAACAAGATACAGCTGCTGTTCGGCCAGGCCAAGATATCAACAGCATTCCGCAGGACCACAACAGCAGCCAAGCAGAAGGCCGAAGAGACCGGCGTTCCGGCAGCAGCCATGGAACTGTCCGACGGCACAATCATAACAGCCAAGACAACCGCACTCCTGGGCCCCAGCGCAGCAGTCATACTGAACGCCATCAAATACCTGGCAGGCATTGACCACAACATAAAGCTCATACCGCAGGAAATGATTGAGCCCATACAGCGCACCAAGGTATCATACCTGCATGGCAACAACCCAAGACTTCATACCGATGAAGTACTGGTTGCACTCTCCATGCTCAGCACCAAGGACGAGAACTGCCGCAAGGCACTTGAAAAGCTGCCTGAACTCAACGGCTGCCAGGTACACAGCACAGTACTCCTGAGCGAAGTTGACCGCAAGATTTTCAAGAAACTGGGCATAGGTCTTTCATGTGACCCTGTCAGGAAGAAATAAGCAGCCAGCATGAGCCAGACCGCCGAGGCAAGAATGGACGAAATACTTGATGTGACCACCCAGATTGGTCACATCATGCTGGAAAACGGCGCTGAAATATTCAGGGTCGAAGAATCAATGGAGCGCATTTCGCACCATTTCGGCATTGACGACTCGCATTTCTTCGTTCTCAGCAACGGCATACTCACATCGGGCGGAATGAACTACTCCAACATGGACTTCATTCCGTTCAAGGGCACTCAGCTTGAAAAGGTTGTGGCCGCCAATGACCTGTCACGCGGCATTGTCGAAGGGCGGTACACCCTTTCACAGGCCCGCCAGCAGATTGAAGCCATAAAGAACATGCCGCCCAAGCCCAGCATTCACCAGGTGCTGGCCACCGCCGTGGGCAGCAGTTCGTTCTGTGCAATATTCGGCGGAAACATAATGGACTGTACTGCATCGGCCGTAGCGGGAATCATACTCTGGATATTCATTCTCTGGGCCAGCGGCAGGCACATAACCAAGATTTCAAGCAACATACTGGGCAGCCTCATTGCAGGAAGTTTCTGCCTGATTTTCCAGAGAATCGGATTCGGAGACCACCTGGCCAACATGATTATTGGCGCAACCATTCCGCTCTTCCCCGGAGTATCATTCACGAACGGCATACGCGACCTGGCCAATGAAGACTACATTGCCGGATCGACCCGCATGCTCGATGCCATGACCATATTCATAAGCATAGCCGCCGGCACAGCGCTTGCCTTCATCATTGACAGCAAGATAGAGGGCTCCATGATGATTCTTGACAAGATGCAGGTCGATAGCATAACGGCACTGTGGCCCATCCAGATAGCCGTCGGATTCCTGGGCACGGCAGCATTCGCGGTGGTATTCGGGGCCCCCACAAAGGAATACATATCGACCGGAATATGCGGAATGGCCGGATGGATAGTCTATCTGATTATTCAGCGGAACACACAGGCCAGCCCTTTCGAAATAAACCTGCTGGCATCAATGGCCATCACGTTCGTGTCACGCATTATGGCGGTCAACCGCAAGTGTCCGGTCATAGTCTACCAGATATGCGGCATACTCCCGCTGGTTCCCGGAGCCGGCATTTTCTGGACATCGTACTACCTGGTCACACAAGACTTCGGACAGGCCCTGAACAACGGAGTTACGGCCCTTGCGGTTACGCTTGCAATTGTAATGGGCATAATACTCATCAATGCCATTCCAGGCAGGTTCTTCAAAAAATTATCACCCCGTGGCTGACTGCATACTCTCCATATTCAATGACATGGAACAGTGCAGCGCTGAATCAGTGGCACAAATGCTCTCCATGGTCAGCCCCGAGCGGAAAGCCCAGGCCCTGGCCTACAGACACCTGCCGGGCCAGTTTGCATGCCTGAAGTCACACGTCATGCTGAAGGAACTGCTGGCATCGGAATACGGCATAACCCATTTCACCGTCCAGTCCGCAGTGCACGGCAAGCCATACCTGGCCAGCCACCCCGGCATTCACTTCAACATAAGCCACTGCAAGACAGCCATAGCCGTAGCCGTAAGTACGGCGCCCGTGGGCATTGACATAGAATCAATACGCAAACCAACCCCGGCCCTGATTGAGCGCACCATGAACCCTGGCGAATCAAGACTGATTCTTGACAGCGCCGACCCCGCACGCCAATTTACCAGGCTGTGGACTCGCAAGGAATCGGTCTTCAAGCTCACAGGCACCGGCATAACCGACGACATACGGGAAATACTTTCCATTCAGACAGGCATTGGCACCGAGACCAGCGAAAAAGAAAATTATATACTTTCAATTTCCCAATTTTGCTGAAAGCCAGTCACTTTATCAATAAAAATGCATATCTTCGCAGATTGAAACACACTAACAGGATATGAAATTCAACCGTTTATTATTTTCCTTAGCAATAATACTGTCATCAGTCTTGCCATGCAATGCCCAGAAAAACGCAGTTGATTCACTGATGAGATTTGCCGGAAACATACACCAGTTCAATTCAATCTATCCCCAGGAAAAAGTCTACCTGCAGTTTGACAACACATCATACTACACAGGCGAAACCATCTGGTTCAAGGCCTTCGTTGTAAACGCATCGAACCTGGACAGGACCAAGAGCCGCATTCTCTACGTGGAACTGCTGTCGCCCACAGGCACCCTGCTCCAGCGCGACAAGTATATGATTGTAGCCGGTCAGGCCGACGGTTCCATCACCCTGATTGACGCAGCCACGTCACAGGCACGTGAAAAGCGAGGCATGACCAACTACCCCAGCGGATTCTATGAAATCAGGGCATACACTTCATACATGCAGAACTTTCCCGATGACATTATATTCTCACGCGTAATAGCAGTCTATGAGAAGCCCGATGCCGAAGGCGGATACTACGAACAGAGTCCTGCAATCAAGCTGCATAGCAACGATATCAGCCAGCTCAGGCCCGAGACCGGGAAACTGAAGCCAGTAACAGCCGAATTCTTCCCCGAAGGCGGACATCTCATCATGGGCAAGCCCAACCGCATAGCCTTCAAGGTAACCAACGAAAACGGATTTGGCATTGACGCTACCGGATCAGTCAGCGGGACTGACATAACCTTCAGCACCGCGCATGACGGAATGGGCAGTTTCATGCTGACCCCCGACAAGGCCCAGAACTCAGTCAGCATAAGCGTAGATGGCAGAAGCCATTCATTCCAGCTGCCCCGTGCTGAAAAGAGCGGATGCCAGCTCACTCTTACGCAGCCCGGCAAGGACAAGCTTGAACTGACCATCCATCCTACCGAAGACCTTGCAGGAAAGACACTCGGACTGACCCTGACATGCCGTGGTGAACTCATGGACTTCACAACCGTCAAGACCGGCAGGAATGCCCGGACAAGCGAAGAAAAGATTGACCTCAACGGCATACCCGAAGGCGTGTGCCGCGTTACCCTGTTCACTGCCGACGGCGCAATCCTGGCAACCCGCTCATTCTATCACCGTAGCCAGACCCAGGTTGTTCCGCAGCTGACAGTTACAACCGACAAGCCCAAATATGACCATTTTGAGAAAATTGAGCTCAGCCTGAACCTGACCGACGGCAACGGCAACCCGTTCCGTGACCGTTTCTGCCTGTCAGTCCGAGACTCACGCAGCCCCAAAAGCGTGTTTTCCGATGACCTAAGGACAGCACTGCTGCTTTCATCGGACCTGAAAGGACTGATTGAAGACCCCGAATACTACTTTGAGGAATCTGACCAGGAGCACAATGACGCACTTGACCTGCTCATGCTGGTACAGGGCTGGGAACGCTATGACTGGCAGACCATGACCGGCCAGAAGGAATTCCAGGAAGTTCACCGCCTGGAGACCGGACTCACGCTGAACGGATGGATACTCAACCCCGCGGGCAAGAAGCCCATGGCAGGCGTACAGGTACTGGGAGCACTCATGCCAAAAGACAAGACCAAGGTTGAAACATACACCTACATAACTGATTCTACCGGTTACTTCGGATTTGACATAGGCGTTGACTTCTATGACAAGGCAAAGTTCACGATTGATGCACGCCCCGAGCGCGAACGCCTGATAGGCACCAGCGCCCGAATCAAGTTTGACCGTTCAATCTCACCTGGAGTACGTGCCTACCTGCCCGCTGAAACAGTCAGCAGCGCCTATGGTACACGTCGCCGCAGCAAAAAGGGAGCAGCCGGAAACGACAGCGAAGAGAACCTCTACCCGACTATAATTGACGAACACAAGGGCCTGCTTCTTCCCGATGTCGATGTCGAAGAGGGCCGCCTGTACGTTGACTATTTCACATTCAGTGCATATGATGTCCAGAAAGACGTAGAACTTGACCTTGACAAGGGCGAATTCTCAAATGACGTTGCCGGCTACCTTCTCGACAAGGGCTACCAGGTCCTTTTCGGCGACAGCGGCGGCATAGAGCTCATAAACGGATATGAGCCCTTCTTCTATGTCCACAACGAAACCAAGATCAGGAACAAGGGCGTATTTGAAGAACCATCGTTCATTGATTCGAAAGACATAAAGAGCATACTGGTTTATGACAAGGTAATGTACTACATGAACGCGCTTGACCTGGCACCGTTATATATGGAGTACCTTTCAAGCATACTTGAAGACCCGACCGGTGATGAAAGGCTCTACAACAGGGTCATGATGGTTGACATACAGGTCAAGGAAGACCACCTTCTGAGCACACGCAATGACATCTACAAGATAAACAAGCGCATAACATCGGTCGACGGCTATGCCAGGACGTACCAGTTCTACTCTCCCGAGTACCCAACCGGTCCTATACTGGGCGATGTTGACTACCGCCGCACCCTATATTGGGAACCCAATGTCATCACTGATGCAGAAGGCAACGCAAAAATTGAATTCTACAACAATTCCCAAAGCAGCACATTCAACGTTTCAGGTGCCGGAATTACCGCATCAGGAGTCCCCTACACTCTTGACGTTGACTTTTAACACAATACCACATAAAAACCCATGATTTTCTGCCCGTTATGGAAGAAAATCACTATCTTTGCATCCGCTTTTCCGGGGCGTTTGCCCGCGGGTGGCATGTGATAACAAAATATTGTCTAATTTTATCTGATTTAAAACTTTAATTAAATGGAAGAAATCAAGAATGTAGCTCCCCTCCAGGATTTTGATTGGGATGCTCTTGAAAATGGCAGCTTCAACGCTGGCATGACAAAGGAACAGCTGGAACAGGCTTATGACAACACACTCAACAAGGTTGCCGATGATGAGGTTGTTATGGGTACTGTAATCGCTATCAACAAGCGCGAAGTAATTGTAAACATCGGTTACAAGTCAGACGGTATCATTCCTGTAAGCGAATTCCGCTACAACCCAGAACTGAAGCCAGGTGACGAAGTTGAAGTTTACATTGAAAACACCGAAGACAAGAAGGGTCAGCTTATTCTTTCACATAAGAGAGCCCGTCAGGCACGTTCATGGGACCGTGTAAACGAGGCTATGGAATCACAGGAAATTGTAAAGGGTTACATCAAGTGCCGCACAAAGGGTGGTATGATTGTTGATGTATTCGGAACTGAAGCATTCCTGCCAGGTTCACAGATTGATGTCAAGCCAATCCGCGACTACGATGTATTCGTTGGCAAGACCATGGAATTCAAGGTTATCAAGATCAACCAGGAATACCGCAACGTTGTTGTTTCACACAAGGCTCTCATTGAAGAGGAACTTGAGCAGCAGAAGAAGGAAATCATTGGCAAGCTCGAAAAGGGTCAGGTACTTGAAGGTACCGTCAAGAACATCACATCTTACGGTGTATTCATCGACCTGGGTGGCGTTGACGGACTTATCCACATTACCGACCTCAGCTGGGGCCGCGTAAGCGATCCAAAGGAAATTGTTGAACTTGACCAGAAGATCAATGTTGTTATCCTTGACTTCGATGATGAGAAGAAGCGCATTGCCCTTGGTCTGAAGCAGCTTACTCCACACCCATGGGATTCACTTGACGCTAACCTCACCGTTGGCGACAAGGTTAAGGGTAAGGTTGTTGTCATTGCCGATTACGGTGCATTCATTGAAATTGCTCCGGGCGTTGAAGGTCTTATCCACGTTTCAGAGATGTCATGGAGCCAGCACCTCCGCTCAGCTCAGGACTTCATCAAGGTTGGTGATGAAGTTGAGGCAGTTATTCTCACACTTGACCGTGACGAGCGCAAGATGTCACTCGGCATCAAGCAGCTCAAGCAGGATCCATGGGCTGAAATCGAGACCAAGTATCCTATCGGTTCAAAGCACACTGCAACAGTCCGCAACTTCACTAACTTCGGTATCTTTGTAGAAATTGAAGAAGGTGTTGACGGTCTTATCCACATCAGCGACCTCAGCTGGACCAAGAAGGTTAAGCACCCATCAGAGTTCACTTCAATCGGTGCTTCAATTGACGTTGTAGTTCTTGAAATAGACACCGAGAACCGTCGTCTCAGCCTTGGTCACAAGCAGCTTGAGGAGAATCCTTGGGATACTTACGAATCAATCTATCCAGTTGATTCAATCCACGAAGGAAAGATCACCGAAATGATGGACAAGGGCGCAGTTATTTCACTTGCTGAAAACGTTGAAGGCTTTGCTACTCCAAAGCACCTTGTTAAGGAAGACGGTACACAGGCTCAGCAGGGCGAAACCCTCCAGTTCAAGGTTATTGAATTCAACAAGGATTCAAAGAGAATCATCCTTTCACACAGCCGTATTTTCGAAGATATCGCCAAGGCTGAGGCAAGAGCTGAAAAGAAGGCCCGCAAGGCTGCAAATGCCAAGAAGGAAGAGAAGGAGCCAACAATCCAGAACCAGGCTGCTACAACAACCCTTGGTGACCTTGACGTTCTGGCAGCTCTGAAGGAGCAGCTTGAAAACAAGTAATCCGCACTTAGGAAATAACAATCCTACATAACCGGAATCCCCATTGCAATCGCAGTGGGGATTTTTTCGTAGAAATCACTAACACAGTCAGTTTCTATTGAATCAGTATCTTCTTTCCATTATGAATATAGATTCCCTTGGTTTGATAATTCTTCGGATTGCCCAGCAAATCATAATAGGGTGATAGCGTTTCCTCTTTAGGTTTAATTGTGGAAGGAATATGCTCAAGATCTAAAGTGATAGCATCAAGTCCAACAATCTGGTAGTTACCCCAAACAGGATGCTCGCGATAAACATCTTCAAACCCTTGAGGAACATAAATGGTAGAGACCAGAGTAGGTTGGGTCCAAATTCCATATTTGCTCTCAAAATGGAGATATCCGTCTTGAGTATTATAATAGGAAAACCAATTACTTGTACCGAAAACAGAGGGCGGTGTTGGACTAAGGAAAACTATAGTATCAATGTCGCGAAATCTACCTAACCCCAACGATCCAATACTGCGCACAGTAGATGGGATATTGATTCGGACACCATTGTCCGGAGGTAGCGTTGACCAACTAGCAAATACTCTTTCTCCAATACGGTCCAACCCCTCAGGCAATTCACATTCAGGATCCAGACATTCACCATCATATGCTCCGTCAATAAACCGTAATGTAGAAGGTAACTTATTAATCCTCATGAAGGGGGGTGCATCAACAATTCCAACAATTCCTTCCATGAGTATAGTGTGTTTTACGTCTACTTCTTTTCCATCCACAAAGTGCCCCGACCAGGGCCTATCATATGGCACGAACACATAGTCACCAGTATGATAGTCCCATTCCATATACCCCCTTAATGTTACTTCACCCTCTCTTTCGCCAATCAGTCGATCCTTGTTAACAAGTTCACCTTGACCGGAAAAACACAGAACACCATCTTTGTCCAAATCCCAACGAAGATTGCCATGATAGCCTCCCCAATAATTGGGAATAGTAGGCGAGACATTTAGGTTGACTGTTTTAAAGAAACTCGTGTATCCATCTACTGAGGACACAGTGATAGAAATAACTGCATCGCCACACTTTTTTGTTTGCAATCGACCTGACACAGGGTGAATCCATGCTACTGATGTATCAGAAACAGCGAATTGACAAGTGTACTCGGCATCAGATGGACTAAACTTAAGAGAAGAGGCAACATGCGCCTCCTCATTAGGGTGCATCAGATATTCTTCTATGGTAAAACGGACATCGCTTGGCGCTTGAAATTCGGATTTCGGAATTGGCTGAATGCTGAACAATTGGTTCCAACCTTCCTCTGATCTATAAGCTTCTAAAGATGCGAATGGAACATACAGAATAATTGTAGAGTTCGGATAGGATTTCTCAGAGACAGCTATTTCAGGCGGTCTCTGAGCCAAGCAGGTAATTGTGGTCAGATTAGGACATCCGTCAAGAAAGGCTCCAAAGTATTCAAGTGAAGCAGGCAGAGTTAAATGTTCAAGGCTTTGACAACCATTGAAAACATAACCGTTTATACTCGTCAATTTGCTGGGGAGTTTTATTTCTGTCAGTGATACACAGTTTTTAAACCTCCAGTCGTACATATCTGTTCCAGGCAGGTTGTCATTGGAAATACTGATACTGCGTAAGGATGGACAAGTAAAAATTGCAGAGGGTGCTATACGTGCTTTAGGATCTATTTCTATAGTCTTTAACGAAACAGATGATATACCATAAAATTCTTGAATGGAACTAGGAATTGTAAGATGCTCACATGATGTGTTCACGTCATCAATACGCAAGCTTGACACCCTCATATCATCAACGAATATAGGTATTTCAACACTTAATCCTGCTTCGGGTAAAATAGCTACCACTTCCAATTCTTCGGAATTACAAATTCGGTATTTCACGCCATTGCTAACAATATACTCTCTTTGATATTCCCACGAAGACATGGTTAAACTGATTAGGCAAAGAAGCAGTAGAAATATAGTTCGTTTCATAAGTCACTAAATCCAATAAAAGTACAATCAACGATACTAGACTAATTTGAGATATCCTAAGTAAGGTTCCAGCAAAAATAGTTGTTTTTTTTCGTAAAAAAAATCACTAACTTTGAATGGTTATTATGGAACAGTTCAATGTCACTATACTTGGATGCGGTTCAGCCACACCAAGCCCAAAGCATTATACATCATCGCAGGTACTCAATATCCGCGAAAAACTCTTTATGATTGACTGTGGTGAAGGCACCCAAATCCAGTTGAGACGCTCAAAGGTCGCTTTTGCCCGGATAAGCCACATATTCATATCACACCTACATGGAGATCACTGTTTTGGACTGCTGGGAATGATATCATCATTCGCGCTTTTAGGCAGGACATCACCACTCTTCGTACATGCTCCTGAGCAAATGTGGACGGTGCTCAAGCCGGAACTTGACTTTTACTGCACTGACTTGGGTTTCAACGTTGAATTTCAGGGATTCCGTGCTGACAAATCAGAAGTCATATATGAAGACCATTCACTGACAGTCACGACTATTCCACTGAAGCACCGTGTTCCGTGTGCTGGATTTCTATTCCGCGAAAAGCCCACTCCCGACCATCTGGACCGCGCTGCAGCAGACTACCACGGCGTTCCGTCATGGGATTACAACCGCATAAAGGCCGGAGGTGATTTTGTAAAGCCCGATGGCACCATAATAGAACACAGATTCCTGACCAAACCGGCCCCCGCTCCCCGCAGCTATGCATATTGCTGTGACACAGCTTACAATCCAGGAATGATTCCTATTATAAAAGGTGTAAGTGCAATGTACCACGACTGCACCTACCATTCAGAACATGCCGACCGTGCAGCCAAGCACATGCACAGCACGGCACTTGAAGCCGCACAGACCGCTCAGGCCGCCAGTGCCGGCAAACTCATTCTGGGCCATTTTTCGGCCCGCTACCCCAATGAAGATATTCTTCTAAACGAAGCCAAGAGCGTTTTCCCCAATTCTCTTCTGGCCAAAGAAAACCTGGTTATTGATATTTAGGCTGTTAATCAAAGAATTCGCGCCAGTCATATTTCTTGTTCGATTTCGGTTTTGAATCACCGCTGTAAACCTCGGGAGCACGCTGCGGCCCACGGCGTTCCTTCTTTTTATCGGCTTTGCGGTCTGACTGTTTCTTTTCAGATTTCACTGCCGGTTTGTTCTCGGCCCTTTTGTCGGACTTCTTCTTCACAGCCTTAACCGGAACCTCTTTTCTTGATGGTTTCTTTGGTCTCTCAGAGTTTACTGAGTGCTCACCACGTCCCTTCTTCTTGGGCTGCTCCAGTTCCTGCCAGAACAAATCATCATCCCAGTCCTCAACAACTCTCTCCTTTGGAGCTCTCTCCTTTTGGGCTCTCTCCTTTTTGGGTGACTCGTCACGCTTATTGCTGCGCTTCTCTTTCTTTGGCCGCTCAGGGGTTCCGGAATCTTGTCCTGCTGACTGCGATGCCTCGGCTATCTCGACATTGATTTTGCGGCCCTTCATGACACAGCCCGATAATGCGCCAATAACATCTTGAGCAACCTCTTCGGGAACCTCGAAGAATGAGAATGTACGCATCAAGTCTATGCGGCCTATGTCAATGCGCGGACCGTGCAGGCGCTTGTTTATCAATTCAATTATCTGGCTTGTGTGAACATCATCAAGCTTGCCCACATTGATGAACAGGCGTGCATAACCGCTCTCCGGGTCACGTGAGCGCTCACGCTTCTGCAGTTTGTCAGGCCTCTCCTTGACACTGCCCTTCACCTCTTCAATTTCAGGAGCATTGGCATAATAGTTCATGAAACGGCCGAACTCACGCATGACCACGCGCTTCACAATATCTTCCTTGTCCAGCCAGTCAAACTTGCGGAACACCTCAGGCAGGAACTTGGCAATCTGCTCCTCCTCAATGACGGTATTCTCAAGCTCATCAATAACCTTGAGCAGCTGCTTTTCGCATATCTGCTGTCCGGTCGGCATCACGCCCACGCTGAACTGCTTGCCTATGGCCTTCTCAATAATGCGCACCTTGCCCTTTTCGCGCAGGTTAATTATGGAGACCGATGTTCCCGTCTTTCCGGCACGGCCGGTACGGCCGCTGCGATGGGTATAGTTTTCGGTATCATCGGGCAGTCCGTAGTTGATTACATGAGTCAGGTTGTCAACATCAAGTCCGCGTGCAGCCACATCAGTGGCAACCAGAATCTGAATCTGATGACGGCGGAACTTGTTCATGGTCAGGTCACGCTGTGCCTGTGACAGGTCACCGTGCAGCGAATCAGAATTATAGCCGTCCTGAATAAGCTTGTCGGCAATTTCCTGAGTCTCAAGCTTGGTGCGGCAGAATATGATTGCATAAATGTCAGGATAGTAGTCAACTATGCGCTTCAGTGCCAGATACTTGTCCTTGGCATGAACCATGTAATAGACATGGTCAACATTCTCGGCACCTTCATTGCGCGAACCTATTACATACTGCTGTGCATTGTGCAGGTACTGATTGGCAATCTTTTCAATATCCTTGCTCATGGTTGCCGAAAACATCAGCATTTTGCGCTCATGGGGTACCTGTGCAAGTATGGCTTCAAGGTCTTCTGAAAAACCCATGTCAAGCATTTCATCGGCCTCATCAAGGACAACGGTCCTGATGGTACTCAATGACACTGCCCCACGGTTAATCAGGTCAAGCAGTCGTCCGGGGGTTGCCACCAGTATGTGCGCGCCCCTGCGCAAGTTGCGGATCTGGTTTTCGACCGATGTTCCTCCGTACATTGGGATTACGTGAATCCCTTCCATGTATTTGGAAAAGTCATTCAGGTCACCGGCAATCTGCATGCACAGTTCGCGTGTAGGGCTCAATATGAGCGCCTGCGGGACTGCATTGGCAATATCAGTGTTCTGAATTATAGGAATACCGAAAGCTGCGGTCTTTCCTGTACCTGTCTGGGCAAGTGCCACTACGTCACCCGTGCCTGCTTCCAACAGATAAGGTATGACCGTCTCCTGAACTGGCATTGGATTTTTGAATCCCAGTTCTTCAATAGCTTTACGTATCAGTTCCGATACTCCAAGCTCTTCAAATGATTTATTCAAGTTTCTAAAATTGGTTTACTGCAAGGTAAGAGTCTGATCTCCAATCATCACTCCGTCAACGAAGATGAAGACTGAATATTCACCGGCGTACAGGAATTCCTCAACATCCCAGTACATGGTGACCTGCTGCTGTTCTCCGGTATATTCAATGTATTTCTTTATTGAATACTCCATATCCCTGTTCTGGTAGTGGAACAGGTTCTCCGGGTCTTTTACCAGCGGTTCGCCATCGGGCTGCATAATTCTCAGATATACGGTCTTTTCACCGGTATCGACTGTTATGTTCTTGGCAATTGTGAAATCAAATACAAGCTGCGTTACGTTCTTGACCTTCTTTTCGGACTTTCCGCGCTTGTTGTGGGCAACGAATGAAATTGCTACGGCATCAAGCTGTGAGGCAAGTGCAACCTTGTCTTCGGCCCTCTGCTTTTCTTCGGTCAGGGTCTCAATGGTACGGGTTGCCTCTTGGTTCTGCCTGCGTATCTGGGTATTTTCGCTGACCAGCTTCTTGTTAATCTGGTCAAGCGAATCAATCTGATGCACGTATGAACGCATGACTGCCCTCACGGTGGCCAGCTCATTCTTCAGGCGCCTTATTTCAGCGGCATTGCTCGCCTTGGTCTGGCGCAGCTCCTCAAGAAGCTGCTGGGTGCGCAGCTTTTCCTTCTCCAGCTGTCTTACAAGTGAGTCATTTGACAGATGGACCTGCATTTCATCATACTGAATGGCAAAGCTGGAGTATTCATTTTCCATCTCCTCCTTTTCCAGTTCAAACAACTTGACCATCTCTTCATTCTCCTGGGTTTTCTTGCCCAGTGATATGAAAAGATACACTACTGCAACTGCCAATACTGCAATTGCGGCTATTCCAGCAACCCGAAGGCCCTTGCCGGCAGGCTTGTTATTATTCTCCATTGTTACTTACTGAGTGTTGCAATGCTCTCCTTGATAGTGGCAATCTTCTGTGTGGCATCGGACTGCTTCTTTCTCTCCATTTCGACGACTGCGGCCGGTGCGTGAGCCACGAAATTCTGGTTTGCCAGCTTGGCATTCACACCTTTCAGGAATCCTTCAAGATGCTGCAGTTCAGCCTGCAGTTTTTCTATTTCGGCTGCAACGTCAATAAGGCCGCCCAAACGTACTGCATATTCGCTTGTTCCCAGCATGAATGATGCGGTGCCCTCGCTCTTTGTGCCTACAATCACAATCTCTTCAAGACCGGCCATCTTCATGACTACTGAATCAAGGCTTGCAATTGCATTGGCCTGGACTGACTCAAGGGTCAGAGGTTCACGTGGGCCTATGTTCTTGGACTTACGGATTGAGCGGATTTCAGTAACCAGCTGCTTGGCGGTTTCAAAGTCAGCCAGAAGCTGCTCATTGTAACCGGCGGCTGTTATGTCAACTATTGTCTGGTTCATAATGCTGTCACCGGCCTTTCTCTCGCTCACGTTCTGCCACAGTTCCTCGGTAATGAACGGCATGAATGGGTGCAGCAGCAACAGCAGCTTCTCAAACATGGCCATTGTATCAGCATAGGTCTTTGAATCAATTGGCTGACCGTATGCAGGCTTGATTATTTCAAGGTACCAGCTTGCAAACTCATCCCAGAACAGCTTGTAGACAGCCATCAGGGCCTCGCTTATGCGGTACTTCTCCATAAGGTCGTTCATTTCAGCAGCGGTCTTGCCCAACTGGCTGCTGAACCATTCAACGGCAATGCGTGAACTTTCAGGCTGCTCTATATCGGCCACGTTCCAGCTGCGGGTCAGGCGGAACGCGTTCCATATCTTGTTGTTGAAGTTACGTCCCTGCTCACAGATTGATTCATCAAACGGAATATCGTTACCTGCAGGAGCGGACAGCATCAGTCCCATGCGTACGCCATCGGCACCGAACTTCTCAATGAGTCCTATTGGGTCAGGTGAATTACCCAGTGACTTGCTCATCTTGCGGCCCAGCTTGTCACGTACAATACCGGTAAAGTACACGTTGCGGAACGGTACGTCCTTCTGATACTCCTCGCCAGCCATAATCATACGTGCTACCCAGAAGAAAATAATATCAGGACCGGTTACCAGGTCAGCTGTCGGATAGTAGTAGTCTATTTCATTGTTGCCCGGATTGTTTATGCCGTTGAACAATGAAACCGGCCACAGCCATGATGAGAACCAAGTGTCAAGGGCATCTTCATCACGTGTCAGCTGGTCAGCAGTGATATTCTCATAGCCAGGAACCTTCTTTGCCAGTTCCAGAGCCTCTTCTATGGTCATTGCTACAACGAACTTTTCATCGGCGCCCTCTTCAGTAGGCAGGAAATATGCAGGAATTCTGTGACCCCACCACAGCTGACGGCTAATGCACCAGTCCTGAATGTTCTCCAGCCAGTTGCGGTATGTGTTAACGTACTTGTTTGGGTAGAACTTGATCTTTCCTTCAAGTACCGGTGGCAGAGCAATGTCAGCAAAGTGCTTCATTGACAGGAACCACTGCTTGCACAGACGTGGCTCAACGGCGGTGTCCTGGTTTCTTTCTGAATAACCTACCTTATTGTCATAATCCTCAACCTTTTCAAGCAGTGCAGCAGACTCAAGGTCAAGTGCAATCTGCTTGCGCACATCCATGCGGTCCTGGCCAACGTACATGCCGGCCTCTTCGCTTATGGTACCATCGGGGTTGAATATGTCAATTATGCCCAGGTTATGAGTCTTGCCCAGGGCATAGTCATTGACGTCATGAGCCGGAGTAACCTTCAGACAGCCGGTACCGAACTCAATGTCAACGTATCGGTCTTCAATTACCGGAATAACGCGGTTAACCAGCGGAACAATCACCTTGTGACCGCGCAGCCACTGGTTCTTGGGGTCCTTAGGGTTAATGCACATGGCGGTATCACCCATGATTGTCTCAGGACGTGTGGTGGCAACCACTGCATAGTAGCGTCCATCCTGGTCCTTGTGCAGAACCTCGCCCTCTTCTCCGGTTGGAACTACAGGATTCACATCAGCATCGGCCACATAATATCTCAGATAGTAGAGCTTGGACTTCTCTTCGCGGTAGATAACCTCTTCGGTTGAGAGTACGGTCTGGGCCTTGGGGTCCCAGTTGACCATTCTCAGGCCGCGGTAGATAAGGCCCTTGTTGTAGAGGTCAACAAACACGCGGATTACTGATTCTGAACGGGTGTCATCCATTGTGAATGCGGTACGGTCCCAGTCACAGCTGGCACCCAGGCGGCGCAGCTGCTTCAGTATTATGCCGCCGTGCTCTTCGGTCCATGCCCATGCGTGCTTAAGGAACTCCTCACGGGTCAGGTCACGCTTCTTTATGCCCTGGCTGGCCAGACGGTTCACAACCTTGGCCTCGGTTGCAATTGATGCGTGGTCAGTGCCCGGTACCCACAGGGCGTTCTTGCCCATCAGCCTGGCACGGCGTACCAGAATATCCTGGATGGTGTTGTTCAGCATGTGGCCCATGTGCAGCACACCAGTCACATTTGGTGGTGGAATAACTATGGTGTATGGCTCACGGCCATCGGGTTCTGAATGGAAGAGCTTGTTGTCTTCCCAATACTTATACCATTTTCCTTCAACCTCTTCAGGATTATATTTGCTGGCAAGTTCCATCTTTTTATCAGTTAATCAGTTTTAAGGTGCAAAGTTAACAAATTGAATGAGTACTTTTGTCGCACAAAACAAATATTTGAATAATGCACTCAAGAGAAGATAAAATGCAGGCCTTCGGGCGTCTGCTTGACGTAATGGACACCCTGCGCGAAAAGTGTCCGTGGGACCGTGTACAGACCAACGAAAGCCTTCGCCAGAACACTATTGAAGAAGTTTATGAACTGTGTGACGCGCTAATCAGGAATGACAACGCGAACATTTGCAAGGAGTTGGGCGATGTGCTCCTGCACGTGGTCTTCTACGCCAAGATTGCATCGGAAACCCAGGAGTTCGATATTGCCGACGTATGCGACAAGCTTTGCGAGAAGCTTATTTACCGCCATCCGCACATTTACGGCAATGTCCAGGCCGACAATGCCAACAAGGTGCTTGACAACTGGGAGCAGCTCAAGCTGAAGGAAAAGGGCGGCAACAAGCGCGTGCTGGCCGGCGTGCCCGACTCGCTTCCGGCCGTCATCAAGGCGTTCCGCATTCAGGAAAAGGCCGCTCACGTGGGCTTTGACTGGGATGATCCCGAAGGAGCCATGGACAAGGTGCATGAAGAATACGCCGAACTCGAAGCCGAACTGCGTGCCGGCAACCACGAGAATGCCGAATCGGAACTGGGCGACCTTCTGTTCTCAATCATAAACGTAGCCCGCAAGCACAAGATTCAGCCCGACAACGCTCTGGAAAAGACCAACCGCAAGTTCATACAGCGCTTCAACTACATTGAGGAATCGGCAATAAGCCAGGAACGCTCCATAAAAGACCTCACCCTTGAAGAAATGGACGCCCTTTGGAACCAGGCCAAGAAACTGTGACGGCTGCGGGAAAAAGTGCGGCGTTTCCAACAGTAACAGGGAGAGTGTGAAACAATCTCTCGGGCTGGAACTAGGCTTGAACGTTCTTCAAATTAGGGAAAAGTGCTGGAGAGCCGTGAAAATTCCGTCTTCATCGACTGAGCCTGTAACGTAGTCCGATGCAGCCGTGACCGCCTCTTCGCTGCCGCCCATGGCCACCCCAAGTCCGACAAACTGCAGCATCTCTATGTCATTCCCGCCATCGCCGAAAGCCATGCACTCATCGCGCCTTAGGCCTATAATGTCAAGAATGGCCTGCATGCCGGAACTCTTGTCACTGCCGGCCCTCACAATATCGGCAAATGATGGGTGCCAGCGCTTGAACGAACAGCCGGGCAGAATGCGCTGAATGCTCTCATCCATATCCTGCGGAAACAGGCAAACCATCTGGTAAATGTCATTGCGGTCAATCTCATCGAGCCCCAGAATTGGCGTTGCCGGAAAATTCAGCATGTCCAGAAAAGCCTGCGTTGCAGCAGTCAGGCGGTTCATGGTAATTCCCCGGCTTGAAATCATGAAACAGTCCGTCCGGTTTTCCCTTTCGTAATCAATCCAGTTTGTCACGTCGCTCACTGGAACAGGCGCCCTGTGGACAATCTCCCCGTTCATCCAGCACAGACTGCCGTTGACGGTGACAAAACCATCGAACTCCTCACCTTCCAGATTGTCAATGGCACTCAACGGACGCCCGCTGCTTATGAAGAGTTTTATCCCTTTCTGGCGCAGCAACTTCAGTGCCCTATGGGTCGATTCCGGCATTCTGTGGGTGTTGAAACTCACCAGCGTGCCGTCTATGTCAAAAAATACCGCCTTGATTGCCATCGTGATCCGTTTACGAACGCAAAGGTAGCATCATTCGGGCAGATTTAGTACTTTTGCCAATATGAACAGCAAAATTGACACACTGATTCTTGATTTTGACGGAACTATAGCCGATACCAGGTGGAGCATAGTATCGACCATGAAAGAGGCGTTCCGCTCACTTGGCGAAAGGGAACTGACTGACAGTGAAATAATTGCGACCATAGGTATTCCCCTGTATGAAGGCGTTCACATACTGGCGCAGACCGATGACATGGAACTTGTGCAGAGACTGACCGACAAGTACCGGGAAATATACAACACCGAAAAGTGCTACAATACCGTACTTATTTTCCCCCAGGTAGCCGATACCTTGAAAAGAGCCCACGAATCGGGCATGCGCATAGCCATTGCATCAAGCCGCTCTACCCTCTCACTCATTCCCCTTAGCAGAATGCTGGGCATACTTCCGTACATTGACTACATTGCCGATGAAAGCCTGATAGCCAACAAAAAACCCGCGCCCGACATGGCATTGCACATACTTGAGCATTTCAGCATCAGCCCGGACAGAGCCCTGGTCGTAGGTGACACAAGCTTCGACATAATCATGGGCAAGAGCGCCGGCTGCCACACCTGCGGCGTAACATACGGCAACCAGACCCGTCAGGAACTCCTCGCCGCCGGCGCCGACAACGTAGTCGACCATTTCAGCGAGATAATGTGATCCCTTCACAGTCCAGCTGTGAAAGGCTCACTTGCAGGAAAAAAATCAGGCGCTCCAAACGGAACGCCTGATTGTTATTGCGTTGTGTATGCAAATCAATATGAAACCTTTGGCTCAAGTTCCTTAGCCTCAGCAATCATCTTCTCGAGTTCTGAAACAGCAGGAACGCGCTTGCACAACTTCTTTTCCTCATTGACTTCAACAAGCTTAGGCTGAAGGTTTGCAGGTACTCTGTGACGGAACTCCTTAACAGTATCAACGCCTGCAGCCTCGAGCAGTTCAGCGAACTGACCGGCAATACCGGTAATGCGGAAAAGGTCTGAATGGTTTGTCCACTTGAGGATAAGCTTCTCGCTGATACCTGTGGCTTCGGCCATTGCCTGGCGACCCTTCTTTGTTGCGCACTTCTCAAGCAAGTCCTCAGTAGTCTTAACGCCTGCTGCATTGAGCTTTTCAGCGTAAACTGCGCCTACGCCTTCAATCTGATCAATTTTGTATGCCATGATTATAAATAATTAGGTGTTTGTATTCTTGTGTAGGCAAAGTTAAACTTTGTTTTATAATAATGCAAACTGCCATTGAAAAAGATTGGTCCTCCCTGTCTTTTTCAAATCATGCCGATGCAATTCCAAAAGTGAGCCACCCACAGCTGGACTGTGAAGGAATCACAGCTGGACTGTGGCGGGTGCAGTGAGCACCAGCATCTGGCAGCGGGCGCAGTCGAACGCAAGGGGGAATTCCCTGCCATCAGCAGAACGCAGGGACAGTCCGTTCAAGGCCTGGGCCGCGCTGTTTTTCTGCTTGGGGCACTCGCCGATAGCGTATCTCAGGCAATGGCGGCAGAACATAATTACGGAATCAGGGCGGTGTTTCAGTTCAAAAGCCGGTTCAATGCTTTCCACGGCATGACGCGCGTAGAACGCACGGGCCATTGAATTGCTGACATTACCCAAATAAGTCAAGGTCTTTGCCGGGAAACGGTTCTCACCCTCAGCAGGCTTTCCCACCCCGGGACGCCGGTAAGACCTGCGGCGCGCATTCTGCAAATCATGGACCGCCTCCCTGCGCAGGTCAGACAGCAGAGACGAAGGCACAAACCAATTGCCACTCATGCCAACCCTGACTCGCTCTGCCACAAATTCGGTATTGCCCAACTTGGAAAGCTGATTCTTAATATTGTCATTCTGCTGGTTTCTGGCAGGTTCCAGCTTCCACTCGCGGCTTGCAGTCCCAACATTGCCTTCTGCATCGGCAAGCACAACCTTAAAGCCTATGCCTGGCATATCAGAAAACTCAACATCGACCCCAATCTTGCGGTCGGCCGATTCATGCGAGAGCATGTTCTCAAACTCATGGTCCAGATTGCGGTATATTTCAGTCCCGGCCGGTATGGCCTGTTCCCTTTCCTGATACAGGAATATTCTGGGACCCTCTACCCTGTTCACCCGGCAGCCCAGCAGTTTACCATCAGGTGAAAGCCAGCACAATCCGTCCCCATTGTGGAATGGTTTGTAAGTTGCCACTGAAATCCAGCCGCGACCTCCGGAACGCACCATTCCCATTTTCTCGCCCATCGACTTTGGCGTTGAGAACGAAAAAATTCCCTGATTCCGGCCATGAAGGAAATACTCAGTGAAACCACGGTTGAAACTCTTTTCAAGTGATGGTTCAAAGCGGCTCACGCTCTTACCCTCAGACAACCGGTACAAATCATTGCGCGCACCCACAATCCGGTCTATTTCGCGGCTGTATGCGGCAGTAACATTCTTCACGTATGACAGCTCCTTTAACCGGCCTTCAATCTTGAAAGAACATACGCCCGCATCGGCAAGTTCCTCCAGATACTCAATTCGCTTCATGTCTTTCAGGGAGAGCAGATGCTTCTGCCTGAGCAGCACATTGCCGCCTGAATCAATCAGGTCAAACGGCAGGCGGCAGAACTGCGCACATTCTCCCCTGTTGGCACTGCGTCCGAAGCAGTGTTCACTGGCGTAGCACTGACCGCTGTAGCTCACACAAAGTGCTCCGTGTACAAAGCACTCAAGTTCAACATCAGGGCACGCCTGATGTATCTGTCTGATTTCGTCAATGGAGAGTTCCCTGGCCAGCACTACACGCGTAAAGCCGCAGTCTGCCAGGAAACGGACCTTTTCTGGCGTACGGACATCAGCCTGGGTACTGGCATGCAGGGCTATTGGCGGCAAATCCATCTGCAACAGAGCCATATCTTGCACAAGAATAGCATCGACCCCCGCATTATATAGTTCCCATACCAGTTTTCGGGCATCATCAAGTTCTTCCTCCAGAAGAATGGTGTTGACCGTTACATATACTTTCGCGCGGTAAGTGTGCGCAAATTCTGCCAGTAATGCGATATCCTCCACGCTGTTGCCGGCAGCCTGACGGGCCCCGAAACAGGCAGCGCCGATGTAAACTGCATCGGCGCCGTGAAGTATGGCTTCTTTACCGCATTCCAGGTTTCTGGCCGGAGCCAGGAGTTCAATGCCTTTGATTTCTGTCATTGAGCCGACCGGGAAAAGAGTTTTTTATTACCAGATTCTTGCTCTGTCTTCAGGAGCAATGTAGAGTTCATTGCCTGGCTCTATGCCAAATGCCTCATACCAGGCATCAATGTGTGGCAGAGTTCCGTTGACTCTCCAGCGGCCCAGTGCATGAGGATCGCTCTTGGTACGGTTGCGTATTTCCTCATCACGGATATTACCAGCCCATACTCCTGCGTAAGCCAGGAAGAAACGCTGTTCTGGTGTGAATCCGTTGATTACAGGAAGCGGGTTATCCTTGGTTGCGTTCTTGAATGCCTGGTAAGCCACCATCAGACCACCGTGGTCAGCAATATTCTCACCAAGTGTGAGTGAACCGTTACCCTTCAGGTCAGGCAGTACATTGATATTGTCGAAGTGATCAACAATGACCTGTACGTGTTCCTTAAACTTGTCAGCATCACCCTCGGCCCACCAGTCGGCAAAGTTACCTTCCTTATCGAACTGACGTCCCTGATCATCAAAGCCGTGAGTCATTTCGTGGCCTATGACAACGCCGATTGCGCCATAGTTGAATGCATCATCAGCACTCATGTCAAAGAACGGGTACTGCAGAATGCCGGCAGGGAAACAGATTTCATTTGTTGATGGGTTGTAGTACGCATTTACTGTCTGAGGAGTCATGAACCACTCAGTATTGTCAACCGGCTTCTTGAACTTGCGCTCAATGGCATCAGCCAGGGCGAAGTGTGCAACCTCAATCATATTGTCAAAGTAGTTCTTGGCAGGGTCAATGTTCAGTTTGCTGTAGTCCTGCCACTTGTCAGGATAGCCAATCTTCACATAGAACGCATCGAGTTTCTCATGAGCTGCTGCCTTGGTGGCGTTGCTCATCCAGTCCTGTTCGTCAATGCGCTGACCCAGTGCTACCTGAAGGTTCCTGACCAGTTCCTCCATGCGTGCCTTTGATTCTGCAGGGAAATGCTTTTCAACATAGAGCTGACCAATAGCCTCGCCCAGAACACCGCTTACAATGCTTGTAGCGCGCTTCCACATAGGCTGCTGTTCCTTACGGCCGCTCATTACACCACCGTAGAATTCAAAATTAGCCTTGTCAATTTCAGCTGTCAGCTGTGAAGCGGAACCGTCAATCAGCTGCCATTCAAGATATGCCTTGTGATCTTCAACCGGGAGTTCTGCCAGCAGTCTCTCAACTTCGTGGATTGGCTCCGGCTGGTTAACATCGACCTCCTCAACGCCAATCATACCCATCTTGGTGAAATAGGCATTCCAGTCAATTCCAGAATAGTCCTTCAGCAGGTCTGCATAGCTCATCTTGTGATAGTTTGCTGCAGGGTCACGCATCTGGACTGAACTGTATGACTTGTCAGCAATGCAAGTCTCAATTTTCAGGACTGACTCCATCTTCTTCTGGGCAGTTGCCTCGTCAAAGCCGCACAGAGTAAACATGCGGACAATGTGCTTCTTGTACTCCTCGCGGATTTTTGAAGTTGCTTCATCATTCTCCAGGTAGTATTCCTTCTCGCCCAGGGTGATGCCGCCCTGACCAATGCTGACGGTATTGATCTTACTGTCCATCATGTCAGCACCAATGCCAACGCCGAAATAGCCGGTCAGCAGGCCATCGAATTCAAGGTCCATAACGGTCTTGAAAATTTCTGATCGGTCACTGATAGCCTCAATACGTGCCAGATAAGGCTTGATAGGTGCAATACCCTCATTCTCACGGCGGACTGTATCCATTACAAGGTTATACAAATCAGCAATCTTCTGAGCATTGCTGCCTTTTTCATGTGATGTCGATACAATCTCATCAATCAGGGCCTTGAGCTGCTCCCTGTTATCTTCGGCCAGCTTGTCAAAACTGCCAAAGCGTGAATATTCATCAGTCAGAGGATTGTTCTTCATCCAACCACCACATGCAAACTGATAGAAATCGTTGCCAGCGACTGCTGTCTGGTCCAGATTCTCCATCTTAATTCCCATTCTGTCCTTGTTTCCACAAGATGCTACTGTCATACCTACTACGGTAAATAAGATTAAACGTAAAGCTTTCATTGTCACATTATTCTTTTGCGACTGCAAAAATACTATAAATATGTACTCCTTATACTTTTTTATCGTTCAAAATAGCCCTGTCACTTTTCCCTTTTTATTCGTTTCTTGCGGCGTATGGACCATCCGAAGAATCCCTTGGGATTACTTACGTCAAAGTATTCACCGTGTGAGTATGCAATAAGATCCATGGCTGCCATGTCCAACTTACCATCAGGGAGAACTTTCTAAAAAAACAGATCAGCTTTTTCTTACCATAATATTCATTAAGGCTGTATTGAGGGAGATGACATGAAGAGCCAATCAGAAATCCATATCCAGAACATAGGGCGAACCGCCGGCGGTAATGCCGGCACCGCTCACATTGAAGCGGGTTGAATAGGAATTGTTGTAGAACTCTATCTGAGCGTGACCCAGGCTGTCGGTGATGACATTCGGATTCCAATACAGAGTGCGGCGATAGTCCTCTGTTCCCTCAACGGGACCATCAGGGTATTCCGGACTGTAGAACTGGACAGGACGGTTAAAACCGCGAAGAGTGGTTATGCGCTTGCCACGGTTACGCTTCTCCTGCTTGGTCTTCAACTGATAATCATCTTTCATTAGCACATCAACCAACAGGTATTTTTGACTCGTCAGATTACCGCGCATGACAAGTTCAGCACTGGAATTCATGTTTCGTTCAAGAGTGTTCATAAAGATAGGTACAGATTCCGATATCTCACCAAGACTGGCCGGAGAATCAAAGACCAGGACGCTTTCTATATCTTCAGTATCAATTGTCCAAGGACCGGGCATCTTGCCGGATTGAGCGGAACCTGCCATCTGTTCTCCATAATCAAAATACCATAATTTCTGAGAATCATGCACATACCAAAAAACTGGAAAATTGCCAATATATCCGGTATTGATGAAAGCATATCCCTCGATTCCATAGTCATTCTCCGGATTACTTTCTCCTATCACTTCCCAGGGTAAGACAGAATACCCCTTGTCCAGAAAATAGCCCATCAAATCCTTAGGCCATTCTCCAAAATCAAGAACTGTTTCAACATCCTTTTCAACATCAAATGCTCTGAATGTAAAATAATCAACATATTTCCTTCTATCCCTAACCTCAACCGTGGGCAGCAGTACTCCACTTAACGGAACTTCACCGGCCGAGTCCTTGCTCACTGTTGAAAAACGGTTCGTCCATGGAGAGTAACTGCTCTTCTTCAACGTCAGTTCATTCTGAAGATATGAACGTACCACCGGCAAATCAGACCTTTGGAGAATCATTTTCGCACCAGTATTCTTTGCAAGATTACCATTGTTTTCAAGCAACATTACCAAATCAGCCGTACCGTAATAATCTTTAGTGTCAAACCCAAAATAACCAATCTCATCAGTGGGATACATTCCGTACTCAATCTTTGCACTGTCATTGTGTGGGAGTATTGTTATGTATGTATTTATTCCCTTCAGCTTTCTCTTGTTCCTGATAGCCGTAATCCAGCCGTTCACGCTCAGACTATCCTCCATACGATGAGTCTCGGTAAAATAACTGTTACCGCTCATGTACATCCAGTCATAGCGTTCCCACCCCTGCACAAGCATAAGCAGGTCCATGGCCTGACGGTGCTCTTCATCATCAGACTCAAAATAGTAGCGAGGATTGTTTATCAGACCCTTGAGGTCCGATGACAGCAGCAGCGTGGTTGCCAGATTATCAGCGTAAATTGTAGCCAGGCTAGGCGATGCGTCACGGACGGACACGCAGAAACGGTCACGGAAAGATACGCCATGGCCGTTTTTCAGGTCAAAGTCAATCTTTATAGGTTCATACGGACTATAGCTCTCCTTTTCAGGTATTGCCGTCAGTTCCGGCATGCGAAAGTCACTGCGGTGGTTGAAAAAATAGCGGGTACATATTTTCTTTTCATCGAAATTGTAGAGGGTCAGCTGACACACTCCTATTGGCCAGCCATCTTTACTGATGGAAAGACTTTCCCTGTCGGAATTGAAATACTTGTATCCTATAAGAGCACCTCTACATGTTATGCTGACTGCAAGATCTTCTGCGTAACTCCTTTCCGGAGAACTAATCTGTACGAAGAGGGAATCAGCAGACTGAGTCACCATCAAGGAATACCCCTTCCTTTCAGTCTGTGGCATTCTTACCTTATATGTATTTTCACCATCATTAAATTCCGCAGTCAGGCTGCTCCACCCTGACGGTACAGTCACACTGCCCATACCATCATGAAGCGTGGCACCAGAATAAATATGTTTCAGGGCCGATGCAGAAACGGATAAAACCCCATTTACCGGCTGACCATTGCCATTAGTAGCCTTGAAAGCCAGACGGCATGGCTTACCCTTGATAAGATTTCCACTCTCGGGAAAGATTTCCACATTTACGGTATTACTGCTTTTCTCTGACCTGGGCCTGTAATCCTCAATTTCACTGACTGAATTGTCCATTACCTGCTCACCGAAATATCCCTTTGTCACAGGTTCCCTAAAAACGGGAATTACACGTGAAAACTCAAGATGCTGATCAAAATTCAGCATATACTGGGTGTAGGCCCTAATCTCATAGTAACCACTCGGGTACGGCAACACACCGCGCAATTCCCTGGCCTGCTCGGTCGAACCGTCCATCAGGATGAAACAACCGTCGGCCTGACCAGCCAGTATCTTCAACTTCTTCTGTTCAAGCAGAACGCCGCTAGGAGACAACAAATCAACATACAGCACTGTGCTTCGTGCACGGGTCAGACCCGAGGCATTGACAACGAAAGCCTTGAACCAGATGGTCTCGCCCTGATAATACCCCGTATTGTCAAACTGAAGATAGACCTTCTCCTGGGGATAGATTTGATTGAATTGGTGTATGTTGCCTGCATAGCGCATCAAATCCTTTCCAGACCATCTTGATGAGGTTATAACAATATCTGAAGTTTTATATCCGTCATTGGTCTTCGTAATGGCATATGAACCCGAATCAGCCAAGGAATTCTGCCCGTCAGGTGTCTGGGCCAGGCCACATAGGCTCACGGTAAAAAACACTATCAGCAAAACCGCTACCCTCATGAGACTCAATCTACAAGAACAAATCTTTCTTCAAGCTTCATTTCTTTGGAAAGGAAAAAACCTTCAGTCCTACAGGAATACCAAGAATAATCCTCTAAAAACCTTGATATATCGTAATAGTTTCCTGCAACAAACGGATAATTAAAATATAAATCAACCTCGCTATTTACTCTTGATCTTTCAGAATTTGGTCCAGCCCACAAACACAGGCTGAATCGCCCTTCTGTATTACTGCTTAAGTCAACAAATCTATTGATAGTAGATAAATAATTATTATAAGTCCAAAAATCACTACCATAATCCAGATAATCATGAACATAATGATAATTTATAGCAAAAATCGTGTCAGACCGATACAGAGGAGCTGACTCCATGTGTCCATACTCTTCCCACCAAAAATTAGTCCAAGCAACAAGATCATTATTTCTATTATAGAATTTAACCTCTTTTACACCAGAATCAATACATCCCGCATATGGTCCCTCACTTCTTGAAAGCATGCGCCTGCGGGTACCATCGTAACGTAACTGTCGGACAGTTATCATATTGAACTGAATGTTGTCATAGGCCAGTTCGTCATAGTCATTATACAATGATAGAGTTGAAATTGGGGTGCCATGATAATTCCACGTTTGTCTGTACACACGGTATGGAACCTCGTCTTTAAGTAGACTGTCAACATAGCTGAGAAGCGCATCGGACTCCAGATGAATGGAAGATGAATCACTGCAAAGTTCTTTATAGGTCACAAGGCTGAAACTTCTGAGATCCTTGGGGTATATTGGAAAGTAGGATTGTTCCGCGTCAAAAAAGTCTTCCAGGGAAAGTTCTGACTTGTCAATATCAAGCAATTCTCTTGCCCTCATTTCCAGGCCACTGTTTTCCATCTGGAGTTCCGTCTCGCTCTCAAGACCGATCGCTGATGATGCAAAGGATTCTTCCCAACCCGGGGATTTCACACCAAGCACATCAAGGTCATCCAAGCCGCTGGTACAGGAAGCAAGAAAAATGGCAATACTCAAAAAACACGTTGATTTCATATACTATTTTTTGCAAAGAAATGTAAAACTTTTGATTTTACAAAAAAGTGATAAAAAAATACTAGTGATGCGATAAAATGGCATCGCTTACTTATAACTTATTAATATTTAATGTTTTATACATGTTATTGCTTGTTCACGATTTGAATCGCTTTCCGATGCGATAATTCGATTCGTTGTCGCAGCAAGTCATTAACTACAAATATCTTAAATAGCTCTTTGACATTTCACGATTTGAAGTGAGCGTTTGCCTAATTTTGAGGCTGTAAAAAGCCCCGAAACATGAACAAAGGCAAATACCTGTTCGCCCAGGTTATGGAGTACTTCCCTCGATGGGTCTTCAACAAGTCCGTCAAGAAGTATAACGGAGACTTCCATTCTCTCAAAAGCTGACCTTAGAGACTTGTTGGAAGTTCCGGAAATGCTCACTCAAAATCAAAATGTCAATGAACTGTTTATAGACTTTTAAAAATTTATCGCATCAGTAATAATAAAAAAACTTTCTTAATAAGCCAGACACGACCTTACCGCAACACACATTAAAAATCCATATCCAGCACATACGGAGAACCGCCGGCGGTTATGCCGGCACCGCTCACATTGAAGCGGGTCGAATAGCTGTTGTTGTAAAACTCTATCTGAGCGTGGCCCAGGCTGTCGGTGATGACATTCGGATTCCAATACAGAGTGCGGCGATAGTCCTCAGTTCCTTCAACGGGACCATCAGGGTATTCCGGACTGTAAAACTGGACGGGACGGTTAAAACCACGAAGAGTAGTTATGCGCTTGCCACGGTTACGCTTCTCCTGCTTGGTCTTCAACTGATAATCATCTTTCATTAGCACATCAACCAACAGGTATTTTTGACTCGTCAAATTCCCACACATGACTTGCTCTGCATTGGAATTCATGTTTCGCACAAGAGTGTTTATAAAAATAGGTACAGATTCCGATATCTCACCAAGACTGGCAGGAGAATCAAATACCAGCACACTTTCTATATCTTTGGGTTATATGATGGATCCTTTTCATGCATTATTCCACAACCAAGTTACGGACAATCCAGTCAACAGCATAATCAACCTCTGTTTTGTCCTTCGCAAAAAACATAGCATGAACTTCTGAGAAGGTCAATCCTTCCCTATTGACTCAGGAAACACATCAGCATCCTGTTTAATGGAAAAGCCATCATAGCAATCCAAGACAAAAACAGGATTGGTTAGCTGTAATCCCTCAAATTCCTTTAAAATCTCATTCTGAACTGCAGGGTTATCAGTCACTGAAACCATACTTAATGACGGATGCATAGAATCAACATTCATCTTAATCTCATATCTTTCTTCTGAAATAGGAATCTCAACTTCTTTGTATGGAATCTGAGTAAATTTCAATTTGTCAGTGGGATCGTTTAATGCGAACGAGAATCTTCCCTGGGAATCAGTAACCACATGAACAACAATCCTGCCATTTGAATCCAACTCTATGACATTCACGTTCACCAAAGGCCCGTTGTCATCTGTCACTATTCCTGATATTATATTGTCATTTGCCGACGACTGTGACTCCTGCCCAAATGACACAAGTGGAAGACTGACAAAAAAAAGCACAAATAATCGTTTCATAAATTTAAAATAGCATTTTTTATATCTATCAATAAATTATCACAACACACCCACCATTGTCGGAAATTTTACCTGAATTAGTGTAATGCAATCAAATTTAATCGGTTTAATTTACGCCACAAAACATTCAGTATGATGGGGAAGACATCCAAACCGGTGTATAGACTTCATCGGGGAATAATACTACTATGTCATCATCCTCTACAGGCTCAATATCTTCAAAATGCCACATAATTTCGCGGCCGTCATCAACCACTGTATATCCAGAAGGAGATATGCTACCCAAATCAAACAATGTAAAACCGTGCAAACGAACACGGATAATTGCATCACCTATTGTTCCATGCCAACTGCCTCCTGTGGAGATTATGTACTTGAACAGCTTATTAACGACAAAGTAACCTGAGACATTTTCTTTGACAGTTGTTCCGTTTGATATTTTATACGAAACTGAAATGTTCTTAGTGGTTTGCCTGTCAAAACTCTCCTGCCAAACATACCAAAGATGCGACTTGTTTTCCAATTGATGTCTTACTTCAACATAAGAATCGAAAATATCACGATACTCCTCCCCATTCAACGACTGAGACAACTCTTTCTGTAATGCAACAAGTTCATCTAAGACATGAGAAAATGAAATGGTTTCATATCCAAGCATAACACCGTTCACATTAATACGGAATCGTTTTTTATCTTCAGCACACTGAATGAAATATGGCTTCTCATTTTGTAGGAAATGCATTTCCGGAAATCCCATTTCAACCGACAATGCTTCTCCATAATTATGCATCACAAAAGAACAGTTAACCACAGCAGAATCTGCCCACAAATCAACAATAACCTCTTCAGACTCCATTCGGATATTCAAATTGTCATCTTCTATGGCAATACCATTTGCATGCAGTGGATTAAGGGCAATATCAGCATGAGCTCTAACCGGAAGCGATAGGCCCATTAATATGATAATCGTATTGTATTTCATATGAACTGTGTATTTTTCAAGGATGCCTAAATATTTCCTTAACATCTCTAACACACACAACGCCTGACCTATTATTTTGGTAATCATAGAAACCTGTTGGCGGAATTAAATTTATAAATAATTAGTGTTTAAAAAGTTGCACATATTATTGATTTTTAGTATCTTAGTAGTGATCAAACCATTAAGATCAAATCATCGTATGCGCGACTTGACTACAATATACGCTAAATTTCTTGAGATATGCAAGGATTTCTCCTCAAATTTGGTTAACGAATCGGGTAATGTACCACGTCGTGGTGTTGTACCGAAATTCTCTGATTTAGAGGTAATCGCCTTAAGCATGACAGCAGAACATTTCAGCATTGACAGCGAGAGTCTTCTTTTCCATATCCTTCATAAGTACAAATCCTCTATCCCTAATCTTATCTCCCGCAGACAATATAATGACAGGCGAAAACAGACCCGAAATCTCTGCAATGAAATACGTCAAAGGATAGCAGAATGCATTGATGGAGACGAATCGTTCTTTTGCGTCGATTCCAAGCCAATTGAAGTTTGCAAGATTGCCAGAGCGAGTCGCTGTCAGTTCGGCAGAGGCAACTGGCAAACAGCCCCCAATAAAGGATATTGTGCATCCCAAAGCTGTTTCTATTAAGGTTATAAACTGCATGCTCTCTGTGGCTTAAGTGGTGTCATACACTCATTTGACCTAACACCTGCAAATGTCCATGACATACACTATCTGAAAGATCTCAGGTTGGAATACCGCAATTGTAGCATCTTTGGTGACAAGGGATACCTCAGTTTATTCCTTTTGCAAAAGCCAGAAAAAGGATTGAGACCGTTTTCTCGCAACTCTATGACCAGTTTATGTTATTAAGGAATTATGCAAAACATCAGGAAGGACTATTCACTAGAATCATTAACAAAATCAGCGCCTGTACTGTCCTTCAATATATTAACCACATTAATAACAAACCTATTGGAAGAGTTAAATATGCGCTAATTTAATTCCGCCAACGAGTATAATTATGTACATCTTATTCCTTTTTCTATTTCAAAATCACCATCCATAGTCGCACATTTTTCAGCGCACAAGGGTTTTATCCACATATCACAGCCCCCACGTGGACGTTTTTCAGCGCACAAGGGTTTTATCCACATCTGGCACCCCTGGTGTGGACGAAATACCAACGTCCGCTCCATTCCTCCACAAATCACGCCTCCAGCGTGGACAAACCCCGCAAGCCCCCCAAAACCCTCCACAAATCACGCCTCCCACGTGGACAAACCCCGCAAGCCCTCCAAAACCCTCCACAAATCACCGCCCACACGTGGAAAAGTCTGGCAAATCAAACCAAAACAGAGAAAAAAGTCGGAACTTTGCAACCACAAAAAAAACACAAGAAATGTCAAAGAACAGTTTTTCAGCATTCCTGGAACGCAAAAACATAGTCTTCTCAGGAAAACGCTACGGAGTTGATGCCCTCGGCGCAATGGCCCAGGGCCTGTTTGCATCATTGCTGATTGGAACAATACTTGATACCATCGGAGTCCAAATAGGGGTTGATGCCCTTGTCCGCATGGGATCATTCGCCAAGAGCATGGCAGGCCCAGCCATGGCAGTATCAATCGGATACGCACTCTGCGCATCTCCGCTGGTATTGTTTTCCCTTATAACCGTAGGCGCTGCCGCCAACTCACTTGGTGGTGCCGGAGGCCCACTGGCAGTACTCATAATCACGATTTTCGCTGCCGAAGCAGGAAAAGCAGTCTCAAAGGAGACCAAGATTGACATTTTGGTAACACCCACCGTTACCATTGCCGTAGGTGTCATGCTGTCAATATGGTGTGCCCCCGCAATAGGCAAGGCTGCCAGCAGCGTGGGTTCACTCATCATGTGGGCAACCACACGCCAGCCATTCCTCATGGGTATCCTGGTATCAGTAATCGTGGGCATGGCACTCACACTGCCAATCAGTTCCGCAGCAATCTGCGCAGCGCTCAGCCTGACGGGACTTGCAGGCGGAGCCGCCCTGGCCGGATGCTGCGCCCAGATGGTCGGATTTGCGGCACTCAGCTTCCGTGAGAACCGCTGGGGCGGACTCATTTCACAAGGCCTGGGCACCAGCATGCTCCAAATGGGAAACATTGTAAAGAACCCCAGAATATGGATAGCCCCAACCCTTGTAGCCGCAATCACAGGCCCAATAGCCACATGCATCTTCCACATGGAAATGAATGGACCAGCAATTGCATCGGGCATGGGAACATGCGGAATGGTCGGACCCATCGGACTCTATTCCGGTTGGGTAAATGACATGGCTGCCGGTACCAAGCTTGCTATCAGCGCCATGGACTGGACAGGCATGCTGCTTGTCTGCATAGTACTGCCGGCCATACTCACCCCTATCATGGGACTACTCATGCGCAAAGCCGGATGGATCAGAGAAGGTGACCTTAAGCTTGCAGACTAACTACATAACCGACAGCCACATGAAGACGAACTGGAAACCCGGCACAATGATATACCCGCTGCCAGCAGTACTGGTCAGCTGCGGTTCAACCCCTGAAGAATACAACATAATCACGATTGCATGGACCGGCACAATCTGCACCGACCCACCAATGTGCTACATATCAGTCCGTCCAGGGCGTCATTCATATGACATAATCAAAAAGAACGGCAGCTTTGTCATAAACCTGACCAACAACGCACTTGCACGCGCCACAGACTGGTGCGGCGTACGTTCCGGACGTGACTATGACAAGTTCCATGAAATGAATCTCACACCGGGCAAGTCAGCCATTGTCAACGCTCCGACCATTGAAGAATCACCTGTTTCAATTGAATGTGAAGTCGTTGAAATCAAGCCACTTGGCACACACGACATGTTCATTGCCAAGGTCGTAAATGTGCAGGTCGATGACAGATTTGTGCTTGAAGACGGAAAACTGGACATGGCTGCCATGGACCTTATAGCATATTCACACGGAGAATACTTTGATGTCAAGAACCCGAAAGGATTCTTCGGGTGGTCAATACGCCGCAAAAAGCGCATCAAAAGGGAAAAATGAAAGGATTCACATACCGGAAACTTTCAGATTACCTGTGGGACACACTTCACAAGCGGGTACGCAAAATTGCCGTCAATGCCGGATTGGGGTGTCCTAACCGCGATGGCAGTATAGGCACAGGCGGATGCATATACTGCAACAACGCATCATTCAATCCCAGGTATGCTCATGAATCAAAAGATACCATCACCAATCAGCTGGAAAAAGGCATCCAGTTCAACTCCAGGAAGGGGACACCTGATGGATACCTGGCATATTTTCAATCATACACAAACACATACGGGAAAACAGAACGGCTGATTTCTCTGTACGAAGAAGCCCTGGCCTACCCCAGGGTAATAGGACTTGTCATAGCGACACGTCCAGATTGCATCAGCGAAGAACTGTTGGAGTGGATGAAATCCAAATATTCCAACGGCAACAGCAAACCATTCATCATGGTTGAGATTGGGGTTGAATCAACAAAAGACTCAACCCTTGCAGCCATAAACCGAGGCCATGACTGGGAATGTGCAAAAAAAGCAATCATAACATTGGCAGAATGTGGGGTTTCTGTTGGAGCTCACATAATTCTAGGACTACCCGGCGAAAACCGGAACGACATGATTCAACACGCAGAACTTCTGTCAGAACTTCCAATAAACACATTAAAACTGCATCAGCTTCAGGTAATCAAAGGGACGCCCCTAGCCGGAATCTGGGAAAAGAATCCTGAAATTCTACACCTTTTCACCGCCTACGAATACGCAGAATTGGTAAAGGAATTCGTTGTCCACCTACGTCCAGACATAGCACTGGACCGATTTGTATCAGAAACGCCCCAACCACTACTGTTGGCACCCCGATGGGGGCTCAAACCATCGGAATTTGAAAAACTGCTGCTATTGTAATTTCTGACTCTTGGGTACGGACTTTTTCACCACTTTGAATTACACGAATCCAATCCCGAACGATTCCAAATGATAACCTTATCGTCTTCACCGAATACAGCAAGGCCGTCCACAAATCACGGCCCATATGTGGACGGTTTTACAGCGAACGGGGTATTTGTCCACAAATCAGGTTCTATACGTGGATAAATACCACAAGGTGTGTCATTACGTCCACAAATCACAGCCCATACGTGGATAAGTCGGCAAAGTCGAAAAATCCGTCCACAAATCGCAGCCCATACGTGGATAAGTCGGCAAAGTCGAAAAATCCGTCCACAAATGGCGACCCAAATGTGGACGGTTTTACGCGAGCGCGAGCTAAAGCGCGAACTAAAGCGCGAACTAAAGTGTCGGTGAAGTCAAATTACGGTCTAACCAGTCTTACATGGAACACTCCGCCAGCAATGGTATTCTCAAGAGCCTGGAAACGGACCTTGATCATGCTCTTGCCCTTCAGCATTGACTCTGGGATTGTGTATTCCACCTCCTGGAATTCTGCCTTGTTCCACTTGCGGAACAGAGTCTCAGTTGCCAGTGTCTCACCATCAATCTGAATTTCAAAGCGACGGTTGCGCTCTGATTCATTACCCCAGTAACGAACCATCAGTGTCAGATCCGTACGGTCATCGGTCTTCATTTCATACTCAAAGAAGCCACCGTTACGTGCATCACGCCAAGCCTCGCCCTCATGGTTACCCTTTGACGAATTTTCGCTCTTCATCAAGTGGTCAGCCTCAGGCTGCTGCTCACCGGTATTGACCTTATCAATAGTGCGCATATCCAGGGCAATCCTTGCAGCCTCGGCCTGACGGATATTCTCCTGATAGTTCACGTAGTCTGATGGAGTCATCATCAGATAGTAGATTGAATAGCGGCTGTCATGAATCTTATAGAAAGGAACCATCTCAGCACCCACGAATTCGTCATTGCTGAAAAGTGAAGGAGCAACAAAACTGCCGGCGTACGGAGCATCGGCCTGACCGGCTTTCCATACAGCCTTTCCTTCGTTGATTGCACTCTCTACAGCCTTTACATCACCAATAATGAACGGAGCCTCAAGAGCCGAAATCAGACGTCCCGATGCAATATGCTCCCAGCGTCCGTCACCTGCAACCAGGCCAGTCATGTCCTGAGTTCCAGTCTTCACACCCATCAGGATAGGACCATGCTTCACGGCAATGTATTCAGGAACATTGTCAAGAGTGACAGTGCGCATGTGCATAGGCATAGAAATCTCCACTTTGTCGCCCTTCTTCCACTTGCGGTCAATTACAATATAGCTTGAAGGCTTGGCACCCTGCGCATAGTCAACGCCTCCGCACAGAACCTTCATTTCACCCTCCTTGACCCATTCCGGGCAACGGACCAGCATACGGAACTTGGCTGAACTCTTCTTCGGGTTAACAGTAATCACGCTTGTCTCAGCATCAGGGAAACGTGTTTCCTGAATCAAGGTAACCTTCTTGTCCTTCCATGTCAGCTTTGATGCAATGAACAGGTTCACATACAGGTCATTGTCTGTGTGGGTATAAATGAACTCGCCATACTTTCCATGGTTCTCCATACCGGTACCCACGCAACACCACATGCCTTCATTTGGCTGTGAATAAACGCGGTAGTGAGCCGGACGGGCAGGTGTGAAATACACATAACCACCATGCTCAGGGTGCTGGGTTGAAAGAATATGGTTGTAAAGAGCATTCTCAAAGAAATCAGCATACTTTGCCTGAGGGTCCATAGCAAACAGGTCCTCGGTCAGCTTAAGCATGTTGTTTGTGTTACATGACTCAGGTCCTTCACGCTCCTCAACATAGCTGTGATAGTCATTTGCTCCCGGGAAATGCTCACGACGGCTGTTACCGCCAAATGCAACAGAACGATAGTTCACTACCCTATCCCAGAAATAATCACTTGCCTTCTGATAGTCTGCCTTGTCATCAGCAGAAACCTGTGCTACACGCGCAAAACCGACAACCTTTGGAACCTGAGTATTGGCATGCTTGTTATCCAGATTATCCACACCTGCCAGCATACTGTCATAAAGCTGATGGTGAGTAAACTTCTTGGCTGCATCAAGGTACTTCTTATCTCCTGTCATCTGGTAAGCATCGGCGTACACTTCATTCATACCGCCATGCTCTGTGTTGAGCATACTCTCCATCTGCTCCGGTGTCAGGTCCTCAATAACCCATATACCCCAGTCGCAAAGCTTCAGGAACATCTCCCTTGCCTGCTTGCTGCCACCGTAGAGCCATGCATCACGCAGACCTGCGTATGTCTTGTGAATATTGTACCAAGGCACCCAGTAACGTCCAATAATTCCCACATTGCCGTCATGGACCTGCTGCCACAGAGACTTGCTGTCAGGAACGCCGCCCACATAACCGTGCTCGTCCATATCCTGACATCTCTTCATTTCAGCGAGCATATAATTCATTCTGTCCAGACACTCCTGACTGTGGGCCGATGCCCAGTGAATTGCCAGCGCAGACAGATAATGTCCACCCACATGGCCATCCAGTCCCTCCCAGTTCGGGAAAAGTTCACCCTTTGGCTCAAGACCAGCCTGAAGCAGGAACGGTGCCAGCAAACGGTCCACATCATACTCAAGAAGGTGATCCACGTTCAAGTCCTGAGCGTGCTTGAAAGGTCCGTCCAGCAACTCCACATCAGACAGGCTGAATGTGTTCTTATACAATCTCTCCTGTGCCACCGAAGGCCCAGCTACCATAAGCATTGCGGCTACTGCCGCCATCATCTTTATTTTCATTGTCAGCAATTGTTTCTTTTGCAGAATACGCAAAGATAACCCGACAGAATGACATAACAAAACCTAATGTGCGTTTTTCTGCCCTACCATACACAGTCCAGGGCCCAACAACCGAATTGACATCACCATTCCATATTGAGGACATAAGGAGTCCCTGATGCCGTAAGTCCAGCACCCCTCACGCGGAACATGGTAGAATAACCATTATTGTAGAATTCTACACTTGCATTTCCGTTCTCATCAGTTACGACATTCGGATTCCAATACAATGTGCGTCTATAATCCACCTCTCCATGGACCGGTCCGTTTGGATACTGTGGAGAGAAGAACTGAACTGGCTCTGAAAAACCGACAACCGTAGTCTCGCGCTTGCTCAGATTACGTATATCCTTGACTGACATGAGTTCATGTTCATCCTTTACCTGAATATCAATTAACCTATACTTCTTTGAAGGTTGTCCAGTAAAGTCATAATTACCATTCTCCACATCATAAATCATTCCATCAATGAAATCCCAGTCTGACTGTTTCCGTTTTAGTTCTATCAAAAGCGGTACCAAATCATAAATATGCCTCTTCCACATTGGATCATCATAAACCAAAATGCTTTTGATATCAATCAGGTCTATTGACATTGGATCATCAAATGGCTTGTGGTAAACGGCCTGCTTACTATCGTGAACATAAAAGAATAAATCATGGGCAAAATGATACCCTTTACTCAACAAGTAATCATATACATCCAATGTATATTCTCCTGCATCAAGTGTCATTTCGGCATCCTTTCTCACATCTAACGCTACAAAAGTATCATAGTCAATAAACTGCCTTGCTGCCGTTATATCAACATCATCAAGAAGAACTCCCAAGTCCTCCCTAATCACCTCCGGGAGACCATCATCAGACTTCTTTGAACCATTGGTATCAACTCTTTTCCAGTCATGTTCCTGCAAATTCCGTTCTGACATCAATATTTCTCTTGCCTCCGGGAAATCAGACCTTTCAATCTTTATTCTATGTCTTGTTTCGGCCTTCAACGTACCGCTGGGGCGAACAGTCATCATGCTGATCCTCATTTTTGCAGAATTATAAAAGTCAGTCAGATTGAATCCAAAATATCCATCTGAATCCGTCACATATTTAAAGCTCCCGGACTTTGTCTTGTCCTTTGGAACAACTGAAGCCTGCACTTCTGCACCTGACACCGGGTCACGCTTCATGTAAGTCAATACCCACCCGTTCATGGTCAGGCTATCTTCAACCCTATGCTTTTCATTAAACTCTTCAATTCCGCTCATAGTACGCCACTCGTACCTTTCCCACCCATGAACCAACGTAAGCAAGTTCAAATCACGTGCGTGAACTGAATCATTTGACTCCAGGTAATAATCCGGATTTCTTATGAATCCCTTTAAATCTGATGCTAGGAGCAGGTTTGACATAATATTATCCGTACTTCCGTTTCCGTAGTCCGCAATATCTGAAACCGACAGACAAAAACGGTCACGGATAGGATTCCCCAAACGGTCATGAAGCGAAAAACGCATAACCTGTTTACCAAAACCGACCCTACTCATACTGTCAGTATCAACATCAATGACGGGAGCTGAAAACCGGGAATTAGAATGGAAGAAACTTCTTGAAGCAAGAATCATTCCGTCCTGGTTGAACAAAGTAACCCTACAAACACCGACAGGCCATGTTGAACTCTTCATAACAAAATCGGTTGTATCAGCCCCTCCAAGGATATCAAACCCAATCAATTCTCCCCGGCACGTAACGGTAACTCCAACCTCCCTCTCATTCCGGTCAGAAGTACGGAACACCTGTGCTCTAAAAATTGAGTCGCTGTTTTCCGTCATTATCATGGTATAGCCAGACCTTAAGGCTTTAGGAAGCCTGAAATTCCTGGTCTTTCCATCTCCTGAAATAAACTTCACACTTTCTCGAATCCCATCGGGAATCAGCACGAACGACCCCATGCCATTGTGTACAGTGCTGTATGAATTTTCACCAACGCTAACTTTTCCGTCAATAGACTCACCTGTAGGCCCATAGCAGTAAAAAGCGATATTCGACGGCAAGCCCACCACCATATCACCTCCTTCAGGGTAGAAATCAACATTGATTTTTTTGTTCTCATCATCATATTCCCGCGGCAAATTCAATTCCGGATGTTCTTCTTCCCGGACAAAAGACTGATCATAATCACCATCACGTTTTGGTTGCAGATAGATAGGGAATATGCGTGAAAAAAAAGAATTCTGATCAAAATCAAGCATATTCTGGGTATAGGCTCTCACCTCATAGAAGCCGCTTGGATAGTTTACCATACCACGTTTTTCACGTGCCTGGCCTGTTGAAGCATCAAGCAAGGCAAAGCCTCCGTCTGCCTGGCCACCAACCACCTTCAGTTTCTGCTGTTGGAGTACTTCTCCGCCAGGTGCTACCAAATCAACGTATAGCACCTTGCTGGGTGCACGCTTCAACGTCGAGGCCTCAGTCACAAATGCCTTGAACCATATTGACTCACCCTGAAAATATGCCGAATTGTCAAATTCAAGATAAACCTTCTCCTGAGGGAATATATTATTAAACTGGTGAATATTTCCAGCAAACTGCATCAGCTTCTCAACCGGAGTTATAACGGAATCCGTAACACTTGTTTTTCGCTCTGGCATTTTTGCGCCCAACTCAAGCCAGACTAACAGGAACGTTGACAATAGCACGGATCTTCTCATATAATACTCACAGCATCGTTAAATTCTGGTTTTTTACAGTTTACACAAGTCAACTTTAATTACAAATAAACTAAAGTAAACCAATTGCAATGATAATAAAATCTTTACTATCACAACCATACAAAACAACTAAAACGCAGAAACACCGTTAGTAATTTAACAAAGTTTATTACAAAAAAAACACTTTGTTAACTCTTTTTCACTATCCTTCGGCCTCAATCATGGCCTCTTCCCACCTCTGTTCGGCATCGGCAAGTTTTGCTTTCAGTTTACCATATTCCTCGAACATGGCAGGGTTCTGGGCACCCTGTGGAGTTGACATCCACTCTTCAAGATCCTTTATTTCATTTGAGATCTTTTCGACCTCTTTCTCACAATCAGCAACCTTCTTGGCCAAGCGTTTTTTCTGCTTCTCCAATTCCTTCTGGGCTGCGTAATCCATCTTTGGAGCACTTTCCTGGGCAATTGTCTGGACAGATTTTGTGCTCTTGGTTTCAGCGCCCTTCATACGGCCAATGTCAGCCAGTGAATCCATCTGTTTTTTCTGCAGGAAATCATATATGCCACCCAGGTGTTCACGTATCTTACCATCACCGAATTCATAAACCTTGCTGACCAACCCATCCAGGAACTCACGGTCATGACTGACCACTATCACAGTTCCATCAAATGCCAGGATTGCTTCCTTCAGAACATCCTTGGTAGTCATGTCAAGATGGTTGGTAGGCTCGTCCAAAATAAGCAGATTGTTCGGAGTCAGCAACAGCCTTATCATGGCCAATCGGCTCCGCTCACCGCCCGAAAGCACCTTCACCTTCTTCTGGTTCTCCTCACCGCCAAACATGAAAGCACCCAGAATGTCATTTATTCTGGTCCTTATATCTCCTACAGCGACGCTGTCAATAGTATCATAGACAGTAATCTCATCATCAAGCAGCTGAGCCTGATTCTGGGCATAGTAACCAATGCTGATGTTGTGTCCAATCTTCAGTGTGCCGTCAAATGGAATCTCGCCCATTATGCACTTTACCAAAGTGGACTTGCCTTCACCGTTACGGCCCACAAAAGCCACCTTCTCGCCCCTCTTGATTGTCAGGTCAACGCCGCTGAACACGGTATGGTCTCCGTAGCTCTTTGCCAGATTATCGCAGATAACCGGGTAGTCACCGCTTCGCATGGCCGGAGGGAATTTCAGCCTTAGCCGCCGCGTATCAATTTCATCGACTTCAATCGGAACAATCTTCTCCAGCGCCTTGATACGGCTCTGAACCTGATTTGACTTGGTCGGCTTGTATCGGAAACGCTCAATGAAATCCTTTATTTCAGCAATTTCCTTCTGTTGGTTCTCATACGCCCTAAGCTGCTGTTCCCTACGTTCTACACGCAGTTTCACATACTCATCGTACTTTACCCTGTAGTCATGAATGGTGCCACATGTTATCTCAATGGTCCTGTTGGTAACATTGTTCAGGAATGCCCTGTCGTGACTGACCAACATGACTGAACTGCACCTGCGTGCCAGGAAATCTTCAAGCCACTGAATGCTTTCAATATCCAAGTGGTTGGTCGGTTCGTCCAAAAGCAGTATGTCAGGGTGTGACAGCAACAGCTTAGCCAATTCAATTCTCATTCGCCAGCCGCCGCTGAACTCGCTGGTAGGCCTGTCAAAGTCATCCCTGCGGAAACCCAGGCCCAGCAGAGTCTGCTCAAGTTCTGCCTGGTAATTTGCACCTCCCATCATCTGGTAGTGCTCACTCTTATGAGTAAACTTCTCTATCAGTTCCTGATACTCCTCCGATTCAAAATCCGTTCTCTCAGATAGTTGGTTGTTCAGTTTTTCAATTTCCTCCTCAAGACGGTGTATATCGGCAAAAGCGAGTTCAGCCTCATTCCTGACCGTCCTTGTATCAGACAGTTTCATGACCTGTGGCAGGTATCCCACGGTCATCTCCTTGGAGACCGATACGGTACCACCCGTCGGTTTCTGAATACCGGCAATGATCTTGAGCATGGTTGACTTGCCTGCTCCATTCTTGCCTACCAATGCAACGCGGTCCCTGTCCCCAATGACATAACTGACATCCTGGAACAGAGGCTTTGCACCGAATTCAACCTTCAAACCTTCAACTGATACCATACCGTACTTCGGTCAATTACTTGAATAGCTGCTCTGGGTAAACACCCTCATCAACCAGTGAGCGTATCTTTGCCACAACGCCTGGACGGTCCTCAGCGTATGTTACGCCGAACCACTTTGAAGTGGTGTCAAGCACGCTTACCGTTGCTGTTCCGTCATTGATCAGCTTGTTTACCATCAGAGGTATGAAATACTCCGACTTAGGTTTCTCAATATTGTCCTTCAGGAACTCCTTGAAATACTCATCGGAATACCTGAAATAATCAGTCGTAAAGCCCCATACGTTCATTGAAACAGGAGTATTGTCCTCAACAGAGAACCATTCATCACCCTCCTTGAAACTGACCACGCCATCCTTGCGGATAATCTCAGTCCTCTCAACAACGGTTGTCAGGTGGCTCTGGGCATTAACTTCACATATTCCGCGTGAAACCTTACCGTTCTCGCTCAGCGTATTTGCAATGCGGAAACCCACCATGGCATAACGGTTCTCAGCATTCTCAGGCAGGTCTGCAAGGAACTTGCCAATAACGGCAAAACAGTCACGGCCATAGAAATCATCGGCATTGATAACGCAGAAAGGCTCATTTATGACATCCTTCGCCATCAGGACAGCATGGTTCGTACCCCATGGCTTAGTCCTTTCTGCAGGACATGTAAAGCCCTCTGGCAGATTGTCAATTGCCTGGAAAACAACTTCAGTATCAATGTGTCCCTCATACTTGCTCAGGACCTTCTCACGGAAATCAGCTTCAAAATCCTTGCGGATAACAAAGACAATCTTACCGAATCCGGCACGTATGGCATCAAACACGGAATAGTCCATAATAGTCTCACCACATGGGCCAAGTGCATCAAGCTGCTTCAGTCCACCATAACGGCTACCCATACCGGCAGCCAGAACCAACAATGTAGGTTTCATAGAATAATCGTTTGATAACATTAAACAATCTGCAGCATTCTGGCACCAAGCCAGCCGCACACCGCAGCATCTTACTTAATTATCTGCAAATTTACATTTTTAATTGGCTTGACAGAAAGACCATTCCCGGTTTTTCTTTATTTTCGCACCATGTAGGGGCATTCCGGAAACTCCAGCCTGCCATCTATTCAACCACAAGCACACTGATTATGAAAAAAAGGACAACAATACTTGCTGCAGCCATTGCACTCATCGTAGCTGCAGGCTGTAAGGAAAAAACCGTTCAGGACACCGTAGACTACGCATTTCTGGCAGACACCGTCATTCTTGATGCAGACCAATACGTAAGTTTCGAAACCAACAAGGGTACCTTCGTCATAAAGCTGTACCGCGAAACCCCGCTGCACCGCCACAACATGGTTCGCAACGCCCGCCACGGCATATATGACGGCCAGCTCTTCTTCGGAGTAGAAAAGAATTACAAAATCCAGTGCGGTGATGTCAAGTCCAAGGGAGCAGCCCCAGGCGTTGCACTTGGAACCGCAGAAGAATTTGACACGATCCGTGGCGAAATCAATCCTGCAAAATTCTACCACAAGCGCGGAGCAGTCGGCCAGGCCAGCATACACCAGTACGACTACTCAACCAGCCAGCAGTTCTACATAATCACCGGCACCAAGCACAACGCATCAGACCTGCCACGCTATGTAGACAAATACAACAAACGCGTCAGGAAAGCCGTAAAGGACTCACTGACCCAACCATACGCAAAACAGATTCTCGAATACAAGGACAAGGGCTACAACAACAAGATAAGCGTACTCAATGACAAACTCAACAAGGAGACCGATGCAATACTGAAGACCCGCAAGCAGTTTGATTATTCAAAAGAGCAGATAGAACAATACACAAAAATCGGTGGTGCACCTTCACTTGACGGTCTCTATACCGTATTTGGAGAAATCGTTGAGGGCATGGACGTAATTGAAACCATCGAAAAGTCCCACATCGACAAAAACCGCCGTCCCAACCCCGACGTAAAAATCACCAAGGCAACAGTCCTTGACTCATGGTCACCCAAAGAATAATTCCTTCACACTCCATCTGTGACCGAATCTCAAAAAAAAAGAGCACTGCCCCACGGGACAATGCTCTATTTTGATTCTATTCAGAAAATCCCTGATTATTCTGCAGCAGTATCAGCTGACACTTCAGCTGCTTCCACCCCTGCCGGGGTCTCAGCTACGGTTTCAACCTTTGGTGCATTAGCCTCGGCCTCAGCAGCAGCCTTTGCAGCCTGCTTGTTCTGGTAAATTATCCATCCGCCAAACGCAGCACCGGCAAGAATCAGCAGGTAAATCACAAAACGCCATGGTGACTTCTTATCCTCAAACGGATCCTTGCCAACAGCCTTGAGTGGAGTCTTGCTCAGATTGGTCAGAGTTGCACCGAATGTCACGTTAACCTTAACGGCAGCGTTGATAGCCCAACCATTGGCATTGAGCAGCGGAGACAGGTTTCTCTTCCTGATATTCAGCCAAGCCTTGATCATGGCAGGACCGGAAATCACAAGCATCAGACCGCATATAACAACAATCCACTGCCACCAGTTAAGTCCGGCAAGAACCTTGAAAATATTTGCCAGTGCTACGCCGATTGCACTTACTGCCAGTCCAACGGCAGCAAAGATACCAGCGTACTTTGCAATGTCAAATGCCGGCTTATCCTCCTTCGGAGCAGTAACAGCCTTGTCAAGATTCGCGGTAACCTTGGAATCCTTCTCTGAAGCGAACTTGTTGATAGTATCCTCAATAGTCTTGCCCAGCTTTCTGTAAGGTGAGAAGAACGCCTGGCGAATGCTGATTGGATTATCAACAATCTTTGTAACGGTAGCATCCCAGTCACGGCCCTGACGGTCATAGAATACAGCGTGCTTACCAACCCTCAGGTCTGCAATCTCACCGTTTGTAACTACAGCCGCAATAGTCATCTTCTCCTTGGTAGTCTTGCAAATGCAGTCACAGTAAAGAATATACATGCCGCTTGAAGACGCTGAACTATTATGAGGTCCCATATCAGTAACCTTCATACATAGATCCAGACTCCTCTGGTCAATATAGAGGGTACCAGCCTGGAATACAGCCTTCTTCTCTGGATTGTAGAAATCACTGAATGAAACAAAGTTGCAAAGCAGTGTATAGAAATCCCTGTACAGATGTATCAGTTTGTCAACCTCATCAATTGATGTTGATTCAGCTGTCAGAGCCTTGTCATCTTCAATCAACTGCAGCAGGTCGGCCTTGCGGTCAGCCTTCAGCAGGGCATTTACCTTCTCCAGGCCAAGTGACTCAACTGAAGCACCAGCCTTTGCGCCAAGCCATGCACCGTAGGCCGATACCTTGGCAACCACGCTGTTCCACTGCTCCTCAGTCAGTTCTGTTGCACCTGGGAACTCCTTGTCAAATACAAGCTTCTTAAGAGTTCCTATAGCACCCTGCCATACCGGATTCACGCGGCCGTCAATTGGCAGGGTATTGTTTGAAGTAAGCCTAGCCAACGGATACTTGGCAATCACGTCATTGCATGCTGAAAGGTCCTGATCACTGATAGAATTGATCCTATCGGCTGAAACATCAAGAGCAGCTGAAGAATCGGCATTGAAACCTGCCAGCTTGCAGCGCATGAAATAGTCAGCAACCTTCTCCTTGATTGATTCCACAGTTGCAAATGCAGAAGCAGTGTCAGCTCCGAATGGGCAGATATCAGCCTCATTTGCGGCAAACTGTGCCTGCCATGCTGAATAAGCAGCAAGTTCTGCATAGAACTTCTCAACCAGTTCCGCATCAACGCCAGCCAGACCACTGCGGTCAACCTTTGAACCTACAGTTGCAGCAGCTGAAGCAATAACGTCCTTCAGTTCTGCGTCTTCAGTTGACAGGTCAGTAACAATGCCGTCACCGTTCAGGCCAGTCTTTGCAAAGATAGCCACGCTGTCACTGGTATCAGCAATTGAAATTGAATCCTTCTCAAGTCCCAGGTTCTTCAGTATCTGCTTAGCAGAATTCAGCAGCCTCTTGCCATCCTCTGTTTCAGTATTGAAAGCAGAAAAAGGCATGGTATCACTGCGCTGCTTCAGAAGATTCAGGTCAGCCACCACATTGGACAGCCACTTTGAAGCTGCTACGACTTCATTCACATGGATACGTCCGTTATTGGCTGTATCCAACATCTTCAGTGTCTTGGAATCAAGTTCCAGGCCATTCACCGGGCAACTCAGTACCGTCCAGAGTTTCTGGTCCAGTTCATCAAGATGCTTAATGTCCTCACCTGACTCAATCATTACTCTCGTCATACCTCCTATGACAGAGAATTTGAATTCGTGTTTTGCCATTTATTGTGCTATTATTGAATTGTCAATTAGTCCCATACATACCGGGCACAGATTGCAAATTTAGCAAATAATGGGAAAAATGCAATCTCCCCAGACAAATTCTGCAATTTCATCACAGTAATCAAGTACAGAGATTAAGTACTGTAATCAATTACCGCATTCTGTTTCAACAGCCTGCGCAAAGCTCTGCCACAGACTATCCTGCGGAAGACTGGCCTTCACGTCAATCTGCACATGTGACACCGGATGCTCCAATGTCAGCCTGTACGCATGCAGGCAAATGCTTCCATCCCTGTTGGACCTTTCCGCCCCATATTTCAGGTCTCCCTTGATAGGACACCCCATCTTAGCCAGCTGACACCTTATCTGATGGTGCCTGCCTGTTTCCAGGACTATTTCCAGCAAATGATAATTGTCCGAACTTGCTATCAAACGGTACGAAAGTGATGCCTTCTTGCTTCCCGGTACCTCACGGTCGTATGCATATGACTTGTTCTGTTTCTCGTTCCTGACCATCCAATGAACCAAATGTCCCTCAGGACGTACCGGTCTGTTCTTAACAATAGCCAGATACCTCTTCTGCACCAGTTCATGGCTGCGGAACATCTCATTCAGTCGAGACAGTGCCTTGCTTGTCTTGGCAAAAAGGCATACGCCACTCACAGGCCTGTCCAACCGGTGAACAACCCCCACAAACACATTGCCGGGCTTATTGTACTTTTCCTTCAGATAGGCGCCTATGGTTTCTGACAGCGGTACATCGCCGGTCTTGTCTCCCTGCACTATCTCAGAAGAACTCTTTGATACAACAATAATATGGTTATCCTCGTACAGAACTTCCATTGCACACCATTTGTGGAATCAAATGCATCGGCCACCGTCAATCTCAAGAACCTGGCCGGTAATATATGATGATTCGTCCGATACCAGGAAAAGAGCCGCCTTTGCAACCTCATCAACATTTCCGCCACGGCCCATAGGGATCTCCTTGGTCCACATCTCAACATACTTGGGATCAACCCTAGCTGTCATCTCCGTAATAATGAAACCAGGTGCAATCACATTGGCACGGATACCCCTTGAAGCCATCTCACGGGCAACCGACTTGGTCATTCCAATAATGCCAGCCTTTGACGCAGCGTAATTGACCTGTCCTGCATTTCCATGAACACCCACAACCGAAGACACAGACAATATAACTCCACTGCGCTGCTTCATCATCAGGGTAGAACAAGCCTTGATATAGTTGAAGGCTGATTTAAGGTTAGTGTCAATAACTTCATCGAACTGCTGCTCAGTCATCCTTATGAGCAGGCCGTCACGCGTAATGCCGGCATTATTCACCAGAATATCAATCCTTCCGAAATCAGCCACAACCTTATTCACAGACTCCTGTGCCTGGTCAAAGAGAGCAGCATCACACTTGTAACCCTTTGCATTAACGCCAAAAGCCTTCAGTTCGTTCTCAACTGCAACGGCCTTCTCCTCACTGCTCATATATGTAAAAGCAACATTTGCGCCCTCCTGTGCAAAACACTTTGCCATTGCATAACCTATACCGCGTGTTCCACCAGTCAGCAGAACATTCTTTCCTTCCAATCTTTTCATAATCTGATTTAATTTACTGATTAATCAGCCATTCACAATCCACGCCATAAGACATTTATGGAATGGCAACATTACATTATTATTTAGAACAACCCAGAGCCCCGTAGAGCATCTTCTGGGTTTCATACCTTATCTCCTCCTTTGTGTTGGTTTTCCAAATCTTACCGCTGATATACGGAACCTCGAACCCCCTCAAAGCATAGAGAATCATTTCAGAAGTCCTATGGACATTGTCAATATTGAACTCACCCTGAATTTTCCCCTCTGAAATAATCTGTTTCAACAAGAGTAACTCATGGGCATCAAAAGACTTTCTGAAATGCTCCAGTCCCCATATATTGCGGAAGAAGCCCGATCTCATCGATCCATTTGAATCAACCAATTCCTTAATAACCTCAAAACGGCCTGTTATATATTCAAACAACTTCTGTTTTGGACTAAGATTCTTATTTGCAAAAACCGACAGCTTGCCCAGAATCTGTTCTCTCTCATAATCAATTACTGCCTTGTAGACATCGTACTTACTCTTGAAATATGAATAAACAGTTCTTCTGCACAAACCTGACTCATCAGCAATAGTTGCCATTGTTGCGTCATCATAGCCAACTCGTATAAAAACAAGCCTGGCTGCATTCAGAATAATAAACCTCGTTTTATTATTTTCCATAGCTATGAAATAGGTTACAAAAGTAACAAAAATGTGTAAAAGATGGTCTATAATAACAATAATCTAAATTAATAAGGTGAAAAATTTGGAAATATCAGATGGAAAGCATACCTTTGCATCATCAAACGAATCGCGGAGTGGAGCAGAGGCAGCTCGTTAGGCTCATAACCTAAAGGTCGGAGGTTCGAATCCTTCCTCCGCAACTCTTTCAGACAGCGCTATGAGGCGCTGTTTTTTTATTCCCCCCTTTCCCTATCAATACACCAGCTAATTCAAGGACACTCGTGTGCATCCAGGCATTTGTGTGCATCCAGGCATTTGTGTGCATCCATGAGAATTAGTGAACAAAAGAACACCTCAACGCACACGAAAATACCCAAAGAGCATCTTCGTTTGTAAATACGTCCAGTATGCACACCAACAAGAACAGGAAACACGTGTGCGAATCAACACCTCAATGCACACAGAACTATAAACAAAAAAAAATCTGAGTGTGTAAAAAAGACCTCTGTACACACGGACAGTACATACAAAAAAAGTCCCGAGCATAATGCTCAGGACTTCTCGTAAAAGACGGCGGCTACCTACTCTCCCACTTACGCAGTACCATCGGCGTTAACGGGCTTAACTTCTCTGTTCGGAATGGGAAGAGGTGGAACCCCGTTGCTAT
>JAZQQQ010000025.1:0-4986 GCA_045629165.1 Bacteroidaceae bacterium
GGAATAAAAAAGGCTGCGCTGCGACCGAGGACGTGAAGAACACAGAGAAAAATCTGAAAAATCTGTTTTTTCCTCTTTACAAACGCTGATTTCCATGATATAATACAAACGTTGACGGGGCATTAGCGCAGCTGGTAGCGCACAACACTGGCAGTGTTGGGGTCAGCGGTTCGAATCCGCTATGCTCCACCATACTTGAGAAATCCGAACCTAATCCCGATTGGGAATGGGTTCGGATTTCTTTGTTTCCTCTCAAGTGTCGTGGTGTGATTGATTTCTGAGTGAAGGAAGTGGTCACAGACACAAAAAAGCTTCCCTACTGCCCAATACACACTAACGATACGAAAGTGAGGAAAAACAAAATGAGCGAATTGCCTAAGAAGATTCATGATGATAAGAATGGTCTGGACTATACCCTGTGCGGCGACTACTACCTTCCCGATCTCGGCGTTGAGCCTGGGTATCCGCTGGGTAAGTACGGTATGGTGCGTATGCAGTATCTGGAGGAACATCGGCCTGGGCTGTATACCCGACTGCTGCTCTCCGGCAAGCTGAACGACGATCTTCACCAGACCGATTTGCAGGCACAGCACCTGCTGGATACGATGATCCCGCAGATGGCTAAGGAGGCCGGCGCGACTGAGAAACTGAAGATGACAGATCAGTTGCGCTGGGTCGGGATGATGAATGCCATCAAGCATCAGGTCGAGGAAATCATTTGGAACGAAGTCATATACAAATAATCTGATAGTACCCGACAAAACAAAATAACGCTTTTGAAGCCCATTTTTGAATAGGTCGATATACATGTCGTCCGTATCAAAAATAGGCTGTTTCTATGTCCTGAAACTATTGTAATCATTAGGTTTATCAGAATCTATAGCGTGACAAAAGGCCTTGATGCAGTTTTTCCTTCATTGACTGATAGGAGTGTACATCTACGGTTACCAAGGATCAAACTACCATTCGTGCATAGGAGCGAGCAAAACACCTTTTTTACAGTCGAGCTGCTCCCCTATTGCAGGGAGTGGTTTCGTTTTCGATAAATGGTTTATCTCAAAAAACAGCCGGAAGTCTGCTGCCTGAACAAGGCAACAGCTTCCGGCTGCTCAGCTTTCCCTAAATGCGAGTGATGCTTACATCAAACCAATTCACTGCCCAGTTTTCTGCAAGCAGTCAGCGCGGTATCATCAGGTGCTTCACAGCAGATAACGCTATCAGCACACAGCGCGATGCCGCAGGCAGCACACTGATCCTCCCAAGCTTGCATCCATTCGCCGGTACCCCAGCCATAGGAACCGAACAACGCCACCTTCTTCCCGGCCAGCTTGCCTTTGCAGGCATCAAATACCGGCGCAAACTCGCTGTCTTCCAATTCTTCCGCGCCCATGGCGGGACAGCCAAATGCCACAGCATCCAGGGTCGGAAGCATAGAAGCATCAAAGTCACTGACCTGGCAGACATTCACAGCTGCTCCCTTGCTGCTTACTCCCTCGGCGACAGCTTCCGCCATTGCCGCAGTGTTGCCTGTTCCACTCCAATATACGATTGCAATGTTGCTCATATTTTGTTCATTTCCTTTCTCACGCTGGTGTAGCCATGCTTTCCAACGTTTTTCCATTCGCTAAACAATGGAGGCACCTGTCTGTACATTGCCTGTACTGTTCAAACAACTGCTTCGCATGCTCCACATCAGCATAGACCTTCCATGTGCCGGTGAAGATACATTCATCATGACGGTGAATAAAACCATCCACATCCGCCGGGGGATATCCCAGAAACAGCCCGATTTCATGGGGAAACTCCTCCGAATCTCGCAGGCGATCGATCAGATGAATCAGACATTGCTCCGGTCGGCTGCATCGGTAACCGTTCTCGCGAAGCAGCCTGCAGGCATCTTGGTTTTCAAGGGCTTCGTAAAGCAGATGAGGCCGATAGACATAGATCAATGCCCGTCCGTTTGTGTAGCGGAGCGGTATGATCCGCAGTCCCAAACCAGAAAGCCGATGATTCATGCTTCTGACTGCATCCTTCATCTCTTCTTGCTTTTTGTAGCAGCACCCGAACAGGCTGCCTGCCTTCAGTGAAGCAAGGGTCGGTGCACAGTGCCGCACAACCAGTTCATCCGACATGCTATTCACCTCCTGATGTAAAGTCAGCTTTGGGGGGATTACTCCTGAGAAAGCACAGCGGCAAAATCTTCCGCATTTTCTGTGACAAACAGGTTGATGCAGTCTTCCATCATACCGTCAGGCGCGTCCTGCAAGAAACCGGCTGCCAGCCAGTAGGCATATTCGCCCTGATAATACGCGGTGATATCTTCCATGGTGGGGCCATAGCGGAATTCAATGTGGAAGGTTTCCGCCGGGCTGTCACCGCAGAAGGCAAAATACTTGAAGGCGTCAACCTCGGCATCGCTTTCATAGATCGCCATGGTGGGCCAAGTTTCCTCGGTGAAATAGCCGCTGTACATTTCGTTCATCGCGCCGAAATCGTACCTGATATCATCCACCTTGGTGTAGCTGTGGCAGAATATTTCCGCACCGTCCGCGTCATAGCCGGTGATGTTATTGCCATCAAACTTCAGCGTTTTCACACCGTTGATGAAGTAGCAATCAAAGCAGCCGTAGCTGGGATCGGCTTCGGCCAGCGCCATTGCTTCTTCGCCATAAGCATTCGACTCAAACATAGAGATGATGACCTGGCGGAGCATTTCGGCTGTCTCTTCGTCCTCGACGCCCAGAACGGATGCAAAGCTCTGATACCAGATGGGCTTGTTTTCCTCAAGCCCCATAGCAGGGAAAAGCTCTTCGTAGGTTCCAGCCAGGGAATTCAGGTATTCGTCTACAGCAGGTTCCGCAAAGGAAACAGCAGTCAAGCAAAAACCGAGGCACAGTGCGAGACAGAAAGCAACCAGTGTTTTGATGGAATTCTTCATGGGGCATTCCTCCTTTTTATTGTGGTTAGCCTTGGCTAACCATTACGGATTATAATTGGGATCGGGCAAATGCACAATCCCTGAAATCATCATTCTATTCCGTTATGATCAAAAGCTTTGCTTCTGCGTATTGCAGCAGGTGTTTTTCCAAAGTGATGTTTGAATGCGTCTGTAAATTTGCTGACAGACTGGTAACCGGCTGCCTCTGCGATCTCGCTGACAGGGCAATCGCTGTTACGAAGCGCCGCAGCCGCTTCTTCAAGCCTGTACTGCTTCAAATAACTATACATTGGCTGACCGTAAACAGCCTTGAAGATCCGCTGCATGTGCGCAGTGGATAATCTGTGTTCCTTCGCCATCGCTTCCAATGAAAAGTCATGCAGTCTCAGACCAATCAGGTGGTCGCGCAAATGAGCAGCCAGCTTGATCCTGTCCGATGGAATGTATTCCTGCTCTGATTCCAGAATGCCGTCTTCCAGCGAAAGCATAAGCTCCAGCACCTTCAGCTTCAGCCAGGCCGGAGGAGTTTGGTCATGGATAGCGGCAAGTTCCCGGAAGATATGCTCACACTGCAGGGAGGCTTTGCCAAATCGAATCCAGTGTCCTTGCAGGACCTCATGACATATACTTTCTATGTTGATTGAAAGCACCGGCAGATTTTTATCGCACCATGCCTGCGCAGATGAAGGGTCGATCAGCAATTCTACACCCTGATATAATCCCGTCGGGAAACGTAATGCTGATTCATACTGTAATACAGGATCGGTCAGGTTTACCGAGAGATCTCCCTCCTGCAGTTGAATGCGCGTACAAGCATCACAAAACAATTCAAAACGTCCGCCGGTACAGAAATTGATCTCAATGAGTCCAGTCAATTTCGCATGTTCCGGTGAGGTCAGACTGCCATGGATATCATGAACAGATAGCTCGACCCCGGGAAATATGGGAAAGCATATCTGTTTCCCATGATCATCCCTCACAGATCACACGCTCCTTTATGATGGCCATCACATTTGCCTCCTGCTGCACACTTCTCGCACAGGAACGAATCCATATGAGCCTGACTGGGAAGTGTAGCCAGCAGGCCGCCAAAGGTGAACACGTTGCCAAAGCTCAGAAACATAGTCCCGATACCTGCCCCCAGTGCAGTACCCGGGCCAATCATCAGCGCTATCAGGAGCGCAGGAACAGCGCCGACCGGAATGCAGAACCACTTTGCCTTGCACGGAAAGGGCGTCAGCCCCTTCGCAAAAGCCTTGAATTGAACAACCACCATGGGAATCCAGAACAGACACAACAGGACCCACGCCGGTACGGTGAAAGCATAGATGAAAAACTGTGCTGCACGGGAAGCGGCAGCCGGATCAAAGCAAAGCAGGTTTTTATAGGCGTAGTTCATCAAACCGAGGTTCATATGACAACCAATAGGCGCAAGCCAGATATAACCGAAGATACCGCTCCTATAGATATGAGCATATTGGGGCGCGGCATCTGCCATCAGTCTGTAGACGGCGAAATAGGACAGTCCCTCCAGAAAGATACCGAGGAAACCGAGAAGACTGCCTGCAATCAGCTGCCAGTCTGCCAGATTCGGCGCATTAGCCATCAAAGCCTCCACAAGGCTGCTGCTTTCCGCTTCATCTGCGAATCCGAGCAGGAAATCACCGATTCCCGTCGTGACGGAAGCAATCAGACCGATCAGCAGAAGTTTTCTGATTCTTTGGCGATCCAAATTGTGATTGATGCCGATTGTATTCAAAAGAATCCCTCCTTACAGCAGTTTCGCGATAGCGTTATCCTTTTTTCAAATTTGTTTATCATCAATGCAGATTGCTTTGTCGCAAGCCTTGATGTGTATGTAGTCATTTTTTATCAATATTACGGATAGCCATACAGGTGGCAATGGCATGCTTACACCTCATACGTTCATATTAGAAGCGATAACTGATGGATAACCGCCTTTATATCTGCCTCTTCTTTGCCAGCCGTTCAGTACGTGCTTTTTCCTCCGTGTCACCGGATTCATCATAGCCATCCCATGGTGCATC
>JAZQQQ010000026.1:0-3051 GCA_045629165.1 Bacteroidaceae bacterium
TACCTTACCAAGCTGATTCGCCCCGGGAAGCGAAGAGGTGGCAAGTATGTACGCTAAAACCCGATACAGTTTTTGCAGTGATTTTCTGACTGCCATCATGGTTCAGATTTTCATTCTGGGACTGTGTGTGACCTTCTATCCTATTGTTCGGGGTTTTGTTGTGGACCGTGTCATGGAGAATAACGCCAATGACTTTCTGATCAGGCTGGAAGAAACAGCCCCCACAGAACAGCCGGAGGAAATATTGGTAACGCTGCCGGAAGAAACCGAACCCATCGAGGAAACTCGTCCCCATGAAGATTTATGGAATGATATGGTCGCTTACAATGAGCGGATATATCAGCAGCACCAGACGGGCTTATCCTGTGAGTACGATTACCAGCGGGCCAGTTTCATTCTGAAGGACTATGGTTTGGAGGATGAAATCTTCGGTGTCATTTCCATTCCGGCTATGGAACTGGAAATGCCCATCTATCTGGGTGCCACCGAGCAGCACATGGCTGACGGTGCCGCCCACATGACCCAGACCAGCATCCCCATCGGCGGTATCAACACCAACGCTGTTATCGCCGGTCACAGAGGATACAGCGGTGCCAGCTACTTTCGTTACATTGAAAAGCTGAAACCCGGCGATCTGGTCACGGTGCGGAACCTCTGGGAAACCCTCAACTACCGTGTTTCCAGCATCAAGATTATCGATCCCCACGATGTAGAAAAAATCTTGATACAGGATGGACGGGAGCTGCTGACGCTCCTTTCCTGTCACCCCTATGCATCCGGCGGCAAGCAGCGGTATGTGGTTTACTGTGAACGCATCCCGAACCCTTAATCTCAAAGAAATGGAGGAAACCGAATGGACTTCCTATGGGAGCAAATATCCGACTGGCTCAAAGAAGTGCTGACAAGCGGAATTATCAGCAATCTTACCGGGATGTTTGACAGCACCAATCAGCAGGTTGGTGACATCATCGGTGAGGTTGGTCTGACACCGCAGGCGTGGAACAGCGGTATTTTCTCCATGATTCAAAATCTATCCGAAACCGTTATCCTGCCCATTGCCGGTGCAATACTGGCTTTTGTAATGACCCTGGAACTGATCCAGATGGTCACGGACAGGAACAATCTCAACGATGTAGATACATGGATGATGTTCAAGTGGGTATTCAAATCCGCAGCTGCGGTGCTGATCCTCTCTAACACTTGGAACATTGTCATGGGTGTATTTGATGTAGCCCAAAGCGTGGTGTCCTCGGCGGCCGGTGTTATGGTGGGCAATACCGCCATTGATATATCCACACTGACCGCCGATCTTCAGCCCCGGCTGGAAGCAATGGAATTAGGGCCGCTGTTCGGTCTGTGGTTCCAATCCCTTTTTGTAGGCATCTGCACATGGGCAATCACCATCTGTATCTTCATCGTGATTTATGGGCGAATGATTGAAGTGTATCTTGTTACCTCTGTTGCCCCCATTCCTATGGCGACTATGGTCAACCACGAATGGGGTCAGATGGGACAGAACTATCTGCGTACATTATTCGCCCTCGGCTTCCAGGCATTCCTGATTGTTGTCTGCGTGGCGATCTACTCTGTGTTGGTTCAGAATATCGCCGTATCCTCGGAGATTTCCACAGCAATCTGGACTTGCATGGGATACACAGTCCTGCTCTGCTTCTGCCTGTTCAAGACAAGCAGCTTGGCTAGGTCTGTATTTAATGCCCATTAACAAATCAATAGGTTCGTTGAAAAACGATTGTGCAAGAATTACAGATATGGTATAATCACCATATCGAACTCATAGTTGCCATCACTGAGAGAATGTAGGTGTTTCATGTGCAAAACAAGCATAAATGGACGAACGAAGAAGTAATGCAATGGTACAAAGATACTGGTGCAGTCACATATTCAAATCCAGACGATTTGAATATCATTGTCAAAAAACCTCGCAGTGAGGGCTTGACGGTAAATTGGGCCAATTACAAGTCATATATCATGTTGTCAATAATTCTTGCCATTGTATTTGCTATTGTGTTTCTATCGAAGTAAACATAAAGAAATAGACATAGTAGCTCTCAAGAAGCAAAATAGCATCTACTACATACCCCGGTACTGACCGATCACCAGTACCGGGTATTTTAATGCCCATTTTTCTTGACCTTGTGTACAGAGGTCATTAAAGATGGGCTATATTACCAATCTGTTGTTATTTTCACTTACCTAGGAGGTATTTTTATCCCGTATGTAACCGTCCCCAAGGATGTAACGAAGGTCAAATCCAAGGTCGTATTCAACCTGACCGCCAGACAGCTGGTGTGCTTCAGCGCTGCTGCCGCAATCGGTATTCCGTTGTATTTCCTCACCCGGAATGTGCTGGGCAACAGCTCTGCGGTCATGCTGATGATCCTTTCCATGATGCCCGCATTTCTGCTGGCAGTCTATGAAAAGAACGGTCAGCCTTTGGAGGTGATTCTTAAAAACATGATCCGGACCATGTTTTTAAGGCCAAAGCAGCGTCCTTACCAAACCAACAATTTTTATTCTGTACTTGAACGGCAAGACAAATTAGACAAGGAGGTTTATCGCATTGTCCGCCGCAAAACTGTCCCCAGCCGAAAAGAAAGCCGTGAAAGCGGCAATCGCCAGAGCAAAAGGGACAGATAAAAAGAAAAAATCCGCACAAGCCAGCATCCCTTATCTGATGATCCGCCCGGACGGTATCTGTCAGGTAACAGCAAACCATTACACCAAAACCATCAAATTCAAGGACATCAATTATCAGCTTTCCGACAACGAGGACAAGCAGACGATCTTTGACAGCTGGTGTGACTTCCTCAACTACTTCGATAGTTCCGTCAAATTTCAGCTGTCTTTCCTGAATCTGACAGCTTCCGAAGATTCCTTTGTGGAGAGCATCACCATTCCCAACCAAGGCGATGAATTTGATGGCATTCGTCAGGAGTATGCCCAGATGCTCCAGAACCAGCTTGCCCGCGGCAACAACGGTCTGATAAAGACCAAGTATCTGACCTTCGGCATTGATGCCGATTCCGTCAA
>JAZQQQ010000027.1:0-13490 GCA_045629165.1 Bacteroidaceae bacterium
TCAGGGCGGATATATCCGGTCTCCTCCGATTCTCCGGTAGAGATCTTCAATGCTATGCGGCCGTTTGCGGGGTGCCCGAGCTTGTGGTAGATATTCACCAGACTTTCAGGCGAAAGGTCACGGGTGACATAGACTGTCGGCTGAGAATCGCCCGCCTTCTTGTCTTGATTTGCAAACTTGCAGGAAGTCATGGGCAGGAGCATGATCAGTGCTGCAAGGATAATACGTGTATTTTTCATATTCGGAGTATGGTTTTTAATCTAAATTTCCTTTCTTGAAAATGATTGGGAGGGTTTCGGGCGCCATCTGGCGCATATCCACCAGATCGAGGCTCTTGACCATGTGGAGCGTGCCTTGCTTGTAGGTTTGGAAGTGCTCGGTCTTGATGTGGTGTTGATACGCTTCCTGTGTTGCATTTGTATTTTACATCATTAGTGTCCCGTTAAAATGGGACGAGTTTATAAATTAGGGAGTATCAATGTGTCATAGCCATTCAGGTAAAACGGTTCTGAACTGTGTACAATCATTACAAGCAGACAGGTAAATACTCTAAGCCAATCTACCCAAACCTCACGTTGAGTTGTTTCTGATGGGTTGTTGTTCATGTTTGTGTGTTCTGGGGTGAGTAGGTGGGTCATTTTGCGCATCGGATAATGTCCCAGGCTTCAAGGTTGGGCTTGTGAAAGCCGTTGGTGGCTACGTGGTACATGGCGTTGACCATCTCGGGCATGGAGCAGGCGCAGCCAAACAGGCGGCAGAGAGGGTAGAGCACAAGGGCTGCTTTTTGTGCACGGAGCTGACGGTTGGTCTGGCCGGGGAACGGGCGCATGAACATGGGACGCCATCCGAACGCGTGCGCAAAGCCCATTTGCTGGGTCTCAAGCTCGGTCAATGACTTGATTTTTTGCCACTGCTGGCGTCCTTTGCTTGATGTGCCTGCACCTGACAGATAAATGAATGTCATTTTTTCCTTGTTGGGCAGTACTCTTGCCAGGTGTACCGGAATGTCGTGACTGATTACGCGGTATGTGTCTATGGCTGTTCCGACCGATGTTATGCCGGCAATGAAAAAACACACGTCATAGCCCTCCAGACGGGGATCGCCCGGCTGAATGGTTAGCAGGTCTGGTACAATGTATTCCTCAAGCTTGGCATGGGTATGGCCGCATGGGCGTCGGCCAATTGAGAGGATTTTTTCAATACGCTCCTGGGCGAGCATGGCTAAGAGCACTCCTTCGCCAACATATCCGGTTGCTCCGGTCAGAATTACTTTCATAGGTTCGTGTTTGGTCGTGTTATAGCATGGGAACCATATATAATGGCAGATAGACTATATTATCTTCTTTTTTCAAATCACCGCTGTGGACAACGTATGATGTTTGTAGATATGACTTGAACTTGTCGCGGAATTTATCCAACGAAGATGTGGTATAACGCTGAGTTGATTTAACTTCAACAGGGCATATATTATGCTTGCTGGTGATGGCTGACTTACGAATCAGGAAGTCTATCTCCATTCTCTCTGATGCATCTTCCTTATCAGGATTGGTATAATAATAGAGCTTTTTGCCAGTTGCTGCCAACATCTGTGCGACAAGATTTTCCACCATCATTCCTTTGTTGAACTCCAATTTCCCCAACATTAGTTTGCGGTAAAGTTCCTGCATTCCATCCTTACTTTCACTAAAAGCGTGTGACAACAACAAACCTGTATCATTCAAATACAGTTTGAACTTGGAGTAATCTACATTCATCTTCAAGCCTATGTTTGGTTCTGTGGAATTATAACAAGGATTCACCACACGTGCCTCATTCAGCCAGAAGAGTGCAAGTTCATAGTCGCGGGTGCGAGCCCCTTTTTTGACAGAACCTATGCGGAAGCGCTTCTCTTTTCGTTGCAGTTCTCCGGGGATGGTGTCCCAAATACGTACCACCTTATCCGCCTGACTGTCTGCATAGTTATAGATGTCCTGCCGATACAGATCAAGAATACGACGCTTGGTTTTATCTGCCCGGTCAAAATCTTCTGTATCAATGTATTCAAGTACCGCCTGCGGCATTCCGCCCACAATCATGTAGAGACGAAGCAGATTCATCATTTTACGGTGAAGAGCTTGTCCTAGCGGTGTCTGTCGCTCAAAACATTCGCGGGCAAACTCCATCATGTCACCTTCGTCCAGTGCCCAAAGAAACTCCTCAAAGTCCATCGGATACATGTCTATTCTTCGTTCTTCGCTAGGAATGAGTATGTCCTTTGTGTTTTTGTGGATGCTGACCAGCGAACCTGTTTCTATATAGTCGTATGTGTGGTTTGACACCAATTCCTTTACAGCTTCTCTGGCACGAGGGTATTTCTGTACCTCGTCGAAGATAATGAGTGACTCCCTTGGGTAGAGTTTTATTCCCAACTGCAACGAGAGCATACGGAAAAGCGTTTTCTCGTCCGTGAGGTAGTTGTCAAAAATCTCCTTCACTTCCTTGGACACCTTCGAAAAGTCAATCAGCATGTACGAGCGATACTCATTTCGGGCAAACTCTTCCACGATGTAACTCTTGCCTATACGTCTTGCTCCTTCAATCAGAAGAGCCTCTTTCGTGGAATACTTCTGTTTCCACTCAAGTAATTCGCTGTAAATCTTGCGTTTCATGTTGCTTTTGTACCAAATCGAATTTATCAATACACGAATTTTACACCAATTCGCGATTATTGAGGTGTGCAAATATACACCAAATCAAACGAATTTGGTAATTTTGTATATGCGCAGATCTATTGTTCCTATCTGATTGCATTCAAGATTTTACTGCACTGTGATTTTCTGGATTATCTGACCGGGATCGACTATTGACAGGGTAAGGGTGTGTGCGCTTCTTGACTTGTCAAGCGGGAAGGTCAGGACAAAATCCTTGCGGTTTTCAAGCACCTGTATCTTCCATTCGCGTCCCCATTCCACGAATTTGTTCTCGCACTCCACTGCGGCTGATCCGTCAACACTGACTGCAATCTTGTTGCTGCGGTCGTATGCCACCGGCCACATTGGTATGACGCTGATGCAGACTGATACTGACTCCTGTCCATTGCAGATGGCCGGAATAGGCAGATCAATAGAGCCTGATGCGGCAAAGTCAAGCGGCTGACCCATCTGCAGTGCCTGCCAGTCTGTGCCGATGCCTTCAAGCAGACGGAATGGTGCTGGAATGTTGGCCTTGGTAAAGTCAAGCTTGTGCAGCAGCTCTGGGTGACGCTGGTTGTCTGGCAGGCGGTAGGCATCGGTCGGCTCTGTCACCAGGTCCGGCATGTTCTGGTAGAGCGCGGTGTAACCCGGACAGATTTCAGAAATCATCTGGTCCCACTTGCCTTCAAACAGGGCGTGATAGCGGTCAATAAGCTGCTGTAACTTGGTATTGGCATCTATAGACTGGGCTGCAAACATCTGGTTGCCGGTCTCGTGGTTTGCCTGGGCGTAGAGGAACTTGCGGTTCATCTGATAGGCCGAGTGGGTGGAGTAGCCTAACATTTCGTAGAGCGATGGCTGCAGCTCGGGGCGTACGGCCTGCTCAATGGCATCGTATGCAAAGCAGATGTCCTGATACTCTTGCAGGCGTTTCTGGGCTGTGCCTGTCTCAAATGAGAAGTCGGTGTCATAAAGGCGGCTGTATTCAGGTGAGTCCCATTCCATTTCATATCCCATGAACTCTGGTTTTCTGTCCCAGGCCAGGCGGTAGTAGTGGTCAAGAATGTACTGGAAGCCGTCAAGATGCTCCTGGCCAAAGATTTTGGCCAGCCACTGCGCCTGGTAGCGGTTGGCATTCTCATAGCTGAAAGCGGGGAAGTCATAGGCCATGTCCATGAACATCTGCATTTCAATTTCCATGGGCTTGATGTCGCCTACGTTGAGCAGCCAGTATCGGTCTGCCCCGGCGGTGTAGGCCTTGAGCAACTCTTCATACATCAGCTGCGGGGCGGTGGTCGATATCCACAGGTTGTCATGCGGAACGCCGCAGTAGCTCAGGTGGTAATAAACACCGCTGCCACCGCTTCGCTTCTGCTCCTCGCTGTTGCTCACGCGCTTCATGTAACCATAGTTGTCATCGGGCCAGACAAGTGTTATGTCCTCAGGCACGCGAAGTCCGGCATCGTATATGTCAAGTGTCTCCTTGTATGGCACGAATATCTGCTGCAGCTTGCTGGCTTTCTGCTTCTTGTATTTCTCAAGAATGTTTCGCTGCTGGGCAAATACCTTTTCAAGTGTGCGGGCGCGGTCGGTAGGGTCGGTGCTGCCCTTCATGGCCTCGTCATGCAGGCCTCGCATACCCATGGTGTAGATGTTGTCGTACTGTGCGGTCTCACGGATGCGGTCGTCCAGTTTCTTGAGAATGGTCTCCTTGTTGGTCTCATAGTTCCACTCGCCATCGCGGTCCTTGTCCCATTCTGACAGGGCGGCGTTGTTGAAGAGCAGCGGCTCGCAGTGGCTGGTGGTGATCATTATGCCCCACTTGTCGGCCACTACCTGGCTCTCTGGATGGCTGTAGAAGGCTCCGGTGCAGGTGTGCATGGCCGGTGCCAGCATGTTGCCGCGCAGGCGCAGAATGAGTTCGCACACACGGTCGTAGGTCTTGGGGCCTATGTCGCCCAGCTCTTTCTCAAAGTTGCGCTCGGCCCAGGTCTTCATGCCCCAGTCCTCGTCATTTATGAATATGCCTCGGTATTTTATGGTAGGCGATGCGCTGACGTAATTCTCCTGGTAGTCATACGCTTTTGTGTTGTTCCTGTCAACGGGAATATCGGCAAACCAGTACCATGGGTTCACGCCAATCTGCTCACTTACATGGAACACGCCGTACGCCAGGCCTCGGGCATCGGATCCCGTGATGTAGATGTTCTGCTGGTCGGTATCAATGGCAAAGCGCTCCCACGTGCCCCGCAGTCCTTTGTGGCGTGATGTCTTGCCTTGGGTGGCAAGTATTATGTTCTGGCCTTTTCCCGGCTTGGTACTCACTGCGGGCTTGATGCCTGTCACCCTTTCAATGTCTTCAGACAGCACGGTGGCCATGTGCTGTACCAGCGGGTGGTCTTTCTGGTTATAGACGATGGTTGACTTGGTCAGGTCAGTTGCATGCAGCGCTAGGCTGATGCAGAGCATGGCGGCTAAGGTCAGTACGTGTTTTCTCATTGCTTTTCTCATCATATTGTGTTATTTGTACCGATACAATCTGAAATGCTGAATGTCAAATTGTCCAACGGGGATGCGAACGTGGCGTCCTTGGTGGGTCTGGTCGCCATTGAGATGGCGCTTGATGTGCATCTGACCGTCGGAAATGCTTACCGACTCACATTTGGCAAGACCGATGCGTGTGTCACCTTGCTTCCAGGTTTCTCCTGCTTTGGCATCGGTGTAGGTAATGACCACTCCGCTTCCCAGAACAAGATAATCTTCCTTGTCTAAGCGAATGATTATGCATGCGGCTTCCGGCCATTCTGCATCCTGGGCTCCAGGTTCCCATCCCAGTGAATAACTGTGCTTTATGGTCAGACGGATGCCGTCTGGAGTGATGATTTCTGCCTGGCGTTGCTCGTTGTCAAGCAATACGGCATCCATTTCCTTTGTGCCTTGACGCTCAAGAATCAATGGCTCTGCCTGACGAAGAATCTGATAGGACGCTGCAAGAGGGGATAGGTTGGAAGCGCCAGCAGAGAAAGCATTCAGCTGATCGTCCTGCGACAGATCCATACTGCTCATGTCATTACCCTTTGCATCGGCATAAAGTGGGTAATCCTCAATACTGAACGGACAGAATCCCATGGCGCCATGATGTCCAAATGCATAGAGCGCATACATGGCATCCTTGTCCTCCAGACGTATTTCCGGGACAAAGAGCGGATTGTTTGACAAATGATACTTGTCTAACCATGACTTTATTCCTTTGTCGTAAATGTCAACGCCAAGTACGTCGATGGAAGGGGCACCGCAATGCCATAGGTCAATCAGATGAGCCAATGGTCCGCCTGAAGGGTATTGGCCCGGCTGGCGGTCACGGCTGTTGAGAGCTACATTGACGTACATAGGCAGATTATAGATAGCGCGTCCAGCTTTGGCAATCTGCTCAACGTAGGTGGCGTAGGTCCATGTCTGGAAGATTTCTTCGGTATAGATGTCGTCGCCAAATAGTTGTGGCCAGCTTGCATTTGCTTTTGCTTGTGGCTGAAGTTTCTCCTTCAGGTAGGGATGCAAAGACTTCTGATTCTTCTTCAGATAGTCGGTCAACTGCTTTGGAACGGCACTCTGGTATAGTTTGGTGGCATCGGCCGAATAGTCGCGGGGTACGTCAATCATGCCAATCTCATTCTCAACCTGCACCATGATGACCGTCTGTTCTGTGGCATCATTGTCACGCAGGTGTTCCATGATGCGGCAGAATGCCCGTTTGTCGGCCTCCTGTACATTCCGGCTGAGCGAAGAGGCTTCCTCAACGGGCCGCCCTTCAAGTGCATGGGCACGTGGAAAACGCTTTGTGTCACGCTTGAACCACTCCGGCGCATAGCAACTCATGGAGTTTTTCCATGCTCCGAACCAAAGCAGTACCACCTTCAGGTCGTTTTGGCGTGCTTCAGTCAGTATCACGTCAAGTGAACTCATGTCAAACTGTCCCTCTTCTGGTTCAATCAGTTCCCACGAGATCGGTGCCAGCACTGTATTGAGCCCCAACTGACTCAGATGAGCGAATGTGCGTTTTACGTCCTGAGGAGTTGAAGCAGAAGAATTACCCAGCTCACCACCAATCATGAGCATTGGCTTTCCGTTGGCAATGATTCTTGCCGTATTGGCGCCTTGATACTCAAGCCGGGGCTGAGCTGATGCAAGCATACAAAGAATGCTTGCTGCGGCAGTAATGATAATCTTGTTCATATTGTCTGTTCTGGTTTCTTTGGTTCAATGTGCAGCATGATATGCGTGCCGGCCCCATACTCCTGTTTCAGGGCTTTCTCTATCTGGGTGGCATGGGTGTGCGATTCGGTCAGCGATATGTCTCCGGGCAGGCGCAGGTGCATCTCAATGGCAATGATGCTGCCGATGCGGCGTGTGTGAAGGTTATGAATGTCGCTGACCATAGGGTCACGATATACTGTCTGGATAATCTTGTCCTCGGTCTCCTTGGGCAGGCTTTCTTCAAGCAGCTCGCCCGATGCCTGCCTGAGCAGCCTGAACGCGGTAACAAAGATCAATACGCTGACAATCAGGGCTGCAATGGGGTCAAGCACTGCCCAGTTCTGGCCCAAGGCAACAGCTCCACCTATACCGATGGCAGTTCCTATGGACGATAGGGCATCGCTCCTGTGATGCCATGCATTGGCCTCAAGTGCTTGCGAATTGACCTCATGCGCTACTTTTCTTGTTATGCGGAACACCCATTCCTTCAGTACTATGCTGGCTACGGCGGCAACCAATGCAATGATGCCGGGCGATTCAAGTTGCTGTCCCTGTATGACCAGAATGATTTTCTGTGCTCCTTTCCATCCAAGCATGCCGGCCACAAGGACAAGAGCCATGCCGATGATTGACGTTGCTATGGTCTCATATTTGCCATGACCGTAATCATGGTCCTGATCAGCGGGCTTGGAGCTGAGTCGGACAAAGGCCAATACCACAATGTCGGTAATGAAGTCACTGAGCGAGTGGACGGCATCGGCAATCATTGCTACTGAATTGCCCAGTACGCCAGCCGCGAACTTCATTACCAGAAGCACCATGTTCACTATGCTTCCGGTCAGTGTAACCTTGTATATGCGCTGATCTCTTGTTCCCATTTGTTGCTTCAGTTCAGTTTTGATTTGTCCTTTTTATGGTTGTTAGCAGGATTATCAGCAATAATGTGATGAGTTCTGCGGCAGGTATGGCAAGCCACATGCCTGCATCGCCAATCAGTTCCGGCAGGATAATGAATGTGGGTATTACTATCACGAATCCTCTGAGCAGGGTAAATATTGTAGCCTTGCTTGCCTGCTCTATGCTCTGCATGAAACCTATCTGTACAATGTTGAGTGTCAGAAACAGTACGCCCAGACTGAAGTATGGCAGGCCTTCAACGCAGAGTGCGTATGCAGGTTCTGTTGCATCGAGAAAGAGCATGGTAATGTAGTCCGAGCAGAGGTACGTTCCAATGCTTACAAGTACACCTGTAGTCAGTGCCCATTTCAGCATGAGACTATGTGCCTCGTTCAATCTGGTATGGTTTCCGGCACCGTAGGCGAAACTAACTATTGGCTGTCCTGACTGCACTATGGCGTTTGCCATCATGAACAGCACAGGGAAACAATAGCACGCCACGCTGTATGCAGCCACACCTGCCTCGCCCTGATAATGTATGAACACGTAGTTGCCAGTGATGATGGCTCCGCTGACAGCTACCTCGCCAAGCATGGCCGAAAATCCCATCTTTACCTGATAACCCAGATTGCGGAGTGTCAGCATCAGCGATTTCATAGTGATGCGCAGTCGGTACAGATGCAATGTCTTTGGCGTGAAAAGCAGGTAGCCCAGCACCATAAGTCCTGCAAGTGAAAAGCTTATGCTTGTTGCAATGGCGGCCCCTTCCAATCCCCAGCCAAAGGGGAATATGAAAAGCCAGTCAAGGAAAATGTTCAGCACGGTACCCACAAGCGATGTCGCCATGGCAAACTTGGGGCTTCCGTCCAGCCTCACAATGAAACCGCCTACCATGTGGAGCATGAAAAGCGGTTCGCATGCTGCAATCCATTTCAGGTAACTGCTGGCCAGTGGTATCAATGCCTCGCTGCTTCCGAACAGACGGCACGTGGTGGAGAGGTTGCAGAGCATCAGCCCGCAGATAATCACGGTTATACCTAATGCGCCTATCAATGCCTGGGTGATGTTTATGTTGGCAGCCTTGGTCTTTCCCTGTGCCAGATGTATGCTTGCCACAACCGAACAGCCTATGCCGAACATGATGCCCACTCCTGCAAGAAGATTGAAAACCGGTGCGGCAATGTTTATGGCTGCCAATGCATCGCTGCCGGCGCCATGCCCTATGAATGCACCGTCGGTGAGGTTGAGTATGACCATGGATATCATGCTCACTAGGGTAGGGACAAGCATGCGGCGGAACAATCGTCCCACTGGCTCACGGGCAAAATCTATGGCGTCACGGTTGTCGTGCTTCATGTTTTTATTGTCTGTCTTGCGGAATTCTGATGCTTTAATCCGGTTGCTGGCCGTCATGTGCTTTCCATGCACATTCGGTCAACTGCATATTGGTGAATATTGCCTTGAATGATGATTCTTCGGGAGAACATGCATAGATGCCAAAACTGATCTCGTCTTTGGCTTCGTACATGTGGCAGACACGCATCTGACTCCATTCCTTTCCGTCGGTTGAACACTCAATGCAGAAGTCATCCTCACGACGTGAAAGACGGTACCACATGCTTTTCACATCAGCAGGAATGGCTGTAGTTGCCCAATCGCTGTAGCCGTGATTGGTGGCTACGCTGCCCAGGTGCTGGAACTGATCATTCTCGTACTCAATGCTTCCTTTCAACCAGTTCTCCGAGTCAAGATACATAACTACGCCGCATTGGTCAAAACGATGATAACTCTCTGTGAAATCGGTCTTGACAATGAAACTGAAGTATTTCTCCTTGGTCTTCATCTGGAAGACTGGAGCGTTGTCATTCTGAAAGTGGTAATAGGTGCGTTGCCACAGGTCTGTGTGCGGTTTGGTTACCACTACTACAGTATCGCCCTTGATTTCACATGACTTTGGTTCACGTGTCCACTGGAAATTTTTGATGTTCAGTGTCATATTGCTCTCGGTCTCTTCATTGATGTTCGATGTTTTTGTTCCGTTGTTGCCACATGATGCCAGCATAGCAAGCCAAGCTAATGATAAAATAACTTTCTTCATGAGTCTCTGTTGAAATTTATTGATATTCTATTGCGTTATGCGCGTTAAGCTGCGTAAAGATACTGCTTTTAATCGAAATTGTTCAGCAATAAAACAGATGCCATGCCACCACCTTAGCAGCAGAATTGCCATGCATGAAAGGCAGCATACAATAAAAGGCAGGACTCTTTTCATATCTGAGTGTTTTGGGTGAATGTAAAATTACATTTTTTTTGCTTTGATAGGCTTATTTCGCAACAATCCTGTTGATGACCTTCTCGCTTTTGGGTAGAAAGAATCCGGCTACAGGGCCGACAAGGAAGAGGCAGATTACGGTTCCGATGCCTACGACACCGCCCAGGAGCCAGCCGCAGACAAGGAAGCAGGCATCGACCATCATGCGGATAATGGAGAATTTCTTCTTCAGTTTATCACTGATAACCACGCCTACAAGGTCATTGGGACCTGTTCCTGCCTGGGACTTTATGACGACAGACATGCCTAAGGCCAGGATGATGCACCCAAGTACGTTGCTTATTACTCTTACTGCCATTGTGCTGTCGGGGGTAATGACTGCTGCGAGCATCATATTGAAGATGTCTATGATAGGTCCGCCGCAGAACATGCAAATTAGCGTGCCTATCTTTATGTAGGTCCGGTCAACGAACAATAGCACAATGATTATCAGTATGCTGACAGCCATGTGAGTGTTGCCGTGGGTTATGAGCGGAGAGGTTATTACGTTACCTATAGACCTGCTCAGTCCCTGTATCATTACGTTGAATGGATCAGAACCAAGATTGGCCAGCAGGAATAGCGACACTCCAAAGTGAGCTATTATCAATCCAATGAATAGTATTATGACTCTTCTTTCTTTCATTTGTTCAAAAGCTGAATTCTATTCCGAAATGCAACGCATTTCAAAATCAAAGTTAAACAATGTTCTGCATTATTCCAAGAGTGACATGCATCCTTTGTTTTGTCGCAAACGTAATAGAATACATGGAATCGGCAAAATAAAGCATGGTATATTCAGCCGATTGGGTATTTTTGCATTCCAATACGTCCAAAACAACGCTCTGAATAAAAAACAGAAATTCATGACGCATTTGGCTATGTTCGGTATTTATGGGGCAGTAACAAATAAAAAAATACGTTTAGGCATGAGAAGGTTTTTAGCACGTCTGGTGTTGACTGTCATGATTGCATCATTGACAGGTTGTAATATTACAGGTGATGACTGGATTGTAGATTGGGCACCCGTATCTTTATATCTTAGGGTTGTTGATTGCGAAGAAACAGATATGCTTCATCCGGCGAATCCGGACAATCTGATTGACGGAACAAGTATCACTTTCAAGGGGAACACATACTATGCCAGCAGACAGTGGTATGAGACTGGAAGACCATACGAGATGCCGCAGACCAAGGCCATATTCGCCCCGCTTTACGGATTGTTTCTTGTGAACGGAGAGATGTTCAACAACCATTCTGAAACCGCAGGATTCAGCCTGTTCTTTGGAGAAATTGACGGTGCGGCTGACATGGATGAGGACTTGGTGGTGAATCTCCCGAACGGAATGACGGGTACAATCCATTACCATTGCTCCAACCATAATGAGAGAAAACTCAGCTGTGACAGAAGTTGGAAGTTCAACGGAACCAAACATGATGGGAATGTCTTTACATTTGTAGTGTCGAACTGATAACCGGGAATGTATCGAGGACTGGATGAACAGGGTCTGGCCAGACTTTGTTCGGAAAATGACAGGCGTGCGCAAGAGGAACTGTATATAAGGTATGCAGGAAGGATCTTTACACTCTGCCTGCGCTATTCGGATAGCCGCGATGAAGCCCAGGATCTGGTTCACGATTCAATGCTCAAGGTACTTGAAGGAATCCCCTCATTCACATACCTGCGTAGGCGCTTTTGATGAAGGGCAGAAGGTTGCCAAAGATGGCGTGAAACTCTCATTGGTAGGAGCCAGTGGCGTACAGTTCAACATCACTAAGAATCTCGGTCTGTTCCTTGATCCAACATTCTCCTGGAATATCCCTTCAAACCGTCGGGTACTTGAAACGTATAGGAGTGAATATCCATTCATGTTCACAGTGTCAACCGGATTTAGGATTACGGTACCAACCGGAAGGTGATGGAAATCTTTTAGGGATTTCGAGTGCAAATTACTGACATTCTTCGGATTACGCAAGAAGGCACTTTTTGTTGCCTTGGTTACCTAAAGGTTAGCATTGGTCATTTCAGATGCTTACAAATTTGACTTTAAATTATTTTAACTATACGTTCTTACCCATCTCGTAAGCTTCTTGCAACTTGGCATTACCCTCAATGGTACGAGGTGCATCTACACCACCGCAGAAGAGAGTGCCTTTGAGTTCGCATTTTGGATAGCAGTCAATCCAACCTGTAAGACCTGCTTCTGCACGTTTCGGTACCCACTCTTCATCTTCTGCAGCCGTTGAAAGCATGTAAACCTCACGGAAGTTGTAATCCTGTGAGTACATGGCGTTCATACGGTCAATGAGCGTCTTCATCTGTCCACTCATCTCATAATAATAGATTGGAGTTGCCCAAACCACTACATCGGCATTGAGAACCTTGTCCATGATGGCAGGAACATCGTCCTTGATGCAGCACTTGTGGGTTGTACCACACGTAAGGCAGCCGATGCAGAATTTCATTTCCTTATCAATGAGAGGAATCTTCTCTACATCGTGACCGGCAGCTGTTGCTCCCTCAATGAACTTATCAGCGAGCATATCGCTGTTTGAGCCTTTGCGAAGGCTTGTGCTTATTACGATTACTTTCTTCATTTTCTTATTTGTTTGCTTCGTTATATTGTTCGTCAGTTACAGGTTCAAGCCATTCGTTTGACTCTGGATCACCAACATGCACGTGGCTTGCAAGGTGCTGGAACCATGAATCCTTGGTTGCTCCATGCCAGTGCTTTGCTCCTTCAGGAATGTCTATGATGTCACCTACATGGAGTCGGATGGCAGGTTTGCCCCATTCCTGATAGATGCCTTCACCGCTCACGCAGATGAGAATCTGGTGTGCTCCATGATGAACATGCCAGTTGTTGCGGCAACCTGGTTCAAAGGTGACATTGGCATAGCTCTGTACGGTCTTTTCACCATTGGTAAGGTTCTTTGGCTGAATCTGTGCGAGGTGACTATGTCCTGTGAAATACTGGGCGTAGGCATCGTTGGGATTGCCTTTTGGCCAGTTGCTTCCAAGAGAGTCATCGCTATATGAGAACCCTCTCTCGGATAGAAAAACACAAAGTTCATCCACAACCTGTTGTGAATTTCCCATATTGACGGCCCCTGCCTTATGTGCTGCGAGCTGTGGTTCGACACCCTTGAGTGCAGAAAGTGCCGCAACTGTAACAATCTCGCGGTCGTCCGGACTGAGCTGGTCACTGGCGAATATGTCTCCGAAAAGATGCGACTTAAGGTAGTAGTCGTTCTGAGGACAGAAGTTGTAGTTGAACGGCTTACCGGAAAGCTTTGTCTGGATATCAGTACCTTCTTTCAGGGATTTCTTTGCATTATCCCAAAGCGCCGGGTGG
>JAZQQQ010000028.1:0-2034 GCA_045629165.1 Bacteroidaceae bacterium
TCTGCCGCACTCTATTTTGCAGAAAGAGCAAGAAAGCTATCAAGAGTTCCCAATGAGACAACCGCTCCCGCAGGAGTAAATGAAATTTGGTAATCAATATTAAAGGAGGAAACAACAAATGAAAAAGAGAATTCTGGCGGGTTTGCTGGCCGCGGTCATGATGCTGACCCTGGCAGCCTGCGGATCCGGTACGGGCAGCAAGGAAAGCACCGAAGCCCCCACCGCAGTACAGCAGGATGACGGCTTTCCCACTCTTGGCGCAGGCATTGCGCTTCCCACCGACGAAATTGCCGCTCTGATGGCAACTTCAGTCCAGCATGACTCCGTTACCATTGATGCGGGCAAGCTGAATATCAATCCGGTGAAGCTTTACGATTCCGGCACGGAGCTCTACTCCATGTATGAAATGCTTTTCCAGGTTGCCGGTGGCCTTGGCAGCGAAATGCGTCCCACTATGGCAGATGCCAGTCGCGGTGAGTTTGGCGGCTACGACCATGAGGCAGGCTCCAATGTTTATACCTTCTATATCAACGACAACATTTATGACCACGACGGCAACCATTTTACAGCCAGCGATGCTGCATTTTCTTTCCGTATGACCAGAGACGGCGGTCAGGTTTCCGGCTGGAATGTGGTGGAAAGCTGGGAGGCGAAGGATGACACCACTCTGGTGATGACTTGCTCCCGTGAGCTGACCAGCAAGGGTGAGCTGGAGAACATTGTACTTCGCTGCTTCATGTTCACCGAGAAGGGCTACAATGACCACAACCTGACGGAAGAAGAGTGCGGCACCGGCCCATACAAACTGGTCAGTTTTGAAAGCGGTGCCCACGTTAAAATGACCAAGTATGACAAATATTGGCAGACTGATACATCCAAGATGCAGCGCGGTCAGTATGCCAATGTCAATAATATCACCGTTCAGTACATCGTTGAAGATGCGCAGAAGGTCGCAGCACTCCAGACCGGCACTACCAGCATGAGCCAGAATGTTCCTCCTGCTTATATCGAGACCATTCAGAAGGATGGCTTCGCCATGGCAAAGCTCCCCGGCAACGATGTGTCCTACCTGGAAGCTAATATGAGCAGCAATAGTGTCCTGTCCGGCGACCTGAATCTCCGACTGGCAATCTTTTATGCCATTTCCTCTGCGGATGCTGCAACCATTATGGGCAAGGCATCCAATGTGCCGGTGTACACTCTGGGTTGTCCTGTATTCCCCGACTGCAACACTGCATGGGAGACCTGGGATAACTACCAGACATCTGCCGGTAATCTGAATAAGGCTAAGGAATACCTCAGCCAGAGCAGCTACAACAATGAGGAACTGGTTATTCTCTGCACTTCTGAGAAATGCCCGCAGTTCATTCAGCAGGTGCTGCAGAATATCGGCATCAAGTGCAAGATAAGCAAGCAGTCCTCCACCATCGTCACCGATATTCTTGCGGAAGGCAAGGAATGGGATCTGTACTTTAATACCGGCGTGCGTGCATCTGACTATGTGGCAAACCTCTGGTCCCATGTGATGAACGGAAGCGCCTTCGTCGGTGGAACCACCGAGGGTCGTTATGACAGTGCCGAGTATCAGCAGCTGCTCCAGAACTGCCTGCAGTTGGATGCGACTCAGGAGGATATGGATGCCTTCTGGCAGGCTACTGTGGATAATGCTCTGGTAGAAGGCCTTTACAGTCCCATTACCTACATTGCTTACCACGGAGATGAGATCACCAGCCTGTGGCTCAATGACAAGTCCGTGTTCCTGCCCGGTGCTTTTGTCTATGCGAAGTAAGTGAATTTACCCTAAAAACTGCCTGATAAGGAGGAAATGCCATGGGCAGATATATTGCCAAGCGTCTTTTGGCGCTGGTTGCAATCATTATTTGCGTTGCCATTATTATCTTTACCATTATGTACTTCATTCCGGGTGATCCTGCGCTGGTCTCTCTCGGAGCCGGTTCCACGCTGGAGGAACGAGACCTTTACCGTGAGCGGCTGGGCCTGAATGATCCGTATGTTGTACAGCTTGGAAATTAT
>JAZQQQ010000029.1:0-14937 GCA_045629165.1 Bacteroidaceae bacterium
GATTCCATCCCTATCATTGAGAAAGCAGGGAATGTACTAAGTACTTATCTATGGACGGTGTTTGTGTCGGTGGCTTCTGTCACTTATGTCTCCATATTTTTTCGACTGAGCTACAATAGTCCCCGCGACCCCATTTTTTTCCTCGGGAGGAAAAAATATTTTCCACGGGAGGAAAATAAATTTGCCTCGGGAGGAGCCTTATTTGTTCAGTTCTTTCAGTCTTTCAGTTGTTCTGGATTCGGGACAACCTGGGCGTAACCGTAACCGAACTGGTTTGTCCTCATTGCTGGGAATGTTTATTCCATTTGCAGTTAACTGGTATATAGTTCCCATAACAAATAATGAAATGAGGCCGGCTGATTGAAGCCGACCTCATTTAGTTTTATTGTGCTGGTTTATGAATCAATGTCTGTCTTCGGGGACAATCTCGCCGGCGTAGATGTTCTTTGGAACTATTTCAACGAAATTGAACGGGCAGACAGCGTTCGGATCTTCAAGAACCTGACGCAGGCGGATGTAATAGTCACCGTCAGCACGGAAGAACTCGTTGCAGAGAATCTTACGGCCGCAGTTGCCGTCATCACGCAGGTCACCGTATGAGTCAGGAGCCTTCATGTAGCCGTGGTTACGCATTGCCTTGTCATGCATGTCGATTGCACGCTGCTGCTCCTTTTCATCCTGAATGTTCTTGGTAATGTCACTGTCCTTGATGAATCCTACGCGCGGGTCGTCACCTGCAAGACGAAGGTCAACAGGAATGCCGCAAGGTTTCCATTCTCCGTTCTTGCCTTCGCGGAAATAGAACTGTGCGACACCACGTCCGCCAACGGTTGTACCGGCCATTGAGTTGTTCCAGATACGGACCTCATATGTACCGTCTGTTGGAACTGGCGGCAGTTTGATGGCAATGTCGTAGATGCCACGGATGGTCATCTCATCGCCGTAGTATGTGCCGAAATTCTGATCCCTATAACGTACCCAATATTCGGTAAGGTCGTTGAGAGCTTCGAAGTTTGTGCAGAAGCCTTTCAGGAAACCTGTAACATAACGTTTGCTTCCAACCTGCAGTCGGCCGCGTGCGTTGCTGTTGATGAAGTCCGGTGACATTGAGTTGGCCATGACTCTTATGCGGCAGTTCAGGTTGTCTTCGCGTGTGGTCTTGTCGTAAAGGAGGAGGCCGTCAACGAAGTGGTAACCTCCGTTCAGTGCGGTGGCATCAAGATTTCCGTATTCCGATGATCTCCAGATTCTGATACCGGGGATAAGGTTGCCAAGTTTCTCTGTGCCCTTACGGTTGATGTATATGTCCTTCTTGTCAGCCGGGGTGCTGATACGCATCAGACCATGAGGCATGACTGTTTCATAGAAGTCTTCAACGTCAAATTCATCCCAGTATTTTCTCTTGTCGGTAAGTTCCTTCTGAGAAGTGTTGAACTGGTCGTATGTAAGATAGCTGGGAAGGATATGGTAGGCTATAAGCTTGTTCAGTGAGTTTGAACTGCTTGATTCGTCTTCGGTGTCACCATCTGCGCCATAAACCTCCTTTGCTTTGTCACGCAGGCCATCCAGATCGGTGATACCGTATTTTTCTTCAAGAACCGAGTCTGTTACTACAAATACTGTGAACTTGAACAGTCTCTTCTCCGGGACGACACCCCAGTCTTCCTCATAACTGGTAAATTTCTTGAGGGCAGTCTTGCCGGTTGAAGTGAAGCATGCAAGTGTCGAGTCATAGCTGACTGTAGGATAGTTGATGTCAACGTATTCTTCAAGACGGTCGCTGAGTCTCGTTGCCATGATTGCATCGTAGAAAATAGTGGCCTTGTGTGCGTTGTCAGCCATATCATTGTTGGTCTTGAGAAGACCGGGGATGAACTTGTTACTAGGTGCAAGGACCTTGTCCACAATGTGAACGACACCGTTCTGGACAGTATCATCGGCCTCAAGAATCTGTGATACCTGGTTGATCTTGTATACCAGATGGATGTTGAAGGTGTCAACTCCGTTGTCATCCTGATAATATACCGTATCGGGGAATGAATAATAGGTAAGATAGCGGTCAAGAAGATTCGGGAACGGGAAAGCACCGTCGCCGCTCATATCTGTGCAGAAGAAGGTGGCGTTACACAGATGGGTCTTGGCAATTGAGTCGCAGATGTAATCGGGAAGGGTCTCAAGACTTTCAAAATAGTGCTTGATTGAATCTGGTGCACCAGCCTTGCGGTTAGCCAGATATTCGTCAAAAGCAGCATTGTCGGGGGCAAAGCAGGTGTGTTCGCCGTATGTCCTGAGCTCACCCCAGATATTGGCTCTTTTAAGAATGTAGACGAAATCTGTGAAACTGTCCTTGTATTCACCCTCTTCGAGGAATGATGCAATGGTTTCTCCGGAATTCACGTAATAGGTTCCGGGATGCTGCTCGCTCCAAAGGTCGCCGATGCACGATGTCTGTGTACAGGCTGCTGCAACAAGGAGACCTGCTGCAGACAGGGTTCCAAGTGCCTTTTTGAGATTGAATTTCTTCATTGGTTGAGTAATTATTGATTATCTATTTGTTCTTTTTTGTTGCTTCTTTCCATATATAAGCGCGTAAAGATATAAACAAAAAACGTAATTACATCTATCAATTGAAAAAAAAACCGGCCGATGAAGGATGCATCGGCCGGATTTTTCAAGTATTTGTAACTATAAATTACCAGCTCATACGGTAGTTTCCGCTCAGGTGGAGCAGGGCGAACAGGTATACCAGTCCGTCATAGTAGACATCATAATATCCGTCTTCGTACGGTTCGAGAACCTGATCGAACATGTGGCGTACCAGGTCCTGGCTGTACTGGCCGTCGGTCATGAGACTGGTGGTCGACAGTGTGCCTACAAAGCCGATGGAGTGGCGCAGATTGCCTTTCCAGCGTCCGCCGCCCATGAGGAAGCGGGGAGCGTCACCGTTCAGGGCGAACTGATCCGGGAATTCGGTAAGACCGTAACGGCCTACAATAGCCTCCTGCATGCGGTTCGCATAGTCGGACTGCCATTCCGCATCCTTGTGGTACCATGTGTAGTCCATTGCAATGTTCATGGGAACGCGCCATGAATCATAGTGGAATTCGCTGCCACGGTTGGGCGTACCGTCAAACTGGCTCTGGTCCGGATTGATGCCGGTGACGGGGTCTGTGGCGCGGTGCAGGTATGCACGTGCGCTGTCGGCCAGCTCGCGGTAGATGGCCTCACGTCCGTCCTTTGCGGTTTCAGCCCAGATTTCGTAGAATGCGGGCAGATGATATGACGGGTCAGTCCATTCGTTCGAACGGGTGTCAGGACAGAAGTTGATGAGCTTCTTCTCCATGTTGATGATGTTGGTCACACCGCCTGTGCCGTCCTTCGAGAACAGCTGGTTGAGCAGTGTCTGGGCCTCTTCAAGGTAATTGAATTCCTCATAGCTGCCCCAGCGGCGTGATGCCAGCAGAAGGTCTGTCACGTAATAAAGTTCACCGTCACTGGCGCTGCCCTGTGAGGTGCGGCGGCCGTCGGTACGGCATGACCATGCGAATAGTCCGTGTGAAGGACCTTCTTCATTATGACGCATGAAATGGTTGGACCAGCGCCACAATTTGTTGAACAGTTCCGGCTTGTCCAGCTGGACTGCAACCATCATTCCGTATGACATTCCTTCGGTGCGGACGTCATTATTTTTTACATCGGAAATGTATCCCATTTTTTTGCCGTCAATCTCGACATCCTTGTATGCTCCGCGCTCCGGATTCTCGAAAATCTCAGAAAACACTTCATTGATCTTCTTGTCGATATTGGCCTGTGGAATTCCGAGTTCCTTGAGGTAATTGCGATACTTGCCGGTTTCTGCGTAGCCCTTCTTTGCAGGAGCCATACTCTTCTGTCCCCAGGTATTCTTTGAAGAACCGCATGATGCCAATGTTCCGGCCATGCAGATTGAAGCCAGACAGAGGGCAATAGTCTTGATAGTTTTCATTGTTCGGTTGTAAGGTTATTATTGAATGTATGATTTCCAGTTCTGATAGGCTTCACTGTATGCCGGCATGTCACTGGCTTTCGGCTCAATGACGCGGATCTTCTGCAGTGATGCGAAGGCCTCGTTGTGGTCATTGTAGAGGTGGGCTCCCATACCTGCACCCTTGGCGGCACCGATTGAACCGTCCGTGTCGTAGAGCTCGATGGTAGCTCCGGTCACACCTGCAAGAGTGTCGCGGAAGAGCGGACTCAGGAACATGTTGGCGTTTCCTGCATGGATCTTGTTCACAGGCATGCCCATGTCTTCCATAATCTCAATTCCGTACTTGAATGAGAATACGATACCTTCCTGAGCGGCACGCATCAGATGCGAACGTCCGTGCAGGTTGAAATTGACTCCGTTGAAGCTGCATCCGCGTTCCTGGTTCTCAAGGACACGCTCGGCACCGTTTCCGAACGGGAGGACTGACACACCGCCGGCACCGATAGGAGCCTGTGCGGCCAGGTCGTTCATTTCGGAGTAGCTTATTCCTTCCAGCATGATTGTGCGTTTCATCCAGGCGTTGAGAATGCCTGTTCCGTTGATGCAGAGAAGTATGCCCAGACGGTTGAAGCCGGTCTTGTGGTTGACGTGTGCGAAGGTGTTGACCCTTGATTTGGGGTCATAGCTGATTTCTCCGTTGACACCATATACCACACCCGATGTGCCTGCGGTCGATGCGATTTCGCCCGGTTCGAACACGTTCAGTGAAAGGGCGTTGTTGGGCTGGTCGCCAGCGCGGTATGTTACGGGAGTGCCCTTGGCCAGACCAAGCTCGGCTGCAGCTGCAGCGGTCAGACGGCCCTGCTCGGCGAATGTGGGTACGATCTTTGGAATGAATGAGCGGGGAATTCCGTAGTAGTCAAGCAGGAAACCTGCCACATCGCCGGTCTGGAAATCCCAGAACATACCTTCTGAAAGACCGGAAATGGTGGTTGAGATTTCACCGGTCAGACGCATGGCGATGTAGTCGCCAGGCAGCATTATATGGTCAATCTTGTCGAAAATCTGCGGCTCGTTGCGTTTTACCCAGGCCAGCTTTGAAGCGGTGAAGTTGCCGGGAGTGTTGAGCAGATGTGTCAGGCACTGCGAACGGCCAAGCTGCTGGAATGCCTCTTCGCCTATTCCCACAGCGCGTGAGTCACACCATATGATGGCAGGACGCAGAACCTTCTGGTTCTTGTCAACGCAGACAAGACCGTGCATCTGGTAAGAGATGCCGATGGCGGTAATGTCATTCACGTCAATTGATGCCTGTGAGAGGACATCGGCTGTGGCGGCTTTGAGATATGCCCACCAGTCTTCCGGATTCTGTTCGGCCCAGCCGGGGTTTGCTGCCTTTATCGGTGCTTCACTCTTGGGGGCAAAAGCGGTGGCCTTGCATGCGCCGCTCTGCGCGTCAACCAGGCTGCACTTCACTGAAGAGCTGCCAATGTCATAACCTAATAGATACATAGTCGGGTTTTTATTTGGTTTTTTGAAATTATCCGATTTTGAAAAGCAAAAGTATCAAAAAGATATGAATTCTTACCTATGAAATATATAAAAGAAGTATTTTCGCGCTTACAACTACATTGCAATAACCAATAGAAGACAATTTATGAATAGAATCCTTACAGTAGTTCTGGCAGGGCTGTTGGTGCTGCCGGGCAAAGCATTCGGTGAAGGCGACCTGAAACTGTGGTATGAGCAGCCGGCAAAGCAGTGGACCGATGCCCTTCCACTTGGCAACGGACGTCTGGGAGCAATGGTGTTCGGAACCCCCGGACAGGAGCGTATCCAGATTAACGAGGAGACCATCTGGGGTGGAGGTCCTCACAACAATGTGAACAACAAGGCAAAGGACGGTCTGGCAGAAATCCGTCAGGCTCTGTTCGAGAACCGCCGCAAGGATGCACAGTCCCTTTGTGACGAGTATATCAACACTCCGGGCCCTCACGGAATGCCATATCAGACTGCGGGTAATCTGCTCCTGAAGTTCGAAGGAATGGATGATTACTCAGATTATTACCGTGAACTGGACATTGACCGTGCAGTGGCAAAGACCACTTTCAAGGCTGGTGGTGTGACCTATACCCGCGAATCGTTCGTGTCGTTCCAGGACCAGGTAATCGTAATGCGCATCAGTGCCGACAAGGGCGCATCCGTATCGTTTGAGGCAAGTTATGACCTTCCTTTCAAGGAGGACCGCATTCTGGGACGCGGCGCTTTGCTCCCATCGGCAAATACGGGCGTCATGTACATTTCATGCAAGGGTGACGACCATGAGGGGATTGAAGGCAAAGTCCGTTTCACTGACAGGACATGTGTGATTGCCGATGGTGGCAAGGTCCAGTCATCGGATAATGGCCTGACGGTCAAAAATGCCGACAGCGTAATCATATACATTTCGGTAGGAACGAATTTCGTGAACTATCAGGATGTCAGCGGCAATGAGAATGAGGTGGCCGAAAAATATCTGAAGCCTTTCGAGGAAGGAAAGAAGAAGTATGACGATGTGCTGGCTGCAAGCGTCAGTGCCTATCAGAAGCAGTTCCATACCGTAACGCTTGATCTGGGAACCAATGATCAGGCCAAACTGCCTACAGACAAGCGTCTTGCCCAGTTCGATGACACTTTTGACCCCCAGTTCGTGGAACTGTATTTCCAGTTCGGCCGCTATCTGCTCATCAGCTGCTCGCAGCCGGGCGGACAGGCAGCCAATCTGCAGGGCATCTGGAACGAGAGCCGTCAGGCCCCGTGGGACGGAAAATATACCACCAACATCAACGTGGAAATGAATTACTGGCCGGCATTCGTATGCGGTCTGGAAGACAATTTCGACCCGTTCCTGAAGCTTGCCAGGGAATGTGCCGAGCACGGAAAGGAAACGGCTGCCATGTACGGCTGCCGCGGATGGACTCTGCATCACAACACCGACATCTGGCGTTCGACCGGTATGGTTGACGGTGCATACAACGGCATGTGGCCTACGGGCGCAGCCTGGTTCTGCCAGGCAATCTGGGACGGATATCTGTTCAATCAGGATCCCGAATACCTCAAGGAGATTTATCCTCTCATGAAGAGCGCCTGCGAATTCTTCATTGACTTCCTTGTCGAAGAGCCCGTTTCCGGCAACAGGTATCTGGTGGCAGCACCGTCATATTCACCGGAAAACGCTCCGCAGATGGATCCGGACAACCGCAACATCACCACATCGTTCGGTGTCACAATGGACAACCAGATGCTGGCCGACCTGTTCGGCAATACCATTGAGGCTGCTGCTCTCATGAAAGAGAACAAACTGTTCGTGGATACGCTGAAGACCATCAAGAGCCGTCTGGCTCCAATGAAGATAGGAAGTTGGGGACAGCTGCAGGAATGGTTCCAGGATTGGGACAACCCCCGCGACAGCCACCGTCACGTTTCCCATCTCTGGGGCATGTATCCCGGACGTCAGATCACGGCACAGGGTACTCCGGACCTCTTCAAGGCGGTACGTACCAGTCTTGAGGCCCGCGGTGACGCATCGACCGGCTGGTCAATGGGCTGGAAGGTCTGTCTGTGGGCTCGTCTGCTTGACGGCAATCATGCATACAAGCTTATCCAGGACCAGCTGAAGCCGGTTGGCGGCGGACGCGGCATGGGTGGCAGCGGCGGCACATACACCAATCTGTTCGATGCACATCCGCCATTCCAGATTGACGGCAATTTCGGCTGCACCGCAGGTATTGCTGAAATGTTCGTACAGAGCCATACAGGTGTAATCGAACTCCTGCCCGCCCTGCCTGATGTATGGAAGGACGGCAGCGTCAAGGGCCTGCGCGCCCGCGGCGGTTTCGTGATTGACGAACTGACCTGGAAGGATGGCAAACCGGTAACAGTGAAGATTCGCGCCACGGTCAAGGGACAGCTCAAGGTCAGCTGGAACGGAACCGTGAAGACCATTGGAAAAGCAAAGAAGAACAAGACATATACATTCACCTTTTAAAAACACTAACATTAATTATCATGATCAGAACAGGTAAATTTTCAGTTCTGGTACTTGCCCTGCTGGGCATGGGTACCGCAGTATCGGCACAGAACAATCAGAATTTCAAGCTGAACGCTTATGGATTTTTTGACGTGCGCAGTTATTTCGATACAAGAACAAGCGTCGGTGGCGCTGACAATTACCTGTATCTGTATCCGCTGAATATTGCTGAACAGATTGGAACGGGCATTGATGCGAACGACCGTAAGTCGGCTTCAATGTTCGGTGCGACCACCCGTTTCGGTTTCAATCTGACCGGCCCTCAGGTCCTGGGAGCTGCCAGCAGAGCCAATGTCGAGTTTGACATATTCAACTATTCATCGACCTCATTCTTCCTGTTCCGCCACTGTTATGTGAATCTGGACTGGGAAAGTTCATCCCTGATTATGGGACAGACCTGGCATCCTATGGGAAAACTCATTCCGGGAACAGGCAGCATAGCTCTGGGTTCACCGTTCAATGCCCTGAACCGTTCGGGCCAGCTGCGCTATGACTTCAAGGCCGATGGCGGTCTGGTCCTTTCGGCAGCTGCAGTGTTCCAGTCCATGTCCAATTCGTTCGGTCCTAAGGGCAAAAGCTATGATTACCAGCGTGCTTCAATGTTGCCCGAAATGTATGCCGGACTGGAGTGGAACGGGAAAAAGGCATCATTTGCAACCGGCGCACTGTGGCAGAAGATCAGTCCTGCCGTAACCGCATCAACCGGCAAGAACCAGTATGTTGAAAGTATTGCCGGCATGGCGCAGGCAACTTTCAAGAGCGGAAAGTTCCAGGCAATGGCCAAGACCTATCTGGGCGAGAACATGTCCCAGTTGGGGTTCTGTACCGGCTATGGTAAGGTTGCCGGCAGCACTGACGAATGGGCTCCGTTGCTTGCATCGGTTTCATGGCTGTATGCCGATTACGGAGCCGATTTCAAACTGGGCTGTTTTGCGGGATACATGAAGAATCTTGGTGCAGACAAGGAAATTGACATAGCCCAGACTTACATTTCAGGAGGCAATATTGACCGTATGTTCCGTCTGGCTCCAAATGTCAAATACAAGTCCGGTAATACCACGTTCACACTTGAATATGATCTGACCGGTGTCTCATACGGAAACCTGAAATCCGATGGCATGGTGTCAGGAGGAGACTGGGTGGAGAACCACCGCATTCTTCTAGCAGCAACATATTCATTCAGCCTCTGATTACTGATGGAAAAAGATATCGCACTCCAGCAGCATGAACAGCTTCGCCTTAAGCTTTTGAGCTATTTCGCTGACCACAGCGATGAAGATCCTGTTGAACTGCTCAAGAACTTTGCGGAGCGCATACGCTTGCTGCTGGACTGCGATCAGGTCATATATCGTGATCTTGAGAAAACCAGGATAATTGTCAATTCTCCGGAATTGGGAAGGGATTGGTCCGTGCCCGCGGAATACTGTCGGCAATGCCGTCATTTCTATGCCAATGATTCCATATATGCCGATGGTTATACTGAAGTGGATGACTGCCGTATAGGCTGGAAAGGTATTCCCACGTATGAGAAATGTCCCATCAGGTCGTCACTGACCAGGATTGTTTACTGCGACGGTAAAGCTGCCGGTTATCTGGCCATTCATTACATCAGGGAATTACACAAGTTCACTGACGCGGAGCGTTCTACACTTGAAGAGTTCACACGCCTGCTTTCAATTACCCTTTCGCGGTTCGAGGCCCGCAGGGAAAATAAGGAACTGAAACTTATCCGGAAGCTTGAAGAGACCCGTACCCTTCTTGACAATATAAATTCGGCGTATAATATTGTCTATGTCGTGGACATGACTGATGGTTCGATGGAAATCATCAGAATGAGTGAGAACATGCTTGAAAGTGGGGAGTCGTTTGACAATTTCTCTCAGGTACGTTCCTTCTTCCTGTCCAGGGTCGTGCATCCCAGGGATATGGAATATATGCGTGTAGAATTGGATTTCAACACCATACGCTCGAAACTTGCCGAATCCAGGTCATACAATGTGGAATACTGTGTGCTGAAGCATGGCATGACACTGTTCAGCGAAATGAATGTCACTGCCATCAGCAACGACAAGATTGCCATCGGCATGGCCGGCAAGGATCTGGAACTGTCCAGAAAGCTTCTGGAAGCAAAAAGGTATGACGAATACTTTGCCCTGTTTGTCGTTGACATTGATACGGGAATGATCAGGGAAATCCACAATCATTCTCCGTTCAAGACAAAAGGTCCTGAAGTGTCGGTTGACTATTCAGCCTTCATGAGACAGTTCGCGTCGACTCTTGACGGTGAGGCAAGAACATTCTTCATGCAGCTGTCCGATCTGGATCTGGTAAGGCGCAATATGGAGATTGAAGATAAACACGCGTATTTCTTCAAAGCATTGGACAAGTGGGTGGAAGCCACCGCCTATGTCATTGCAAAGACCGATGACGGAAAGCCGGCCATGTTCACGTTGGGATTCAGTTATGCCGATTCTCTTGATGCCAATCGTCAGGAGCTGCAGAACCAGCTCAAGGAAGACATGAGGATCATTGGCGGTCTGGCCAGCGGTTTTCTCGCCCTATACTACATTGACATGGATAACGGCATTTTCAAGGTGTATTCTCTTGATGGCCAGCGTCTGCCTGATACCAAACAGCTTGTAAGTGAAGGAGGTGACTGTTTTGAACTGTTCTATAAGTTTGCACGCTCTGAAGCTGTGCATCCCGATGACCGTCATCTGTTCTTCAAACTCAATGCGGAAACTGTCCGTGAAAAACTTTCGCATAACAAGAGGTTCAGCGTCCGTTTCCGCCGCAATTATGCCGGTCAGTATCTGTGGTCTGAAATGGATGTGGTGAAGTGTGAGGGCATCGATGAGCGTCCGAATGCAATCATTATCGGTTTTGCCGAACGTGACGAGGATATTCAGAAGGAACTTCAGCTTCAGGAGACGTTGGCTCAGAGAGTGGCCATATCGGACTATTTCATCAATTCCTATTCAACCGCTTTCTATTGCAACCTGTTGACCGATGAAATTCTGGTCCTTCATGCCATTCCGGAATTCAAGCGCATTTTTGAAGGCCGTGAGCTCACATTATCCGTCAGCATGAGAGATTATGTGATGCATAATGTGCATCCTGATGACAGGGAGATGGTACTTTCAATGCTTGATGCCGGACAGATTGTCGACAAGCTGTCTGTCTCAGATCATTTCAGTTTTGATTATAGGGATGCGTCCGATGGAGCCGCCGGTTTTTACCATTGTACCATAATCAGGGGCGAGGACCGGGACCATATAGGAATGGGCTTCAGAAACATTACTGAAGATGTCCGCCGTAAACAGGAATACCAGACACAGCTCCAGGAGGCGCTTTCAATGGCTCAGTCAGCCAACAGGGCCAAGACGACGTTCCTGAACAACATGTCTCATGATATCCGCACTCCTATGAATGCCATCATCGGCTTCACGGGACTTGCCGCAAGTCATATTGATGAAAAGGACAAGGTGCAGGATTACCTTTATAAGATAGGGCAGTCATCGAACCATCTGCTGTCACTCATCAATGACGTGCTTGACATGAGCCGCATTGAATCGGGCAAGATGAACATCGATGAAAAGGAGGAGAATCTTCCTGAAATAATACATACGCTCAAGGATATTGTCCAGGCTGACATACATGCCAAACAGCATGATTTCTTCATTGATACTGTAAACATTCATGATGAGGATGTCATCTGTGACAAGCTGCGTCTGAATCAGGTGCTTCTCAATGTATTGTCCAATGCCATCAAGTACACGTCACCCGGTGGTACCATATCCATGCGTATCACGGAAAAGACCGTGAAGCCTTCCGGCTATGCCACATACGAGTTCCGTATCAAAGACAACGGAATGGGAATGAGTCAGGAGTATCTCCAGACCATATTCGAGCCGTTCACCCGTGTCAGATCAAGTACCATCAGCGGCATTCAGGGTACCGGCCTCGGTATGGCCATAACCAAGAACATCATAGACATGATGGGCGGAAAAATTGAGGTCGAGAGCGAATTGGGCAAGGGAACTGAAATGGTTCTGACCTTTGACTTCAGGCTTCCGAGTGAGCATCGCAAACCGGTCATGATCTCTGAATATCATGGCCTGAGGGCTCTCATTGCCGATGATGATGCCAATACCTGTGTTTCGATAAGTTCCATGCTCAAGGAAGTGGGGATGGATGCCGAGTGGTGTACGTCAGGAAAGGAAGCAGTGTTCAGGGCACAGGCAGCATACCGGGAAGGAGAACTCTTTAAGGTCTATATCCTTGACTGGCTGATGCCGGACATGAATGGAATAGAGACCGCACGTAGAATACGTCAGGTTATTGGCGATGACATTCCGATAATCATTCTGACGGCTTATGACTGGTCTGATATCATGGAAGAAGCTTATGCAGCCGGTGTCACGGCATTTGTCAGCAAGCCGCTGTTCCCATCGGATCTGCATAGGGTATTGGCCAAATGCCTTGGCCATGAGGAGACGGAGCAGGCAGAGCCCGAATCGCATCCGTTAAGACTGGACGGCAGAAGAATACTGCTTGTTGAAGACAATGAACTGAACAGGGAAATAGCAACCGCAATCCTTGAGGAGTATGGTTGTGGCGTTGTTCAGGCAAGTGATGGTAAGGAAGCGGTTGAAATGATGAAGAATGCATCATGGGGTGACTATGATATGGTTCTTATGGACATTCAGATGCCGGTCATTGACGGTTACGAGGCTACGCGTCTTATTCGTGGCATCGGAAATGACATTTCCAGGATTCCCATTGTTGCCATGACCGCCAATGCTTTTGAAGAGGATCGCAGGGCTGCACTTGAAGCCGGAATGGACGAGCACGTGGTCAAGCCTATTGACCCGGACCAGCTGGCTCAGGTCCTTGTCAGGTTCCTTGGCTAAAATACTGGCTCAGGCCCAGTGGAAATCTGATGGGGGCGTTCGATGGGCGCGTTCGATGGCGGCGTTTGATGGCGGCGTTTGATGGCGGCGTTCCATAAATTATAGTGATAGTGCGTCGTGGCGTCTGTATCCACCATCCGAATAGCATTTGGGTTGTTTTCTGTGGACGATAGGGAGTAAAATCATTCTGTAGGCACGATTCCATCCCTATCGTAGGGACTGAAAGGCGGAATAGCGCATTTTCCCATGCATGATAGGGAAGAAAGTCATGCTATAAAGCCGATTCTCTCCCTATCATGTGTAAGTGTTGCTGATCTCAGATCTCATTTTGAATACAGGTTTTGCACCCCTCCATCATGCAAAAATGTCGCGGCACGAAGTATGGTAACTTTGGGTGAGAGCCAACATTGGGGCTCACCCGAAAATCAGTGGGGGGAAAAGCATAGATTGAAACTGATTAATCATTATCATGTTCGTTCCCATCCCGTCAGTTCCTTGCTATCATTCTACATCAGCCATTCCGTGAGCAAAGTGGGGTTATCCACCCACCGCGGTATTCCAAATGGCTGTCCCGTGCGTGAAACCCGCGGGATTGCTCACCGCGAGGGAACGTATTCCCGTTTGTCTTTAACTAAAAAAGGTTGACTCAAAAACAAAGAGTTAATCATGACCCAGAAACAGCAAAAGTACTACGATCAGGTAGTAGAGTTTTATCAGCGAACAGGTATGACAGCAGCGAGAATAGCCAAACTAGAGTTATTTCCTGTTCATCGAACAACACTTGCCAATTGGATTGCTAACTTTGCAAGTAATCCTTCAAACAAGGATCCACAAGCAATGGCAAAAGCAATCTCTTCAAAGTCTGAAGAGCTGGAGGCTCTGAAGGCAAAGGTTGCTGACTTGGAGGAACAGCTTAGGGTCGAGAAACTGCGCAACCGCCTGAACGAGAAGATTATCGACATAGCGGAGGAGCGTTGGCACATCGAGATAAGAAAAAAAGCTGGCACCAAGCAGTGACTGACCTGCACGCAGAATCTGCCACAGAATGCCATGTGGCAGAGCTCTGCGGGCTGTTTGGTGTAAGTAAGCAGGCCTACTATCAATATGATGAAGATGCGGCGTTAGCCAAGGCCGCGAAGGAGGAGTTTGCTCTCCAGTACGCCAAGGGAATCCGTGAAGTTGACCCTGGCATTGGCGGTGTAAAACTGTGGACTATGTACAGCCGCGAGTTCGCATGCGATAAGCCGATCTGCCGCGACCGCTTCTGTCGGATACTTCACGAGCATGGCCTCAAACTGCGGTTGAAGATACGCAAACCGCGTACTACGGACTCGACGCACGGCCTTCCGACATATCCCAATCTCATCAAGGACTTCATTCCTACTGCTCCCAACCAATTGTGGGTTAGCGATATAACCTATATCGTGATAATGGACGATGAATATCGCTATCACTTCTGCTACCTGTCCCTCATTCTTGACGCCTACACGGAGGAAATAGTCGGTTGGAGTGTCGGTCCGACATTGGACACGACATATCCTCTGGAGGCTTTGAGGATGGCATTGAGACGCATAGAAGGCAAGAAGATCAACCTTATCCATCACTCTGACCGTGGCTGCCAGTATGTTAGCCGAGAGTATGTCAATCTGCTCAAGGACTACGGCATCAGAATAAGCATGACCGAAACCGGAGACCCTAAGGACAACGCTCAGGCCGAGCGGATCAATAACACGATGAAGAACGAACTCCTCAAGGACAAGGTCTTCAGGAGCATCCAGGATGTTATTGCTGCAGTTGCTGTGGCCGTCGACTTCTACAATAACCGCAGGCCACATATGAGCATCGGCATGAAGGCCCCAGCGGAGATGGTCGAGTCAACCGGTGACAGGGATATGAGATGGCACAGCTACAGGCTGGAGGTAATAAAATCAAGGGATAACTTGGATATCCCTGAAAACTGTTTACCTTTGCCTGCGTGTCAGGGGTCT
>JAZQQQ010000030.1:0-140644 GCA_045629165.1 Bacteroidaceae bacterium
ACCGCTTGGCCTCCGACTTCCTGATCGTCAAGAAGAGTAGAAACCTCGTTTACAATCTTGTCGTAATCTGTGCCAACAAGATGAACAGTACCAGAAGCAAGAGCCTCAGGACGCTCTGTTGTATCACGCATTACGAGTACAGGCTTTCCAAGTCCAGGTGCTTCCTCTTGAATACCCCCCGAATCGGTAAGCACCACTGTAGCCTTGCTCATAAGGTGAACGAACTCGAGATACTGCAAAGGCTCGATGAAGAAGAAGTTCCTTCCCAACGATGACGATGACGATAACGATGACTCATGATTGGTGGCTGCCTCACCGAATACTTCTGCAATAGGCTTGCGCACGTTTGGATTGAGGTGCATTGGATATACGAAGTCAACGTCTGTGTATTTCTCTGAAAGATCCTTCATGGCGGTCACCATACGGATGAAGCCGTCACCAAAGTTCTCTCTGCGATGACCTGTGATGAGGACGAGCTTGCGGCCACCGGAAAGACGAGTCACGTCATAACCAGCATTGAGCAGAACCTGATCCTGCTCTTTGCGGAGAGTCTCATCTGTATTGAGCTTGTCAACGACCATGTGGAGGGCATCGATAACGGTGTTGCCGGTCACGTATATGCTGCCCAGCGCGTTTTCAGCGCGCAAGTTGCTTTCAGCCAGCGGCGTAGGAGAAAAATTGTAGGCCGATATCCTGCCGGTGACCTGGCGGGTCATCTCCTCGGGCCACGGCGAAAGAAGGTTGTGGGTGCGCAGGCCGGCCTCGACGTGGCCCACCGGGATCTGCGCGTAGAATGCAGCGAGGGCCGATGCCATTGACGTTGTGGTGTCACCGTGTACCAGCACTATGTCGGGGCGGATGCTGCTGAACACGTCGCGCATGCCGGTAAGCACGCGGGCGGTAACGTCAGTCAGGTCCTGACCCTGCTTCATTATGTTTAGGTCATAGTCAGGAGTGACATCGAAAATGCGCAGCACCTGGTCCAGCATTTCGCGGTGCTGGCCGGTCACGCAGACAATCGTTTCGAATTCACTTGGACGCTTCTGGAGTTCCTTGACCAGCGGGCACATTTTGATAGCCTCGGGCCTGGTTCCAAAAACAAGCATAACTTTCTTTGCCATAGTTCTGGTTTTCGTCAAGGCAAAAATACGAAAAACCGCACGAATGGCAAAGCTCCACCGGCTGCGTATAATGGTGTTTTATTTACTCAACACCGCATAATCATTCAAATAGTGTTAAATAATTATTAAATTCGATGCATTGAGTGACAATTTATACCATTCATGCATACATTTGGAAGTGATCAGTATTCAAACTGACAATGGATACATATACATAATATTTTTGCTTATGAAGAATTATTTTGATCTGACAGGCCGTGTCGCAATCGTGACAGGCTGTTCAACGGGACTTGGCGTACAGATGGCACGCGCACTGGCAAGCCAGGGTTGCACCATCATTCCAATTGCACGCCGTTTGGAAAAGCTTCAGGAAGTTGCCAAGATGCTGACTGACGAGTTCGGTGTTGAGGCATACCCAATCCGATGCGACATTACTGACACCGAAAACGTGAACGCCATGGTTTCACTGGTCATGGCAAAGTACCACAGAATTGATATCCTTATAAATAATGCAGGCACTGGCGCAGTGGCTCCGGCCGAAGACATTACTGACGAACAGTTCGAGAACGAAATGAACATTGACCTGTTCGGTTCATTCAAGGTTGCACGCGCCGTTGCCAAGGAGGCCATGATTCCTGCTAAGTACGGCAGAATCATCAATATTGCATCAATGTACGGACTGGTTGGCAACAAGATTGCCCCGGCTTCACCTTACCATGCAGCCAAGGGTGGCGTGGTCAACCTGACACGCGCACTGGCAGCTGAATGGGGTAAGTACAACATTACCTGCAATTCAATCTGCCCGGGCTATTTCCTTACTCCGCTGACCGCCGATACCCTGAACACTCCTTGGTTCAAGGAATACGCGCATGATGCCATTCCTGAAGAACGATACGGAGTTGAAGGCGAACTTGACACCGCCGCACTGTTCCTGAGCTCACCTGCATCGAGCTACGTAAACGGTATTATGGTGCCTGTTGACGGCGGCTATACCTGTATCTGACCTATTCCAGTAGCCAAGCTATTGGCAGTACCACACAACCTGCACCCGGCACGCAAAAAGGCCGGGTGTTCTTTTTTTGCGCCCGTAAGCGTGTAGTTCGCAAGATTGGAAGTATCTTTGGTTCTCCAAATTGTTTGATCTGATATGAAAGTCGCACTGATAACAGGAGTTACCGGCCAGGACGGAAGCTACTTGAGTGAGTTACTGATAGAAAAGGGGTACCATGTCCACGGAATAATACGCCGCAGCAGCGTGGATTTCCGCGAAAGGATAGCCCACCTTGAAGGTCACCCGCAGTTCCACCTGCACTACGGAGATATGGGTGACAGCATGTCGCTGGTAAAGATAGTCGGTTTGGTAAAGCCCGATGAAATATACAACCTGGCCGCGCAGAGCCATGTGCAGGTCAGTTTTGATTCGCCTGAGTTCACGGCCGATGTTGATGCTACCGGCGTGCTGCGCGTGCTTGAGGCTGTACGCGCCTGCGGCCTGGAAAAGACATGCCGCATATACCAGGCAGCGACTTCCGAACTCTACGGAAAGGTCGAAGAAGTGCCTCAGAATGAAAATACGCCGTTCCACCCATATTCACCATACGCCGTGGCCAAGCTGTACGGTTTCTGGATTGTAAAGGAATATCGCGAAGCCTACGGAATGTTCTGTTGCAACGGTATTCTGTTCAACCACGAATCAGAGCGCCGTGGCGAGACTTTCGTGACCCGCAAGATCACGCTGGCAGCCGCCCGCATTGCGCAGGGCCTGCAGGATTGCCTGTATCTGGGCAACATGGATTCACTGCGCGACTGGGGCTACGCCAAGGATTACGTTGAGTGCATGTGGCTGATACTTCAGAACAGCAAGCCTGAGGATTTCGTGATTGCGACAGGCGTGCAGCATTCAGTCCGCGAATTCACATATCTGGCCTTCAAGCATGCCGGAATTGAATTAAAGTTCGATGGAAAGGGCATTTCTGAAGTCGGCGTTTGCGTAGCCGGTCCTGAAAGCCTGATTGGCAAAACCCTTGTCAGGGTATCTGAAGATTTCTACCGTCCCACTGACGTGGTCAACCTGTGGGGTGACCCTACCAAGGCCAAGGCCCAGTTGGGATGGAACCCAAACAAGACCAGTTTTGAGGAACTGGTCAGCCTGATGGTCAGTCATGACATGGCCAAGGTGGCATCAGAAGGCGCCGCCGCAAAGGTCAGGACAAACCTGGCCGAATATCTGGAAAAGGGAATCGTGAAGTAATCATTTATTACCATAATGAGAAAGAAGGTATTTGTCAGTGGCTGCTACGATCTGCTTCACAGCGGACATGTGGAATTCTTCATGCAGGCCAGCCGTTACGGCGACCTCTATGTTGGACTGGGGTCCGATGCAACCATTGAGGAATACAAGCAGCACAAGCCCATGTTCCCCCAAGAGGAGCGCCTGTTCATGGTCAAGTCAATAAAGTATGTCAAGGATGCCGTGATCAACCAGGGTTCGGGCGTACTGGATTTCCTGCCGTCACTTGACCTGATCAAGCCTGACATACTGCTGGTCAATGCCGAGGGCGGAAGTGAGGCCAAACGACAGATATGCCAGGAGCGCGGAATGGAATACATTGTGCTGGAGCGCACTCCGCACGAAGGACTTGAGGCGCGCAGTTCATCAAACATAAAGAGTGCCATTACCAGCAGTACCGCGGCTGACGGCAACGCCGGTTACGGACTTCCTACCCGTCTGGACCTGGCCGGAACATGGATAGACCAGCCTTCCGTGAGCAGGTTCTGCCCGGGCTGGGCACTTACCATAAGCCTGGAACCCACGTTTGAAATACGCGAGCGCTGCGGTCTGAGCACCAGCACGCGCAATGTCATAAAGAAGGTGTGGCCGGTCAAGCTGCCCAACATGGACCCCGAGACTTTGGCACGCCTGGTATTCTGTTTTGAAAACCACCCCGAAAAGGATGGCGGGCACATAAGCGGCGCGCAGGATTCCATTGGAATTTGCGTTCCAGGGCTGTGCAGGCACTATTACAACAACCATTTCTGGCCTGAGAAGATTGAACGCTGCACTGACGAAATGACCCTGCGTTTCCTGGAGGACCACATATGCATGATTCCAATTGAACCCCGTCGCAAGGGGCTGTCGGTCGTGAATGGAACCAATGTCAATGAAGACAATGTCCGTAGGTTGACCACTGCTGCCGATGACTGTTGGAACGCCATAATGAAGCGTGACCTGAAGGCCTTTGCCAAGGCGTACGCTGATTCGTTCAACGCGCAGGTCGCCATGTATCCGGGTATGGTCAACCCTACGGTCTACGGCCGTCCATGCCCCGAGGCAAGCGTGCAGATGGCCATTGACTACTGGATGGCCAAGCCTGGGGTGCTTGCCCTGAAGATGCCGGGCGCCGGCGGTGGCGGGTACTTGTCGCTGGTGGTTGAAAGTGCACAGGATTTCTGCCAGATGTACCCTGAAGCGATTGAATTACATATTAGAAGAGGATAGATTATGCTTGAAAAAACTGCTAAGATATACGTAGCCGGACACAACGGCCTGGTGGGTTCCGCCATATGGAACAACCTGCTTTCGCGCGGGTATACCAATCTGGTTGGACGCAGCCACAAGGAACTTGACCTGACAGACCAGTACGCCGTGCGTGCATTCTTTGATCAGGAGAAGCCCGATGCCGTTGTCCTGGCAGCTGCCTTTGTAGGTGGCATCATGGCCAACAGCCTGTACCGTGCAGACTTCATGATGATGAACATGAAGATCCAGTGCAACGTCATTTCTGAAGCATACGCCCACGGCGTGCAGAAACTTCTGTTCCTGGGATCAACCTGCATCTACCCAAAGAACGCCCCGCAGCCAATGACTGAGGACTGCCTGCTGACAAGCGAACTGGAGTACACCAACGAGGAATATGCCATCGCCAAGATTGCCGGCCTGAAGATGTGCGAAAGCTACAACCTGCAGTACGGCACCAACTACATAGCCGTCATGCCGACCAACCTGTACGGCCCGAACGACAACTTCCACCTGGAGAACAGCCACGTCATGCCCGCCATGATGCGCAAGGTCTATCTGAGCAAGCTGCTGGCCGATGCATGCGGTACTGATGCTGCCAAATCAAGTGCTGCCTGGGCCGGAATCCGCAAAGACCTTTCCATACGTCCCGTCGGAGCAAACATCAAGGAGAACGGTGCTGCAGAACCAACCCGTTACGTGATTGACGGCAACAGCTCTGAAGCCGAAATCCTGAAAATACTTGCCTTCTACGGCATAGAGAACAACAAGGTCACCCTGTGGGGAACCGGCAAGCCTCTGCGCGAATTCCTGTGGTCTGAAGACATGGCCGATGCAAGCGTGCACGTGCTTCTGAACGTGAACTTCAGTGACATTATCGGCATAGAGAAATACAGCAGCGTGCACTACGGTGTGGCTGCCGATGGCGTTGTTGACCGCAACCACTCAACCGGCCGCGGCGGCGCAATTCCAAGCCTGGGTGAAATACGCAACTGCCACATCAACGTGGGCACCGGCAAGGAACTGACCATACGCGAACTAGCCATGCTGGTTGTCAAGGCAGTCGGTTTTGAAGGTGAACTGCTGTTTGACAGCACCAAGCCGGACGGCACCATGCGCAAGCTTATTGACGTAAGCAAGCTGCACTCGCTAGGCTGGACCCACAAGGTTGAGATTGAGGACGGTGTGCAGAAACTTTTTGACTGGTACAGGCAGTCAATCAGCTGAAAATCATTTCTGGGAAATATGCAGGAAACGGGTCACCATTCCGGCCAGTGACCTGTCCATATTGTCTATGAACGCGTCAAGCACGCGTGACTTTTCACCAACCGGGACAATGTCATAGTCGGCAACTGAAGCCGGGATCAGGCAGCTGAAACCTTCATTCAGCAGCACGCTGTTTTCAGTGCCGCGCACCCTGATATGGCAAGCGCCCTTCAGGCACATGCAAATAATGAAGCTGTCATACTTCTTGAGATTCCTGTGGAACGGTTCTGAAAATTCCGTTACACGCACGCTGAAATACTCGGATTCAACCACGCGGTTTGCACTGTTCTGTTCCTGGGAATACCTGGTCCGGTAATCATCTTCAACCTTGAAGTCAAGCGCCTTTGCCGCAAGGTCAGTATGCAGTTCACGGGGCTTTCCGTCAAGCCCCGGGCGGTTGTAGTCGAATATTCTGTAGGTAACGTCACTGGACTGCTGGACTTCAGCCAGCATAACCCCGCCACAGATGGCATGTATCCTGCCTGCAGGAATGTAGAACACATCACCCTGGTGCACTTCGTGGCGTGCCAGCGCATTGCAGATTTCACCCTTTTCAACGAGCTTTCTGTACTCTTCGGGCGACAGTTCATCCTTGAATCCGGCATACAGGCAGGCACCCGGCTCAGCATCAATCACATACCACATTTCGGTCTTGCCCAACTTGCCGTGCTCACTTCTGGCCATCAAGTCATTGGGGTGCACCTGAATGGACAGGTCCTTCTGCGCGTCTATAAATTTTACCAACAACGGCAGTTTGTTCCCGTAATTGTTTGCAACCTTCACGCCCAGCACTGCCATTGGATTCCTTTCAATGTAGTCTGATAAAAGCATGCCCCTGCATGACCCGTTGCTGATCACGCTTTCACTGCCAGGCACGGCGCTGACCTCCCAGCTTTCGCCCACTGATTCCTGTACGGGCAGCCCTTTCCAACGCGTAATGCGCTGGCCGCCCCACACCACAGTGTGCAGGTTCGGTTCAAAAAGCAGTGGATATATGTCAGTTGTCCTATTTGCCATTACGGCGCAAAGGTATAATTTTCATGCCAGCAAGGACATCAGGAGGGCCCGAAAAATAACGAAAGTCACGCGCATGCGCGAACATTTCTGATAAAAACCGTATATTTGCCTTCGGTCCAACTGGCGGAACCAGCAAAATGCAAGCAACCGACCGCCGAACCGAACCGAGCAACAGCCAACAACCGAAACAAAAAAACAAACAATAACCAAAATATGAAACTGACAGATATCTTTGCTCCGGGCTTTGATTCCCAGGAGTGGACAAGCAAAGGCTACGAACTGCCAAAGTTCAATGTGGCCGAAGTCGTAAAGAAGACCCACGACAACCCAACGTGGCTGCATTTCGGTGCCGGAAACATTTTCCGTGCATTCCCTGCAGCAATCCTGAACGATGCCCTTAACAGCGGCAAGTACGACCGCGGCGTAATTGTAGCCGAAAGCTTTGACTATGAGATCATTGACAAGGCATACCGCCCATATCAGAACCTCTCGCTGCTGGTCAGCCTGCAGTCAGGCGGCACCATTGAGAAGAAGGTAATTGCCAGTGTCACTGAAAGCCTGAAGGCCGATTTCCAGTTCGCAGATGACTGGGCACGTCTGGTTGAAATCTTCCAGAACCCAAGCCTGCAGATGATTTCATTCACCATCACGGAGAAGGGCTACACATACAACGATGCTGACCTGGCACGCGGCCTGAAGCCAGTGCTTGCCATGGGTAAGGTCTGCGCCCTGCTGCTTGAGCGCTTCAACGCCGGCCAGCTGCCACTGACCGTCCAGAGCATGGACAACTGCAGCCACAACGGCGATAAGGTAAAGGCAGGCGTATTTGCTTACGCAGAGAAGTGGGTTGCCGATGGACTTGCACCAAAGGAATTCATTGAATACCTGAGCAATGAGCAGAAGATAACCTTCCCATGGTCAATGATTGACAAGATTACTCCACGTCCACATGAGAAGGTCCAGGCCATGATTGCTGCTGACGGATTTGAGGACAATGAGACCATCATCACTGAGAAGAAGACCTTCACCGCTCCGTTCGTCAACGCTGAAGAGGTTCAGTACCTGGTAATTGAAGACAACTACACCAACGGCCGTCCACCGCTTGAGCTGGGTGGCACGCTCTATACCACACGCCAGACAGTTGACCAGGTTGAGACCATGAAGGTTACAACCTGTCTGAACCCGCTGCACACCGCCATGTCAATCTACGGCGTCATGCTGGGCTACACCCTGATCAGCGCCGAGATGGCTGACCCTGACCTGCGCTCATTCATCCAGAAAATCGGTTACATGGAGGCCATGCCGGTTGTTACTGACCCGGGCGTGCTGAATCCATACGAATTCATCGGTGCCGTAATCAACAAGCGTCTGCCTAACCCATTTATGCCTGATGCTCCGCAGCGAATCTCTACCGATACCAGCCAGAAGTTGCCAATCCGCTTTGGCGAGACCATCCGCAAGTACCACGAGCGCGGTCTTGACAAGAGCAACCTGGTGCTGATTCCACTGACACTGGCCGGTTACGCACGATTCCTGAAGGCTCTTGACGATGACCTGAAGCCTTTCACCCCATCAACTGATCCTAAGCTCGATGAGCTGATGGCAATCGTGGCTCCGCTTGAGATTGGCAAGCCTGATCAGGACTGGAGTCCTTTGAAGCAGCTGTTCAGCCGCGCCGACATTTTCGGCCAGGATCTCTACGCTGTCGGCCTGGGTGAGCAGATTGAGGGCATGGTCAAGGAACTCTACGCCGGTCCTGGAGCCGTTCGCGCCACCCTGCACAAATACGTTGAGGCACGTTAATTCAATTACCCAATAGTCCTTTGACATCAATCCTTCGAGGGCTCGGCTTTGCCTCGTCCCTCCCACTGCTTCGCAGCGGGCCCCTCCCGCCCACGTCGCGGCGGGTGGCGACGCCTCTCAGGATTATGTTCAAAGGACCAGGAACATTAAAACAAAGAAAATATGGAAAGAACATGGAGATGGTTCGGCAAGAAAGACGTGATTACCCTTGCCCAACTCAAGCAGATAGGCGTTGAAGGCATCGTCACAGCCCTTCACGACGTACCACTGGGCCAGGTATGGACCCAGGAGAAAATTCACGAACTCAAGGAGTACATTGAGAGCTACGGCATGAAATGGAGCGTGGTTGAATCGCTCCCCGTAGTTGAGACACTGAAATACGGCGGACCAGACCGCGAAGAGCAGATTGAAGTCTACAAGGAGTCACTGCGCAACCTGGGCAAGGAGGGCATCAAGTGCATTTGCTACAACTTCATGCCGGTACTTGACTGGGCCCGCACCGACCTGATGCACGCCAACCCCAACGGTTCAAACAACCTCTACATGGACTGGGGCACATTTGCGTACTTCGATATGTACATTCTGAAGCGCCAGGGAGCACGCGAAGAGTGGGCCGAGTTCTCAAAGAACCACGCCTGGGGACGCGACCTTGTAGCTGAGGCCGACAAGATCAAGGAGGCATCGACCCCCGAATTCGACCACGCAATGGTTGAGAACATCATCATAAAGACCCAGGGATTCGTCAGCGGCAACTTCAGCGAGGGCGACTCGGCCCCAATCCAGAAGTTCCATGACCTGCTTGCGCTCTACAAGGGCATTGACAAGAAGAAGCTGCAGGAGAACATGAAGTACTGGCTTCAGGCCATCATGCCAGTCTGCGAGGAGTACGATATCAACATGTGCGTACACCCTGATGACCCACCTTATCCTGTATTCGGCCTGCCAAGAATCGTTGGCAATGTAGAAGACATCAAGTGGTTCCTCGATGCCGTTCCAAACAAGCACAACGGCCTGACATTCTGCGCCGGAAGCCTTTCAGCAGGCGAACACAATGACGTAGTCGCAATGGCACGCCAGTTTGCTGACCGCACCCATTTTGTACACCTGCGTTCATGCCACATATTCCCTGACGGCAACTTCACCGAGGCTTCACACCTGGGCGGACGCGGCGAGCTGGTCGAGCTGGTACGCATATTCGAGCAGGCCGAAAAGGATGGCAAGTGCAACAGCGGACGCCGTCTGCCAATGCGCGTTGACCACGGCATGACCTTCACCGATGCCCCTGGCGGCGTGTTCGATGAAATAAGCCGCAAGCACAATTCGGGCTACACCCTGCTGGGCCGCATGTTCGCAATGGGCCAGGTCCAGGGCATCATGGCCACCGTTGACAACGAACTTGGAATAGAATACAAGCAGCCAGGTTTCTACGACTGATAAAGCTCAATCTCAACAGTTTTGAACTATATCCTTCGAGGGGCCTATCAACCCGCGGATAGGTGCGCGGGAGGGGCCCACGAAGTGGGAGGGACGAGGCGAAGCCGAGCCCCCGAGAAGGATAAAGTCAAAACGGAAAACAACAATAACATGGTAAACGTAATAGGACTCGGATACATAGGACTGCCAACAGCCCTGATGCTGGCAAGCCACGGCGTTGAAGTCATTGGAACCGACTACAATCAGAAACTGGTTGACACACTGAACGCCGGCCGCACCACCTTCAAGGAAGAAGGTCTGGACGAACTGTTCCAGGCCGCAGTCAACGCCGGCATCAAATTCACCACCCAGTACCAGTGCACCGACATGTACATAGTGTCAGTGCCCACCCCGTACGACAAATTCTCAAAGAAGGTCGATGCATGCTATGTAGTCGCCGCAGTCAAGGACGTCATGAAAGTCTGCCCCAAGGGCGCCACAGTCGTGATTGAATCGACCGTCAGCCCAGGCACCATGGACAAATACGTGCGCCCCGTCATTGAAGCTAACGGCTTCAAGATAGGGACCGACATAAACCTGGTGCACGCTCCGGAGCGCATCATACCGGGCAACATGGTCTATGAACTGCTGCACAACAACCGCACCATAGGCGCTGATTCACGCGAAATAGGTGAAAAGGTCAAGCAGTACTACGCCAGCTTCTGCCAGGGCGAGATTGTGGTCACTGACATACGCACAGCCGAAATGACCAAAGTGGTCGAAAACACATTCCGCGCCGTGAACATTGCATTCGCCAACGAACTGGCCCGCATCTGCCGCCACGACAACATGGACGTATATGAAATCATCAGGATCTGCAACATGCACCCGCGCGTGAACATACTGCAGCCAGGCCCGGGTGTAGGCGGTCACTGCATATCAGTAGACCCATGGTTCCTGGTAGGTGACTACCCGCAGCTGGCCAAGGTCATTGACGAATCAATGAAGACCAATGATTCCCAGCCCACATTCGTGCTGAACCGCATCTACGAAGTGATGAAGGAAAACGGAATCACCGATGTCAGCCGCGTGGGACTCTATGGCCTGACCTACAAGGAGAATGTCGATGACTTCCGCGAATCACCCACCCTGCAGCTGCTGGAGGCACAGGAACGCCATCTGGCCGCCCCTCTGAAGTGCTATGACCCATACCTGGAGAACCAGAAAATTGCCGAAAACCAGCTCTCTGACTTCGACGAATTCCTGGACAGCACTGACCTGGTGGTAATCATGGTAAAGCACGACCAGATAAAGCAGAACTGGGACAAGCTCAAAGGCAAAGTCATCCTGGATTGCCACAATATCTGCCCCCTTGAAGGCGTTTATCATATATAAGTTTTACCATTCGGCCTCGAGGGGCCTATCCACCCGCGGATAGGTGCGCGGGAGGGGCCCGCCAAGATGTGGAACCTTAGGGAATAAGTTTGCTTATGGACTAAGGTGAACAGATTGGTGGGAGGGACGAGGCGAAGCCGAGCCCCCGAGAGGTTAGAATTGTAAAACATGAAATAATAAATACGATGAAAGTTTACGGTAAAGAGATTCCGCTTGACAAAGCCCTCTGCCTGGCCCTGTACTACGGCATAGCCCAGTTCCTACCCACCAAGGCAGGCCGAGCCATCCGCTACGCCCTGTGCCGCCGCATATTCAAGACCTGCGGCAAAAACGTCCACATAGAGCGCAGGGCACACTTCGGCAACGGCCTCAAAGTGGAAATTGGCGACAATTCAGGAATAGGACCGCACGCCCGTATTCCCAACGACACCATCATAGGCAACTGCGTCATGATGGGCCCCAACTGCCACATCTACGACCGTAACCACATAACATCGGACCTGAGCCGACCCATGTGCGAACAGGGATCATCGGCCCCCTTACAGACAGTAATTGGCGACGATGTATGGATTGGAACCGACGTATTCATGACGCCGGGCCGACACGTAGCCAGCCACTCAATAATTGCAGCCCACTGCGTGCTCACCAAGGACTTTCCTGAGTACAGCGTGGTTGGCGGCAACCCGTCAAGAATACTTAAAGACAGACGATTATGAGAAACCGACTTGAAGATTGCAAGTGCATTGACCTGGTGCAGGAAAAAGACCCGCGCGGCAGCCTGACCTACATTTACGGCGGCAGGCATATTCCGTTCGCCATAAACAGGGTTTTCTACATTTACGATGTTCCGGCCGGCGAGGACCGAGGCGCACACGCCCACAAGGAGTGCTGGCAGCTGATTGTGGCTGCATCGGGCTCAATTGATGTATATTTGAACGACGGCGTTGCAGAAAAGACGGTTACGCTGAACCGCCCGTACATGGGGTTGATTGTGCCGCCGGGAATATGGGCGCACACCAACAACTACACGACCGGCGCTGTTTGCCTGGTACTGGCCAGCCACGACTACGCCGAAAGCGACTACATGCGCAATTTTGACGACTACCTTTCATATCTGGAAGAAATCAAGTAAAGCAGGTCCAACATGCAGATAAGGCGCTACACACATGATGACAGGAATGCCTGGGACAGCTTTGTCAGGCAATCGAAAAACGGGACTTTCCTTTTCGAGCGGGCCTACATGGACTACCACAGCGACCGTTTCTGTGACCATTCGCTTATGTATTCCGATGAAAAAGGCAAGCTGATAGCGCTGCTTCCGGCAAATGAAGTGGTTGCTGAAGGGGATTTTTACAGCCATCAAGGGCTGACTTACGGCGGTTTTGTGCTGCACAAGCGGGTTCATGCCGAGCAGGTGTTGCAGCTGTTTGAACTGACCGCCGGCTACTTGGCCCGGATGGGGTTCCAAAGATGGCACTACAAGGTTGTCCCGACCATATACCACCGCATGCCTGCGCAGGAAGATGAATATGCACTGTTCCGCATGGGGGCCACACTTGAGGCCTGCAACCTGTCATGCACCCTGCCCCTGAACGGCTGCAGCGAAATGTCAGTTACGCCTGACCTGAGCCGCCGCCGTCGCTTCCGTGACGGTCAGTTGAGCGGCATGCAGTTGCTTGTTGGAGGCAAAGACATAGAGGCCGATGAGGCGCTGAGGCGTTTCTGGCCTATTATGGAGCAGAACATGATGGAGCGTTTCGGTGCAAGACCCGTGCACACGCTGCAGGAAATGATATCGTTGCAGCGCAGTTTTCCAGACCAGATCCGTTGCTACCTGGTGACAGCCCCCGGCGAAAATGGCGCTGACAGGATTGGCGTGGCCGGCGAAAATGGCGCTGACAGAATTGACGTGGCAGGCGAAGTGCTGTTCGTGAGCCAGCAGGTTGCCCATGCCCAGTACGGTCATGCATCGGCCTTGGGGCGTGAGCTGGGAGCATTGGACTTCCTCTATCTGTCGCTGATTGACCATTTCCGCAACGAGGAGCCCCAGATTGAGTTTTTCGATTTCGGCACCAGCAACGAACAGGGCGGCCGCGTGCTGAACACTTCGCTTATTGCCCAGAAAGAGGGTTTCGGTGCCCGCGGCATAGTCTACAAGACATATATAATAAGGTTGTAATTCCCTCTCAGCTTCATCAAGAAATCTCTCTTGTAAGGAGAGAGTTACAGTGTAACCCCGGTTTTCCAGATGGCAATGCTGGAGTAGCCGTTCTGTTCGTTCAGGGCTTCACGGCCGTTGGCGGTTTCAATTACCAGGTCCAGAAGCTGCTGCATGGGGCGGTCGCTGGCATTGGCCAGCATGATGCCGGCATTGAAGTCAATCCAGTGCGGTTTCAGTTGGGCCAGTTCATTGCTGGTGCTGACTTTCAAGGTAGGTACGCAGGTTCCGAACGGGGTGCCGCGGCCAGTGGTGAAAAGTACAATCTGGCAACCGCTTGCCGCCAGTGCAGTGCTTGCCACCAGGTCATTGCCCGGCGCACAAAGCAGGTTCAGGCCGCTTGTAGTGGCCATTTCGCCATAGTCAAGAACGTCATTGACCACGCTGGTACCGCCCTTCTGGACACAGCCCAGCGATTTCTCTTCAAGGGTGGTTATGCCGCCCTCCTTGTTGCCCGGGCTGGGATTTTCGCCCACCGGAAGTCCGTGGTCCAAGTAATACTGCTTGAAGTTATTTATCAGATTGACAGTCTTTTCAAATGTGCGGCGGTCCTTGCATCGGTTCATGAGCAGGGTCTCGGCCCCGAACATTTCCGGCACTTCGGTAAGGATTGATGTTGCGCCGCGTGCGGTAATGAAGTCGCTGAGCTGACCTAACAGCGGGTTGGCGGTAATGCCCGAAAAACCATCGCTTCCGCCACACTTCAGGCCTATGCACAACTTGCTAATGGGCTGCTCAGTGCGTACCTGCGCCTGCGCGTATGCGTTCAGTTCATCAAGCAAGGCCGATGCAGCTTGCATTTCATCGGACTCCTTCTGGATTTCTATAAACCTGATGCGGGGAACTCTTGAGTTTTGGACTGTCGCCTGGGAATTCTGGCCCTGAACCGGCATTTTGGGGCCCTGAACCGGCATTTTGGGGGCCTGGACCGGGTTTGTCTTGGAGCTGTGGCAAATCTGAATGGTTTCAATCAGCATTTTCAGTTCGCTCAGGCGGTTGTTTTCACAGCCCAGACCGACTACCAGCACGCCTCCCGCATTGGGGTGAAGTGCCAGCTGCGCCAGTATGCGGCGGGTGCTTTCGTGGTCACCGCCTAACTGCGAGCAGCCGTAGTTGTGCTCGAATGAGCGTACTGTCAGGCTGGTCTTGCGCTGGTAAACCTGGGCCAGGCGGCGGGTAAAATCGGCCACGCAGCCCACGGTAGGAATAATCCACAGTTCGTTGCGCACGCCCACGCGTCCATCTTCGCGCAAATATCCCTGAAATGTCAGTTCAGCGCTTCCCGTTGTGCAGTCAAGAGCACCGTCCGCAGAGTTTTCCCTGCCATTAGCTCTCTCATTTTGCTGCGGCTGCGGGTTATAGGTGTACTCTAACTGGCCCTCAAGATTGGTTGCAAGGTTGTGGCTGTGAACCCATTCACCGGCCTTGATGTCACAAGTGGCATGGCCTATGGGCTGGCCGTATTTTAAGACCATTTCACCGGCTTTAATTGGCATTATGGCCACCTTGTGACCCATTGGAATGGTCTTGCCGCCAGCCGTCTGACGCGGTTCCAGCAGCACCTCAACGTTATCGGATTGATGGATTTTCATAGCAGTGAGCGTATGCCGTCTCTCTTTATTAGTTCAATGTATTGCTGTACCTGGTCGCTCAGTCCGGGCATGATGGCGGTCAGGTCATCGCCCCAGACTGCGGCATGGGAAAGTGTACTTACCAGTTTGGTGGCATCAGGCTCCTCCTTGTTGGCGCAAATCAGGTTGGCAGCCAGTGCCAGTGCCAGGCCGGGGACTATGGTGCCGCTGTGCTGATAGTGCCAGCGCAGTGCCGGCAGGTCGCGTGTGACGTATTTCGATATGTTGTTGAGCATTATGCTGGTCAGCTGATGCTTCACGAACGGGTTCAGGAAGCGGTCTTTTACGCTGGCGGCAAATGATTCGAGTTCGCTCTGCGGCAGGTCGACGGTCGGCATGAGTTCATTGTACATGACCCTCTCCACGTACGGCCCAACCTGCGGGTCAAGCATGCATTCGCGCACGGTTTCCAACCCGGCCAGATGACCTACGGCGCTCATGGCGGTGTGTGGTCCGTTCAGCAGGGTTACCTTGCGCAGGTGGTACGGGTTTTCATTGTCGGTCAGCACCAGGTTGACATCGGCCCTCTTCAAGGGCAGCTGGCTGCGCAGTGACTGCGGGCCCTCAATTACCCATAGGTGGTAGGGTTCGGCAATCACATTGTAATAGTCGGGTCCGCCGGGCACTATCCTATCTACCAATGTATTGTAAATGTGGCAGTTATTATTTACCCAGCTTTTGAAGTCCGATGCCATTCCCCACAGTTCCATGTACTGGTCTATGCACTCTTTCAGGTGCTTTCCGTTGTGGAAAATGAGTTCGCAAGGCAGTATGGTCAGGCCTTTTGCAGGGTCGCCGCCGAAGTGGCGGAAACGCATGTAGAGCAGCTGTACAAGCTTGCCCGGAAAGCTCAGGGCAGGCCTGTCAGTAAGGCTGCAGCTGTCATCGAACACAATTCCGGCCTCGGTGGTGTTGCTTACCACGAATTCCAGCGACGGGCATGTTGCTATCTTTTCAAATGACTCGAAATCTTCGTATGGGTTGACTGCCATTGCTATGCTGCCAATCTGTTCGGTCGTGTTGACCAGCTGGCCGTCAAGCTGTCCCTGCAGGCACACGCTGTAGCGGCAACCGTTGTCGGTAAGTCTTTCCAGCCCTTTTCCGGGTCTGGGCTTGATTACTGCGACGGTGCCGTCAAGCATCATCCAGTCAATGAATGCGCGCAGGAAATTACCCTCGCCGAACTGTGCTATCCTGATTTCCATATCAATATTCAAACTGGAAGTCGAAGAAGTCGCCCATGGAGATGCCGTCTATGCTCGATGTAAAGACGAAATAGAGCGGCTGCTTGCCACGGAACTGAGACAGGTTGCTGCAGTTGGCAGTCATTTCAACTGCCTTGCTGTAATCGGGGTTCGGAGTCTGTGGCACATCCATGTAGCCATCGTTCCTTGTTGATGGTGTGGTAGAGCGCCTGTTGGACTGTGCACCGGCATTCCTTGAAGGTGTGGTGGTTGAGCCCTGAACCGAGCGGACAGGAGTCATGCCCCGGCCTGCAGGACCTTCGGTGAGTCCGTCCAGGCGGAATTCGGCAACTTTAGTGCCGCCCATTCTGGCGCTTGGACCGCCCACGTATACGCTGATGGTGCCAGGTACGCCTGTCGGTGTGAAATGTATCTTCAGCTTGGGCTGCCTGCGGACCGATGTCTTGCGCATTTCATTGAAATTGAAATACTTGTAGCCCACTGTACTGCCGTTGGTATTGTTTACTACCGGGCAGAGAGGTTCCTTGTGGTTGAATGTTGCCATGGCACCCGAGTTCTCGGTTACGCTGCCTGTTGCCTGTGATGGCTGTGAAATTCGGCTTGCATATACGTATGATCCGCTGAAGATGAAGTTAGGATAATCCTCTTCCATGCCCTTGGGACCGGTGTAGTAGCATGCCCATCCGGCTGGGGTCTTGTAGAGCGGATTCAGGCCTTCGGTGCGGAATCCTTCTGATGTGTATTCGGCTTCGCTTATTATGACGCGTCCGCCGCGGCCCTTCTCAACCTTGACGGTGATTGGGGCAACCATGGCCTGGCGTGAGTACTGGTCGGTACCGGTCTGGCGGTGATAGAATACCCACCACTGGCCGTTTATGTACTCAATGCTGCCGTGTGTGTTGCCTGCCGAATGGGCGGTATATGTGGGGCGGCCGTATGCATCAATCCCACGGGCACGGGCATCAATGATGGTGCCGCCGTACTTGAACGGACCCAGAGGGCTGTCGCTGTAGGCGTATGCCAGGGTGTAGTTGCTGCGTGGCATGCCGAATTCGCCGTCATCGGTGTAGCGGCTGTAAATGAAGACGTACTTGCCGTCAATCTTGCGCATTGATGATGCTTCGAAGAACCTGAAGACGCCCTTCTGCTTGTAGTTCGATACCATGTCCTTGACAATCTTGGTGCCCGGCTTGACGCTGGCCATTGTGACAGGGTCCAGCTCAGCACCGTTTGATTCTTCAAAGCCCCAGTAGCCATATACGCGGCCATCGTCATCAACGAAGACAGCAGGGTCAAAGCCCAGTATGCCGTCGGTCTGGTTGGGGTTGCTGCGGTTCCAGTTGGTTACTGTGAACGGGCCGTCCGGGCGGTCGCTCACGGCTACCATGGACTGGCGTCCGCCGTTCTGGTTGTTGGGGTACAGATAGTACTGTTTCTTGCCGTTTGGAAGGGTTTTGACGGCTACGTCGGGGGCGTAGAGCACATCGGCACGGCCTCCGCGAAACGGTTCGCCGTTGGCGTTTTTGTCGCTGACGAATATGGTGCCGTCATAGCGCCAGTTGTTCAGGTCTTCTACGGGGGCTGACCATACTACCTGGTCGCGGCCGCAGTATTCGGTCACGAGGTCGTCGTGTGATCCGTAGACGTATATTCTGTATTTGCCAGGGCAATCCGGGTCTTCAAATACGTATGGTTCGCCGTCGGGGATGTATTCCCACATTGGCATGTATGGGTTCTGGGCTGTTGCGGCGATTGCGGCGCCGGCCAGGCTCAGGGCTGTTATGAGTTTTTTCATATTCCTGCTGTTTTTGTTCTGTAATGTTAGCTCGCAAATTCGTTCGCTACTGTATTTCCTTCTATTCCCGGATTATTCTGCTGAGAACTCCTTGATTCGCTGCTCTTCGGATCGCTTGCAGACCAGAATCTGGCCGCCCTTTTCCGATACGATGTAACCATCGAGTCCCTGCAGTACCACGCGCTTGGCCTCTTCGGCGTGAACTACGCAGTTGCTGCACTCGTAGAGCTTGACATTGCCCACGCAACCGTTGTTCTGGGCGTCTTTCTCGAGCTTTTCATGCAGTGACTGCCAGTTGCCCAGGTCGCTCCATCCGAAATCGGCAGGATGAGTGTAGACTATGCCGTCAGCAGCTGCAGGTTCCATAACGGCAAAGTCGATGGAAATCTTTTCGCACTGAGGGAATATTTCAGCCACATTGCCGGTCTGGGCAATATTGTCCATATCGGCCGCAATGTTTGGCTTGTACTTGGCAATGCACTCGGTGATGGTCTGCACGTTCCAAACGAAAATGCCGGCGTTCCACAGGTAGTTTCCGGCTGCCAGGTACTGCTGTGCGGTCTCCAGGTTTGGCTTCTCCTTGAATGCCTCGACGCAGAAAATCTCCTTGGGGGCAGCTGAACAGCAACCGCAGCGCTTTGCAGGAACCTTGGCCAGTTCGCCGGCCTGAACATATCCGTAGCCGGTTTCTGGGCGGTTTGGCTTGATGCCGATGGTTACTATGGCCTGCTTGTCGCGGGTGAAATCAAGGGCGTTGCGAACCACGCGCTGGAACTCTGCCGGATTCATGACGACGGCATCGCTCGGGGTTACCACAACGTTGGCCAGCGGGTCAGCCTGGCGTATGCACCAGCATGCCCATGCTATGCAGGGTGCGGTATTGCGTGCTGCTGGTTCGGCCAGTATGTGTTCCGATGGGATTGACGGAATCTGCTGCTTGACTATATCGACGTACTTTTCGTTGGTTACTACCCAGAAGTTCGAATCGGGGCAGATGTTCTTGAACCTGTCAACGGTGAGCTGAATGAGGGTGCGTCCGCAACCGAGAATGTCAATGAACTGCTTTGGATACTGCGGGGTACTGAGAGGCCAGAATCGGCTTCCTATGCCTCCAGCCATAATTACTACATGATTTGCCATATTGTTTTAATCAGTTTTTCGATTTGTGCATATTCCCTTTCGGGGGCTCCGCTTCGCTTCGTCCCACCATTCGTTCCGATGGTGTCCTGAAAACAAGTTTTCCGTTCACCATCTCCTCTCATGGTCCCCCCGCCCATCACGCGGCGGGTGGCGAGACCCCTCAAGGGATATGTCCCAAATCTTTTAGAACTTATTTTTTATTTCTTACTGCATTTTACTGCATAAACTGCATAGAACAGAATCAGTATGAAGCACAGCAGCGGCACACCATAGGCTGCGTGGATTCCGTATGCATCACTGATGATACCCTGGACCGGAGTGATGAGCGCACCGCCCAGGATAGCCATGATCAGGCCGCTGGCACCAATCTTGGTGTCACCGCTTCGGCCTCCCTTCTCAGGATTCTCAACATCGGTAAGCGCCAGGCCATAGATGGTCGGGAACATCAGGCTCATGAATACGCTTATAAGACAGAGCGATACAACCTGCATTATGCCGTAACCAATGTGGAAGAACACGATTGCTGTACAGATTGAGCTTGCAACGGCACCGAATACCAGCAGCTTGGCTGGCGAGAAGAATTTCATGAGCCATGTGTAAACGAATCGGCTCAGGCAGAAACCTATGTCGGCAATCAGGTAGATTGTGGCTGCATCGGCCTCACTGATGGTAAGGTCCTGCATGGCTATGCGGATTGTGAAGCTCCACACGCCAATCTGCGCGCCCACATAGAAGAACTGGGCCAGCACGCCGTATGCGTAGATTTTGTTCTTGAAGAGACGGCGGAACGATGCACCCACGCTGTCGTAGTTGCCGCTGTCCTTGCCTTCCGGCATGTTTGAGAATATCATGACTCCCATGATTACCAGCAGCACAACTCCGAGTCCGGTGTAAGTGCCTGATACTGAGTAGTATGAGATATCATCGAGAATAAATATCTTGCTCAGGAGAATACCGGTGATTGAACCTATCGGATTGAATGCCTGGGCAACGTTGAGCCGGCGTGTAGCGGTTTCGGGCGAACCCATGCTCATGATGTACGGGTTGGCGGTGGTTTCAAGCACCGAGCAGCCGCTGGCCATAATGTAGATTGCAATCAGGTAGAAGCCGTAGCTCTTTATCATTGCGGCGGGCAGGAACAGTATGGCGCCTGCTGCATAGAGGGCCAGTCCCATGACTACGCCGCTCTTGTAACTGTGCTTGCGAATGTAGAGCGCTGCCGGAAGCGCAACGCAGAAGTAGGCTCCGTAGAATGCAAACTGGATCAGGCTGGTCTGTGTGTCAGACATGTCCATAATCTTCTTGAAGGCCGCCAGAAGTGTGTCGGTCATGTTGTTTGCAAGTCCCCACAGCAGGAACATGCTGGTCACAAGCGCGAAAGGAATCGCATACTTTTTCTCAATTACTTTAGCTTTCATATAGGTCAATAATTTATTAGCTTTTCTTGCTTATGTACTCTGCAAAACACACACGGACGCGTTCACGCGCGCACACGAACCTTGTCCAATAGAGTCATAATGTGCAAATATAATCAGACTTTTCAAGTATCTTTGCCGAATCAAATGGCATTTTATGAAAATTAGAAACATTGTATTCGATTTTGGGCGCGTGCTGGTCGATTGGTCGCGCAATTATCTGTTTGACCCGTATTTCAATGACGCTGAGAAGTGCCGTTTCTTTTTGGACAACATTTGTACTCCCGCCTGGTGCATGAAGTCCGATGCAGGACGCCCCATGCTGGAATGCATAGACGAACTGAAGGCCGAGTGGCCCGGTTGGGAAGAGCCCATACAGCTGTTCTATGACAGTTGGATGACCATGTGCAAGGGCGAATGGCCGGGCATGTCGGAACTGATTGATGAACTGAGGGCCGCCGGGTACGCCATTTACGGCCTGAGCAACTGGCCCATGGAGTTTTTCATGAAGTCACGTGAGAGGGTTGGCACGCTGCAGAAGGTCCAGGACTATGTAGTTTCATCATACGTGGGAATAGCCAAGCCCGACCCACGCATTTACCGCCACCTGATGGAAAAGTACGGCCTTGTGCCGGGCGAATGCCTGTTCATTGATGATGTGCAGGCCAATGTTGACGGCGCACTTGCCGTAGGCATGCAGGCCCTGCTCTTTGACGGCACACCGGACTGTGTCCGTCACCGTCTGCAAGAGCAGCCCTGATATTGACTGGTAATCAGCTCAATCCCTCAATTTCACCGTCCCTGACGAAAATGCGCATGGCCTGGGGTGATGCGGGCAGGCCAGGCATGCGGATAATGTCACCGGCAATGGCGACAATCATTTCGGCACCTGCGTTGATCACTACATCCTTGATGTCAAATGTAAAGCCGGTTGGCACGCCATAGCCCTTGGGGTCCTGTGAGAACGAGTACTGCGTCTTGGCAATGCAGACAGGGAAATTGCCGTAGCCAAGTTCCTGGGCACGGGAAATCTTGCGTAATGCATCGGCCGAGAAATTGACGTTGGCAGCACCGTATATTTTGGTTGCGACCGCAGTGATCTTGTCACGCAGCGGCATTTCATCAGAGTAGGTGAACTGCAGCGGACCTGAAGGGTTCTTTTCGATGGTTTCAACAACCAGGTTGGCCAATTCAACGGCACCGGTTCCACCCTCCATGAAGGCGTTGTTCAGGGCAAAAGGCACGTTCAATTCAGCGCAGTGCTGGCGTACCAAAGTAATCTCTTCTTCAGTATCCTGTGCAAATTTATTAAAGCATACCAACACGGTCTGGCCGAATCCCTGAAGGTTGCGTATGTGCTTCTCCAAGTTGGCAAATCCAGCCTTGACTCCTTCAATGTTAGGCAGTTTTATATCGGACTCCTTTACTCCGCCGTGCATTTTCAGACCCTGAAGTGTGGCCACAATTACAGTCAGGGCAGGTGAAAGACCAGCCTTGCGGCACTTTATGTCAAGGAATTTCTCGGCTCCAAGATCTGCACCGAATCCGGCTTCAGTGATTACGTAATCGCCGTAGGTCATGGCCATTTTGGTGGCGATTATTGAGTTGCAGCCGTGCGCAATGTTGGCAAACGGGCCGCCGTGGATGAATGCCGGGGTGTTTTCGGTCGTCTGGACCAGGTTTGGGTTGATGGCATCTTTCAGCAGTACCGCAATGGCACCGCCCACGCCCATGTCACGCACGTAGAACGGCTTGTTTTCAAGGGTGTAGCCCAGAAGTATGTTGTTGATGCGGCGTTCCAGGTCTTCAAGATCTTTTGAAAGGCACAGAATTGCCATGATTTCACTTGCTGGGGTAATGTCGAAGCTGCCCTCCTGGACCATGCCGTTGCTGTGTGGGCCAAGGCCTGTGACAATCTGTCGCAGTGACCGGTCGTTCACGTCAAGTACACGCTTCCACAGGATCTGCTTCATGCCGAACCCTTCGGCCTGATGCTGGTAAATATAGTTGTCAAGCAGCGCCGAAATCATGTTGTTGGCACTTGTTATTGCGTGAAAATCTCCGGTGAAATGGAGATTTATCTTGTCCATGGGCACCACCTGGGCATATCCGCCTCCGGCAGCGCCGCCCTTCATGCCGAAACATGGTCCAAGGGACGGTTCGCGCAGTGCCAGCACCGCATTCTTGCCAATCTTTGCCATACCCAGTGCAAGGCCCACTGACACCGTTGTCTTGCCAATGCCAGCCTTGGTCGGAGTGATGGCAGTTACCAAAATAAGCTTGCTTTTGGCGATTTTTCCGCTATCAATCAGATTGTTTGGAACTTTTGCAATAAATTTGCCGTATGGTTCAAGTACATCGGACTCAATGCCAATGCCTTGAGCTATTTCAGAGATTGGTTTCAGTACAGCTTCTCTGGCTATTTCAATATCAGTTTTCATGAGATGTGTTGTGAAGGTGTGCGAAAATAGCAAAAAAGAATAAACTTGCAAAATAATTTCAATAATATGAACATACTCCTGACAGGCGGAGCCGGTTTCATAGGCTCCCACACAATCATTGAACTTGACAAAGCTGGTCACAGCGTTATTGTTGTTGACAACCTGGTGAATTCCAATCCAGAGTCCCTGAACCGCGTTGCAGCCATCACAGGCAAGAAAGTCCCTTTCGTGAAGGCCGATGTCCGTGACCGCCAGGCAATGACAAAGGTGTTTACAGAGAACAAGATTGACGCCGTGATTCATTTTGCCGGACTGAAGGCTGTCGGCGAAAGCTGTGCCAAGCCTCTGGAGTATTACGAAAACAACATGAATGCAACTTTCGTTCTGCTTGACGTGATGCGTCAGAACGGATGCAAGAACATAATTTTCAGTTCAAGCGCCACTGTTTACGGCGATCCTGCAATCATTCCTATCACCGAAGAGTGCCCAAAAGGACATTGCACGAACCCTTACGGCCAGACCAAGTCCATGCTTGAAGAGGTACTGATGGATGTCCAGAAGGCCGATCCAGAGTGGAATGTGGTCCTGCTGCGCTATTTCAACCCTATCGGCGCACATCCGTCAGGAACAATGGGTGAGAATCCGAACGGTATTCCAAACAACCTGATGCCGTACATAACCCAGACCGCTGTTGGCATACGCAAGGAGCTGGGCGTTTTCGGAAATGACTATCCAACCCATGACGGTACCGGTGTACGCGACTACATTCACGTGTGTGACCTGGCTGCCGGACACGTGGCTGCGCTCAAGGCTATTGACCGCAAGTGCGGCCTGGCTATTTACAACCTAGGTACCGGCCACGGATATTCAGTCCTGGATGTCGTGAACGCATTCATCAAGGTAAACGGCGTTGATGTTCCTTACGCTATCAAGGAGCGCCGCCCGGGTGACATTGCCACATGTTACTGCAACCCTGCCAAGGCTCTGCAGGAGCTGGGCTGGAGCGCCCAGTACGGTATTGAAGAGATGTGCCGCGACAGCTGGAACTGGCAGAAGAACAACCCTAACGGCTACGGCGAGTAAATCAGAATTATCAGATTCCGGCGCCGTCGAAGAAGTCCCTCTCTTCAATGGCCTTGCCCTGAAGTACCTTTGAATGCGGCGCAACATCATGCGTAAGCCAGATGTTACCGCCAATGATTGAGTCGTGGCCAATGGTGACGCGGCCCAGGATTGATGTGTTTGAATAGACCGTCACGTTGTCTTCAAGTATAGGGTGTCTTGGCAGGTTTACCGGCAGCCCGTCCTTGTCATAGTGGAAGTTCTTTGCGCCCAAGGTCACACCCTGGTAAAGCATGACGTGCTTGCCTATGATACAGGTCTCACCAATCACGACGCCTGTGCCGTGGTCAATGGCAAAGTATTCGCCTATCTGTGCGGCAGGATGAATGTCTATACCTGTCTGACTGTGGGCAAGTTCCGTAATTATTCTAGGCAGCAGTGGCACACCCATCTCATAGAGCTTGTGTGCCGTGCGGTAGTGGATCATGACCTTCACGGTTGGGTAACTCAGAATGACTTCGGCCAGCGAAGCCACCGCCGGGTCATTGGTTGCGACTGCCTTGACGTCAGTGATGAGCAGGCGGCGCAGTTCAGGTATGGCAGCAACGAAGTCCGATGCAACCGCATCGGACCCCGTTTCCATTTTAAGTATGTCTGATATCTCGCCCAGATGCTGGTCCTTGCCATAGATCTCTGGGAAAATGGCGTCACGTACCAGCTGCATCATTCGAGTGAGCTGTTCGGGTGACGGAAGGATTACTCCTTTGGGTATTTCTAGTATTTTCATTCTGCAAAGAGTGGAGTTGAAAGGTATCGTTCTCCAGTATCAGGCAGCAGTGCGACAATCAGTTTTCCGGCATTTTCTTCCTTGCGGGCAAGCTCCACGGCAGCGTGGAATGACGCGCCTGAAGATATTCCAACAAGAATGCCCTTGTTCCTTGCAAGGTAGCGGGCGCCTGCATAGGCTTCAGAATCCTGCACGGTTACTACCTGGTCAATGTACTGGCTGTGGTAGTTTTCAGGAACGAATCCGGCTCCAATTCCCTGGATGCCGTGCTTGCCAGGCACGCCTGTTGATATTACTGCCGATGTTGCAGGTTCAACAGCTACGACCTTAATGGCTGGATTCTGTTCCTTAAGGGCTCTGCCGGTGCCACTGACCGTACCGCCAGTGCCGACACCGGCCACAAAGATATCAATTTTTCCGTCAGTATCGGCCCAGATTTCCTTTCCGGTTGTATTATAATGTGCAAGCGGATTGGCAGGATTTATGAATTGGCCCAGAATGATTGCGCCAGGGAGTGATTCACTCAGTTCTTCAGCCTTGCGGATGGCACCTTTCATGCCTTCTGATCCAGGGGTCAGGACCAGTTCGGCACCGTATGCCTTGAGCAGGTTCCTGCGCTCAACGCTCATGGTCTCAGGCATTGTCAGGATGGTTCTGTAACCCTTTGAGCGGCCTACCCATGCCAGTCCTACGCCGGTATTTCCGCTGGTTGGCTCAATGATTATGCTTCCGGGCTTGAGCACTCCGTTGGCTTCAGCTTCTTCAATCATTGCAAGTGCCACCCTGTCTTTAACGCTTCCGCCTGGGTTGAAGAATTCAACTTTTACTGCGATTCTGGCCTTCTGGCCCTCAATTCCGCTAATCTCTACGAGTGGGGTTCCACCTACCAGGTCTGTAATGCTTGAGTAAATCATATTGTGTGTTTTTAGGTTTTTCTGTTTTTCTGATGCAAAGTTAATACCGCTAGAATTATTCAGCGTATACAATCGTAAAAAACAGAAAAAACTTCCCGAATTAATCATTTGAGTGGAACAATATTCTGCCCCACAAATAGAATGTCAATATTTTTGCCGCCAATTTTCTCCATTGCACCACGTCAGGCCAGGTTTGCACCGTCCTGCAAGGTCTGTAACTGCATCCAAAATCAAGTTGCACCATCCACAAGACTGGCAACACCATCTGCAAGGCCAGCAGCTGCAGCATCCACAAGACAGGCAACACCATCTGCAAGGCCAGCAGCTGCACCATCCACAAGACTGGCAACACCTTCCAGCAAGACCAGCGCACGCATTCTTATATAAGGTGTAAGCCGCGTACAGCAGGCTGCGGGCAGAGGACTGTTTTGAAATGGGGGAATTTTCCCCTGAAAGTGTAGGGATTTTGCCCGTGCAGGGGTGATTTCTCACAATATCTTTGCATCAGATAAGAAGACGAAATCCAAGGGAGGACCAAAGGAAAACCAAGTGGAAGATCCAAGGGAGGACCAAATGGAAATCCAAGGAAGCGTCAAGAATAGGAGATTTGAAAATGAAGAGAAATATCATATTGTTGTTGTTAGTGTTGTTGCCCATCTGCATGGACGCCGCTCCAGCCAAGCAAGGCCAGAACCTGAAGGTCTGGGGCGATGTCCAACTTGCAGATGATGGCAATCTTTACCTGACGCTGTACAAGAACAATCCTGCACAGGCCGATGTTACCTTCCATTTTACTTACAATAACGACACAAAATCTGACCAATACCATATAATCATGCCTGACACTGTAGCCGTAATGGTGGACTCGGTTCCACTTGAACAGGGTGTCATAAATGTAAACATTGACAAGGTTGTCTGGCGTGTTGAGAAAAACGATTATGGCATCAGGACCACTTATGAAACCGAAAATGGTGATGATCCTCTGCTTGCAAAAGTGATGGTTGACCTGTTCGATGCATACTCGGACATCTTCTTCTGGGGATTGGCCGAGAACCATGCATCGTACTACAGGAATCATGGTGCAACGATGCCGTCACAGCACTCTGTTCCCAATCATTCAACAGGGTCACATTCTACTTCACCTTTTAAGCCGGAGAACCCGCTTAACATGGAATCTGTTGATGATCTGGGACTTGTGCTGGGAATTACAGCAGTTGCGGCCGCTACAGTCGGCATGGGCCTGATGGTTCACGATGCCTGGAAAGTTGATGACGACCGTTATCCATATGTTGCACTGACACCGAAAATTCAGTACAGCCCTCGCACCGGAACGCTGCGCAACACGGTTGAAACGAAGTGCCGTTTCGGGCACAGGGGAGGTTGGTCACTGCGGGCCGATATGGGTTATACCACTGGATCGATGAATGAGGGATGCTTTGATGCGGGATTTACTTACAGCATAGGCGCCGGACTTGAACTGGGCAATTTTTCAACTTCAGTTCAGATTAAGCCCCAGACGCACCGATACGATGAGAATTTTTCCAACTTCTTGTTGGGATATGATATAGACCTGTCAAGACACGTTGCCCTTGATTTGAACGCTGGAGTCGGACTTTTCACCTTTGATGATGAAATTTACTGCGACTTTCCGTTCTCAATGGGCCTGCAGGTTAAACTCTAATGCCAGAAGAAGAAGAGAATTGAAGTGAGTTATTTGTTGAACAATTGTGCGTCGGACTACGTTGGGAAAATGTGGTCCGATGTTTTTTCATTTAATGGTTCAGAGTAAATGATTTGCCAGGAATTCGGATTTTGATGAGAGAAGGGGGCGGAATCGGCAGAAATGAGTAACTTTGAAGTCTGAAAGCTTAACTTGGGAAAGGAATGGATTTTAATTTCGATGTCATAGTAATTGGTGCCGGACACGCGGGCTGCGAGGCGGCTGCGGCTGCGGCAAGAATGGGTTCGAAAACCTGTCTGATTACGATTGACATGATGAAGATTGGACAGATGAGCTGCAATCCGGCAATTGGCGGCATAGCCAAGGGACAGATTGTAAGGGAGATCGATGCCCTGGGCGGTCACACGGGTTTGATTACCGACCGCACGTCCATTCAGTTCCGCATGCTGAACCGTTCGAAGGGACCGGCCATGTGGAGCCCCCGCTCACAGTGCGACCGCCAGAAATTCATTCAGGAATGGAGAGCAGTACTGGAAAACCAGGAAAACCTATCTATTTGGCAAGATTCAGTTACCGAGTTGATAGTCAACGAGATAGATGGCGTAAAGCATGCTGTTGGCGTACGCACTCTTGAGGGTGCCGAATTTCATTGCAAGAGCGTTGTGGTGACTGCAGGTACGTTCCTGAACGGCCTTATGCACATAGGTCGCGTTCAGATTCCAGGCGGAAGAATATCAGAACCGGCAGCATACATGCTGACCGAATCAATTACCAGACATGGAATCAGGTCAGCCAGGATGAAGACCGGAACTCCTGTCAGAATTGACAGCCGCAGCGTACACTTTGAAGAGATGGAGCGCCAGGAAGGCGACAATGATTTCCACAGTTTCTCATTCATGAGCACTCCGCGCAAGCTGAAACAGCTGTGCTGCTGGACCACTTATACCAACGAGAAGGTTCATGAAGTGCTGAAGTCTGGACTGGCCGATTCCCCACTCTACAACGGACAGATCAAGAGCATAGGACCACGTTATTGTCCAAGCATTGAAACCAAGCTGATGACTTTCCCCGACAGGGACCAGCACCAGCTTTTCCTTGAACCCGAAGGCGAAGATACACGCGAAATGTACCTGAACGGCTTTTCATCATCAATGCCGATGGATGTCCAGATAAACGCGCTGAAACAGATTCCGGCATTCCGCGACCTGGTTATTTACAGGCCTGGATATGCCATCGAATATGATTTCTTCGACCCTACCCAACTGAAGCACACTTTGGAATCGAAGGTCGTTGCTGGTCTCTATTTTGCCGGTCAGGTAAACGGAACAACTGGTTACGAAGAGGCCGCCGGACAGGGTCTGCTTGCCGGAATAAATGCCCACTTGGGCTGTACAGGCGGAGAACCGTTCACGCTTGCCCGCGACGAGGCATACATAGGCGTGCTGGTTGATGACCTTATTACAAAGGGGGTCGATGAACCTTACCGCATGTTTACATCGCGCGCCGAATTCCGCATTCTCTTAAGGCAGGACGATGCCGATTTGCGACTGACGGAGCGTGCATACAAGATAGGTCTGGCTACCGAGGAACGTTACCAGCACATGGTAAGCAAGCGCGAGGCTATTGAGAGCCTGGTTGATTTCTGCCGTAATTTCTCAATCAAGCCGGCGCTGATTAACCCGTCGCTTGAAGAACTTGGAACTACTCCACTTAAGGAGGGCTGCAAGCTGAGCGACCTGATAGTACGACCACAGATTGAGCTTCTGCAGATAGCCAACTATATTAAGGCACTGAAATCGGAAATAGAAAAGATTTCCCCGGAACGACGCGGCGAGATTGTTGAGGCCGCCGAAGTCCAGATGAAATACAGCGGCTACATAGACCGCGAAAGAATGATTGCAAATAAGATGAAGCGCCTTGAGGATATACACATAAAAGGATGCTTTGATTATAGCACTCTGCAGTCTCTGTCAACCGAGGCACGACAGAAATTAGCCAAGCATGATCCGGAAACACTGGCCGAGGCAAGCCGTATTCCTGGCGTTTCGCCAAGCGACATTAATGTGCTTCTGGTTTTGCGAAACAGGTAATTGTTCGACTGCAAAACAGATAATTGTTCCACGTGGAACAACTAAGGATTTTCTGTGCTATCTTTGAAAAAGAAAGAGTATAAAATTAACCCAATATGAGCAAAGAAACACTGATTAAGAATTTGAGAAATATTCCTGATTACCCTATGAAGGGTGTCCAGTTCAAGGATGTAACTTCATGGCTTCAGAGTCCTGATGACCTTAAGGAGATAACTGATGGCCTGTATGAAATGTACAAGGACAAGGGCATTACCAAGGTTTGCGGAATAGAATCACGCGGATTTATCATTGGTTCAATATTGGCATATAAACTGAATGCCGGTTTCATTCCGGTAAGAAAGCCAGGAAAGCTTCCATATGAGAAGGTAAGCATAGAATACAAGAAGGAGTATGGCTATGACCGCGTTGAAATGCACAAGGATTCAATCAGTGAGGACGATGTAGTTCTGGTTCACGATGACCTTCTGGCAACTGGTGGTACCATGATGGCTGCATGCGACCTGGTCAAGACCTTCAATCCAAAGAAAATCTACGCTAATTGCATAATTGAGCTGACCAATTTCAAGGTTCGCGAAAAGTTCCCGAAGGATTGCGAACTTGATTGCTTCATTGCAATTGATGAGTTTGAATAATGAAGGGAAAGGAGGCCTACGAAAAGCGGATTAGGGACATTGTCCTGAATATGCCGGAAAAACCCGGCTGCTACCAGTATCTTGATGAAACTGGTACCGTAATTTACGTGGGCAAGGCCAAGAATTTGAAGCGCAGGGTATCATCGTACTTCATAAAAGAGCAGCAGACCGATAAGACGAGGGTTCTTGTCAGCAAGATATCGGACCTGAAATACGTAGTTGTCAAGACTGAATGGGATGCGCTGCTGCTTGAGAACAATCTGATAAAGCGATACAAGCCGCGTTACAATATTCTGCTGAAGGATGACAAGAGTTATCCATCGATCTGCATTACTCGTGAAGAATTTCCGCGCGTTTTCAAATGCAGGAAAATAGAGAAGAACGGATCAGAATACTTCGGGCCATACAGTCATGTTGCGACTTTGAATGGCCTTATGGAGATAATATACAGCGCGTATAGCCTGAGAAGTTGCCATTTACCGCTGACTGAGAAGGGAATTGAGGCAGGAAAATACAAGGAATGCCTGAATTACCACATGAAAAAATGCAAGGCTCCATGCATAGGATACCAGTCAAGAAAGGATTATGTGGCTCAGGTAAATGAGATACGTGAAATACTGAAAGGCAAAATAGGTGGCCTGAAGAGCGAAATGCGCGCTGAAATGGCGGCTTTAGCTAAGGAACTGAAATTTGAAGAGGCGCAGGAAATCAAGGAAAAGTACGATATAATAAGCGTATTCGAAGAGAAAAGCCGCGTAGTTGACATGAATCTTGATAATGTCGACGTCTACAACATAGAAAAGAGCGAGCAAACTAATTTCGTGAATTACATGCATGTGACTGCTGGATGCATAAATCAGGCGTTTACATTTGAATATCACGATAAAATGGACGAAAATCAATCGGATATACTTTTGGAAGGCATTGTGGAAATGCGGAAAAAATACAAAAGTACAGCCAAGGAGATAATTGTTCCATTTGAACCCGATACCCAGATTGACGGCATTACTTGGACAGTACCGCAAAGAGGAGAGAAAAAGAAGCTTCTGGAGCTGTCTAAACTGAATGTCATGCAGTATAAGGCTGACAGATTGAAGAGTGCCGATAAGCTGAATCCCGACCAGAAATATGCAAGGCTGATGAATCAGCTGAAAGATCTGCTACAATTGGAAAAAACACCGTTTAAAATTGAGTGTTTTGATAATTCACACAGTCAGGGAACCGATGCTGTAGCTGCTTGTGTGGTATATGAAAACGGTCGTCCATCAAGGAAGGATTACAGGTTATTCAATATCAAGAGCGGTGCGGGCGGTGATGATTACGGCTCGATGTATGAAGTACTGACGCGTCGTTATTCCAGAATGCTTGAAGAAGAAAGTCCTTTACCAGACCTGATAATTGTTGATGGTGGCAAGGGGCAGATGACCATAGCTAAGGAAGTTGCCGATGAATTGGGCATAAAACTGAATATTGCGGGTTTGGTAAAGAACGCACGCCACAAAACAGAAGGTTTGTTGTTCGGATTCCCTCAACAGGAGGTTGGCGTAAAACCGGATAGCGAATTATTCAGGCTATTGGAACAGATGCAGGAAGAAGTGCATAGAGTTGCTATTAGCTTCCATAGAAAGAAACGTGGAAAAAGACAGATTTCATCGGCACTTACCGATATCCCTGGCATTGGCGAAAAGACAGTTTTGGAACTGCTGAAGAAATTCAAGAGCGTGAAAGGTGTTTCACGTGGAACATTTGATGAAATTTCGGCCATTACAGGCCCTGCAAAGGCAAAAATCATCGTTGAATACTTTGAAAAAGCAAACAACGATGAGAACAAGTCGGAAGATTCAAACGAATAATAAAGAAGAACACAAATATGAGAACTGTAACGCAGAGGGTGACTCAGGCTAATGTAAAGGTTGACGGAAAGATTGTCGGTGAAATTGGAGAAGGCCTGCTGGTACTGGTAGGTGTAGAGGATTCCGATACTGAAGAAGACATTGACTGGCTAGCAAGAAAGACCGTAGGAATGCGAGTATTTGATGACGAGCAGGGTGTAATGAACAAATCTATACTCGAAATTAGTGGTAATATTTTGATAATCAGTCAGTTTACACTATTTGCGAGCACACGTAAGGGCAATAGGCCATCATACATCAGGGCATCAAAGGGTGATTTCGCCAACCCTATGTATGAGAAGTTCTGCGAAAAGGTTGAGGAATTGATGGGACGTAAGGTTGAAAGAGGTATTTTTGGAGCTGACATGAAGGTTTCGCTCCTTAACAACGGACCTGTCACAATAATCATGGATACTAAATACAAAGAATAATATGGAGAATTGGGAAGAAATTGATGAAATGGAGGGTGGAAGCCCAACCATGAACCGTTACAATGAGGCATTCGCCAAGTATAATATGAAGGTCGATGCCGAAAGGATAAAAAATGCCGTTGAAAACATTAAAAATGAAATTTCAAAGGAAAAAAACGCGGAAACCCTGAAGTTGATATTCAACTGCATAGACCTTACTACCTTAAAACCAGACGATAACGAAGAGAGCGTATTGAAATTGGTAGAAAAGGTCAATGAATTCGACGAAAAACACGCCGACATTAAGAACGTGGCATCGGTCTGCGTATATCCATGCTATGCCGGACTGGTCAGCAAGTCTCTGGAAGCCGATAATGTGAAGACATGCTGTGTTTCGGGAGGATTCCCTTCATCACAGACATTCTTCGAAATAAAGATTGCCGAAACTTCAATGGCCATTCACGATGGTGCTGAAGAGATTGACGTTGTGCAGAACAGCGGCCGCATACTGAACGAGGATTTTGAAACACTTTCAGAAGAGACCGATGAACTGAAGGAAATTTGCGCTGACAAGACATTCAAGGTAATTATAGAGACAGGCGCTCTGAAGACACTTGAGAATGTAAAGAAGGCTACATTGCTTGCAATGTATTCAGGTGCAGATTTCGTAAAGACATCGACCGGTAAAGAGGTTCCCGGAGCTGATCCGGAATCATTCTATGTAATGTGCCAGGCTGTAAAGGAATACAGCGTTCAGACCGGCATTCAGAAGGGTGTTAAGGCTGCCGGAGGCATACGCAGCGTTGAAGGGGCGCTTTTGTACTACAGCATAGTAAAGAAGGTGCTGGGCAAAGACTGGCTGAACAACAATCTGTTCCGCATTGGCGCAAGCAGCCTTGCCAACAACCTGCTCGCTGCAATAGGAATCACCGACATCAAGTTCTGATTCCCCATATTTTTAGTGCATTGAATTGAGAATATATACCTTTTAGTGCATATAGCATTTCGGAGGCTCCGCTTCGCTCCGTCCCACCATTCGTTACGATGTTGTCCTGAAAACAAGTTTTCCGTCCAACATCTTCTCTCATGGTCCCCCCGCCCATCACGCGGCGGGTGGCGAGACTCCTCAATGCATATGCACTAAAAGTACAAACACTAAATAGACAAAATAGGGTTTTACTTTGACCGGTTGATGATCAAATCCAAATACGAGCTGAAAGCGAGCTTCAGTTCTGCAGGAATAGACTCTGGGAGGGCAGAAAGAGCCTGATCCCGGAGTTCTTTCATTTTCTGCTCAGCATATGAAATTCCGCCGTTGGAATCGGCAAAATCAGTTACCTGGGCAATCTGTTCAGGAGTAGCATTCAGAGAACGGATAGCATGGATATGCTCTGACCAATCCTTATCACTATTGTTGATAGCGTAAATGGCGGGCAGCGTAAATTTGCCTTCCTTAAGGTCATTGCCGGTAGGCTTGCCTATGGAAGCATCGGACTGATAGTCGAAAATGTCATCCCTTATTTGGAAGCAGAGACCAGCTATGCGGCCAAAATCAGAAAAGGCAGCAGTCTGCTCGGGAGTAGCACCACAAAGAAGGGCCGACAATTCTGCACTTGTCGAGAACAGAGCGGCGGTCTTCTTGGTAATGATGTCGAAATAGAGCTCTTCAGAAAGGGCTTCACCGTTGAGGGCATCGAGCTGTGTAATTTCGCCTTCGGAGAGATTTCCGATGAGTGTTGAAAGTGTGCGCACAGCATGGACACTGTCGGTAGCTGCACATTCAATCAGCGCTTTTGATACCACGAAATCACCCAGAAGAACGGCCAGCTTGTTGTCAAAGGCAGCATTGGCCGAAACCATTCCACGGCGCTTGTCACTTTCATCGACAACATCGTCATGAATGAGACTGGCCTGATGAATAAGCTCAAAGGAGATTGCTGAATGGTATACTGATTCGGGGATTTCACCGAAGCATTTTGCTGTCAAAAGAACCAGTATGGGACGCATGAACTTACCCTTGCGTTCCAACAGGAATTTCAGGAGAACATCGACAGCGGGGTTACTGCACTGAAGCACACTCTGGTACTGCAGAGTGAACTGTTCGAGTTCCCTTTCAATTGGCGCCTTTATGTTCTGAATATAATCCATGAGCCTAGTTCAATACCGTCAGAATGGGATGGGAAAACACATATTTGAAATACAACTATTTGAATTTCAGTAAATTACAAGCTTTTATCCCATTAAGACAGTGCAAAAGTAACAAAAATGGCGCAAATCAGTTACATTTGCGTTAAGTAATAAGATATGGAAAAACTGTTTCTGATTGATGCGTACGCCCTAATATTCAGGAGCTACTACGCTATGATTAAGTCCCCGAGAATCAATTCGAAGGGCTTCAACACATCGGCTGTGCTTGGGTTTGTAAACACTCTGGAAGAGATTCTTCTGAAGGAAAAGCCCACTCATCTGGGAATTGCGTTTGACCCGAAGGGCGGGTCATTCAGGAATCAGCTTTTCACCGAATACAAGGCACAGCGTCAGGAAACGCCCGAAGACATCATTCTGTCAGTGCCTGTAATAAAGGATATTATACGCGCATACAATATTCCAATCCTTGAAGTTGAAGGCTTTGAGGCCGATGATGTAATAGGTACGCTTTCAAAAAAGGCCGATGAAAAGGGTATTCAAACCTTTATGATGACGCCTGACAAGGATTATTGCCAGCTGGTAACTGACAATGTAAAACTGTACAAGCCAAAGTTCGGTGACAAGGGTTACGATGTTCTTGGTCCCGCCGAAGTGATTGCAAAGTACAACATAAAGAGCACTGAACAGGTGATTGACCTGCTTGGTCTGATGGGTGATTCGGCCGACAACATTCCTGGCTGTCCGGGCATTGGAGAAAAGACTGCCGTAAAACTGCTGAATGAATTCGGAAACATAGACGGAATCATAGCCGGAAAAGATACGCTCAAAGGTGCACTTAAGGATAAGGTGGAAAACGGTATTGAGAAGATGAAGTTCAGCCGGCTGCTTGCGACCATCAGGACTGATGTTCCAATTGAGCTTGACATGAACTCTCTTGAAGTAAGCACGCCAAATGAAGAGGAACTCTCCCGACTCTTTGATGAACTTGAGTTCCGCAATTTCATGAAACGTTTCCGCGCTAATCACGGTTTGCCCGAAAGAGGCAACAACTCAGTAACCAGTCAGTCAGGAAAGGATAATTCAAAATTGAATGGTACCCAGAAGAAGTATTCAGGAATGAGTGATCTTTTCGGGTCCGATAATTCAGGTGACAGTGACGGGGCCAATAATTCAGCAAACGGTAACGGAACTAATAATTCAGGAAACGGTAATGGTCTCAATAATGGAACCGAAGGTGGAAATTCAGCGGGGCAGGACAATGGTCTTGATTCCATGAGTTTATTCGGCCCTTTGTTCGCTGAAAATGCGTCCACCGGGCAGGGAAGCCGGGAAAATGAGAATCTCAGCGGGGTAAATATGGGTAATAAAAAGTACTATCTTGCTGATAAAGAAGAAGATATTACTTCCCTACTGGAAAGATTGCTTACATGTAAATTGTTTGCATTTAATATGATTGCCATGAAATCGGACCCGATCATGGCAAAAACCGACGGAATAGCATTTGCCTTGAATGAAGGTGAAGCGTATTATGTTAAATTGAATTCGGAAGAAAACTTTTACCCAAAAGTTGCCGGTCTGCTGAAGTCAGTCTTTGAAAATGCGGAAACCGTAAAGATTGGCCAGAATATGAAAACTGATATTCTGCTTCTCAAGAGCATGGGCATTGAACTTGAGGGTCCGCTCTTCGATGTCAGGATTGCACACTATATTCTGCAGCCCGACCTTCACCATGATATTGACTACCTGGCCGACACTTACCTGCACTACCCGACCATCTTCACCGAAGAATCGAAAAAATGCATTTGTCCGGAATCGGGTCCCACCTACATATATGCATGCCAGACTGCCGACATTTGTCTGCAGCTCAAGTCAATTCTGGAATCTCAGCTGGAGTCCGATGATACTCTCCCACTCTTCACCAATGTTGAAATGCCTCTCGTGAAGGTGCTGGCATATATGGAATGGAACGGTGTGAGAATTGACACAAAGGCGCTTGGCGAAACATCGGACTACTTCAGTGAGAGAATGAGGAATATTGAAAAGGAAATTTTCAGCCTCAGCGGAATGGAGTTCAATATTCTGTCGCCAAAGCAGGTCGGCGATGTGCTGTTCGACAAGATGCGCATTGTGGAGAAGCCAAAAAAGACTAAAACTGGACAGTATGTGACTTCTGAAGAGGTACTGATGGCGCTGAAGGACAAGAGTCCGGTGGTTGAGCTGATTCTGCAGTACAGAGGATTGAAGAAACTGTTAGGAACCTATGTCAATGCGCTGCCACAGCTTATTAAGCCTGCTACCGGCAAGATTCATACTTCATTCAACCAGACGGTGACTGTGACCGGAAGGCTGAGTTCAAGTAATCCGAACCTGCAGAATATTCCTATACGTGATGATGACGGCAAGGAAGTACGCAAGGCTTTCATTCCCGATGGCGGATGCAAGTTCTTTTCGGCCGATTATTCACAGATTGAACTCAGGATTATGGCTCACCTTAGTCAGGACAAGGTGATGATTGATGATTTCAAGCAGGATCATGATATTCATACTGCAACCGCTGCCAAGGTGTTCCACAAGGATATTTCCGATGTTACCAAGACTGAGAGAAGCAGGGCAAAGACTGCCAATTTCGGCATTATTTACGGTATTTCAGCATTCGGCCTGGCTGAGCGCATGGGTATAAGCCGTACCGAAGCCAAGGAAATTATTGAGAGTTATTTTGAAACTTACCAGGGAATAAAGGCTTATATAGAGAAGTCTGTCCAGACTGCCAAGGAGAATGGTTACGTTGAGACAATATTGCACCGCAAGCGCTACTTGCCTGATATCAATTCAGGCAATGCTACCGTTCGTTCCTTTGCTGAGAGAAATGCTGTCAATGCTCCTATTCAGGGAAGTGCTGCCGACATAATAAAGATTGCCATGGTACGGATCTACAACAGGTTCAAGTCAGAGAATGTTCAGTCAACTATGATTCTTCAGGTTCATGACGAACTGAATTTCAATGTTGTTCCAGGTGAAGAAGAGCTGGTTGAACGTATTGTGCTTGAAGAGATGAGCAACGCCTGGACAATGTCGGTTCCGCTGATTGCTGACTGCGGCTGGGGCACAAACTGGCTCGAGGCTCACTAAAGCTAATTGCTTGATTAATGATTGTTTAAACAAGGAGCGAATCTGTGAGCGCCGTTAAGAAAATGTCGAATGAGAACGGAATAAGGCGAGGACTGTCTGAGCGAAGCGAGTTCCGCAGCCCCGTTCGAGGAGACATTTTTAGGCTGGCGAGCAACATGAGCGATTGTTTAAACAATCACTCCAACAATTTCTTGAGTTGACTGGCAAATGTCCAGATGACCATGCCGGCAGTCACTGAGACATTGAGCGAATGCTTGGTTCCGAACTGTGGAATCTCAAGCGAAACATCACAAAGGTCAACCACCTGCTGGTTCACACCCTTCACCTCATTGCCCAACACAAGAGCATAACGGAGCGAAGCATCGGCCTGAAACTCATCAAGCTTCACACTGTCAATAACCTGCTCAATGGCAATGCAGGTATACCCCTGAGACTTCAAGTCAGTCACCACCGAAACGCAATCCTTGGAATAAACCCAGTCAACTGACTCCTCAGCACCGAGAGCAGTCTTGTGAATTTCAGTCAGGTTAGTCTCAGGCGTAGCAGTAATGCCGCACAAAATGACCCTTTCAATGCGGAAAGCATCACATGTGCGGAAAACAGAACCTATATTATAAAGACTGCGTATATCATCAAGAATAATGGTCAGAGGCAGCTTGCGGCTGTTGCGGAATGAATTGACATCCATTCTTCCCATCTCGGTAACTTCGAGTTTTCTCATTGTTCAAAACTTGTTGAAAACATGAAATAATCACCCTAAAACGGTGAATAAGTCAGTTAATAAAACAATCACAAATAAACCCTTCAGAATTTGCCGGTTCACATGATTTGCATAAATGGAAAAGCATTTCATAAACCGGTGTTGAAAACCGTTTTTTTTCTGCTTGTTTTCTAAACAGGTTCTCAACAGGAATAAACCGTCCAACTTACTGATATAGGTACACTTCACAAACTTATCAACACTTTCAACAGGATATCATCATCAACATGTCTTTTCTTTTAAAAATAAAAAATAAGAAATATATAATGATGATTGCACTGGTGGAATGTTATCGGACCACGGTAATGCCGGCAGTAACACTGTTGTTTCCGTTGCTGTCAGTAACTATGGCCTGATATACGCCCGATGCCACGCGGTTGCCGTTAGAATCGCAGCAGTTCCAGCTGTACGCACCTCCAAGTGAAGTACCCTGGTTAACCAGCTTGCCCGATGGACTTACAATTCTAACTATGCTGTTTTCTGAAATGCCTGTTATGGTTACGAATCCGTCGAATTCGGGTGATACAGGGTTCGGATAAACCGAAATAAGGCTCTCTGAGAGGTTTTCTTCAGGCTGGCGTGCCGTACCCCCGTATTCTATCATTCCGAGCTCTGTACCGAAGAAAATCGAGCCATTTTCGGCATTCTGTGTTATTGACAGTATGTAGTCCGATGGCAATGGCGAATTTTCGGTAGTAAAGTGTTCCAGAGTATGTGTTCCGTCGGGGCTGAGCAGGAATACGCCGTCATTCATGGTACCTACCCACTTGCGGTTTCCCTGGTCTATGAAAAGGGCCGTAGTGAATACTCCGCTCATAAGGTAGTCAGCCAGTCCTGAACCGTCACCGCGTGATATCTTTATGCGCTCCAGGGTGTTTTTTTTCGATGTGACGAACTCTTCGGGATTCTTCATGATGAATATGCCCCTGTTGGTTCCAATCCACATTGTACCGTCCAGGTCAAAGTCAAAGAAGAATATGTCATAGATTTCTTCTGATGTTCCGTCCTGGTTGGTGAATACTGAACCTGTAAAGCGGCTCTTGTCGTCCTTGTTGTTGTCAATGGTACCGTTGGTATCAATACAGAACAGGCCGGGCCTTGAGCGCGATGCATTGAGCCATGCGTGGCCTTTTGAATCGAACTTTATGCCGTTGAACGTAGGCATTCCGTCAATATCGGCATAATAGAGGCTTGTCCACTTTCCGTCCTTCTTGAGAATGCGTACTATGGTATCGACCTCATTGTTGGTCATCCACAGGTTTCCGTCACTGTCATACGCCAGGCTGCTTACGCTTACATAGTTCTTCTTGTCGGTTTCAATGATGTTCTTTATTATGCTGTTGTCACATGACCACAGTTTTTCAAACTTATAGTTGCGGAATTCATAGAGTCCCTGGCGGGCCGATCCAACGAATATGTGTCCCTTCTCACTGGGGTCTTCGACGGCGTGGGTCAGGTTTATGTAATTGAGTCCGGTCTTTGACGTGATGTCATCATCAAGGTATGTCCAGCTGTCATTTTCATAAATCATGACCGTACCCGGATAGTCAATTCCATTGTAGTTCTGGCATCCGCTGACAGCCAGCATGCGCTGGGCAGTTGGCCATGTATAGTAGTGGAATATGTTTCTGCGCGGGCTGTTCGGAACTACTCCCGACAGTGTGCATACCAGTGATTCATCTCTCATTTCATAGCGTGAAAGTCCCTGGTCACCTGCACATACCCAGTATTCGGTTCCGTTGCAGTCTATGTGCCTGATGTTTTTTTCTATAAGCTCATATTCTCTCTTCACAAAGTCTGGACCGTATTCACACACTTTGCCTGCGCTGAAATTGAAGAGTTTGCCGCCTGAAATGTTGAAATATCCTGTCTGGCTTCCTTCAAGCTTGCGCGTAATTCCGTTTTCGGTTATCGTGCAGATTGTGTTGGCGGTGTTCCTGCCAATTATGGTGCCGCTGAAAGTATTGAGCTGAAGTATTCTGGAATTGCATATGAGTACCCACTTTGACCTGTCAAGCAGGTTTTCAGTGGTGTTTCCCTTGTATACTCCATCGGGAGTTGCGCAGAAAATGGTCTTTCCGTCTTCTGACACTGCTGTTGACCTTATGCTTGCCCCAATCTTGTAGGTAGCCTTTATTTCGCGGCGCCTTACATCGAACTCAATAAGTCCTGCATTGCCTGAAAGATATGCCTTGCTGCCCCATACGGTGACTGAATTTATGTTCTTGTCGGTAAGGTCAGACTTCTTTATATCAGGGAAATTGTATATGCTTTCATCTTTGTAAAGCAGGTCGATGTTTCCGTTTGAGTAAACCAGAATTATGCAGTTTTCGGCCTGGCAGTACTCCATGTGGGCTATGTCAGAGTCACTCAGGCCAAGTGTCTTGCCGTATGTGTAGCAGGCATTGTCACTGGGGCTGAATGAAAATATGGCTCCGTCACTGAGCACATAAATCTGTCCGAATGCACTGACTGAATGGGTTGCGTTGTGATAAGCGTGATGTTCGCGCCATTCGCCTACTGCAACGCCCGCATGAACCTGAACAGAGGGCAAAAGAAGCATTGCGGCAGCTATTGCCGCAAAAACTCCTTTCATATATCTGCTCATTCTGTTCATGTGCAAGTGTGTTATAGTTTGCTTAGATAGTCGGCCAGTTTTCCTACAGCCCTGGCACGGTGGCTAATCTTGTTCTTGACCTCAAGTCCGAGTTCGGCAAATGAATTGTCATAGCCTTCGGGAATGAATACAGGGTCATATCCGAATCCGCCTGTTCCCTGCTTGTGTTCGGCTATCCTGCCCTTGACTATTCCTTCAAACAGCAGTTCCTGACCGTTCAGTATGAGTGCCACAGCGGTGCGGAACTGTGCCGAGCGGTCGCTCTTGTCAGAGAGTTCTGAAAGCAGCCTTGCCATGTTGGCTTCGGAATCATGGTCGCCGGCATATCTTGCCGAATGAACTCCGGGAGCGCCGCCAAGGGCGGTTACCTCAAGTCCGGTATCATCGGCAAAACAGTCATATCCGTACTTTTCCTTCACCCAGTGAGCCTTCTGGAAGGCATTTCCTTCAAAGGTTTCGGCCGTTTCGGGTATGTCATCGTTGCAACCTATTTCCGAAAGAGACAAAATTTCGAACTTGTCACCCAGAATACCTTTTACTTCAGCAATCTTGTGTGAGCTGTTTGTAGCAAAAACCAGTTTCATAATCTGTGATTATATGGTAGTTACTGTTTCCAGAATGTACATTAGAGCACAATGTTCACAATCTTCTTTGGTACTACAATTACCTTGCGGATAGTCTTGCCGTCAATGTAGCTCTGGGCCTTATCGTTGGCCAGTACTGCATCCTGGATTTCCTGCTGGGTTGCCTCGGCTGGGAAGTCCATGGTGAAGCGGGTCTTTCCGTTGAATGAAATTGAGTATGTTATGCTGTCCTCCTTCAGGTACTCCTCATTGAATGAAGGCCACTGGGCATCGCACACCGTAGTGCTGTTGCCAAGCATTTCCCACAGTTCTTCTGAGAGGTGCGGAGTGAATGGGGCAATCAGTTTTACAAGTGTTTCAAGAACCTGGCGGTTGCGGCACTTCAGTGCTGAAAGTTCGTTCACGCAAATCATGAATGCACTTACTGATGTGTTGTATGAGAAGTTCTGAATGTCTTCAGTAACCTTCTTGATTAGCTTATGCAGTGACTTCAGTTCATCCTTTGTAGGTTCAGCATCGACTACTGCCAGATTGCCCTCCTTGTCAAAGTACATATTCCACAGCTTGCGCAGGAAACGGTGGCAGCCGTCAATACCGTTGGTATCCCAAGGCTTGGCCTGCTCAATAGGACCAAGGAACATCTCATACATGCGCAGTGTGTCAGCGCCGAACTTCTCAATGATTACGTCTGGGTTGACAACGTTGAACATAGACTTGGACATCTTCTCTACAGCCCATCCGCATACGTACTTGCCGTTCTCAAGGATGAACTCAGCATTGTTGTATTCAGGACGCCATGCCTTGAATGCCTCAACATCAAGAACGTCATTGCTTACAATGTTCACGTCAACATGGATTGGAGTTGTGTCATACTGCTCCTTCAGACCCAGTGATACGAATGTATTGGTATCCTTAATACGATATACAAAGTTGCTTCGGCCCTGGATCATACCCTGGTTGATGAGCTTTGCAAACGGCTCTTCAACCTTGCTTACCTCAATATCCTTAAGGAACTTGTTCCAGAAACGTGAGTAGATAAGATGGCCTGTGGCATGCTCTGAGCCGCCCAGATAGAGGTCAACGCACTGCCAGTAGGCATCGGCCTCCTTGCTTACCAGTCCCTTGTTGTTCTGTGGATCCATGTAGCGCAGGTAGTAGGCGCTTGAACCGGCAAAGCCCGGCATGGTGTAGAGCTCAATTGGGAATACTGTCTTGTTGTCAATCAGGCTCTTTTCAACAACCTGCTTGTTAACTGTATCAAATGCCCACTTTACAGCGTGGCCAAGTGGCGGTTCACCTGTCTCAGTCGGCTTGTAGTCCGATATTTCAGGCAACTCAAGCGGCAGACACTCCTCTGGAATCATGCATGGGATTCCGTTATCGTAGTAAACAGGGAACGGCTCACCCCAGTAGCGCTGGCGGCTGAATATGGCATCACGCAGACGGTAATTCACCTTTACGCGGCCGATGCCCTTCTCAGTCACATATTTCTTAGTAGCTGCAATACTCTGCTTAACGGTAAGACCATTCAGGTTGAGTTCGGCATTGGCGCTGTTCATCATGATACCCTCCTTGGCATCATAGCTGCTCTCGCTGACATCGGCACCCTCAATAAGTGGGATGATTGGCAGACCAAAATGCTTTGCAAATGCGTAGTCACGGCTGTCGTGTGCAGGAACGGCCATGATGGCACCTGTTCCGTAGCCGGCAAGTACATAGTCGCTGATCCATACCGGAATTGCATCGCCGGTAAGAGGATTGATTGCGTATGAACCGCTGAATACGCCGGTAACCTTGCGGTCTGCAATGCGCTCACGCTCGGTACGCTTCTTGACTGCTGTTATGTATTCATCAACCTGAGCCTTCTGGTCAGCCGTGGTCAGCTGTGCTACCAGTTCGCTTTCAGGAGCCAGAACCATGAATGTAACACCAAAGATGGTGTCGGCACGGGTGGTAAAGATGGTGAACTGGACATCGCTGTCCTTTACGTGGAATACCATTTCAGTACCCTCAGAACGGCCAATCCAGTTGCGCTGTGTCTCTTTCAGTGAGTCTGTCCAGTCAATAGTGTCAAGGCCGTCAAGCAGACGCTGTGAGTAGGCCGATATTCTGAGACACCACTGACGCATCTTCTTCTGCTCAACAGGGAAGCCGCCGCGTACTGATACGCCTTCAACAACTTCGTCGTTGGCAAGAACCGTACCCAGTCCTGCGCACCAGTTTACCATGGTCTCACCCAGGTATGCTATGCGGTAGTTCATCAGTACGTCAGACTGCTGCTTGCGGTCCATGGCCTTCCATTCAGCAGCTGTGAAGCTCAGTTCCTCAGAACATGCTGCGTTGATGCCCTCAGTACCGTTTGCATTGAACTGCTCTATCAGCTTCTCAATAGGCATTGCCTTCTTTGCAGCATTGTCATAGTAGCTGCCGAACATCTTCTGGAATGCCCACTGTGTCCAGTGGTAGTAGCCAGGCTCGCAGGTGCGTACCTCACGGTCCCAGTCAAAGCAGAAACCAATCTTGTCAAGCTGCTCACGGTAGCGGGCAATGTTCTTCTGGGTGGTGATTGCAGGGTGCTGTCCGGTCTGGATTGCATACTGTTCAGCTGGCAGACCGTAAGCATCGTAACCCATTGGGTTCAGCACGTTGAATCCGCACTGACGCTTGTAGCGGGCATAGATGTCACTTGCAATGTATCCCAGTGGATGTCCTACATGAAGTCCTGCACCTGATGGGTAAGGAAACATGTTGAGTACATAGTACTTTGGACGGTTCGGGTCTTCAGTTACGTGGTAGGTCTTGTTGTCAGCCCACCTTTTCTGCCATTTCTGTTCAATGTCTCTGAAATTGTAATCCATATGTCTGTGTTGTTATTTTCTTTGCTGCGGTTTTGTTTACGTTTGCTGCGGTTTTGTTTGCGTTTGCTGCGGTTTTGTTTGCGTTTGCTGTGGTTTTGTTTACGTTTGCTGCGGTTTTGTTTGCGTTTGCTGCGGTTTTGTTTGCGTTTGCTGCGGTTTTGTTTGCGTTTGCTGCGGTTTTAGTCTCTGTTTCAACTATAAGGTCCGTACGCGCGCACGTTCGCTGCAAATTTACACATTTTTAGCGTGATTACGTCAATTTCATTTGTTTTTGAGCAGGGGTGATGTCTGCCAGGGGTGATGGGGTTGGGTGATGGCGGTAATTCCAGGGTCATAACGGGCGTATTTGCCCCTGGGACGTGCTGTGGTGATGTTGGTCAATGGTGCTGGTGGTGATTCCAGGGGCATTCCAGGCGTATTTGTCCCTGGGACGTGCTGTGGTGATGTTTGCTAGGCCTGCTGGTAGTAATCCCAGGTACAAAAAGGGCGTTTTTGATATTGGGTCGGACGGGGGTATTCAATCGTAGGTACAAAAGTGGCGTTTTTGATATTGGGTCGGACGGGGGTATTCAATCGTAGGTACAAAAGTGGCGTATTTGTGTTTGGCGGAAAACGGTATTTCAAATCCTAGGTACAAAACAGGCGTATTTGTGTTTTGGAGCTCAAAAAAAATCGCTCGAAAGCACAAAACCCGGCTTTTTGTGCTTAGGATTCAGCACCACCCAAAAGTCCAAGATCAAAACCCGGCTTTTTGTACTTAGGATTCAGCACCACCCAAAAGTCCAAGATCAAAACCCGGCTTTTTGTGCTTAGGATTCAGCACCACCCAAAAGTCCAAGATCAAAACCCGGCTTTTTGTGCTTAGGATTCAGCACCACCCAAAAGTCCAAGATCAAAACCCTGCATTTTGTACTTTGGATTACCGCCACCCAAAATGACGAAGTACAAAACCCGCCAAATTGTACCTTGGACGCCCCATGATGGAACCGATCAAGTTCACATTAACTTGTGTAAGCGTTAACCGTTTGAACGGAACCGTGATTAGAATCCTAAGCTTACGGTAAGGCCAGTTGATGGTGTGAGGCCTAGCGGAGACGGAGTGAAATCAATTGACGGATGCATTGAGAATGTAGTATTTCTACTTTTTTTCAGATCCTGGTAATACATATTCTTGATTTTGGCAGTCTTTGATGCATCAACGACAGACCAGATGTTCAAGGCAATTGAACCGACAGCGAGAAGGAGTGCAAATCTTTGCTCACCGTTACTTTTATACACCAATTCATCCTGTCCGGTATAGCTGTTATACTTTACCTCACCTAATGACCTGCTGATAAGATTGATTCCAACATTAGCCCCAAACATGAGCAGACCTGTAGTCGTTTCTCCTTCGAGTACTTGGCCGAGACCTGGAATGAATAAGGAACAACCGCCCATGAGCCATGGCTTGTATGGATCGCTGATGTCCTTGGTATAATAGTATGGTTCGTAAATTTCTTTCATTTCCTTATAGGTCATTCCTTCAATTATGGGATTGGGATTATATCCTCTTCTATTTTGGTTTAATCCCATTTGTTCAGGTCTGTTGAATATTTCAGTAGTGCCGTTTTCGTAAACTATCTTTTCAACATTCTTCTTTGCTACCGTATAGTATGGTTCTGTGGCACTATCGGTCTTCTTATAGACAATGTTGTTATCAGTAATACTGGTTACCTTCACATTGATTTTCTCACCATTGAGCATGGTAATCACATCCTGGGCATTCATGTTTACCAAACACCCAAGCAGGAACAACATGGAAAATATTTTCTTCATATTTGTAAAATTTGAATGGTGCAAAGTAAATAATTAATCTTGGAACTTGTCCAGGTTTAATAATAAATCTATGAACTTGCCCCGGTTTAATAATTAATCTATGAACTTGCCCCGGTTTAATAATTAATCTTGGAACTTTTCCAGGTTTAATAATAAATCTATGAACTTGCCCCGGTAAATTCTTATCCCAGGAACTTGCCCCGGTTTAAATTCTTATCCCAGGAACTTGCCGCGGTTCTGCAGGCCCATCAGGCCGGACATGAGGCAAACCACGCCGACGCCAATCATGAAAATCCTGTTCTTCAGCATTATTACGCCCCAGATGGCGGCGTTGATGTTTTCAGGCTCCTCATACGGATTGATGGTAACATCCCAGAACTTGTTCTGACCAAGTGGGGTTGATGTCAGTACCAACATCAGGATGAGTGTGAGTACTGACAGTACTGCTGCCGCATTTCCGTTACGGATCAATGTTGAGTACAGGAATGCCATGTTGCCGAAAAGCATGACCGGAATCATAAGCTGGCCGGCCATAAGGAACGGTGCTACCGGGTAGAGCAGTATCCTGGCCAGGAATGCGTATAATACCAGTATGAAGTAAACTTCAACATAAATCATGACCAGCCTGAACAGCCAGACCTTGTAGACATAGTTTGGAATACCGAACAGCAGTTCCAGAATACGGTTGTCGGCATCGTTCTGAATGCCGAAGCATGACGGATAGAACACCAGCAGTATTCCAGGAATGACAAGCTGGTTGTAAACCATTCCATGACTCAGTTCCGTCGATTCCGATGCTGCGGAATACATGAGGAAGAAGAACAGGGCTAGGCCCAGCAGCAGGAACCATATGAACTTTCCTGCGAATATTATCCTCATGTTGTAGCCGCAAAGCTTGGCGAATGACCTTATTGTATCCTTTATAGACATCTGTCAAATTATTTTAAAGATTCTTCAATAGGCAGAGGTATGCATCCTCAAGGTTAGGCTCAGTAAGCTGGGCACCCGGGAATGGGCATTCAGGTGAAATGTAGCGAACCTTGACCTTGTCACCGTCCTGCATGTGGTTGGCAATGAGCTTCTCGTCAAGTTCACCCAGTCGTGAAGCCTCAATGTCAAACATCCAAACCTTGTCCTTGGCCAGATTGATCATGTCGCCAGGCTCACCGAAGTACTTGAGGTTACCCTTCTCAATTACTACAACCTGGTTACATGAACTTGCAATATCCTCAATGATATGGGTTGAGAAGATTACAATTCGGTTGCGGCTAAGTTCAACCAGCAGGTTACGGAACCTTATGCGCTCACGTGGGTCAAGACCTGCGGTAGGCTCATCGACCACAAGGATGCGCGGCAGGTTCAGCAGGATCATGGCAATACCGATTCGCTGCTTCATACCGCCCGAGAATGAACCGATAGGTGCATTTCTCTGTTCGTACATGTGAACTGAAGTGAGCACGTATTCAAGTCTCTCCTTACGTACCTTCTCGTTGGTAATACCCTTCAGGATGGCCTGATAGTTAAGGAAGTCCCATGGGCTCATTGATTCGTACATGCCGAATTCCTGCGGCAGGAAACCAATAAGGCTCTGCAGCTCCTCACGGTACTCAAGAGTATCCATTCCGTTGATTGTAACAGTACCGTAGCTCTGCTTGAGAATACCGGTAATGATACGCATGAACGTTGACTTGCCCGCACCATTCGGACCCAGCAGGCCGAACATGCCGTTGTGGATTTCAAATGTAACGCCACGCAGTGCCCTGAACGGCTTTCTCTTCTTGCCTATGATAGGAATGCTCTTTACGAACAGGAACCATGAGCGCCTCAGTCCGGCTGTCTCACCCTGGAGACGCTCAACATTGATATCATTGTCATAGAGGTAGTCCGATGTCTTACTGATGCACAGGCCCAGCAGCCAAACTACTGCAATGAATATGAGGAATCCGTTGCTCTCTATGCGTGTCCACAGGAACAGCATGGTCAGGGCAGGCAACAGCCAATAGAGGGTTTTCCTCATGACTGAAGCCACCTTCTCGCCCTTGGCTGACTTGTATGCAACATACTCAAGGACAGCCTTGACAATGTTGTATATGCCCGCAAGCGTTATGAAGGTCATAATGAGAATCCATATCTCCTTTTCGAAGAATACGGCAGCCAGGTAGCCGGCATAACCGAACACAATTACCTGCCAGATAAGGCTTACGAAATCCCTTGCATGGTGGTAGGTCTTGGCAAGTCCCAGTCGGCGGCGTATGTTCAGGCCGCTGCGCCACTGTCTTACGAACAGGCTGTACCAGTCATAAACCTTCACCAGGTTGCGAACCTGGATTACGATAGGCTCATCGGGCTTGATAATGTCGTTGCGTGCAATCCTGATAGAGCTCTTTGTGAAGTAGGTCACTCCAGGTACTGCAACTGCCAGTACGATTGTGTAGAGCAGAATCTTGAATACTCCGCTGGTACTTGTAAGGATTAATATCAGTCCAAGGCCAAACAGCACTGCATTGACCAGAAGGGTCTTCCGGTTCAGTCCCATATACCAGCGCCTCATATTCTCAAATGAGATATAGAAGGTAGGTATGAGCAGCAGTGTCAGTACTGCCGAGAATGCAAGACCGCCTATTACGGTCAGTGCGAACGGCGCGCCAATGGCACCTGCATACTCATTGTCGCCCATGGCCATAGGGATAAGAGTGACAATGGTTGTTATGGTGGTAATGCAGATTGGCCTGAGGCGTGAATAGCCACTGGTCATGATAGCCCTCATGCGGCCATATCCCCTGCGTCGCAGAGTGGTAGAGTAGTCAATAAGTATAATACCGTTATTGACGACTACGCCCAGCAGGATGAGGAATCCGGTCAGCGTATTGGCATTCATAAGGCTGTTGCCCGAAAGCAGCAGGGCCAGCAGAGAGCCTATGGCTGCAAGCGGAATGGAGAACAGCAGTACCATCGGAGTGGTGAATGACTCGAATGACGATGCCAGAATCATGAATATGAGCATGATTGCCGCCAGTATGAGGAACTTGAACTCACTGGTTGAGTCATCGCCGCGCTGTACTTCAAGAGCCAGTCCTGAAGGCAGGTTGTAATTGGCAATCAGGTCATCAATCTGGTCGTGGTAGCCGTCAAGCACATCCTTAGGCAGATCTTCGCTCTGTGATATTGAGTATGTCACGTTGACGCGGCGGTCACGGTTCACACGCCTTACCTCAGATGGTCCGCGGCTGAGCCTGATGCTTGCCAGCTGCTGCAGTTCATGAGTACCGCCGTTTCCGTCGGTAACTACTACGCGGCGCAGGTCATCCATTGTCTTTTCCCAGCGGCGTGCCTCTTCTTCCTCTTCGGTTAGGTCTTCCACAATGACAATGTCATATTCATCGGTACCCACCTTGAAGCTGGCACCTGAACTTGATACGCGGGTCATAGAACTCAGCGCGTTGGTGATGGCCTGGCTGCTTATGTTGTACGATGCAAGTGCGACAGGGTCAAAGGTAAGCTGAACCTCACGGCGTCCGCCCGGGTTGTCAGTCCTTACGTCACGTATGAATTCAAGCTGCTCCAGATTGTAACGGAGGTCATTTGAAACAATACGCATGGTCTCGGTATCGGAACCCTTTACAACGATTCTTTCAGTGTTGTCACCTACACCCATTACACTCATGAACCTGTTGAGTGAACTGAGTCCTGATGCGCTCTGGTTTCCACGGGCATAGCCTGGGGTGACGCGTACGTCAATGTCATTTTCAAGGGTGAGTTCCTCATTCAGCTGCTCAATTATCTGGCTGATGGTCATGCCGCCCTTCTTGTTGTAACCCTCCTTGAGGGTGACGGTGATTGATGCCTGGTCCTCCTGGATTCGGCTTATTACATCCTGCTTCTGTGCAAGGCTGTCCAGTCGTCCTTCCAGTATGGCGGTGGCTTCATCGGCCTCCTCAATGGTACTGCCCGAAGGCATTGTAATGTTCACGTTTATACGGTCGCTGTCAATCTGGCGGTTCTGGCCGGTATTGCGTGAAAGGGCAAATACGAATGCAAAGACAAGTACTGCCACCGCAGTGAAGAGGGTCTGTCCAGGCTGTCTCAGGCAAGTCTTCAGCAGAGTTGAATAGATCTGCAGGGGACGGTCGTGAATTGACATCTTCTGGAAGAATACGCTGTTTCCACCGCGGCCGCGCTCCATCATGGCAGCCGTGGCCATAGGAATGAAGGTGACGGCAACAATGAGTGAGAATATGAGCGTAGATATGATGGAGAAGCCAATATTCTGTCCCAGAAGCTTGATCATGGGTTCATCGGAGAACACGAACGGCAGGAATACCGTGATGGTGGTGAGAGTCGATGCTATGAGCGCCTTGCGGACTTCGGCCACACCCTGCTGGGCTGCCAGGCGTGGCGGCATGCCCATTGATGCCAGACGGTAAATGTTCTCAAGTACCACTACGCTGCTGTCCAGAAGCATACCTATTGCAAGTGCTATACCCAACAGTGTAAGGGTATTGATTGAAATGCCCACCGCATAGAATATGTTGAAGGCCGATAATACCGATACAGGTATGGACAGCGCAATGAAGAACACCAGGCTCAGGTTGCGCAGGAAGAACCAGAGTACCAGTATTGCAAGCAGGCCGCCAATGAGCGCCAGCTTTACAATCTGCGATATGTTGTTGCTTATCTGGTCAGCTGAGTTTGACTGTACCACCAGTTCTATGTCCTGGCTGGCAATCTCGCGGTTCACCTCGTCAATACGCTTGAGGGCTCTCTTGGAGAGGTTGAGCAGGTTTTCGCCCGTTACGTTCACCATGGTGACCGATATGGCGTCCATGCCGTTTACCCTACTGATGGTGGTCTCTTCCCTGTAGTCGAAGAATACCGTTGCGACATTCTTCAGGTAGACAGGTCCCTGTGCCACCACAATGTTCTCAACCTGTGAGACATCATCGTAGTTTGCATCGAGCTGCACATAATACTTTTTGTCAGGTTCGCTTATGAATCCCAGGAAAGTACGCTCCTGGTTGTATTCGTTCAGAGCCTGGCTGATCTGGTTGTTCGATATGTTCAAAGCCTGCATTGCTTCAGGATTGGAACGTATCTCAATGGATTTCCTGCGTCCGCCGTACACTACTACATCGGCAATTCCATCAACGCTTGAAAGTCGGGGCAGCACATCCTTGTCAACGATTGCACGGAGTCGGTCCACGCCTCCGCTGCCGCGTACCTGCAGATTTATGAACTGGTTGCTGATGCCGTTCAGATTGGCCTGCTGTACGTTCACGTTGACGCCGGTCGGGAAATCTCCCCTGATGGAACTAATCTTTTCCTGCAGCTTGACGGTGGTCATCTTCAGGTTGGTTCCTTTCTTGAAATTGACCGTAATGTTGGCCTGTCGGCCCGATACGGTCGATTCAAGATTCTCCACTCCACCCACGGCGCTGATGGCTCCTTCCAGAGGAATGACCACCTGCTGCTCCATGTATGACGGAGTAAGGTCGCTCCTTGATGAACATGTCACGTAGAGCTGAGGCAACTCAGTATTCGGCAGGAGTTCAACTGACAACTGCTGATATGAGAAGTAGCCCATCAGCGACAAGGCCACCATGAGCATGCATATAGTTACCCTGCGGTCAATAAATGACTTCATTTTCCGGTAATTCTAATTTTTGCACTCTCAAATATATAATACACACAAGGTATCACGCCAAGACTCATCAGTGTTGACGTCATGAGACCGCCTATTACGGCTACAGCCATAGGTGAGCTCAGTGAGGCTCCCTCGCCAAGTCCCAGTGCCATAGGAACAAGCGCCAGGATTGTGGTAAGGCTGGTCATGAGGATAGGCCTGATACGCTGCTGGCCTGCCTCGGCGATTGCGTCAACAAGACTCAGTCCGGAATCCTTGAGCTGTCCTATGCGGTCAACCAGGATGATTGAGTTGTTTACGGCAATACCGGTCAGCATGACCATACCGATGATACCCATGATGTTCACCGTGATGCCCGTAATGAGGAACATCAGGATTGCACCTACCAGTGCCAGTGGAATGGTGAGCAGGATGGTGAATGGGTGCAGCAGTGATTCAAACTGTGATGCCATAACCATATATACCATTATGATTGAGAGCACAAGTGCCAGCATGAGGCTGCTCATTGATTCAGCCCTGCGTTCCTCTTCACCGGTAACCTTGATTGAGTAGTTCTGCGGCAGTTCTATGCCCGATACAGCCTCTCTTGTGCGCTGTGCAGCCTTGTCAAGTGAAACTGATTCATCAATGTCGGCAGTGATGCGGGTAACCCTGTTCTGATTGATTCGGGTAATCTCCTTTGGAGCAGTACTCTCGCTTATACTTGCAAGTTCAGCAAGCCTGAAATCTCTCTGGCCCGATGTAATGACCAGTGTGTTCAATTCGGCCAGTGATACTCCGGGAACCTTAATGTTGATGTCCCTCATATCGCCCTTGTATTCCATCTGTCCTGCTTCACGGCCGTCAAGATGCTGCTGAATCTGGCTGATGATTGTCGATACGTTGATATTGAACATGCCTGCCAGTGCACGGTTGACAGTGATGATGATTTCAGGAGCACCGCCTGCCATTGAACTCTCAACGTTGTACAGGCAGTCAATTGAATCAACTGCAGCCTTTACCTGGTTGGTCAGGATGTTCAGCACGTCCAGTTCCTCGCCCTTGATTTCGACTACCAGAGGAGCATCTTCAGTACCCATCATGGAGTTCAGTGAATTGTCATCCTGCGTGAATGAGATTTCCATGCCTTCAACGCCATCAATGTATTCTGAAAGTACCTCGGTAAGGTAATCAGGCGAAACAGCCGATGACTTTGAGAGCTGGATTTTCATGGTTGCGGTATTCTCACCCTCAAAGTCCATGCTCTGTGATGATGCACCCGGTCCGATGTGCGTGTAAATGACGCAACCGGTATCTTGTGCTAGGTCAAATACCAGGTTCTCAAGGTTCTCAACTGTTGAAGCAGTACGCTCCAGGCTTGTACCCTCGGCCATCTTCACCTTCACGTTGATTGAATTGGCCTCGGTCTTCGGCATGAATTCAGTACCTACGTAAGGCAGCAGGAATACTGCAATTACCATCAGTGTGACTGAACCCAGGATTACCCACCAGCGCTTTTCGACCAGTTTCTTCAGGAATGCGCCGTATCCGGTGATATTGACAGAACTGATGCTCTTTGGGGCTTCCTTGGCCTTCTTGCGTGAGAATATGCGCTCATACAGTGTAGGAATGACAAGTATGGCCACAAAGAGTGATGAAATCAGTGAGAATGTAACGGTCCATGCCTCGTCCTTGAAGAGTTCGCCTGTTGCACCGTGCAGGTAGACAATAGGCAGGAACACTACGATTGTGGTCAGGGTCGATGCCGATACCGCACCGGCAACTTCCGATGTACCTGTGACTGCGGCATCACGTACTGAAAGACCGCGCTCCTGGTTTCGGAATATGCTCTCAATGACAACGATGGCATTATCGACAAGCATACCCGCACCAAGCGCAAGACCACCCAGCGTGAGTATGTTTATGCTGAGTCCGCTGAAGAACATCAGGTTGAATGTGGCGATGATTGAGACAGGAATTGATACTGCAACGATAAGTGTGGTACCCACCCTGCGCAGGAACACATACAGCACGATTACAGCCAGCAATATACCCATGAGGGCACTGTTCTTGACCTCACCGATTGAATTGCTGATGAATGTGGCCTGGTCGCTGATAACCTGGATTTCATATCCTGGCAGCGACTTCTGGATCTTGGAAAGGCTCTTCCTTACTCCTTCGACAGCCTTTACGGTATTGTAGTCCATCTCCTTAAAAACGGAGATACCTATGCTGCGCTTTCCGTTTACCCTGACAATGTTTTCAGGTGCACGGTTCTCAAAGTGGATGGTAGCCACGTCACGCAGATATATGGGAGCCATGCTTGCCGAATTGAACTCGCCTACCTGCTGACGGCCTCCTGTGGAGTTTTCGGTATTTCTGTATCCGACAATTATGTTGCCGAATGCGGTCTCATCGGTCAGGGTATTTGAACCGGTTACAAGGTACTGGGCACCCTGCTCTGATATTCTGCCGCCCGATACTCTCTGGTTGTTTTCCTGGATGCGTGATGAAATGTTGTCAATGGTGATGTTGAATGCCTGGAGCTTGTATGGGTCGGCCTCAATCACCAGGTTGGTGAATTCATCGCCGGCCAATGATACATCGGCCACGCCTTCAACTCTCATTATTTCATTGCTCACGTATGAATCGGCAACCTTGCGCAATTCGGCCATGTCGGTGATATCGGGATTCGAGAAACCCAGAACCATGATAGGCATGGTGGTAGGGTCCTTCTGGGAAATCCTGAGGTCAGTAACACGGCTATCCTGGGCAAAGCGGCTCATGGCCTTTTCAAGGTCCAGGTACGCTTCGTCCATGTTCTTTCTCCATGAGTACTCGACGGTGATTCGGGCAGTACCTACTTTTATTACTGATGATACTGAGCGCACGTCACTCTGGCGGGAAATCTGAGACTCCATGTTCTTTACGAACTGCTTCTCAATCTCTTCAGGTGGACGCTCACCGGCGTCAATTTCGACAAACAGGCGTGGGCTGTTCATGCTTGGGAGCAGCTCTACGCTAAGCCTGTCATATGATATCTTTCCGAGCAGCAGGATGGCCAGCACCGCCATGGTGACGGTGACAGGATTCTTGACTGCCCAACTTACCAACTTTTTCATTCCTTGCTTAGTAGTTTATCTTTGGATCTTAACCTTTGAACCGTCTCTGAGGGTCTCAAAACCGCGTACAATAATCTGATCGTCCTGCTTAAGTCCGCTCAGTACCTCAACGCTGTTCTTTTCATCAAGACCTAACCTTACCTCCCTGGCCCTGGCAATGCCCTGGTCAACAACGAATACCATGCGGCGGTTACGCTCGTTGCGAACGATGTTCTTTGGGATAACTATGGTTGAGCCGTGGCTCTCGGTTACAATGTCGGCCTTTACGAACATACCCGGTCTGATAAGCAGCTTGCTGTTGTCAATGACAAGCTTGCCCTTGAAGGTACGTGTCTCTGAGCTGATGGCAGGTGAGAGTTCGGTTATTTCACCCATGATGGTGTCCTTTGGGAGTGTGTAGTGGGTAATGTAAGCCTTCTGGCCTACGGTAACCTCATTGATTGCACTCTCAGGCAGGTTTATTTCAAGCAGCATTGAGCTGTAGTCCATGACGGTTGCAACTGAAGTTCCGCTGTTTACCCTGGCCTCCTTTGAGAAGTGAGGCAGGTTAACGATTACACCGTCGAAAGGAGCCCTGATGTTCATCTTCTCAAGGTTCATTTCAGCGTTTTCATAGTCAAGGCGTGAGTTCATGATCTTGATATCAGAATTCTTCACTTCGGTCAGTGTGGCACCACCCTTTTCATAGAGTGACTTTGTCTTGGCCTGCTCCTGCTGTGTCAGTTCCAGGTTCAGTCGCTTGGTCTCGATTGATATGCCGTTCTCATAGGCCTTATCCTCAATGCGGACAATCAGGGCACCTTTCTTTACCTTGTCACCCAGCTTGTAAGGCTTGCCGGTAGCCGGGTTGGTCTGAAGCTTGTACTTTCCCGCCATCTCAGTAGTCAGTTCTGCCTCGGCGTTCGAGATAGCTGTACTGTTTGTGGTAAAAATCTTGCTGATTGAGCCATAGGTTACTTCCGATACTGATACCGGTGTAGGTATTTCATTACGACTCATTGAATTCTCCTGCTTACAACCTGCCATGAGGAGGGTAAGTACAGTCAGTGATAATGCGCTGATTCCTGATTTCATATACTGTATCATTTCTATTATTTCTTTTTGTTGTTCTGTTCGTATGTTATTGGAACCACTGGTTCGTCTTTCTCAAAGTCATAAAGTGTCAGGATCTTGATGTTCAGAAGCTGAACCTTATAGTTGATGATTGCCTGGGTGTATGACATCTTGCTGTTTGACAGCTGAGTCTGGAACTGGTTCATCTGCATGCCGGTCAGCTCACCGTTGCGGTAGCGCTCCTCATTGAGGTCATATGTAAGCTGGGCGTTGTGCTGGCTCTGCTCGGCAATTGAAATCTGTGAGAGCAGGTTGTCCAGGCTGCGGCATGTGCTGCGCAGGTTCATTTCAATGCTCTTGAGTTCCTCCTCGGCGCTCAGTTCGAACATCTGGCGCTCAATTTCGGCAGCCTTGATACGGGCCTTCCTGGCACCCCAGTCATAAAGAGGTACGCTGAATGTGATGGCTACACGAGGGTTGTTGGTAGGATTGTCGTAGACGTGTGGGAATGCAGGGTCATCACCCATGATACCGAGTGAGAGCGATACGTTACCGCTGAAACTGTCATTGTCCTTGACCTGAATCATGGACATTTCCTGCTGTTCTCTTGAAATTTCACGCTGCCTGAGCTCGAGTCGGCTTGACAATGCGCTTTCAAGAGCCTTGTCAAAGTTTACCATAACGGCAACTGCCTCGATATCACATACAACCTTGATGTCTTCGTTGAGTGGAATGCCCAGTGACTGCTTGAAGTTGTCCTTGGCATTTTCAAGGCTTACCTTCTGGTTTTCCAGTGTTGAGCGTGACTGTGTCAGGTTCAGTTCGGCCTGGTAGTATTCGTCCTTGGTGGCTATGTCGGCCTCAACCTTATCCTTTATTATATTGAAGTTTCTCTCGGCATTGGCAAGCTCGGACTCACGTATCTCAAGGTTCTGCTGGGCCATGAACAGGCTGTAGAACTGGCTTGTTATGTTACGCTCTACGTTGAGCATCTGCAATGCGTAGTTGATTCGTGCGTTTTCGTAGTTCATCTCAATCTGGCGCATGTTCATCTTGGTCCTGTTGTAGGTGAACAATGGCTGGCTCAGGTTCAGGTTAAGCCTGTTGCTGAATGAACGGTTGTTGTTGGTACTGCCTCCGATGGTTGACTCATTGTCCTGCCATGACAGGCTGTTGCTGAGTGAGAGCGTAGCATCGGTCCAGATGATGGGCTGTGAAATGCTGAACGTTCCCGATGATGAGAGCGAACGGTTGGTGTACCAGTCAGAATAACGGCTGTCAAACTGACGTGACTGTGAATACGTGAGCGGTGACAGACTCAGTGAAAATCTTGATTTCAGAGATGCTCTCTGGGCAATCAGGTTCTGTTCGTAGCGCTCCATGCTCATGCGTGAGTTTATCAGATCAGGATTGTGCTCGGCACTGTATGCCAGAGCCTGCTCCATGGTCATGACAATCTGTGCCTGTGCGCCGGTGTGAAATGCCGGGGCAAGTGCAAGAAGTGCCGTAATCAATAGTGTTTTCTTTACCATATATATTTTGTTTTTTATCTTTCTCTCTTTACAAGTCTCACTGCATCGGCCACAACAACCCTTACGCCAGTCTTGTTGGTCAGGGTTACACTGACGGTATCGGCCTCAAAGTGGAATGTTCCTATGAGGTTCCAGCCCTCGTCGGCGCGGTTCATGTTCATGGAGATGCGGTCCTTCATGTTGAACTGCTCAACTTCAAAGTTGTAGTCGGTAGGCTGCCAGCGGCCATTGTTGTTATTGTTGTTCCAGCGGTTACGGTTATTGTTCTGGTACAGGTTAGGTGCTGCGTAATAGTAGACATCATAGACACCTGCCTGTGTGAGAGGTACCTTCCAGCGTGCGTACTGCGAACCGTCACCCGGTGAAATGAGGTATGATGACCTTATGTAGTCACCATAGAGGTTCTGGTCAGTTACCAGTGTCCACTGGCTGTATGTTCTCCAGTCAGAGAATCCTTCGTAGGTGAATTCATTGTTCTTCTCCCTGGCATTGTCAATCCACTTTGAGAGATAGCCTGTCCTGAGAGGTCTGGAAAGCGAGAAGAGTTCGCTGTTCTCATTGTCAACTATGATTTCTCCGTCGACTGAATTGTCAACTCCTTCACGCATGGCGTATACGCCCTCGGGAGTGAGCACCGTTCCGTCATAATTGCTCCAGTCAGAATTGTACAAGTTGATCTGCTGGGGCAGGTTCGATGAAAGCATGGTGTTTATGTTGATTGAGTTCGGAGTGTTGAACCAGTGTGTCACCAACCTGCGTGTCTCATGTGCATCAAGCCTGATGACCATGCTCTTGGGCTTGTCCTCATCGCCGGCGTTCTCCATTTCATAGAACACGAATTCAACGTTGACGTATCCTGGATTATCGGAAATGTTCTCTATTGCAACTTCGGCCTGATAGATGTCAGCGGTATCAGTTACAACCGTTGTAATTGACGGTGTGCCTATCTTGTAGCAGGCCAACCTTGCCTGGTCATTCCAAGCTTCAATCCTGTCCTGCAGGTCTATGCCTGAGAAATCCTGTACCCTGGCAAGAATGGAATCGAAAGAGACATTTATGAATTCCCTCTCCCTGGTCCATGAGGCAATTGAGTCAACCATGGCCTCATATCCCATTGCCACCATGACCGGAGCAAAGAAGTCCCTGGTCTTGAGTCCGAGTGCATTGCCTGCAAGGTCTTCCCATTCTGAATCAGACATGATGCGGTCAAAATCATACTTGCCCATCAGCATCAGGGCTTTCTCATCATTTGACAGGCCGTTCATTCTGCGCATCCAGTTGTTTGTGTTGTTGGCGCTGCTGTTTGTCAGGTACTCAACCATCCTGTTGGCCATTGGCCAGTCCGATGAATAGACGTTGTAACGGAAATTGTAGAACAGCGGGCGGTAGTAATACGGGTTGTCAGTCTGGGTCATGGTCCACTGTCCGCCACGGCGTCCGTTTCCGTTGAAACTCTGTGAATCCATCAGGAAGTCAAACGTGTCATAGAGAATGCGCAACATTCTCTCCTTTTCGGACATGTTGTTGTTCCTGTTGTTGCGCCAGTTGCCATATCTCTGCCTGACGTTGCGGAACTGGAACCTGAACATGTCGGAACCTCTTTCATGCACCAGCGCGAATTCAGGCTGCAGCTGTTCGTAGGCCGATGTCCATACGCGCTTGTATGATGTGAAGTTGATTGGAACCTCAATTATGGAGAAGCGCTTGAACGGATAGGTCATGTCAGCCCGGTACTCCATGTCCCTGCGTATGTCGCGTATGACATACTGGATGGTGTCGCGTATGGTATCGAACACCTCGAACTGGTCATCCCACTTGCCCAGCTCCCACACAGTATACTTGGTAGAGTCAACGGTAATTGACTTTGATATGTAGTCACCTATTATGAGTGATACTGACGGCAGTGATGTTTCTGGCTGGAACAGGTATTCAGTCGAGTCGGCATTTACCGTGCACTGGCCCTGTGAGATTGGAGTCATTCCCTTGTTCGGCACCACGTTCACGACAAAGTCGGTGAAGTATGACATTTGCCACTCAGGGCTGAGTGAACTGTACGCAACGCCCGGGCGCGGATACCAGTAGCTCTCAGGGGTGAGCATGGTGAAGTCCTTCTTCTGGAAAAGATACTCCTTTTCTATGTTGAGCATGGAGAGCGCCTTCACGTTCTTGGTCATCTTTTCATCGGTTATGTCGAGATAGCAAACGCGGTCATCGGCCATGCCTCCGTACTCAATGTCAATGTCTATTGGTTCACCCTTGGGCAGAGTCTTGTCAAACGTCATTACTATAAGGTGCATCAGCCTCTCATATTTCATGCTGTGGCCTGGTGCGCTCACATTGTAGACCTTGAATCCCGGATTGAGCGTGAACACCAGCTGTGAGGCATCTTCCCTGGGGCTTACTGTCATATTGGCCTTCACGCTGAGTGAATCGCCGCTCTGGACAACTGAAAGGTTGCATGACTGGGCCACTGCACCGCCAATCTGGACGTACTGGTTGTCAAGCTCAATCATATCGGCCCTGTACTTTTCATCGACCTTGTATGAATGTACATGCCTGAAGCCTGCAAAGAGACCTGCGGCAATGAACAGGGCTGCGGCTATGCGCCAGGGCAAAAGGCTGTAGCGTGAATTGGCAAGTCGGTGGAACAGCTGCACGTCAGTCAGTATGAGGCCTATTCCAAGCAGCAGGTAGCATAGCCTGTGGTTTATCAGGCTGCCCAGTCCGCTGAAACCAGTGACGACTGACTTGAGCATGGGCAGGTTGAATCCGATATAGTCAAACAGGTAGTAGTACAGGTCATCAACGTAGAACAGTGTTATGCCGATGTATGCCAGCAGTATTACCATGGTGATGGACTGGTTGTTCAGTACCAGCATCAGGGTGGTTGAAAGACCCACTATGAAGACCAGCGTAGGTACAATGAGCAGCAGGAAATACCACAGGTAACTCAGGTAGTCCAGTGCGAATCCGTACTTTATCATGCTCATTACCAGTGCAACAAGCATTACTGCCACGTCAAGCAGGAAGAACACCTTGAGCGTGGCCCACATCTTGCCCAGAAGGTACTGCGCATTGCTGAGCGGGCGTGTATAGAATACTTCCGATGTATCGAGCTGCTTGTCACGCTTCAGGTATTCCGATGCCAGGAAGACCGATACGACAGCCTGTCCCACGTTCATAACAAGCATGAACAGGTATGGAATGACTGACCTGTTTACCATCTGTGCTTCCTGATCGGGGCTGAGAATGTACCTGGCACCCAGAACCATGGTAGCAATAAATGTGAGGAACGCAAAAACCTTGAAGAACCAGCCGCGTACTAGCAGTTTTGTTTCGTACTTTGAAACTGTAAGTATGTTTTTTAATCCTTGTGCCATCAGTCCTTATCCTTAATCTCCGTAAAATAAACATATGCATGCTCCAGATTTGGCGGATAGCTGACCGCATCATATCCGGGAAGGCTCTTTGCCACAACCTGCAGGTCCCAGTCATTTCCACATGGAATGGTTGAAATGACGGCGTACTTCTGGTTGATTTCAGCATACTGGTCGTTAGTGGCCCTTAGGCGCCATACCTTGCCTTCGGTCTCCTTGAGCATACCGGCAGGAGAACCCCTGAACATGACCTTTCCCTGGTTGAGCATGGCCATTTCAGTACATGAGCTTGAAATATCGCCCACAATGTGGGTTGAGAGAATGATTGTAGTATCTTTCGAACTGGCCTCGCTCAGCAGGTTTCGGAACCTGATACGCTCTTCAGGGTCAAGGCCGGTGGTCGGTTCATCGACAACCAGGACCAATGGCTTGTGAATAAGTGCCTGGGCTATGCCTAAACGCCTTTTCATACCACCGGACAGGTTCTGTGCGTATCGGTCACGCACCTCGTAGAGGCCTACCTGCTCCAGCATGGCATCGACAGCCTTTCCGCGCTCGGATGAATTGTTGAAGCCGGAAAGCGCAGCTGCATAATCAAGGAATTCACGAACTTTGTACTTGGCGAAAAACCTGAAATCCTGTGGCAGATAGCCCAGAATACGGCGTACCTCCTTGCGCTGGGTGCGTATGTCATAGCCGCATACGTCAATTTCGCCCTCGGTGGGTTCCATCAGAGTTACCAGAATACGCATTAGGGTGGACTTACCGGCACCGTTCGGTCCCAATAGGCCGAACATACCTGAAGGAATCTCCAGATTTACATTGTCAAGTGCTACCTTACCGTTGGGGTAATGGTGACTTAAACCTTTGATAGATATAGACATTACAGACTTAGTATCTTACACACAAACGGCAGCAGGTGACTGCTTGAAACCGGTTGTTTTTCCCGGTTTTTTGCGGCAATCTGCTGACATTTATCATTTTATTTGGTTCAAAGTTAGTTAATAGAGTTGAACGGAGTGGGTTAATAACTTATAAAAAAACCTAATTGCCGGATTTTCGGTGGATTGGGTGGTGATTTCAGCGCGGGTGGCTTGGTGCGGCTTGGGGGTTGGCTTGGGTGATGTCAGCGCGGGGTGGTTGCCGGTCATCCCAGGCACAAAACAGGCGTTTTTGATCTTGGGTCTAGCAGGCGTATTCAATCGTAAGGACAAAACAGGTGTATTTGATCTTGGCGGAAGACGGTATTCCAAATCGCAAGGACAAAAGGCTACATTTTGTGTTTTGGACGGCTGAAAAAATCCATCGCAAGAACAAAACCCCGCCTTTTGTGCCTGGAATTGGTTACCTTGAAAAAGTCCAAGTACAAAACCCTGCGAAATGTGCCTAGGATTGCCCAAGTGGCGGTCAACCGTCCTTAGTGATACGCCCTTGCGCCCAAAGGAAATACCCCCGTGCGTCCAAAGGGTGGATGCGCCAAAAGGTAATCAACAGTTGGCTGGGTTATGCAGGGGCAATAATTTTGGGAAACATTTATACTGTTGACGACAGTAACACATTGCTGTATGTTGATTTCTATTTGCGCGGCAATGACAGTCCTTGGGCATGGGGTGAGTGCAAGAAATTTACCCAAAGAGACAAATACGTAGAATCTCATTATGATTATCCGGACAGAATAACTACGGGTTATTATTAATAATTCTTGTTATCTTTGTCGCTGTTATGGAAAACGGCTTCAAAATGACAGGAGTGATGTGGGTGCTGTTGCTGGTTGTTCTGCTGCAGTGCCCTGTCTGCGTCAGAGGCGCAGGCCTGAACGCTGTACCTGCATGGGACCTCATGGCATCGGCCCCCATGGCGCTTGTTCCTGCACAGGATGATGTGAAGGATAAGCTGGAAAGGATAAACATTGCCCTGGCCGAAGTGTACAAGGGCGATACGGTGCCATCATTTGAACTCTACGAGGTTGTCATTTATGGCAGGAGGACATTCCAGAACGTGCGCAAGCAGAAACGTTATGACAAACTGGTCAGGAATGTTGTGAAAATGTACCCGCTGGCCAAAGAGGTGAAGGCCGTGATGGTTGAAACATATCTGTACATGCAGACTCTCCCTGATGAAGAGGCCCGCAAGAAGCATATTGAGAAGGTTGAAAGCGGCGTGTGGGACCAGTACTACCCAATCATGAGAAGGTGTACTCTTGCCCAGGGCAAGCTGCTTATCAAACTGATAGACCGTGAGTGCAACCAGACCAGCTATGAGTTGCTCAATGCCTTCATGGGCGGTATCAAGGCCAATTTCTATCAGGTTTTTGCCGCGCTGTTCGGTGCATCGCTCAAGAAAGAGTATGACCCGTCAAGTGGCGAAGACGCAGCTATTGAGGAGATAATCTGGCTGATTGACAACGATATGCTGGAAATGTGAAATTAAAACGAAAATAGATATATGTCATTGCAATGTGGAATTGTGGGACTCCCCAACGTGGGCAAGTCCACTCTGTTTAACTGCCTTTCAAGTGCCAAGGCCCAGTCAGCTAATTTTCCTTTCTGTACAATAGAACCGAATGTAGGAACTATAACCGTTCCCGACGAGCGTCTTAACAGGCTGGCTGAAATTGACCATCCGCAGAGAGTCATTCCTACAACAGTCGAGATTGTTGATATTGCCGGCCTGGTAAAGGGTGCCAGCAAGGGCGAAGGACTGGGAAACAAGTTCCTGGCAAACATCCGTGAGACCGATGCCATTATTCATGTACTCCGATGCTTTGATGATGACAACATTACCCATGTAGACGGTTCCGTAAATCCAATCCGCGACAAGGAGATTATTGATACCGAACTTCAGCTGAAAGACCTTGAGACCGTTGAGACCCGAATCCAGAAGGTCCAGAAGATGGCCATGACAGGCGGTGACAAGAACGCCAAGGCGCTGCTGGCTCTGCTGCTTCGCTACAAGGAGGCACTGCTGCAGGGAAAATCGGCCCGTACGGTTGAACTGGAAAAAGAAGAGCTTCCGCTGGTGCATGACCTGTTCCTGCTGACTACCAAGCCAGTGCTGTATGTCTGCAATGTAGATGAGGCCAGCGCTGTAAGCGGCAATAAATATTCGCAGGCAGTGGCCGAAGCCATAAAGGATGAAGGCGCACAGATGATTATCATTGCTGCCGGTCTGGAGAGTGAGATTGCCGAACTTGACACTTACGAAGAGCGCCAGATGTTCCTTGAAGAGGCAGGACTGAGCCAGTCCGGTGTGGTTCGCCTTATTCAGGCCGCATACAGGCTGCTTGACCTTCAGACCTTCTTCACCACCGGTGCCGATGAATCACGCGCATGGACATTCCGCCGCGGCATGAAGGCTCCGCAGTGCGCAGGTGTTATCCACACTGACTTTGAGAAGGGTTTCATACGTGCCGAGGTTATCAAGTATGATGATTACGTAACACTGGGTTCCGAATCGGCCGTGCGCGAGGCTGGCAAGCTTAATGTTGAAGGAAAGGAGTATGTTGCCCAGGACGGTGACATTATGCATTTCCGCTTCAACGTATAAACAGCATATTGATATGAACCAGATATTCGACTATGTAATTTGGAATCCGAATCCATCGCTGGGCCCAATCCGCTACTACTCACTCATGTGGGTTATTGGACTGGCCGCAGCCTATTTCATGGTACACAAGTTTTTCAGGGACCGCAAGATTTCCGATGAGACATTTGATCCGCTGTTTTTCTACTGTTTCATAGGCATACTTGTGGGCGCACGCCTGGGACACTGCATATTCTATCAGCCTGACTACTATTTCAGTTCGTGGCAGCATTTCGTGGAGATGCTGCTGCCCATTGACTTTACGCCGGCAGGTGTAAAGCTGGTAGGCTACCGCGGACTGGCCAGCCATGGCGGTACCATAGGCATAATGATAGGCATATACCTGTATTGCCGCAAGTACAAGATAAAGTTCCTGGAATGCCTTGACATGATATGCGTGGCTACTCCGATGACTGCAGCTGCAATACGTATGGGTAACCTTATGAATTCTGAAATAGTGGGCAAGGCAACCGGCACAGACTGGGGTTTCGTGTTCGTTCAGCTGGGTGAAGATTTCCCCCGCCATCCGGCACAGCTCTATGAAGCAATAGCCTATCTGGTAATTCTGGTTGCAGGACTGCTCATTTACAGGAAGAACAGGCAGTTGGTAAGCACAGGCTTCTATTTTGGATACTGTATTTTCACTATATTCCTGTTCCGCTTCTTCGTAGAGTTCTGCAAGGAGGTACAGGTTGATTTTGAACAGGGCATGACCTTTGACATGGGCCAGCTGCTGAGTGTTCCTTTTGTAATAATAGGTCTCTATTTCATGCTGAAGGGCCTGAAAGAGTACCGCAAGACCAAAGCCTGATTTATTATGTTCGATACCCCTGAAACGTGGAGAGTGCTGCTGCAGTTTTTCATAATTGCCGTGGCCGTTCTTGCCGGAAACATTCTGCGCAGGAAAGTACCTTTCATTACCCGCAGCCTTATGCCATCGGCTTTGCTGGGTGGCCTGCTTATACTTGCATTCAAACTTATGCCAAGTGTAAATGAGCTGATTGACAAGCGTTTCATGGAGGTCCTGACATATCACATGCTGGCGCTCGGATTCATTGCCATGTCTCTGCGCACGCCGCATGATACCAGCAAGGCGCGCACCATGACGGTCATTGACACTGGCGCCATGACAGTGGGAACCTATCTGGTTCAGGGACTTACCGGTCTTTTGGTAACCATTCCGCTGTTTATGTGGTGGCGTAATCCGCAGGAGGGCTATGACATATTCTATTCGGGCGGCATGCTGCTGCCCATGGGATTCGGTCAGGGTCCGGGACAGGCGCTTAATTTCGGAACAATATACCAGCAGGCAGCCCAAGACCAGGGCATTACGTTCTGGGGCATTGATTTCGGCCTTTCAATAGCTGCCATAGGATTCATTCTGGGCAGTCTGGTTGGAGTGGTCTACATGAATATTCTGCGCCGCAAGGGCAAACTGAAGGCAGGCCAGGCCATACTTGAGGAGAAGCATACCATACAGGACTATGAAGGGCAGAATGAACTTCCCGATTCCGAATCAGTAGACAAGTTCACCATTGTAATAAGCATTGTCCTGATGACCTATGGAATGGTCTATGCGCTGATGCACCTGATTGGCAAGCTTGATTTGGGCACTTTTGGAGAGAAGACCCTAATGCCGCTTGTCTACGGGTTCAATTTCCTGTGGGGTATAATATTCGGTACGCTGGTGCGCCTTACACTGAAGCACCTGCGCAGCTGGGGATTCATGCACAGGGTTTATCTGAACAACTATATGCTGAACCGCATGAGCGGCGTATGCTTTGACCTTATGATTGTTGCCGGAACTGCAGCCATCAGCTTTGAGAACATGAAATCATTCATACTTCCGTTGGCAATGGTATGCACACTTGGCTGCGTGACCACCTTCATATATATACGCTTACTTTCCAGAAGGCTCTATCCTGGTTATGCCGATGAAGGATTTTTCTCAATGTTCGGCATGCTGACCGGAACTGCCAGCAACGGCATGATTCTGTTGCGTGAAATAGATCCCCGCTACGAAACACCTGCAGCGAATAACCTGGTGCTTCAAAGCATTCCGGCCATGGCCATGGGATTTCCCATTCTACTGCTTCTGGGCATAGCGCCCCGCAGCATGAATGCCACTTTGACTGTCCTTGGAATTATGGTGGTCCTGTTCATTGGGCTCACCCTGTTCCTGCTCAGGAAAAGGAAGTGAGCCAGCACTTCCCATCTCCTGCACTTACTTTCCCTTCAGGATTTTCTTTATGCCGTTCAGTTTGTTCAGGGCTTCTATAGGGGTCAGGTTGTCAACGTCTATTGAAAGAATTTCATCACGGATCTGGCTCAGTACAGGGTCATCAAGCTGGAAGAAACTCATTTGCATGCCTTCGCGCTGAGCGGCAACTTTTTCAGTGGACGGGCGTGACAGCGACTTGCCATCGGACTGCTGTTCCATTTCGGAGAGAAGCACTGTGGCACGCTTCACAATTGAGCGCGGCATGCCTGCCATTTCGGCAACGTGAATACCGAAGGAGTGTTCGCTGCCACCAGGGACAAGCTTGCGCAGGAGCAACACCTTGCCGTCAATCTCCTTCACCGAGACATTGTAGTTGCGTATGCGCTGCAGAGTTGCCGCCATGTCATTGAGTTCATGGTAATGGGTGGCAAAAAGCGTGCGTGCATGGGCAGTCGGGTGCTCGTGAATGTACTCAACGATTGCCCACGCAATTGAAATACCGTCGTAGGTCGATGTTCCGCGTCCCAGTTCGTCAAAGAGAATAAGGCTGCGTGGGGTTATGTTGTTCAGTATGCTGGCGGCTTCAGTCATTTCAACCATGAAGGTCGATTCACCGGCCGATATGTTGTCACTGGCGCCAACACGCGTGAATATCCGGTCTACAATGCCTATCCTGGCGGTGTCAGCTGGTACATAGCTGCCAATCTGGGCCATCAGGGTGATAAGGGCTGTCTGGCGCAGAAGTGCTGATTTACCTGACATGTTAGGACCGGTAATCATCAGTATTTGCTGGCTGTCGCTGTCAGTGTACAGGTTGTTTGCAATGTATGCGTTGCCATCGGTCATCTGGGTTTCTATGACCGGGTGTCTGCCTTCGCGTATGTCTATGACGTGGCTGTCGTCGACCACCGGACGTACATATTTGCGCAGGCGTGCCACTTTTGAGAATGACAGAAGGCAATCAAGTGCAGCAATCTGCGAGGCGTTTTCCTGAATGGCCTGTATGTACGGCATTATGCTTTGTGCCAGTTCGCCGAACAGTCTTGATTCAAGTGCCTGGATCTTGTCTTCGGCACCTATTATATCTTCCTCAAGCTTTTTCAGTTCCGGAGTTATGTAGCGTTCGGCATTGACCAGAGTCTGTTTGCGTATCCACTCTTCGGGAACCTTGTCCTTGAATGTGTTCCTTACTTCAAGATAGTAACCGAAAACGTTGTTGTAGGCTATCTTCAGGCTGGGTATTCCGGTCTTTTCTGATTCTTCCTGCTGCATTTTCAGCAGCACATCCTTGCCGTTGTATGCTATTTCACGCAAGCTGTCCAGTTCGTCTGAAATGCCGCTGGCAATGACTCCGCCCTTGCTTATCAGCATGGGAGTATCGGACTTTATGGTGCGCAGTATGCGTTCGCACAGTTCGGCGCATGTGTCAATTTTTTCGCCCATTGACTGCAGCAGGGCGTTATCGGATTCAAGGCATATTTGCCTGATGTGGGCCGATAATTGCAGCGATATGCCCAGTGACAGCACTTCGCGCGGGTTTATGCGGCCTGTGGCGGCCTTTGAAATGAGGCGCTCCATATCGCCAATGCTCTGGAGGTCTTCGGTCAGGCTCTCGCCCGATTCCGGAAAGCGGAACATGTAGTCCACTATGTCAAGACGTTCGTTTATCTTGCGGACATCTTTCAGCGGGAACAGTATCCAGCGCCTGAGCATACGGCCGCCCATGGGTGAAAGCGTATGGTCAATAACGTCAAGCAGTGACTTGCCGTCTTCGTTGTTGCTGATGGTCAGTTCCAGGTTCCTTACAGTAAAGCGGTCCAGTCTGACAAACTGGTCCGAGTCTATGCTGCGGATTGATGAAATATGGCTTATGTTGTTGTGGAGCGTCTCTTCAAGGTATTCCAGAATAGCTCCTGCGGCTATTTTTCCGTTTTTCAGGTGCTCTACTCCGAATCCCTTCATGTTGGGTGTCTTGAAATGCTGTTTCAGCCTGTCTTTGGAATACTGCTCGGTGAATACCCAGTCGCCCAGTTCGCGCACGCAGTACCTTATGCCCATCTGCGACTCAAACTGTTGGCGCTTGCCGCGTTCAATCAGGATCTCCTTGGGCAAGAAACTGGCTACCAGCTTGTCAACGTAATCGGGTGTTCCTTCGGAGAGCATGAATTCGCCTGTTGAAATGTCAAGGAATGATACTCCCCATGCGCCCTTGCCGAAATGAACTGCCGCCAGGAAATTGTTTTCCTTGTTCTGGAGTACGTTGTCGCTCATGGCTATACCCGGGGTTACAAGTTCAGTAATTCCCCTTTTCACCAATGTTTTTGTGGCTTTTGGATCTTCAAGTTGGTCGCAAATTGCAACCCTGCGTCCTGCGCGTATCAGCTTGGGCAGGTAGACGTCAAGGGCATGGTACGGGAATCCGGCCATTTCAAGAGGGTTGGCTACCTTGCCGTTATTTCGCTTGGTCAGGGTTATTCCCAGTATTTCGCTTGCCACGAGGGCATCGGTGGAATATGTCTCATAGAAGTCACCGCACCTGAACAGCAGTATTGCATCGGGGTGTTTTTCCTTCAGGCTGAAAAACTGCTTCATCATGGGTGTTTCAAACGGATCATTCACTGCCATATTCCTTTTTTTTTCTTGGGTTCACTAAAAACGTTTCAGAATACAAATTTGCTCAGATTTTCTGTATTGCCGAAACTTTTCCCGGTTTTTTCACCGCGATTTCTGTGGGTGAGGAGCGGAGGGGTGACGCTTGATTTTTTTTGAGCGCTTCTGATTGAGCGTTTGCTGCAATTGCCTATCTTTGAAGCACGCCCTGGTGCAAGTTTCATCAATAGGGTATAACTAAAACCAAAAACCATGAAAAACCGTATTGTAAGTGCACTGGCTGCACTGTTTCTTGTTGTGCCTGCCCTGAGCGGGCAGAGTGTTGCTGATTCTGAGTGGAAAACTGATTCCAACGGCTATTTTTATTCTGACGGGGGGACTTTTGATTCCGGCTGGGATATTTTCCAGGACTATGTTTCCGATGAGCCTGACCTGAACCAGGAAGAACTGGACCAGCTTGAAGACTTGCTTGAGCAATACCGCAATTCTCCCATTAACATAAATACCGCCACGCAGGCTGACCTGCAGCAACTGCCGTTCCTGACCGAGGCGCAGATTGAAGATATCCATGCGTACATTTATTATAACGGAGCCATGGCAACACTGGGTGAACTGCAGCTGACTGGGTCATTGGACTACCGCACGCGCCGCTTGCTGGAACTGTTCGTCTATGCCGGTCCTGCTGAGACCATAAAAAAGCGTGAGAGCCTGAAAGAATTCATTGGTTACGGCAGGAATACCGTAACATTGAAGTCCGATGTTCCCCTGTACCGCCGCGACGGATTCAGGTACCATTCTCCCGAGGAACTGAAACGGTACCCCAACCGTTCATACCTGGGAACGCCGGTATCGCACTCCATAAGGTGGCAGTTTACGCGCAGCGGCAAGCTCAAGATGGGATTTACGTGTGACAAGGATGCCGGCGAGCCGTTTATGGAGCGCACTCCCAGGGGGTATGATTTCTGTTCTCCCTATTTCAGCATGACCAATCTGGGAATTGTCCGCCAGATAACGGTAGGCAACCTGAAGGCTGGGTTTGGCCGTGGGCTTCTGATTGACTGCGGCATGGGCATGGGAAAGCGCAACAGCGCATCAAGGCCGGGTTCAGCCGTGAATGGCATAACTCCGCACGCATCGGCAGCCGAATACGGATTCTTTCAGGGGGGTGCTGCCAGCATAGGGCGTGACCGGTTCTGGGCAACAGTCATGCTTGCCCATACCCCATTTGATGCAACTGTCAAGATGGGTACCGGTTCACAGCAGTACATCAGTTCTTTCAAGACCGATGGCTACCACCGCACGCCGCTTGAATTCAGCAGGCGCCACAATGAACTTATGAATAGTGGGCTTGTTCATTTGAACTGGCATGACAACGGCATTACGCTTGGAGTGACTGCCCTGTCTGAGCAGTTGTCACTGCCAACGGCAAAAGGGGCCCATTTCAACGGGTTTTCTTCAGATTTCTCAATACGCCGTCCGAGGCTCTCTGTATGGTCTGAACTGGCGGTTTCAATGAATGGTGGAGTGCCCGCGTTCCTTGATGACGGCAATCCCCGAAACGGATTTGCCGGGCTGTGCAATGCTCTGCTAAGATTACCCGACGGTTATGACATGAATGTTATTGCCAGGTATTATTCGGCCAATTACTACACCCTGCATGCATCGGCCCTGGCCGATGGGGGAGTTGGCAATGAGGCGGGCATGCTGGTTTCGCTGAAGAAGAGCACCAAGAAGAGCGCGTTTGACGGCTACATGGACCTGTTCTGCCACATGGAACCTACAAGCACCTGCAGCGTTGCGTCAGTAGGATTTGAAATGGACGGGCGCTTTGACCACGTGTTCGGTAATGGTGACCAGCTGCTTCTTACCGGTCGCCTGAAGGTAAAGCAGAAAGATTGCAGCAAGTCCGGCCAGGCCGAACCCAATACATCAATGAAATTCAGGGCCAAATGTGACCACTCATTGTCACCGCAGCTTACCCTGCACGGCCAGGCCGATTTCACCACCTTCAAGATTCCGTGCCAGAGGCTGAAAAAGGGAGCTGGACTGAGCGGCAACCTGCAGTACCGCTTTCTCTGGATGGGTATGGGTTGGTTCTGTACTGAGAGTTATGACTGCGCCGTCAGGACATACGAACGCGGCCTGCGCTATTCTTTCAATAACATGACTCTGAGCGGACATGGCCTGCGCATGTATGCAATGGTACGTCTAAAGACAAAGAGTACTGCCACCACTTTAGACATGAAGCTGGGCAGTACCTGCTATTTTGACCGTAGTGAAATAAGTTCATCGGCCCAGAAAATTGCCCAGTCCCACAAAGAGGACCTGAGCATACTTCTCATACAGAAGTTCTGAGTATTATTTCTGCTGCATGAAACGCAGGTGCGATGCCTGCTCCCACACTCTCTCGGCGCGTGTACGGTTGTACTCTGACTTGCCGTCAATCATTTCAAACAGCCTCTCCAGGCCAGACTTGCCGCCGCCGTTTGAGAGCACGTGCACTATGCACAGGTCCTGAATGGCCACGGTCGATGATATGATGTCAAGGTCAGTTCCGCCAATCTGCAGCACTGCCAGCTGGTAGGCCGATTCTCCTTCATCTCTTATCATGCGCTCAATGTCGCCCAGGGTCTTGAACCCGAACAGGCGCAGCACTTCAAGGTACGGCATGAGCGATGCGTTGTGAATTTCGGCCTGGTTGATGGCTGCTATGCGCTTGTTCAGCTTGTCAAACGGCGACAGAGTCAGGTAGTTGCGGTATGAGTCACCGTCCAGGGGAACATCGTCAAACTGGCCGCTGGCCACAAGTGACTGCACCCTGCGGCGGTAGTCGTTTATGCTGGTGCGTATTCTTGAGAACTCGTCATCGGCCAGCTCAAGCATACCGGCCAGGCGGTTCAGTGACCTTATGTATTCTGCCGGAATTTCAACGTCTGACTTGTAGCCGGTATCATGGTGCATGCTGGCCCACATGTGCTGCAGGGTTGTGCGCATTTGTATTTCAAAGCGGAAATCCTGTCCCGGCAGGCGGCATATATAGTGCAGCGAATTGTAGCCGAAGCTGTTCAGCTGATGCATCTTGCGCTTGTCAACCGAGTTCTCCCAGTCAATCTCGAACATGTTCTCGGCTATGGCGGCTATCTTGTCAACATCTTCGGTGTAGAGGGTGATGACGCGAACGCCCAGTATGTCGGTAATGTCGCTCAGGGTCCGGTACTTGTGACCCTTCAGCTCAAGCTTTCCGGCCAGGCTCTTCTCTTTCTTGACCCTGCCTTCGACAGCCGTAATTGATATGTTGTTGGCTGCCAGGGCTTCATTTATCATACTCATGACCTTCTGCTTGGTCTCTTCCATCAGAGGAAGCATTTCGCGGTATTCCTCAAGAATCATCTGGCAGTGCAGGTCCAGGCCGTAGTCTTCAATTTCCATAGTCAGAACAGTTTGAAGTTGTAAGTCGATTCTATTTCTCCGAAAGTAAACATGCAGTCATACCTTGGCTGTATTTCAGATTGCGGAGTCATTATGTAAACCCTGAAGTCACTCATGTCCTTCCGGGCAGTGAGGGCATAATCAAGTATGCCGGCGCCGGCCTTGTATGACGATGCATCGTCCTGCGTGAATATTACCACATTGCATATAGTGTCAATATTCTGGCGCAGGTATGTCCAGTAGGCATCGGACCCCACAATGAAATCCATGAAGCGTATGCCCTCCATTTCCCTTATGTGCGGGTTGAAGCACAGGAATTCCTCCTTGCGGTATTCTTTTGAGAATGATGTCACGTCAATGTTGCTGAAACCGTGTTCGGCAAGTGACACCAGCGCAGCCTTGCCCGTGTGGCCGAATCCGACAATCAGCGTGGGCTTGCCGTTGCCGTCGGTCAGTATGGGGGTGTCATAGAGCAGGTCCCTGACCGTCAGGTCTGACTTTGAAATGGTCACTATTGACTTGAAGTCGCGCAGTCTGTGGCTGTCCGGGCTCTTGGGGTGTATACCGGTATAAATCAGCGCCTTAGTGCTGTTTCCCAGGGCCGATGCTACACTGTATGCGGCATCGGCATTCTCCTTGGAGTCCGATGAAAGGAAGAACACGCGGCTGTCCTCATGATGTTGCAGCAGGCTCATTATGGACTTGTAGAGCCAGTTGCTGGGCTGTGTCATGATAGCAGAAAGTGATGACGTGGTGCAGATGACATGCCCAAGTTTTTCGGCCTTGTCCGATGACTGGTTCATATTGCCTGAATCAAGCAGGTCTTCAAGCGAGAATGACTTGGCCTTTGATTCGGCAATGCAGTTTATGAAAACTATTACCGGATCAACCACCGTTGGGTCATCAATCAGGCTCTGGGCAAGTGCCAGGCTGTTCTTGTCAGTTCCGCCCAGTATGCACAGCGGCCTTTTGCGGTTTCCCAGCCTTATGAGTAGCATCTCTATTCTTGAAACTATGCGGCGGCCGAACAGGTCAAGAATGAATGTGACTGACAGGGTGAGTGCCAGGAAGTGAATAATGGCGTATGCCGTGACGAATGCCCAGTCCGAAGTCGCGGGGTCAGTTGTAAGTTCGTACAGGTCAGAACCGAATGCAAACATCTGCAGGGTTGACGTAACGGCCAGGAATGACGATGTAACTATGTTTTTGCCTACAGCGTTGTGGTAGCCTATTACGTAGATTATGAATCCTGCCAGGAATACCAGCAGGAAAATCAGTGAGAACCGCCTGGTTATGAAACGCCGTACTACCGGCAAAAGTATTACTATTCCTTCAGTAGCGAGCAGCAGCAACAGGCACAGTATGATTGTTGATACAGGCATTCCGTCAGACAATCTTGATGATTGATGAGAAACCGGTTATGTCAAAAACCTCCTTGACCTGGGGTTTCATATTGGTCAGTTTCAGGCTGCCTGAGTGGGCGTTTACGCTCTTCTGGAGCATAAGGAAAGAGCGGAGTCCCTGGCTTGAGGTATATTCCAGTTCGGTGCAGTCTATTACTATTTCAGGCTTGTCAGCTTCAAGCAGCGGGGCTATGCTTGCCTGGAATTCATTAGCTGTAACTGTGTCAATTCTTCCCTTGATGGCTACTTCGTACCTTGAGCCGTCCTGATTAATGGTTGTCTTCATATTTTCCTAAAATTTCATTGTCATTGATAAAATGTTGCAGCCGCCTTCATAGGCATAGCTCACTTCGTCCATTATCTGCTTGCACAGGAATATGCCCAGCCCGCCTATCTGGCGCTCTTCAACTGAGAGCGTTATGTCAGGATCGGGCTTGTCAAGCGGGTCAAAAGGCGTGCCGGCATCGCGCAGTATTATGCGTATTGACTTGCCGTCATTTGTGGTCTCGGCCTCAAGCCATCCGTCACCGCGTCCGTAGGCGTATTCAACAATGTTGACCACGGCCTCTTCTATGCAGAGTCTTATCTTGAAGAGCATTCCCTCATCATTGGGCATGTCACTTGAAGCCATCAGCTTCTCAATAATTTCGGCGCAATGCTCCTTTATGGGTTCAAATCGGATAGTCATATCTTCGTTGTCTATGCATAAGCACTCAAAGTTATCAATTATTTGCAATACCATGTACACCTTTTGGCAAAATATAGAAAAGAGCAGGGCTGATGGGGCTCTTCTGCGTGCTTATTCTTAAATTTGCCATAACAAAAAAATGAATCATGACATTATCAGGAAATACAATAGTTCTTTCACTGTTTCTGGCATTGCTCTCATTTGGTCCCATACAGGCTCAGCCCAGGAGCATGGAGCAGAAACTGGACAGCGTCATTGCCAATGCCCTTCCAAAGGGAGTGAGTGCATCGGTCTACGTTTATGACCTGACGGCCGACAGCGCAGTCTACGCCTTCAGGGAGACTGATATGTGCAGGCCGGCATCGGTCCAGAAGGTTATTACGACCGTTACGGCACTTATGTCGCTGGGCAGTGACTATACGTTCCAGACACAGCTGACCAGCCAGGGAGCCGTGGCCGATGGGGTGCTGAGCGGTGACTTGTACCTGGTGGGCGGGCTTGACCCGGGGCTTCAGGAGAGTGACCTGCGCCGCATGGTCAGTGACCTGAAGAGTGCCGGTGTAACCCGTATTGACGGGAATGTGTATGCCGATGTCACAATCATGGACTCAATTCCGTGGGGCAGCGGATGGTGCTGGGATGATGCACCGTCAAGTTTCCAGCCCTACATATCGCCGCTTATGATTCATGAAGGTTTCGTGACGGTCGATGTCAGGCCATCGGACAACGGGGCAGCTCCGGTTGTGACCGTTACCCCGGCACTTAAGAGCGTGAAGATAGACAACCGTGCGCGCACAGGCGTGAAATCACTGGGTGCGCTGAAGGTTACCCGTGACATAATGAAGAATGACAACACCATAATAATAACCGGCAACTGCACCCAGCGTCAGGTCAAGGAGATTTCAATTCCCAATTCGGCTGACATGGCCTTTTCATGTTTCCTGAACTGCCTGGACGAAGCTGGCATAAAGTATTCGGGTACCGGCTGGAAGCAATCGCCGGTCATGGTAAAAAAATTTTCAGTAGTCGAAAGGTCCATCAGGGACGTGGTGCGTGAGGCGCTCAAGGAGAGCAACAACCTGTATGCCGAATCACTGTTCCTGCAGACCGGCAGGCTGTCACGTCCATCGGGCGTGAACTATTCCGATGCGGCCGCTTTTGTATCGGATTTCGTGGTGCGCAAGCTCGGGGTTACACAGCAGGACTTCAACATTGTGGACGGCTGCGGACTCTCCATGTATGACTATGTGTCGCCTCAGGCGCTGGTTGACTTTCTGAAACTTATAAGGACCGATGAGCAGTTATATAAGGTGTTCTACAGGTCATTGCCCGTTTCGGGGGTCGATGGCACGCTGAAAAGCCGTCTGGGCAGCCAGCAGACCATTACAAAGATTCACGCCAAGACTGGTTCGGTGACCGGAGCCTGCACCCTTGCCGGCTATCTGACTGATTCGCGCGGCCATGAGATAGCATTCTGCATAATGAACGGCGGCGCAGTCAAGATGGCTCCGTCGCGCCGTTTCCAGGATACATTCTGCGAAGTCCTGTACGGCATGTAGCCAATTCCCCTGAAAACTGGTATCTTTGTGAAAAAATGAGCCGATATGTCAACCGTATTGTATGAATCACCCATTTTCGGACCTGTGCACAGCCGCAGGCTGGGCGTATCATTAGGCATAAACCTTATGCCGGCCGATGGCAAGATATGTACTTTTGACTGCATTTACTGTGAATGTGGCAGGAACGCTTCGCGCAAGCCCACCCAGCACAGACCAACCCGCGAACAGGTGGCAACTGCCCTGAGGAAAAAGCTTGAGCAGATGAAGGCCGATGGAATAGCCCCCAATGTACTCACTTTTGCCGGCAACGGCGAACCTACAGCGCACCCCGATTTCCCGGGAATAATGGCCGATACCATAGCAATACGCAATGAGTTTTTCCCTGATGCCAAGGTTTCTGTGCTGAGCAATGCTACCCGCCTGGGCAATGACCAGGTGTTTCAGGCGCTCATGAAGATTGACAACAACATACAGAAGCTCGATACTGTCAACCCCAGCTACATTGACGCCATTGACGTTCCGCTGGTGCCCTATGATGTGGAAAACATAATTGAAAGGCTGGCCGCTTTTAAGGGCCATGTAATCATTCAGACCATGTTCATGAAGGGGTATCTGGGCGAACGCGACATGGACAATACGGGTGATGCCTATGTGCTGCCATGGATTGAGGCCCTGAAGCGCATAAAGCCGGAGAAGGTGATGATCTATACCATTGACCGCGAAACTCCTGTAACTACACTTCAGAAGGCAACTCATGAAGAGCTGGACCGCATAGTTGACCTGCTGAAATCAAACGGTTTCAGCGCCCAGGCATCATACTGACCCGGCCTTGTGACCGTAGAACGGTATGCCGGACTTGTTTACGAACACCCCCACCAAACCATACCCCCGCCACAACACCTTCTGAGTGGGGTACTTCACCAGCACCACCAACCCGCCAAATCTCTAAATACCATTTTCCCATGAAAACTGTATGCAGAGCGTGAAAACGCCCCTAGCGCAGAGTTACTGCGGTCTTCTTGCCAGTGTACCTGACGTTGATAGGTTTGCGGGCACCGTTCCCGTCAATCAGTATTATCTGGAAATTGCGCTCGGCAATCATGCCGTCGTATGAACCAATACGCTTGTCAATAGTCAGGCGGTGGCTCTTGTCGTCCCAATGGAAATTGATTGAGGTGAATGCACCTTTTTCATAATTGTAGTTGTCACCCTCATCCTCATAAAGTTCAAAATCACCGTTTGCACCAGCATAGACTCGGACTTCAAGGTTATCCCAAGGCTTTTCAGTGGAGTACTGCACATCAGGACCAATTGGAACAATACCACCAGCGCGGACATAAGTTGGAATAGTGTTGATGGCAGTCTTCTTCTCAATGGTCTGTCCGCCATCGAACTTCTCGCAAGTGTACCAGTCATACCATGTGGTTCCAGCCGGCAGATACAGATCCCAGCTCTTGCTTTCGGTGAAATCAACGTCACCCATGCCGCTCTTTGAGTAGCTGGTGGCGCGCTCTGGAGTGTACTGGGCATTCAGGACAGGAGCAACCAGGATAGACTTTCCGAACATGAATTCCTTGCCGTTGTCCCACACATTCCTGTCGTCGCGGAAATCCATCATCAGGGCACGCTGGAATGTTCCGTTGTGGGCCGATACCTGATGGGCTGTTGCATATATGTAAGGCAGCAGGCTGTAACGCATCTTGACAGCACCAAGCAGTGCGTCGTAGATAGGCTCACCGGCCTCACCATAATAATATAGCTCACGTGGAACTTCGGTTCCGTGGCTGCGCATCATTGGGCAGAAAATACCGTACTGCATCCAGCGTACGTAGAGTTCCTGGTAGAGAGGATTCTTGACTGCTGTCCAATCCTGCGAGCGCTCGTTGTAGCTGTTTGCAAAGAAACCGCCCAGGTCACTGTTGAAGTTTGGATTGCCCGTAAGTGCAAAGTTCAGGCCTGCTGGAACCTGATTGCGAAGGCTGTTCCAGTTTGACTGAAGATCACCAGACCAGGTGTTTGAACCATAGCGCTGCTGGCCGCCGAATGCTGAACGGGTCAGAATGAGTACGCGCTTGGTACTGTCAGCGGCACGCTGGTTGTCATATACTCCACCTACGGCAAGCAGTGGAAATGCGTTTCTAACCCGGCGGAACGGACCGACTGATGTAGGTAGGTCCAAATCGGACTCCTGGAAATCCATATGGTCAGGTTCGGTGGAATCCATCCACCATCCGTCAATGTCAAGGTTGTGCAGACGTGTTAGGTGATTCCAGTAGATGTCACGTGCCTCCTGGCTGAATGGATCGTATGGACGTACACCTGAAGGGTAATCCTTGCGTGGAGGCCAGTCGGTCAGACCGCTCTGCGGCCATGTCTGGAAATCTATGAGAAGTCCCTTTGGCTGAAGTTCGCGGTACTGTTTGGTCATTGGTCCGAATGATGACCAGATTGAAATCATCAGCTTGGCGTTCTGACGGTGAATATGTCCTATCCAGCGCTCTGGATTGCTGAAATCTGGGCTATTGAATTCCATGGCGTTCCACAGATAGTTGTCGCCCCAGTACTGCCAGTCCTGAATCATGCAGTCAATAGGTACGCCTGTTGCACGGTATTTGTCAAGCACTTCAACAAGTTCTGCCGATGTCTTGTAACGCTCGCGGCTCTGCATGAAACCGTAGCTCCACAGCGGATGCATTGGGACTGTACCTGTCAGCTGGCGAATTCCGGCAATTACGCCGTCGGCATCGCCACCCCAGATGAAATAGTAGTCAATCATGCCGCCATTGTCAGACTTGAACGAGATCATGCCATTGTTGGCCGAGAACTGGGTAGGAGAATAGTTGTCCCAGAATATTCCGAAACCTCTTATTGACTGGATTATGTTGCAGTAGTCATCAGTATTGCCCTGAATCATGCGGCGGTCTGTGCCGTTCATGTTCATGCGTCCCTCCTGCAGAATACCAAGACCATAGATTGGATCGTCATATCCGACATCCATTCTCAGGAGTACTGGATTGTCAATGAGTTCCCTTCCAGGGTAAGTTGTGTTTTGCATTTCCCAACCTCTTTCACCTGCCAGTGATTTGCCTTTCTTATCCTTGAATTCAATGTGTCCTTCGGTAACTTCGACAATCAGTGCGCTTGTTTCATAAATCTTGGTAACTCTGTCATATTCCTGAGGAATTGTATCGGCTACATTACCTACGCCTTCAACATAGCGGCTTACATATTGCGTACTCTGAATTTTCTTGCTCTTTTCGGAGTATTTCACCTTAACATCCTGTGGGGCCAGTATGACGGAGTAACTCTCCTTTTCAGGAAATTCTTCACCCGTTACCTTCTGGACACGCACAATAGATGGAGTGTAGAATGTGACTTTGGTGTTTATGCTTCGGAACATTCCCTGCCCGTATGACCATGTACCCATAGTCAGCAAAGCACATAGTGTCAATAAGACTTTTCTCATAATCTTGTTGGTTTAAGTTACAGTGTCTTGAATTGGTAGCCTTCGGCCATGAGCCATTCTATGGCCTTTGGTAGAGCGTATTTCAGATTCTTTTCGCTTTTGATTGAATCGTGGAAAACAATTATTGAGCCGTTGCGGGTGTACTTACGTACATTGTCAAAAACTTTAATGCCACCTAATTTCTCGTTATAGTCACGGGTTATGACATCATAGAAGACAATGTCATAACTCTCCAGCATGTAACGGTATTCCCACTTCTTCATGATTCCGTGAGGTGGTCTGAACAATTTTGTCTTGAAGTAGCGGTCACACTTCTTAACATTATCTATATAGTCTGGGGTGCGCATACGCATTCCACGCACATGATTGAAGGTGTGATTGCCAATACGATGACCACGGCTTATTATATCCTGAAGCAATTCAGGATACTTTCTGGCATTGTCACCTACTATGAAGAAGGTGGCCTTTATGCCGTATTTGTCAAGAGTCTCAAGCAACCATGGGGTTACCTGCGGTATGGGACCATCGTCAAAAGTGAGATACACCGAATGGTCTTCCGGGTTTTTCCGGAAGATTCCATTCGGGTAAATCAGCTTAAGGAAGCCTGATGGCTGCTCAATAATCATTGTTTATCGGACTCGCTTGTTGAACTGGTCATACATCTGGTCGAAGATATCCATGGTATCTTCAAACGTCTCATTTGATATGACTTCCTTCAGTGAAGGGAAGATATATGAATAGAGAATAGAGGCCGATTCATTGAATGATTCTGCGCAGAGCTTCAGTTTCTTGTTGTCCATTGAAAGGTACCAGGCCATCTTGTTCAGATTGTCGGTAGCCATCTGTTCAAGAACGACTGCAGCCTTCTCCTTCTCACCTATCATGATGTACATCTTGGCTATTTCGCTGGAGTAGCCCAGGAAATCATGAGGCAGGAGCTTGCTTGAAATTCCCTCTTCAAGCTTGGCCAGTACCTTTGAGGCCCTTTCGTTGTCACCATCCTGAATGAGCTGGCCTGCCAGCTGTGCATATATCCTGCGGTGAGAATAGCACATGCGGCGGACTGTCTCGTCAAGATAGATGTCTGGATTGTCACAACCGCCAAAGTTGAAGCTCATAAGGTTGTTGTAAGCCTTATCAGTATCAAGTACGGTGCCGCTGTGGGCCTGTGCATTGTAACCCAGGTCCTTCCAGTTGAATGGAGTAATACGGTATGCCAGACCTTCAAGCACGAAGTACGGATCAAGGTTCAGGTAGCTGCTCGATGCCACTGTAGTAGCAATGAACAGTGGTCTCTCCCAGTTACAGTTGGCCAGCATGTCAAGCATCATAATCTCATTCTTCATGAGAGTCTTCTTGTTCTTGAGTGAAATATACATGCGGTCAGGCATGAGTGCCTTGGTCTCTTCGTCATTGGCACCCAGGTACTCCTTTGGAATCATCATGCCGGAACGAAGGACTGCATCCTTGTCAATCTGGAACCAGATGGTATCAGTAGGTACTAAATGGTACTGCTTGATCCAGTATCCAAGAATGTTGCGCAGCTCAAATGATGCATCGACCTTCTCAAGGTCTTCGGCTGTCTTGGCCTGATCAAGCAACTGCTTCTTGTAGGCAGGAACTACGTCGACATAGTCGTTGGTACCTGTTTCATAGTCAATTCTGTCAAATGAAATAGGCACTGCAGGTGAATCATATGCCGGGCGGCGCATCTGGTCAATGTACCAGTCGGTCATGAGGTAACTCAGGTTGCACACGCGGGTGTCGGTACGGAATCCTTCAGTGTCAAGGTTGTACCACAGAGGGAATGTATCATTGTCACCGTTGGTGAATATGATTGGGTTACCCTTTTCCGGCAGTGTCTTCAGGTAGTTCTGACCGAAATCGCGGCAGGTGTAGCGTCCGCTGCGGTCATGGTCATCCCATGTCTGGCTAACCATCTGGGCAGGAACAAGCAGGCAGGCTAATGTTGCAATTACTGCTGAAGCCTTGTCACCTACGTACTTTCTTATTCCTTCATATACGGCTGCAACGCCCAGTCCAATCCAGATTGCAAATGCGTAGAATGAACCTGCGTACGCGTAGTCACGCTCACGCGGCTGCAGCGGAGTCTGGTTCAGGTAAACCACAATTGCAAGACCTGTCATGAAGAACAGGCAGAATACTACGAAGAACTGGCGAAGGCCTTCGTTGCTCTTTCCAATCTGCCAGAACATACCCAGCAGACCCAGAATGAGAGGCAGGCAGTAGAATACGTTGTGTCCCTTGCCATCGAGGCTCTGCGGAACCAGCACGTGCTCACCGCCAACAAGGTGCTTGTCTATGAAATTAAAGCCTGTAACCCAGTTTCCGTGCTCAATCTCACCGTGTCCCTGAATGTCATTCTGGCGGCCGGCAAAGTTCCACATAAAGTAGCGCCAGTACATGAAGTTGACCTGGTAGCGCAGGAAGAACTTGATGTTCTCAAGCTGATTTGGAACAGTCACCTTGACTGTCCTGCCGCAACTGTTGTAGTTAACGGTCTTGCCGGTTATGCCGCCGGTCCAGTACTTGTATTCCCTGATGTGGTTGCTGTCAGGGCTGTACATGCGCGGGAAGAACATATTCTGTGCATACTTGTACTCACGCTTTTCCTGTGTTACATAGTAGCTGTCCTTCTCGTTCTCGCTGCTCTTCTCCTTGCGGCCGTATGACTTGCCGTTGGTATCGAACAGCGGATAGCATCGGTCTCCCTTCTCTTCAAGTGCAATTTCCGATGCATAGGTCTGTCCGTACAGCAGAGGCCTTGAACCGTACTGCTCACGAGCCAGGTATTCACCCAGTGAGAAGATGTCTTCAGGTGAGTTCTGGTCCATAGGAGGGTTGGCAGTTGAACGTACCACGATTACTGCGTATGATGAGTAACCGATGGTGATGGTCATTATGCACAGCATTATGGTGTTCAGCAGGGCCGATGTAGGCTTGTAGCTTGACGGAACCATCTTGGAGAACAGGTAGAATGCCATGGCACCCAGTGCAACTATACCGAATATTATGCCGCTGGCCTTGTGACCGTAGAACGGTATGCCGGACAGGGCAACGGTGAGTATTACTGCAATGTACGCGCGTGTGCTGTTCTTGCCTGTCTGGGTTTCATATACACCCCAGATGAGTGTTGCAGCAAGCAGGATGATATAGGTGATGAGACCTGAATTGAACGGCATGCCGAACTTGTTTACGAACAGCAGCTCAAACCAGCCGCCAACCTTTACAATACCCGGAACTATACCGTAGAGCACTGCTGCAATGATAACGCCTGAAAGGCAGAATGCTATGATGCCGCCTTTCCATGTTGGGTTCTGGCTCTTCTTGAAGTAGAATACCAGTACGATGGCGGTTATACAGAGCAGGTTCAGCAGGTGTACGCCTACCGATACGCCTATAAGGTATGCTATGAGAACCAGCCAGCGTGCGCTGTGAGGCTGGTCGCAGTTCTCTTCCCATTTCAGTATGAGCCAGAATGTAACGGCTGTACAGAATGAAGAGTATGCGTAGACTTCACCTTCAACGGCGCTGAACCAGAATGTGTCACTCCATGTATATGCAAGGGCTCCCACTATGCCTGAACCTATAATGGCAATGCCCTGCCACATATCGGGCTCCTTTGCCGGGGCAATCAGCTTCTTGGCAAGCATGGTTATGCTCCAGTAAAGGAAAAGTATGCAGAGCGCACTGAGCAGTGCTGACATAATGTTCACGCACATGGCAACCTTTGAAGGGTCATTGGTGAACTGTGAGAAGATGTTTGCAGTAAGCATGAAGATAGGTGCTCCAGGCGGGTGACCAACTTCAAGCTTGAAACCTGTCGTAATGAATTCCGGGCAGTCCCAGAAACTGGCTGTTGGCTCAATTGTCATGCAGTATGTGAATGCTGCAATGGCAAATACCACCCAACCGATGATTGTGTCAATTCTTTTGTAATTCATATCTCGTAGATTTTATTTAAGGTCAGAGGTCTTGTCCTATATCGCTGCGGAAATGCTTCTTTTCAAAGTTGATCTTGCCGGCACCTTCAAATGACTTCTTCAGGGCCTCGGCCTTGTCAGAACCATAGGAACTTACGGCTATCACGCGACCGCCAGCTGTAACGGTGTTGCCATCAGAATCAAATGTGGTACCTGCATGGAATACTATGCTGTCCTTTACATTCTCAATGCCTGTAATTTCAAATCCCTTCTCGTACTTTTCGGGATATCCGCCTGAAACCAGCATGACGCACACTGCAGCGCGTGGGTCAAACTCAATGCTCTTCTGGTCAAGGGTGCCGTTTACCACACCGTCGAACAGGTCAACAATATCGCTCTTCAGCCTGAGCATGACGGTCTCGGTCTCGGGGTCACCCATGCGGACGTTGTACTCAATTACCTTAGGGTTGCCGTCAACGTTGATAAGGCCGAAGAAAATGAATCCCTTGTAAACCAGGCCCTCGCTGGCCAGACCCTCGACTGTCGGGCGAATAATGCGGTCTTCAACCTTCTGCATCCACTCCTTATCGGCAAACGGAACAGGTGAAACTGAACCCATGCCGCCGGTGTTCAGGCCGGTATCGCCTTCGCCGACACGCTTGTAATCCTTTGCCTCAGGCAGAATCTTGTAGTTCTTGCCATCGGTCAGCACGAATACCGAGCACTCAATGCCGCTCATGAATTCCTCAATTACAACTGAGGCCGATGCATCGCCGAACATACCGCCAAGCATCTTGTTGAGTTCGCGCTGAGCCTCTTCCAGGTCGTTGATGATGAGCACGCCCTTGCCGGCGCACAGGCCATCGGCCTTCAGTACATATGGAGCCTGAAGTGTTTCAAGGAACTTTATGCCCTCGTTGAGAGTGGCGCGGGTGAATGTCTGGTAGGCTGCTGTAGGAATGCCGTGGCGCATCATGAACTGCTTGGCAAAATCCTTGCTGCCCTCAAGCTGGGCTGCATTCTTTGACGGACCTACAACAGGTATTGACTTGAGCTGGGCGTCATTCTGGAAGTAGTCGTAAATGCCGTTTACCAGCGGATCTTCAGGCCCGACAACGACCATGTCAATGCCATTGGCAAGAACGAGTTCCTTAATTGACTTGAAGTCATTGACTCCAATGGGAACGTTTACGCCTACGTTTACTGTTCCGGCGTTACCCGGTGCAATGAAGAGTTTCTCTACAAGTGGGCTCTGTGATATTTTCCATGCCAGTGCATGCTCACGGCCACCGCTTCCGATAAGTAGTAATTTCATTGTATGTATATTATTCTTTTAGTTTTTTCACTTCCTGTATTGCTGCCCTATCCCTATGGGTTTGTCCCTGTTGGGCTTGTCCCTTTCTGGAGGTGCCCCTGTGGGTTAGTCGCTTCTGGGGGGAGTCCCTGTTGGACTTGTTATGCTCTGTCGGTCTGTTCCTTCTTTCTGGTTTTGTTATTCTTTTCTGAATCCCTTGCTCTTGAAAGATTTTCCTCCTCCGCGCGAATTCCTTTCACCACCGAAAGACCTTTCACCGCGTGGCTTGCGGTCGCTTCTTTCTCCGAATGGCCTGCGCTCGCTTCTTTCACCGAATGACTTTCCGCCGTCGCTGTTGCGGTAGGGCTTTCTGCCCTCGCCGAAGGACTTCTTTTCGCCAAATGACCTTTCACCGCGTGGCTTGCGTTCGCTTCTTTCGCCGAATGGCTTGCGTTCGCTTCTTTCGCCGCGTGACCTGCGCTCGCTTCTTTCTCCGAATGACCTGCGCTCGCTTCTTTCACCGGAAGACTGGCGTTCAACGAATGATTTCCTGTCACCAAAACCTGGACGGTCATTGCGACGGAATGAACTGTTTTCGCTGTCTCTGCGCTGTGGTTTGCGTTCGCCTCCCTCGCGGAACGGCTTGCGGAATGGCTTAGAATGGGACTCCATTTCATCATTGGAATCCATGCCTTCGGCCATTGCCTGCAGCTTTTCGGCTTCGCGGGCCTTGTGCTTCAGCGTTGATGAACGGCGTGAAACCGGTTCTTTCTTGTCAAGGCTTTCGCCGTCCTGACGGAACTCGCTGTATCGGCCTGAGAACATTTCGTACTTGCGAAGTTCGCATGCCAGAGCGCCGTTGAACAGAGGAATTTTGGCCGATGGCTTCAGACCTATCTTGTCAAAGCACTCGTAGTGGTAGCTTATTACCCACGCCTCGCTGCCTGAAAGGGCGTGCTTGAAGCGTTCGCCCATCATCTGGTAGATTTCCATCAGGTTCTCGTCGTTCAGGCGCTCGCCGTAAGGTGGGTTGGTTATGAGGACTGAATGTTCGGTCACCGGTTCGAAATCCTTGAAATCGGCCACGGTGAAATCGATGTAGTCCTGTATTCCGGCAGCCTTGGCATTGGTCTTCGCAATGGCAATGGCTTTCGGGTCTTTGTCACGTGCAATAATTCTGTGGTTGAAATTGCGTTCCTGTGAGTCGTCGTTGTAGATGCTTTCGAACAGGTCGGCATCGAAGTCGTTCCATTTTTCGAACGCGAACTGGCTGCGGAAAAGACCGGGCGCCATGTTCAGGGCGATCAGGGCTGCTTCAATGGCAATTGTGCCTGAGCCGCACATGGGGTCGATGAAATCACACTGGCCTTCCCAGCCCGACATGAGAATCATGCCTGCGGCCAGGACTTCGTTGATTGGAGCCTCGGTGGCCGCCTGCTTGTAGCCTCGTTTGTGCAGTGATTCGCCTGAACTGTCAAGTGAAAGTGAACAGTCCTCGTTCGAGATGTGTATGTGGAATGTCAGGTCCGGGTTGGCAACTGACACGTTCGGACGCTTGCCGTATTTTTCGCGGAAGTGGTCAGCAATGGCATCTTTTACCCTGTATGCCACAAATTTTGAGTGACGGAAGTTTTCGCTGTTGACTACCGCGTCAACGGCAAAACTGTCAGTCAGGGTCATGTACTTTTCCCAATCTATGCTCTTGCAGATTTCATAAACCTGGTCGGCGCTATCGGCCTTGAAGTGGTGAAATGGCTTGAGAATGCGCAGCGCTGTGCGCAAGTGGAAATTTGCCTTGTAGAGCAGAGCCTTGTCACCACGGAATGATACCATTCTATTTCCTATTTCAATCCCGTTGGCTCCCAGATTGGTAAGCTCTTTCGCAAGAATCTCTTCCAGCCCCTGGAAGGTCTTGGCTATCATTTCAAATTCAGTCATCCTCTAGATGTATATATAAGTGCACAAAGGTAACTGAATTTTGCGACTTGCTCCTATATAACGCGCGAAAAAAGCACTGCGGGGTGATGTTTGCTGTGCTTAACAGGCGTATTTAACCGCGGGTTGTACGGAGGTATTCAATCGTAGGGGTATTTCGTGGGGTATTACCCCTGCGACGCCAAAATGAATACGCCTGAATGCTCCAATCAAAAAAATGCCCCACCAATGATGGCGGGGCATGGGGGTGCTAAAGTCTTTGAGCAACTGCTAAAGTCTTTGGGCAACTGCTAAAGTCTTTGGGCGAGTGTGATTTAACTCAGATTAGTCCTTTACGTAACGAACTGAGATACCGGTGTTCAGGTTAGCCTTGGCTACGTTGACAGAGGTCTTTGCCTTGTTGTTGGTAATCATGGCGGCATAGCCCTGAATGTTCTTGCCAACGGTACCTGTTGCTGACAGGTAGTAGCTCATTGAATTCATGCCGTTGTACACACGTGTTGAATCAACATTCAGAACTGAGCACAGGTATGAAGTGTTGTTTACGTATGGGTAAGGCAGCAGGTTCAGGCCATCGGCGTTCAGAGCCTCAAGTGAAGCGCCTGAAAGGTCTGCTGAATAGTAAGGAGCATTCTCGTTGTTCTTGGTCTTGTCAGCGCATGCACCTACCAGGTCAATCCATTCCTGAGCTGTCGGGATGTGCCAGCCTTCAGGACAGATAGCAGTTGTGTAAACAGCATCAGCAAAGTCAACAGAATCGTTGTATGCACCGCCAAGAACGTATTCTGGTGAATACAGAAGACCCTGAGCTGCGATTACAGCCTCATCTTTTGAAGCGGCAGCAACGAACTTGCCAGATGCAGCATCCTGCTCAATGACAGCTGGGTACCAGATCTTGGCATCGGCATTATCCTTTGAAGGCTCATATACTTCCATTCCTTCTGGAACATAGCGCAGGTTTTCGCTCATCCAGTACTTGCCGTCCTTCATGTAGGCAACGCTGTATGTTTCGCCACCGAATGTGAGAGATGGAGCAGGAATTGCAAAGAGTACAGGACTTTCAAATGTCTTGTCCTTGTTGACGAATGTGATCTTTGCGCTTACAGGAATTGCCTGGTTTGTGGTGTTCTTTGCCAGAGTAGCAACAACCTTTGTGTTGCCCTTGCCTGATGAAGGAACGACCTGGAATACTGTGGTATCAGCAATTGTAATGCTCCACTCGAATTCTGTTACAACGTTTGCCTCGACAGAAGCGCCGTCCCAAGGAATGTCCTTTACTGACACCTCAATAGTACCGGTAGGGTCGAGTACTACTTCTTCTTTCTCCTTTGAATCGCATGATACCAGGGCCATAGAAGCGATGGCTGCGACAAATAAAAGTTTTTTCATAATAAATTAGTTTAATGTAAGTAAATAATTAAAAAATATAATACAATCCAGTTGTTATGCAATATCTCGTTCTGTCCATGTCCCACGAATGCTGGCCGTCGGCTTTCATCAGTGCATGAATGCGTCCGCTGAAATTCCAGTCAACCAGAAGTCCGGCCATCATGCAGTCCGATGTTTCAAACTTGCACTGGTCGGTCCATACATCGTCATGGCGGTATGGGGCCGATGCCGAACCTACTTCCGATACACTTCGCTGTCCGTCTTCTGCAAATCCTTTTTTCCAGCATACATTCAGTCCGTATTCAAACCTTCCGCGCCTGTAGCCCGACCTGATGCCAGTTTCAAAAATCCTTAGATTCCGCGTATAGATGAGCGGATACATCGGGGCGGCAATACGCTTCAGATTCGTAACGTCAAAATTCACGACAGCATCAAAAGCACCTGACACATACTCCAGTTCATCACCAACATTCTGCAGCAAGGAACTGAAAATACGGTTGCTTCCGTATTCATGAACCAATGATATGCCACCCTCGGTTACCTTGTCCTGAACGGTCTCGCGGTTGTCAATACGCTTAAGCGCTACATGTGTCCTGTAGGTCAACGAGTTGACTGAACCAGAAAGATTGGCCTGGAACTGCGGTCCGGAATACCTGTACCATATAACCTGACGTTCGCCCACGCTTCCATTGAGCCACCTGAAATCGGCATCGGCATAAAGGGAACCGTCGGCCAATGCTATCTGAAGCGAGCCTCCGTAGGTGTTCTGGACAACGGGCAGTCCGTTTACGCCGCTCTCCTTGAGGCGGCTGCCGTTACCGGTCCACACCTGCCAGTTGCCCAGCGCCAGGCCCTCGTCAAAGAAGGCGAATGGGGTCACTGCGGCCGTTCCGGTCTGTTCGGCACTGATTGTTTCGGTATTGCGTGCAAAATGCAGTGCAGCGCCCAAGTCAACCTTTCCGGCAGAATAGATAAGCGACGGGTTGAAAGCCATGTCAAGCCTGTAGGTGCTGTACCTGAGGTCCTTGCGCTTGGCAGCATTGCGGGCCTTGAAATCAAGCCCTGTGCCAATCTTCAGTGACTTGGCAAGGTCAACTGCGATGATTCCGTTCACGGAGTAGGTCTGGAATGTCTTGTGCCCCGGAGTAAACTCATATACATCGACCGGGAAGAATCCAGGGTCAAGGAACATTGAGCCGCACATGTTGCTGGCCTCGGTGTCAAGGAATGAAAAACTACCCTTCATGGAGTAATTCCCAAGGTGCTTCACCGATTTTGCCTGCGCGCCTGCTGACCACTCGTTTTCACTCTGGCTTATGGTCCTGTAGTCACCGGCCTGATATGATGCAGTCATTGATGCAACCGAAAGTGATGCAGTATCCTGCCTTATGCCGGCTGCGTTTATGCCGTCGTTCCACAGGTTCCTGCGTTCCATGCGCTCAAACCTGGACTGTGCCCAGGCGGGTGCAAGTGCCATGAGCGCCAATGCTGTTGTCAGAATTCTAATCTTCATGGAGTGACTGGCTTTGGCGTTCGTAAAAATCGGTGCTGCTGTTGTTGGTATCAATCAGCACCTCATATCCCAGCTGCTGTGACCTTGATTCATTGACCCTGCGCATCAGGGTCTTTGATTCGTGCACATTGGTGAGCGTTATGTAGCCTGCATCGACCGATGCATTGATGCGCTTCTTGTTGTTGGTCTGCTGACCGTTGAATACCTCGACTCCGTCAATAATCCAGTCGTTGGGCAGGCATATTATGCGGTCATCGCTGCCCGATTTCTGAATGACGCTGCCATCGGTATTGATGAACTCATTCATGGTGCAGCCAACTGACTTGAATATGACCACGGCGGGCGAATTCATGGAGAACGTGTATGCATTGGCCTTGCCCATCTTCATGACCACATTCAGAATATGGTCGTCCTGAATGTTGTTTCCGGGTGCCGGGTGGTAGGTGGTATTCCAGAACAGGGTCGGATTGTAGCACACGTAGTAGTCCTGCTTGTTCAGGTTCACTGACAGCGGGTACTGTGAACTGTGGTCAATTGCTCCGTAGACCGATATGACCGCATCGGCCCCGCTTGCAAGCGGATGCTGGGTGCCGTTGCCCGGGAACTGCCAAACGGCCTGAATGAGCGGGGCAAAGTCAATATCGGCATCCCAGACCGATGACGCGTTTGAATTGTACGGGTCAAGGGTAGCAAAACAGAGGCTGTCCAGATAGACGGTATGGTCAGTGTTGTTGTGCAGAATTATGTACGAATCAAGGTTGTAATAGCCCTGTGACGGCAGTTTCAGGCAGCCGCCGCAGTAGATTTCCTTAATGAGAATGTCGCCGGTACGGCTGTGCAGCAGGTTCATTTCCCTTTGACAGTCCGTTCCGTCAATGATTATTCCGCCCAGCGATGCATTGAAACGCTCATAGTCAATCATGGTTGCCAGCGTGGCTGAATAGACACCGTTGGGCAGAGTAACGCGTATGGTTCCCGTGGAGTCCGATGCACAGCTGTACGCCGCCCCGTTGGCATTGTCCTTGAGTTCGACAGTTATGCTATCCAGACTGAGGCCGCTGAATTCCTGCGGCAGCATTAGCCTGAGTGTAAGCATGTGTGAATCATCGCTGTACGGGTTCTCGGTCTCAATATCCATACAGGACCAGAGAATCAGTGGCAATATTATGTAGATGAGTCTCTTCATAGTTCAATTCTGCAGCTGAGTCCATAGTAGAATGACGGGGTGAATATGGCACCAACCCCGGTAGCCATTGATTTTACATACGGCCTTGAGTTGGTAAAGTTGTTGGCAAAGAATGACAGGCTGAACTTTTCGCCTATCTCCTTGGTTATGCTCAGGTTGGCCGATGCGTATGCGCCGTAACCATCCTGGGCGAACAGGTAGTCGTTGTTAGGGGTGCGAACCAGGGCGCTGAACTGAGGGTTGGTCTTGTCGGCCTCGGTAAACTCATGCAAAACAGGAGTAGCATCTTCGACATCGAGATATGCCACAGGGTAGAGAACATCTTCACCCTGAGTGGCTATGTTGTGCGAACGCTTCAGCAATGATGCCTCGACCTTGCAGGTTATAATGAGCCTGGCCTCGGGTATGTGGGTAATGGTGGTCAGGTTGGCATCGAGTGCTTTTGACGTGCTGCCCTTTATCATGAGGTTGCCGTTGCCGCCGTTCTCATAAATACCCACATACTGGTATGAACGGTCCGGTAGCGTGGTGTGTGACCATCCGGTGTTGTAATAGTAGTTCAGTCCGTCATCTTCGGTCTTGGTCCAGGTGTACTGGGCATCGGCCCGCAGTGATGTGCGTATAGCCTTTATTTCGGGCAGGTCCATGGTCAGTTCCACGCCCGAACGGTAGACCGGTGCGCCGTTGTCCTGCTTTTTGTTCTGCACAAAGGTGCGGTCAGTTCCGGTGCTGCGGTCTATCTCAATGACCGAATAGGTATAGGTGTACTTGTACGGGTTTTCGGTTATGTTCCAGAATCCAACCAGCGAAATGTCAGTCCCCAGCACGGTGGCATCAATGCCCACTTCCGAATTGTTGTGGCGCTGCCATTTCAGGTCAGGATTGTATTCCAGCGTGTAGGGCTTGGTGTAGTAGGTGTAGACCGGTTCGCTGCCGGAATTATCGGCCCCAACCAGAATGTCGCGGTACTCCTGGCTTGGGAACAGTATGTAGAACGATGGCATTTTCTCGCTTACGCCCCATCCGCCGCGCAGGGTGAATGAATCAGACAGCTTCCATTTGGCATTGACCCGGGGCGAGAAAGAACTGACATTGGTGTAGTCTGAACCTTTCACATAGATGTTGTCCATGCGCAGGCCGGCAATCAGCTGCAGGCCGAACGGCAGGGTAAAGTCATCTTCAAGGTAGCCCGATACCGTATGCATGAACGGATAGTCAGTGTATGGACGCGGACGGTAGCCGTCGGCTGCCAGCAGCGGGTCTTCATAATATTCGCCCTGGCCCACGTTGCCGTTGGCCTTCCATTGCAGGCCGGCCTTCAGGTTGCTCTTGTAGCCGTCCCACTTGCGGTCCCATGTGTACTTGAGCGATGCAGCCAGGTCCATCTCCTTTGAGTCAACAATCCTGTCGCTGAAATACTCGCCCTTGGGCAGCAGAGTTGCAGTATTGTAACCCTCTGTCTCAGCGTGTACAGCAGGCAAGGCCGATGCCGCCGAACTGAACACATGGCTGTGGCTCAGGTTGTCTTCATAGTTTATGCTTGACTCAAGCTTCAGGCTGGTTATGAAACTGCGGTTCAGCTGCAGCGTGGTGGCAATGTTGCCGCGCATGCTTCCGGCATTCTCCCTTGAGTATTCGCCGGTGAATGCATCGGGGTCATCTTCAGAATTCATTCCGCCCAGGTTGCCGGTCAGGCCCATTTCAAGCCTAAGGCCCTTGTGGGCGGTGTTGGTATAGACGGCACCCACGGTGCGCCTGGTGTATGATTCATACGGCGAAACCAGATTCTTCACTGCACGTGCCCATTCACCGTTCACGTTCAGAATCTGGGTGTTGTCTTTCAGGTTGTACCCCTTGGAGACCGATGCCTGATAAGTTCTTGGATTGACCGTGAAACTGTAGCGGTATGGGGTAGAGCCGCGCTTGGTGTGGACCTTTACCATGCCGTTGCCCAGGTCACCGTATTCAGCCGACGGTACGCCGGTCAGCACCTCTATGTAGTCAACGTTGTCGACTGAAACGCTGCGGGTATCAACGCCGCTCATTGAACTGAATCCGGCATTGCCGCCCAGACGTACTCCGTCAACTTCGACTGCTGTAGAAAATGCCGCATTGCCGGCACTGCTTCCGCCCGAACGCAGCGAAAAACTGTTCTGCGATGTCAGGTCAGGGTTCACGGTCTTGCCGCCCGGCATGAGCGCGCTCATATCGGACATGCTGCTTATCTGCATGTGGTTCAGGGCATCGCGGCCTATGTTGTAGGTGGTGCCGGAACCGTCCTTAGGCCTTTTTGCGGTGACCGTGACTTCATCAATTGCCAGTGATGATGCCTGAAGCTTGATTACCAGGTTCTTGACATCGGCCTTCACATCAAGTTCAAAATCCTTGTCAACGTATCCCAACAGGATGGCCTTGCCCTGGTATTTGCCAGGCTGGACATTGTCGAATTGGAACTCGCCGTTGTCAAAGGCCATGGCCCACAGGTTGTCCAGGCTGATTACTGAACCGTCAAGCGATTCGCCTGTGCGGGCATCGACCACACGGCCCTTCACGACAAATCCTGCCGCACTCATTACGGTGAATGCGGGCAGGAGTGTCAGTAAGAGTATCAGCCTTCTAATCATATCAGTCTTCGGCAGGGAATGTGGTGTACGGGTTCTTTATGGCCAGACGGGCCGGTTCCTCACGGACGTCATCATTTGAGTACGTGATTGTCCATGTATCCATTGTCATGAGTTCGTATATGCGCTCGGCTGTTGCAGGGCCGGCAAAGCGGAACTGCAGGCATGGCACATAGTCCTTGTTCAGGGTAATGTCCATGCTGATAACGCCCTCTTCCCTTGAAACGTGGTTGCTTATGTATGGAAGAGCACGTGTGACCACGGTCTTCTCAAAGTTCGGGTCGGCCACCTCAATGATGTACTGAGGCTGGTCAGCGTACTGCAGGCTGCGCTTGCGTATTACGGTGCTGTCGCCCTCTTCATAACGGCCGTTGTATTCAGCGTGGAAGCCGTCAAACATCATCTTCAGGTATTCGGTTGTAGGCATTGTGGTATAGCCCTTCTCCATGCGGACAAACTCGAAATCAACAGGTGTTGACTTGATTGAGCCCGATGCAGTCTCCATGTCGAGTGACTTCTTTTCAACAACCTGGCGGAAGTACTCTTCGTCAAGCTCGACAGCCGGATCCATGTAAACATGAACCACCAGAGGGCAGTCATATTCTGAATCAAGTCCGAAAATGCCCTTGTCAGTCAGCTTGAACTGAATGCCCAGGTAGCTCAGGTCGGTCTTGTCATGCATGTGCTCGGTACGTATGGTAACTACCTTTACCTCAGGATATTCCTTTGGATCGGGGCTCATTGCACGGTAGTGTGAAGGAGTGAATACAGCCTCCTGGATCTTTTCGGCAGTGGTGGTCTTCGGGTCATATGATACAACCACGGTGTGGCTGCCCACGTAGGTCTTTACGCCGTGAACGCCCTTGACCTTCTCCATGCGTGCCTTGAATGACATGGAGCTGCTGTAGCACTTGACGGTGCGCAGGTTTTCAATCTTGACATCCTGCAGTTCCATGCCCTCTTCAATATCCCATGTCTCGCTGATGGTTGGCAGCTCAAAGCTGTTGCCGGCAATGAATGCAACGATTGCAACAGCAACGGTAATGATTGCCGGGGCATACTTCATGGCTGGCTTGCCAGGCTTGCTCAGGCCAATTGAAAGTGAACCGGTGGTACATGAAGCCACGCACTCGCCGCACAGGGTACAGTCAACTGAGTTTACCTTGCTGCCCAGCTTTGTTATGTCAATGTTGTAAGGACAAGCCTTGGAGCAGGCGTTGCAGTGTGAACACTTTGACTCGTCATTGACAACGTAGAGCAGCTGTGCCTTGGGCTTGCCGCACAGAATTTCAAGCAGGTAGCCGGCCAGGCAGAATGCGGCCAGTACAAATACCCATCCAACGGTCAGTCCAACCAGGTTCAGCACAATGAATACCACTGCCAGTGCAACCATTGAAATCCAGAACTTGATGGAGTTCGATATTGCGCCAAGCGGGCAGATGTACTTGCACCAGAATCGGTCTACAAGAAGACCCAGCAGTATGACGGTGCTGACTGTTATGAGTGACATCCAAAGGGTAATTTCGCCCTTGAAGCCGGTAGCAGTTGCATAGTAAGGGTCAAGGTTCTTGCAGAAGAGCTCGCTCGATGAAATGGTCATGTAGAATATCCAGAAGAGCAGGGCATACTTTACAATGCGCAGCACCTTGTCGGCAATTCCGCCGTTCTTTATGCTGATGGCCTTGTAGCCAATGGTCTTGCGCAGCCTTATAAGCAGGTCTTCAACGGTGCCTATAGGGCAGATGTATGCGCAGAAGAGCTTGCTCACAAGCATGGCAATCGCTGCCAGGGCTATACCCATGACTATCTGGAGCGATGTCATTGAACATGGAAGTGAACCGCGCTGGATGTATGTTGCCAGTGCTTCCAGACCGCCGTAAGGGCAGTACTTTTCAGGGTCCGGGGTGGACATGCCCGGGAACAGTTTTACTGCAAGTCCGCTAAGGAAGAAAATGATAGCGGCCAGAATGCCCAGCTGAAGCAATGCCTTCGGCCAGTTTGTCCTGAGAGTTGATTTCTTTGCCATATCTGATTATTGTTTGTTTTGTTTGTCTTCGGTTTAAGTTGTGCTGCTACCGGTTTGTGCTGCTCTGATATCGCTTTGTGCTACTACCGGTTTGTGCCTTTGTATTACTTGCTCTTGATTTCCTTGAGAAGGTTCTTGGTCTTGGCATACTTCTTCAGAGTCCACATGACGAACCTTATGTCAACGTTCACGCATCGGTTGTAGTCACGGGTCCATGAAACATCGCCTGCCAGTGATTCCTTGTTTCCGTCAAAAGCCAGGCCAATTATTTCGCCCTTGGCATTGAGAACAGGGCTGCCCGAGTTGCCGCCGGTAATGTCATTGCCTGTTATGAAGTTCACGCCTGTGCCCGGGTTCTTCTTCTTGAGCAGGTTGTGCCATTCGGGTTTCAGGGTGAAGTCGTACTGTGAGGGGTCTTCTTTCTGCAGAATCTCCTTGGGCAGGGTGCGCCATGGCAGCATTTGGCCGTTACGCTCAAATGATGATACCTGGCCGAATGTAAGGCGCAGGGTTGAGTTTGCATCGGGGTACTGGAGAATGTCATGATCATTGCGCCAGTTGTAGAGCATGTGGGTGTACTCCTTGTTCAGGGTTGTCAGGTCACGCTCGCCGACTATGGCGTCAATGCGGTCGTTGAAATCACGTACCTGGACTTCGGTGAAGAAGGTGAAAATTGGGTCTTCCTTGGTCATATGGCGGTCCAGCCACAGGCTTTCGGCAAGTGCATCCCAGTCGCCCTTGAATTTTTCGGCAAGTTCGGTCTGGAAAGGTCCCCAGCAGGACTTGCTTATGTGTGAGTAGTACTCCTTGACGGCATACTTGAACAGTTCCTTTTCAACGCGCATGTCCATTCCGGCATACTCTTTGTCCATGTCAAGGTTCTTCACGTTCTTGAGGCGGGTAGCCGTGAGTGCCAGGCTGGAACCGCGCACGAATGTTTCGCGGTAGTAAATAAGGTCGCTTTCGGCCTGGCGAAGGGTTTCGTATGTGGCATCGAGCTCGCGGAAGAGGGCATCGCCTGTATCGGGCTTCATAAGTGCCTCAATGTCTTTCTTTTCCTGAACTACGTCGAAACGGTTTACGCACTGGGTGAATCCTTCGTTGTTTTCCTGTGTGTTGCTCAGTGAGAAATACTTATCGGAGTACATCAGGCGGATTGCAGGGTCAGAATTCATCCATTTCATTATGATGGCCATCTGTTCGCCGCGCAACCTGTTCGATATTTCGTATGAAACATTGGCGGTGAAGTTTACCTTGGCCGATGATGCATAGCGGTCGGTCTTGCCAGGGAAGCCCAGGACCATTGAGAAATCGCCCGGCTTGTAACCCTTGGTGCTTATCTTGAGCCAGGTCTTGGGGTGCAGCGGAACGTTTTCTTCGCTGTATTCGGCAGGTGAGCCGTCGGGGGCGGTGTAGATGCGGTACATGGCGAAGTCGCACTTGTGCTGCGGCCACTCCCAGTTGTCTATGTCGCCGCCGAATGCTGCAATGCTTACCGGAGGGGCTGCTACAAGGCGTACATCGGAGTAGACCTGGTAGAGTGACAGGTAGTAGCGTGAGCCCTGCCACATTGAGTTGACCGATGCCTCAAGTCCGGTCTCTTCATTGTATTTTACCTCAAGCAGATGGCTTATGCGGCGGAATCCGGCGCCTCGGCCTGCGGCAAGTTCTTCTTCCATGAGCTGGTTTACTTCATCGGTCACGTCGGTGAAGCTCTTCAGTATGTATGCGTTCTTGCCCTTGATAGGGATTTCCTGTGAACGGTCATCGGCAAAGAATCCGTCTTCAAGGTAGTTTTTCTGCTCGGTGCTCAGGTCATGCACGTCGCTGTATGCCACGTGGTGGTTGGTTATGAGCAGGCCGTCCTTTGAAATAAGGCTGCCGGTGCCAATGAAGTCAAGCGCTACAATTGCGTCGGTGATTGATTCTCCGTCAGGGTTGTAAATGTCCGTTGCATTGAGTTTCAGGCCCTGTGCATGCATGCGTGCCATCAGGTCTTCATTCAGCGTGTTTATCATCCACATGCCCTCATCGGCCCATACCGATACACATGTCAGGAGCATAAACTGTATCGCTGTGATAATTCTTATTTTCATAGTGCGTATGCGTTTTGTTCTTATCGTATGTGTTTTGTTCTTATCGTATGCGTTTATAGTGCGTTTGCCTTGAAATTCATAATTATGCCGTATTTAATCATGTTTTTCCGTATTATTCGGCAAAGTTATGCAAAATATCGCTCGTTCACGCGCATCACCTTATTTATTTTGATAGTGGGTGATGTTTGTGGCGCTGAAAAGTGAAATCCCAGGGGTGTAACAGGCGTATTTAACCGCGGGTTGTACGGAGGTATTCAATCGTAGGGGTATTTCGTGGGGTATTACCCCTGGGGCGTCCCAAGAAAATACGCCGGTTGGCTCGAAAATGTCTCTGGGTGTTGAGGTTTTTGGTATTGTCACATAAAAGTCATACTTTTGGAAAGCGTTTGTTTGAAATGCATTCGTTTGAATGGCGTTTGCGTGGAATCATTCGTTTGAATGGCGTTTGCGTGGAAATCATCAGTTTGCAAAACAGTTAGATAGAGGATATGAGAACTTTTACAAGATTATGCGTGGTGGTTGCGGCGTTTGTTGCAACGGGTGTCACGGGGTGGGCCCAGAGCCGGAAAAGCGGACCTTTTGAAGTTAGGGAACAGAATGGTACTCTCAGAATAACACCGCTGACTGACAATTCGGTACGCGTTCAGTACATACCTGATGGGGTAAAACTGCCTGAGCTTGAAGAGCTCATCTATACCGAAAAGGTGACGGGACCGGAGTATACTGTCACAAACCGTGACAATGACTTTACGCTTTCGACCGGCAAGAACGGGTTTCAGGTGAAGTACAGCAACCGTCGCAGGCAGCTGACATTCCTTGATGGCAAGGGTACAATCGTTCTGGCCGAGGAGCCGAATTCCAGGACAGTCATAACCGGCAAGACCGGCACCTTGAATTCGCTGGCAGTACGCCAGGCTTTTCAGTCTCCGGCCGATGAATTCATTTACGGAACAGGCCAGTTCCAGGACGGGTATCTGAACATACGCGGACTGAGCCGCAGGCTTACCCAGGTGAATACGCAGATATCAATTCCTATGATAATTTCCAACAAAGGCTACGGCCTGCTGTGGAATAATTACGGCCTGACCGAGTTTAACCCAAGTGATACATGGGTAATGCTTGAGCAGGGTGCTGCTGACGGAACAATCGTTACTGTCAATGCCACCGGAACACTGGGCAATGTGCGTGAAAGACGCACTTTCAACGATTTCAACGGAACTCTTGACGTGCGTGAAGACGGCCAGTATTCAATACTCCTTGATGTGGGCCAGGATATGGCACGCAAGCATCTGCTCTCAATTGACGGTGATACGGTGATAAATGCCAGCAACACGTGGCTGCCGCCAACTTCATCGGCCATAGTAACCCTGAAGAAAGGCCGCCACAAGGTTTTCGTAAGCGGTTCGCGCGGTGACAGTCCGAAGGTGGGAATACGCAAGGTGAACAGCCAGACGGTCTTTGAATCGGACGTGGCGGTGGCGCTTGACTACACGGTATTTGTGGGTAACGCTGATAAAATTATTGACGCATACCGATGTCTGACCGGCCGTGTTCCCAGCATGCCCGAGTGGGCTTTCGGCTACATACACTGCCGCGAGCGCTATGATTCGCAAAATGAACTGCTTGAGAATGCGCGCCAGTTCCGCGCCGAAAAGATTCCGGTTGACGTGATTGTCCAGGATTGGCAATGGTGGGGCAAGTACGGATGGAACGCCATGAAGTTCGATGAAACCAAATACCCTGACCCGAAGGCCATGACCGATGAACTGCACAAGATGAACATGAAACTCATGCTTTCAGTGTGGTCAAAGATTGACAAGGGCAGTGACGTGGGCAAGGAGATGCTGGCCAAGGGCTATTATATAGATGGTACCGACTGGATAGATTTCTTCAACCCGAAGGCTGCAGGCGCATATTGGGATAATTTCAGTTCAAAGCTGTTGCCGACGGGCATTGACGCGTGGTGGCAAGATGCAACTGAGCCTGAAAATGATGATCTGAAGGGGCGCATGGTTGCCGGCGGGACCATTCCCGGTGAATTTTACCGCAACGCCTATCCGAACATGGTCAATCAAACCGTTTACAATGGACTGCGCAAGGATCAGCCTGGACGTGATCCAATGATTCTGACCCGCAGCGGATTCACTGGCATACAGCGCTATGGCGCAATCAACTGGTCGGGCGATGTGGGCAATGACTTCGATGCCCTGAAGCGCCAGATTGCCGGAGGCCTGAACCTGATGGTTACCGGCCAGCCGTGGTGGACATATGATGCCGGAGGCTTTTTCCGTCCGGGCAACCAGTATTCCGATAAGGCTTATCAGGAGCGCATGCTGAGGTGGATACAGGCATCGGTCTTCCTTCCGTTCATGCGTGTCCACGGATATCAGTCACAGACCGAGCCATGGCGCTATCCTGATGATACAAAGAAGATTTTCGTGGACCAGATAAACCTGCGCTACAAAATCATGCCGTATATTCTAGAGTGTGCCAAAAAGGTTTCCAGCCAGAATTACACCATGATGCGTCCGCTCATTTTTGATTTCCCCAATGATACTGAGGCCCTGAAGCAACAGACAGAATACATGTTCGGCCCCGAGCTGCTTATATGCCCTGTCACCGAACCTGGCATTAAGGAGATGCGTGTGTACTTGCCCAAGTCAGACAAGGCCTGGCGCGATGTCCACACCGGCAAGACCTACTCAACCAAGAGTGCAGGCCAGTATGTCACAGTTCCGGTCACCCTTGACTACATTCCGGTCTTCGCCAACAGCGACCGCATGTACAAAATGCTCACAAAGTGATGTGTATACTCGTTTTTGAGTATGCTTCTTCTCGGGGGCTCCGCTTCGCTTCGTCCCACCATTTCGCTTCGCTCATGGTCCCCCCGCCCATCTCGCGGCGGGTGGCGAGACCCCTCGAGGAACATACTTCAAAAACGACCATAGAAAGTCCGTTTTGCGAAAAACGTACTTTCTGAGAGCAAGGTATTGTTTTTTAGCGTACCTTTGCGGCGAACAATGTGGAAAGATTTGGTTCCCGCGTGGCACCGACAGCTTGCAACCACTCAAAAAAATGCTAAAAGTCACATAAATATGACAGCATTGCTGAAACCCTATACGGTCCCATTGTTCAAGCAACACTGGGACCTTTCTGCTTTGTAAGGGACCAGCGAAAATTGGAAAGTTACTTTTTATAATACTATGGCAAAAATCAAATCTATTGGAGTACTGACCTCAGGAGGTGATGCTCCTGGTATGAACGCAGCTATCCGTGCGGTGACACGTGCAGCTATCTCATCAGGCTGGAAAGTCTACGGCATATACCGTGGATATGAAGGACTCATCAATGATGAGATAGAGGAGTTTACAACTGAGAGCGTATCAGGTATTATTTTCCAGGGTGGAACCATACTGCGCACATCACGCAGCAAGGAATTCATGACCCCAGAGGGCCGCTCCAAGGCGTATGAAAACCTGAAAAAACACGAAATTGATGCACTTATCGTCATTGGTGGCAACGGGTCGCTTTCCGGGGCACAGCAATTGGCCCTTGAGCACGAGATCCCTATCATAGGACTCCCTGGAACCATTGACAATGACCTGTACGGAACTGACAACACTATCGGCTATGACACGGCGCTGAACACTATCGTAGAGTGCGTTGACAAGATCCATGACACTGCGAATTCACACAACCGCATTTTCTTCATTGAGGTTATGGGACGTGATGCCGGTTTCCTGGCCCAGAACAGCGCAATCGCTGCCGGTGCCGAGGCTGCAATCATCCCTGAGAGTGCTACTGACATTGACCAGCTGGCTGCGTTCATTGACCGCGGCATCAGAAAGTCAAAGCGAAGCTCAATCGTCATTGTTTCAGAAAGCGACGGCGGTGCCATGCACTATGCCGAGCGCGTACGCAAGGAGTATCCGGAGTTCGATGTAAGGGTCTCAATACTGGGCTACCTGCAGCGCGGAGGCCGTCCAAGTGCCGTTGACCGCATACTGGCCAGCCGTATGGGTGTAGCTGCCATCGAGGCTCTAAAAGAGGGACAGACCAACGTAATGATTGGTATTGACAATGACGAAATGGTTAATATTCCTATTGCGCGTGCAGTCAAGAAGGACAAACCAATAGGCAAGGAACTGATTGACGTGCTGGCAATGCTGTCTATCTGATAACACATTCTTTATATATGGCTTATTTATTCACATCCGAATCGGTGTCTGAAGGACACCCAGACAAAGTAGCGGATCAGATTTCCGATGCTGTCGTAGACGAACTGCTGGCCTTTGACCCAAATTCAAAGGTAGCTTGCGAAACCCTTGTAACAACCGGACAGGTAGTAATGGCCGGTGAAGTTACATCAAATGCCTACATCGACCTGCAGGGTACTGCCAGAAAGGTCATCAACCAGATTGGTTATACCAAGGCTGAATATAAGTTTGACGGTGAGTCATGTGGCGTTTTCAGTGCAATACACGAACAGAGCGCTGACATTAACCGTGGCGTTGACCGCGAGAACCCAATGGATCAGGGTGCCGGCGACCAGGGCATGATGTTCGGTTATGCCACAAATGAAACCGAGAGTTTCATGCCTGTATCACTCTATCTGGCCCACAAGATACTGAAGATACTTGCTGAGATCCGCCGCGAGGGCAAGGCCATGACTTACCTGCGTCCTGATTCAAAGAGCCAGGTGACAATTGAATATGATGACAACGGCCGTCCTCTACGCATTGACACTATAGTAGTTTCAACCCAGCATGATGAATTCATCCAGCCAGCATGTGAAGGTAAGGAGGCACAGCTTGAGGCTGACCGCCAAATGCTTGCCCAGATCCATAAGGATGTCGTTGAGATTCTGATTCCACGCGTTGTTGAGCGCATCCACAAGGATGACGTGAAGGCCCTGTTCAATGACCAGATCAAATATTACGTCAACCCAACCGGAAAGTTCGTTATTGGCGGCCCTCACGGTGATACCGGTCTGACCGGCCGCAAGATCATTGTTGACACATACGGTGGCAAGGGTGCACACGGCGGCGGCGCATTCAGCGGCAAGGACCCGTCAAAGGTTGACCGCAGCGCTGCGTATGCCGCACGCCACATTGCCAAGAACCTGGTTGCAGCCGGCGTTACTGACGAGGCTCTGGTCCAGGTATCATACGCAATAGGTGTGGCCAAACCAATCAACATCTTTGTAAATACATACGGCAAGAGCCATGTCAAGCAGTCCGATGCTGAGATTGCCGCAATTGTTGACCAGCTGTTCGACATGCGTCCAAAAGCAATTGAGGAACGCCTGAAACTGCGCAACCCAATCTACAGCGAGACCGCAAAGTATGGTCATATGGGCCGTCGCTCAAAGACCGTGACTAAAACCTTCAGGTCAAACAGCGGTGAAGTGAAAACCATGGATGTAGAACTCTTCACATGGGAAAAGCTTGACTACGTAGACAAGATCAAGCAGGCCTTCGGATTGTAACTTGCCCTTACCCCCTTCCCCAATATAATAGGTGTGTACTTGAATGTTGCACACCTATTTCTTTTTACGCATATCTCTTTGTGTAATCCAATTCGCCTTATTCTGATTCAGGTTATTTGTTAACGTGAAATGTGAATTAACATAACCGCTTTAACAAATTGTTATTGTGCCGTGAATACAAAAAGTCTATTCGGGGATTTCTTTTCATAAAATAGTTAATACGCATATAGACAATTAAATAGCGCAAATTTATCTTTGCTTTAGGGATCTTTTGATTGTTAAATTGTGCAAAAATCACACTTTTACGACTTAACTTTCACCATGTTTTTGGATAGTACATACGACAACAGTCAAACAAACAACTTGATAAAATAACAATTAAAAAACATACAATTATGAAAAAGTCAATCTTCACAGCAGCAATCGTAGCAATGTTCTTCACAGTAAACAACGCCAAGGCTCAGGAGGTACAGGAAATCACAGTCAACGATATCGTAGCAGAACTCAACCTGGCCGATGCCCAGCAGTTCCTGCCAATGTACCAGAAGATGCTTTCACAGATTGAGAACGTAAGCCGTCAGGAAAACATTGGCGATGAAAAGAAGAGCGCCAAGATTGAGACCATCAAGGAAGAGTACGCCGACAAGTTCAGCTACGTGCTTGACTCAGAGCAGAACCTTGCAGTCCTGAGCACCATTCCTTACGACTACATTGAGAAGCGCACCAAGTAATAGCGCAACTCAGCCCCTCCCGCCCATCTCGCGGCGGGTGGCTATGCTTCCTAGGACTCAGCCCACCCCCTTGGACATAGCCTCCAGGAGGGCTCCGCTTCGCTTCGTCCCTCCCACCAATCTGTTCACCTTAGTCCATAAGTAAACTTATTCCCTAAGGTTTCGCATCTTGGCGGGCCCCTCCCGCCCATCTCGCGGCGGGTGGCGAGACCTCCCAGAGGCTATGTCCAAGGGGAGGTAGGAAAGGTGGAACAAAATACATGAATTGAAATATCTCATATCATTTTAGTTGGTTACAAGTGCAGGCGAGCCGTGAGGTCCGCCTGCACTTTTTTTACCAAAAATAATATTATCTTTGCCAATAATAATTCCTATCATGTGATTTGTATGCGTAGAAGCACATTGTTTCATCTACTCTTGGCGACAGTAACAGTACTGTCACTTGCTTCATGCACATACAACAGACTGAAAGATGTTGAGAAAACCATGGAGGCCGATGTCCAATCAGCAGATTCCATGCTGAACGCCATTGAGGCACCGACATCAGGCCGCAGCCTTGCCCTGTACTCACTGCTCAAGACCCAGATAGACTACAAACTGTACCGTGACATACCCACAGACAGCGTAATCAAGATAGCTACAGACTTCTACGGATCAAAACGCAAGGACTACCACGCAGCCATGGCCTGGTACAGCCTGGGGTGCATATCAGGAGAACTTGGCCAGGACAGCACCGCCGCCGATGCATACCTGACCGCCCTGCGCATGTTCCCTGACACACTGGTTCGGTATTATGCATTGACAGAACAGAACCTTTCCTATATTTATCTAAGACATGATTTACTTGATGAAGCAATCCAGATGATCAATAAATGTCTTATAAATGCCAATCGTCTGAAGGACTCAGCTGCAATTGCCTTTTGTGAACTCAATGTAGCCAACTCGTTACTTTATCGAAAACAATTTTCCGAAGCTCAAGGTATGTTTCTGAAACTTATGGACAGCCAATGGCTATCGGATGACGCAAAGGACTTGCCGTTTATTCAATTGTCAAAGATTTCGCAGCATCATGATATAGATTACAAGAAGTCACTTGAATATATTGATTCATTCATAATTAAGAATCAGCATAGAGTTCCATACGGAACTGCCTATTCCATCAAGGCTGATGCATATTATGGGTTGAACATGATTGATTCCGCACAATTATATTACGAACTATCTTTAACTGATGTCACAGATCCATTTACCATATGTGACACCTACCGCCGCCTGTCCGAAATACATTCTTTTAAAGGTAACAAGGATTCTGCCACATACTATATCAAACAAAGCAGTATGTGGATGGATTCAACAATAACTGCATACAATCCAAATGATATATATAAGACTATAATAAATAATAGAAATCAAAGTTTATCTTCAAGATTAAAAAGCCCCGATTATTTCGCCTCACCTCACATTGTAATTATTATAGGTATTCTATTAGTGGGCACTCTACTGCATTTAGCCCGGAATAGAAAAAGTCACAAGGAAGTCCAGGATTTCCAAATGATGATTGAAACCTTTAAGAATGGTGAACTGTACGGAACAATGTGTGAAATAGTGAAAACAAGTGGAATTCCAATCGAAAGCCGGAGAACAGAAATAGAGAATGATTTCCACAGTTCGTTGCAAGGACTTAGATCTTACCTAAAATCATCGGGAAATAAGTTGAACGAAATGGATATTGATTATTGCCTTTTCACCATGTTGGGTTTTAAACAGAAGGACTTTCATTTGTTTTTTCCAATCACTCCGTCGGGAACTAGAAACCTGAAAATGCGCTTATCAAACAAACTGCCTGCTGATATCTATAAAATGATATTCAATTGATATCATTTGCCATGTAATTATATATCAATGCGTTAACTGCATTGGGACATTTTGGGACATTGTATTTGAAAATTGGGACACACTTGGGACGCTATTATCTTGCGAATGTGTGGTTTATTGTGTTACATTTGTCTCAAATTAATTACAATAACAGTTTATGAAAGCGAAACACATTTTACATTTTATTTTGGCAGCAGCGTTTTCCCTGCCATCTTTTGCAAACACTCCAATTCCTTTAAAAAAAGAACCAGGTCCGACCACGGGATCACGAACTATTGTTGAAAATACAGTAACAGCCAATCTTGATGAAGACAACAATTCATTATTACTTGAATTCAGCGAGGTAGCAGAATATTGTATAGTTATATCATCAGCCTACCATGGTGATAGTTTATTGATTCAGCAGAGCAATTATCCTGAATACGCCACACAAATAGACCTCTCTTCACTTTCATCAGGTAGCTACGTTGTAGAAATCTACGCTTACGGCAGGTGGTGGATAGGTTACTTTGTAATTGACTGACATTACATTATTAAAATAGATCCTGTCTATGGGAGCTAAAGATGTGATAGCAACATTTTACGGAATTACAACCTTGTTATTCGGTTGTACCGGCCAGTCACGCCTTGACTATGCCCTCTCTTCAGCCGGCTCCAACCGCTCTGAGTTGGAGACCGTGCTGGAGCATTACCGCACCGTTGACACCAATCCCCAGAAACTACGTGCGGCAGAGTTCCTCATTGAGAACCTACCTGCACATTATTCATACGCTGGCACAGGTATATATGAATACTACGACTATGCCGCCTGCATCCTGGCTGATACGACACTGACACCCGAGCAACAGCGTGACAGCCTGCTTGCCGCAACTAATGACAGATATGCCAACCTGCCAAACCATACGGTTCCTGACGCACAGATCATCAAAGCTGACTTCCTTCTAGACAACATAGACAAGTCCTATGCCCAGTGGACTACCTGCCCATGGGCCAGCCAGGTAACTTTTGACGAATACCTTGAATGGATGCTGCCCTACAAGGCAGTGGAACTGCAGGAACTTGACGCCTGGCGTGATACCCTGAAAACCCGTTTCTGCCATGGCATTCTGCATATGATACCAAATGACGTCGAATACAATACAACAATAAAAGTTGCGGACATAATAAGGAATGAGATGCTTGGCAAAATTAACCGTTATGGCCTGTATGAACGTGCTGGTCTTCCCGTCCTCAGTTCCGACCTGCTTCCTGAGCAGACTTTCGGAAATATAGGCGACTATGCGCTGTTGGCAATGCTCACATTCCGCAGCATGGGAATTCCAGCCGTTCTCGACGAGACACCTGTAGGTCCAAGGCATACAGCGGCATCCAGGTGGTTTGTGCTCCTGTCGGACCGTGGCTGTGAGACCCCATCGGAATGGGACATATCAACCGTTCCCGGCTGGGGCTTCTTTCCGTACGAGAGAGGTCCCAAGGTTTACCGTCACACATACTCCATAAACCAAGAACGCTGGAAGTATTTTTGTGAATCAGAATATAGTTATCCTTTCGAGCTCGGAATGATGGATGTAACATCAAAATATTTTCTTACCAGCGATGTCGTGATACAACTGAACCACGAAGGTTTGGAGCGGATTGACGAGGAATACGCGTACATAGCATCGGCGGTGAGGGATTCGGTCGCAACCTGGCAGATCGTTGATTTCTGCCGAATTAGCCATGGCAAAGCCCGCTTCCACGATATGGGCCGTGAAGTAATGTATATTGTGATGGGATATGACGGAGATATGCTGTTTGAAATAACAGATCCATTCATACTTCTGAAGGATGGTAGTGTGAAATACCTGACCGTGAGTGAGGCTGCTGGTGACACGTATGACAGTTTCAAGAACAATCCCAAATGACAATGGCCATGAAAGCAGGAATATTTATTACCGTGATGTCAGCGACCTTGTGCATGGCCTGCTCAGAACCTGATGTTAAACTGGAGAATGCATTGAAGTGGTCCGGTGCGAACCGTAAGGAATTGGAATATGTGCTGGAGCACTACCGTTCCGTCGATGCTGATTCGCAGAAACTGGAAGCAGCCAGGTTCCTCATAGAAAACATGCCTGCCCACTATTCATATTCCGGTGATGATATATTGAGGTACTATGATGTTGCATTGCGGATTCTTTCATCAGACCTTCCGCCCGTAGCACAGCGCGACACCCTTCTTGAAATAAGCAGGAGAGATTTCCCTGCAATAGAAGAAAACACCGTGTCTGATATAAAGATAATAACACATGATTTTCTAATATCCAGCATAGACAATGCTTTTATGTGGTGGCGGCAGAGTCCCTGGTCCGCCCATGTCACGTTCAGCCAGTTTAAGGAATGGATACTTCCCTACAAGACCGTGGAATACCAGCAGCTGGACGGATGGCGTGACACGCTTCAGTCGTTCTTCTCTGGGAAGCTGCTTTCAATTCAGCCTTCCGACGAAGGTGCCGGCACGGCATTCCGGGCACTTGATCTGGTCCGCAACGACATTCTCGACAAGATTCATCCTGTCGGCGTCTATACCGGAACCGGTTACCCCATGCTCAGTGCCTCGACCCTTCCGCGCCAGACTTACGGAAGCTGTGCCAATTATGTGTGCCTAGGCGTTTCAGCTTATCGTAGCATGGGCATCCCGGCCATCATAGACTATACTCCGTGCTGGGGCCGTTTCCGCTCAGGTCACACTTGGTACACACTGCTCTCTGATCAGGGAAAGGAACTGGCATCGGAATGGGACATTTCTTCGGTTCCTGGTAGCGGGTTCTTCCAGTACGAACGCATACCTAAGGTTTACCGCAACACATATGCAGTGAACCCGGAGAGGCTGAAATACAGGAAGAAATCAAAATTCCGATACCCCTTCAATCTCTGCGAGACTGATGTCACGGACAGATACATGGAAACCGCTGACATTGATGTTCAGCTGTTCAGGGCAAACAGGGACGGGAAAAGGCTCAAATTCAGGGACCGCTATTGCTACATTGCCGTGTTCAACGGATTCGGGACAGAATGGCAGATTGTTGATTACGGGACAATAAGAAAGCATAAGGCCCACTTCCATAATATGGGACGCAATATTCTGTATATGGTGCTGGGATATGACGGTAACGGCCTTGTTCCTGCCAGCCTTCCCTTCGTTCTGGAAAACAGCGGTACAGTGCGATACATCAATGCTGACGTAAATACCTCCAGACCAGCCGATATACGGCGCAAGTACTACCAGTCCGAGAATGTGGTGAATATGCGGCGTAGGTTGCTTGGAGGAAGAATCCAGTGTGCAGACCGTCCCGATTTTAGTGATGCCCAGACAGTGTTCACCGTTGAAAGTACCGACTTCAATGACAGGATACCCGTAATGGTCGTACCTCCCTGTCGTTACTGGAGATATCTTTCGGCTGACGGTAGCTATGGAAGTATAGCCGAACTGGCATTCTATGATGGCGATTCAATTCCGATACCAGGAAAGCCCGTGAGCAACAGCAACGACAACGTAGCCATGTTGCGGGCATTTGACGGTGACATGCTCAGCAATTTCGAGACCGATCAGCCGGATGGAAACTGGATTGGCATTGATGCTGGAAAGAAGACTTCCGTACGTTATGTAAGGCTGGTGCCAAGGAGTGATGACAATGATGTCTGTCCAGGAGATGAATATGAACTGTTCTTCTGGAATTCCCAGGAATGGAAATCCTTGGGAGGAATGACAGCTACGGACAATTGCCTGCACTATGACAGTATTCCAGAAGGTGCATTGCTATGGCTTCGCGACTATACGCGTGGAAGTGATGAAAGACCTTTCATCATTGCCGCTGACGGAAGTGTAGAATGGAGATAGGATATTTATAAACTAAAATAATTGAAGTATATGACAAACTTGAAAATTAGGAAAACATTGGTTGCTCTTCTTTTTGGAATGACCGCTGTGTTGAATTCATGTGTCCAGGAGGATTGGTATGAATTGTATGACATGGATGATGTCGCCTTGTCAATCAGAAGAAAGAAAAATAAGTCTGACATCGATTTTGAAAGTAACAAAAATAGGCAATATTTCAGTAACACTTGTTTCATTGTCGCAGCAACTTGTGCAGGAGGTAATATTACTTTAGACAATTATCTGTCAAATCTTGACTGGTTTATGACAACATATCGTGATGTCTCAGGGATTAATGACAACAACAGACATTATATTGTTACTACAATACTAGGTGCGACCGCATCAGAGGCTAAGAATCTGGCTAATGCACAAGAAATGAAAGGCTTGTTGGAACATGTGACAGGCTATGCGTATAATTATTCGCCCAATACAAGCATGACAGACATTATTTCTTCAATTAGTTCGAGAAAAGAAGGTGGTTATAGTGATAACAATTATGTGATTGACTGTGATACTGAAAACGGAGGACATGTTGCCAATTATGATCATAACAGTTCTAACATTATTACTCATCCAAACATTTCCGGCTTGTCCTTTCCTAGTGCAATCACGTCATATGCTGGATACTTTTATCCGAATGGATCACTAAGGGAACATTAATAGCAAATAGGGTCAATAACTTATTTCAACGATTATGAGAACATTCACATCTTTTTTGTCTTTTGCGGCAATACTGGCAATGTTGTCATGTGAGCGTCCTGAATCTGCTGGAGAGGATAAGGACGAAAACTCCTTGGTTACAGGTACTGCGACCACTACTATATTTACAGCAAACCTTAGTGGCAGTTTTGGTGAAAAATACACCCCGAGAGAACTTTCTTTGGGTAAGGTGGGATTTCTGCTCGTGGAAAAATCAGCCGATTCGCATTCTGCGCTAATGGATTGGTGTGACAATGTAAAATCTCCCGGATGCAATGTTTGTCCTGCCACGCTGAAAAATAAATCTTGTACATATTCTGTCAGCGAACTGAAATCATCGACAGAATATGATTATTGCTTGTTTTTTGAATCGGAAAGCGGAAAGAGAGAAATTGGGAATATCAATTCATTCAAAACAGAACCGTTTACTCCAGACATGAGAGTGGAAAAAGTTGCGAATACAGGTTATATCATTGACTGGGCAGACTATTTTTTTGCAATGGATTCCAAAGATCTTAAGTATTGTACGGTTGGAATAGAATTGTTCTCTGGCTCGGATTCACTTATCATGCGAGACAACCTGAAGCGTTCAGACATACCTGATGATGGCAGATTCTCCCATGTCCTTCAATACTTGAGACTCGGTTTTTCCTATAAGACAAGACTCTTCATCAGGAATATCAATACAGGCGACACGGCATATAGTGGATTTCTCGAGTTTGAAACTTCGAATCCGGGAAATCTGACTAAGACTGATTTAGGGCTGAAGGTCATGTGGGCAGACAGGTCATTTGGATATGATGACATAAATAAGAATTTATACTTTCCTCTGTATTATCGATGGGGGCATGTAGAACCGGGGAGTGGTATGGAAGACTATAAATATTGGCAATCCGTAGGTGAAAGTTACCTTTATATTGGCGACGATATAAGTGGAACCTCATTCGACCCTATACATTATTATATGGGTGAAAAATGGAGGATGGCTCGCAAGAGTGACTTTGAGGAATTGATCGAGAATACGACAAGTACAGTTACATGGTTGCCAAGAGCATCAGGTACTACATTTACGAGCATCAAAAATGGAAAAACAATATTTCTTTACGATGGAAATTATTGGACGTCAAACCTATGCTACGATTTCGAAAACTTGCCAAATGGTCAGGTCGAACCTTGGACATTTTCGGTTGACCAGTCTAACGATCAAGTAAGATTGAAATTTGACAACAAATCCAAAAGGTATTATGGAGGTATGGTGATGCCTGTCTGGGATCCGGACGTGGAATAATCAGATAACCTCTTTATTACCAATAAAAACGTGAATGCTCTTGGATATGATTCTATCATAATACCTAATTCATTGAATGTTGGCGGTGTTATCTGTACGGTCACGGAATTAGGCAGTGAAGTTTTCAGCAGTTCAATATAAAGAAAGGTGGGCATGAAAAAGGTTATTATACTATTGTCTATGTTCTCTCTGCTGGCCTGCAACAGAGGGTTCAAAGTGCCTTCAAACAATAGTATGTCAATGTTTGCCTTCCTGGTTGCCGACAATGACCTGGATGATCATGCCGATTACATTGAGAAAGATCTGGTCAGGGGACTGAAGGGTTGTCCGGTAGGTACGGAACTGTTCCTGTATGAGGACCGCAGGGATGAACCGCCCACTCTGAGACAGTTCGTCCTTTCAGAATCCGGACAGGTTGCATTCAAGCATATTGCAAGGTATGATGAGCAGTGCTCCGCATCGGCGGACCTTTTCATGCAGGTGCTCAGTACCATGCAGTCCGGTGCGTCAGGCAGCAGTTACGGCCTTCTGTACTGGTCACATGGAAATGGCTGGTTGCCCGGGGCTAACATTGATTCATGCTCCCATCTGGGAACAAAATCGATAGGGCTTGACAGCCAGTGCAGTATGTATGTTGAAGATATGGCTGCTGCAATTGGAAAGACAGGCAAGATTCCTGCCTTCCTGCTTCTTGACGCATGTTTCATGGGTGGTGTTGAAGTGGCTTATGCACTAAGGAACAGTGCAGACTATCTCATATCAAGTCCTTCGGAAACACTTGGAATATGTTTTCCATACCACCTTTTACTGCCCTTGCTTGTGAACGGTGACATGAAAAGCATGAAGGAATCACTTGATGTATTCTACTCATACTGCCTCTCTGACTATTACGGTGACGGAACATTGTCGGGAATGGCATCACTCACCGACTGCGGTCAGATGGACGCTTTGGCAAGCTCATTCCGGGATTTGAATGAGTCCTTTGCGGGCTTTGTTCAGACTGATTCCATTCAGGCGTTTGACTGCCTTCCAAGACATCTATATTATGACCTTTATGATTACTGTTCGCACATGTCTTCTGACAGCCTGCTTCTGTCCCGCTTCCAGGATCAGCTCTGTCGGACAGTGCTTCACAGCGTCACCACCCCTTCAGTCTTTACCCAGACTGCAGGAAGGGACAGCATGCTGGTGATTGGACAGTGTTGCGGATTGAGCACTTACATTCCGGGAACTGGTAGCGGATATGACTGGACATATTACCAAACAGAATGGTACAGATACTGCTATGGTAAAGAATAACAGACGGTGTTCAACAGATATTCTACTGGCGTTTCTGTTTGCCTTACTCCTGACGGGAAGTGTTTTTTTAGTCTCTTCACGTAACTACGATCTGTTTGAGACATACCGCAAGTACTGGACTATAATTTCAGGATTGTTCTTCCTTGCAGCAGTATCAGTGTGCAGGATTGTCCGTAAAGAAAGTTTCAGTCTTCCGCTGGATTTATGCTTGTCCATTTTGTTCTTTGTCGGAATACTGGAATCACTCTTTGCCCTGTCTCAGTTTGCAGGACTGGTTCCATCATTCAACCGGTATTACGCCTATACCGGCAGTTTTGAGAATCCGGCGGTCTTCGCCATGATGCTCTCATTCTGCGTGCCGGTAGGAATACACAAAGCATTGTCAGAAAACAGAAAAACACGCAGTCGTCTATGGCTGTTTACTTCAGCAGCAATGTTTGTTTTCGTCTGTTTCTCGGAGTCGCGTTCCGGAATGCTTGCAGCAACGGCTGGAACACTGTTGATACTGTTTCTTGAGAGCAAGCCAATCAGGTCGGTGCTTCTTCAGAAACGTACGCTTCTGTTTCTTGTGCCAATGGCCTTGCTGGCGTCATACGCAGCCTACCGTTTCAAAGCTGATTCGGCCAACGGCAGGTTGCTGATGTGGCGTGTCTGTATGGACATGCTCAAGGATAGGCCCTTGCTGGGGTTCGGGCATGGCGGATTCCTGGCCCACTACATGGAATACCAGGCCAATTACCTTTCAGGACACCCTGATACTCCGTTTCTGCTTCTTGCCGACAACGTAAACAACCCTTTCAACGAATACATCACTTTGGTGGTGAACCATGGTATTGTAGGTCTTGCAGTACTTATTATAGTTGTGGTATTCATACTGAAATCACTTTGTGAGAACAAGGAGGAAGGTCCCGTCATGCTGTCCCAGGCGCTGGTTCTTTGTGTCTGGGCCATGTTCTCATATCCATTGAGCATACCCTTCGTATGGGTTGTAATGGGACTGATCGTTCTTGTAGCCTTGCCTTGCATGAATCTGTTCAAGGGCAGTGTCTTGTGGTATTCTTTACTTGCAGTGTCCATGTGCGGAGTATTTCTTTCCATACACAAGTATGTACCGGAGAGAGACTGGAAGGTTATATCGGAGAGATCCATACAAGGCGAAACGGAACGTGTCCTACCAGAGTATGCACGTCTTCAGGGCGTACTTTCATCGAATCCCAACTTCCTGTACAACTATGGGGCAGAACTGCACTTTTCCGGCCATTATGTTGAAAGCCTTGACATTCTTGGCGAATGCTCAGCTTTGCTTAACGATTATGATGTCCAAATGCTTCTGGCCGATGATTACCAGCAGCTTGGTGATACAGCATCAGCCATATCACATTACACTATTGCGGCATGTATGGTACCGAGCAAGTTCCTTCCACTGTATTACACCATGAAGCTCTATGAGACGATGGGTGATACCGCAAATGCTGTCAGTACTGCCAGTTCAATATTGTCCAAGAAAATAAAGGTCGAACGGTCGAAATCAGTCCAACGCATAATTCGGGAGGCAGAGGAATTGTTGGACAACTATTGATTAAAAAAGTTCCAAAACATTTCTTCTAAAAAAATGTGAATAATAAAAATAACTAAATTTACAGCAACTTATGAAAAAGGTAAGATTAAAGATACTGAGCATATTGCTCATTGGTTTGGTGACAATGATGACATCATGCGTCCAGGAGGATTGGTTTGAATTGTATGAGGATGAAGATTTGTCTTCATGGGTCTGTAGGAAGAAAAACAAAAGTGATGTTGGTGTGGTTGATTATTCTACAGGTCCCTCTGTTGAAGAAATTGTCAGTGATTATGGGGTTAGACAAAGAATGGATCAAGCATGGGCTTCAATGTTGGAATCATGCAATTGTTCGGGACGACAGGAATTTAGTTTTTTTATTTATTATAAGAGAGAGAGGGGGGACAACATTTGTATGTGGAGAACAAATCCCTGGTCCTTTCGTTGAATGGGCTGTAGGAACTAATGCCAGTACAAGTGATACTCCCATACAATTTCCTACTCACCTTAACGGGGCCACTGTATGTGCTAGATTCCATGTGCACACCTCATATCATTATGCACCAACTGACCATCATAGAAAAACAGGTTTGTCTCATGCCGATTCTTCTGCGGTATCATCCTTTCCTTCTATTATTTTTGACTATGAACCATATGTAATTTTCGGAGGTATGGAAGAGTCTACTCCTGTAATATATTCATATGATCCAAGAGAAGACTAATATAAAATTTCGTAATTCGACAATGAAACGCTCAATCTTCATTTTTTCGTTACTATCTGCCAGTTTGTGTATGGCGTTTTCACCGGCTCGTGCCATAAGTCAAGACAGCATTAATGCCATCGCTGCAAGCGTAAACGCAGAAATCAATTCAGGTGCCTGTCTTGAATTCCTGGATGAAAGTGGACCGAATCTTGAGTATCACAATATAATCAGGAATCTGTATATCAAGGACCGGGGTTATTCGTTCTACTACTACGTAATACCAAATTACATCGTGGAATACAGTATTGGGTACAATCCTAAAAAAGGCGTTATTGAATACCGTTATACTCCCAATAAATATGATCTGACTCAAGGCAGTGACCGCATTATTCTTACTGATGAGACCCCAGTTTCAAAAAAAGTTGCAAAGTCACTGTCTAGACTGATTTCTGCAGCAACTGAACCTGCACAGCTAAAACATTTCGAAGACTTTTACCACCTTAATGATTCCATTGGATGGGTGTTCATTAGAGAAAATGGAGATATTTATGAATTCCACGACAAAGACGGAAATGCAGCTCAATGCTGGTCTCCTTCTGTTGGCAACAGTAAGGAACTGGTGCAGATCATGGAGACAGTATGCCAACTTGTTGAAGGTGGTAAGTCCAAAGAAATTTCTAGTCTGAAACCGGACATTGACCGACTGACGAAAAAGTTCGGTAAATGATTTATGCCTTTATATCCCATTATTTCAAGAATAGTTATATACCCCCATGCCGAGAATATGGTTTTCTGTTCCATAACCACATCCTATTACATCAAAAACCATTCAAGTTTCCACTTGCGGAAATACTATATAGAGTATTAAGAATCTCAGAAGATAACTCCCACAACTACAATGAAACTACGTAAATTGATAATAGCATTGTTCCTATCACAGGCAATTTGTGTTTTTTCAAGCCCAGGTGATAGAGATGATTTTATGTACTTGATTCTACCCGATTCAACGCTCAGAATCACAGACGTGAATGTTCATGGCAATGATTCTATCATAATACCTAATTCATTGAATGTTGGCGGTGTTATCTGTACGGTCACGGAATTAGGCAGTGAAGTGTTCAGCAATTCAAGCAATGTCACTTTTATATCCATTCCGTCATCGGTAAGATCTCTGAATCTGAATTCCTTTCAATACTGTACATCATTGACGACTCTTTCTGTCAATTGGGAAGATGCCGGAGAAGTGCAGACAATCTCATCGTATGAAATTGATGCTACATACGGATGGGTTGACAGGATTTGCAGTGTTGATTTGATAGTGCCTGAAGGACAAATTGAGGACTACCTCAGGAACAGATATCCATGGATTGGCTTCCGTTCAATATCTGATGGGACAAATACTATTGAAGACCAGACGTTCTGGGTTGACGGCAATAAGTTCAGTATAAAGGATCATGACAAACACGAAGTGTATGGGTCATTTGCCCATGCCAGCGGCAGATTTGAAGTACCACTTAGAGTTGTATCACCAATCAGTGGGATTGAGTATTCTGTAGTGGGATTGGGTAGTAAGGCTTTCTGGGGAAATAGCGAACTCACCGAGGCTGTCCTTCCACCGTCAATCAGGGAAATAGAATTCGAGGCATTCGGTAAATGCGTCAATCTGACCAGCATAATACTGCCCGATGATATAAAGCACATAGGTATCGGTGCATTTCAAGGTTGTACCAATCTGCAAAGAATCAAGTTCCCCGCCAATCTCCTTTCAATAGGTGGATATGCATTTGCAGGGTGCAGTTCTCTCAAGGAAGTGGAATTGCCCGTCAGTCTCAGACATATACAGGCTTCGGCTTTCTCCGGTTGTACCAGCTTGGAGCACCTATTTCTCAACCATGAACTAAAAACTCTTGGAGATGAGAGTTTTAGGGGGTGCTCTTCTTTGTCTGATATATATTTTTCAAAGGAATTGGAAACCGTGGGGAATCTGACATTCTGGGATTGCAGCAGTCTTCGGCATGTCTATACGTGCTGGGACAGGCTGACAGACTTCCCAACAGACTTCCACAGAGCTTTTGGCCACTATTCCATTACCGACCTTCATGTTGAACCTTCGGCGTTTGATGATTGGAATTCTGACTATACCAGTGACATATTCAACTGTTTCCGTTTGATTACTGATGGCATACGCAAAAGTCCGGAACGGCTAGTCGCTGATGGTGACTTTCTGTTTGAAGTTTATGACATCCCGAATAAAAGAGCAACCTTGAAAAGGTCTGTTTCTAAAGCTGATTATCTTTCGGTCCCAGCTGGAGTGCAGGACAATTTATGTGTCACACGTATTGATGGTGGCATAAGTATGGATTGTCGGAACTTGATTATCCCGGACGGGATAGAATCAATTGGGGCAGGTGCGTTCAATGGCTGCCGTAATATCCAGGAGATTGTATCATATTCAAAAAGGCCACCAGTTATGGATGAAGAGGCTCTATCAGGAAACAATTTCATACTATACGTCCCGAGGGGCAGTGTAAATAAGTACATGAAATCACCGGGATGGAGCAAAGCTGCAAAGATTCTTCCTGTCAAGTCTTCAGGCAAGCGGTTTACCCGGTGATATCTCAAAAAATAGATCGTAATGGCATATTTAAAAAAATAACTAAGTTTACAGCAACTTATCAAAAAGGTAAGATTAAAGAAACTGAGCATATTGCTCATTGGTTTGGTGACAATGATGACATCATGCGTACAAGGAAATTTGTATGGTAAGACTTTGTAAATAAGGATATGATTAGATTAACGTAATTTAAAGAGTAAAACTATGAGAAAGTTGTCCTTGTTCATCATTTTACCTTTGTTTGCATCTTATGTAAATGCAATGTCTCAAGATACTGTTGTCTTTGATATCTTCTCTCAGAATATTGGAGGGCTTCGTTATCTTGTCCATGAAGGGTGTGCATCATTGGTAGGTACTGACAGCACATTGTCGGGCTCCATAACTATTCCATCAGAAATTTTGAGCAAAGATGGTCAAATTGTTACCGTTACCTCGATAGAGTCTCGGGCCTTCAACCATTTGAACGGACTTGTTAAGGTTGTTGTCCCCACGACGGTTTCAAGGATTGAAAACGAAGCATTCAATGGCTGTGTTAACTTGGATTCCATCATTGTCGAAGGCGTCGTGTCAATGGGCAACAATCCATTCCATAACTGCGATAAATTCAACGGCAATAACTATAGCCGTTCTATGCGAAGTGAAGTGATTATTGGCGGCAATTTCCTGAAAAGAATGATTCTCTTTCAGAAAGTTTACCATATTCCCAGCGGTGTTCATACAATATTTTCGAATGCACTTACAGACGAATGTAGTATAGACACCCTGTATGTCCCAGATGGAGTCAGGGAAATACGTGGCAAATCCCTAAGAGTTGTCCGTAAGGTCTTCCTACCTGAAAGTCTGGAAACTTTGTACGCCACCGCGTTTACATCACCTACGTTAACATCACTTGAGCTTCCTTCGGGCGTGAACAATTTAGTGATCCAGGACCTTGACCGGAGCTATGTCCGTCCGGAATTCAAGAGAATGAGTGTTTCTGTAGAGAATCCGTATTATGATTCGAGGAACAACTGTAATGCAATTATCGACACAAAGACTAATACTCTTGTGCTAGGATGTAGTACAACCGTGATACCTGGTACAGTAACTTCCATTGGTGACATGTCTTTCTACAACTGCCGTAATATGGTTTCCATAAATATTCCGGAGTCTGTCCGGTCAATTGGATGTTATGCCTACTCAGGCTGCAGGGAACTGCAGAATGTTTCTCTTCCCCAGTCATTAGATTCCATCAAATCAGGCGCATTTGAGGGCTGTTGGAACATTACAACCATGAACATCCCAGAGAGCCTGGTATCACTTGGCGACAATGCGCTGAATGGGGTGGGAATTAGTAGAATTACACTGCCGTCCAATCTTCGCGAGATAGGCAGATACGCACTCAGCGGTACAGGCGTAGAGCGTATAGAGATACCGTCAGGTGTAATTAAAATTGGCCAAGGTGCGTTATCGGGTTGCCGTCAACTTAAGTCTATTGATGTAGAGAAAGGTAATAGGTGCTATAAGTCCCAAAAACACAAGTCATTGGTTGAAATCAGTACAAAGACCTTGATAGCTAGTGTAGGAAACAGAGTGCCTTCTAAAATAGAGGTTATTGGAGACGGAGCATTCATGTTCAATTCAAATATAACCGATCTTGAAATACCCGCTGGAGTATTACGTATTGGCGAGGGGGCTTTTCAAGGGTGTGGTAATCTTAGGAACATTTCAATTCCTGCCAGTACTACTCAAATATGCGACTTGGCATTTGCATTGTGTAGGAACCTTACTAATGTGGTAAACTACTCCAAGACCCCTCAGAAAATATGTCCTGATACCTTTGCAGAATATGGAACACTCCATGTTCCAACCGGCTGTAGGCAGGCATATCAGTCCGCTGAATACTGGAACAGGTTTAATATAGTTGATGATTTGTAATTGTTCAATAACTCCCACAACTACAATGAAACTACGAAAATTGATAATAGCATTGTTCCTATCACAGGCAATTTGTGTTTTTTCAAGCCCAGGTGATAGAGATGAGTTTATGTACTTAATATGAGTAAATAGTAGTGATGCGTTCAAATTAACGCATCACTACTAATCTGTAATAAACGTTTTTGACTGATTTATATAAAAGGTCTCATTGTAAACATAACAATAACACATGAAAAAAATAGTATTTACATTATTATTTGTTTTAGTTGCAACAAATGGATATTCTCAGAGTAAAATAAAGTCATCTGGCAATGAACCAGAAACAGGGAAAGTATCCTTGCAAATATCCGACACTCTCCGTCCACGTCAGAATGCAACATTCAACAATAATTATCCAGCAATAGTAGTGGACGGTATGCTATGGGCCATTGAGGATGAAGACTGGAAAAATATTGATACTACAAAAAAAGCATATAGTAAAGAAGAAATTGCATTCTTTCTAAATTGTGTAAATGATGGTGATGCAAAAATTGCAAATAAAATTGCAAAAGAGATAAAAAAGATAGTTGTGCATAAGAATGATGAATTCACAGAAAAACTGGGTGAGTGTGCAAAGAATGGCGCAATAGAAATCACAATAAAAGAAAAAAAGCAACAAATAGAAAAGGTTTTATGAACAAACGCTTATTCGCAGAATGCACATGTGCATATTTCATTATCCTGTTGTTCCTGAATTGCACAGGAAATATAAAGGATTCTCATGTCAATTCCAATGATATGTGTGATACTGTAGCGACTGTCGGCAACAGTACAAATCTGGATATTCGCAGAATAGTCAATATGGGTGATGGAATAATAATCAGTCACACTTTTATGGTTAAAGGATTGTTCAGCCCGTTCCGAATCGCTTTAAGAACTGATTCTGTATTTTACAATGACATGCAACTTTGGGGAGTGATTGAATCAAAATGCGATTTGTTGACTGATACAATTCTATGGTTGAATGGAAATGAGTTCCAGTCTGTTACCATGAATAGCAGGGACTGGGTAACATATGATATGACTCTATATTCATATTCCAATGATGGCAAATATATAGGTTCTGAAAAACTATCAAGAAGAAGTCCGGAAACGATATGGGAGCATTCTGAATATGAGACAATAGAATATACTGGCGCAAACTCATATGTGAAGACCATATATACTGCATGGCAAGACGGTGTTCCGACGATTGATCGCAAAGAGACATACAACAATCATGGAAAGATTCTTCTAGTAGAGAGTGGTAACGGAGAAAAAAGAACCGAATACCAGTATAGGGACGATGGCAGGCTTTTGACAGAAATTAAGGATGGGATTGTCCAGAGAACGTATGTATATGACAGTCTGGGAAGAGAGGCTCGTACTATTTATTATTATCCAAACGACACTATTGCCACGGACTTCAAGTATGATGACAACGGATTGTTGGTGTCGGAAAGTTCTGTACCATCAAGCGATTCTAAATTAAGCCATTATAAAACGTATGAATATGACGGGCAAAATCGGATATCTTCTATAAAAGAATGGACGTTAGACGCAGAAAACACAGTTCATAAAGATTGTACCTACTTGTATTCATATGATGACAAAAATGGAAAGCTGACTATGAATACCAGGAACAACAATCCCAACGATACAACTTATGTCCCACTATTTGAATATCGTTCGAATGGGAAATCTCTAAAAAAGTGACTTCACCTGAAAACGTGAGACATCCAATTTGAATTATATTGTTGTGTGTCTGGCAATTCAATGGGTGACATTCAGTGCGCAGACAATCCACAGGTAAGCGGTTTACCCGGTGATATCTCAAAAAAAATAGATAGTAATGGTATATTTTAAAAATAATAACTAAGTTTACAGCAACTTATGAAAAAGTTAGGATTAAAGAAACTGAGCATATTGAAGTTTATTATGAAAAGATTTCTTGGTTGCGTATGTATCCTGTCAATGATGACGGATTGTTTTGCCCTATCTAATGCAGGGGAGTCACCTACTTTTGTGGAGGTAATAGAAACACGAGGAAATGGGGCCAACATAAGCCGAAAGGTGATGGAGCGCGACCATATTTCCGGAATTGAGCACGAACGCTGGTACACATGGAAGAATGGTGTATGGTGCGACAGCGTTGAAACTGTCAGGACACATATGGTACGTAACAGTCGGGACGGTCATGACAGCATCGAAGTTATAGCGTTCAATGATCATCTGGCCAGTTACTCTAGTACGGCAACAGTTACCAGTACCTATAATGCCCAAGGTGAGTTGGTGTACAGGTCTTATGTGCAGCCTGACTTGGTTGATTACTATCAGGAATTCGAATACAACGAACAAGGTAAGACAATACGCCGATCAACTGTATATCCGGAATTCAGTTGTGAAGACCTGTTTTCCTATGACGAATATGGTAATCTGTTGTCATATCTGGAAACTGAGCCCGGCATGCGGAAAGTGACCACATACAATAATGCAAAACCTGTTGAGGTTAGACTGATTATTCCTGAAGGGGATACATGGCGGGAACAGCAGAAGACAACCTTTCAGTATGATGGCAACCAGACAATCACGGTCCGGTATTTCATGATAGACGGTGAGTGGCATGAAGATGATTCCTGGGTTGAGAAATATGACAGGAAGGGCAGGATAACGTCAATGAGCGCAAGCCATGCCGGCAGTGACGCAACCTACCGGAAGGAGACTTATTCGTACAGGAGAGGCATGCTTGTCCGGAAAGAAATATTCTACTTGGAAGAAACGGAAAAGGGCGAAAGTCGGCTTGTAAGGACATTCGCAGTTCAGAATAGCTACAAGAAGGGCAGGATTATCAGGAGTAAAGAACTCAATTACAACGGAAAGCCTGGCACCAGGCATACCAACATGAACACCAGCAAGATTATTGAGTACCACTATTGACCACATCCTATTGAATAGTGTCATCAGGTATATAATTGCTTGAAAAAATAAAGGGGAGTAGTTCAAAGTTAACCGCCGCCTGGCGGTACAGTTGAACACTCCCCCCTCTTATAGTTTCTCCATTGAAACTGGTAGGCAGAACCGTCTTACAGTACGCCGTACTTCTTGCCGTAGTCAAGCTGCTGCTGCAGGAAATCAGAACAGTAGATTACTTCATAGTCTATAATCTTGCCTGATTCGTCAGTAACGGGTACAATGTCGGGATTGATGAATCCGCCGTAAGGCTTCAGGCCAAGGGCGTCATAGCGCTGCTTGACTTCCTTGTGCAGGGTAGGGTCAATGTTTACAGCGTAGGTTTCAACCAGAGCCTTGCCGGCTTCATAGTCGCCTTCTGACTTGATGCGCTGTATTTCAGCAAGCAGCTGTGCAAACAGCCCGCGCAGTGCAACAAAGTCGTTGACTACGAAATAGGTCTTGCCGTCCTTTACCTTCTTCTCGATTACGTTATTGGCAGCGCCCTTCTCATAGCACCATTCTGCAATGAGCTTGCGGTTCTGCATGTGTGCCTCGGTGTTCTGGCTGCCCAGCTCAACGCGGTTGAACTGAACAAATATGCCGTTGCGTATGTAGTTTGAATATTCTGCCTTGTATGCATCGGCATTTGGCATAATGCCCAGTTCGACCATCTTGGGATCAGCGGTGAAGTACAGACCGAACAGGTCAGCGCGTGCTTCTTCAAGGGTTGATGAATATTCACCCATGGCTGTGCTTGAAACGCCTGGCAGGAGCTGGCCAGAACCATGGCCCAGGCATTCATGCAGGTCGGTATGGATTTCATCGGCGTATGAGCCCCACTGGCGGTAAAGTGCCTTCTCTTCATCAGAATATGCAAATTCATCAAGAATGTTCTTTGGTGATTCCTGGGCCGCATATTCGTATGAGTGGGTGATGTTTGCAATAGTGACTGACTTGCTTCCGTGCATTTTGCGTATCCAGTCGGCATTAGGCAGGTTAATACCTATAGGGGTCGATGGGTAGCTGTCGCCGGCCAGACAGACAGCATTGACGACCTTGGCCGATACACCCTTGACCTGCTTCTTCTTGAAGCGGTCGTCAACTGGTGAATTGTCTTCGAACCACTGTGCATTCTGGCTCAGTATGACTGAACGTTCGGATGCCTTGTGGTCCTTGATGTTTACGTAGCCTTCCCATGCGCCCTTGCGGCCGAGTGGGTCGTTGTAGTCCTCAATGAAGCCGTTGATGAAGTCAACTGTTCCAATGGTATCCTTGACCCATTCTACGTTGAATGCATCCCAAAGTTTCAGGTCGCCAGTCTTGTAGTACTGGATGAGCAGCACCAGCGCATTTTTCTGTATGTCATTTTCGGCAGCGCGTGCAGCCATGGCCAGTTCCTCGCAGATGTGGTCAATAGCATTGCCGTATATGCCGCCTGAACGCCATGGCAGTTCAACTACATTGCCCTGGGCATCCTTGGCAACTTTGGTATTCAGACCGTAGGCAATTGGGGTCTCATCATTCGGATCCATGATAGATGCGTAGTAGTCTTCAACCTCAGCACGGGTCACGCCATCGTAGAAGTTGACCGATGACTGTAGCACAATATCGCCGTCGGTCTTGGTTGAACGCCTCTGCATGCGGTTCTTGTCATATACGTAAGCCATGGTTGCATTGGCCTTTTCGGAATCGCCGACTGACTCCATGAGTGAACGGAAATACTCCTCTGAGCAGGTCGGGAAGATTTTGTCTTCTGAGTAGTGGTGATGTATGCCGTTTGCAAAGAAAATGCGCTTTGCATATACCAGGAACTGGTTGTATTCTTCACACTTTCTGTCACCAGTGTAGTTTTCCAATATGTTCTCCAGGACATGGCGCAGCTCTATGTTGCCGGCGCAGTTCTGGTCCCAGTGGATATCGCGGCCCCACTTGGCAGCCTCGGCCAGGTGGTATGCGTATTCTTTCTGCTGCAGTGTCAGTTCGTCCCAGCCGGGAATTTGGTAACGTATGATCTTGAGGTCTGCGAATTCGTCAGTCAGATACTTGAAGTCAGTTTTCTTTGTGCCGCATCCGGCGACAACGGGGAGTAATGCTATACCCATGACAATCTTTGTAATAGTTTTCATTTTTGGTCGTTGTTTTTGTTTTCATGTACGGAGTCAAGTGCCGGTCGGGGCACCGTCTTCTTCTTTTTCTTTTCCCATGCAGCCTTGCGCTTCAGGTACTCTTCATAATGGTTTTCAAGATAGTTGTCAGCCATGTCCTTTTCAGTCTAGTTGTTCCAACAGTTGCCTTACGGTTTTCCCCAGTACCGGGTGGACCAGTTCCGGGGCGATTTCACAGAGCGGTTCCAGCACGAAACGGCGCAGGTGCATCAGCCTGTGGGGCAGGCACAGCTGCGGGGTGTCAATGACGGAACCGTCATCAGATATTATAAGGTCAATGTCAATAATCCTGTCTTGGTAGATTCCGTTAATGCTCTTGTGGGTCCGGCCAAGGTCTCGTTCTATGGCTTGGGTCATGGTCAGGACCTGGGCTGGACTGAGGCTGGTACGGACAGCAACAGCAGCGTTGAGGAATGGGCTCTCGCTAATGAATCCCCATGGCTCGGTGCAGTAGTTGCCTGACCGCGTTGTTATTTCACCAATGCGGAGGTTTATCTGGGTGACCGCCCTTTCTATGTTTTCAGCGCGGTCGCCCAGGTTTGTGCCCAGGCTCAGGTATAGAATCATTTCGGACTGTCGGACTGCCAGTTAGCGGTTTATAAGCAGCATGGCATCGCCGTAGCAGCCGAATCGGTAATCTTCCTTAAGGGCAGTGTTGTATGCATCCATGACAACTTCATAGCCGCCGTATGCGCAAGTAAGCATGAGCTGGATTGATTCGGGCAGCTGGAAATTGCTGATCATGCTGTCGGCTACATGGAATGTGTATGGAGGGAAGATGAACTTGTTGGTCCAGCCCTCGAAAGGCTTGATCAGGTCATCGGTACCCACAACTGTTTCAAGTGTCCTGGCTACTGAATTGCCCACGGCGCATATGCGCTGGCCGCCCAGTTTTGCCTTGTTGACAATTTCGGTTGCCTCTTCCGGTACGAAAATCTGTTCGGACTCCATTTTGTGCTTGGTCAGGTCTTCAACGTCAATTTCGCGGAAGTTGCCCAGGCCGCAGTGTATGGTTATGTTGGCGCGTTCAATGCCCTTTATTTCCATTCTCTTGAGCAGCTCGCGGCTGAAATGGAGGCTGGCTGTAGGTGCAGTCACTGCGCCTTCGTTTACTGCCAGAAGGCTTTGGAAACGCTCTTCGTCACTTGGCTCGTTCTTTCTCTTCAGATATGAAGGGATAGGTGCTTCGCCCAGTGCGTACAGGGCTTTCTTGAATTCATCGTGCGGTCCGTCATAGAGGAATCGGAGTACGCGGCCGCGTGATGTGGTGTTGTCAATGACTTCGGCAACCATTGAGTTGTCTTCGCCGAAATAGAGCTTGTTGCCTATGCGGATTTTGCGGGCAGGGTCAACCTGGACATCCCACAGAAGGTTTTCTTCACGCAGTTCGCGCAGCAGGAATACTTCAATAACTGCTCCGGTCTTTTCCTTGTTTCCGTAAAGACGGGCAGGGAAGACTTTCGTGTCGTTGAAGACGAATACATCGTTTTCATTGAAATACTGAAGAATATCCTTGAACATGACATGCTCAATCTTGCCGGTCTTGGTGTAAACGACCATCAGCCTTGATTCATCACGATACTCCGTCGGATACTTGGCAATCTTGTCTTCGGGGAGCCTGAATTTGAATTGTGATAGTTTCATTCCCTTTTCTTTCTATTTAGTTTGTTTCGTTTATTTCTATAGTCTGCTGTTCCAGCCATTCCATGAATTTCTGCGGGTCCATGCAGTTTTCTACCCTGATGTCGCCCACGCGTGTCCTGCGCAGTGCCGTCAGGTGGGCTCCACTGTCAAGCGCCTGGCCAATATCACGTGCCAGCGCCCTTATGTAGGTGCCCTTGCTGCATACTACCCTGATTGTAATGTAGGGCAGTGAACAGTCCATGAGTTCTATTTCATCAATTACCAGAGTCTTGGGCTTGAGTTCTACATCGCCGCCCTTGCGGGCTATTTCGTAGGCGCGCTTGCCATCGACCTTGCAGGCCGAAAACGAAGGCGGTATCTGCTCAATGGTTCCCTTGAATTTCTGGAGTGTGGTTTCGACCAGTTCGCGGGTAATGTGGTCGGTGGGGTAGGTGGCATCGATCTCCTTTTCAAGGTCGAATGACGGGGTAGTGGCGCCCAGCCTGAGCGTGGCCACGTACTCTTTCACGCCGAACTGGAATTCGTCAATGCGCTTGGTGGCCTTGCCGGTGCAGACAACCAGCACGCCTGTAGCCAGTGGGTCCAGTGTGCCGGCGTGGCCAACCTTGAGTTTCTTTATTCCTATCTTGCGGCAGAGCAGCCATCGGATTTTGCCAACGACGTCAAATGACGTCCATCGGTACGGCTTGTCAAATGCAAGTATTTCGCCTTCCTGGAAATTCATACGGGATTACAGGAAGAGAAGTGTTACCAGACCGGCAATGGCGCAATAAACGCCGAACCATACCAGCTTGCCCTTGCGGACAATGCCAATCATCCACTTGCATGCGGCGCAGCCTGAAAGGTATGCAGCCAGGAATCCCAGAATGAGCACGGAGGCCGATATGCCGCCGCCGGCGCCTTCAGTCAACAGGTCCATTCCGTCAAGCAGCGCCTCGCCCAGGATAGGCGGGATTACCATCAGGAACGAGAACTGCGCAAGTGATTCCTTCTTGTTGCCCAGCAGCAGGCCGGTTGCTATTGTAGAACCTGAGCGGGACAGGCCAGGCATTACGGCCAGGGCCTGGGCTATGCCAATCACGAATGCGTGAGGCATGGAAACGCTCTCTTTCTGTCGGGGCTTTGCGTAGTATGAAAAGATCAGAAGGGCCGCAGTTATGAGCAGCATGGTGCCCACAATTGCCAGGCCGCTTCCGAAGATCTCTTCAATCGTGTCCTTGAAGAACACGCCCACAATTCCAATTGGAATCATGGATATAATTATATTTAGTGCATATTTGGTACCGTCGTTCAGGCCGCTGTAGCTTTTCCATGACTGGCGGCTGAAAATATCTTTCAGTATCCAGACGACTTCTTTCCACAGAATGGTCAGTGTGCTCAGTACGGTTGCAATGTGTACTACTATGGTGAAGGTCAGGTTCTCTTCGGCTTCGACCCCGAAGAGTGATGATGCAATGGCCAAATGGCCGCTGCTGCTAATGGGCAGGTATTCGGTAAGTCCCTGGACTATACCCAGTATGATAGATTCAAACCAGTTCATGCGTATCAGTCTTTATTCTCTTCAACTTCATTCTTGCCTGCTCGTGGGCGCCAGGCAATTGCCACAATGATTGTTACGAATCCAATGAAGGTTACGACCGGTGCAACCTTTATGCGCCTTACGCTGAAAATGTCGGGCTCGAATGATTCGGCCGTACAGTTTGGACCTGTCATGAGCAATAGACCCAGAATGATGATTGCCATGCCAACTGCCATGATAATGTAGTTGGTCTTTTCAAATGCGAAATCTTTCTTTTCCATATTTCTTGTATTTTTTTTGTTCAGTTTTAATTCCTGCTCAAATATAATGCAGCTCACCTGATTTCATGCGCAGGAAACGGTTGACCGAATGGAGCGCACAGAATGACGTAATTATAAGTCCCACAGCGGTTACAATACCGAACACCAGCCACATGACCTGCGGTTCCATGAGCACCGCCAGCCATGGCTCGTACTTAATGCCCTGGCTCAGTCCTATGTAGAACAGTCCACATGTAATGAAGGCCGATGCCAGGCCAATTCCCATGTTCTTCAAAATGAACGGCTTGCGTATGAATGACCATTTGGCACCTACCAGCTTCATGGAATAGAGCGTGAAGCGCTGTGCGTATATGGTCAGCTTGATGGTGTTGTTTATGAGCGCAAATGAAATCATGGCCAGTATGCATGCCAGCACGAACAGCGCCAGCGAAACCTTGGTTATGTTCTCGTTTACAATACCCAGCAGCTCTTTCTGGTAATTGGCCTCCTTCACTCCAATCTCGGAGGTCAGTTTCTTCTCAATCCAGGCCAGGCTGTCATTGGTGGCATATTCCGGCTTGAGCCTTATGTTGACCGATGCATAGAACGGATTGTAGCTGACGAACATGGTCGGGTCAGTGCCCATGGCCTGGGTCATCTCCTTCAGGGCATCGTCCTTTGAAACGAGCGTGCACGAACTGGTGTATGCCGATGCCTTTATCTTGCGCATCAGGTCATTGGTCTGGGCTTCGGTGATTGCATCTTCAAGCACAACCTCGACGGTCATTTCCTGTCTGAGCTTGTCCGATACTTCGTGGGCCGACAGTATGAGGAATGCAATTGCACCTATCAGCAGCAGTACCAGCGATGTGCTTATGCATGCCGTAATGAACATCAGGTCAATCTTTCTTTTCTTCTTTTTTGCCATATGTGTTGCAATTTCATTTTTTAGTTTTCTTGCGGAAGGCGTAAACCATTGAGCTTGCCTGCTTCCGGTGTACTATTGACTTGAGCCAGCACCTGGTGCCGTACCACATGCCGCGAATGAATGCCAGTTTGTGCCCTTTGTTCCGCTCTGACAGGATTGATATGTAGAAGCAGTCAAAAGGCAGCATACGGTGCTCCATCATGACGAATCCGTGGGCCGATACCAGACTGTTCAGGGTAGATGGGCTGAAGTGCAGCCTGTGGCGCGGAACATTGTATGCTGCCCATTCGGCCCCATAGTGGCGGGCATCCATGGAATCAATGTTCGGACATGCCATAATCAGTATTCCGCCGGGCTTGAGCAGTTCGTGGCATCTGTCCAGCAGTTCCTGCGGGTGATACTGGTGCTCAAACACGTGCCACATGGTGATTACATCGAATGTATCGGGCCTGAGCTGTTCCATATCGGACTCATCAAGCATGCGGTGATGGAACATTTCAAGTGAGAAAACCCGTTGTTCGTGGTATTTTTCGACCGATGTGACTTTCCATCCGCGCCTCTCCATTGCATTTGAAAAGAAGCCTGTCTCGGCCCCGTAATTCAGCAGCGAGCCGGTATGCCTGTATGACATTTTGCGCACGAATCCGGCCTTGTGCCTGAGCATGTATATCTTGATTCTGTAATGCAGCCAGCCGGTCAGTGTTTCCTGCTTTTCGTACAATTTTATCTTTTGCCTGAAGCGGTCATAGTTGCTCATGTCGCTTTCGGCCGGTGGATTGGCCGTGAAAACCATTCCGCACCCGGGGCACTTGCACAGGTCAAAAACCTCACCGCTGACAAGCCTGTCAGTACAGTTCATGTAAGGTTCGCAGTCCTGCCTGCCGCAAATGGGACAAGTAACGTTATATTGGTTTTGCATGTGAGCGCGCGTGAAAGCGGCTGCAAATATAATACCGCAAAGTACCCCTTGTCAAGTATTTGAGTGATTTTTTGCACATTACCCGGCTCAGGTTGCTGGCTCGGGTGATGTGTACGGGGTTCTACCGGCGCGATTGCGGTGGCGCCATCAGGGCAGGTCAGTCCTTGCTGTAGCTGATGAGAGCCAGGCTGATCAGGTTCCACAGGCCTTGAATGAGAATGCACCAGCCAATGAACTTTATGAGAGTTGTCTGAATGGCAAACGGATTCCAGATTGTGATAATTCCGCCGGCAATGCACAGGCATGGAATTACGAAATGTCCCCATGGAATGCGGTAATTGTCGGTTCGGCGTATGCTGACAAGTGAAGATATGTTCTGGAACCCCACAAGCATGAGCAGCAGGCCCAGCACCACGAACAGCGCAGCAGTCAGCCTGACATTGAGGGCCATCACAATGATTCCAATCAGAACGTAAAACGTTGACAGAATTGGCACGTTAGTCTTGTTTTTCAGCGCGGTCAGCAATGGAATAGCCCCGCACAGAATTATTCCAGCGCCCATGATAAGGAAAATCCACTTCAGAATCTGCTGGCTGAAGGCAATGATCAGAATACCCAGAATAACTGAAGACAAACCCCAGATGATGGGGGACGATGCATTTGAAATCTTTCTCATAGGACTACTGTTTTAGTTACAAAAATAATTACATCACCTAAGTACGCGCACTTCAAAAAAGCCTGCACCGGCAATTACATTCATTGCCTTGGAACCGTCACTCGGCGGTGGTGATTTCCTGGCCGAACAGTGTGGCCGATGTGGCATCGGTTATGCGTACCATTACCAAATCGCCCGGATGGTGTCCGTTCTTGTTGAACACTACGGTCTTGTTCTGCTCGGTCCTGCCGTAGAGCTGCTCGCGCGAACGCTTGGAATGCCCCTCGGCCAGCACCTCAAAACACTGCCCTATGCAGGCACGGTTGTTTTCAAGCGACAGCTGGTTCTGAAGCTCAATCATCTCATTCAGGCGGCGAATCTTGGTCTCTTCGGGAACATCGTCGGGCAGATGCTTGCTGGCGTATGTGCCTGGACGCTCGGAGTACTTGAAATCGAACGAAGAATCGAACCTGCATTCACGCATAAGGGAAAGCGTGAGCTGGTGATCTTCTTCAGTCTCAGAATGATAGCCCGTAAACATGTCGGTAGAAAGACCGCAATCCGGAACAATTCTCCTTATGGCCTCAATACGTCCCATGTACCATTCGCGGGTGTATTTCCGGTTCATCAGCTTGAGTATTCTGTCACTTCCGCTCTGTACCGGCAGGTGAATGTGGCGGCACACATTGGGTTCTTCGGCAATAACGCGTAGGGTATCATCGCTCATATCCTTGGGGTGCGATGTAGTAAAACGTACGCGCATTGTTGGAACTGCACGCGCTACTTTCCGCAAGAGCTCGGGGAATGTCAGTCCCTCAAAATTGTACGAATTGACATTTTGGCCAAGAAGGGTCACTTCGCGGTATCCCTTGGCCTGCAGGTCAAGCACCTCGTTGATAATGCTCTCGGGCTCACGGCTGCGCTCGCGTCCGCGGGTATAAGGAACGATGCAGTAATGGCAAAAATTATTACATCCGCGCATTATTGACACGAATCCGGAAATGTGGTTTCCGCATACTCTTGACGGAATGACATCTTTGTATGTTTCAGTTGTAGAGAGTTCTGTATCAATAGCCTTTCCGCCCAGTTCGGCCTGGGCAACAAGGTCTGGGAGTGCCAGGTATGAATCAGGACCGGCAACCACGTCGGTATGATGGTTCTCAATCAGTTCCTCCTTTACGCGTTCTGCCATGCAGCCTACCACTCCAATGATGAGTTTTCCGTGGCGTTTCTTCTTGAGTGCGCCAAGCGCCTCCAGCCTGTTCCATATTTTCTGCTCGGCGTTGTCACGTATGGAACAGGTGTTCAGGAACACGGCATCGGCCTCATCAATTGATTCGACAGTTTCATAACCGGCCATTTTCATGATTGACGCAATGACTTCACTGTCAGCAACATTCATCTGGCAGCCGTATGTCTCAATGAAGAGTTTCTTCTGTATTTCGTTTTCAGCCATTTTGTTCTTGGGTTTTCAGCGCAAAGTTAATACCCGTTGCTTAAAATTACAACACCACCTGCGTGCAATTCCTTTTAAGGCGTACAAATATGGATGGCGTCGCTTAATTGCGCTGTTTAATTGCGCTGTTTAAAATCGCAACAAAAAAATCCCCTCTCCACAATGGTGCGAAGAGGGGAATAAGTTGAATGGGGAATGCTGACGAATCAGAACTCTGCCAGGTGCATGTCACCCTTCTCGGCAAGAGCCTTGTGCATAGCAAATGCCTTGTCAAGGGCGTGTGAAGACTGACCCTTTGCAGAAATCTTCAGGTAGTCCCACATGAGCTGCTTGTAGTCTGGGTGAACGCAGTTCTCGATGATGCACTTTGCGCGCTCGGCTGGAGACTTGCCGCGAAGGTCGGCAATACCCTGCTCAGTGATCAGGACCTTGACACTGTGCTCGTTGTGGTCAACGTGTGAACACATAGGAACGATGGCGCTGATCTTGCCACCCTTTGCAGTTGACGGGCAGCTGAAGATTGAAACGAATGCGTTGCGGGTAAAGTCGCAAGAGCCGCCTACACCGTTCATCATCTTGACTCCGCTTACGTGGGTTGAGTTGACGTTGCCGTAGATATCGGCCTCAAGGGCAGTGTTCATGGCAATAAGGCCAAGACGGCGTGCTACCTCAGGGCTGTTTGAGATTTCAGTTGGACGCAGAACCAGCTTGTCCTTGAAGAAGTCCATATCCTCATAAATACCCTGCAGGCTCTCGTTGCTCACGCTCAGTGATGAGCTTGAACCGAACTTGCATCGGCCTTCACGCATCAGGTTGATAACTGAATCCTGGATAACCTCAGTGTACATTTCAAATGCTGGAACTGACTTGTCCTCACCAAGAGCACCCAGAACGGCGTTTGCAACGTTACCTACACCGCTCTGCATTGGCAGGAATGATGAAGGAATGATGCCGCGCTTCAGGTCAGAAATCAGGAACTGGGCAACGTTGTGACCAATCTGCAGTGTTGTCTGGTCTGGCTCGGTGAATCCGCGCGCCTCATCAGGGATGTTAACCTCAACAATACCGATGATCTTCTTTGGGTCAACTTGGATGTATGGGGTACCAATGTGGTCGCTTGGCTTGTAAACAGGAATCTCACGGCGATAAGGTGGATCAGCAGGCTCATAGATGTCATGCAGGCCCTTTGCGCAGCGTGCGTGAGCAGCATTGACCTCAATGATGAGCTGGTCAGCCATGCGTGCAACGGTAGGAGCAATACCTACACCGGCAGTTACGTAAATCTTGCCGTCATCGGTAACATCGAATGCCTCCATGATACCAATGTTCAGCTTGCCGTAGAAACCGTATCGCAGTTCCTGTGCCATCTGGCTCAGGTTGATGTCGTTGTAAGCAATCTCACCGTTGTTGACTGCCTTGCGGAAGTCTGCGTTGGTGGTGTAAGGAGCACGATACTTGATTGCATGCTCACGTGACAGGATACCGTCGCAGCTGTCGCCGGTTGATGCGCCGGTGAAAATGCTGATCTGGAATGGTTTGCCCTGCTCATGCAGTTCATGAGCCATCTTACCGATTTCAGCAGTTACAGCCTTAGGTGAACCTGCTGGTGTAAAACCGCTAAGTCCGACATTATAGCCGTCCTTGACGTACTGTGCTGCCTCGGCAGCAGTAATCTTCTTGAATGCCATATTATGTATTGTGTTATGTTTCAGTCAATTTAAGAAGCAAGTACCAAATGGGGCCGCCTTGCTTTTACAAAATGCAAAAGTACTTTATTTAATATATTGTTGTTCCTTTTACTAAGACTTTTTGCACAACACAGACTGTCTGTCAGGACCACTGCAACATGACCTGTCCACAACCCGTGCCCAAATACGCCAATTCCACCCAAAGATGGCGCAGGTCACACTGTACAGGAAGGTGAGCCGACCACAGTCCAGCTGTGAAGGAATCACTTTTTTTCGCAAAAGTGTTGCAGGTTAAAAATAAAGCTATACCTTTGCAGTGTCATAGTAGACTAATACACTGAGTAGATGCAGTCAGCTATATAACCAGATGCAGTCAGCTATATAACCAGGTGCAGTCAGCTATGTAACCAAGTGTGGTCCGCGAAATATAAACAAGCACGGTCCGCTATATATAATAAGGAGTATTACAAACACATAATAACATGATTACAATTAAGAATCTTGAATTCAGCTATGGCGACAACAAGGTGCTGAGCAACATTTCACTTAATCTGGAGCAGGGAAAGATATATGGCCTGCTTGGTGAGAACGGCGTGGGCAAGACCACACTTCTGACTCTGCTGTGCGGACTGAAAAAGCCGCAGTACGGTTCTATTGAAATTGACGGCCAAATTCCAAGCGATAGAGAGCCGTCGCTGCTGGGCAAGATATACTATCTGCCCGATGAGACCGATGCCCCCACAATTACGGGAACAGAATACGCAGAGCGTTATGGCAGGTTCTGGAACGGTTTTGATATGGATAAGTTCAACCGCATAATGGAACTGTTTGAGACTGACCCGTCAAAGAAGATGAGTGCCATGTCTTTCGGTATGATAAAGAAGACCTACATATCATTTGCGCTTGCAACCAATGCACCCTACCTGTTCATGGACGAGCCGACAAACGGTCTGGACATTCCTTCGAAGGCACAGTTCAGAAAGGTGCTGAACAAGTTCACCAGCGATGAATCGACCTTGCTTATATCGACCCACCAGGTGCGTGACCTTGAGGCAATAATTGATCCTATCATTATTCTGGACAAGCAGGATGTGCTGCTGAATGCGTCAATCGAAGATATTACCCGCAGGCTCTATTTCGAGTACGGGAACGATGAGACCGAGAATGTGCTCTATTCCGAAATGATTCCGGGCGGCAATATCCAGGTGTGCCTGAACAGGTACGGCATGGAGAGCAAGGTGAACATTGAGGCCCTGTTCAATGCTGTACAGAAGAACAAGTCACTCATAAAGAAACTCTTCGCCTGATTCCCGGGTGAGTTTGTCTAAGCGTAATCAAATTCAAGAACAAGAAAAACATAATCAGATATGAAAAATAGTACTGTCAAGGCCAATGAGATATTTGACCTGAACCGTTTCTCAAAGTATTTCGTTGTTGATATTCAGAATTGTGTAAACAGGTATGGACTGAACTTGTTGCTGCTGAGCCTGTTCCTGCCAATAGTCTGTCTTATAGTAACTCTGTTCCGCCTGTTCCTGCATACACCCCTGGACGGAGGATTTGTCCTTCCTGCAAGACTGATCTTGGCCGGCATTGCAGCTACTGTAATGTTCCTGTCATCGCCTTCAATCTGCTACGGGCACATAACCGACAAGAAAATGGGTACCAGGTTCCTGATGACCCCGGCATCGACCTTTGAAAAGTATGTGTCCATGCTTCTGGTATGCTGTGTTGTCATTCCGGTGACCTTCCTCATTGGCACATTCGTAAGTGATTCCATAATATGCCTTATTGACCCGAACAGCGGCATGTCATTTGCCGAGTGTCTGGTCAGGGTTGATGAATTCCGAAAAGAAATGCTGGATATTATGGGCTCGGCCGATGTAACTCTGAATGGATTTGATCCGTCTTCAGTTGCAAAACTGACCAATCCGATGCTCTATATTGATGACACGTTCACGGGTACCTTGATATTCCTGCTGGGCGCCCTGTGGTTCAAGCAGAGAAAGGTGGCCAAGACAATTGCTGCATTGCTGCTCGTGAGTATAGTACTCTCGCTGATTGTTGCACCGTTTGCACCTGTTATCTCCGATTGGAATGTCAAGGAAAGGCTTCTTGTAAAGGTGTCCAGTAATCCGGTGCTTTGGGACACAATGTCCGATACCCTGGTAAATCTTGTCCTGGCTGGCCTGATATTTTTAAGGCTGAAAAAGATAAGTCATTGATATAAGGGAGTGTAAATGCTCCATGTGATTTGCAATGAGTCTTTTTTGAAACTGCAAACCTGATGTACTTAAGTTATGGAATTCAATAACAACAAACCAATATACCTGCAGATTGTCGATTCTGTCTGTGAGCGCATTCTTAACGGTGAACTGAGGCCAGAATCAAGGCTGATGTCGGTGAGGGAACTTGGCGCAGAGCTTGAGGTGAACCCGAACACCGTGATGCGCAGCTATGAAAGAATGACCGATGCCGGAATCATATACAACAAGCGCGGCATAGGCTATTTCATATCGGCCGATGCCAAGTCAATTGTACTGAGCACACAGCAGAAGTACTTCCTTGAAGAAGAACTGCCAGCCATTCTAAGGAAGATGAAGCTTCTGGACATTGACCCTGATCTGCTTGCCGAAGAAATAAGGAAAGTGTGATCCATTTACAATCCGGTTGTGAATGGACCACCCCTATGTGTGGTGTGTACCCGTCATGCGGGTTTCAGGTACCTGTTACTTCTGTGGAATGCTCAGCACGGCGTTCAGTGATGCGTGCGGGGTGTAGTCACGTCCAAAGAGCAGAGGATAGTTTATGCGGTTTGGAATAGGGTAGCCGTTCTTCCATGACTGACCGTCGTGGATTCCCCATACTGTTACGCGGTCAATTACGTCGCGCTTGTCGTAGAATATCTGCATGAGTTCGGCGTAACGCTCGGCCTGAAGTTTTTCAACATCGGCCGGCATGCCGCTGCGGTATGGGTCAAAGTATTCCTTGAACTCTTCAAGCTGGAACTGTGGGTCCTGCATGGTCTGGCCAATTATCTGGCCTTCGCGGGTAAGCGGGAGCACGTCAACATCGAGCTCAGTAATCATGACCTTGACGCCCAGTGATGCAAATGTGTCAATGGCGGCAATAATGTATTCGTTCTTCGGGAAGTTCAGTCCCCAGTGGGCCTGTATGCCTATGCCGTCAATCCTGATTCCGTTTTTCTGGAGCATGCGTACCATGCGTGCAATTCCGTCGCGCTTGGTTGGACGCCATGCATTGAAGTCATTGTAATAGAGTTCCGAATTAGGAGAATACTGGCTGGCGAACTGGAATGCCAATCTTACAACTTCATCACCATCGCCCCCAAATGCGTTGGTCCACACGGTCTTGCGGTATGAACCGTCGTTGTCGATGATTTCATTTACGACATCCCATGCGTTGACCTTGCCGTCATACCTGCTTGCGACTGCGGCAATGTATGAACGCATCTGCTCGACCATTTCATCATGGCTCTTGGGAGTTCCGTCGGGCCTGTTGAAGAAGAATGACGGGGTCTGGTTGTGCCATACAAGGGTGTGTCCAAGAACCCACAGTCCGCGGTCATTGCCATACTTGACATATGTGTCGGCAGGTCCGAAGTTCCATCGGCCTGGAGCCGGGTTGATGACTTCGGCCTTCATGTCATTTTCAGGAGATATGGCATTGAAGTGTATTCCTATGATTGAGTCTGATTTTGAATCTCGGCCCATTGCTACCTGCCGGCCTACTGCTGTTCCTATCTTGAAGGCATCAGAATAGGCCTCTTTGAGTGAGTTGCATGCTGGCTCTTTCTGTGATGTGCATGCCGTTGTCAGCGCAATGGCTGCTAGGGAAAAGAATCTGGTCAGTTTCATTTTTGTTATTGTTGAGCGTTGGTTATTCGTTGTTGAGTGGTAAAGATATGAAAGAAATGCCACTACATGCTATTCATACCGATAATAATTCTTAATTTCACGGCTGACAGTGGATTTTTGCTTTTCTCCGGGCCCTTCGAGGCGCCTGGCGAGAGCCTGGCTGCTGAAATTCGCAGGCTTATAGCGGCTGGCTGAACTGGCTTGCTCGCTGCTGGGCTGGTTAGCTGTGACAGGCTGGGTTGCAACTGCTTGCTCGCTGCTGGGCTGGTTAGCTGTGACAGGCTGGGTTGCAGCTGCTTGCTCGCTGCTGGGCTGGTTAGCTGTGACAGGCTGGGTTGCAGCTGCTGGCTCGCTGCTGGGCTGGTTAGCTGTGACAGGCTGGGTTGCAGCTGCTTGCTGCTGATTTGTTGATTACAATGACCAATTATATAATTATGACTATTAAAGATCTTGAACCAAGAATTGTCTGGGAAAACTTCTACGGAATTACCAGACAGCCACGTCCTTCCAAGCACGAAGAAAAAATCCGTGCCTACTTGCTGGACTGGGCAAAGCAGAGGAATATTGAGGCCTTTGCCGATGAGACAGGTAATGTTATCATGCGCGTTCCGGCTACTCCGGGCATGGAGAACCGCAAGGGTGTAATCATGCAGGGACACATGGACATGGTTCCACAGAAGAACGCCGATACCGTTCATGATTTCGAAAAAGACCCTATCGAAACCTGGGTCGATGGCGAATGGCTGAAGGCAAAGGGCACAACTCTGGGTGCCGATAACGGTCTGGGCGTTGCGCTGGCAATGTCAGTCCTTGAGTCAAAAGATATCAAGCATGGTCCTCTGGAACTGCTGGTTACCTATGATGAGGAGACCGGTATGACCGGCGCCATGAAGTTGAAGCCAGGCATTCTGAAGGGTGAAATCCTGCTGAACATGGATTCCGAGACCGAGGGCGAACTGTACGTTGGCTGTGCCGGCGGTCTGGATGCATCGGCCCACATGAGTTATGAACGCAAGGCTGAACCTGCCGGTCATGCTTGCTACAGCCTGGCTGTCAAGGGTTTCAAGGGCGGACATTCAGGCATGGACATTATTCTGTGCCGCGCCAATGCCAACAAGGTTGCTGCCCGCGTCATATACGCGCTTCTTACGCAGGCCGATGCCAAGCTGATTGACATGGAAGGCGGTACCCTGCGCAATGCCATTCCGCGCGAGTGCTTCGCTACCCTGTACATTCCAAATGACAAGATTGCGCAGGCCGAAAAGGTTGTTGCAAGCGTATTTGCCTGCGTCAAGGCAGAGTATTGCGCCACTGACCCTGAGTGCAATTACGTGTTTGAGCCATACCAGTGCCAGCCGGGCGAGGCCTGCACCGCTGACGACTGCATGTATGCTGAAGAGGGCGTTGCTGTCCGCATGATCCAGGCTATCCTGGCGTGCCCAGATGGCGTTGAGCGCATGAGCGATCAGATGCCGGGCATGGTTGAGACTTCAAACAACATGGCAATGGTGAAGATTTACGGTGGCAAGTTCGAGGTTAACAGCCTGATTCGCAGTTCAGTTGACAGTGCCAAGGAGTTGCTGGGCCTCAGGCTGAAGAGCGTATTTGACCTGGCCGGTGCCACAACCGATTTCGCCGGCGGCTATTCAGGCTGGGCTCCAAATGCCAATTCGACCATTCTCCGCGTCATGAAGGAGGTCTATAATAAGATGTATGGCAAGGAACCTCAGGTAATGGCTATCCACGCCGGTCTTGAGTGCGGCATTCTGAGCGGTGCATACCCACACTGGGATATGGTCTCATTCGGCCCAACCCTGATGAGCCCTCACTCACCCGACGAGCGCTGCTACATTCCTTCCGTCCCGAAGGTCTGGGACTACCTGCAGGCCGTCCTCGCCGCAATTCCGGAGTAATTGCCCGGGTTAGTCAAGTGCCCCTGCGTCAGCCTAGCTGCCGCAGGGGCACTGTCGTGTGTGTGGGTGCCGTGTTGGGGTATTGTTGGTGGTGTCGTGCGTGGGGTATTGTTGGTGGTGCCGTGCGGTGGGGTGTTG
>JAZQQQ010000031.1:0-1515 GCA_045629165.1 Bacteroidaceae bacterium
ATCACATCATCGGCAGATTCATTCTTCCGGAGCATATATGCCCGTCTGTGCTGCTTCAATGAGTGCTTGACGGCCAGAAGGTTCTGCTCCTGGTCTTTGTTGTAGAAGGTTTTCTGTGGCTTCTCGTTCGGATTCATCGCTGGTACCTGAATTTACGATGCAAAGGTACAACGGCGGTTTGTCAGGTTTTGTCAAGGAAATCGGGTGCAGCGAAAAAGTGCTGTAGAATGAATTATTTTGAATAACTTTGAGTAATCATTTCAATCTTCATCAATTATGGGAATGCTTTATGAATTCAATGATTTGAAGAATCTCTTGTCAATGAGAGGTGTTGAGTCGGAAAAAGATATCGAACAAAGGTTTTCTGTCATTGCTGAAGTTCTCCTGAACAAGACAGCAATCAGAAAAGGAGAAAGACTTTATTTCCTAACAGACATTGAATTCTACTGGTTCTCGAAGAATCACAAAGACACAATCACTTACCCTAGAAATTGCAATGCCGGTGATTGGTTCTTCCACAATAGCGGCGTTGACATTGCTTTTGACAGCTACGTGAGCACTTCTGTAAGGAACGGCAAAAGAAGACCTATTCTTGACGGGACTGAACGGTTCGGGGGCATCCTTATCCGTGGAATGAAGCCAGAAACAAATTGGTTTACCGATGGAGAGGTCAAGACGTTTGATGGTCCATATAAGGCGGTTGATGAACTATTTGACCAATTCAGTGCCATCGAGACGCCATCAGATTTCCCGATACTTGTTCCATACAATCATTCGGGAAATATCCAGACAAGTCCCAGAACGAATCTTCTTGTAAGGAAAACTGCAGAAGATAAAGTGTCCGGAATTCTCGGAGACAACTATTATGATGCTGAGCAGCACCTTCAAGAACTCACAGACAGTTTCAATCTTTATCTGTCAAAGCCCTACCGGTACTACCTGTAAATCCTCATAGTCTTCCACCACCCAGCTGCAGCAGTTCAGGCATCCCTCGTAACGGATGAGATCCGTAGCGTCCACCATCTCGATGCGATCCTTATATGATGGCATCAGTTTGGATATTTGGCGGAAAGCCTGGTCATCTTCCGGGATGTTGAACTTCGGCAGTATCAGAACTTCTTCCGTCTGCAGCCAGTTGATATAGGCCCAGCTGTTCTTATCGAGCTTCGTTACATCGAAATGAAGTTCTCGTACTTTCTTGAAATTGTGCTCCAGTATGTTCCGGAACCGTGCGGCCATCTTCTTGTCGAACTGGCTGTAGTTGGTCATCAGGACGGTGTCATTGTCAACCATACGACATATTCCGTCAGCGTGGCCATAGGTCTCGTTGCTGTCCCAAGGTAATACCACCAGCTGGCCACAGAGATGTGCTTCAAGAATTCTGGACAGATAGCTTACCTGGGCCCAGGGATTTTCTTCGAAGACCTTGGATGTCATTATGAACTTGCCTCCGCAGCGGATGAAGTTTCCGCCATCAAGGACAATGCCGGAGAGCCCACTGCTGAAACTGATGCC
>JAZQQQ010000032.1:0-1859 GCA_045629165.1 Bacteroidaceae bacterium
TGTTCTCATAAGTAGCGCTGAATGTGAGCCAGTTCCAGTTGACGTTAAGGCCTGCATCAATGTACTTTTCATTCTTCAATGTAGGGTCACCCGTCTGGTATGTGAAACGGCTGCGGTACTGCACCTCATTGGACAGTTTCCAGAATCCGGGACGCATTGTCTTGCCGGATACGCTTGCAGAAATTCCGACCTTGCCAATTTTGGTGGAGAACGACGCGGAGGGGAACCAGTTGTCCTGTTTGCGGCTCAGGTCATTCGTCCCGGCAATGTCGTTGTAGATAAAATCAACGTGCTCATACCGCACACCGGCACTGAGTTGTCCGAATTTGAGGGGCAGAGCGTATTCGGCAAAGCCGGCTATCGTATTCTCCTTGATTTCAGATCCGGAGAATGCGATTTCAGCAAAGTCGATGTTGTGCCGCTGCCAGGTCTTTGCATAGGTTTCTTCCATACCTGCCTGGATTTGCCCTTTCCCTAATGGATATTTGAACACAAGTTTGCCGGCTATCATAGCTGAGGAATTGTCCACATCACTCTTTATATTGCGCGCCTCGAGCCAACTGGATTCCTTGATGGCAGTTCTGTTCGATTCGTCATTCGTTTGAAAATCTGTATTGAATTCAATCTCAAGCTTATCCACCTTACCGCTATAGTACACATTGCCCAGCCAGCCGCCGCTTTTCAGCATATCACAGTCATTGACAGATGTAAGGTGGTCGGTTGAAATGGTATTCATAAAGACATCTTCTTCGACGGTTTCCTTATAATTGCCGAACAGCAGTGCCTTGTTCTGAACCTGGAAGCCTACGGAATGGTTCTCATTTATCTGCCAATTCATTCCGAACAGGGCCTGGGTACCTCCTACGTGCTGTCTGACGCCAGCGGTTCCTATTTGTTCGTAGTATTTGCCGGGAACATAAGCACCCTCCCATATGTCAGAATACTGATAGCCGTGATTCTCCCAGTATGTCAGCTTGCCTATAAAATCAACGCTGCCCTTCCTGTAGTTCAGGTCAAGGACTGTCCACGAAGGGTCGAAATCCTTTGTGGTCAGATACTTCTTTGCCTGGCTGGTAAGCGCGAAACTGAAGCCTTCACCCTGACGCCTGACAGTCCTGATGCGGACTACGGACTTGATCTCACCTCCGTATGCTGCACCGGGATTACTCACGACCTCGATTGAGCGCACCTCTTCCGACATCAGGCTGCGGAGCTCGTCCTGGTCAAGCACCCTGCGTCCGTTGATATAGTACACCGGCTCTCCTCTTCCTATCACTTCGTTTTTCCCGCCATGCTTGATCATTCCAGGCACTTTGGCCATCAGGTCCTGTGCATTTCCCGCATGCTCAAGCACAGATCCGGTAATATTTGTCACTACGGCATCCCCTTTAAGTTCAGTGCGTGGCAGTTGCGCTTGGACAACCGCTCCTTCCAAAGTCAGCATATACTCTTCCAAAGCCAGATCACCAACATTCATGGTCTGGCCTGAAACAGTAATGTCTTTATCAATGTCCTTATAACCTACTAAAGCCACTTTCAAGATTGCAGGGCCTTTCGTCGCTTTCAGTTCAAAGCCACCATCCTCTTCGGCCATTGTCCCGGCTACCACGGTACTGTCTGCCCGCAGTACGGCTACAGTAGCAAATCCAATCGGTTCACCTGATTTCTTTTCAATGATTCGCCCTTTGATGACGGACTCGTTCTGGCCGAAACACACCGCGGTGCCTGCCACCAGCAGGAATGCCGCCATAAAAAATGTTTTCTTCATAACTGCTATACTGACGAACTCCACAAGGGAATGTTAATGATGTCATTGTGCAAAGAGAAGGACTTCCGCATCAACCTCCAAATCTTAGGGA
>JAZQQQ010000033.1:0-2932 GCA_045629165.1 Bacteroidaceae bacterium
CCTCACCTCAAACACTCAGATATGGTATGAGAAGAATAAGCCAAGGTCATCTGAAAGTGTTTCACTAAAAACTGACGTGGAAATCTGTAATGCATTGAAGAGACTTTTTGAAGTTGCTATCTGCACACGTTCAAAGTATGCCAATGACAGGTGGAGTCTCACGCTTGACGGAGTCGAGTGGGTTTTCTCGAATCCGTCAGGAAAGAGGGCTTCGACCCACTCGCCGAGTGCAGGTTCCGCCACAGGCAAGCTTGTCAGTCTGGTTGAAACGGTAATAAGTGGTGTCAGAAACAGTGACAACGCCTCGGTAAACAATCAGATGGAAAACATTCAGAAACTTACTGACGTTTTCTGTTCACTGCAGCCAGGACCGGAACTTGAATATGACAAATCGATTTTCAGCGTAGCCAACAAAGACGGCGTAAAGATAAACTATGTCATTACATCGGCCAATGAACAGACCTGCAAGGTGACATTCCCGCCAGGTGAAGGTAATCGGCTGAATATGGAAGTGTATTCCGCCGACAATATTGTCATTCCATCAACCGTAGAGCATAACGGAAAGGCCTATACGGTAACGCGCATCGGTGAGCGTGCCTTTGAAAGATGTACCGATTTGAAGTCTGTAATCATTCCGAATACGGTGACCTGGATTGAAGGCCATGCGTTCTCTAATTGCAATAAATTGTCACACATAAATATTCCTGAAACTGTGACGGGCATAGGCTACCGGGCATTTTCCGGCTGTTCCAGCCTGTCGTCTCTGACTGTCAGCAAGAATGTAAGCCATATAGGCGTTGGGGCATTTTCTTACTGTAGCGATCTGGCCTCCATTACAGTTGACAGTGACAACCGGTATTATGACAGCCGGAATGACTGCAATGGCATTATCGAGACTGCCTCCGGATGCCTGATAGCAGGTTGTAAGAATACCCGTATCCCGGAAAGCGTGAAGAGTATAGGCGATGATGCCTTCTGCGGCTGTGAGGGCCTGAATTACATAGTCATCCCAAATTCCGTAACCGGCATAGGCGAGTCTGCTTTTGAGAGTACTGGAATTTCCAGTATCGTAATCCCGGAATCGGTGACTGAGATAGGCAACCGGACTTTTATGATGTGTAATTCGCTGAAGAAAGTCAGGCTGCCTGAATCAATTAAGAGAATAGGCCCGGCTGCCTTTCGTTATTGTACCAACCTTTCATCGGTCAACATACCTGAGTCCGTCAGATATATTGGAATATCAGCTTTCGAGAACTGTTCAAGTCTGAAGACCATAACTGTATCGGCCGATACAATCTGCAATGTCGCGTTTTACGGATGTGGTGGTCTGACCGATGTCAGTCTTGGCGATTCCGTAAGGTATATAGGCCGTGCGGCATTTGCAAATTGCAAGAGTCTGAAATCATTCACCATTCCAATGCAAGTGACAAAACTTAACCCATACGTCATTGATACCGGATACAACAATCCTCCGATAAAGGCACTTACACTTCAAAGTCCAGTTCCTCCGGAAATTGACCCCGAAGCACTTCCTGACGGTCTGACAATCTATATCCCCAAAGGCTCGAAGGAGGCATATCAGAGCGCGTACCCGGAGGGCTACAATTTCGTAGAGGTGCAATAGCCATATTTGCCCCAATAAATCAAAGTCCGACGGTTTTAAATCACAAGTTGTCGCTGAGACCTCGCGAAATTCCCATTTTTCGAATACTATGAAGCCCGGTTCTCATGACGGATCCGGGCCATTTTTTGAATCGAAACATATTTCTTTAACGCCCTAACGCAATTAGATGCATCCGCGTGGACTGCTGAATCCTATCTCCCATACTAAATCAATCTCAATAACTACTTAAAGTAAAATATCGTAAAGTATTGACACTTTGCAATAAATAATTTTTGTATATTTGCATTGGAAACGGTAGCTGCTACAACAATTTGTAGTATGAAAGCATTACCGTCCATCGCATTCGGAGAATTCACCGGTTCGGCCGGTGACGTCACGGCAAGGTCCATAGGAGGCCGCACAATTCTCAATCACAAAGCATATCAAGCTAAGACAAAGACGCCTGCTCAGGCAGTCTCTCGAAATACTCTGTCCAAAGTTTCCCGGGCATATAAGCAGCTCACCGATTCCCAAATGAAGGCCTGGGGAGCTTTGGCCGAGCATCTCAAGGGCATATCCACATTCGGTAAGGCGGCAGAGATGACCGCTCATAATGCATTCGTCCGCATCAATGCCAACCGCGAAATGGCCGGTGAGGGTATGCTCGTTGATGCTCCGGACTATCTTAATGATGTTCCTGAAGTTGACTGGGATGAGATTTGGGTAACTCCCAAGCGTGTCCTTCTCACAGGTATCGTAAACCCCACAGGGACCTACAAGCTGGTCGTTAAGATGTCTGCCGGCCAGGGTGTTGGCATCAGTTCCGGCTGGAGCAAGACCGTCATCATTACACCTGGTATGGCCGACAACTGGGGCGATGCCGCTTTGACCCAGCTCTACACCGAGAAAATCGGCTTTATGCCTAAGGTCGGTGACAAGGTCTTCATCGAACTCTACTGGCTTGACCCTGCGACCGGCTTTGTCGGAGAGACTATGCGCGTGACCAGGTTCTGCATTTCAGAAGAAGAGGCTCACGAGGAAGGCTTTGAGGAGAGGATGGAATACACCCTTGAGAATGTTTCTCCGGAGAGCCACGTTTCAAAGCTGGATATGGATTTAAGTACCGGAGCTCCTGCTATGGCTCTGGATTCAATATGCCTCGGCCATAGCAATGTCGCTTCGTCTGAAATATATCCCGATGAGCCGCTTGCAGCGGATATGAACGGATTCAGCTTTGTTCTTGCACGTGGAGCCGGTGAAGGCAAGATTACGGCTCAGTCTTATCAGGTCCAGTTTGTCAACTGGGGAGATCATCGCATCGTGGTTGCC
>JAZQQQ010000034.1:0-10176 GCA_045629165.1 Bacteroidaceae bacterium
TTAATCGCAGAGAAAATCTTGCCTTGTCAGGTCTGCATAAGCATGTTGCTGTAATCCTCAAAACTCGTATGACTCGCTTTGGTCTTACATCATCATGCTTATGCAAAAACATCCCTGATGTTTCAAGATTTTTGCAGAGAAGCAGAGATGTCGCAGAGAATGGGCAGACCCCTCCTGACCTCCCCTTTCAAGGGGAGGAACAAGAACATGAGCCTGTTTGGTAGGAGGTCTCCCCTAAAAAGGGGAGATTTAGAGGGGTCTACCCTCTGCGCCTCTGCGATGCAACTCACAGGTTTTTGTGAACAAAAACTAATATGTGGCTTGGGAAATAATGCTGGAAGTGAGGATCGAACTTACAGGCATGATTTGACAAGACAGATATTAAGGCAAAGCCTTAGAGTTGCACTCTGCGAGAAACAACGGATTTACCATGACGGCTATTGCAAGAATTAGGAAGCGCAGTCAACAGGTATATTATTTCCAAGAAAATAATAGTACAAGATACGGAAATCACTGTTTCTCAAATGGGTGGCGAAGATTACATCTGTTTGACAGACATGCTGAAAGCTAAAGATGGTGACTTCTTCGTTACAGATTGGCTTCGTAACCGCAATACCATGGAGTTTCTTGGTGTATGGGAGAGTGTTCATAATCCAGATTTTAATTATGGCGAATTCGCCACAATTAGAAATCAAGCAGGTTTGAACAACTTTAAAATCAGCGTCAAGGAATTTGCTGCCAAGACAAATGACCATAATGACCTTGATGACCGCTTGTCTGATGTGTCGCGGAGTAGGGATATCACTCAACCGGCCCTGGAATGCTTCTGAGCCGTCCTGAAAATGTTATTGGGACGGGGGTCAAATGTTACTGAGTCAAACGCCAAAAAACGCCTCGTTTTGCCCTGCGACTCAGTAATATTTTTCGTGCACGTCAGTAATGTTTTTCGTGTGCGTCAGTGATAGTACGGCACTGTCTGCGTAGTCGGTGCAGCCAGCCCCAGTGATGGTCCCCGGCCATGTCCGACTGCCTGAGGCGACGTACCGTCTCATCCAGCGTGAAGCGTATGCTCCCCGCCATCTCCACACAGGCATCTACCGCATCCACGACCACAGGCTTCATTCCTCCCGTGATGTTCCTGATGATCTCGCTGAGCATTCTGAATATCCCGAACACAGCAGTGAGTTGATTCTTTCTTTCATTCTTTGTCTTCATATCACTTTTTTATTAATTAATTTGTAGTCGAAAGTCAAAGGCCAAAAGTCAAAAGGCTTGAAAACCTGAAACTTGACTCTTAAAGACTGTAACTAACCGAAACTTGCGCTGCAAAGTTACAAAATCTTTTGGACTACACCAAATAATTTTCAAACTTTTTTGAAAAAATTTCATTTCAGCCATTCGAAGTGTGATTTTGTGATTTTGTGATTTTGTGATTTTGTGATTTTCAGTGAAAAATGGTGTAGTATTATATATTATATTAGTATTATTCTAACCAAAACAACCAGTAAAATCCAATTTTAGATACTCGTAATATCCTGATTATCAGCACTGATCAAATTTTAACATTTGAGAGTTGGTATTTGGTAGTGACGGTTATTCTTATTATTTTTGCAACGTATTTCTACCACGGGTGTCAGAGGACAGCAGGAAACGGTGACAAGGGAATGCAGTTGAAACGTTGTTTACACAGGTGTACATCGGTGTACGGATATTGCAATCTGTAAAGCCCACAAATCTCTAAAAGACGGAAAAGCGTGACAATGTGCAGTAAGTTGACAAAGGAGGTCAGTCATGGAATATAACAGACATAAAAGATTCCGTTCCGTAATGCCGAAAGCAAGCCTGTAACTTTCGAAAGGTGACAACGGTTTACAAGCATGTACCAATGAATATATTACCATTCTTGCTGAGCACAATGGCTCTCATTACATAAATCAACTGGAATTGCATGCACCCAGTTGACTATTGATGACAATCGTTGACATCCGAAGACAATGTCCGTGGAGATACAGATAACTCAATGTATCACCCAAAAAAGTTCAAAGTATGGCAAAATTAATAAGATGCTCCCATTGCGGACACATGTTCAAGCCTTCGTCGGAAGGTCAGAGACACTGCTCCGTACAGTGTGCAGAGGCAGAACTCAACTCCATGCGTCAATGGCAGGACTCACTACAGCCTTCGGAAGAAATTTCCGAAGTAGAATACTACACCTTCTCCAACGCAGCCAAGGTTATGGGCTGTTCACGTCAGTATGTATATAAGCTCGTATCGGAAGGCAAGCTCCGTGCTTCAAGAATCAGCAAGCGCATGTCCTTTATCAGGAAAACTGATATAGAACAGATGCTCAGTGCTTCACCCTACCACCGAGTACTCTCCGTTGACATTGCTAAGGAAAGACGTGCAATGCGAACCATTGCTGATACGTCAGTCATGACTGGCTGTTCTGCAAGGACTATATATAACAAGGTAAAGGAACATGACATACCAGTCTGCCGTGTCAATGGCAAGAAATATGTCGATACCCAAGCCCTTTCAGTTGTCATGGATGAGAGGAAAAACGAAATCCTAAAGACGGAAGACAGCGATGTGGAATGGATCCTTGCATCAGAGTGCGCACAGATGTATGATAAGACAGAAGCCTCTATCAAGACCTACGTCTATCGTCATGACATTCCTGCAAAGTGGATAAACGGCAGACGGTATTATTCAAAGACTCACCTTGACCGCAGGCTGCTGCATGGCAATGCAGATGACGGAATAGACATGCAGGACTATTACAGCATATCAGACCTGTACAGGAAATTCGGAATACCCAAGAACAATGCAGCTACCTATGCATCGAAGCATGGCATTAAAATCTTGCACAAGGGAAAGAACACACTCTTTTTGAAGTCAGATGTTGACTCACATTTCAGTTCTCTGGAGCAAAACCACCGACAGTAAGCAACAGTAACGGTTGGTGAGAAAAACAGTGTGGGAACGTATGTTCTGCCATAGAAATTATTGCCAACCATCATTATCCGGCAATTACTTACACATTACGGGTGGTAATAATCGTAACCGAGGGATAATGACCTACTTTTGCAGCCGTGGAGAAACACTCCACCTCGATTATTAACTTTCAAAAAACAAAAAATGTCATGTCAAATATCTGCAAGACAGTAACACTAAGAAAGCGTCCCATCAAGAACGGGACACAGGAGTCATACTATCTGGACTATTACCCTGGCTACAGGGACGAGAGAACGATGAAGGTGAAGAGGCACGAGACCATAGGAATCTATGCCTATGCCCATCCGAGGAACCAGCGCGAGCGTGAGTACAACGAACGTATGCACGAGAAAGCCGAGGCACTGAGATGCCGACGCTACGAGAGCATAGTGAACGAACGCTATGATTTCTTCGATAAAGGTAAGATGAGCGAAAGCTTCATCGACTATTTCCGTGAGATAGCGGAGAAGGAAATGGGCAGGTGGCTTCTCGTATTCAAGCATTTCGAGACATTCACCGAAGGCAAGTGCACCTTCATGGAAGTGAACGTAGAACTCTGCAACAGGTTCCGCGAGTACCTTCTCAGCGAGGCTATGTCTGCCAAGGCAAAGAAAGAACCCAAGCCACTCCACGTGAATACGGCAGCACTCTACTGGTCATCATTCCGAGCAGTGCTCCACAAGGCTTATAAGGAGCACCGGATTCTGGAGAACCCGAACGGATTCCTCGAGAAGATAGACAAGATACCTACGGAGAAGGAACACCTCTCACAGCAGGAACTCATACGCCTTGCCAACACTCCGTGCAAGCATGAGGTACTGAAGACAGCATTTCTATTCTCTTGTCTCACTGGACTGAGAAAGAGCGACGTCAAGGCACTCACATGGAACAGGATTCAGCCCTACGGAAACGGAGGCATGTACATAACCGTGAGGATGCAGAAGACCAAGCAGTTCGTGAACAATCCCATCTCCGAGGAAGCCCTCGAACTCATAGGCTTCTATGACGAGGACGAGAAACGCAAGCCGACGGACAGGGTGTTCCGGGGACTCAACGACAGCATGACTCAGAAACCACTTGCGGAATGGCTTGCAGCAGCCAATGTAACGAAGCACATAAGCTACCATTGCTCTCGTCATACCTTTGGTTCATTACAGGTGGATGCAGGAACAAGCATCTATGCGGTACAGCACATGCTCGGGCACAAGAACGTGTCGACGACACAGATCTATGCCGACATGGGTGACGAGAGCAAGCGTCAGTCAGTGGACAGAATCACCCTGAGAGAAAGATCAGCGACTGACATCAGAAAGACCGACGCAGAAGACTGGGTGAAGACAGGAACAGAATGTTAATCCCGTTTTAACGGTTTTAACAATTCAGACAGGTGGGTATATATTCCCCACCATGAATGTGCGATTTAACACTCGGGCTGCCGTATCTTAAACTTTATTAAAGGTAGGGAAAGAATATGCCGGAACCTATTGTCCTGGCAGAAACTTTCCCTACCTTTGTGCACCGGTTCAGGCATGACTGCCAGTAACAGACAGCACCTGACTGCAACCGATGGCAGTTGGCAGAAAGTAAAAACAAGATAATTGTACATACAGGGAACAAAAACCAAAATCAAGAAATAACAATCAAAGACAAAGGAATTAAAACCATTAGTAAAATAAAAAGGACAGGAAAGATGGAGAAATCCAAGAAGAAACAAGACAACACACAGTTTGCGGTGAACTGCACCGCAATGTTCGTCATCATTAGCATAGTCAACGTCATAATATCGTTTATCGCGGCGAAGTACATCTGTATATATACAGGCAACACGCTCGTACCATACTATGTCCTGCTTGCATGCATATTCATAGGACTGGAGATACTGCTGTATTTCTTTACCGTACCGCTGGCATCCCTCGTCGAGTCACTGGACAGGAAGAAAAAACGTGCATTGCTTCCAAAAGAAACAGAAGCAAATGAAGGGGAAGCAGAGACAATGACGGATGCTGATGCAGAAAGCATTGTCTCCCAAAGTAAAAGTAAGGATGCAGCAGTACTGCCAGTTGACTACAGCGAACAGTATGCCAGACGTTCAGAGGCAGCACGCAAGGAAACGGAGGAAGAGCGCAAGGCGAGGAAGGATGCCATGATGGAGTACATACTCTATGTGATGCCTTCCATCCTTGAAGAAAGCGAGATGCAGGCGTTCTGCATAGAATATAAGAGCTGGCTTAGCAACCCGTATTACAAGCCTATCGGACGCAACTGGAAATGGAAGAACGACACGAGGTTTCCAGTAAAACATCTTGACATGCGCCACCTTACTTGGAACATAGCCAAGCGTATGGGCATGGACAAGGGTTACAGCTCACAGGTATGCGGATGCTTCGTAAAGCAGATGTTCCCCGACCTTTGCAGTAACGTACAGGTCGAGACACTTGTACGCTCGCTGAGTGCAGAACCCAGGAAAGGCAACGTCATCATTGACGAGGTCGAGAACGAGTTCGACTATTCGTTCCACTACAAGGAATAAATAAAACAACCAAAGGTAAAACCAGGAATACCAGGTCGCATTGATTCAACCGCGAGTCAATGCGATTTTTCTTTTTTTTATGGGCAATGTCCTTTTTATACACAGCCAATAACCTATTGGCACATAATCCAATCAACATCATTTCCCCTTCTGCTAATGGTTTCTGACCATTATAGGTACAGCTGCAAAACTCCGAATTAGTAACTGGCAGATACCATGTACCACCATGCCCAACCGGCTGTAACCCCATTATATCATCATTACTGACTCATTACCGCATATAATTTTCGTAAGGGTCATGTAATGCAGTTCCTTTGCAGCTGGGATCTGATTCCCACGAGAACGACATGCATAACGACCAGTTATCATTCGACGACCTTCCAAGGGTCGTTGCCCAGCTTCGGGATGAAGTATGCGGCATGAAGGTGGCAATGCTGGACCTTCAGAAAGGACAAACTCAGCAGAAGAAAGAAGACACGCATCGTACCATGAACGTGGAAGAGGCAGCGGAATACCTGCGTATGCCGATAAACACGCTCTACATGAAGTTGCAGAACGGAGAAGTGCCGGCTTCGAAACCGGGCAAGCGCTGGGTGCTCTACCAGCACGAGCTTGACAAGTGGCTTGAGTGCCACCGCAGGAATCCGATTCCGCTGACGGACGATGAGGTGAACGCACAGATTATGTCATCGCACAGGCGCAAGCCAGGGATGTATTGATGTATCTATGCTTTTTGTCTAACCATTAAAAACAGAAAGACGATGAAGATCATTCTCTTTACGAACCTGAAGGGTGGCGTAGGCAAGACCACCCTCTGCAGCCTCTTTGCCAGTTACATGGCAGGGCAGGGCAATCCTGTTGCAGTACTGGATGCAGACATCCAGCAGTCACTGTTCCGTCACCGTCAGCGTGAACTGCTTGCAAATCCAAGTGCACCAGTCTCATGGCTGTTGCAGCCACTCAGAATGCAGGACGCAAGTCAGACATCGGCAGCGATGGAAAAGCTCAGGCAGATGCCGTGCGACATCATCATTGACTGTCCTGGCAACATACAGGACCCAATACTCGGACATATCTTCGCGGCAGCCGATGTGGCAGTGATTCCGTTCCGCTACGACAGCGACTCGCTGGATGCCACACATCTCTTCAGCAAGGTATTCTCAACACAGAGCAATGCAGACATGTTCTTCGTGCCTAACAGCATCGCAGTAAGGGAAGAGCTCCGCGAGGAAGTCGGCAATCAGCGAGACAAGGCTGTTGAACTTCTCAGGGACTTCGGAGAAGTAACGCCAAGAATCAGGCAGAGCGTGGTTGTCCGCCAGTACAGCACCGTCGGACATCTGACATCCTATCAGCGAAATGCCGTGAAGTATGCCTTCGAACCTATTGTACAATCCATCAAGAATGACAGGTCATGAAACAGAAGAGGAACAGCAGCATTGATCCTAACGAGAACCTGGCACTTGGTCTGACTGCCATCACCGGCTTTGACGGCTTTGGCGGTCAGACTGCCAGTCAGGGAAAGAAGGACGGCAATGCGTCGGAAACAGTTGCTGACAAGCAAGAAGATCTAAAACTGGACAGTGGCGAGACTGTCAACCTGGACAATGCGTCGGACACGGAACATACCCGTGAATCCGAATCGGCAAAGGTAGAATCTGAAGAACGAACCGAAACAAAAGGCAGAACCGACAAGGATAAGCGTGATGCAAGCAAACAGCAATCTCCACAGGACAAGCCCAGGCTGGAGCATTTCAGCTTTGTCTGCGATGCCGTGATTATTGCCAAGATACGTGCCATCGCAAGGAAGGAGCATCTCACCATCCGTGAAGTCATGGAATATCCTCTTGACTGGTTCATACATCAGTATGAGGCAAGACACGGAGAAGTAAAGCCGTCCAATTCGGTAAAACGGAAATCAGTAAAGGACATACTATGATGAAGAACGTTTTTGCTGATGTAGTCTGCTACTACTGTGTAGCCAATGAAGACAATGTCCATAACGGAGCCATTGAATCCAGTGGTGACAATGGCTTCTGTGGATATTGCGTGGACATGGTGAAAGATGTGAAGGACGTAAACGATTTACACTGTGTGAAAGATGTGTGTTACGTGGACCATACTTACCATGTAGACTACACTCACATGGTGGCAAATACTTACATGATAGCACATGTATACACTTCACACATTGTATATCCTGTATCAAAGAAACTCCATGTAACCGTTGTATCTGATGTATACCATGTGGGCCATGTCTGTCGTGTGTCTGTCGTGAACTACATACACAGTAGCGACATACCACACAATGTATTCCTTAAACACATTGTAGATTCAGGCTACAAAGAATACGGGGTGTATCTGTTATACCATGAATACAAGCAACACAGACCACACGGGCAACACCATGTTTTCCATGTATACCATGTAGGCACGTCATCCTTCTGCAGCCTCGCAAGTCATGGAATTTCGATTTATGTCACGGACTCACGAGGCAGGCACCTCACAAGACTTTCTCTTTTCAAGGCAACACTGTCATGCAATGTGCCATATCCGTCACTAGACTGAAAAATTTCCTGCCTCCTCAATACCTCATTGGTCAGGCAGGTTCCTTTCCGTTCATTGTAATACTGAGACCTGTAATCATCAAGACAAGTAACCACATACCTGGACTGTGCTTGCATAAGTCCCTTCGGAACAAAATGATATTTTGGAGTAGCTTACTATACCAAGATTCTGCCTCCGGCACCGCACCTTCGTGCTGAATGTTGGCGGTAAGCGCTCCGAGGGGACGGCAGCAAGCTGTCCGTAAAGAAGGAAATAACAGAACATTATGGCATACTGTGTATTCACATGCAAGAAACCGAGGACAGGTGCAGCAGACGGTGGCCTGTCGGCACACATTGACCGTGAGAAATGGGATGACAGGCAGCACAGGATGGTGCCGTTCGTACCGAAGTCAGTCATCCATCCCGAGCTGTCGCACCTCAACAGGGAGTATCTGCTTCCTCCCGGAACGGGAAGGAGCGAGGCCATCGAGAGACGTATCAGGGAGGCTGGCATCACGAGGAAGATACGTGCCGACCAGGCGAAGTTCCTTGCCTTCGTCTGCTCCAGCGATCATGAAACCATGCAGAGAATCTACGACGAAGGCCGGTTTGAGGACTGGGTGAGCGCAAACATCTCGTTCATGAAGAAGACCTTCGGCGAAGAGAATGTAGTCGGCTGTGCCGCGCACATGGACGAGGTCTCCTTCCATCTTCACTTCACCGTCGTGCCGATTGTCATGGGACAGGCGGCAGAACGCCCCGATACAAGGAAGCAATACGAAGAGCGTAACGGCAAGGAAAAGCGCAGGTACAGGAAGCAGGAAGTGACGGCACGGCTCTGTGCAAGGGACGTGTTCACCCAGGCCAGTGCCGAGCGTTGGCAGACGGACTATGCCCTTCACATGCAGGCCGCAGGATTCGACCTCCAGCGTGGAGTTGAAGGGTCAAGGGCCAGGCACATGGACCCTGCAGCCTATAATGCCATCAAGGCAGAGGAGGCAATGCTGGAAGCAGAGAGGGCAGGACTGGAGATGCAGAAGGATGTCCTTACTGACGAGGTCGGGTCGCTCCATGAAGAGAAGCAGTCGCTGGAACTTGACATAGAAACTCTCCGCAAGGAGATGAAGCAAGCGGACAGGGCTATCAAGAGTCTTCATACCATGTGCACCAACCTGACTGCACAGAAATCCAGGCTCTCTGCCGACCTGTACAGCCTTCAGAAGGAGCTCTCGGACGGCAGGATTTCACTTGCGGACTTCGACAGGCAGAGATCAGACATCGAGAGACAGATTTCAGAGTGTGATTCGAAGCTCGCGGACAAGCAGCAGAAACTCGAGGCGAAGAATGCCGAACTGAAGGAGATAACGGACAGGGTGAACTTCTACGATGTGGCACATGTACGGTTTGACGTGCCGGAGATTAAGGTCAGGGTTCCCAAGGTCACGGAGCGTCCGCCTCGATTTGGAAACATCGACGAGTGGATGGCCACCCAGAATGCCGGCATCAGGGAACAGTTCAGGGAGTCCCTGAACACATACGGAAAGACTGTCATGGACGCTGCCCAGAAGAGCATCATCGGCGAGAGGAAGTCATGGCTGATGAAGCAGCGTGACATGGAGGAACTGGGTGACAGCTACCGTCAGGAGAGATACCTGCGTCTTCAGCAGGCGAACGATGTGCAGGGGCTTCTTGACCTATTTGAGAATCCGGACACAGCCGGGATGGTCCGCGAGGTTGCCATTGCCCTTATGGGTGGGAGGTATGTCTGCCTCTCCTGTGCCGGCGGAGGTTCTGTCAGCAGCGAGGAAGGATGGGACGGGCGAAGGAAGGATGAGGACGAGGAGAACTATCGGCTACGCTGCTGGCTGCATGCAGCAAAGGTCGTTAGGAAGGCAAGGTCTGCCCAGGTGAAGCGCAAGGGGTATGGGAGATAAACTGAACGGTGGCAAGTTTCAGTAGGATGAATGTTTGTTTTTGCCGCATTCATTTAAATTGCCAGAGATATTTGCACGTAATGAACTATAGTCTTGAAAAGCCAGAAATACGCTAAGATTCATATTTCAGTCGTCATTAGAATGAAACAATGATGAAGTAAAGACGAAC
>JAZQQQ010000035.1:0-1780 GCA_045629165.1 Bacteroidaceae bacterium
GACAGAAGGATGTCCTGTATATCTATGACGAGGACGCCCGCTCAAAATCGGCTTTCCTAGGGAATCATAACATAGCATACGAATATAAGAGTATGGAGAACTATTATTATCATCCGATACCTTCTTCACCCTTCTATACGGATTATTGGCAGAGGGGATTCGGAGGAGTGTTCCGTGCCCACAACATGATGAATTACTATTCTCTGGCTATGGATGAGGAGGAAGCATTGAGCGTCCTGCAACAGGGCAATTACGGGATTGTGGTGCCTGGGCACGTGACCAACTGGTCCTGCGTCTATAACGGCACGCAAAAGACTGTTCTGTTCACTGTAAGAAATCAGACCGACAGGGCATTCCTCATAGATTTGAAGACGGACCTGTAACTCGCCATAAATATGAGTCGTTATAACATAAAATTATCGTTTGGAGCGTTTATTCTCTGCACCGTTTTCTTTTCTTCCTGCAGTAAAGAACCTGTCATAACTCCGGATGAGCCGTTCCCTGTCAACGAACTTGTCGACAAATCCGTAAAACCCGGAGAAAATTTCTACAACTATTGCAACGGTACGTGGATAAAAAACAATCCTCTTCCGCCGGGTCAGTTATCCAAGCAGTACTGGATTGATCCGCAATATGGAGTAGAGTCTTTCCAAAAGGTGATACTGGCATCATCAGACCCTGTCGTAAAGAAGCTTATGGCAGATATAGACAAGCGCGACGTCTCTGCTGATGCCATAGCGAAGATTCAAGCAAAGACCAGGCAGCAGCTGCAGGAGATAGATAATCTCACTGAGCTCAAGGATGTGATAATAAAAGCCGGCCTTATGAGTATGAGAGGGTACAAGCCTATCCTCATCCTTCACAGTCAGCCTATTGAGAAAAGAGTACAGATTGTTGTCGAAGTGATTGACGAGATGCCGCAGGCGGCAACTGCTGAGGCCTGGCAGAAAATGACAGGCTGCTCCGAATCTGACGCTCAGGCGTTGGCAAAGAAATGTGCGGAAGTTCAGGACGAGTTCCTCTCCCACAGGGGTATTGCAATCCGCAACAAACCATACAAAGGCAATGAGATTGTGGACGGGCGTAAGTTTATGGCCGAGGCCGTCGGAGTTCCCGTTGAGAGAATGATTTACGGTCAGACGATAGATCAGGATGACTTTATGAAAACCTGTGTCACAGAGGCACAGCTTGAGAATTGGAAGATGGTGCTCAAAAATGCCATCGTGGGCTTCAACTACAAATGGACTTATGCCACAAAGGAAGACCTTGCCGCATATCTGTCCGAAGGCTGGCATCCTCTTGCCTACCGTATGGCAAAACTGTATGCAGACACATACAAGGATGTCATAATGCGCGACTTCACAATCACGATGGTTGAAGATATACGGGAGGCTTTCATCGAAATGATTCAGACCAATGACTGGCTGGCCGAGTCAACACGTCAGGCAGCGGTGGAGAAAGCCCGGAAGCTTGACAGCTATGTAGGATACCCGGACGATTGGCAGTCCGGGCGTTTGGGTTCCGTACCGACAGGGACTTCTCTCCTTGAAGATATGGAGCAGATAGGTGAGGAATGGTGGCGGATTGTTCAGACTTCAATCAACGATACGCCTACCCGTGATGACATCTGGTACAGTCTCAGTCAGGCCCACACGGCACTGTACCATATGAATGCAATGAACACCACTGAATCCAACGGCTTGAATATGTATATGCCGATGCTTCTGCCCCAGGCTTGCCGCAGCAATGTGCCTGATTCATACAACTATGCTATGGTCGG
>JAZQQQ010000036.1:0-82762 GCA_045629165.1 Bacteroidaceae bacterium
GTTGCTGGTGACAAAATTAGAGATATCAAGTGCGGTTAGACTACTACAGCCACCGAACATTTCGCTCATATTTGTCACGTTGCTGGTGTTAAGATTCTCAATGCCGATAATTTCTGTTAAGTTATAGCAATTAAAGAACATTCTGTTCATATCTGTCACATTGCTGGTGTTAAATGAAGAGAGGTTCAAACTCCTCAGCTCTTGACAATACCAAAACATACCTTTGATATCTGTCACCGCACTCATATCCAGTTTGTCAAGACCGGTAATAGACTCCACTTTAAGATAACGTCCCAAAAGATAAGATGAATTAACAGGTGCTATAATCTTGGTCGCAGAGGTCTGGATTCTCAGCACCTGACCATCAAGAAACTCCCACAGAGTGCCTGCGGCATTGAGCGGCTTGTGAGTTGCATCATTGGTATATGAGCTGACATTGACACCTGTCTCAATCGCGATGCTGGTGGCACCGCTAGATGATTTGCCAAGCGTCAGTGCGTTTTCCCATGCGGCAACTGTGTAGTTCTCGGCAAAGTTGATAGGATAGATCTTGTTGCGCTGAACCTGGATTCCACCGGCCTTGTTGGTGCGCATGCTCTTGGTGGTGGTGCCGTCGGTTACGTCAATCTGGAGGTAGCCGTAGGTATTGACAGGAATGGAAATATAGAAAGTCTTGTTGCCATCTGCTGGGATAGCGACATTAGAGCCATCGTTTCCTGCAGCACAATCCAAAGTTACATAACTATTTTCAGGTGAATACACATCTTCAATCGTTAGCTCAGGGGACCCTGATTCTGTTTCAAAGCCGCTTACTCCATGCATCGCTTTGTCGGAAGATACCGTAATGGATTGTACAGATTCCATCTGTGAGTATGGCACGGTTATCTTGAGAAGTGCAGCGACGTTCTTGAATGTCAGATTCTCTGGAGTAGGGTTGATAACTAGTAGATGATCCCCGATGGTATAGTTCATGGATGCCATAGGGGCAAAACCGATATTGTCATCACCACCATACACCTGAGTTGCAGGGAACACCAATTGGTATACGTTAAACAAAGACGCAGGATAGACAGCATACATCAATCGGTCTGCAGCTGGATTATCTGGTGTTATATTCGATTTCCATGTCAATGTAGCAGTAGAGGCATCATCACCTGGTGTAGCCTCGTAGACATACGCGGCCTGATCAGACAAAACCTCGTTGGCAAAAAACATGAAGACCTCATCACCATTCTCCCAGTTTACCTTTTTACCATCCTGGTCAAGAGTTGTCTTGGTGGCATGGTCCTCAATGGTGGCGGTGAATACCGGTGCCTTGAATGAATCTGAACCTGTGCCGTTTTCAACAAGCATGTTATCCTTATCACATGAGCTGAGCACAGCCATGGCTGCCGCAGCGAGATAGAATACTTTCTTCATCTTCTAACTGGTTTAATTGTTGAACCAATCATCAGTGTCTTCTAAACCGTACGCTTCGGTTGTACCGCTTGTTGCAATAATGCACTCATTCTTCACTTCAATCACCTTGCAGTCCGGCTGCAGGTAGGTTTTCTTTTTCATCATCTATTTTCTCCTCTTTATTATAAGTGTTATTTTTCGTTTTTATCTTTCCTACTATCCAGAATTATCGGCACAACAAGAGCTACCAGACAGAGAAAACTCAGTGCCAGGATTGATATGATTCCGAGTTGGTCTTTGGTTACGTTGAACATGTGCCCTAAAATTTCAGGGTGCAAAGGTCGCACTATTTTATTATATAGTATGTGTAATCCACTCACAAATGTGTGCGGTTCCCTGGTATTAGGTGTTAGAAATGGAATGTCCACCCGTCATAAATTTGAAAGTTTCACCCCAAAGGCAAACTTGCATACTATTTATAATCTGTATATTAGGTTGAATTTTTGCACCACAAGTCCATATCCAGCTAATTTCCCCTTTCACAAGCGCTTCTGCCCCATAACGGATGCAGGAAATGTCGCCTTACTGACCCCGACAGGGACTGCAGCTGCAAACGAAACATCGGGAGGCAGCCCTCCTATCTGGCTGCCTCCCGCCGTCTATCCGTCATCCGAACGTGAACGGGTGGATGTAGAAGTAGGTATCCGCGTCATCATACTCATAGCCGTTGATGAACTCCACCATCTCGTCGTTGGTGCGTTCTCCCTGCTCAATGCCCATTCTGGTGCACCATTCCCGGACGGCATCTGAGATGGTGTCGAACATCTCCTCACACACCTCGTCGAATGGTGTCCCATAGGAACTCACGCAGCACTCCTCCGGGAAGAAGTCAATGACAGATTCCTGGTGCACATGGAACACTTCGCACCCACACTCGGTCACGCGGTAGTTGATTTCCAGTTCATCCCACAGCAGGTGCTTTATCTCCTGGAACAGTTCGTCCGGTTCGTTCCATGCGCTCTCGGTCTCAAAAGACAGGAGATAGCAGTCGCGGGATGGGTCTTCCTCATACTCCGCCCAGTAGATACTGCCACGTACCATGATGTGCCTTGCCTCATAGTCGATGCCATAGTGTCTGGCCAGGTCGCCTAGCCAGATTTTCTTACTGTTCACCTCCATCTGCTGGAGAGTCGCCCAAAGGTCGTTCACTGCCTTGCGTGAACCCAGGACCTTGAATGTAGTCGTTGCGATGTTTGCCATAGTTGTCTCAATGTATAGTTGTATGTACTCAAATGCGTCCCTCGTCATTATAGCTGTAGTAGCCGTCTGTGGTCACTATGATATGGTCGACCAGTGTTATGAACAGCAGTTCGCCTGCTTTCTTCAGCCTCTCGGTCAGCATGTCGTCCTCACGGCTCGGGCGTCTGTTTCCCGATGGGTGGTTATGGGCAAGACATATCACGGAAGCATTGGCCAGCAGTGCTGCCTGCATCACCATGCGTACATCCACGTTTGCAGAATTCATTCCGCCATCCGAGAGCGTTATGATGCCCAGACACTTCATTCCAGTATTCATGAGCACCAGTTTCACACTCTCGCGGTACTCTATCTGTCCCTTGTCCCACACGTCAAGAAGAGCCTTGTACATGACGTCACTTGAAGTCAGCCGGAGTTTGTCAGCACACCTGGATTTGTACACCATTTCCACCTCGGAAACATTCATCGCTCTCAGCATGTCATGGGCAGCCTTTGTCTTGATAGCCATATCTTTCTCTTTTTTATTCCCTTATGCAGATGATCTACATCCGGGATTGGGTTAAACAATATGGTGCTTACAAGGTGACGCTGTCCTGCCGTCTCAAGGTTCCGGGTCAAAATACAACCTGAAAGTGTGGAGATTTTCACCCGGACGAAGCCTGGCCTTGAAGCAGGCAAGGGACAACGCCACACCTTCGCAGCAGATTGTCTGGCCAAGCCACGGATTGTCGGTCCATGAAAGGAAGCACAGCAGTGTGAGGATATTCCCATGCAGGAGAAGGAAGAAGGGAGAATTCAGCCGACAATGAAGACATCACTTCCGGTAAAAAGAAAAAGGAAGAAACAAGCGAAGGCAAGCACCTTGCGGTGCCTGCCAGGAAAGCAAGGACAGGTGGAGGCTTATTCGCCCCCACTCTCTTCCGTCTGCTTCTCAACGATGGAGAAGCTGCTGACTGCAAGGATCAGCCTGCTGCGGTTCTGACCGTCCTTGTCCGTGTAGGAATCGGCCTTGAGCCAGCCGGTAAGCTCGACGTGTGCACCCTTGGTGAGGACATCGAGGTCTGAGGCATTCGACTTCCATACCTCAACTGGAAGGAATGCGGTGTGGGATACTGACTCCTCACCCTTCTTCTCGATGCGAGAGATTGCGAGGCTGAAACGGCATACTGCGCTGTTGGCGAACTGATGAACTTCCGGCTTGCGTACGAAGCCACTGATCTGAACTGAATTCTGTCTCATGTTTGTGAACGTATAAATGTTAAACTTCAATTTTTACGTGCAATCAAAACAGCTGAACAGAGAATGGGCAGGACATGAGCTTGCAAGCAATACTCTTATTGTTCGGAACCGCAGGGACAAAGAATAAGGAAGATTGTGCAGGAAGGTATTGGCTGGAGATTGACTGCAATCGTACCATTCTTTCAGTCTGTAAATTTGCTACGGAAAAAGGGATGTGGCATTTACGTTACACCAGCAGGAGGAAACAGAAAAGAAGTGAAAGGGGCAGATGCTGCACATGCCGGCAAGCGACAGTCCGCAGGCGAAGCATACCGTGCAACCAATACGCAGACAGCAGGGAATGAGGAGTACCCATGCACGCAGTCCGGCTGGTATGTCAGGAGCAGGACCAAGAGGCATACAAGGAACACGTCATGGCCAAAGGCAGGTCATCGGACAAGGTTGCAGTAAAAAGAGAAACACTATGAATCCAGCTAACGTCGAGAATGCTGACGGACAGAAGAAATGCAGCGGTTTAGTTTAAGATACTTGTTATATATCCAAACCAAACCATACCTATGTTTTTTCTTTTTACCGGAAGAACACATCTTTTTCTGAGATATGGGATATAAATGTTCATCGGAATAATTTTGCCGTGAAAACAATAACATAAAAGAAATGGACAACTACAGTTTTTCGCGTTATCTACGCATTGTCGAGCTGATGTCTGGAACCAGGAGTTACAAGGTAACGGAACTGGCATCCATGTTCTGTGTCTCTCGACGAACGGTCTACAGACTGTTCAACGACATGATCAACGATGGGTTTATCTTCGAAAAAGAAGGCAGGTCAAACTACCGGATAAAGGAGAAACCAAAGCAGAAGGAAACGACATCGATACCTTTCATCCTTTCCGCGCAGGAAGGTTCCCTGATTAACATGATCGTCCAGGGAATGTACAACTCAGTACCCTCGCTAGACAGGGCAAACAGGCAACTGCATAGGAATATCAGTAAAGAATACTATCAGCAGAACCTGTCTGACAGTATGATTGAGTCTCTAGTATCGAAGTACACCAAGAACGTCTATGCGCTGAACCGAGCAATAAGTTCCAAGAAAGCAGTTGAAATCATCGGCTACCAGTCCGGTCTTTCTAACGCGACGAAAAACTACATCGTTGAGCCCTATCACTTTACGGCCAACTTACGGGATGTAATAGCCTATGACGTCAGAAGGTTAAAGACAGTAACATTGAAGATAAGTAGGATTGGTCAGATTGTAGAACCGGGACGCGCATGGAAGTTTGAAGCATACCACAGGAAAATCACACAAGATATATTTGGTATGACAGGCAACAGACCGACACAGGTGAATCTCAGGCTGTCAAGAATGGCTCTGAATCTTCTTATGGAGGAATACCCAGACAGCATACAGTATATCACAGAGGAAAAAGGAGAATTCCTGCTCAAGGTGCCAGTATTCAATATGAAAGGAATAGGACGCTTTGTCCTGGGACTGGCCGACCAGATACAGATTATCGACAGTCCTGAGCTGGTAAGCTATATTAAACAATTTGCAGAAAAACACATAAACGCAATCTTATCTTTTCAGCAATACGAATAAAATCAATTACCTTTGTTGACGGTTTTGACAGATGTTCACGCTCTGGCCTGACACATCCCAACAAAACTGTTTTTGGCGTCTGTTGACGTATTGCTGCAGTGAGCGAAACTTCGGAAATTTCACACTAAAGAAACAGCAGTAAGACATCGGCTAGCGCTCCTAAGCGATAATTCTGTCCGTTTCGGACATAGAGTTACATCGCCTGGAGCTGGTCGTGTCTTGTCAGTTTCTTGAGGGTCCGAAGCCTTGCTCACTGGCAGAACACACCGTTTCAGGCGGTGTTTTTTTTGCGGTCAACATGAAGATGCCCTCATCCTTTTTTTCTTCGTGAATCGAGATAACCTCTTGCTTCCTCTTCCAGGGAATCCATATTCCTACGGACGCCACCCATAAGATAAGCGTCTATTTCTGACTGAAGGAATACCAGCTCTTTCGCATTCTGGTATTTATGATATGGAATGAGTCTCTTTGACACCCATTCATAGACCGTCTGCTTCTTCGGATGTGACGGAATATATTCCATCAAGTCTTCTATGCTCATCCACCTATCAGCAGGTTTTTGCTCCAGCTTTGAGCTAAGGTGGTCCACTGTATTCTGGAGATTCTCCACTTTCTGTATCAGCAGTGACAGGGCCCCTGGCATTTCCTCGAAAGAATAAACCTTTTTCTCATTCATATGATTGCGCTTAATAAATGTCAGTTTTTTGCCTCACAAAAATATGTATTTCACGGACAATTCAAAAATCACCAATTCGCTATAAAACAACACATTGCAAGCCAAAAATCCATCTATCCGCACAGAAAACCATACTATTCTTCCACAAAATGGTATGGTTACTTCATGATATCCGAGACGTAATGCGCTAGTTCTTAAAACAGCAACAGAATATGCAGATATGTAAAATCTGGAAAAGGCCAGAATCAGCAACAGCAGAATACTATCGGTATGGTTTTGGTATAGTATTCATCCTATTATGGGACATACGCTGGAAGCACATGTACCGGCCTCAAATTTAACATTCTTTATAACAGCAATAGTCTCCTGGCAAGCAGAGACTATTGCATAGACACAAGCTAATGCGGTGAAGCTACCGGATTGCCGTCAACGGCAACATCCTTGAGGTTTTCAATTTTTATGATCTCAGCAGCCTTCCTCTTGCTCTTGTCAACGATATGGGAATATATCTGTGTCGTCCTGACATTGGTATGTCCAAGCATCTTCATGACCGTATATATATTCGTATCATTCTCAAGTTGAAGTGTGGCAAAGGTATGTCTGGCACAATGAAACGTTATATGTTTAGTAATCCCAGAAGAATCAACCCATTTCTTCAGAGGTCTTGATATCCAGGATGACGCCATGAGCCCCTCGAACACAGGCCGGTTCGGCTCCTTACGTTCTCCACATAGCAAGAAGGCTTGTTTTGAGATAGGGAGATAGTCAACTACATCCGTCTTCTGCTGTCTGAATTCCACGCGGTAACCGTCACTTCTCTCTGACAGATGCGACCATCTCATGTTTTGGATGTCACTCAAACGCAGTCCGGTAAGAATACTGAAGAAGAACGCACGTTTAAGAATCTCGTCCTCACAGGGAGTCGCTGCCAGGATTTCGACTTCCTTCTGCGACAGGACTTCTCTTTGCTTTCCTCGGAAACGGATGTTTTCAACCTTTGAAGCGATATCCGTTTCCAGGAATTCATCCACGAACGCATGATGCAAGGCCGCCTTCAGGACGGAGAAATATGTCGAAGCCGTGCTCTCGCTTATTTTACCATCCTTGTTACCACCCTGCTGGGTATTCAACAGGAAATATTTGAAATCCTCAAGCATGGATTTTGTTATTGACTTGAAAGGTATCTTATTTCCATCGGCATAATCCGACATGATTCCTGCGACACGTTCCCACGTATTGTAACAACCTATGCTGTTCTGATGAATCTTCCGGTTCACACTACGCATATAGGCAATGAAATCCTGATCCAGGCGCTCGTTCATTGCTATCATTTCCTTCTCTCTCTCATTGTAAATCGACTGTGTGTCAAACTCACGCTGTCGCAGAGCCCTGACCTTGTCAGCGAAAAGGCATGATTCCTGATCTTGAGGTGTTCTGCACATTATCACCCCGTTCACATCCCTCTTCGGTTTACGCTTCATTCCTTTTGAACCACCGACCCACATTGGAGTCGTAACAACACGGTTTACGGATTCCCGCAGTCTCTGAGGAGAACTCTCCTGGTCACTGAAAACGGGATAAGATTCTACAAAAAGATACCACTTGTTCGGTTCAGGGGCCTTTCTGATCTTGACCGTCACCTTTGTCTTTGCAATTTTCTGTTTCATACCTCTCCTGTCGTATAGAGTCTATCAATATCTTCTTTCGGTACATACACATAGTTTCCTATCTGACGCGAAGGAATAGAGTACTTGCGCACATGTGCCCATACAGAACTGTCATTGATATGGTATTTCTCACTGACCTCTCCAATGGTATAGCAATCCTCGACCTCAAGGCTGTACAGTCTTTTAGGCTTCACCACCTCGGTCATCAGTTCCGTCCTCCGTTTTAGATACTGGTCAATGTCTGCCTTGTTGAACCTTATCAGTCGTTGTCCCAGGTTTATGCAAGGTATCTTGCCTGTCCTGGCAAGACGGTACAGGGAGCACCTTTCAATTCCGTAGATTGCTACGACCTCCTTTGCTGTGAGGTATTCCCTGGAATCCGGAATGGACTTCTCGAAATCCTCACAGGCCTTTACTCTTCTCGCCTGCCGTTTCCTTTTCTTTTTGTCGGCCTCCAAACACTTGTTTGAGCAAAACCTGCTATCCAGCGTTTTTGCCCGGAAAACACGTCCACATACAGAACATGTCTTTTTCATTTCAATACCCAATACTGGCATCTTCTGTTCGTTTAAAAGTTAAGAAATAAGTATGCATAGGTATATCTAAGTATGTTTACGTATATCTAAGTATCACGTTCGGGCCGTTAAGTATCATGTGCCAAATTTGTGCCAAATATGACGTCAAAAAACGCATAAAAAACGACCACAAAACAGATGACCCAAAAACAAAACAGCGTGTAACTCATTGAGCTACACGCTGTTTTGCAGTGTTTAATATCTGTTTCCTTATCAAAATCATTTTACCTCCTCAAAGTCAGCGTCCTGAACGTCCGGACCCTGCTGGCCGCCCTGAGGACCTGCCTGCTGGCCACCGTTAAATCCGCCGCCAAAGCCTGCGCCTGCACCAGGGCCAGCCTGAGCACCACCCTGAGCACCGCTCTGAGCGTACATTTCAGCGCTTGCAGCCTGGAATGCTGCGTTCAGCTCAGCCATTGACTTGTCAATTGCAGCGAGGTCCTGAGCCTTGTGAGCCTCCTTCAGGGCATTCAGAGCGCTCTCAATAGGAGCCTTCTTGTCAGCTGGCAGCTTGTCACCAAGTTCGTTGAGCTGCTGCTCGGTCTGGAAGATTACTGAGTCAGCCTGGTTCAGCTTGTCAATCTTTTCACGCTCCTTCTTGTCTGCATCGGCATTTGCCTCAGCCTCGGCCTTCATGCGGTCGATTTCTTCCTTTGAAAGGCCGCTTGAAGCCTCAATTCGGATAGCCTGCTCCTTGCCGGTAGCCTTATCCTTGGCTGATACCTTCAGAATACCGTTGGCATCAATATCGAATGTAACCTCAATCTGTGGAACACCACGGCGTGCCGGAGCAATACCCTCCAGATTGAACTGACCGATAGACTTGTTCTGGCTGGCCATAGGGCGCTCACCCTGAAGTACATGGATAGTAACTGCAGTCTGGTTGTCAGCGGCTGTAGAGAATGTCTCGGACTTCTTGCAAGGAATTGTAGTGTTTGCATCGATCAGCTTGGTCATTACACCACCAAGAGTCTCAATACCCATTGTCAGAGGAGTTACGTCAAGCAGGACAATATCACCTACTCCACCCTCCTTGTTCAGGATAGCACCCTGGATAGAAGCACCTACTGCAACGACTTCGTCTGGGTTAACACCCTTTGAAGGAACCTTGCCGAAGAAGTCTTCAACCAGCTTCTGGATTGCTGGGATACGGCTTGAACCACCTACCAGGATTACTTCATCAATATCTGAGTTGCTCAGGCCAGCATCGCTCATAGCCTTGCGGCATGGCTCCAGACAAGCCTGGATCAGGTTGTGTGCAAGCTGTTCGAACTTGGCACGTGTCAGAGTCTTTACAAGGTGGCGTGGAACACCTGCAACCGGCATGATGTAAGGCAGGTTGATTTCTGTTGAGGTTGATGATGAGAGTTCAATCTTAGCCTTTTCAGCAGCCTCCTTCAGGCGCTGCAGTGCCATTGGGTCAGCTGTAAGGTCAGCACCTTCATCGTTCTTGAATTCCTGAACCAGCCAGTTGATGATTACCTGGTCAAAGTCATCACCGCCAAGGTGTGTATCACCGTTGGTTGCAAGTACTTCAAATACACCGCCACCGAAATCAAGGATTGAGATATCAAATGTACCGCCACCAAGGTCGAATACTGCAATCTTCATATCCTTGTTTGACTTGTCAACGCCGTATGCCAGAGCAGCAGCTGTTGGCTCATTTACAATACGCTTTACCTCAAGACCGGCAATCTGACCAGCCTCCTTGGTAGCCTGACGCTGTGAGTCTGAGAAGTATGCAGGAACTGTAATAACAGCCTCGGTAACTTCCTGACCCAGATAATCCTCGGCAGTCTTCTTCATCTTCTGGAGAATCATTGCTGAAATTTCCTGTGCGGTGTACAGGCGGCCGTCAATGTCAACACGTGGCATGTTGTTGTCACCCTTTACAACCTTGTAAGGAACACGTGAAACCTCCTTCTGAACCTGATCCCAGTTCTCACCCATGAAACGCTTGATTGAGAAGATGGTTCTCTGTGGGTTTGTAATAGCCTGACGCTTTGCAGGATCACCAACCTTACGCTCGCCTCCGTCAATGAAAGCTACGATTGAAGGAGTTGTACGCTTACCTTCACTGTTTGAGATAACTGTTGCTTCGTTACCTTCGAATACTGATACACAACTGTTTGTTGTACCAAGGTCAATACCGATAATCTTTCCCATAGTCTTATTCTTTTTTTTGTTTTACTTTCTGTTTGCAGTCCGATGCACGCTCGCACCGACACTACTATAGACACAAAAGCCATGCCATGGGCCAAAACTGACTGCCGTGCCACAATTAAATGCCAGCGCACCATCTGCTCTGCCTTTTTGTCATGCAATACAAAAGAAAAGCGTGACAATTCTGCCACGCCTGTCATCCCTTTAAAAAAGCAGGAATCAAATCCTGAACTTGGCAATGCCAAGGAAATAAAACACAATTAGTCCTGCGCCAGTTTCCGGATTCACGCCCGGAGTTGAAACAATCTCACGCATTGACATCACACGGGTATGGGCATCGGACTCCATACTGGAATCGCCGTTGGACAATTTCTTCCATAACGGAAGGGACAGAAGCAGCAGTGTTACCAGTATTTTATTTGCAAAAAAAACATCACCATTCCGGTACAGACAAGGGCGCCTCCCTGAAGAGACGCCCTTGATACTGTCTGGGATCCTATTATCAATCCTCCTGCTGTTCCATATCCTCGGGTTCCGGGTCGATGGATGTACCGAGAATGGCATCCATGATCTTCTTCTCGAGTTCCTCGGCCAGTTCAGGATTGTCTGACATGAGCTGCTTGGTAGCATCGCGGCCCTGTGCCAGGCGTGCTCCGTCATAGCTGAACCATGAACCGCTCTTCTTGATAATGCCGTACTCAACGCCCAGGTCAACAATTTCACCATTGCGTGAAATACCCTCGCCGAACATGATATCGAACTCGGTCTTGCGGAACGGAGGTGCCACCTTGTTCTTGACAACCTTTACGCGTACCTGGTTGCCAATCACGCTGTCGCCGTCCTTCAGCTGGGTTACGCGGCGGATATCCAGGCGCACTGAAGAATAGAACTTCAGGGCGTTGCCACCGGTTGTGGTCTCAGGATTGCCGAACATTACGCCAATCTTTTCACGCAGCTGGTTAATGAAAATACAGGTGGTGTTGGTCTTGTTGATGGTTGAAGTGAGTTTTCTCAGTGCCTGTGACATAAGACGGGCCTGCAGGCCTACCTTGTTGTCACCCATGTCGCCTTCGATTTCCGCCTTCGGGGTCAGGGCTGCAACTGAGTCAATGATGATAATGTCAATTGCGCTTGAACGGATCAGCTGGTCAGCAATCTCAAGAGCCTGCTCACCGTTGTCCGGCTGTGAAATCCACAGGTTGTCAATGTCAACGCCAAGCTTTGCAGCATAGAAACGGTCAAATGCATGCTCAGCATCAATGAAAGCAGCAATTCCACCAGCCTTCTGGGCCTCAGCGATGGCATGGATAGCCAGGGTTGTCTTACCGGAAGACTCCGGGCCATAGATCTCAATTATTCGGCCACGTGGATAGCCACCCACGCCAAGAGCGGCGTTAAGGCCGATTGAACCTGTAGGAATTACATCGACAGCTTCAATGCTGTCATCACCCAACTTCATGATAGAGCCCTTTCCGAAGCTCTTCTCAATCTTCTCGGTAGCAGCCATGAGAGCCTTGAGCTTCTCGCTGACAGCTACATTCTGAGAGTTCTTTTCACTCTCTGCAACTTCTTTTTTTGCCATATGTTTGTTTTGTTTTTTGTTATAAGGAGGTCTTTCATGGTATACATCTGAGAGCACATCTCCTTTTTGGCAAATATAGCAAATATTCCAAATAAACAGTATCTTTGATTACATTTGCAAAGCGGATTGTTAATAAGTAATCCATACCGTCATGAATCAGGAATATGTATCAATCATAATAAAGGAAACAGGACTCCGTCAGAGCCAGGTTGAAAACACGCTGAAACTGCTTGAAAGCGGTGCCACCATCCCGTTCATAAGCCGTTACCGCAAGGAATCAACCGGAGGCATGGACGAAGTGCAGGTAGCCGCCGTCAGTGATGCCGCCATGCGCCTGGACGCAATCTCCAAGCGTAAGGACACCATCATATCAACCATAGATGGCCAGGGCAAGCTCACCCCTGAACTATCATCAAGGATAGAGCACTGTTGGGATGCCACAGTCCTTGAAGACATATACGCCCCCTACAAGCCTCACAGAAAGACCAGGGCCGATGCAGCCCGTGAAAAGGGTCTGGAGCCACTGGCAGACTTCCTGACCAGCCAGAATCCGTATGCATCAGTCTCAAAAGAGGCGAAAAAATACCTGAGCCGTGACAAAGGCGTTGAAACTGAAGAAGATGCACTTGACGGTGCCATGGATATCATAGCCGAACGCGTCTCAATGGATGAGAGCGCCCGCAATCTGGTGCGCACAAGTTTCCGCCGCGAAGCCCGTATCAGCAGCAAGGTCGTCAAGAGCAAGGAGTCCGATGCCCAGAAATACCGCGACTGGTTCAATTTCAGCGAACCCCTGTCGCGCTGTGCATCGCACCGCCTACTGGCCATGCGGCGCGGCGAAAGCGAAGGATTCCTGAAAGTATCAATCGACATTGATGACGACAGGGCTGCACAGTCACTCTCACGCAAATACGTGCGCGGTAAGTCAGAAGCCGCCGACTATGTTAATGACGCTGTCCAGGATTCATATTTCCGCCTTATCCAGCCATCGGTAGAGAACGAATTCGCAGCCCTGTCCAAGGAGAAGGCCGATACTGAGGCAATCCGCATATTCGTGCGCAACCTGGAACAGCTGCTCATGGCATCACCCCTTGGCCAGAAAGCCGTAATGGGAATTGACCCTGGGTTCAGGACCGGATGCAAGGTTGTATGCCTCAGTCCCGAAGGCGCGCTTCTCCACAATGAAGCGATATTCCCCCACCCACCCCATAACCAGGCACGTCAGGCTGCAGCCAAGATTGAGACACTGGTTGAGCAGTACCACATTGAGGCCATTGCCATAGGCAACGGCACGGCAGGACGTGAAACCATGGAATTTGTCAGCCATCTGCACATTCCCACCAGCGTCCAGGTCTATTCAGTCAATGAAGACGGTGCATCGGTCTATTCGGCGTCAAAGATTGCCCGTGACGAATTCCCAGACTATGATGTTACCGTGCGCGGTGCAGTGTCTATTGGACGCCGACTGATGGACCCGCTTGCTGAACTTGTCAAGATTGACCCTTCATCAATCGGAGTGGGCCAGTACCAGAAAGATGTCAGCCAGAGCGAACTCAAGCACTCCCTGGACCAGACGGTTGTCAGCTGTGTGAACAGGGTTGGCGTAAACGTGAACACAGCCAGCACACACCTTCTTACATATATAAGCGGACTGGGGCCGCAGCTGGCCCAGAACATTGTGGATTACAGGAATGAGAACGGTCCGTTCAGGAACCGCAAAGAACTCATGAAAGTGCCGCGCCTGGGTGCCAAGGCATTTGAACAGGCCGCAGGATTCCTGCGCATAAGAGGCGGCAACCAGCCACTTGACAATTCCGCGGTGCACCCGGAAAGCTACGGCATCGTTGAGGCCATGGCCAAAGACCTTAACTGCACCGTGGCAGAACTGATGCAGTCAGCAGAACTCCGGTCAAAGATCAGGATAGAGAAATATGTCACTGACAAGGTGGGAATACCTACCCTTACCGACATCATGGCCGAACTGGAAAAACCGGGACTGGACCCGCGAGGCCCGCTCAGGAAATTCAGTTTCTCAAATGAAGTACATGAAATCGCTGATGTAAAGCCTGGCATGGTGCTTCCAGGCATTGTCAGCAATGTAACCAACTTCGGAGCATTCGTCGATATAGGCGTGCATGTGAAGGGACTGATCCACATATCGCAGCTTGCCCCTGGAAAATTCATCAAGGACCCCGCCCAGGTTGTATCCCTGCAACAGCAGGTCCTGGTCAAAGTCCTTGACGTTGATATTGAGCGTCAGCGCATTAGCCTGGCACTTGAGCAAGGGTAGCCACCCCCCTACTCGTCGAAATCGAATTCGTCGAAATCATCATCACCGCCGTTTGATATGAAGTCTATCATGTCGCGGCGGTCTTTCTTTGTGGGTCGGCCCAATCCGGCAGCACGCTGCACGAATCCGCCTATCCTGTTCATTTCAAGCAGGTCGTACTGGTCCTTCGGAGTTATATTCTCCATCTTTTCGGGCACCAGCTTGGCACCTACGCGGTTTTCAATTGCCTGGAGCACCCTGAAAGTATAGGTTACAGGCGCTTTCTTCACCTGTACGGTATCGCCCTCATGAACGGTTTTCGATGGCTTTACCACCGCGCCGTTGATTGAAATGCGTCCCTTCTTGCAGGCTTCCGATGCAATTGTGCGGGTTTTGAATATCCTGACCGCCCATAGCCACTTGTCAATGCGTGCTTCCATACGTCACTTCTTGTTGAACTGGTTCATGGTGATGCTCAAGCCAGCCAGGCAGAAACTCTTTATGCACTCTACTGCTGTCGGTATGGCCTCGTCAATGATTTTTCTCTCTTCGGCAGGAAACGGGTCAAGCACGAACTTTATCTGGGCGCCCATTGGGAAGTCATTGCCTATTCCGAACCTGAGCCTTGCAAAGTTCTGCGTTGATATAGTCTGGATAATGTTGTTCATGCCGTTGTGGCTTCCGCCGCTGCCCTGGCCACGCAGCCTGATTTTTCCCAGAGGAAGACTCAGGTCATCGGAAATAACCAGAAGATGGTCTGCTTCAATCTTTTCCTGGTTCATCCAGTACCTGACAGCATTGCCGCTCAGGTTCATGTAAGTGGTGGGCTTCAGGAGAAGCAGTTCCTGGTTCTTGACCCTCATGCTGGCCACAAAACCGTAACGCTTGTCCTGGAAAGAAATATTGGATGCCTTTGCGAGGGCATCCAATACCATAAATCCTATGTTGTGGCGGGTTCCCTCGTATTCGTCACCGGGGTTGCCCAGACCTACAATCAGATATTTCATTCAGACTTCTTGGCTGAACCACGGGTAGCAGCAACTGTGCAGACAACTGCTTCCTTCGGGCTTACGCACTGGAGACCCTCAATCTGGATATCGCCAACCTTGAATGAGTTGCCAATGCCAAGTGGAGTTACGTCAATTTCAATCTTCTCTGGGATAGCTGTGTAGAGAGCCTTAACCTTAACGCGGCGCAGGATCTGCTCAAGCTTGCCACCGGCCTTTACACCTTCAGCAAGACCTGTCAGCTTAACAGGAACAGCCATAACGATTGGCTTGTCCTCGGTAATCTGATAGAAGTCAATGTGCAGGATGTTGTCCTTTACAGGGTGGAACTGGATTTCTCTCATGACAGCCTTAACCTCCTGGCCGTCGATTGTCAGGTTAACTGAGAAGATGTCTGGTGAATAAACCAGGTTACGAACCTCTTCGTTGGTTACTGAGAATGGTTTTGCTACTGGAAGACCGTTTTCGCCCTTCTCTACGCCGTAGAGGTTACATGGAATCAGGTTCTGAGCTCTCAGATCCTTGGCAGCCTTCTTGCCGAACTCGTTGCGGGCTGTGCCCTTTACGTTGATTGATTTCATTGTTTTGTGTTACTCTAAATTGTTAATAATCAATTCACCATCACACAGAATGGCCGGTTTTCCAGCCGTTCTCCTGTAAAAGCGGCGCAAAAATACGCATAATAATCGGAATCACCAAGTATTTGGGCTCCAACAATCGCGCAGGTTCTTATTGGTTATTCATTATTATTATGTAATTTTGTGCCCGAATTAGTTCTTGAATATGATTAACAGAGTTCTCATCAGACTGAAAACAGTTCAGGTAGTCTTCTCGCATTACCTGAATGAAGGCCAGAAAAAAAACGCAGCTGAACTTGAATTGGCCCTGAGCCTTGACAGCGCGTATGACCTTTACCAAACTCTCCTTAATATTCCGGTTTTACTTCTCAGAACAGCACGCAGGTCAGTTGCACGCCAGCAAAGAATGCTTCTTGAGCACATCTCAAGAAAAGAAACTTCAATCGCTGAGAGTACGTTCCTGAATCAGCTGGAGTCCAATGAAACCCTCGCGGCATTTGCCGAAAAGAACGACCTGTCATGGCTTGAATCATCGGGCTTCATAAAGGACCTGTACCAGCAGGTACTTGACAGCGACCTTCTCGAAGAGTACATGCAGGAGGAATCATTCGGATATGACAGAGAAAAGGAACTCGTGCGCAAGCTGTACAAGCAGTTCATTGAGAACAATGACACTCTGGACGAGCTGCTGGAGGAACAGAACATCTACTGGAATGGCGACAAGATGCTGATTGATTCCTTCGTACTGAAGACCTTCAAGTCATTCAGGCAGGAGAACGGCGCATCACAGCAGCTTCAGTCACAGTTCCGTGACCCCGAGGACCGCACCTTTGCCATGAACCTGCTCAAGAAGGCCATTGCCACCGAAGAGCTCAGGAAAGAGATGGTAGCCCAGAACTGCCGCAGGTGGGATCCGGAAAGGCTTGCATTCATTGATGTCATTATCATACAGGTAGCCCTGGCCGAAATACTCAGCTTCGACAATATACCAGTCAAGGTCTCAATCAACGAGTATGTCGAAATGGCCAAGAGCCTGAGTACTCCTTCAAGCGGCAGTTTCGTGAACGGCATGCTTGATACAATTGTAAAGCAGCTCCGCAGCGACGGACGCCTGAACAAGGAAATTTGATTACTTTTGTCTAACTTAAAATTACAAACAATATGTCTACAATGCTTTTGCTCAACCCTTACCAGCTTACAGCCCAGGTAGTTGAAACAAACAACACCGTGAATTTCATCCAGTCATCCGATGTAAACCTGTCAGAACCGGGTGCCGGTTCATCAAAGTCAGCCAACGGCGCAGGCGGTGGAAGCGGCATGTTCCTGCTTCTTGCCATGTTCCTCATGCTGATGCTGCTTTTCCGTCCTCGCAAGGACAAGGAGGGCGACAAGTTCCGCAACTCACTGCAGCCAGGCCAGGAGGTTGTAACAGCCTCAGGCGTATTCGGCAAGATTGTCACTGTTGATGAGATTTCTGCAATACTTGAGGTTGGAAAGGATATGAGAATCCGAGTTGACAAGCGTTACATCAACCCTGTTCCAACTCCAGAACCTGTAAAGCCTGCAGGTGAGAAGAAGTCATTGTTCGGCAAGAAGAAGGAAGAGGCCAAGTAACAAGCGGTCTCTGTCATGAAAGTCATTGGCATAACCGGAGGCATAGGATGCGGCAAGAGCTACGTTGCCCGCAAGATGGAGCAGCGCGGCATTCCCGTCTATGACACTGATTCGCAGGCCCGCAGGCTGATGGTGCAGGACCAGTCAATAATTGACGGCATTTCGGCACTGGTTCCCGGGGCCTACGTCAACGGAGACCTGGACCGGGCCAGGGTTGCAGCCTTCCTGTTTGCCAGCAGCGGCAATGCAAAGCAGATTGATTCAATAGTCCACCCTGCAGTCAGGCGCGATTTCCGCCGCTGGGCCCAGGAACAGCAGACCAGCCTGTGCGCAATTGAATCGGCCATTCTCTTTGAATCGGGCTTCAATACCGAAACCGGCTGCACCATAGTGGTCGATGCCCCCATGGAGGTTCGCATAAAACGTTGCATAGAGCGCGACGGCACCACCAGGGAGAAGGTAATCCAGCGCATTGGCCAGCAGATGGACCAGGCAGAAAAGTGCTCTATGGCCGACTTCGTGATTGTCAATGACAACGTGGCCAATATTGACAGCCAGCTTGACAGCATACTCGACAATTTGAAATAAAGCAAAATATTAACCAATAAACCGCAACATTATGTTGAATGAAATTCTGACCATATCAGGCAAGCAGGGTCTTTTCAAGCTCCTGACAAGCGGACGCGGCGCCCTGATTGTTGAGAACATTGATGAAACCAGGAAGAGACTGCCGGTTCAGGGTACTGACAAGGTGGTATCACTGGGTGACATTTCTATTTTCACAGAAGACAGGGAGATGCCTCTTCGCGAGGTGTTCCAGGCAATTGAAGACAAGATTGGCAAGAAGACCGTTGAGCTTGACTACAGGAAGGCTTCAAACGGCGAACTCATATCTTTCCTTGAGGGCATTGTTCCTGATTTCGATCACGAGCGCGTATATCCAAGCCACATCAAGAAGATTATCAGCTGGTACAACATACTCGTACAGGGCGGCGAGAATGATTTCTCCGCACCTCAGATGCCTGAGCAGGCAGCCGATACTGCTGAAGAAGCAGCCGAGTAATATATCCGGCCCCAAAAAAAACAGTGTGCGCTGATGAAGGCCAAGCCTTTCACCAGCGCACATTTCTTATATAGGTGTACGTATTACCAGTCGCGCTTGCCTACAATCTCAATTATGCGTACTACAGTCATCATGGCCTTTTCCATGCTCTGGACTGGAACCCACTCATAGCGTCCGTGGAAATTCATGCCGCCAGCAAACAGGTTAGGACATGGAAGTCCCTTGAATGAGAGTTGTGCGCCGTCGGTACCGCCACGTATTGGCACCTTCACCGGACTTACTCCAGCCTGTTCCATAGCCTCACATGCAATGTCTACAACGAACGGAACCTTGTCAATCTGCTCCTTCATGTTGTAATACTGGTCCGATACCTCAACGCTTACGGTACCCTGGCCGTACTTTTCATTCATTCTGTCAGCTACTGACTGGGCAAATGCCTTGCGCTGCTCAAACTTGCTGCGGTCATGGTCACGTATTATGAATGTGGCACCGGCATGGTCAACTTCGCCTGACAGGGCAACCAGGTGGTAGAAACCTTCGTATCCGCAGGTAGTACCCGGAGTCTGGTCTGACGGAAACATCTGTATGAGTTCGGCGGCCAGCAGCGATGCATTGACCATCTTGTCCTTGGCGTAGCCCGGATGTACCTCAAGTCCCTGAATCTTGTAAACAGCCTTTGCGGCGTTGAAGTTCTCATACTCCATCTCACCCACTTCACCTCCGTCAACGGTATAGCCGAACTCGCAGCCGAACAGAGGCACGTCAAAGTGTGCAGCACCCATTCCAATCTCCTCATCGGGATTAAAGCCCACGCGAACCTTTCCGTGCTTGATTTCCGGATGGTTCTGCAGGTATTCCACTGCCGTGATTATTTCGGCAATGCCGGCCTTGTCATCGGCCCCCAGAAGGGTCGTTCCGTCTGTAACTATCAGGTCTTCGCCCTTGTGGGCAAGCAGTTCAGGAAAGAGTGACGGTGAAAGGACAATGTCAAGTTCCTTGTTCAGCACAATGTCACCGCCGTCATAATTTCCGACTATCCTTGGCTTTACATCCTTGCCGCTCATGGAAGGACTGGTGTCCATATGTGAAATGAAACCGATTGTCGGAACCTTCTTGTCGGTATTGGCGGGCAGTGTGGCATAAACATATCCCATTTCGTCCATAATGACATCTTCAAGTCCCATGCCCTCAAGTTCATCTCTCAGAATCTTTGCCAGATTCATCTGTTTTGCAGTGCTGGGAACAGTTGCCGATTCTTCACTTGACTGAGTATCGACAGCGGTGTATCCCAGAAATCTCTCTATAAGGTCCATATTATATTTGGTTTTGGTTTTTCCTGTCGGTAAAGGTATACAAAAAAGGATAAATGAGAAATACCGGACGCAATTGATATTGCAAAAACGACAAAAGGCCGTCAATGAAGACGACCTTTCGCGTATGGGTGGGTAAGCTATCTGTATCGCGCCGCTACAACCGACTTACCTTTGCTGCGGTCAAGCCCTGGAGGATTCGAAGGGAGCTGGCCGTACAGGACTTACCCGTATGACGCCGCAAAGATATGACATTTTTTCCAAATTCCACTCTTCGGCCCAAAAAGAATAATCGCTAACTTTGCAGTCGCGTTAAAAATCCGCCATGAAGCTTAAGATAAACAAAATGAAGAGACTGAAACTGATTGCATTGCTCATGCTTTCAACTGCATGGACCACGGCACAAAACTACACCATCCGCGGTTACATCACCGACTCAAAAAGCCAGGAAACCCTCATTGGCGCAACCATTCTTGACAAGAACAGCGGAAAAGGTTCTATCACCAATGAATACGGATTCTATTCACTCACACTGCCCCACGGCAATGTCAGCCTGAGCATAGGATACGTAGGTTACAGGCAGTTTTCCAACGAATTCCGCCTGGAGTCCGATACGCTGCTGAACCTGAGCCTTTCAGAAATAACGGAACTCTCCGAAGTGACCATTAACGGCAACCGCCTGGAACTGGGCGTGCAGGGGTCTCAGATGAGCGCCATCGACCTGCCGGTAGAACAGATCAAGGCAGTTCCCGCCATGTTTGGCGAAACCGACGTACTGAAGGCCCTGCAGCTGCTTCCGGGCGTGCAGAGCGGCTCGGAAGGAAGCGCCGGACTGCTGGTGCGCGGCGGCAACCCCGATGAGAACCTGCTTCTGCTTGACGGTGTCCCGGTCTACAACGTGAACCACCTGATGGGCATGTTTTCAACCTTCAACCCCGATGCCATAAAGAATGTCACCCTCTACAAGGGCAGTTTCCCGGCCCACTACTGCGGAAGGCTCTCATCAGTAGTTGACATACGAATGAAGGACGGTGACATGAATGACTATCACGGCAATTTCTCCATCGGATTCGTATCATCGAAACTGAACCTGGAAGGTCCAATCAACAAGGGCAAGACATCATTCAACATATCGGCCCGCAGGACCTATTCCGACCTTCTGCTCAATTCAGCCCTGCTGGGTGCCAGCCTGATTGGACGGGAGACCGAAAAGTATATGGCCGGATACTATTTCTATGACCTGAATGCCAAGATCAACCATAAGTTCAGTGACAACGACCGTCTCTATTTCAGCTGGTACAGCGGTGATGACGATGTCTACTTCAGGTACAAGTACAAAAGCACCAGCGAAGGAAACGAATTCGTGAAACTTGGATGGAAGTGGGGAAACGTGGTGAGTGCGCTGCGCTGGAACCACGTCATAAATCCCAAGCTCTTCATGGACCTGACTGCCAGCTACACCCAGTACAGGCACAACATGGACATGGGCTTGCAGACCGAATACAGGCAGGAACAGGAAAAGACCAAGGAATCAATCAACATGCATTCCGGAATCTTTGACAAGACCATGAGGGCCGACTTCCACTACAACCCCACCCCTGATCATGAAATCAGGTTCGGCAGCTACCTGACCCACCACACCTTCAGGCCCGATGTAGCCAGCTACACCAGTTACACGCAGAATGCCGATACCACCATAAACAATACGACCGAACTGGCCCAGAAGCCCATCAGGGCAATGGAATGGCAGGTATATGCTGAAGACAACATGTCAGTCACTGACCTTCTGAAGGTTAATCTGGGACTGAGCAGTTCGCTTTTCAGCGTGAACGGCCACAGCTACTATTCGCTTGAACCAAGGCTGAGCGGACGCATGCTGCTGTCCGACAATCTCTCCGTCAAGGCCGGATACGCATACATGACCCAGTATGTTCACCTGCTCTCAAACAACAGCATAAGCCTTCCTACCGACCTGTGGGTTCCGGTTACCAACAACATCAGGCCCGAAAACTCGCACCAGATTGCCGGAGGCCTGTTCTACAACATTGAAGACCTGGCCGACTTCTCGGTCGAGGCATACTACAAGCGCATGAACAACCTGCTGGAATACAAGGAGGGAGCCTCATTCATGACAAGCGACACCGACTGGCAGGACAAGGTTGCCATGGGACGCGGATGGAGCTACGGCGCCGAGTTCCTGGCCCAGCGTTCTATAGGCCGACTGAACGGATGGGTATCATACACATGGAGCCGTTCCCGCAGGCAGTTTGACCGTGAGGGCATGGTACTGAACGGCGGCCGCCCGTTCAATGCAAAATATGACCGCCGCCACGATTTCAGCATTACCGGCAACTACAAGTTCTCTGACCGTTTCGACATGTCGGCCACATGGATGTACGCCACCGGCAACTGCGGAAGCCTGTACACACAGTACTATAATTCCGACAACATGTCAAGCGTGTATGGCGAGATAGGCTATTTCGAAGAGCGCAACAACTTCCGCATGAACCCGTACCACCGCCTGGACCTGAGCTTCAACTGGCACAAGGAACTGAATTTCCGCGAAGGAGCCGAACGTGTTTTCAACCTGAGCATATTCAATGCCTACAACAACAGGAATCCATACCTGGTCTTCATATACGAAGAGTACAACAGCACCACACAACAGACCTACAAGGCCCTGAGGCAGGTAACAATCTTCCCTATCATTCCTACAATCAGCTACTCAATATCATTCTGACATCATGAACAGGACAATAAGATATATGGCAGTTGCATGTGCAGTCATGCTGGCATGTGCGTGCGTAAAGGACATTCCCTACAACGGAAATGACAGCGAACCCATGATAGTAATCAACTGCATGGCCCGGACCGGTGAACCGCTTGACGTATACGTAAGCCGTTCCCGCTTTTTCCTTGACACTTCATACGATTCAAACAAGCTGTCCGATGCCGACGTAAGCGTAACCATCAATTCCGTTACCCAAAAGCCGTCATATGACAGCGATGAGGAGTGTTACAGTGACAACCGCACAGTAATGCCCGGCGATACCATAACAGTCAGGGCCAGCCACCCGCAATTCGGAAACGCAACTGCAACCCAGGTCATACCCATGCCAAGCACAATAAGCAAGGAGAAGGAATCCCGGAAAGCCTTCAACAAGAACAACAACTGGAGCTGGACATGGGCCGATTCCGTATGGTCAGTATCGGTATGCATCAAGCCGGAAACGGCCGGCCGTCACTACTACAGGCTCAGTCTTTACCCAGAGCGCAGCATAAAGTCAAAAAACGACAAGAGCATAATCTCTGTTGAGAGCAGCCGGTTCGGCCTGACACAGTCCACCAAGATGACCCTTGGACTTATTAATCAGGAATCAATCCTGGACGGCGAAGATGAGTATTCATTCTACTACAGCACGCCAACCTACACTTTTTCCGATGAGAAACTCCCGGCTGACGGCATGCTCACCTTTGAGATAGCACTTGACCGGCCAAACGAGGAACCGTTCTACGGATACCTTGAGGGAGTTGAAGAACCGGAAGAGTACCTGTGGTCCCGCGACGCCGACAAGACCATTGACTACCAGTGCCGATTCGTGCTTGAGACATTGTCTGAAGAGACATACCAATACCTGCTGTCAGCCCAGCAGTATGAAGATTCCGGATGGAGCATATTCAGCGATCCCGTCATGGTTCTCTCAAATGTCAGTGGCGGACTTGGAATACTTGGAAGCTCATCAACTTCAGAATCAATTTTCATTACCAGCTATACGTTTGAATAAATTGTTTATCTTCGCAGTCTGATACAAACCGGAACCGATGGAAAACCCAGTAAGAATAAGCATATCACAGGCAGCAATGAAGAACGGCCTCATCATGGGAGCATACACAATACTCTCATATGCCATGACCGCGCTTGCCATACGCGTGCGCCTGCTCAGCCTGCCTGCGCTGGCACTCATGCTATGCACTCCGGTAGCGGCATATTACGTCCAGAAGATATTCCGTGACCGCAACTGTCCCGAGTTTTTCCCCTTCTCCATGTCCTGGATGCTGGCACTGCTGACCACCCTTTTCAAGTCAGTCATCGGAGCCCTGGCCGTATATGCCTACATGCGCTACCTGGACCACGGACTGCTTGCATCAACCCTTGTCGAATCATTCGAGACACTGCGTCCCGCATATGCCGAAGCCGGAATGAAGGCCGATGAAATTGACATGGCAGGACGCATGATTGAATCACTGAAGTACATCACGCCGGGTTCTTTGGCCCGCCAGATATTTGAAACAACCCTGTTCTGGGGCAACCTGCTGTCCATTCTGATTGGAGCGCTGACCGCAAAAGGAAGCATCAGGACACTCATGAACAATAACAAGTAAACTATGGATCTTACAATCATTGTCCCACTTCTCAACGAAGCTGAATCAATTCCTGAACTTTTCTCATGGATTAAGAGAGTCATGACATCTGAAGGCTACAGCTATGAAGTCCTTTTTGTAGATGATGGCAGCACCGATGATTCATGGAAAGTCATTGAAGGACTGAAAGAGCAGAACCCTGACATTGTAAAGGGTATCAGGTTCCGCCGCAACTACGGCAAGTCGCCGGCTCTCTACTGCGGTTTCAAGGCTGCTCAGGGCGATATTGTCGTAACCATGGATGCTGACCTTCAGGACAGTCCTGAAGAGGTTCCTGAGATGATCCGCATGATCCGTGAAGAGGGTTATGACCTGGTTTCGGGCTGGAAGAAAAAGCGTTTCGACGGAAAGTTCAGCAAGAACATTCCTTCAAAGATATACAACTGGACAGCCCGCAAGGTTACCGGCATAAAGCTGCATGACATGAACTGCGGACTCAAGGCCTACCGTTCAGAAGTCGTCAAGAACATTGAGGTCTATGGCGAGATGCACCGCTACATACCATTCCTGGCCAAGAATGCCGGTTTCGGCAAGATTGGTGAGAAGGTTGTTCACCATCAGGCACGCAAGTACGGCGTTACCAAGTTCGGCCTGGACCGTTTCGTAAACGGTTACCTTGACCTTATGTCACTGTGGTTCCTGAACAAGTTCGGCAAGCAGCCCATGCATTTCTTCGGACTGTGCGGCTCACTCATGTTCATAATCAGCCTCATTGCCGTAATTGTAGTAGGCGCCTGCAAGCTCATTGCCCTCTCACGCGGCATACCGGCCAGACTTGTCACCGACAACCCTTATTTCTACATTGCACTTACAGGAATGATTCTGGGAACCCTCATGTTCCTGACCGGTTTCGTGGCAGAGCTTGTAAGCCGCAGCTCCATGAACAGGAACGACTACAAGATCTCAAAGGAAATCTGACCCTGACAAGTACCTTATGAACATTTGCGAAATAATACTTCTCTCCATAGCACTGGCCATGGACTGCTTTACGGTGTCAATCACCTGCGGACTCATTCAGCGCAGGATTGACTTCAGGACCGTGTCAGTCACATCGTTCATGTTCGGCCTGTTCCAGGCACTCATGCCCGTAATCGGATGGTTCTGCATATTCCATTTCAGCGAGTACATAACCCGTCTGGACCATTGGATTGCATTCGGCCTGCTGGGATTCCTGGGCATCAGAATGATAATTGAGGGACTAAAAGACGATGAAGAAGAGAAGGACTTTGACCCGACCAGGCTGGGGACCACGGTTACCATGGCCATTGCCACCAGCATTGATGCGCTGGCTGTCGGACTATCGTTTGGCTGTACCGGCATGGACACATTCGGTTCAATACTGCTGCCGGTCGTCATCATAGGCATAGGTTCACTCCTCTTCTCGGTGGCCGGTTTCTTCATCGGAGTATATGCAGGCAAAAAGTTCAGTTTTCCGGTGGAAATCGTGGCCGGAATCATACTCATAGGCATAGGACTGAAGATTCTTGTTGAACACCTCTTCTTTTAAGCAGTTACCGTCATGAAAAAGTGGCACTACCCTTTCCTGGCTTCCCTCATAATAGGCACCATACTGATTCTTTCGGGCAACAAGCCTGTATACCGCACATCCGAGGGGGCCGTATTCGGAACATTCTACCATATCACATACAACTACAACCAGGATTTGCAGGCCGAAATCGAGAGCAGTCTGGCCAAGGTTGATTCATCGCTCTCCATGTTCAACCCCAAGTCAACCATTGCCGCGGTCAACGCAAGCAGTTCCATGCAGGTTTCCGATGAAATGTTCCTGTATGTAGTCCGATTGGCACAGCAGGTTTCACAGTGGACCGACGGCGCATTTGACATAACCGTTGCGCCCGCAGTCAATGCGTGGGGATTCGGATTCAAGCACAAGGAAGAGATTCTGGCCGACACCACCATCCTGGACAGCCTGAGGGAGATTGTCAGTTACAAGCTTTTCCATGAGGACAACGGTTTCATAACCAAGGACAAGGATGGAGTCATGCTTGACTGCAGTGCCATTGCCAAGGGTTATGGATGTGACGTGGTTGCCGATATGCTGCGCAGCCATGGCATCAGTGACTTCATGGTAGAAATAGGTGGCGAAGTCGTTGTTTCGGGCAAGAATCCGAAGGGACACATGTGGCACATCGGGGTTAGCAAGCCCGTTGAAGATGAATCAAGCGGAAACGAACTGCAGACCATACTTGAACTGTCCGAAATCGCCATGGCCACATCGGGCAACTACCGCAATTTCTACTACGAGAACGGACGCCGGTATGCCCACACGATTGACCCTAAAAGCTGCAGGCCGGTCCAGCACTCGCTGCTGTCAGCAACAGTCCTGGCTGACAACTGCGCTACCGCCGATGCCCTTGCAACATCAATGATGGTCATGGGGCTTGAGCGTTCCCTGCAGGTCTGTTCATCACTTGACGGAATTGAGGCCTATTTCATTTTCCAGGGTGAAGACGGCCAGATTGACGTTGCATACACCGATGGATTTGCCAGGTACCTGCCGGAATAATCCAAGCATTAGCAAAACCGTAGGGAATACGGGAATCCTGTCAGAACTTCGATATTGCCTCAAACACTGCAATTCCGCTGCTGACATCAGCAATGCCGGTAATGAGCAGGCTGCGCTTGCTGCCGTCATCACGCAGGCGGCATGTCATAGGGTTGTCAGCCGCATAGGCCAGAATCTTTCCGAATGCATCGCATGAATAGTAGTTGCTGTCAGGATCCTGCGTAAAGAACAGGCTCATGCGCCCACCCTTCAGGAATATCTTTTCAACTCCGTACTCCTTGCCCAGGCGCCTCAGGGTTACCAGGCGTATCAGTTCCTCGGCCGGAGCAGGTATTGTACCGAACCGGTCATTCAGGCGGTCGCGGAATCGCTTTATGTCTTCTTCACGCTCCATGCTGTCCAGTTCACGGTACAGCAGAATGCGCTCGCTGCCATTTGGAACGAACTCATCAGGGAAGTACATCTGGATGTCGCTCTCAACGGTGCAGTCATCAACATACATGCTTGCATCGGACTTGCCCTCCTGTACCTTCTCCTGAACCTTGAACAGATCCTTGAATTCGTCATTCTTGAGTTCACGTACGGCCTCCTTCAGAATTTTCTGGTAGGTTTCATAACCAAGGTCGGCTATGAATCCGCTCTGTTCGGCTCCAAGCAGGTTTCCGGCTCCGCGTATGTCAAGGTCCTGCAGGGCCAGCTGTATGCCGCTTCCCAGGTCGCTGAAACTCTCAATGGCCTGCAGCCTGCGGCGCGAATCATCGGCAAGTACCGACAGCGGAGGTGCCAGCAGGTAGCAGAATGCCTTGCGGTTGCCACGGCCCACGCGTCCGCGCATCTGGTGCAGGTCGCTCAGTCCGAAATTCTGTGCCTGGTTTATTATGATTGTATTGGCGTTTGGAATATCAATGCCGTTCTCTATGATTGACGTTGCAACAAGTACGTCATAGTCATAGTTCATGAATCCGGTCAGTACCTTTTCCAGTTCATCGGGGTTCATCTGGCCGTGTCCTATGCAGACGCGGGCATCCTTGACCTCGCGCTGGACCGTCTCGGCCAGGTCATAGAGTGATGATATGCGGTTGCTTATGAGGAACACCTGGCCGTTGCGGCTCATCTCGAAGTTGACGGCTTCGCGTATGATGTCTGCGCTGAAGGCGTGCAGTTCGGTCTGGACCGGATAGCGGTTAGGCGGCGGAGTCTGTATGATTGACATGTCCCTGGCACCCATCAGTGAGAACTGCAGGGTTCTGGGGATAGGCGTTGCCGTCATGGTAAGGGTATCGACATTCACCTTTATCTGCTTGAGTTTCTCCTTCACCGAAACGCCGAACTTCTGCTCCTCGTCAATTATGAGCAGGCCCAGGTCCTTGAACTTGACGTTCTTTCCTATAAGCTTGTGGGTACCTATGACAATGTCTATCCTGCCATCGGCCAGGTCTTTCAGTATGGCTGTCACCTGTGCGGCAGTGCGCGCCCTTGACAGGTACTCTATGCGGCACGGGAAATCCTTCAGGCGGCCGCAGAATGTCTGATAGTGCTGGAACGCCAGAATGGTGGTAGGCACCAGTACCGCTACCTGCTTGTTGTCGGCCACGGCCTTGAATGCCGCGCGTATGGCCACCTCGGTCTTTCCGAATCCCACGTCACCGCAAACCAGGCGGTCCATGGGACGGCTGCTCTCCATATCGGACTTCACGTCAATGGTAGCCTTCTGCTGGTCCGGAGTATCTTCATAGAGGAAGCTTGCCTCGAGCTCGCTCTGAAGGTATGAATCGGGACTGAATGCAAATCCCTTCTCTTCAAGCCTCTGCGAATAGAGCTTGATAAGGTCACGTGCAATATCCTTGATCTTGCCCTTGGTACGCTCCTTCAGGTTCTCCCATGCACCCGTACCAAGCTTGTTTATATGCGGTTCTTCGCCATCCTTACCCTTGTATTTCGATACTTTGTGAAGGTTGTGGATTGATACGAATACAACATCGTCATTCTTGTAGATGAGCTTTATGACCTCCTGGAACGAATTGCCCTGCGGAATGCGTACCAGTCCGCCAAACTTGCCCACGCCATGGTCAATGTGCACCACATAGTCACCTATCTGGAACTGGCTGAGTTCCTTCAGCGTGAGTGCCACCTTGCCGTTGCGGGCGCGGTCACTCTTCAGGTTATACTTGTGATACCTGTCAAATATCTGGTGGTCAGTAAAGAAACAGCACTTAAGCCTATTGTCGGCATAACCTTCATGAATGGTCTTGTTCACGGCCTCAAAACTGAAGCGTTCGCCACGCTGCGTGAATATGTCATTAAGGCGGTCAGCCTGTTTCAGGTTGTCGGTAAGTACATACAGTTTGTACCCCTTCACCATGTAGTCAGTCAGCGACTGTGATACCAGGTCAAAGTTCTTCTGGAACAGCGGCTGCTGGGTTGTATCGAACTTTATGGCTACGCCCTTGAAATCCTGGGGCTGCCTTGAAAAATGTATGTTCTGGAAATTCAGGCACTGCCTGAGGAACTCTTCGGAACTGAGCACCTGCGGCAAGGCTTCGGCAACAGCCGTGTCAGATGAATTGTCAGTGCCCTTTGACATGCTGGCCGCATTGATGTTGCGCATGCGGGCCGCAACTCCCTCATTGTCACTGAGGTCCCTGTGGATGGCTCCCACCCGTTCCGCCACGAATATCATATCCTTCATGAATATGGCAGAACTTTCCGGCAGGAACTCCATGAGCGACACTGACTGCGAATCGGCTGCAGCGTTCAGCTCTGAAATAATGACCGCATTGCTCTTCTTTTCCAGCGAGAGCTGCGTCTCGACCGAGAATGTCCTTATGCTGTCAACATCATCACCGAAGAAATCAAGTCGGACCGGGTATTCCGATGAATAGGAAAAGACATCAATAATGCTTCCCCTTATTGCAAACTGGCCGGGTTCATACACGTAATCCACGCGGTTGAATCCGGAATCAAGCAGCATCTGCTCAAGTATCTCACGGTCAACCTCGGAGCCCGATTCAATTACCAGCGAATTGTCCTTCAGCTCCTTCCTTGAGATTACCTTTTCGGCTATGGCATCGGCCGAAGTCACCACCATGAGCACTCCGTCAGCGTCAGTCATGGTTGACAGCCGGCTCAGCACCTCGGTGCGAAGTATCTCATTGGCCTCGTCCTTCTGTCCGTACTTGACCGCCCTCTTGTAGGCCGATGGGAAAAACAGCACGCTACCCTCACCGCAAATCTGCACAAGGTCGTGGTAGAAGTAGGCCGATTCCTCCTGTTCGTTCAGCACGAAAAGAAGACAGCGACAGCCGCAGGATTCTGCGACTGTGCTGAAAACCAGGGGAGCTGCCGAGGCATTCAACCCCGACAGAAAAAGGGTGTCGCCACCCTTTCCCTTTAAATATTTACCCAATGCCTTGCACTCAGCAAGGTTCTTGTAGAGTTTTCTTAGATCCGTTAATTCCATTTAGAATGAGAAACCTGCAGTAAAGTATGTCTCTTTCTCCATGTTATTGTATGAAACACCGAGAGAAACCGGCAGAGGCAGTGATGTCAGTGTAGCATCAAGTGATACACGTGGAAGTTCAAAGCCGCTGTTTACATAATAGTCTGACTCGAATGGGATTACACCTACAGTGGCAGTGAGATCAAGGAAATCACCGACAGAATAGGTATAGCTGGCCTCAAAATAGTGGCCCCAGTCTCCGCTCTGTACGGCTGAGCTCCAGAGCAGTGAAACAGGAACAGCGTCAAAGGTGTATCCCAGTGTCATGTCAATGCAATGGTTGTCTGCTTCGTCAAAAAGGGACCGTACAGGAGACATATAATCAGTAACGCCAAGGGTAAAGCCTGCAAACTCAGCAGAAACGAAAGCATCGAGTTCCTGAGTTTCGTTGCCAAGACCTGCATTTGCCCAAAGACCGGCCTCAAGACAGACATCACCATTACCCGGTTCAAAGTCCAGAGTAACAGAAGGTTGGATAGCAGCATCACCCAACTTGAAACCGTGCCACATAAAGGCAGAAACTACGTCGGTAGAAGTACCGAGTGATAAACCCTGGGCATTCATCTTGCCCGGAAACATAGCAAGCGCACCTGCTACGAAAGCAATAAAAAGCTTTTTCATTGTGTGTTTTTTGATTGGTTATTAAATAATTGGTATTAAAAATATGGTGCAAAATTAATAAAAAACTATCTTTGCGTCCCGAAAAACGAAGTTTTTTACTATTCAATCATAGAAAATGGCGGAAAACACAAAAAACAGCCCCAGAATTGCCCTTGCCGACAAGGACTGCACACAGCGCCCTCCTGACATCCCAGCAGGAGCAGGTTCACATTTTTCAGATTCACAGGCTTACATCATAGAGATAGACCACGTTTCCAAATGGTTCGGTGACAAACAGGTTCTCGATGATGTAAGTCTTTTTGTTAAAAAAGGTGAATTCGTAACCATCCTCGGTCCGTCAGGCTGTGGAAAAACCACTCTTCTCAGGGCCCTGGCAGGTTTCAACAAGCCCAGCGAGGGACGCATTCTCATGAACGGCACCGACATTACCACGGTACCGCCCAATGAGCGTCCCATGAACACGGTGTTCCAGCGATACGCACTGTTTCCACACCTGAATGTATATGAAAACATTGCATTCGGACTGAAGCTGCGCAAGATGGACGAAGATGACATAGACAAGCAGGTACGCAGGGTACTCAAGATTGTGGGACTGACTGACTATGAAGAGAGGAATGTCGATTCACTCTCAGGCGGCCAGCAGCAGCGAGTAGCCATTGCCCGCGCCATTGTCAACAAGCCTCAGGTACTTCTTCTGGACGAGCCGCTGGCAGCGCTTGACCTGAAAATGAGAAAGGACATGCAGCTTGAGCTCAAGCAGATGCACAGGGAACTGGGCATTACCTTTATATATGTAACCCACGACCAGGAAGAGGCACTGACCCTGAGCGACACCATAGTCGTAATGAACAAGGGCAAGGTCCAGCAGATAGGCAAGCCTGTTGACATTTACAACGAGCCTATAAACCCTTTCGTAGCCGACTTCATCGGAGACAGCAACATACTGAACGGCATAATGAAGGAAGACCGCAAGGTTCTCTTCATGTACCACGAATTCGAATGCGTTGACGAAGGCTTTGCCAAGGACGAGCATGTTGACGTGGTAATCCGCCCCGAAGACATCTACATAATGCAGCACAATGATTCTGCCATGATAAGCGGCAAGGTCACCACATGCATTTTCAAGGGTGTCCACTATGAGATGACCGTAATGACCGACAACGGCTACGAACTGACCATCCAGGACTACAATGCATTTGAGGCCGGACAGGAGGTCAGCCTCATTATAAAGCCATCTGACATACACGTCATGCACAAGCCTGTCAAGCAGAACTGCATTGAGGGCGTAGTGAAAGACTCTGGACATGTAAGCATGCTGGGAACTGAATTCGAGTGCAGCAACGTAGGAAACATCGAACCCGGAACGCAGGTCCATGTGGAATTCCCGTTTGATTCCGTTGAGCTGATGGACTATGTTGAAGACGGCACGACTTCGGGCATGGTCAGCTTCATTCTCTACAAGGGCAACCACTATTTCCTGACCGTCACTGCAGAATCAGGCGAAGACATCTACGTAAGGACCCAGGATGTATGGGATGACGGTGACATGACCGGCATCAGGATTTCACCCGACAAGATCACAGTCAGAAGGAAGAGCAATGATAACTAACCTGATATCAAAGCGCAGCAACTGGGTAGCACCGTACGCCCTGTTCCTGGTTTTCTTTGTGGTACTGCCGCTTATCCTGATAGGCGTGTACGCATTCCGTTCGAATGACGGTGGTTTTACGGCACAGCACTTCGTAAAGTTCGCAACTCAGTCCGAAGCGCTGAACACTTTCATTTTCTCAATAGGAACGGCCATTATCACCACGGCACTGTGCATACTGCTGGGATATCCGGCAGCATACATACTGAGCAACTCTGACCTTTCAAGGGGAAAGACACTGGTCATGCTGTTCATACTGCCCATGTGGATAAACGTACTCATGCGTTCACTGGCAACGGTGGCACTGTTTGATTTCCTACACCTTCCGCTTGGCCAGGGGGCACTCATTTTCGGTCTGTCTTATGACTTCCTGCCGTTCATGATTTACCCAATCTACAACACCATCCAGAAGATTGACAAGAGCTACATTGAAGCTGCCCAGGACCTGGGAGCAACCCCGTTCCAGGTATTCACAAGGGTTATATGGCCACTGTCAATACCGGGCATAATCAGCGGCATTCTCATGGTGTTCCTGCCCACCATATCGACATTCGCCATTTCCGAAATACTCACCCTGAACAACAAGCGCCTGTTCGGCTCAATCATACAGGACAACATAATGATGAGCGACACCATGAACTACGGTGCAGCCCTTTCGCTTATCATGCTGGTAATCATTGCTGCAACCGTACTGCTGAGCGGCAACAAGGACGGTGACAATCTCAACGAAGGAGGACTAATATGAAAAAGGTCATTGCAAACATATACCTGTACCTGCTCCTGGCAGTTCTGTACGCCCCTATTGCCATCATCATAATCTTCTCATTCACCAATTCGAAGACTATCGGTGACTGGCGCGGCTTTTCGACTGACCTCTACGCATCGCTCCTTTCGGGTGAAGCGCAGCATGCATCGACCATAACGGCAGCAGTCATAAACACTATCGTCATAGCAATCGTAGCGGCATCGGTCTCAACCATAATCGGCAGCATTGCGGCGGTCGGACTTTTCAACATGAAGAACCGCAAGCTGAAGAGCGCCATACAGTTCACCAACAGCATTCCTATGATCAACCCGGACATCATTACCGGCATATCGCTGTTCCTGCTGTTTGTGAGCCTTGGCATTTCAGGCGGCTACACCACCGTCATACTGGCGCACATATCGTTCTGCACGCCGTATGTGGTGCTGAGCGTCATGCCCAGGCTTGAAAGGATGAACCCGAACATATACGAAGCAGCGCTTGACCTGGGTGCTACCCCGTTCCAGGCATTCCGCAAGGTCATAGTTCCGGAAATAAAGCCGGGCATGCTGAGCGGCTTCATACTGGCCTTCACCCTGTCAATTGATGACTTCGCGGTAACCCTGTTCACCAAGGGAAGCGACGGACTCGAGACCTTGTCGACCTACATTTATGCCGATGCCCGCAAGGGTGGTCTCACGCCTGAGCTGCGCGCACTGGCCTCAATCATATTCCTGGCCGTGCTCATATTGCTCATAATAGTGAACTACCGCAGCCGCAAGACCGCAAAAGAGGAGTAACAACACAAATTAAATACCAAATCCAAACACTTTCACGACGATGAAAAAACTATCCGGAGTACTGATGCTTCTGGCATCATTCACACTTCTGTTCCCGGCCAGCATGAAGGCCGATGACGACCGCAGCCACATTCTCAAGGTGTACAACTGGGCCGACTACATTGATGAAGACCTTATCCACGAGTTCGAAGAGTGGTATGAAGAGAACACTGGCGAAAAGGTCCAGATTCTCTATCAGACCTTCGACATCAACGAGGTCATGCTGACCAAGATTGAGAAGGGTCATGAAGACTATGATGTAGTGTGTCCATCGGAGTACATTATTGAGCGCATGCTTCGCAATGACCTGCTCCTGCCTATTGGAAAGGACTTCGGCAATGTACCTGACTATACAAAGAACGTCTCAAGGTTCGCCCAGGAGAAGTTCGCCGAAATCACAGCCGGCGGCCGCAACGCCAATGACTACGCCGTAGGCTACATGTGGGGAACTACCGGCATAATGTACAATACAGCCTACGTTACAAAGGAAGAGGCTTCATCATGGAGCATCCTGTGGAATCCCAAGTTCGAGAACAGGATTCTCATGAAGGATGCCGTCCGTGACGTATACGGTTCAGTCATGATGTACGTAAGGCAGGATGAACTGAAGAGCGGCAGGGTTTCACGCGCCAAGGTCATGAATGACGCTTCCGATGAGGCCCTGAAGCTGTTCGAAGATACCCTTTCAGCAGCCAAGCGCAATTTCGCCGGCTGGGAAGTTGACTTCGGAAAGGAGCGCATGGTACAGGGCAAGGCATGGCTCAATGTAACATGGAGCGGTGATGCCATGTGGGCAATGGAAGAGGTCGCCGATGAGATTGACCTTGACTTCGTGGTTCCACAGGAAGGCAGCAACGTATGGTTCGACGGATGGGTAATACCGAAGTATGCCAAGAACGTCAAGGCTGCCGAGTGGTTCATCAACTTCATGTGTACTCCTGAGAATGCCCTGCGCAACATGGACGCTATCGGATATGTCAGCGTAATTGGCACACCCGAAATTCTTGAGGCAAAGATTGACGATTCACTTGAAGAGGCCATTGACCTTACCTACTTCTTCGGCGAAGGCGCTGACAGCGTGAAGGTAAATCCGGTCCAGTACCCTGACGGCAGGACCATTGAGCGCTGTGCACTCATGCACGATGCAGGAAACCGCACCGAGGCAATGCTTGACATGTGGTCAAGAATCAAGGGCGACAGCCTGAATTCTCTCATGATAATAATTGTCATTGCAGTACTTGCATGCATTGTTGTCTTTTTCGCAATCAAGTCAAGAAAGAGCAGCAAGATGTCAAAAAGAAGACAGGACAGCAAAAAATCTTCAAATAAACGCCATTGATTGATTCTTTCCCCTTATATTTGTTTTTCGCAAGAAATCCGCAAGACTATCCAAAAGGAGAAAACTCATGAACAGCAGCGACAGCATAGTTATAATACCTACATATAACGAGAAGGAGAACATTGAGAAGATTATCCGCGCCGTCATGGCACTCGATATCAATGTCAACATGCTTATCATCGACGATGGTTCGCCCGATGGTACGGCATCAATCGTCAAGGGACTCATGCAGACCGATTTCCAGGACCGCCTCTTCATTATTGAGAGAAGCGGAAAGCTGGGACTTGGAACGGCTTACATTACCGGATTCAAGTGGTGCATTGAGAAGGGTTATGACTACATTTTCGAAATGGATGCCGATTTCTCACATGACCCCAACGACCTGCCCAGGCTGCTCAGGGCCTGCCGAGAGGACGGCTATGACGTAGCCATTGGCTCACGCTATGTCAGCGGAGTCAATGTGGTGAACTGGCCAATGGGACGCGTGCTCATGTCATACTTTGCATCGAAGTACGTAAACCTGGTGACAGGCCTGCCCGTCCATGATACGACTGCCGGATTCAAGTGCTACCGCCGTCAGGTACTTCAGACTATCGGACTTGACTCAATACATTTCAAGGGGTACGCATTCCAGATAGAGATGAAGTTCACTGCCTACAAGTGCGGATTCAAGATCAAGGAGGTTCCCGTAATATTCGTGAACAGGGAACTGGGCGTATCAAAGATGAGCGGAGGCATATTCGGCGAGGCATTCTTTGGCGTACTGCGGCTCAGGATTACCAGCTGGTTCAAGAACTATCCACAGAAAAACTGATGGGAAAGACATTAATCAAGAATGCAACAATAGTATCAGACGGAGCCGTTTTCAGCGGCTCTGTTCTGATAAATGGGGATACCATTTCCCAGATTATTCCAAGCGGGCAGCCGTTGCCCGAATCGTGCCAGACAATCGATGCTGCCGGCAAATATCTGCTGCCAGGTGCAATTGATGACCATGTGCATTTCCGCGATCCCGGACTTACGCACAAGGCCGACATGGCTACAGAGAGCCGGGCGGCAGCTGCGGGCGGCGTGACAACTGTGTTTGACATGCCAAACACCAATCCCCAGACCACCACTCTGCAGACACTCCTTGACAAGCACAGCCGCGCACAGGAGTGCTGCCTGGTGAACTGGGCATTCTACCTGGGAGCCACCAGGGACAACCTCGACCTGGTTTCCAGCATAGACCCCTCCCTGGTCTGCGGAATAAAACTTTTCATGGGTTCCAGCACAGGCGGCATGCTGCTTGATGACCGTGATTCACTGAAAGCACTGTTCAGCACCGTAAGCCTGCCCATAGCAGCCCACTGCGAAGAGACCGGCATAATCAATGCACAGATGGAGAAGTACTCTGCACTGTGCGGTGGCGAACCGCCAGTAACATACCACCCGCTCATAAGGAGTGAAGAGGCTTGCTATGCATCGACCAGCAAGGCTCTTGACATGGCTGCAGGCACCAACGCCCGACTCCACATAATGCACATCAGCACAGCCCGCGAACTGGCACTGTTCGGCCGCGGCGACATTGAAGGGAAACAGTTTACGGCCGAGGCCTGCCCTGCCCACCTGTGGTTTTCCGATTCAGATTACGCCACACTGGGCACGCGCATCAAGTGCAACCCTGCCATCAAGACGGCATCGGACCGCCAGGCCCTGCGCGAAGGACTGACGAACGGCCTGATTGACGTTATCGGAACTGACCATGCCCCTCACCTGCTGACCGAAAAGCAGGGCGGATGCAAGAGTGCGGCATCGGGCATGCCATGCCTGCCATACTCGCTGGTAGCCATGCTTGAATTATATAATAAAGGTGTGATGGATATTACCGACGTTGTACGGCTGATGTGCCACAACCCTGCCCGTCTGTTCTCAGTTGATAAGCGCGGATTCATCAGAGAGGGATACAAGGCAGACCTGGTACTTGTTGCACGCACACAGCAACCGGTTACGGTCACAGCCCATAATCTGCCAAATAGATGCCAATGGAGCCCGTTCGAAGGCACTCAGTTCAACTGGAAGGTATGTACTACCTGGGTAAACGGAAACGAGGTCTGGAATGACGGCAGCCTTACGCAGTTCATTCCGGGAGAAAAGGTAAGGTTTGCAAGATAGGATTTACTGTCGGACAGGTTTTTCGTAGCCAACCCTGCTCACCATTTCAATAACATATGAGTCCTGCATGAAATCCTCCGGAGCCTCGTCAAGGATGTTCCTTATAACACGTGGCACGTTATCGTGAAGGTTCCATGTCAGCATCATGAAAACGCCCTGAGCCGCAGGTTCGGTCCAGTTTGTCCTGAAGAAATCAAGAACAAGAGACTCGCATTCTACAACAACTTTGCTCAGGCTGTCCCTGGTGGCATTAAGAGCCTCAACGTCGATGGGCTTCTGGCGTATCAGCTGTATTCTTTTCTGGTTGATTTCATCATAAAGCCTGTCCACCTGCTCCTTTTCATGAAGGAAGGAGTAGAGAATTTCGTTCTGGGGAGTTCCCGATACATTGGCATCTTCGGGGGTAATCTTCACTTCAATGTTGCCATCCTCTATGATAAGCGGCAGAACTGTCTGATTGTTCTTCCTGATGAGTACATAACGCGGCTTTTCCAGAGTATTCTCCATATGGAAGCGACCATGGTTGACTATGCAGGAGTCTATGGTGTGGGCTACACCTTTTTCAAAGTAGACAAGGTACATGGTGCTTCCTTCATGTCCGTATGCTTCAGTAATTCCGTCTATCCTGTAGCGGCTCTGGCATGAGCATACTGCCATCAGCACTGATACACACAACATTATGTTCGATACTACACTTTTCATGCACCTGCTCTCAATCAGTTACAAAGATAGTTTTTCTTGGTTTCAACTGAAAGATTATTCTTTTTTTTTTAATTATTCTACTGTTTTTTGGCAAGATTGTCCATCCTGAAAGCTGTATACAGTTCACACAGTGCAGCTATAGACATAGTGACAATCCAGCTGTTCTTTTTGGTAACCGATATCAGGAAAGAGCGCATGAACTCATTCATGCCGGTTCCTGTATTTCCCAGCACAAGGTCAGCATGATATCCGTCAGTGAGCATAAGTACTCCAGTAATTATCAGCAGAACCGCACCCGTCATCTGCTGGGCGCGCAACCTGCGCATCACGACTTTTCCGGAACCTTCGTCAAAAGGCTGGGCCACCTGTGCGGCGGCAAACAGGATTGCTCCAGCCAGGAACAGGTATGGAGCATATTGCCAGGAAGTAATCTTCAGGACGGCACCGGCAAGCACCATCGTGCCCCCTGCCATAAGAATGTATTCAGAATATTTCTCACTCATCGCAACAAGCCTTTCTTTTCCCTTTCAATGAAAACGTCCTCATCATCCCTCTTCATGTTGTACTTCTCCCTTGCGAGGCGGTCCAGCACAAGCGAATCATCACTGAGGTCCCTCAGTATGAGTTCGTCATGCCTCATCTGCTCAGTATACTCATCGATCTGCTCCCTGAGCGCATTCATTTCACGTTTCTGGGCAATCCTATGTATGAGGCTGTTTTCGTCAATCACGACTATGATGAGCAGGAAAAGCACCAGTACAATCATGTATCTTTTCCGACTGACAAAATCTTTTATCCGTTCAAAGAGGTTTGGTTCCATTTGTGGTGGTTTTTCGTCTGCTAAATTACTCTTTTTTTTCAGTTCTCTCTTGCCCGGGAGCGAAAAAAAGCGTAACTTCACACTCCATAATCCCTAACTGATGGAAGAATATATAGTTTCAGCCAGAAAATACCGTCCTGCCACTTTCAGCAGCGTAATAGGACAGCAGGCGCTCACGACTACCCTGAAGAATGCAATTGCTTCGGGCAAGCTTGCCAACACCTATCTGTTCTGCGGACCGCGTGGCGTGGGCAAGACGACCTGCGCAAGAATCTTTGCCAAGACCATAAACTGCGAGCATCGGACTCCTGATGGCGAAGCGTGCGGAGAATGCGAATCATGCAAGAGTTTCAACAAGGAGTTGCGCTCATACAATGTCTTCGAGCTCGATGCCGCAAGCAACAATTCCGTTGACGACATTCGAGTCCTGACTGAACAGGTGCGCATTGCCCCAATGAACGGCAAGTACAAGGTGTATGTGATTGACGAGGTCCACATGCTGAGTACCCAGGCATTCAATGCATTCCTGAAGACGCTTGAGGAACCGCCTGCGTATGCCATTTTCATTCTGGCAACTACGGAAAAGCACAAAATCATTCCGACCATCCTTTCAAGGTGCCAGATCTATGATTTCAACAGGATGAGCAATGACGACATAATTGGACACCTTAAGTCAGTTGCTGCCAGCGAAGGCATTGCAGCTGAAGACCAGGCCCTTGAAATCATTGCCGAGAAATCCGACGGAGGAATGCGCGATGCCCTCTCCATTTTCGACCAGGTGGTCAGTTTCTCAGGAGGCAACGTCACCTACGAAAAGACCATAGAGAACCTGAACGTGATAGACTACAATCACTATTTCAAGTTCACTGAATATTTCCTCGAGAAGAAGATTTCCGAATCACTTATCCTGTTCAATGACCTTATAGGAAAGGGATTTGACGGCAGCAACCTTGTGAGCGGGCTCATGCTCCACACCAGGAACCTGCTGGTCAGCAAGGATGCATGCACGGTTTCATTGCTGGAAATGAGCGAAGAGATGAAGAAGCGCTATTCTGCACAGGCTGCAGCATGCCAGCAGAAACAGCTTTACAGGACATTGAAGATTCTCAACAACTGCGACCTGAATCTGCGCAACAGCAAGAACAAGAGGCTGCAGGTGGAACTTGCACTGATACAGTGCTGCCAGGCCGATGAAGATGACGAAGGCAGTGGGCGCAAGCCCAGAAAGCTTAAACCCATTTTCTCAAAGATAGCAGCAGTACCGGCACAGCCGGTAACAGCTGAAGCAAATCCGGCAGATGTTTCAGCGGCAATCAGTACGGCAACCGCTCCTGCCACCCCTGTCACCGCCGGGCCAGAAACGGCAGTACCGACAGAAACAGCCCAATCACCCGCAGCACAGGAGACTGCTGCAACAAGGAAAATTCCAGTAATGAAGGCCGGCAGCCTGTTTGCCCCGATATTCGGCCAGAAGAAGGGTGGCACGGCTGCAGGCGGAAACAATGCACCCACAAGCCAGGACAGCACAACCAGGCGGAACTTGAGGAATCTCAACAATGACAACCTGAACGACCTGTGGCAGGGATTTGCATCAACACTGCAACGCGAAGACACGCCCCTCAAGAGCAGGATGCTCAACTGCACGCCTACACTCATTGATGCAGTCACCTTCAGCGTGACGGCAGGCAACAGCCTTGCCTCTATGGAACTCGAAGAGAACAAAGACCGGATACTGGATTATTTCCGCACCAGCCTGGGCAATCCGGGAATTGAGATGAGAATCCTCACCGACAACACCATCAATGTCTCGCATATACTGACCCGCGACGAGCAGTACCAGCAGATGAAAGAAGAATCACCGGCCCTGAAACACCTTGAGGAACTATTTTCCCTGGAAATGAGATAAATAGTACCATATTAGTTCAATAAACTTTTTTTTTGTAATTTTGCATCAAATATGCGCGTGCGTTGCGCGCGTATACGTGAACGTTTTTAACATTTTATCAATAATTTCAAACCTAAACAAAATGAAAAAAGTATTATCACTTCTGCTTGCCGGTTCACTGGCACTTTCAAGTTGTTCATCATGGTCTAACCTGCTTAACGGTTCTCTCCTGGGTGCTGGTGCAGGTGCTGCTGTAGGTGCTGGCGTAGGCGCACTGATCGGTCAGGACGGCAAGAGCGCAGCTATCGGTGCTGCAATCGGTACAGTTGTAGGTACTAGTGCAGGTGCACTCATCGGAAACAAGATGGACAAGAAGGCTGAAGAGCTCGCAGCTATCGAAGCCGCAAAGATTGAGACAATCAAGGATGCCAACGGTCTTGACGCCATCAAGGTTACATTTGACAGCGGTATTCTCTTCGCTACCAACAGCGCCAAGCTGAGCGATGACTCAAAGCAGGCTCTCAAGTCATTCGCATCACTTATGACTGACCTCCCTGACACAGACATCACAATCTGGGGTCACACTGACAACACCGGTTCTGCTTCAGTTAACGAGAAGCTCTCTAAGAACCGTGCAGAATCAGTATCAGACTACCTGAAGTCTTGCGGTATCGAGAAGGGTCGCATGCACAGCGAAGGCAAGTCATTCAACATGCCAGTTGCTGACAACGAAACAGCTGAAGGCCGCGCTCAGAACCGCCGCGTTGAGGTTTATGTAACCGCTAACGAGGAGATGATCAAGAAGGCCCAGGAGGGTTCTCTCTAATAAGACGGAACTATCAGGATCAACTACACCAGTGGTCATGAAAAAGTTGCTGCCTATACTTGTAACGGGACTGCTTGCCTGCCAGGCACAGGCCCAGGAAAGGTCAATCAGCCTAGGAGGTTTCATACAGACGCAGTATTCTTACTCTTCATACAACGGAGAGACACAGAAAAGCGCCTTTGAACTGAAAAGGGCAAGGCTTGACGTTGAGGGCAATCTGAACGGCAGGCTGTCCTACAGGCTACTGTCAGAGATGGCCATCTCACCGACAGTGCTTGACGCTTCCATCAGTTACAGGTTCAGCAGTGCAGCAAACATCAGGGTTGGCCAGTTCAAGAACCCGTTCTCACTGGCCAACCAGCTTTCTCCACTTGAAATATGCAGTGCAGAATATCTGACTCCACTGAGCAACTACATAGGTCGTCCGGGAAGTTATTCCGAAGGATATGACAATGGCATCATGCTCAGCGGCAGCGTTATTCCCACAAGCCAGGGATATGACCTCATGTCATACAGCATTGCCCTCATGAATGGTGGTCCCATAAACTCCAGGAATGATGACAATACCGACAAGAACATGACAGGACGTATTGACATAAGGCCGCTCACTGAAGAACTGACGGTATCAGTATCGGCACTGAAGGGCACATATTCCAATGCTTCAAACGGAGGCAGCCGCTATTCCGGACTTGAAAGAATGGGAGGAGGACTGATGTTCAATGACAGCAAGCTGGTATTTCTCAGCGAATTCTTCATTGCCGATACAGAGAATTGGAACGGCATAGAGAGCGTGAAAGTAAAGTCAAACGCCTGGTACTGTCAGGCAAACTACTGGTTCCCGGTTGGAAAGAACGGCAGAATCAGTCCGGTGCTCGTATATGACTACATTGACAAGAATGTAAACCAGTCGAGGGATGAGCAGTCAAACCTGGTACTTGGGGCAGAATGCTGGCCCGTCAGCAATTTCAGGCTGCTGGCAAATTACCGCATGACCACCGATTCATCACTCACCCGATACCAGCATGGCTTCTACGCCCAGGCTGCAGTTGTATTCTGACAAACAATCTCCATATATAATAAGGTCTGCATTACAGTGATAATGCAGACCTTATTTATTTGCAGGAATCAGGGAAAAGCCCTATATTAGCGCACAAAAAAACCGCCTCAGATTTCTCTGAAGCGGTTCGCGGTGCGTATGGGACTCGAACCCATGACCTCCGCCGTGACAGGGCGGCATTCTAACCAGCTGAACTAACGCACCTTTAAGTTGCAGTCATTTCTGATTTGCGATGCAAAGGTAAGCACCATTTTTCATTCCCGCAAGCGATTCAGCGTTTTTTTTCGAAAAAAAACTGCATTACGGCAACATCCTGATAAGATTCCTCGCCTCGAATCCACTCTTTCAGCAGGCCCGATTGAGTGAACCCTTTGTTTATGAACAGGTTAACGCATTCTTCATTATGAACTGACACAAAACCGAAAATCTGGTTCAAGTGAAGAAAATTATCGCAGTATGACTTCAGAATATCAAAAGCGCCACTGGCATATCCAGAACGGCGGTATTCCGGCAGCACTCCTACCCCAACCTCAGCCTTCGCATTATAGGGATCTATGTCTGTAAGGTCAATGCATCCCACCGGGACTTTATCGGAAATGCGTTCAATTACAAAACGTATCTGGCGGTCAGTGTATATATCATGGGCCGATTCCCTGATATACCGCTCAAGCTGGTAACGCGAATAGGGCAATACGTTTGCCGATGCAAGCCAAAGCGATGGATTGTTCTCAAGGCTGTACAGAAAATCAAGGTCACCCAGTTCAGGCGCCCTCAGTCGCAGAGTTCCATTGGAAAGAATATCGGTTGCCTTCATGCTACAGTACTTCATCTTCAGTTATCAGTCTGTCATTCTCAGGCCAGTAAAGCCCCATGGTACGACGCACTCCGGCCTGCGCACATCCGTACATGTAATCCATTATCTCATCAAGAGTGAAAATAGCGGTATCAAACAGCAGGGCCTTGAAATCTCTTTCAGTTACTGCATCATTCACAGAACGCATGTCGCGGCAATCCACGAATTCAGGCATTACCAGAATCCGGCTTGAGCCTATCTTGCCGGCCACTCTGTCAAAATTGGCCCGGTCTCCCACAAACAGGCATCGCTCACTATATTCGGCAGCCGTGTGCTTTTTCAGGTTCTGCGACAGGAATGTAGCTACCTTGCGCATGGCCAGGATAACCCGTACCATTCCGGAAAAGAGCCTGCTGTAGTTGTGGAAATGCTTGTCGAAGAATATCTGCATGGCATCATAGAACACCTTGGCATACCTATATGATGTCTTGTTGGTGCTCTCACCCTTGTAATGGACTATCGGAACCGGCAGGTACCAGTTGTCATAATCCTCCTTGAGTATGCGGTATGACAGGTCAATGTCCTCGCCGTACATGAAGAAAGTCTCATCAAATCCGCCGGTCTTGGCCAGTGCCTCGCGCCGTGCCATCATGAAAGCACCCGAAGTTACCTCAATCCTGCATGGAATATCCTGGTCCATATATGTAAGGTGGTATTTTGCAAAGTACCTTGAACGCGGGAACAGGCGTCCCATTCCCGTCATATGCCAGAAAGAGACTGATGGGGTTGGAAGCGAGCGGCGCGATTCGCGGGCAAAACGGCCGTCGCCGTATTGCATGCGCACACCCACACAGCCCACTTCAGGATTCTCATCCATGAATGAAATGCATTCGGGCAAGGTTCTCTCTGCTACTACCGTATCAGGGTTCAGGAACAGCACGAACCTGCCATGGGCCTTCTCAAGAGCCATGTTGTTGGCCTTGCCGAAACCGGAATTTTCAGGATTGGCAATAACCTGGACACCAGGGAAGCGCGCTGTCAGGAATTCCACTGAGCCGTCACCGGAATTGTTGTCGACAACGATAACCTGGGCACCGGGCAAAGACCTGAGTACAGAACAGATGCACTGCTCTATATAGAACCTTACCTTATAGCTGACAATTATGACACTCAGTTCCGGCATCAGTTCAGGCCTGTCTCGTTTTCAATGGTAGCACGGCTGGGATAGCAGAACAATGAACATATTGCTCCGATTATTGCCACATACAGGCCAAGGTCATCATCAAGGAGATAATTGACGAACACCCCGAAAACAATCACTGCAAAGAACGCTGCCAGCCTGAGCCATGCACATGCCAGATAGATTGCCACCAGTTTCTTCTCTTCCATATTCTTGCCGGCCAGCCTGTCCAGCATGTTCTTGAATCCCTTCAGGGAGAGAGGAATCAATGCCAGTGCTGCCGCTACGCTTATAACCTGAATCATGTAAATTGTCCTTGGCTCAGTGAGCGTTCCTGCCTGAAGCACACCTGTTTCATAAAGCAACGCTATACAGCCAGCCACTACATAACTTGAAAACCAGCCAATCTTGAGCTGAAGAGAGATTTTCCTTATATCCATACTTCTTTGTTATTGAAATGGAGTCCTGTCAATTATTGATTTTCCAAGAGTCACTTCATCGGCATACTCCAGATTATTGCCCACCGTCACGCCACGGGCTATCTGGCTCAGTTTTACGCCAAGCGGCTGCAGCTTGCGTGAAATGAAAAAGTTCGTCGTATCGCCCTGCATGGTAGGACTCAGCGCAAGTATAACCTCCTTGACATCTCCCTGGGCAACCCTTTCCACAAGTGAATTAATCTGCAGGTCCTGGGGACCGATGCCGTCCATGGGTGAGATTACGCCGCCAAGCACATGATACAGTCCCTTGTACTGCATGGTATTCTCTATTGCAAGCACGTCCTGTACGTTTTCGACCACGCAGAGGGTCGATGCATCCCTTCTGACATCAGCACATATGCCGCAAATGTCAGTGTCGGATATATTGTGGCAAACCTTGCAGTAATGAATATCCTTCTTTAGGGTTGCAAACGTCATGCCGAAGCGCTCAACCTCATCTTCGGGCAGCGAGAGCAGGTACAGAACCAGTCTGAGTGCACTTTTCCGGCCTATTCCGGGCAATCTGGAGAACTCCCCTACTGCCTTTTCCAATGCTGCTGACGGGTACTGCGTATTCATGACTCTATTATAATGAGGTGCAAATATAGAGATAATCCTGTATTTTTCCCTACCTTTGCCAAACAATAGAACCAGAATCCCAAGATGGAAATCAAAAGTGCAGAATTTGTCATAAGCAGTCCCGACTTCAGGAAATGCCCGCAGTCTTCAATTCCCGAATACGCATTCATAGGCAGGTCCAACGTAGGAAAATCAAGCCTTATAAACATGCTGACAGGAAGAAACGGGCTTGCCATGACTTCATCGACCCCTGGAAAGACACTTCTGATAAACCATTTCATAATAAACGGAAACTGGCATCTGGTAGACCTTCCCGGATACGGATATGCCCAGAGGGGACAGAAACAGCGCGACCAGCTGACCAGCATGATACGCGGGTACTGCATGAACCGCGAGCAGCTTACCTCGCTGTTCGTCCTGGTTGACAGCCGCCTGACACCCCAGAAGATTGACCTGGAATTCATAAACTGGCTTGGCGAAAACGGCATTCCGTTCGGCATTGTATTTACGAAGGCCGATAAGCTTGGCCGCGGCAAGCTGAACGAAAACATCAAGGCATACCTGGACCGTCTTCTCGAAGAGTGGGAAGAACTGCCCCCCTACTTTGTCACATCATCACAGGACAAAAGCGGACGTGACGAAATACTTGACTACATTTCAGGCATAAACCGCTCCCTCAGCAAATAAAAAGCGACGGCATTTGCGGCATTTGCATTTTTTTACTACATTTGCACCCATAAAATGGACAACAGCCATTCAGGCTGTATGAAACCAGGCCAATCAGATATAATTATTCCACAAAGATTGTTTCAGACTGCATTTACTATGCCCATTCTGACATATGTCTTGGGCAAACTGTTCTGAACATAATTACACTTTATGTACAATATTGTAGAACTTAACGAAAAAACCATCGAAGAGCTTCAGGGTATGGCTTCTGAGATGGGAATCGGCAACTACCAGGCACTTGACAAGAAGCACCTTGTATATGCCATCCTGGACCAGCAGGCCATAACAGCTTCAGCCGGTGCACAGGAGTCAAACGGTCGCGGACGCCGCAACCGCAACAAAGTTGCCAAGAACAACCCTGAAAAGATTTACACTTCCGACGGAAAGACTGCCGCCTCGCTTGAAGACGGCAAGAGACAGGCCAAGGACGGCAGCCAGGAGAAGCCTGTTGCCGAGGAGCCACAGGCGAACGAATCACCTGTAACAGAATCAGTTACAGAAGCTGAAGTTCCTGCAGAGAACCAGCAGGCCGAACCAAAGATGCGCAACAGGAAGAAAAAGCAGAAGAACATGAGCCAGCAGCACGAAGACGTCAAGGAGGCTACTGAAGAAGCACCTGCAGTGCAGGCTACAGCTGAACCTTCCGGCTCGGCCGAAGAGAAGCCTGCCCAGGATTCTGAAGCCACAGAGCAGGCCCAGGCTACGGCAAAGGGCAAGCGAAAGAGAGGACGTCCACGCAAGGAAGAGTCTGCCAAGAAGGTTCAGGAGGCCGAAGCCACTGTCCAGGCACCTGCCGAGCAGGCCGAGTCCGCCGAACACTCAGCACCTGTAGCCGATGAAGTTCCTGAAACAACCGGGCAACAGCAGCCGGCAGAACCGCAGTCCGCATATGAAAATGCACCGGTTCAGCAGGAGCAGCATCAGGAAGACAATCAGAACGGCAAGCAGTTCAGGCAGAAGAACAACCGCCAGGAAAACCGCAGGCAGCAAGAAGAGCGCAAGTCTCAGGAAGAGCATGGCTACGATTTCGGTGATGCTCTCAAGGGAGAGGGCGTTCTGGAAATCATGCCTGACAATTACGGATTCCTGCGTTCATCGGACTACAATTACCTGGCATCACCCGACGACATCTATGTCTCACAGTCACAGATCAAGCTTCTCGGACTGAAGACCGGCGACGTTGTGGAGGGCGTAATACGCCCACCGCGCGAAGGTGAGAAGTACTTCCCGCTTGTAAAGGTCAGCAAGGTGAACGGCCTCAACCCGTCAATTGCACGCGACCGTATTCCGTTCGAGCACCTTACCCCGCTCTTCCCTGACGAGAAGTTTACACTGTGCAACGGCAAGAACGACACGCTGTCTGCAAGGGTTGTCGACATGTTCGCACCTATCGGAAAGGGCCAGCGCGCCCTCATAGTTGCCCAGCCGAAGACCGGTAAGACCATTCTCATGAAGGACATTGCCAATGCCATAGCCGCAAACCATCCCGAGGTTTACATGATAATGCTGCTTATTGACGAGCGCCCTGAAGAGGTTACCGACATGGCCCGCAGCGTAAACGCCGAAGTAATTGCATCGACATTCGACGAGCCGGCAGAACGACACGTAAAGATTGCCAGCATCGTAATTGAAAAGGCAAAGCGCATGGTAGAATGCGGACATGATGTCGTAATATTCCTTGACTCAATAACACGTCTGGCACGTGCATACAACACTGTTGCCCCGGCATCGGGCAAGGTTCTTTCAGGTGGTGTCGATGCAAACGCGCTGCACAAGCCCAAGCGTTTCTTCGGTGCTGCACGAAACATTGAGAACGGCGGTTCGCTCACAATCATTGCCACAGCCCTCATTGATACCGGTTCCAAGATGGACGAAGTCATTTTCGAGGAATTCAAGGGTACCGGAAACATGGAGCTCCAGCTGGACCGCAACCTGAGCAACAAGCGCATATTCCCGGCCGTCAACCTGATTGCATCAAGCACGCGCCGCGACGACCTGCTGCTTGACAAGCTCACCCTGGACCGCATGTGGATATACCGCAAGTACCTGTCCGAAATGAACCCTATCGAAGCCATGGAGTTCACCAAGAACAAGCTGGAAATGTGCAGGGACAATGCAGAGTTCCTGCTCAGCATGAATTCATAAAACAGAAACAATATACATATTATGGATAAAGTAAGCTATTCACTCGGCCTCAACATAGGCCGTCAGTTCAAGCAGATGGGACTTGACTCATCATTCTCTGTCGATGATTTTGCTGCAGCCATCAAGGATACCCTTCAGGGCAATGACCTCAAGGTAAACCCGGCCGAGGCGCAGAGAGTTCTCAACGAATTCTTTGAAGAGCTCGACAAGAAGCAGCAGGCCGCTACTGCCGAAATGGCCAAGGCCGCCAAGGCTGCCGGAGAAAAGTTCCTGCAGGAAAATGCAAAGAAGCCAGGCGTAACCGTTACTGCCAGCGGACTCCAGTACACAGTCCTGACAGAGGGTACAGGCAAGAAGCCAACTGCTGACAACACAGTACGCTGCCACTACGAGGGCACACTCATTGACGGCACCGTATTTGATTCATCATACCGTCGCGGCGAACCTGCAGAGTTCGGTCTCCGCCAGGTTATCTCAGGCTGGACCGAAGGCGTTCAGCTTATGTCAGAAGGCGCAAAGTACCGTTTCTTCATACCTTACAACCTTGCGTATGGCGAACGTGGTGCCGGCAGTGACATTCCTCCTTTTGCAGCCCTCATCTTTGACGTTGAGCTCATCAAGGTTCTCTAAGTTTTTCCAGAGAATCACAACATAAAAAAGGCCCCGCAATGCGGAGCCTTTTTTCTTTGCCATTCAGCCGTGAATCAGAAAGGAAGGTCATCCTTCGCATCTGATGGGGCAAAGGCTGCCGGAGCAGCCGGAGCCGGCTGAGCCATGACTGCAGGCTGTGCGCCAGACTGTACATCGTGACTTACCTTCCATGCCCTGATATCATTGTACCAGCGGCCATTGTATTCACGGGCGTTTACATCGAAGCTTACGGTAACCACATCACCGACATTGATGGCTGCCTGCTGCAGCTTATCCTCGCCAAAGATGTTAAACAACATTCTCTTAGGATACTGTTCTTCAATGGTTTCCAATACAAACTCCTGCATTTTCCAAGAGTTTCCTGTTGCCTTGGATGTACCCGACCTGGGCTCCAGGGCAGCGATAATCTTACCTGTTATTTCCATTTTGTGAGTTCTGGTTTGTTTTCTGTGCGAATATACTCTATTTTCCTGTTAAAAGCGAGCATTTCGCGACAACATTTCAGTGCATAAAAAAAGTTCTTCAAAACGCACCGATTCACGAATCATTTACTATCTTTGTTACATATTAGGCAAAAAATAAACAAAAGACAAGAATATGAATTTCACAGTATCGAGTTCAATCATGACTAGCCGCCTTCAGGCTATCAGCCGTGTCATTAATCCGAAGTCTATATACCCGATTCTTGAAGATTTCCTCTTCAGGGTTGAAGGTGGAAAACTCTATGTAACAGCCGCCGACAACGACACCACCCTTGAAACTGAGATAGAATTGGCAGACAGTGATTCTGACGGTCAGATAGCTCTCCAGGCAAAGACACTCCTGGATGCTCTCAAGGAGATTCCGGAACAGCCGCTTACCTTCCAGATAAGCGAAACACTTGAAGTTACAATCATTTACCAGAACGGTGAGTACAGGATTGTCGGACAGAATGCCGATGAATACCCGTCAGTTGCAGTCCTGAGCGACAACAGTACAAAGATTGAAATGGACTCACAGATTCTCTCAGACGGACTTGCACGCACAATCTTCGCAACTGCCGATGATGAGCTGCGCCCTGTGATGAACGGTATCTATTTCGACTTTGACGAAAACGGAACAACTTTCGTTTCATCCGACGGACACAAGCTTGTATGCAACCTGAACTCAACAGTGACTGCAACAGAAAAGTCTTCGTTCATTCTCCCCAAGAAGCCGGCATCTCTTTTCCGTGCCCTGCTTGGCAAGGAGCCCAAGAACGTTACAATTGAATTCGACAGCCGCATTGCACGCTTCTCACTGCCGGAATTCAACATGGTTTGCCGACTCATTGACGGCCGCTACCCTAACTACAATTCAGTCATTCCAAAGAACAACCCACACATCCTGACCATTGACAGGCTGACACTGATGACTGCCCTCAGGCGCGTATCAGTATTCTCACCTGCAAGCAGCGGACTCATCAAGCTCCGCATTCAGGACAACCAGGTTGCCATATCAACACAGGACCTCGATTTCTCAACTTCAGCAAAGGAGACACTTGCATGCCAGTACCAGGGCGTTGCCATGAGCATCGGATTCAAGGCCGGATTCCTCATTGAAATCCTGAACAACACCCCTGGCAGCGAAATAGAGCTCCGTCTGGCCGATCCTTCAAGAGCTGGCCTGGTAGTTCCTGCCGAGCAGCCTGAAGGAAGCAATCTCATAATGCTGCTCATGCCAATGGTTCTGAACGACTGATGAAACTGAACATTAAGACACCGGTGGTTTTCTTTGACCTTGAAACCACCGGAGTAAGCATAATAAAGGACAGAATCGTAGAGATTTCATACCTGAAGGTCTACCCCAACGGCGACGAAGAGGCAAGGACAAGGAGGATTAATCCGGAAATGCACATTCCCGAGCAGTCGACGGCAGTGCACCACATTACCGATGACGATGTAAAGGACGCACCGGCATTCAGGGAGGTTGCTGAAGACATTGCAAAGGTTTTCCGCGGATGCGACATAGCCGGATTCAATTCCAACAAGTTCGATGTCCCGCTTCTGGCAGAAGAGTTCCTGCGCGCCGGCGTTGACATAGACCTGAGCCGTCACCGCTTCATTGACGTACAGGTAATCTTCCACAAGATGGAACAGCGCACGCTGAGCGCCGCATACAAGTTCTACTGCGGAAAGAACCTGGAAGATGCCCACAGCGCATCAGGCGATACCCTTGCCACATATGAAGTGCTCAAGGCTCAGTTGGACCGCTACCCTGACGTACTTAAAAATGACATGGAGTTCCTGTCAGCGTTCTCTACGCACAACAGGAATGTTGACTTTGCCGGAAGAATCATACTCAATGACAAGGATGTTGAGGTCTTCAATTTCGGAAAGTACAAGGATATGCCCGTGCGTGATGTTCTCAGGAGAGACCCAGGGTACTACGCATGGATACAGCAGGGCGACTTTGCCCTGAACACCAAGCAGGTCCTTACCAGGATCCAGCTTGAATCATTTAAAAAATAAGGCAATAAATGGATAATCTGACAGGAAAGCATATCGTTCTAGGCATAACCGGAAGCATAGCTGCATACAAATCGGCCCTGATTGCAAGACTGCTCATCAAGGCCGGTGCTGAAGTTCAGGTAGTGATGACACCTTCCGCAAAGGAATTCATCACCCCGCTGACAATGTCCACCCTGACAAGGAAGCCTGTAGTATCAGAGTTCTTTGACAGACGCGACGGAAGCTGGCACAGCCATGTCGACCTGGGCCAGTGGGCCCATGCCATGCTCATTGCTCCCTGTTCTGCATCGACCATAGGAAAGATGGCCAACGGCGTTGCCGACAACATGCTGGTAACCACCTATCTTTCTATGAAGGCACCGGTATTCATAGCTCCGGCAATGGACCTTGACATGTACCGCCACCCTTCAACCCAGAAGAACCTTGAGACGCTCCGCAGTTACGGAAATGCAATCATTGAGCCTGCCGAAGGAGAACTGGCCAGCCAGCTGGTCGGAAAGGGAAGAATGGAAGAACCCGAAGAGATTGTCCGGGCTCTTGAAACCTTCTTCACGACAGATGAACTGGCAGGAAAGAAAATCATGATAACTGCCGGTCCCACTTACGAGCAGATTGACCCGGTACGCTTCATAGGGAACTATTCGACAGGAAAAATGGGATTCGCGCTGGCCGAAGAGTGTGCTTCACGCGGTGCTGAAGTAACCCTAATTTCCGGTCCGGTAAACCTGAAATGCAGTCACCCTGCAATAAGGCGCATTGACGTAAAGAGCGCCCATGAAATGTATGAGACCGCAATGGCCGAATTCCCGGAATCCCAGGCTGCCATACTCTGTGCCGCAGTCGCCGATTTCACCCCCGATTCAGCATCGGACCAGAAAATCAAGCGCAAGGGAGAGATAACCCTCAACCTGAAACCCACTGAAGACATTGCGGCATCACTCGGTGCCGTCAAGAAGACCGGTCAGCGCATGGTCGGATTTGCACTTGAGACCAATGACGAATTCCCCAACGCCCAGGGCAAGCTTGAAAAGAAGAATCTTGACTTCATAGTCATGAATTCACTCCGTGATGCCGGCGCCGGATTCGGCTATGACACGAACAAGGTAACCCTCATTGACAGGAACGGGGCCGATGCGCTGCCGCTCCAGTCAAAGAAAGACGTTGCAAAGGCCATTGTCAGCAAACTGGCTGGACTGCTGGGAGTTCTTGCATTTCTGCTCATGCCGTTCCAGCAGCTGAAAGCCCAGGAACTTGACCCGACCATCACAATCAATGCCAGCAAGATACAGGGAACCAACCGCGATGTCTTCCGCACCCTTGAGTCAAACCTCAGGGAATTCATGGCTACACAGGCCTGGACCGAGTACAAGTTTGCCGATGCCGAGAAAATCAAGTGCAGCTTTGCCATAACCGTCAACACATATGAGGCCAACACCGGCAAGTTCGAATGCGACATGGCCGTACAGAGTTCCCGCCCTGTCTATGGTTCAACATACAACACTACGGTTTTCAATTTCCATGACTCCGATGTCAGTTTCAACTACACCGAGCAGGACCGCATTGAGTATACGCCCGGCAATTCTCCAGACAACAACCTGGTTGCAATAATGGCATTCTACAGTTACCTTATTATAGGACTGGACTTCGATACCATGTCACTGAACGGCGGATCGGACATACTGCGTCAGGCCGAAAACATTGCTGCTGGTGCCGGAGCCCTTGGCGGCGGATGGAGATCTTTTGATTCAAACGCCAACCGCTACACAATCATCAGCGATTACATGAACGGAAACCTGTCGGCTTTCCGCAAGCTGTTCTATGACTACCACAGGAAGGGACTTGACGACATGTCGGGCAATGCCGACCGTGGCAGGGGCACCATAACCCAGAGCCTGGAACTGCTTACTGCCGCAAAACAGGCAAAAAGCACCTCTGTACTCCCTTCACTCTTCACCGAAATCAAGAAGGATGAACTGGTGAACATATACTCCAAGGGACTTGCCAAGGAGAAAGAGAAGGTTGCAACATTGCTGACCGATGTCAACCCATCTCTGTCAGATGACTGGAATACCATAAAAAACACACGATAAATGCTAGAATCAATCAGTATCAGAAACTATGTCCTCATAGACGAGTTGGATATTGATTTCGGCAAGGGATTCTCCACGCTTACGGGCGAGACCGGTGCCGGTAAATCAATAATCCTGGGAGCCATGGGACTGTTATCCGGCCAGAGGGCCGATTCCAAGAGCATACGCCACGGCGCAGACAAGTGCGTAGTAGAGGGACACTTCAACATATCAGGCCATGGACTCGAAGGCTTTTTCACCCAGTATGGCCTGGAATTCGATGAAACCGACACCATAATACGGCGCGAGCTGATGTCTTCAGGCAAGAGCCGTGCCTTCATAAACGACACCCCGGTGTCACTGGCCCAGCTGAAGGAACTGGCCCAGGCCCTTATAGACATACACTCCCAGCACCAGAACCTTGCGCTCGGAACCACATCTTTCCAGACAGGAGTAGTCGATACCATTTCGGGAAATGACGGGCTTCTCAGCAATTACAGGAAGGCATTCCGGAATTACAGGGACATCCAGGCAAGGCTGGAAGAACTCAAGTCAAACGCAGCCCGAATAAAGTCAGAGCGTGATTTTGTTGCCTTTCAGCTGGACGAACTGAAAAAGGCGTCACTTGCCGACGGCGAACTGCAGGAACTCGAAGAGGAATCACAGATTCTGGAACATGCCGAACAGATCAAGACTGACCTGTACCAGGCATCGGAAATACTTGACAGCGAGCAGAATGGTGTCATTCAGGGACTCAAGCTTGCCCTGCACACACTGAAGAGTGCTGCACGCAATTACCGAAGTGCCGAAGAGCTGGCCGAAAGGATGGAAAGCACGCTAATAGAGCTCCGCGACATATCAGGTGAAGTATCGGATTCCATGGAGAGCATCAGCTTTGACCCCGCCCGGCAGGACCAGGTCAACGACAGGCTTGACACCATTTACACCCTTCTCAAGAAGCACGGCAAGGAGACAATTGCCGAACTGCTGGAAATCCAGCAGGACTTTTCAGACAGGCTGTGCCAGGCCGACTCACTTGATGAAGATATAGAAAAGCTCGCCTCCATGGCAGCGAAGGCCGTTGGAGAGGTCAGGAAATGCGCAGCCCAGCTGACAGAGAGCAGGACAAAGGCAGCAAGCTCCATAGAAAAGAAAATCAGTGCATTGCTCATTCCGCTGGGAATACCCGATGTACGCTTCAAGATAGAAATAACACCCAAGGATACTCCCGACATTACCGGTGCCGACAACCTCCGGTTCATGTTTTCGGCCAACAAGTCAGTACCCATGCAGGATATATCCAACGTTGCATCGGGCGGCGAAATAGCACGTGTCATGCTGTCAATCAAATCACTCATGGCTGGAACCCGCCTTATGCCGACAATCATCTTTGATGAAATCGACACAGGAGTGTCGGGTGCCGTAGCCGAAAAGATGGCTGTGCTCATGAAACAGATGACAGCCGACGGCATCCAGGTGCTGACCATCACCCACCTGCCGCAGATTGCCGCACTGGGCGAAACCCACTACAAAGTTTACAAGGAGAGCACAGGCGAACAGACCCATACCAGGATTGCCAAGCTTGCATACGAAGAAAGAATTAACGAACTGGCCGGTATGATGAGCGGTTCTACCCTCACCAGCGCCGCCATAGAAAACGCGAAAGCATTGATAGACAATGGAAGATGAAATGATATTCGGCATACGTGCCGTCATAGAGGCAATTGAAGCCGGCAAGGAAATAGACAAGCTTCTCATAAAGAAAGACCTCCAGGGAGACCTTTCCAGGGAGTTGTTTGCATCACTCAAGGGACTTGACATTCCTGTCCAGAGAGTTCCGCTGGAAAAGCTCAACAGAATTACCAGAAAGAACCACCAGGGAGTCATTGCATTCACTACCCAGGTTACATACCAGCACATTGATGACATAGTCCCCACCCTGTTTGAAGAGGGAAAGAATCCGTTCGTCATTCTTCTGGACGGTCTCACCGACGTGCGTAACTTCGGAGCAATTGCCCGTACCGCCGAATGCGCTGCGGTCGATGCCATAATCATTCCTTCAAAGAACAGCGTTTCGGTCAATGCCGATGCCATCAAGACTTCAGCCGGAGCACTCCACACGCTGCCAGTTTGCAGGGAAAACCAGATTGGCCAGGTTATCAAATACCTGAAGAACTGTGGATTCCGCATAATCGGCGCCACCGAAAAGGGCGACAGGTCATACACGCAGGCCGATTACTCTGGCCCAGTATGCCTAATCATGGGAGCCGAAGACCGCGGCATTCCCCAGGAACACCTTGCGCTGTGCGATGATTGGGTAAAGATTCCTATTCTGGGACACATACAGTCGCTCAATGTTTCCGTTGCAGCCGGTGTGCTCATTTATGAAATAGTAAAGCAAAGAACTGAAAACTGACAATGAATCCAATACGACTATTACTAACCGCCGTCCTGGTCCTGTCCGGACCTTCATGCCTGAATGCCAAGACTCCAAAATGGTTCAAGAACGCCAGCAACTCCACCGTTCAGGTTGTTACTTACAAGAATGGAACTGAAATTGGGCGTTCAACCGGATTCTTCACATCGGCCGAAGGTACATGCGTATCGGACTACATGATATTTGTTGGAGCGGACAGCGCTGTAACTGTCTCACGTGACGGCCGCATACGCCCTGTCACCCTCATATCCGGTGCCAGCAGCATGTATGAGACAATACGGTTCAATGCCGTCCCCGACAAAAAGCTGAAAAATGTCTCCGTAACCCATGTCAGGGCACTTGAAAATACGACGGCATCAATCGTTCCTTTTCAGGGGAAAGGCAAGACAGGTCCTATCCAGGCCAGCATTGCTGCTGTTTCGGCAATTGACTCAGACTGCAGCTATTACAAACTTGACATTCCATATGACTCCCTTTTCAAGGGGTGTCCAGTCATTGATGAAGACGGAAGCTGCATCGGAATTGTCCAGGCCGGAAGCAACGGCGACAAGTTTACCTACGTACTCGACGCCAACTACCCAATCCTGCTATCTCCCAGTGCAGCCGACCTTCTTGACCGCTGCTATACTGACATCAGGATAAGACACACTCTCCCACTCGATGAAGACCAGGCGCTGGCCTACGTCTACATAAGGAACGACATCTCTTCAGAAGAGTACAAGCGGCTTCTCGACCAGTTCATGGAACAGTTCCCCGACAGTCCGGACGGCCTGTTCAACTACGGGGCATTCATACTTTCTGAGCAATCCATGGAGTCTGGAATTGACGCCGCTGCAATCAGCAAGGGCGAGGAGTATATCATGAAGGCAATTGAAAAATCCGATGACAAGGGACGATTCTACTGTGACTACGCCAGCCTGCTCATTGAAAACATAAAGCTGTCAGGCAACAGTTCCGAAGACAGCCAGCCCATAATGGAAAAGGCTCTGGGTGAAGTAGAGAAGGCCATCGAAATCAAGAATGAACCGGCATACGTAAGGCTGAAGGCAAACATTCTCTATTCAATGAAAAGGTATTCCGATGCCTATGACTGCGCTGATATGATAAACAAGTCCGATATTGCATCGGCCGAGACCTATCTGTTCGCCTATGAGATAAGCCGCAAGCTTGACAATCTTGACCTTAGCATAGAACTCCTTGACTCCGTTATTGCAAAGTCTCCAAAGCCAATAAGCCAGAAAGCGGTTGCACTCATACTTGAAAGAGGCAACCTCAAGGACGATGCGGGCCGGTACCGCGAAGCAGTCCAGGACTACATGGCTTTTGAATCGGCCACCATTGGTTCGCTCCCTGCCAGGTACTACCTTGCACGCGAACAGATAGAAATCAAGGCCAGAATGTATGAACCAGCCCTGGCCGACATTGCAAGAGCGCGCGAACTGGAGCCCGAAAACCTTGACTTTGCGCTTGAGCATGCCAGCCTGCATCTTCGCGTCGGACAGGCCGAAAATGCGCTTGAAATACTGAAGGAACTGGTTGTAAAACTGCCCGATGATCCTGATGTCCAGCGACTTGCAGGAATAAGCTACTTACGCGTAGGTGACAAGGAAAATGCGTGCGAGCACCTTTCACTGGCACGCATGTTAGGCGATGAACTGGTTGAACAGATCATAGAGCAGAACTGCAAATAAAAAAGTTTTTTTGCCACACTTTGGTATTATTCAAAAAAAAGCAGTACATTTGCATCGCAATCACGAAATGGTTCGTTGACCGAGTGGCTAGGTAGCGGTCTGCAAAACCGTCCACGGCAGTTCGAATCTGCCACGGACCTCTTGAAATCGAAGAAGATGGGATACTTCAACAGTGTCCCATCTTTTTTTATATATTTTCTTATTTTTCATATTGATAAACGGGTGATTTGCAGTACTTTTGCAGTGAAATCAAACATTTATCAAAAAACAGGTCATGATTAAGAAAACCCTTATCGCATCAATGGTAGCACTGGCTGCCCTGAACATCTTCAACAGTTGCGAAAAAGAAGACAAGGATGCCGTTACAATAGACCAGTTCCAGGCTGGAATTGTCAAGATCAAAGGCTCAGACGGCAAGACATATGAAGCCGTCGACATGGGATTCCCCAGCGGAACACTGTGGGCCACATGCAACATGGGTGCCACCTCACCTGAACAGAACGGAAATTACTACGCCTGGGGCGAGACTGAAACCAAGACTTCATACAGCATTGACAACTACAAGTGGTATGCTGACCGCGACCAGTACAAGATTACCAAATACTGCACAAACGACGAGCGCGGATACATAGACCACATTGTTGGCAAGATTGACAAGAAAACTGCTCTTGACAGCATTGACAACGCAGTAATTGTCAACATGGGCAGCAACTGGAACATGCCTACCATGACAGAATACAAGGAACTGCTGTACAGGACAACATGCAGATGGTGCAAGCTTAACGGCGTATACGGATATATGTTCACCAGCACGGAAAAGGGATACACGGACAGAAGCATATTCCTTCCTATGGGAGGACAGTATGATGAAGACACCAATGACTTCATAGGAAAGTTCGGTTTCTACTGGACAAGAACCATCTACTCCGGTGAAACATACTCCGCATCAGTCCTTCAGATGGACCACAAGACAGCCAACAACATTACCGTAACAAACACCCGCAGGGAACGTTACCTGGGTCTTCCCGTACGCCCTATCGCAAACAAGTACTTACTCGGAATAAAATAACATACTGTCATGAATTTTGACGTAAAAGAAATACTTGGAGCATTTGTAGTACTCTTCGCTATCCTGGATATTGCAGGTTCAATTCCTATCATCATTGATCTGCAGAAGAAGACTGGTCCTATTCCGGCATTCAAGGTATCTGTCATCTCTCTGGCACTTCTCACGTTGATTTACTTCCTGGGAGACGGTATTTTGTCTCTCTTCAGCGTGGACATTGAATCATTTGCCGTTGCGGGCTCCATCGTAATCTTTGCCATAGGCTTTGAAATGCTGTTTGATGTAAAGATATTTAAATACGGGGACGGCCCCAAGGGACTGACCAGCATTGTACCACTTGTATTCCCGCTCATTGTCGGTGCCGGTTCATTCACGACCATTCTCTCCCTGAAGGCTGAGTATGCTGTCCAGAACATCATGGTGGCACTGTTCCTGAACATAGTCGTAATCTACATAGTACTGCGCTCTGTTAAAACAATTGAACGGGTACTGGGTGAAGGTTTCATCTATGTCCTGAGAAAATTCTTCGGCATTATCCTGCTTGCAATTGCGGTTAAACTTATCACAAGCAACCTGAGCCATCTGCTTGGCTGATTGTGAATCATTCAACTTAACAGAAACGTGGAAAGGAGAATCACTTCTTTCCGCGTTTTTTTACGTAGTAAACCAATCAGTTTACGCCAAAAAAAGGTAACTTTGCGAAGAACTTGAGACTTAAGTAATCGCAGTGATAGAGAAACATCTGGTACTTGACAGTGTTGACCCTGTAGGTTTCTACGGAGTCAACAATTCTAATTTACAGCTAATCAAAGCTTTATTCCCCAAATTACGCATTGTCGCCAGGGGCAGTGTCATCCGCGTAATGGGTGAAGATGATGAAATGGAACGCTTCGAAGAGGTGTTCCGCAAACTTGAGCAGTACTGCATTGAGCACAACACCCTGAAGGAAGACGTAATCATTGACATCATAAACGGCAACGCACCTGCATCGGGGGAAAAGAATTCCGATGTAATACTCTTCAGCGTGACCGGACGTCCCATTGTACCACGCAGCGAAAACCAGAAACTGCTTGTTGACGGATATGCGGACAATGACATGATCTTTGCCATCGGCCCTGCAGGCTCAGGCAAGACATACACGGCAATAGCCCTGGCGGTACGGGCTCTCAAGAACAAGGAAGTAAAAAGAATCATCCTCTGCAGGCCGGCGGTCGAAGCCGGAGAAAAGCTGGGATTCCTGCCCGGTGACATGCGTGAGAAGATAGACCCGTTCCTCCAGCCGCTTTACGATGCGCTGCAGGATATGATTCCGGTAAACAAGCTCAAGGAATACATGGACCTCAATGTCATTCAGATTGCTCCGCTGGCATTCATGCGCGGACGCACTCTCAATGATGCCGTGGTCATTCTCGATGAGGCACAGAACACCACCCCGGAACAGATCAAGATGTTCCTTACCAGAATGGGATGGAACACCAAGATGCTCATCACCGGCGACCTTACACAGATTGACCTGCCCAAGGCACAGGTTTCAGGACTGGTACAGGCGCTTGATGTACTGAAGGACATTCCGGGCCTGTGCATTGTGCGCATGAACCGCAAGGATATTGTCCGTCACAAGCTGGTATCAAGGATAGTCGAGGCATATGAGGTCTTTGACAGGCAGAGAAAGGATAAAGAAGAAAGATACAAAAAAACAGATAACAGAACAAGACAATGAGCAACAAGGCATTGACAAGAACTGACTTTCAGTTCAAGGGACAGAAGAGTGTTTATCACGGCAAGGTACGTGACGTTTACAACATCAACGACGACATCATGGTCATGGTTGCATCGGACCGCATTTCTGCATTTGATGTAATCCTCCCAAAGGGCATCCCATTCAAGGGACAGGTTCTGAACCAGATTGCATCAAAGTTCCTCGATGCAACACAGGACATCTGCCCTAACTGGAAGTTGGCCACACCCGACCCAATGGTAACGGTAGGCCTCAAGTGCGAAGGCTTCCGCGTTGAAATGATTATCCGCGGCTATCTTACCGGTTCAGCATGGCGTGACTACAAGAACGGCTGCCGTGACCTTTGCGGAAACACACTTCCTGAAGGCATGCGCGAGAACGAGAAGTTCCCTCAGCCAATTATCACCCCAACAACCAAGGCAGAAGAGGGCCATGACGAGAACATCTCCAAGGAAGAGATTATTGCCCAGGGACTTGTAAGCCGCGAGGATTACGAGGTTATGGAGCAGTACACACGCGCTCTTTTCCAGCGCGGAACCGAGATTGCTGCATCAAAGGGCCTCATTCTGGTTGACACCAAATACGAATTCGGAAAGCGCGACGGAAAGGTTTACCTGATTGACGAAATCCACACTCCTGACTCATCACGCTATTTCTATTCAGACGGCTATCAGGAGAAGTTCGAGAAGGGCGAGCCTCAGAAGCAGCTCTCCAAGGAGTTCGTACGCCAGTGGCTCATTGAGCACAATTTCATGAACCAGCCAGGCCAGACCATGCCTGAGATCACTGACGAGTACGCCGAAAGCGTATCAGAACGCTACATTGAGCTCTATGAGCACATCACAGGCGAAAAGTTCGAGAAGGCCGCTCCTGAGAATCTGAATTCAAGGATTGAAGAGGCTGTCAGCAACTGGTTAAGTCAGAGATAATGTTCAGCATACTCATAATAATACTCTGTGCAGTCATTCTGCTGAAGAACGTTTCCGGAAAGATTGACATCAACGGTGAAGTCTTCCCGAAGAGAGAACCGCAGAATGACGGTCAGCAGGAGAGTGGGCCCCAGACAGAACCGTCTACGCTGGAAGGCGTCCTGAAAGATGTTCAAGATGCCGTCCAGAATGCCGTCCACGAAATCAAGGAGGTCATAGCTTCTGACGGCAATGACGACAAGACTCAGGAGCAGTCTCAGGCCAGCCAGTCGGAACCTGCCGGAAAAGAGAGCGAGCCGCTGTTCAAGGCAGCTCCATTCCAGGAGAAGACCAGGCAGGTTGACAGGCTCTTCGGCATTATAGGCAAGCCTCTTGGCCATTCCAAGTCAATGGTTCATTTCAAGGATAAATTCCGCAAGGAGCACATCAGTGCCGACTACAGGAATTTCGAACTAGAATCAATTGAGGAACTGCCACGCATACTTGAAGAGAATCCGAATCTGTGCGGATTCAATGTTACCATTCCCTACAAGCAGGACGTCATGAGATATCTTGACTACATTGACGAGTCAGCACAGGCCATCGGTGCTGTCAATGTGGTAAAGATTGTCCGCAAGGACGGCAAGCGCGAACTGCAGGGCTACAACAGTGACTACATAGGTTTCCGTGATTCAATTGCCCCGTTCATAAAGGATAGGAAGAAAGCCCTCATCCTGGGAACAGGCGGCGTATCAAAGGCGGTCAAGTATGCATTTGACACCATGGGAATTGAGAGCAGGTTCGTATCAAGGAACTCGTCATTCGACGTCCTCGGATATTACGAGTTGTCTCCTTCCGTACTTGAGGAATACACAATACTCGTCAACTGTACTCCGCTGGGCATGTGGCCCAAGGTCGATGAGTGTCCCGATGTTCCGTATACATTCCTGTCGAACATACACCTGCTCTACGATGTCATCTACAACCCCGAAGAGACGACATTCCTTACCAAGGGAAAGTCCAACGGCGCTGAAATAAAGGGTGGCATGGAGATGTGGGAACTGCAGGCTGCCGAAACCTGGAGAATCTGGAACAGTTGAAAAAATGAAGAGAATTCTGGTTGCAACGGCATTGGTACTGTCAATCCTGGGAATCAGGGCTGCAGTATACACCACGGATAACCTGCCAATGGTTCATCTGGAGGACCGCAACCGTTATGTCTGCAACCCGGAAGGAATTCTCTCCGCCAGTGCCGCATCGGAAATCGATGCCATGTTCCGCCAGCTGGAAGACAGCACCGGCATCCAGGCCATCATTGCAGTAGTGCCGGAAATCAATCCCAATGACTGCTTTGAATTTGCCCATACCCTCTTTGAGAAGAAAGGGGTTGGCCAGGAAGGCAGGAACAACGGACTTGTCATTCTGCTCTGCACTGAAGAGAGATGCATTCAGTTCGTGACCGGTTACGGAATTGAAGGAATACTGCCCGATGCACTCTGCAAGAGAATCCAGGTGAATTACATGAACAGCCATTTCTCAAATGGGGACTGGGATACCGGCATGCGCGAAGGATGCGCCCAGGTATGCGCCATACTCATGGAAGGAAGCGACTATTATCCTGAAAGTGACGACAGTGACGCTGCCCTGAAAGGTCTTCTCGTGTTCATTGTCAGTTCAGTACTTGCACTCACGGGAATATCATACCTGATAGACCGTCGCCGAAGGAAATGCCCGCAATGCCGCCAGATAGGCCTGAAGGCAGTCAGCCGGATGACAATCACCAGGATGAACGGAGTCAAGACTGAGATGGTCACATATGAATGTCCTTACTGCGGGCACAGGCTGCAGCGCAAGGAAAAGACCTATTACAGCACCGGCACCAGTTCCGGGTCCGGCCCACGCGGATTCTCCGGCGGAAGTTTCGGAGGAGGCAGTTTCGGAGGCGGAGGCTTCAGTGGCGGAAGTTTCGGAGGAGGTCATTCCGGCGGTGGCGGAGCAGGTTCACGCTTTTAACAGATAAGAATATAACAGAAGGAAAAATATGAAGAAGAGTCTAATTATCACTATCGCCGTAATTGCAGTCGTAGTACTGCTTGGCATCAAGGCAAACAACTCGATGGTTTCTCTTGAAGAAGATACCACCAAAGCATGGAGCAACGTAGAGAATGTGTACCAGCGCCGTGCAGACCTCATCCCTAACCTGGTTGAGACAGTCAAGGGATATGCAGCTCACGAGAGTTCAACGCTTCAGGGTGTCATTGAAGCACGTTCAAATGCAACAAAGATAACCGTTGACCCAACCAACATGACAGCCGAACAGCTTCAGCAGTTCCAGGAAGCCCAGGGACTGGTTGGCAGTGCACTTGGCCGCCTCATTGCAATCGGCGAATCATATCCAGACCTCAAGGCAAACCAGAATTTCCAGGAACTCCAGGCCCAGCTTGAAGGAACCGAAAACCGCATTGCCGTTGAAAGAAAGAACTTCAACGATACAGCATCAGAATACAACAAATACATACGCAAGTTCCCAAACAGCCTGTTCGCAGCCATTTTCGGCTTTGACAAGAAACCATACTTCGAGGCTGAAGCCGGAGCTTCAACAGCACCAAAAGTTTCATTCTAATGGCAGACAGATACATGCTTAGAGGTGTTTCGGCCTCAAAGGAGGACGTACACAACGCTATCAAGAACATAGACAAGGGTCTCTATCCGAAGGCATTCTGCAAGATTATCCCTGATATCCTTGGAGGTGACCCAGAGTATTGCAACATTATGCATGCCGATGGAGCCGGCACGAAGTCATCCCTGGCATACGCCTACTGGAAAGAGACCGGCGACCTGTCAGTATGGAAAGGCATAGCACAAGATGCGCTCATCATGAACATTGATGACCTTCTGTGCGTAGGTGCCGTCGACAACATACTGGTCAGTTCAACCATTGGCCGCAACAAGAACCTCGTCCCGGGTGAAGTCATCAGTGCCATCATCAACGGTACCGACGAGCTTCTGGCTGAGCTCCGCGAAATGGGCGTTGGAGCATACGCTACCGGCGGTGAGACTGCTGATGTAGGCGACCTTGTACGTACCATAATAGTAGACAGTACAGTCACATGCCGCATGAAGCGGTCCGATGTAGTCAACAACGCAGACATCAGGCCGGGCGACGTCATAGTAGGTCTTGCATCATCAGGTCAGGCCACCTATGAGAAGGAATACAACGGCGGTATGGGCAGCAATGGCCTGACCAGCGCACGCCATGACGTATTCTCAAAGTACATTGCAGAGAAGTACCCCGACACATATGACCACAGCGTTCCTGAAGAACTTGTCTATTCTGGCGGACTCCGACTGACAGACTCAGTTGAAGGATCACCCATCGATGCAGGAAAGCTGGTACTTTCACCAACCCGCACATATGCTCCGGTCGTAAAGAAACTGCTTGACAGCCTTCGCGGAAAGATTCACGGCATGGTTCACTGCTCCGGCGGTGCCCAGACCAAGATTCTCCACTTTGTCGAAAACGTTCACGTCATAAAGGACAACCTCTTCCCTGTCCCACCGCTCTTCCGTACCATACACGAACAGAGCCACACCGACTGGAAGGAGATGTACAAGGTATTCAACTGCGGACACCGTTTTGAGGTATACCTTCCGGCAGAATATGCTGACCAGGTGATTAAAATCAGCAAGTCTTTCGGAATTGACGCACGCGTGATTGGCCGCATTGAGGAATCACAGTCAACTCACCTTACCATCAAGAGCGAATTCGGAACATTTGAATACGGCGAAGCCTGATTGCATAACTGACAGGGAAAGATACAAGCCACATGGAGAGCCTGATAGACAAACTGGATGGACTTGAAGCACGCTTCCAGGAAGTGAGCCTGTTCATTACAGACCCTTCCGTCATAGCCGACATGAGCCGCTATGTCAAGCTGAACCGTGAATATCATGACCTTGAGCCTGTCATGGCCGCCCGCAAGGAGTATCTTTCACTCCAGGGCACCATAGCCGAAGCGCGCGAACTGATATCGTCAGAAGATGACCAGGAGATGCGCCAGATGGCCAGGGAAGAACTTGAGATTTCGCTTCAACGGATAACGGAACTTGAAGAAGAGATAAAGATTCTGCTCATCCCATCGGACCCGCTTGACAGCAAGGATGTCATCATGGAGATACGCGGAGGAACCGGCGGTGACGAAGCTGCTCTCTTTGCCGGAGACCTTTACCGCATGTATTCAAAATACTGTGAGTCCAAGGGCTGGAAAACTGCAGTATCATCATTCTCCGAAGGAACTGCCGGAGGATTCAAGGAAATCATCTTCACGGTATCGGGCGAAAAGGTTTATGGAACACTCAAGTACGAATCGGGCGTACACCGCGTCCAGCGTGTTCCGGCAACCGAAACGCAAGGCCGCATACACACGTCGGCTGCAACAGTTGCCGTTCTCCCCGAAGCCGATGCATTCGAAGTCGAAATAAATGAAGGCGAAATCAAGTGGGATACATTCCGCAGTGGAGGAGCCGGCGGACAGAATGTCAACAAGGTAGAATCAGGCGTACGCCTGCGCTACAATTGGAAGAACCCGAATACAGGTGTGGTCGAAGAGATCCTGATTGAATGTACCGAAACCCGTGACCAGCCGAAGAACAAGGAACGCGCCCTTTCCAGATTGCGCACCATGATCTACGACAGGGAGCACAAGAAGTACATGGATGACATTGCAGCCAAGCGCAAGACCATGGTTTCGACCGGTGACCGTTCGGCCAAGATCCGCACCTACAACTACCCACAGGGCAGAATTACGGACCACAGGATAAACTACACCATATACAACCTGCCGGCATTCATGGACGGTGCCATACAGGATTGCATAGACAAACTCACAATTGCAGAAAACACAGAGCGCATGAAAGAGAGCGCACTATAAACATAAAGAACTATGAACAGAGAAGAACTTTACAGCAATATCCAGCGCAAGAAATCATTTCTCTGCGTTGGTCTTGACACCGACATCAAGAAGATTCCGGCCCACCTTCTTTCTGAAGAAGACCCAATCTTCGCATTCAACAAGGCAATAATTGATGCTACGGCCGATTACGCCATTGCATATAAGCCAAACCTGGCATTCTACGAGAGCAACGGCCTGAAGGGACTCCAGTCTCTATACAAGACTATCGGCTACCTCCGCACCAATTATCCTGACCAGTTCATCATTGCTGATGCCAAGCGCGGTGACATTGCCAATACCGCCAAGATGTACGCCGAAAGCTTCTTCAATGAAATGCAGGCCGATTCAGTTACCGTTGCCCCATATATGGGAAAGGACAGCGTAACCCCATTCATGGGATTCCCCGACAAGTGGGTTATACTTCTTGCCCTCACCAGCAACAAGGGTGCCGATGATTTCCAGTACATACAGGATGAGACCGGTACCCCACTCTTCAAGAACGTACTCAAGAAGTCACTCGAATGGGGAGGCAATGCTGACAACATGATGTATGTGGTCGGCGCCACACGTGCGGAAATGCTCACTGAGATAAGGGAAATCGTTCCGGACAGTTTCCTTCTGGTACCGGGTGTCGGTGCACAGGGAGGTTCACTGGAAGATGTCTGCAAATATGGCATGAACAGCAAGTGCGGCCTCATAGTCAACAGCAGCCGTGCCATCATATATGCCGACTCAACAGAGAACTTCGCAGCAGTAGCACGTGCAAAGGCCCAGGAAGTACAGGCTCAGATGGCCGCATTCCTGGATTGACATACAATACATGACAGATTAAATTGCAAAGCACATTATTTATATAAAATGGAATTTTCAGCAAAACAGATTGCGGAATATCTGGGCGGTGAAGTTGCCGGTGATGAAAATGCTACCGTCAGCTCATTTGCAAAGATTGAGGAGGGTCGCCCCGGTGCCCTTTCATTTTTGGGAAACCCCAAATATGCCCACTATCTATACGAAACCGGTTCATCCATCATACTGGTGAACAGGGATTTCATCCCCGACAAACCGGTCTCAGCCACCCTCGTCAAGGTTGACAATGCATATGAGAGCCTGTCCAGGCTTCTCACATTATATGAATCAATGAAACCCGCAAGGACAGGCATCAGCACACTTGCCTCGGTTTCCGATAAGGCACAGGTAGGCAGCAACGTCTACATCGGCCCATTCTGCGTAGTTGAAGACGGTGCCAGGATTGGCGACAACACCCAGCTCTATCCACACGCATACGTAGGTCAGGGCGCTTCTGTCGGTTCTGACTGCATTCTTTACCCGCACGTCACCATCTATCATGGATGCAAGGTTGGAAACCGATGCATACTCCATGCCGGTAGCGTAATAGGAGCCGACGGATTCGGTTTTGCACCTACTGCAGACGGATACAACAAGATTCCTCAGATAGGCATTGTTGAAATCATGGACGATGTCGAGATCGGAGCCAACACATGCATAGACCGTTCGACCATGGGCAAGACCGTCATCAGCAAGGGTGTCAAGCTTGACAACCTGGTACAGATTGGCCACAATGTCGTTGTAGGTGAGAACACGGTCATGTCATCACAGACCGGAGTTGCCGGTTCCAGCAAGATTGGAGAATGGTGCGTCCTGGGTGGTCAGTCCGGAGTATCAGGCCACATAACTATGGGCAATCATGTCAGTCTGGGCGGCCAGTGCGGCGTACTGGGCAACATCAAGGACAACGAAACACTCATGGGAACGCCAGGATTTGACTACAGCAAGTTCATGCGCTCTACAGTGATGTTCCGAAAACTTCCTGAAATGTCCGCCGAGTTATCATCCCTGAAGAAAGAAATCAGGGAACTGAAGGAACAACTAAGCAAAAAAGAATGACTATGTATAAGCAAAAGACAATAAAAGAGAGCTTCTCGCTCACAGGTATCGGACTCCATACAGGTCTTGACCTGACGGTAACCTTCAATCCGGCCCCGGCTGATTACGGTTACAAAATCCAGAGAGTTGACCTGGAAACACGCCCGGTAATCGAGGCAGTTGCCGAGAATGTCCGTGAAACACAGCGTGGTACCGTGCTCTTCAAGGGCAATGCCAAGGTCAGCACCGTAGAACACGGCCTGGCAGCACTCTATGCCGCAGGCATTGACAACTGTCACATTGAAGTGAATGGTCCGGAATTTCCAATTCTTGACGGCAGCGCCATCCAGTATGTCGAGAACATTGAGCGCGTTGGCGTAAAGGAACAGGATGCCCTGAAGGATTTCTACGTTGTCAAGTCAAAGATTGAAGTCAGGGATGAGCAGACAGGTTCTTCCATCATAATGCTCCCCGATGACGACTTTTCAGTCAATGTCCTCATTTCATATGACTCAAAGGTCCTCTTCAACCAGTATGCATCACTGGACAACATGAAGGATTTCTCGAAGGAGATTGCACAGAGCCGCACATTCGTCTTCGTACGCGAAATTGAGGCACTTCTCGGAGCCGGCCTCATCAAGGGAGGTGACCTGGACAACGCCATCGTCATATACGAAAGGGAGATGCCTCAGGAACAGTATGACAAGCTGACCGACATCATGAAGGTTCCTCACATGGATGCCACGAAACTGGGTTACATCATGCACAAGCCTCTTGTATGGGACAATGAACCTGCCCGGCACAAGCTGCTTGACATCATCGGTGACCTTGCCCTCATTGGAAAGCCTATCAAGGGCAGAATCATTGCAACCCGTCCAGGACATACCATCAACAACAAGTTTGCGCGCATAATCCGCAAGAATGTCATGCTCAATGATGTCCAGGCACCGGCATACAACCCGGCCATAGCACCGGTCATGAACCTGGAGCAGATAAAGAAATTCCTTCCACACCGTTTCCCCATGCTGCTCCTTGACAAAGTCATTGCAATGAATGACCTGTATGCTGAAGGCGTAAAGAACGTCACAAACAACGAATCATTCTTCCAGGGCCACTTCCCTGACCATCCGGTTATGCCAGGCGTCCTCATTGTCGAGGCCATGGCACAGCTCAGCGGCGCTCTTGCACTGCAGTACACTGAAAAGATGGGAGGAGAATTCGAGGCTCTCTTTGTCAAGATTGACAATACCAGGTTCAGGCATCAGGTCGTACCTGGCGACACCATGCTCATGAGAGTTGTACGCACCAGTCCGATGCGCCACAACCTGCTCTCCATAAAAGGTTTCACTTTCGTAGCAGACAAGCTGGTTACGGAATCTGAATTTGTTGTTCAATTAGTTAAAAAGGAAAATCTATGATAAGCCCACTTGCATACGTCGATCCTTCAGCACAGATCGGCGAAAACGTAGAAATCGGTCCATTCTGCTTCATTGACAAGAATGTAGTAATCGGTGACAACAATGTGCTCATGCCTCATGTGAATGTCATGTATGGTTCACGCATCGGAAACAACAACCAGATATTCCCCGGTGCAGTCATTGGCGGACTCCCGCAGGACCTCAAGTTCCGTGGCGAGGAGACTACCGCTGAGATAGGCGACAACAACCGCATACGTGAGAATGTAACCATTAACCGCGGTACCGCATCGAAGGGCAAGACCGTGGTCGGCAGCAACAACCTTCTCATGGAGAACATGCACGTTGCCCACGACTGCGTTATAGGAAACCACTGCATCATTGGAAACAGCACCAAGTTCGCTGGTGAAGTAGTCGTTGAAGACCACGCCACCATAAGCGCCTGCGTGCTGGTACACCAGTTCTGCCGCATTGGCGGATATGTAATGATCCAGGGTGGAACACCTCTTACCAAGGACATTCCTCCATATGTAATGGTTGGCCGCAATCCTGGTGCTTACATGGGTATCAACCTGGTACGTCTCCGCCGCGAGAATTTCGCACCTGAAGACATCGAGGCAATCCACAACGCATACCGCATGATTTATCAGAGCGACCTTAATGTATCACAGGCCATGGCAAAGCTGCGCGAAGACAAGCTCTCTGAAAACCCACAGGTTCAGTACATCATGAGTTTCATTGAGAAGGCAACACGCGGCATCATCCGTGACTGACACACAATTACCCGACCCTATTTGACATTATAGATATGATTTACAGATTCATTCTCGTATCAGATGAAGTTGACGGTTTCTACCGCGAAATTCAGATCAACTCATCAGCAACATTCCTGGATTTCAGCAATGCTATCCTGAAGTATGTAGGTTATCCCGATGACCAGATGACATCATTCTTCATCTGCGAAGACAACTGGGAGAAGCGCGAAGAAATTACCCGCGAAGAGATGAACACCAGTTCTGACATTGACTCATGGGTAATGGCAGACACCCCACTTGATGAACTGATTGAAGACGAAAAGCAGCGCCTTGTCTACATTTTCGACCCACTGACAGAACGATGCTTTTTCATCGAGCTCAAGGAAATAATCACCGGCCAAAGCCTTGCTGAAGCCGTATGCACCGGAGCCAAGGGCGCAGCCCCAAGACAGACCATCGATTTCGAAGAGATGACAGCTGCAGCCGAAAAGCTTGACACCGGCGAAGATTTCTACGGTGACGAGGGCTTTGACGAAAGCGAGCTTGATGAAGACGGATTCGATATGGGCGGCGGCTCAGGTGATGTCAGCATAGACAGCATTGATGACCTCTACTGATTCGCGCAAACTTGTAATCATACTTGGACCGACCGGCGTCGGAAAGACATCACTGTGCCTTGAACTTGCCGGTCTGTTCAATTCACCCATTATATCGGCCGACTCCAGGCAGATGTACGCCGATATCCCAGTCGGCACTGCAGCCCCGACACGCGAAGAACTGGAACAGGTACGTCACTATTTCATTGGCAATCTCGGACTTGAGGACTACTACAGTGCAGCCCGATATGAGGAAGAAGCCATGAAACTCATTACAGAACTGTTCAAGACACACGACACGCTGATTGTTACCGGAGGCTCCATGATGTACATCGATGCCCTTTGCAACGGCATTGACGATATTCCTACCGTAACATCTGACATACGGGAACAGCTGCTTGAAAGATACAACAGCGAAGGACTGGAAAGACTCACGGCAGAACTGAGGCTGCTTGACCCGGAGTACTACATGCAGGCCGACATACGTAACCCCAAGCGCGTCATACATGCACTTGAAATATGCTACATGACCGGACGTACCTACTCTTCCTTCCGGACAGGCCTGAATCGTGAAAGACCGTTCCGAATCATAAAGGTGGGGCTTAACAGACCGCGCGAAGAGTTATATGAAAGAATAAACAGGCGCGTTGACATCATGGTCAGCAACGGCCTCATAGAAGAGGCCCGACGGGTCTACCCCATGAAGGGACTCAACTCCCTGAACACCGTAGGCTACAAGGAACTGTTCTCATGGATGGACGGCGCCACAACCCCTCAGGGAGGAGAGTGGACCCTGGAATTTGCACTTGACAAAATCCGCCAGAACAGCAGGATATACTCAAGGAAACAGATGACATGGTTCAAGAGAGATGAGAAAATCACATGGTTTCATCCTGACCAGAAGGAAGAAATCATTAACCACATAAAACAGCAGTAACATGAATAAGAAAATTACAGTTATAGCTTCATTGCTCGCATCGCTGATGCCGTCACTTTCAGTTGCCCAGCAGCCAACCATCAAGCTGGACCAGATTATCAGCGGCTCTTTCAGCCAGCGCGGAATGAGCGGTCTCACCCCAATGGCCGATGGAGAACACTATCTTCAGATTGACCGTTCTGGCCGATGCATTCTCAAAGGCTCATTCAAGACAGGTGTGGCCAATGATACAATATTCAACCTCTCAACTGCCCGTGGAGAAAAGATCAACGGTTTTGACGGATTCATTCTCTCCCCGACCGAAGACAGACTGCTCATCCAGACCGATACCAGAAGCATTTTCCGCCATTCATATACATCGGAATTCTTCATATTCAGCATAAAGAACAACAAGCTGGAAAAACTTTCAGACAACGGTCCCCAGCAGGAACCCCTATTCTCACCTGACGGAAACCAGATTGCCTTCGTCCGCAATAATGACATCTATCTGGTAAAACTCCTTTTCAACAATGCAGAATCAAAAGTCAGCAAAGATGGAGAAGAGGGAAAGATACGCAACGGTATTCCCGACTGGGCATATGAAGAAGAATTCGGCCTGACTCGCGCATTTGATTTCAGTGCCGACAGCAAGATGCTTGCCTGGATACGCTTTGATGAATCTCAGGTCAACAGCTATCAGCTGCCTTTCTTCAGCACTCGCGTTGACCGTAGCAAATACAGCCAGGAACTCATCTCATACGTCCCGCAGCAGTACCCTACGGCAGGTGCAGCAAACTCCAAGGTGTCAGTCCACACATTTGACATCAAGAGTTCCGTCATCAGGGATATGGCCCTGCCACTTGACAGCAACTCATACATTCCACGCATCAAGTTCGTCGAAAACGAAGACAATGACCTCTTCGTATTTACCCTGAACCGCCGTCAGAATACACTTGCCATTTACGCAGCCAACCCTCGTTCAACAGTATGCAACCTGGTTCTCCGCGAGACAGACGACCGCTATATTGATGAATCAACATACATGGATACCCAGTTCTTCAAGGACCGTTTCATCATGCAGAGCGAACGTGACGGCTACAACCACCTTTACCTGTACCGTCTTAACGGAAGACTGGAAAAGCAGCTCACGAAGGGTAATTTTGAGGTTCTTGCCCTCCATGGTTACGACAGTAACGGAACCGTATACTACGAAAGCAATGAAAACGGCATATATGACAAGGCCGTATACAAGATAGACAGCAAGGGAAAGAAGACACAGCTCACTCCGGGAACTGGCACCAACAATGCCACATTCAGCGCAGGCAACAAGTATTTCTTCAACTCCTGGTCTGATATGAATACACCGGCAACCATCACCATACGTGACAACAACGGCAAGGTTCTGAAGACCATCGAAGACAATTCTGCACTCATAGAACGTGCCAGAGAAGCCGGAATACAGAAGAAGGACACATTCTCTTTCGTAACATCCGACGGGGTCAGGCTCTATGGATGGATGGCACGTCCTGCCAACGAACAGCCTGGCAAGAAATATCCTCTTGTCATGTACCAGTACAGCGGTCCCGGTGCCAATGAGATGACAAATGAATGGAACTGCGGATTCTATCCTGGCGGTTCATTTGAAACCCTGCTCTCCCAGATGGGTTATGCAGTTGCAGTCGTTGACGGTCGCGGAACCGGCCGCCGCGGATCTGACTTCAAGAAACAGACATACATGAGACTGGGAGAACTCGAAAGCAAGGATCAGGTCGAGGCAGCCAAATACCTGGGGTCTCTTCCATTCATTGACAAGGAAAACATAGCAATATGGGGATGGAGCTTTGGCGGCTACAATACTCTCATGTCAATGAGTGAAGGCACACCGGTCTTCAAGTGCGGCGTTGCCGTGGCACCAGTAACAGACTGGAGGTACTACGATGCCCCATACACCGAAAGGTTCATGCGTGAGCCTAAGGAGAATTCCGACGGATACCTTGATTCATCGGCAGCCGCCCGCGTGAGCAAGCTTCACGGCAAGCTGCTGCTTGTTCACGGCATTGATGATGACAATGTATTCTTCAGCAACTCTACCACATACATTGATGCATTGGTCAACGCAGGAGTCGACTTTGACATGCTGGCATACCCCGGCAAGAATCACAGTATTACCGGATACTCATACAGGACTCACCTGTTCAACCGCATCTTGCGTTTCTTTGAAGAAAACCTGAAAGACTGAAATGGAAACAGTAATTGAACTTCGCAATGTCATTGCCCGCAACCCTTCCCTTAGGCTGAAAACACCTGTAACCCTGACAGTAAACAAGGGAGAACAGATTGCCATAATGGGTCCCAACGGCTCCGGCAAGACACTGCTCACCAACATAATATCGGGAAACTGTGCAATCGATCCATCCTGTGAAGAAGGAGGAGACATCCAGATAAAAACACTCATACGTACCATTGCCTTCCGCGACAGCTACGGCAATGCCGATGCCACATGGTGCTACATGCAGAGATGGAACATGACCGAAATTGATGACTCACCAGAAGTCAGGACCATTTTTCCAAATGTAACTGACAGGAACTGGTTTGACCGCCTGTTCTCCCTGTTTCAGCTTGAGCGCATCTGGGACAAGAAACTGGTGTCACTCTCAAGCGGCGAAATGCGCAAATACCAGCTGGCAAAGGCACTTGCCTCAAGACCAGGCATGCTCATCATTGACTCACCTTACATAGGTCTTGACAAGGAATCGCGCGAATCACTGGTAAGGCTTTTTGCTGAACTTGCCGAAAGCGGACTCCACATAGTAACTGTTGTCTCAAGGGATATCGACATTGCCCCATTCGTTACACATGTAATACGGATGGACAATCTTGAATATGTGGGCAAGTACACAGTGCAGGAGTACTTCAACGGAAACGCCGACAATACAGACCCATCAGCCGGAGTATTGAGCGAAGAAAAGGTATCTCTCATGAAATCCCTGCCGGCCATACAATCTGATTCCGATGAGATAGTCAACTGCAAGGGCATTACCCTGAATTACGGAACCAGGTCGCTTTTCAACGGACTTCAGTGGGTAGTACGCAGGGGAGAACACTGGGCACTTCTTGGACAGAACGGAGCAGGCAAATCAGCCCTTCTCAGTCTGGTTTATGCCGATAACCCACAGGCCTATGCCTGCAATATTGCCCTATTCGGCAAGGACCGCGGCAGTGGAGAGAGTATATGGGACATCAAGAAGAATATTGGTTATGTCTCACCTGAAATGCACAGGTCATACGTACGCCATTATCCGGCCATTGACATAGTTGCATCGGGCCTTCATGATACAATTGGCCTGTATAGGATAATAAACGATCAGGAACGTGCCATTTGCAGCAACTGGATGCACATATTCGGCATTACGGAACTGGCGCAATCCGATTTTGCCAATCTCTCGAGCGGTCAGCAGAGACTCATACTTCTTGCCAGGGCATTCGTCAAGAACCCGTCACTGATAATCCTGGACGAACCGCTGCACGGCTTGGACACAGCTAACAGGCAATTAGCCATCAACATTATCAGGGCATTCTGTTCACAGCCGGAAAAGACCATGATAATGGTAACCCATTACCCAGAGGAACTACCCGAATGCATTGACCACATTCAGACCCTTACAAGATCAGAATAGGTCTTCTTTCCGTTTAGATGATACTTCAGGAGTATCAGGAAACGGAACCGTTCCGGTATATCGGTCAGGACTGCAGCAGCCATATTCTCCTCGCGCTTTCGGGCGAACGAAGGTTTCATTTTCCTGTATTCACGCCTTGCCCTGAATACAGCCTTTGCATCACCGATATTTCCCTTCAGGGCGAACATCGCGGCTGCTACCATGTCCAGTGCAAAACGCCTGCGCATAACCTTGCCAAGCTCCGGTTCCGGCAGATTCTTGTAGAGCATCAGCAGGTTGTTCCTGAAATTAAGGAATGTCTTGAATGGATTAGACTTGTTGAGAGTGGCACCTCCCACATGATAAACCTTGCTTGCAGGTACACAAACAATCCTGCGGTTACGGCTTCTCAACCTCCAGCACAGGTCAATCTCTTCCTGATGGGCAAAGAAATCCGGGTCAAGAGCACCAGCCCCCCAGAAGTCCGAACTGCGCACCATCAAACAGGCTCCGGTCGCCCAGAACAGGTCTGCAACGGTATCATACTGTCCCCTGTCCTCTTCAATTACATCAAAGACTCTTCCACGGCAGAACATATAGCCATAAGAATCCATGTAGCCACCGGCTCCGCCTGCATATTCAAACAATGCCTTGTTCTTGTAATCAAGCAACTTAGGCTGGCATGCAGCAACATCAGGATTGGAATCCATGAAATCACTCAGCACATCCACCCAGCCTGGAGTAACCTCGACATCGGAATTCAACAGTACATAATACTCAGCCTCAACCTGTTCAAGAGCCCTGTCGTAACCCTCGGCAAAGCCATAGTTACGGTCAAGTACAATCAGCCTGATATCCGGATAATTCTGCTTCATAAACTGCACGGAATCGTCGGTCGATGCATTGTCGGCCACAATCACTTCTGTCCTGTCTGACACAGAGCAACTGATTACAGAGGGCAAAAAGCGCTCCAACATGGACTTTCCGTTCCAATTCAGTATAACAATAGCAGTCTTGACCATATGCAGTTTTTATTCAAGATATTCTATAACCTTATTTTATATGATATCGCAAGTCAATGCATCGCCCGCGTCATTCATACCCTTAAGCATGACTCTCACCAATTGGTTCTCACTGACAGCCCTGGCATCCATCTCTACCTTCACATAGTTATCTGTAAAACCATATGCAGGCTTGCCCTTTCTTGCCCTTTCTGCAAGAACCAGCTTTTCCTTTCCGCACATTGATGCATAAAAATCAGCGGTCTTTCGGTCTGACAGTGCCAGAAGCCTTTGGCTACGCTCATGCTTCACCTGCGAATGAACAGCTCCGGCAATTTTCAATGCGGCAGTTCCCGGCCTTTCTGAATAACTGAACACATGCAATTGCGAAACATCAAGTCCCTCCAGGAAAGAGAATGAATCTTCAAAGAACTCATCAGTTTCACCACGCATCCCCACAATGACGTCAACACCAATGAAAGCATCAGGCATTACAGACTTTATCCGGGCAACCTTATCTGCAAAAACCTCCCTCCGATATCTTCTCCTCATCAGTCCGAGCACATCGTCCGATCCACTTTGCAGCGGAATATGGAAATGCGGCATAAATGCCCTTGATTGGGCGACATATTCAATAATTTCATCAGTTAGCAAATTCGGCTCTATTGATGAAATCCTGTATCTTTCTATTGATTCAACACTGTCAAGTGCCTTCACCAGGTCAAAGAACGATTCGCCTGTGGTTTTGCCGAAATCTCCAATATTTACTCCAGTAATTACGATTTCACGTCCCCCCTGCTCCCCTGCAGTCCTTGCCTGTTCAACCAGGCTCTCAATCGTAGCATTACGGCTGTGTCCCCTGGCATATGGAACAGTACAGTATGAACAGTAGTAGTCACACCCATCCTGGACCTTCAGGAAGAAACGCGTTCTGTCGCCTCTTGAACAAGATGGAACAAAATTCTTTATGTCATTAGTACCAACCGTCAGGTAAATGCCGTGCTCACGTTTTTCCAGGCCATTAAGATTCTCCAATACCTGACCCTTCCGGTCCTGTCCCAGCACTACATCAACTCCAGGTATATCAGCTATCACCTCAGGCTTCAGCTGACCATAACAACCTGTTACGACAACATATGCTTCCGGATTTTCCCTAACGACCTTGTGAATAAGCTGGCGGCACTTCTTGTCGGCGACTTCAGTAACCGAGCAGGTATTTATCACGCACAAGTCGGCTTTTTCACCCTTTACGGCCTCAACAATGCCAACCTTTGCCAGCTGGTTCATTATAGTCGAAGTTTCAGCAAAGTTCAGTTTACATCCCAAGGTATAAAATGAAGCCCTCTTTCCTACAAGACAATTAGTATCTACCATATGAAATTGAATGTATGTGCGAATTTATACAAAAAAAGGGGGATGTGAAAACATCCCCCCTTCATATTCGTGAACAGTTTATTATTCAGCTACAACTTCAAAAGGAACTTCAGCCTTGATGTCACGATAGATGTTGACAACAGCCTTGTATGTTCCAACTTCCTTAACTGAATCAACTACAATCTGCTTGCGGTCTATGTTAAGATCAAGCTTAGCCAGTTCTTCAGCGATAGCAGCACTGCCAACGCCACCGAAGATTGTACCAGTCTCACTTACCTTTGCAGCGATCTTCAGTGATACAGCATTCAGCTTAGCAGCAAGTGCTTCTGCATCAGCCTTGATCTGTGCCAACTTGTGAGCGCGCTGACGCTCGTTCTCTGCAAGTACCTTCTTAGCTGACTCTGAAGCGATGACAGCCTTACCCTGTGGAATCAGATAGTTACGGCCGTAACCATCCTTTACCTTTACAATATCGTTCTTGTATCCAAGATTGATAACATCTTCCTTAAGAATAATCTCCATTGTTTCCTACGCTTTAAAGATTACTTCATCATATCAGTTACATATGGGAGCAGAGCCAGATGACGTGCTCTCTTGACTGCCTGGGCAACTCTTCTCTGATACTTCAGTGAAGTACCGGTGATGCGGCGTGGCAGCAACTTACCCTGTTCGTTCAGGAATCTCTTCAGGAACTCAGGATCCTTGTAATCGATATACTTGATACCGCTCTTCTTGAAACGGCAATACTTTTTCTTCTTGACATCGGCCTTCTGTGGTGCCAGATATCTGATTTCTGATGACTGCTCTGCCATAATTAAGCCTCCTCTGATTTTGATTGTCTAAGACTTCTTCTCTTTGCAGCGTACTCTGCTGCATACTTCTCCTGCTTGATGGTCAGGAAACGAAGAACGCGTTCGTCACGACGGAAGTTCACTTCCAGCTTGTTGATTACCTGTGGATCTGCGTTGAACTCAATCATAACGTAGAATCCAGTTGACTTCTTGTCAATAGGATAGGCCAGCTTACGCATGCCCCAGTTCTCTTCATTGACAATCTCTGCACCTTCTGCAGTCAGAATGCCCTTGAATTTTTCTACCGCTTCCTTCATCTGAACATCAGACAAAACGGGAGTTAAAATGAAAACGGTTTCGTACTGAATCATTTTGTTTGATTATTAATATAGTTGTTGTGCAAAAATGCGGATGCAAAGGTACTGCTTTTTTCCTTAAATCCAAACAAAACATAATACATTTCAAGAAATGCCCGATAATGTTTCTTATTTCAAAGAAATATTCGTTTATTTGCAAGTCAATAGGAAAATTTAAAAAACAACATAAAAATGGAATCATTCAAGAAGTATTTCGGCGCTATCCTGGTTATCATAGCTGCCATTATTCTTATCACTAGCCATTTCAAGGGCTGGAACAACTACAACGGAGTTCAGGTTGGTGCAATGTCACTCATGATTTTGGGTATCTTGACCTACATTTGGATGAGTAAGAGAAAGAACTGATCATCTGATTGCAACAAGAGAACATCGTTCACATAAAGAAAAGGAAGAGCCTTATGGTTCTTCCTTTCCTTTTATATAGTATGCAACGCCATGTCATGGATTATTCAGGCATTCAACAGAACCTCCAAGTGCTTTGAAATCATCGAAGAATCCCGGGTATGACTTTGCCACGCAGCCGGAATCCCTGATCAACGCCTTCCTTCCCGCAACTACAGCCATAACAGAGCCCGACATGGCAATTCTATGGTCATTGTATGAATCGACCTCAACAATTGACGACTCGGCCCCAACAACAGACCTTCCATCAGGGAGAGTCCCAAAACTTGCCCCCTTGCCGAAAACAGTCAGGTCATCCACACCTGCATCGGTCTTGATTCCAAAACCTGCAAGCATAGCACATACGGCCTCAACCCTGTCACTCTCCTTAGCCCTCAACCTTGATATATTCCTGAAAACGGTATTTCCACACGCAGCCGATGCCGCTACTGTCAGGACAGGTACCAGGTCAGGCACATCAGCACAGTCTATTTCACGTCCCACCAGTTCCGACGGCATGGCATAGACATCACCATCCTTTATCTCAATTCTGGCCCCCATTGACCTAAGTATGTCAATAACAGCCCTGTCGCCCTGTGGAGAGTCTGTGTTATTCAGTCCCTTCAATACTATTCCATTTCTTCCTGTAGTACCGGCTACAACCCAGAAAGCAGCAGAAGACCAGTCACCTTCAACGGCTACTGTTCCTGGACTGACATACCGGGTGCCCTTCATTCGGGAAATAGCGTATGTATTACCCTGCAGCTCTGGTTTCGAGCCAAAAACCTCCAAGGCCTTCAAGGTCATGCCTATGTATGAGCCGCTCTCAATCTTTCCTGTAAGGGTCAGAGTACTGTCCCGATCTGCCAACGGCAATGCCATCAGCAATCCGGAAATGAATTGCGAAGAAACATTGGCAGCAAGTTCATAATCGCCGCCTGCAAGAATTCCGCTCTGTCCTAGCGGCATTGTTCCCTGTGGAGTCATTGAAACCCCATGCATGCACATCTGTTCATAAAGCGGGGACAATGGCCTCTGCGGCAATCTGCCCCTGCCCAGGAAAAACGGTTCCGACCCAAGAACGGCTGCAACCGGAAGCATGAAGCGCAAAGTGGAACCACTCTCACCGCAGTCAAGTTCTGCCCCCTTTATGACATTGCGTATAGCGTTTACATGAAAAACACCCTCTTCATATGTAATATCGGCACCCAATGACTTCAGGCAGTCGGCGGTACGTTCAATATCATCATTAAGGACCGGACATACCACATCAGTTTTTCCGTCAGACAATGCAGAACATATCAGATACCTATGAGCCTGAGACTTTGAAACTGGAATCTGGATAGTCCCGCCTACGTTTCCATATACTAACCTATCCATCAGCAAATCTCCTTAAGAATATTCAGCAAGTCACTGTTCATAACCGGAACAATAGCACAATCACCGATTGATTCAGGAATAATCATATCTATACTCTTTCCAGTGCTCTTCTTATCAGAGAGGGCAACATCAAACAACTGCTCTGCAGAATATGGACAACTCAAGTCAAAGCCATAGTCAAGAAGGATAGACTCTATCTCACCTGAATAATCAGGGAATCCCAGTTTAGGTCCCATTTTTGCTGCAATCAACATTCCCTTGGCAACAGAACTTCCATGTGAAATAGTAAAATCACTGAGTTTTTCTATAGCATGTCCTATAGTGTGGCCAAAATTAAGGAGTTTTCTCTTGCCACCTTCAAATTCATCCTCCTCGACAACCATTCTCTTAATATCGACACAACGGTAGATAACATCAGTCAGGTCACCTTCAGGAACTCTCTTCAAGTCTTCAAACAACTTATTGTCCTGTATAACACCATATTTAATGACTTCAGCAAAGCCATCCCTTCTTACAGACGGATCCAGGGTATCAAGGAATGAAGTATCACAACATACCAGAGAAGGCTGATGAAAAGCCCCCATCAAATTCTTACCTGCAGCAATATCAACAGCTGTCTTACCACCTACAGAACTGTCAACAGCAGCCAGTAAGGTAGTAGGTACCTGAACAAAATCAATTCCTCTGAGGAATACAGCAGCAGCAAAGCCACTAAGATCACCTATTACGCCACCACCTAAAGCCACAATCAGGTCCTTGCGGTTAAATCGGTGCTCAGCGAGGAAATTTATTGCCGTAATAAGATTGTCAGCGTTTTTAGTCTCTTCTCCTTCTGGAAAAACAAGGCGGTCTACACGAAAACCTCCAGCCTCAAGAATAGTACAAATCTTGTCACCATATAGAGAATTAACATGTTCTTCAGTAAACAAGGCTACATGTTTAGTCTTAGTTACTTTATTAAGCATTTCACAGAGGGAATCTGAAATGCCTCTTCCTATCAAAATATCATAAGACCTTGAAGCATTAACCCTGATCAGTCTTGCGTCATTCATCGTAAAACAGATTATAATTCAGGTACAAAGATAATAGAAATTTTGCATAGGTATAGACAAAAAAAGTCCCGAGCATAATGCTCAGGACTTCTCGTAAAAGACGGCGGCTACCTACTCTCCCACTTACGCAGTACCATCGGCGTTAACGGGCTTAACTTCTCTGTTCGGAATGGGAAGAGGTGGAACCCCGTTGCTAT
>JAZQQQ010000037.1:0-19754 GCA_045629165.1 Bacteroidaceae bacterium
CTACGGCATGCGTGACGAGCAGGAGAAGTGCTTTGCTCTCCAGAAAGGTCCTCTCGGCCACGATCGCCTCAGAACATGGTCCGAAGGCGGAAAGAGAGGTCGAATGTTCATCTACTTTATTGGACTCATCCTTGCCTCATAGGTCCGCTCGGTATGGCAGAAGGACGATGTGCTTCGTAAGAAGTTCTCCTCTACCGAGGCCGTGCTTGCCGAAATGCGCACTATCCGCTGCATTGAGCACACAGGCAAGATGAAGTTCATCACTCCGTTCGTCGGATCGCAAGTCGATATCTGCAAGGCCTTTGGCTTTGCCATCCCCGACGGCTGCGCTCCGGTCTACGTCTCCAAAGCAAAGCCGGTTACAAGGAAACGAGGACGCCCATCCAAGCCGAAAATGGAAAACCAGGAGTTATAGGTATACAAAATTGAAAAACTCAGATGTTATTATCATTTTTACTGATGCTGACGGCCATGTATTTCCTGATATTATGTGCCAAGGCAACCAGACCAAACTCCACTTTTACCTTCTCGTTTGACCTGAGCCTGAACCGCTTGAATCCGTGGTTGTACTTGATGTCGCCGAAGACGGCCTCCGGCTCTACGGGCCTGTTACTGCGGTGGTACATGCCGCGTTCGCTTGTCAGCAGGCGCTTGACACAGGCCCTGTAGGCGTTGTTCCTGTGGTTGACTTCTATCACCCTCTGGTCAGACGCACCCTTGTAGCACATGCCGCGCAAGGGGCATCCGGCACAGTTTCTGGCACGGTATCTACTGATGGTGGACACGTAACCGAGATCAGACTTTACCGGCACGTCACAGATGTGCTCCATGTGCTGTCCCATCGGACACACATAGTAGTTGTCCTCTGCGTTGTAGTACAGGTTCTGGGTAAGGAAAGGGTTGTTGCGGCGGCTCCTCTTGTCCTCGGCATGGAACATGTTGTACTTGACATACGGGGTTATACCTTCATCAAACATGTACTCGTAGTTCTGCTCGCTGCCGTAACCTGAGTCCGCACACACCTCTTCGCTCTGTTTACCGTATCTGTCTTTAAAAGACTCAAGGAACGGGATGAGGGTGCCCTGGTCCGTGGGTCTCCAGAAGATGTCATAGTTGGTGATGAACTGGTTCTCGGTGGCTATCTGTATATTATATCCCGGCTTGGTCTGGCCGTTGTTCATGGCATCCTCCTTCATGCGCATGAAAGTGGCGTCAGGATCCGTCTTGCTGTAACTGTTCCTCTCGCCCAGCGTGTCGAGCTTCTTCTCGTATTCCCGCATCTTGGGGGCCTTCTCGGCCTTGACCTTTTCTACCGCCTTGCGCATCTTCTTGTCGCTTATTCCCGCTTCATCCATCTTGTTGAGGATGTTGTCGGCGCGTTTGGCCATCTCATCTGCTGTAAGCTCCTGCTCCTCATCGGCATTCTCCATCGACAGCACCTTCTCGGCCGATTCAAGGACGGACTTCACGTTCGCTTCCAACTTTGCCTTGTTCTTTTCTGTGCTTCCTTTCCAAACAAACGTGTATTTGTTTGCCGCCGACTCTATCTTGGTGCCGTCTATGTACTGCACATTCAGCGACACCAGGCCCTCGTCGTGCAGAAGCACCACTATCTGGGTGAAGATGCTGTCGAAACAGCCGGACAGACGCTTGCTGCGGAAGAGGTTGATGGTACGGAAGTCCGGGGTCTGCATACCGCTCAGCCACATGTATGCTATATTCTCTACAAGGAGTTTCTCCATCTGGCGGCCGGAGTACACATTGTTCAGATATGCATAGACGATGACCTTGAGCAGCATCCTGGGGTTGTAACTGCTTGTCCCGCCGCCCTTGTATCCCGATTCGATGTCCGATATGTCGAGCCTGTCGATGATGGCGCTTACAACACGAGCCTTGTGGTTCCGGGGAAGATAATCGCCAAGACATGGAGGAAGAAGCAGGCTGTCGTTGGGATTATAAGATTTAAAAACTACCTTTGTCATTGTTGTTTAGCTATTAGGCTTTTGGGCTGTTAAACTGTTTGTATATGGCTTGGTGGTACAACAAATATACAAATAATTAGCCAAACAACAATGGCTATTCCTTTGATATTCAAAAGAATAGCCATTATTTTTTATATTCAGGCCATAAAACTAAGATTTCTTTGGTCAAAAAAAGAGGATGACTACTTTTTAGTCACCCCCTTTCTATGTAAGCGTCAGAAACTGCCTGCGGTCACAAACCCAGCGCAAGCTTCAGTCCATTGTCAACACCGCTGAAGCCCATGAATGCCATGGCAAGCAGGCCTGCAGTGACAAGGGCAATGGCCATTCCCTGCATGTTCACAGGAATCCTGACTCTTGACAACTGCTCGCGTATGCCGGCAAACACTACCATTGCCAGCGCAAAGCCGATTGCCGTTGCAAATGCGTAGAACACGCCAGAGAGCAGTGAAGGTTCAAGTCCCTGTGCATTATATGTACCGTTGGCAACCAGGATTGATACACCCAGTATGCAGCAGTTGGTTGTAATCAGTGGCAGGAATATACCCAGAGCCTGATACAGCGAAGGAGAAACCTTCTTCAGTACAATCTCAAGCATCTGAACCAGGCCTGCAATAACCAGGATGAACACAATGGTCTGCAGGAACTGAAGATTCATAGGCACCAGAACCAGGTTCTGGAGAGCATAGGTAACTATCACAGCAACAGTAAGCACGAATGTTACGGCCAGGCCCATGCCTGCAGCTGTGCTGATCTTCTTTGAAACGCCCAGGAATGGACATATACCCAGGAACTGGGACAGAACGACATTATTTACAAAAATTGCCGAAATGAAAATAAGTATGTATTCCATAGTCTTCAGGCTTTTCTGTTCTTGAATGAATTAACCAACGCAATGAGCAGGCCCAGTGTAATGAAGGCGCCGGGAGCAAGTACAAACAGCAGCATCTTCATGGAATCCGGGAGAATGCTTATTCCGAAGAAAGCACCATTGCCAAGGAATTCACGGACAAGTCCGAGAACTGTCAGTGCAAGGGTAAAGCCAAGTCCTATTCCTATGCCGTCGCAAAGTGAAGCCAGCATGTTGTTCTTTGCAGCAAATGCCTCGGCACGGCCCAGGATTACGCAGTTCACTACGATCAGCGGTATGAAAATACCCAAAGTCTTGTAAAGGTCAGGCAGGTAAGCCTGCATAACCATCTGGAGAATAGTCACGAATGAAGCGATTACTACTATGTAGCAAGGAATTCTGACTCCATCGGGAATCAGGTTCTTCAGAAGCGAAATAAACACGTTGGAGCAAATGAGGACGAACATTGTTGCCAGTCCCATACCCATGCCGTTCACTGCCGATGTGGTGGTTGCCAGTGTTGGACACATACCAAGCAGCAGTACGAATGTAGGATTCTCCTTTATTATACCATTAAGTATAGTCTTGAAATTATTCATAGCAGTATCTCCTTAGTTTTGTTGGGTTGCACCGGAAACTCCGTCTGCCTGACCGTTTGACATAAGTGCCTGATAAGCCTCAGTCACAGCCTTCAGGAAAGCTCTTGATGTGATTGTTGAGGCTGTTATGGCATCAATTTCACCGCCATCCTTGCTTACACGGATGTCGCTTGTTGCAGGATTCATGCCTACAATGTTGTGGTTGCCGGCCTTCTGCGGGGCACCCAGCATGACATCGGCAAATGCAGACTGGCTTGCAACTTCAGCTGAAGCCTTCTGCTTGAACCATGCACCTGCATTGGCGCCAAGACCCGGAGTCTCGGCATGCTCCAGCACTTCATAACCCAGGATAACTCCGTCAGGGGCAAAGCCTGTCATAATCTTGAGAGTACCGCCGAAACCGTTTGTGCTTGATTCTACTGCGGTACCCAGAAGGTTGTTCTGGCTGTCATAAACACGATGGAAAACAAAGCCATCTTTCTCTATCGGATCCTGCACGGTGAACTCCACATCGGAATCACCCAGGATAACACTCTTCACGCCATCGGCTATTGCCTGCTGGTTGATTTTCTCAATCGGGCCCGATGTTACATTGTTCATCAGTGCCAGCAAGGCTGCAGCCACGACTGCGATGCAAGTCATCACCACAGCCATATTTACTATATTGGATTCCAGCTTTTTCATTTCTTCACACCAAAACGTTGTGGCTTGCACCAGTTATTGATAAGGGGAACAAACGCATTCATGATGAGGATTGCGAATGACATACCTTCAGGATAAGCGCCGAAGAATCGGATAACGAAGGTAAGGAAACCTATTCCTATTCCGTAAACCACCATACCCTTCACGCTCATTGGAGATGTAACATAGTCAGTGGCCATGAAGATGGCACCCAGCATGAGACCGCCGGAGAGCAGGTGATAGAGAGGCTGCACATAAAGTTCCGGATTTACCAGCCACATTATGCCTGACAGTACGCCGACTGTTGCAATGATTGATACAGGTATGTGCCATGTAATAACCCTGCGCCAAAGCAGAATGCCGAAACCGATGAGCAGTGCCAGGGCACTGGCCTCACCAAGCGAGCCTCCGGTGTTGCCCAGCAGCATTCTGAGCAGGCTTGGAAGCTGGTCGGCAGCGGCGGCATTGCCGGCGGCAATCTGACTGATCAGGTTCAGCGGTGTCGCACCCGTAACAGCATCGGAATATGCCATGTACTGCTGTGGGTCGGGCCATGAGGTCATTGCTGCCGGGAATGAGATGAGCAGGAACACACGGCCCACCAGAGCCGGGTTGAATGGATTGTTGCCCAGTCCGCCAAACACCATCTTGCCAAGTCCTATGGCAACCAGTGCACCAACTATTACCACATAGAGAGGAAGGTTGGAAGGCAGGTTGAAAGCCAGCAGTATACCGGTGATGATTGCAGAGCCATCACATATCGTGGTACATTCCTTCTTGAGGAGGTACTTGTTTATAAGCCATTCGAAGAGAAGGCATGAAAGCACTGAAACGGCTGTCACAATGAGTGAGCCTATTCCGAAGACTGCCAGCGATGCAATCATGGCAGGAACCAGTGCCAGAATCACCGTGTACATGTTCTTCTCAATGGTGTCGCCATTGTGAACATGAGGTGAAGTTGAAATATACATTTTCTGTGCCATTGTATCTAAGTTATTTCTTTGCACTACGTGAACGGATTATGCCTCCCACTCTGTTCTTGCCCATACGGACCCAGTCCAGAAGTGGTCTGCGTGAAGGACAGCTGGACTGGCAGCATCCACATTCAATGCAGCTCATTACCATCTCCTTCTCAAGAGTTTCCCAGTCAGACTGTTCGCTGCAGGTAGCAAGCAGGTATGGCTCAAGTCCCATAGGGCAAGCCTGTACGCACTTGGCACAACGTATGCAGTTGCGTTCCTCCTTGCGTTCTGCAAGGGACTGCGGCAGCATGAGAATGCCTGAAGTACCCTTGACAACGGGGACATCGGCATTGAGCAGCGGGCGTCCCATCATAGGACCGCCGGAGATAAGCTTTGAAGTATCTTCAGGAAGACCTCCGGCATGCTCGACAAGCATGCTGACCGGTGTTCCCATCCTGACCAGCAGGTTGCATGGGTTTGAAACCTTCTGGCCGGTTACAGTTACTATTCTCTCAAACAGCGGCTTATTCTTCTGGACAGCCTCATAAACGGCAAATACTGTTCCAACATTCTGGACAACACAGCCCACGCTTGCGGGAAGGGCCGGAGGAGGCGGAACCTGACGGCCTGTAACGGCATCTATCAGCTGCTTTTCACCGCCCTGCGGATATTTCATCTTGAGCGGCTGTATTTCAATTCCAGGAATGCCTGCAGTCTTCTTGCCGAGAAGCTCTATTGCATCGGGCTTGTTCTCTTCAATTGCTATCACTGCCTTGTCTATGGCAAGAGCCTTGAGGAGAATCTGAACGCCAACTACAATCTGGTCAGCATGCTCGAGCATGAGCCTGTGGTCGGCTGTCAGATACGGTTCGCACTCTACTGCATTTATTATGAGAGTATCAATCTTACAGTCCTTGGGAGGAGCCAGTTTTACATGTGTAGGGAAACATGCACCGCCCAGGCCAACGATACCCGCATTCTTTATCTTCTCAAGTATTTCCTGCTGTGAAAGAGCACACTCGGAAACCAGTTCTTCCGAACGGTCAATTGCAGGTTCCCACTCATCGCCATCCACATCAATGAAGATGGCCGGCTTGCGGTATCCGCTGGCATCGACAATACTGTCAATCTTGGCAACCTTGCCGGAAACTGATGAGTGTATGCATGCTGACATGAAACCTCCGGGCTGGGCAATCACTGTACCAACCTTTACAAGGTCACCTTTCTGAACGCATGGGACAGCCGGAGCACCAATGTGCTGTGACAATGGGAACACGGCCTGTTTTGGAAGTGCGGCAACTTCTATTGCCTTCTTATCCGTCAACTTATTCGGAGCCGGATGTATACCACCTATTTTAAATGTTTTAAGCATACTCATGACTGTTAAGCGTTAGTCGTATTTTCCTGAGCTGGAGCTGCCGGTGCAGCCTGCTCCTGGGCAGGTTTTTCGGCTGCAGGAGCAACCACCTTCTTTGGAGGGAAGTTCACGGCAAGGATTGAACCCTGCGGACATTCATCAACACACTTTCTGCACAGGCGGCACTTCTCATGGTCAATGTATGCAAGGTTGTTCTCCATTGTGATAGCCTCGAACGGACAAGCCTTTGCACATTTTCCACAACCGATACATGCTGCTGAGCATGCCTTCTTTGCAACCGGTCCCTTATCCTTGTTCACGCATGATACATAAACCCTGCGGTCAAGCTTGTTCCTGTTGCGGAGTTCGATTATAAGCCTCGGGCAAGCCTTGGCACATGCGCCACAGGCAGTACACTTCTCCTGGTCAACTACCGGGAGACCGGTTTCTGCGTCAATCCTGATGGCATCGAACTTACATGCCTCGACACAGTCGCCGCAACCCAGGCATCCGAATGTGCAACCAGTCTCACCGCCGTTCATCATGGCGGCGATGGCGCACTTGCGGGCTCCGTCATAAGTATTCAGGCTCGGCCTGTTTGCACAGGAACCGTTACAGCGCACAACTGCCACTTTCGGAACACCGGCCTCAACCGCATGGCCTGTAATGGCAGCTATCTGCTCCATCACCTCGCTCTTGCAGGCAGAACACTTGAGTCCCTCCATGGAATCTCTTTTCACACAAGCCTCGGCAAAGGCGGCGCATCCGGGGAATCCGCAACCTCCGCAGTTGGCTCCCGGAAGCAATCCGGCAATCTGACCAATCCTGGGATCTTCGGCTACCGCAAATTTCTTTGCGACGATGTACAGGACTATGCCGAAGACAAGGCCCGTAACACCCAGGACAATTACTGCTGTTGTTATCATATCTGTTAGTTATTCAATCCTAAAACCCATCATACCCCTTATCCTTTCGCGGAACAGGGCAACAACCATATAATAAGGAACGAGTACGCCCAGCGAGACAAGGGCCGATGCAAGTTCGCCAGCCCCGAAGGCCGATGCTCCGGCAAGCATTGCCAACAGCAATAAAAGAGGAATGGCAAAAGCTATAAGCACAGCCCTCCATCCCTGCCTTTCCGTGGCAATCACCATTACCTGCTGCCCTACCTCATAGCCATGGCCAGGGGCAACATAGACCTGCACATCCTTCTCTTTCGATTCGGAAACACGGCAAAGAGACTTTGCCTGGCATGAAGAACAGGCTGACGACTGCAGGATACGCACATTAATGCAGTTCCCTTCAATCCCCACGATAACCCCTTCATGCGAAATATTTCCCGACATACTCAGTCAATCCTTTATCAACGACAAGCCGGAAGATGTTTCCACCCCCCGGCATATCGTCAGGTTGTTACAAAAGTAATACTAAAAATCATTAGTATTGCTAAGCAACACCTAAAAAAAATACAGTTTTTATGTATCGGTCCGAAGACCGCATCAATCCATCAGCTTACGGTACCTTATGCGCTTAGGCTCCTCGTATCCCAACTGCTTGATCTTGTAATCTTCGTACTCGCTGTATGAGCCCTCATAGAAGACAACCTTGCTGTCACCCTCGAATGAGAGGATATGGGTACATATACGGTCCAGGAACCATCGGTCATGGCTTACTACCACAGCACAACCGGCGAATCCCTCAAGACCCTCCTCAAGAGCACGCAGGGTATTTACGTCAATGTCATTGGTAGGCTCGTCAAGCAGCAGTACATTGCCCTCTTCCTTCAGGGCCATTGCAAGCTGAAGCCTGTTACGCTCACCGCCGGAGAGCATGCCGCACTTCTTCTCCTGGTCTGCGCCGCTGAAGTTGAAACGGCCCAGGTATGCGCGTGCATTCACCTCACGGCCACCCATGCGGAACAGCTCATTGCCTCCGCTGACAACCTGGTAGACGCTCTTTGCCGGGTCTATGTCCTTGTGCTGCTGGTCCACATATGCAATCTTGACGGTCTCACCCACTTCAAAAGTACCCGCATCGGCCTTCTCAAGTCCCATGATAAGGCGGAACAGAGTGGTCTTGCCGGCACCGTTCGGTCCGATAACGCCCACGATTCCGTTTGGCGGAAGCATGAAGTTCAGGTCATCAAACAGGAGCTTGTCGCCGAACGCCTTCTTAACATGCTTTGCCTCAATGACATTGTTGCCAAGACGCGGTCCGTTCGGAATGAATATCTCAAGTTTCTCTTCCTTGGCCTTTACATCTTCGTTCATCAGCTTGTCGTATGAATTCAGACGGGCCTTACCCTTGGCCTGACGTGCCTTCGGAGCCATGCGTACCCATTCCAGCTCGCGCTCCAGGGTCTTGCGGCGCTTGCTGGCCTGCTTCTCTTCCTGAGCCAGCCTCTGGGTCTTCTGCTCAAGCCAGCTTGAGTAGTTGCCCTTCCATGGAATACCCTCTCCACGGTCAAGTTCAAGTATCCAGCCGGCTACGTTGTCAAGGAAGTAACGGTCATGGGTTACGGCAATTACTGTACCTGCATACTGCTGCAGGTGCTGCTCCAGCCACTGTATGCTCTCGGCATCCAGATGGTTGGTAGGCTCATCCAGAAGCAGAATGTCGGGCTGCTTGAGAAGCAGGCGGCACAATGCCACACGGCGGCGCTCACCGCCGGAGAGCACACCGCACTTCTGGTCTTCGGGCGGGCATCGGAGTGCATCCATGGCCTGCTCCAGCTTATTGTCTATGTTCCACGCATCGGTACTGTCTATGATATCCTGAAGTTCTGCCTGACGGGCCATGAGCTGATCCATCTTGTCAGGATCTTCATAGTACTCGGGCAGTTCAAACTTATGGTTCACCTCATCATATTCCGCAAGGGCATCATATATCTCCTGAACGCCCTCCATTACGACCTCCTTGACACTCTTTTCAGGGTCAAGCTCAGGTTCCTGCGGCAGGTATCCCACGCTGTAGCCTGGCGAAAACACCACATTGCCCTGGAAATTCTTCTCAAGGCCTGCAATGATCTTCATCAGCGTAGACTTACCCGAGCCGTTAAGGCCTATGATGCCAATCTTGGCTCCGTAGAAAAATGAGAGATAGATGTCCTTGAGGACCTGCTTGTTGTTCTGGAATGACTTGCTCACTCCGACCATCGAGAAGATGATCTTCTTGTCGTCTGTATTATTCTGTGCCATCAATTATTTGTTTTCCTGTGCGAAGATAGTAAAAAAGGAGTCAATTGCCTCGGCATATCCGTCAAAGCCTTTGCCGGCTATTGTCCTGGTTGCATATAGCGAAACATATGAGAACTGCCTGAAAGCCTCTCTCTGGGAAATGTCAGACAGGTGAACCTCCATGGTTGGCAGTCCCACAGCCTTCAGGGCATCAAGTATGGCCACGCTGGTATGGGTATATGCTGCCGGATTTATCACTATTCCGTCAAACTTGCCGTACGCCTGCTGAATCTTGTCAACTATCACTCCTTCATGATTTGACTGGAAAAGCTCCACCTGGACACCCCTTGATGCGGCATGCTCACGAATAAAGTCTTCCAGTGCCTTGAAATCTCTCTTTCCATAAATACCCGGTTCCCTTATGCCAAGCATGTTCAGGTTAGGGCCATTAATAACAAGTAGCTTCATATCTGTTTTTCCTTTATTTTCCAAAATATCTTCTTAGCTCCATATCGCCGTCAGCCAATTCTGACTGCGGTACCAGAGGGCCATACAGTGAATATACCCTGACGTTTGTCTTTCCGGGTTCCGATTCTACCGAAGAAATCCACCCATCCATCGATTCATCCTGCCCGGTGCGCGGTTCTGCATGACTCACACTGCATACCAGGGTGTCACCCAGGAACGACTCATTGAAGAACCTGATGGAAAAGAACCTCAATGCGTGACTCCTCAGATAGTCACACGGCATGGCATCAGTACAAAGCCTTATGTAGGACAGGTTGGATACATGATAGTTGAAATCGGTATCACTGAAGAGTGTCGGGTAGCTGAAATCCCACGCCTTCTCCCCGGAAGGTGGGAACACAAACCTGCGGAGCCCCAGTGACTGGCCGGCATTGACAGGAACATCGCGCAAGATTGAACCCGCATCGGCAGGCTTGCGCGTTGCAGTATCAAGCAGGGCCCAAGTACAGCTTCCCTTCATTATCGTCCTGCCCTTATATGTAATCAAGGTCTCAACCACCACCTTTACCTTTGGTGATTCGGAAAGCCACAGTTCCACCTCAACGGGTTCACCCCAGAACGGGCGCTCTCCCGACAAGTCCATGGTTATATCGGAAATAATCCACATAAGCCCCCTCTTCCTCAGGTCGAAGGCTGCCAGTCCGAACGGAGCCACGAAGAAACAGAAGCAGTCCTGGACGAGCCTGGCCATGCCCAGCGGTGACAGCCGGAACTCAGGGTCCATCAAATTGCCGCCCACATAATACTGTCTGCAAATTTTATTCATAATCATTTCATTTTTACTGCATGGAGCCAATCAGCAGGAACACCAGGCCCAGCAGCACCAGCGCCAAGTCAAGGGCCTTGCTCCTGAGATTTTTCTCATGAAACAGCATTGCGCCGCACAGGAATGACACAATGACACTGCTGCGCCTGATCATTGAAACAATCGTAATCATCGACCCTGCAGTAGCCAGAGCGTTGAAATAGGCATAATCGGCAAGGGTGAGGAATACCGGTATGAGCACTATGCTCCACCTCCAGTCAAACGGGGTCGTGCTCTTGCGTCCCGGCCACCACACCAGGAAAAGAACAGCCGTCATCAGTACCAGCTGGTAGAAATTGCTCCATGCCTGGACATACATGTTATTGTACTGTCCAAGTAAATATTTATCAAAAAGTGCACTGACCGCCCCAAGCAGAGTTGCCAGTATTACGCAAAGCACCCATCGGTCACGCGTAAAGCTGATTCCCTCCTTCTTTCCGCTCACGCTCAGCATGTAGAACGATACAATGGCAATGAGTACGCCTATCCACTGATACATGTTGAGCCTCTCCCCGAAAATAAGCAGTCCACCCAAAAGGACTATTATTGGACGGGTAGCGTTTATCGGACCAAAAAGAGTTATTGGCAGGTGCTTCATTCCGAAGTAACCGAAAATCCACGACCCAAGCACTATGGCCGCCTTGAACATAATCATGGCATGCTGGGCCAGCGTGGCCGACGGCACAAAGAACAGCGCACCCTCGGGAATTGCGCCTGCCCGCGACAGCAGCACGAACGGGAGCATGAGGAGCGAACAGATGAAAGTATTCATCCAAAGAACCGGAATGACAGCGTTCTCCTTAAGTGAATATTTCTTCGATACATCATAAAAGCCCAGGAAAAGGGCCGAAATCAGGGCAAATCCTAACCACATACGTCAACTTTCCTAATAATCGCGCGCAAAGGTACATTGATTTATTAAAAATATATTAGTACTTTTGCGTGTTCTTGATGAAAAGGGCGTTTTTTACCCTTCTCCAGGGCAGGAAAAGACAATAACAACACAAACAAACAATAGAATTATGATTAAAGACATTTTCGAGAGAATCAAAGCTACCCCAGGTCCTCTGGGACAGTATCAGGGTGTAGGTGACGGTTACTTCATGTTCCCTCGCCTGGTAGGCGAAATCGGTCCTGAAATGGAGTTCAACGGCAAGCCAGTCCTCAACTGGAGCCTCAACAACTACCTTGGCCTGGCCAACCATCCTGAAGTACGCAAGGCTGATGCCGAAGCTTCTGCACAGTTCGGCCTCGGTGCTCCAATGGGTGCCCGAATGATGTCAGGAAATACCGACTACCACATCAAGTTTGAGAATGATTTCTCGGAATTCGTCGGCAAGAAGGCAGGTCTCTGCCTGAACTTCGGCTACCAGGGCATGATCTCAATCATCGACGTACTGACAAGCCGTCGCGACGTAATTGTATATGACTCAGAGTCACACGCATGTATCCTTGACGGTATGCGCCTGAGCCTTGCAAAGCGCTTTGCCTTTGCCCACAACGATATGGTAAGCCTTGAGAAGCAGCTCAACCACGCCTGCAAGCTTGCTGATGAGCAGGGCGGTGGCGTACTGGTAATCACTGAGGGTGTATTCGGCATGGCCGGTGACCTGGGTCACCTTGCTGACATAGTAGAACTGAAGAAGAAGTATCCGTTCCGCATACTCATCGACGATGCACACGGTTTCGGTACCATGGGTGCAAACGGACGCGGTACTGCTGAGCATTACGGCGTCATTGACGAAATCGACGTTATCTTCGACGCATTCGCCAAGTCAATGGCTTCAATCGGCGGTGTCGTAAGTTCAGAGCCTGAGGTTATTGACCACCTGAAGTGCAACATGCGTTCACAGATCTACGCCAAGTCACTTCCTCTGCCACTCGTTATCGGTAACCAGAAGCGTCTTGACCTGATCAAGGCTCACCCAGAGTACCGTGAGCACCTGTGGGAGGTTGTCAACGCTCTCCAGAGCGGCCTGAAGTCAGAAGGATTCAACATTGGCGTAACAGAATCACCTGTAACCCCAGTATTCTTCGAGGGCGGTATCAACGAGGGTACAAACGTTGTAGTTGACCTGCGTGAGAACTACGGTATCTTCTGTTCAATCGTAACATACCCGGTTATCCCGAAGGGCCAGCTCATGCTCCGTATCATCCCGACAGCTTCACATACACTTGACCACGTAAGCCGTACCATCGAGGTATTCAAGGAGATCAAGAAGAAGCTTGATGCCGGCGTATACTCTGCAAGCCCACTGCAGAACATGAACGTATTCAAGCGTGTTCACGAGTCAAAGTGATGAAATACCAGCTTGTCTGCAAGAAATGCGGTAAAGTCATAGGTGACTTTTCCAATTGGTTCGGCCAGGACCAGCTCTGCGAGTGCGGAAGCAATCACGCAGAGGTGGTCTATGAGACCGACTACAGCAAACTGGACGAATTGTGCAAGCCTGGACAGGACGTAAGGAACTTCTACCACTACCAGGATTTCCTGCCGGTAGAAGACGGTGACGAGTTCATCACCTACGGAGAGGGTGCAGTACCCATAGAGAACTGGGATTTCCTTGACAAGTTCGCAAAAAGGCATTACGGCATAGAATGCAAGGTTATGGTATGCCGAAATGACCTGAATGGAGGAACCGGCACATTCAAGGACATTGCAGCTTCACTTGCCGCAACACTGTTCAAGAAACACGGAGTCAAGGAATACTGTCTTGCCTCAACAGGAAATGCGGCCACCGCATACGCCACATATCTGGCAAAGGCTGGCGTAACCTTTGACATATTTGCCCCTAACGACATGTACATGGAGTCACAGGAGGCAATAAGAAAGGTAAACCAGAACCTGATTGTATCAGATGGCGGATACGGACAGGCCAAGGCCGAGGCTGCATCGTTCCACAAGGAAAACAAGGTCATGATTTCTGCAGGAAACATTGACCCTATAAGAATCGAGGCAAAGAAGACCCTGGTATTTGAATGCCTCCGTCAGCTGGGACGCATTCCCGATGTATACATGCAGGCAGTGGCAGGTGGAACCAGCCCTATTGCATTTGAGAAGGGCATGCGCGAAATAGCCAAGAGCCATCCACAGTACAAGATGCCACGCATGCTGCTGGTTCAGCAGGACACATGTGACCCAATGGTACAGGCATGGGAATGGGCCGTGGCCAACAATTTCCCTGAGGGATGGAACAAGCACTACCCAAGCGTTATTCCACAGACCAGCATATCTATCCTGACTGCGGGAACTCCCGGCATGTATCCTCTGGTAGGACCGATTGTTAAGGAAAGCGGCGGTTCATTCCTCAGAATCAGGGAGGATGGACTTGAGCAGTTCGGACACAAGATACGCCGCCAGCGCGGAATTTACCTGGGCCCGGCAGCTGTCGTCTGCGTAGCAGGCTTCTACAAGGCTCTGCAGGAAGGCAAGATAAAGAACGGTGACTTGGTTTTGCTCAACACCGGCGAAGGTTCCGAAAGAGCCAGATGGTTCAAGAAGGCAGTCGATGAGTGCAAGGCAGTCAGACCGCTGTGGTTCAAGAATGCCGGCATGATTGACAAGGCTGAAAGGCCAAAATGGTTCAAGAAAGCTATCGAGAAGAAAAAATGAGCAGAAAGTTCGAAAATAAGGTCGTATGGATTACCGGTTCCTCTTCAGGAATCGGTGAGCATACGGCATATGAATTTGCAAGAGAGGGGGCGTCGCTCATTCTGACAGCCCTTGAGGCAGACCTTCTTGAAAAGGTTTGTGAAAAGTGCCAGGAACTGGGTTCCCCCAAGGCAGTTGCACTCCCATTCGACCTCTCCCTTAAGGACCAGGTAGAAGATCTTGCAGACAGGGCATGGAACATTTTCGGCCACATTGACGTATTCTACAACAATGCAGGAATAAGCCAGCGCGGCAAGACAGCCGAGACCGAAATGAGGGTAATAAATAAGGTGATGGACATAAACTACTTTGCACCCGTCATGATGACCAAGGTTATCCTTCCCAGGATGATACAGCGCGGCGGAGGCCAGTTAGTTGTGACAACCAGCATCAACGGCAGGTTCGGATTCCCGCTGAGGTGTGCATACAGTTCTTCAAAACACGCTCTCTACGGTTTCTTTGAAACCATACAGGCCGAGTATTACGATGAAGGAATACGTGTCACCATAGTCTGCCCCGGACGTGTCCAGACAAAGATATCATTCTATGCTCTCGAAAAAGACGGCAAGCAGCATGCCAAGCTCGATGCAGGTCAGGCCGGAGGATGTACTCCAGAAGAGGCCGGACGCAAGATCGTGAAGGCAGTATACCGCAGAAAAAGAGAAGTTCTTGTTGGAAGGAAAGAACTTCTGATGGTATACATTAAGAGATTCTTCCCCGGACTGTGTGCAAAGCTTGCAAGGACAGTCAAACCAATGTAAAACACGAAAACATAATATATTGCAATGAAAAAAGAGATTCAATTCAGCCTTGTCTACCGTGACATGTGGCAGTCATCAGGTAAGTATGTTCCCCGCAAGGACCAGTTGGCAAAGATAGCTCCAGTCATCATTGACATGGGATGCTTTGACCGAGTAGAAACCAACGGCGGTGCCAGCGAGCAGGTCAACCTTCTTTATGGAGAGAACCCTAACGTGGCTGTCAGGACATTCACAAAGCCTTTCAATGAGGTTGGCATTAAGACACACATGCTTGACCGTGGTCTGAACGCACTCCGCATGAACCCGGTTCCTGCCGATGTACGCAAGCTCATGTATAAGGTAAAGCACGCACAGGGCGTTGACATAACAAGAATATTCTGTGGTCTGAACGACCCAAGAAATATCATTCCTTCAATCAAGTGGGCCAAGGAAGGCGGCATGACAGCCCAGGCTACCATGTGTATCACCTACTCAAAGGTTCATACAGCTGAGTACTACATCAATCTGGCTGAGCAGCTCATTGAAGGCGGTGCACAGGAAATCTGCCTGAAGGATATGGCCGGCATTGGCCGTCCTGCCATGCTCGGCAAGATTGTAAGGGCTATCAAGGAGAAGCACCCAGACATTGTTATCCAGTATCACGGTCACAATGGTCCTGGTTTCGCAGTTGCCAACATGCTTGAAGTTGCGAAGGCAGGCTGTGACGTACTTGACGTTGCCATGGAACCGCTCTCATGGGGTAAGGTTCATCCGGACGTAATCACAGTCCAGGCCATGCTCAAGGATGCAGGCTTCCTTGTAAAGGACATCAACATGAAGGCTTACATGGAGGCACGCAGCCTTACCCAGAGCTTCATGGATGACTTCCTTGGTTACTGGATTGACCCAAAGAACTCACTGATGAGCTCACTGCTTGTAGGCTGCGGACTTCCTGGCGGTATGATGGGTTCACTCATGGCCGACCTGAAGGGCATGCACGCCGCAATCAATGCAAACCTCAAGAAGAAGGGCGAAAAGGAACTCTCAGAAGATGAACTCCTGGTTGAGCTCTTCGATGAAGTAGAGCGCATATGGCCAATGCTTGGTACTCCATGTCTGGTTACCCCATTCAGCCAGTATGTCAAGAACGCTGCACTGATGAACCTCTTCTCAAAGTCTATGGACGAGAAGCCATTCACAAGAATGGACCCAGCCATGTGGGGTATGGTTCTTGGCAAGTCAGGAAAGCTCCCAGGCGAACTTTCACCAGAACTTGTCCAGATTGCTAAGGAGAAGAACCTTGAATTCTTCACCGGTGACCCACAGTCACTCTATCCTGATGAGCTGCCAAGATTCATCAAGGAGATGGAAGAGAACGGTTGGGACCGAGGACAGGATGATGAAGAACTGTTTGAGTTTGCCATGCACGAGAAGCAGTACCGTGAGTACAAGTCCGGTCAGGCAAAGGATCAGTTCAACAAGGACCTGCTCAGCAGGATTGAGAAGGCCAAGTCAAACGGCGGTGAGGCAAAATACCTCTCAGCTGCAGACAAGCGTGCTATTCTCCACCCTGATTCAGAGCCAATCGAGGCAGCTGTTACCGGACGCGTAGTATGGGATCTTGACTTTGTCGACAAGTCTTGCAATCCTCCTTACGGCAAGCAGTTCAAGAAGGGAGACTGGCTGTGCGCCGTACAGGGCCAGAATGGTGCTTCATTTATCGATAACATTGTTGCTCCTGAAAACTGTCACATTGTATCCGTAGAAAAGGAACACGGTGCTCTTGTCCAGAAGGGAGAAGTTATCGGTTGGATTGAGAAATAACACACATTATTAAAATATGAAGAAAGTCTTATTTTTAGCATGTGCTCTTGTATCAATGAACATGAGCGCACAGGATTCACCTTGGACCCACAATGGTCTCACAGGTGTAAATTTCTCACAGACATCATTTACCAACTGGAGTGAAGGTGGTGAAAACCAGATTGCCACAAATGCCTACTTCAACGGTTCTCTGAACTACAAGCAGGGCAAGGCATCATGGACCAATGACCTGAGTGCAAACTACGGTCTCAATTTCACCGACGCAAATGGCTGGAGAAAGAACATCGATAACCTGAACTTTGCATCAAAGTTCGGTCATCAGATTACCGAGAAGGTTTACTACGCTGTTCTTCTGGACATCAAGTCTCAGATGGGTTACGGTTACAAGTATTCCGATTCTTCAAGGGAGCTTATATCAAAGTTCATGACTCCTGGTTATGCAAACCTCTCTGTCGGTATTGACTACAAGCCTAATTCAAATGTCGCAATCTACTTCTCACCTGTTGCAGGTAAGATGACTGTCGTTTCTGACACTCTCTTCTCGAAGAGATATGGTGTTGATGAAGGAAAGTATCTGCGTCCACAGCTTGGTTCTATCTTCAAGGCTACTGCAAACTACAGCCTCTTCCAGGATAAGGTAACAGTCAAGTCTGCTCTTGACCTCTTTACTGCTTATGACGAGTCATTCGGCAATATTGACGTCAACTGGGATATGATCATTGGCTACAACCTGTCTAAGCTGATGACACTGACATTCCAGTCAACACTGAAGTATGATGATGACATCAAGACTCTTGATGCCAACAAGAATGTAATCGGCGGTGCAAAGGTTCAGTTCAAGGAGATGCTTGGTCTTGGTATCAGCTACAAGTTCTGATTTCTGACCATCAAATAATCAAAGGGAATGATATACTATTAGGCCCCAAATACCCAATTGACAATCCCCACATTCCGTAATTGGAGTATGGGGATAACTTTATGTTGTTAGTAATACTTTTCTTAGCGTTTCACGAATAATAGAACGAAGTTGGAACCCTGTTAATGAAATTTTATTCTTGCTTTCTCTTATGTCATCTTGGTGCTCGACATCTTGTATAATTATATAAACATTATTGTTGTCAATTCTTTTCTCAAAAGCGAAATGCCAAGGGTTATTTTTACCCCAGGTTTCTTTCCACCCCATTCGTTTCCAATACGATATTTTCGGCTCTCGACCCCATACAGTAAGTTTTTCAAAAGTATTAATGATTTGGTGTATTTTGTTAATCTGATTGATTGTATCGTTTATATTCCATGTATTTGGATATTTAGAACTTACGTTATCATAATATTCTTGTACTCTATCCCAAACCTTACTATTTACTATTATAATTGCCATACATCATTTTGTGTTTTTTTATCAAGGTATTTTTGAGTATTTCCAATCTTTGGCAAAATTCATCTTTTGTCATGAAATCTCCATTTAAAAATCCTTCTGTCAAATAGGATTTAAATTCTTTACCATTTATATTATTTGTTATTTTCAACTCGTTTTCGTTTAATACTTCTTTTTTCATAAAACATTTTATTTTACATTAATAAATATCATCTCAACTCAAATATACACAAACTTTTTGAAAGTCAGACATATTTATATGTAAACAATTGAAAATTATGAAGAAAAATAAAGTTAGACTTACAGAAGCACAGTTGCATCAGGTTATTAAGGAAAGCGTAGGTAAAGTATTGACTGAAGGTTTTGAAGACGGGGAAGAATTGGATGATACTATTGGTTGGATTTCATTAGAATTGAAAAAAATTACACCGTTGCTTATACATTTAGGAGATTTGGTTTATAAAAGCAAAACATTAAAGCCACGAGAAAGAGAAAACATCGCAAATGCTTGCAAAGCATATGATAAGTTTATATCCCTTTTTAAAAGGGTTTTGGGAGAACCCGATTTACCCTCTTTTGGGGATAATTAACCTACCTTCTTTTCGCACAGTACAAACTCCCTGTTAGGCTTCACAAGCCCGATAGCGACATTGAACATATGGGCGAATCGCTGAGATTCGTCCATTTTTCTTGTATTCCAACGGAAGCAAGCCTCATCAATGTATGACTGCAGGTGTTCATCTGTGATGTTGTGGTAACAGCCTGTAATCATTCTCCTGAAATGGCTCCAAAAGCCTTCAATATTGTTGGTAGAAACAACGCCTTCACAGACAAACTGTGATTCGCTGTGATGACAGACCTGATGGTTGTAACCAAGGTCTGACAGGTGACTGTATGAGTTCAGTTCGTCTGTGTAAATGGTGGAACCATCTGCGACAAACTGACCGATGGCAGACTCCAACGTTGCCCTGTCTGTCTTTGGTACAATGATGGCGCGTACATATGACATGAACTCTATTTCTCCCTTCTTGTTCAGGATTTCGGAACGTTCAACCATACCGAATACAGGAGTCTTGGTCTTGGTACTGCTGCCCTGTGTATTAGGAGTATGCATGGATTTGTGCTTCCACTTCTCCTTACCTCCGATATATACCTCATCGCACTCCACTTCTCCCTTGAGGGCTATGGCATCGTCCTGACTGTATAGGGAACGTACCTTATGC
>JAZQQQ010000038.1:0-6757 GCA_045629165.1 Bacteroidaceae bacterium
CACATAGAAGCTGTGTGACATGGCTTCTGTTGCGGAACTGTTCGCGTATGCTCCGGGCCGACAGCTGCCAGCGCAGCAGCAGGTCAACGTTCGGCTGGCGCTCTGCCGGCAGGCGCCTCACCGCCTCATAGCACAGGGCGCTGACACCGTTCACGCTGGCATCCCTGAACACCTTGGGCCAGTTAATGCCAGTGGGGATGTCCTCTTCTGAACCGAAGACGGACATCCTCACCAACTTACAAATTATGATCAGCTCCTCCATAATAATACTTGGCATACGGCACTCAAGCGCCTCTGTCTGATAATGGAGTATACCTAATTCAATTGAACATTGATGTGCTCAGTTCCCCATGGAGCTACAGTAACAGGATTGATGACAATATTGTAACCTGTGAAATCAAGCGAGTAAGTATAATAGTAACCAGCCCTCCATGTAATGGCTGGGACACTGACTGTAGCAGACATGCCATCACCATTTGAAGCCACATAATTGACAGTTACATTAACTGGTGCATCAGTAGTGACAATTTGGGGTATAAGAAGAAAATTATATGCTGCATCACTCAGATTTGCCGGTGTCACATTCTTGCTCCCAGTTACGGTAATCTTGCTTGAGCCTGAAGTGTTCCAAAGACTTACATTACCTGTTCCGGCCTGTTCGTACGAATAACACTGACGACTGTTTGAGTCAGTGGTCGTACGAACAGTGCATGTTCCCTGCTGATAAACCCCGGCAATTGAAATTGAATTAATCTGTGTTATTCCCGTCATTGTACCAGCAGTAAAATTGACACAAGTAAGCGGATGTGTAAAAGTAAGTTTTGCAGCTCTGTAATCACCATCCTGAATACCGGTCCCGGAATAGTAAGCAAACATGATGTCCTTTGCATTAGTTGAAGTGGTTGTACTTGGCACTTTGTAAGAAAAAGACACGCTTCCAGGATCAATAGCCGTTGTAAACGAGCGAAGACCTTCAGCAGGGCTTCCGCTAATTCTTGGATATACAGCTTCAAATGTATAGGACTTGTCTTTTTCCCAGTATTGCGTTGTACCGCCCGCCTTCCATTTTCCTCCAGTCTTGCTGACGGTTGAGTTGTTGTATATGCTTGCATTGGAATTATTCCATCCGTAAATGCCGAAAGACTGTTCTGCGAATGCTGATTCACTGCTGTAACGTGTAGCCCTTGTATCAGTTCCAACGGTCTGGACATCAAAAGAGATGGGGAGATTCATGAATTCAACATCGGCTTCCTTGTCCTTACATGAGAGAGTTCCAAACGTAAGGACAATAGCTATCATATAAGAATACTTTTTCATAATTTGCTATCAGATAAAGGTCTAGAAAGTAATTGTATTGACTTTTGCATCCTCGGCATGGTCTGCTACGCCTGTTCTTTGCGTGTTCGAGAACGAGAAGTTTGGATTGGTGCCAATATTCTGCGTTTTTGAGGTAGTGCCTGTCGAATATGCCCAAGACCAGTTCGTCACTTCAGTAACCGTGAACTGCTTTGCCGGAAGATTCTTGATGGTAACTGAATTTGATGCTCCTGAAACGTTTACAGTATAAGCGGGAGTTGACGAACCATATTCCGTTACCGTAAATATCGCGTTGTCACCAGCCTGCAGACCACTCTTTGTTATAGTCAGATCTTTCAACTGATATGTGAGCTCTATTACATTCTTTGGATTGGCACTACCATTGTCATTTCCAGTTGCATTGTACTGCTTCGTGAACGTGTAATTGTTGGATAAATTCAGATTAATTAGAGACAGGTCAGTACTATTGTTGACCATACCATTGGCATTGGAAGTAGCACCGGCAGCTGAAACCAGAATGTCCCGTCCGTCAATCTCATTCTGAAGAGAAGCTGAAATAGTCCCCGTGGCACTAATTGCCCCTGTCTTTGTGATTACCTTGCCTGTTGGCAGATATACTGGCAATGTTGAACCGAAATTGACGTTACCCTGCAGATTCATGATGCCGCCCTGATACACGCCTGCCCCCAGCGGCGATGTGCAACCTGTAATGGTACCACCTGTAATGTTGAGAGTTCCTGTAGAATTCACATTGAAAGCACCGCCCTGTGTTGAAGCCGTATGATTGGTCAGTGCGCCGCCGCTCATGTTTACAACTCCACCGTTCTGAATGTTGATGCCGGCACCGGAAGGACGATTGCCACCGGTAAGCGTAAAGTTAGGCAGAATATTCAGAGTGCCGTTCACATCAAATCCACGGCCTTTGCTACCGAGATTAATCGTAAATGAACCTGAATTTGTTCCGCCTATACTGACACTCTTTCCTGCTGCCACATTAATGTATGTGCTGACGCCATTTGCATTACTCCAAGTGGAAGTGTAGCCATTGGAATCGATTGCGTCCTCTTTGCCTTCGGCATTTTCATCATCGGTGCCGACCATTGCCGAACGTATTGTCAGGTTATTGTTTATGACTACGTTATGCTGTTCCAATACATTGCCGTAATAAACAAGATTATCACCATCCTGAACAGGAAGTAATGCATCATTCAACGCATTGTATAGTGTTGCATACCACTTCATGGTTCTTGTGTTGAAAATACAGCGTTTTGAAAGCAGGAACATCGGGTACATGTAGTTCTGTGAATTTGATATGCTGTTGTCAAATACAATTTCATATCTTTCTTCGAGATTGGAACCTGGAGCAAAATGGACAGCTGAAATATCCGTCTGCGTCAATGGAGTATTATGAAGAGCACCTCCTGCGCGGCTCTGTCCGCTGGTGAAAAGTATGTCTCCAGAGCGCCACTGAGTCGGGTCCTGAAGTGAAATAAGCCAGTCTGTCGTAAAGAATGATGAAATATTATCGGCCCATTTTGACAAAGAAGCTCCATGAACCATATTTACAGCCACCACATTATCACCAAGAGATACAGGATTAGAGGAGCTGCTCATCTTGAACCTGAGTACACCTGCCTGCATATCAATACCTGTCTTTTGCTGATAAATCTTGAATGTTCCTAAACCTTCTGAGGCGTCATATCCCAACTCCACTGCAGGAGCATGTGTATTCAGACCATTATCGATAACCTTAACACCGATTCCATGATATGTGGTCTTATCGTCGGAAGTCGCTTTTGAATTGATGATCTGAGCCCAGGCGGCCATCAGCAGAGTACCATGGTTGACAAGAATTGCAATGTCATTGTCACTGGTGGTATTGTTGTCAATAACAACATATCCCGGATTGAAGTTTATATTTTGGTTGGTATGTCTTGAATTGATGTTGATAAGCACACCTGTCAGGCCGTCCTTTCTGGTAATAGTGCATTGAGAGCTTATTTTCAGACCCCAATCAAGAGTATATACTGTCTGATTTTCGACATATAACGTTGAATATTCAGTATTATCAAGCAGGTAATTGTCATGCATGCAGATATGCAGATGCAGACTTGATGGATTCGTACCATAGCCAAGGTTATTTAATGTTGTCGCGGCAAATTGGAACATAGTGAAAAACTGTGTAAGGTCGTGTGGAGAGTGAACATTAGTCCTACCCATTCTTTCAACGTCTGAACCGGTAGTTCCTACCGGACCATCCACTATTGCCATCCAACCAATACCCCCACTGAAAGTACCATTGTCATGACCTAATCCAATACATTCAATGGTGCATGCCTCATCACAGTAAAAACGACCATTGTGATAATGGACAAACAGATGATTGTACTGATTCCCATTATGCAGAATAAGTCCTCTTCCATCTTCCCATGTAAAATAGCTGTGGTCTGATGAATAATAGAACGCAAAAGCCTCAACTCCGAATAAAATCAGCAAGACAATGCTGGAAAGTATCTTTTTCATATTCATATTGTTCTATGTTCTGATATTTGATTACTGTTCTGGGGTGGTTGACAGAGAACTGATTGGAGCTCCGTTTGAACTTTTCCACGATGCAGACACCTGTGTCTTGTTTTCGTCCCAGATTACCGCCTGGCCTATGACTGACAGTTCCAGATGTGCACCTGCGACAGGAGCTACATTGGGTGCATCATACTGATGGAACAATGCATTTGCAGTCTCATTTCCGCCTAGGACAGGTTTAGTGTAATAGTAGAAACCATCGGAACCAAGAATCCAGTTCGTACCGGGGAACTGTACGAAATTTCCCTGAGTCTTGTCCCATGCCGCAACAACCTTTCCGTTAGAATCCTTCCAACTCCCTACAAGGGCAACCCTGATATATTCAGGAGCTGTACCTGTGTTGGTGATTGTCAGGTCACTCTTGGTTTTGTTCTGAATGACATCTTCCACGTCAATACCTGTTGAAGCGGAATAGCTGAGCCTGTATACATAAGTGGTTCCTGCATTCCATGTCTTTGGTGCCGATGCCGATGCTATTCTCACACTGATGGTCCTGTCAGCACCGCCATAGTTGGCCACTATCTGGATGCTTGAAGTTGACCCGGCAGCAAAAGTCTGCGGAATCAGCACGAATGGAACAGCCGATACCGATGCCGGGGCAAGAGATGAGAAAGTCTGAGTGAAAGTGCTTGTGTTTGAACCGGTTGTCCATGTATATGTAGGAGTATGTCCGTTGGCATTGACAAATCTTGCCACACATGAACCACTGTTCTTGATTCCGGTTAACGAAATGCTCTTGATCTTTATGCTTGCCGGGAACGAAACGAACTCGAATCTGACAGAGGTAAGTGGATGCGAGAAATGCATTGGCGCTGCACCATTGGAACCTGTCCCCTTGTAGTATCCAAGAAGGAAATCCGTCTGGTTGCCTGCTGCCGATGGCGAGGTATATGATGCAATGGAAGCCGAACTCGGACTGCCGTTCTGGCTGAATGTGACTGTGGGCGCAGATGCCGTGTATCCGAAGAATTCGTAGGTATCCCCCGTGGGCCAACGTCTCGCTGTACTCAGTGTCCACTTACTTGCAGTCGAATATGTGGCTGTCTGGTTAGTGAACACAGCTGTTGCCCCCTTGTATGCACTTACTGTAAATGTGTTTCCATGAACATTCCTGAATCCGGCCAGATCATTGACCAGAGTGCCTTTCGTCTTAGCCGAATCGGTGTAGACTTCAACCGGGGTCGGTTCCTCCAGTTCAGTCAACACTGCAAAAATATTGCCATCAGCATCAAGTATTTCCTGATTTGCGGCCGATCTGGTGGATCCCGGAAAAGTGCTTTCCGTTTCTACCAATACGCTAATAGGACAAGTATCCTCATCGATTATGGTCTGATACCTGTTTTCGTCACAGGCCGATGCCAGAAACAGCACGGTCGTAATGGCCATATATCCAGCAAATTTCTTCATTTCTTAATCTGTTTCTATATTTCAAAAAATGTGATACTATTATCAGATTCCCAAATTGATGCCGGCACCTCCGCTGATCCACGGGGTTACAACAAGCTGATGGTCAATTTCCCATTCAATTCTTTCAGGCAGCACAAGTCCCGACAGAACGGTTTTCTTATGTGTGTCAAAGGTTATGCCTGTACCATTACTGTACTTGAGTTCTGTGCTACGGACAAACGGTTCGTTATTACCTGCATTGGTTCCTGTAATGGTCATGGTAAGGTCATTTACTTCGTTTCCTGGATTCATGAACAGCGTTACTGTCAGAGACTTGTCATATGCTACAGTAACCGGTGAAGAACCAAGACTGACAGTCACAGTGTTGCCATTCGGTGCTGTCGCAGGGTCCAATATGGTCTTCTGTCTGGAATTTACGCCTGGTTGATTCATGTCTATCTTAAAGCCTCCACTCAAGGCATGACTGGCCGATGTCAGCGATATGGAATTGATGATCATACTGTTATGTGACCTGAATCCATTCTTCAGCGTAATCTGAACAGCGGTTGACATTGGCTTGAAATCCAAAAATGGATCAACATTGGAATTGGCAGCAACAGTGTTCTTTGCAACCATATACATGTTTTTCATGTCCGGATTTATCGCTCTGTCCGATGTAGCTGAACCTGAAATTGTCCTGAATCCCTGGTTGGCAGGAATTGAACCGGTAATGACATTGGAAGCTATTGTAGAAATGACACCTGTTGTAGATATGCCAGGAAACACCGCATAGAAAGTGTGGTTCTCTGATTCCCCCCATTCCAGTATTTCACTGCTGCAAGGCGAAATCTGCGCGTAGCATTCTGAATCGGTCCCTGTAGGTTTTACCTTTGATACCTGATAATCTGCACATTTAATGTCATTGCACTGTGTACAATAGATACTGACTCTATCCCCTATTTCCCAGAAGATAGGTTGTCTGTTGGAACTTATAGTACTATATGTGACTTTTGTCTGTGGCAGGTCTGATGTTTCATCTATAGATCTGACAGAGAACTCTACCGGCTTGCCGGCCATGTCGTTTTCGCGCTCACATCCCGTGAGCAGAATGGCGGCCAATGCTGCCACCGTGAAGCTTGCTAAAATGCTTGTCCTCATATTCATAATTTTATTCCTATTCCCACAACATAGACAAATCACATGCACCATCCGGATGCCAGTCTGCGGTCCAGTTCTTCCCATCTTGAGACGGTAGGATAGACACCGTATCCGGACATCTTGTCACCAGACACAACGGTGACAACATGGGCCTTTCATATGCTTTGCGTTTCATATAATCAGCTATTTTCGTGTATGTCAAAAAACGGGCGTTTTTGGTACATATAGGAAATGCTAAAGGAATACGCTGATGCTCAGGGTGTTATGGATGAGCGACAGCATATCTGGAATGGCGGTTTTCAGCAATTTCGGA
>JAZQQQ010000039.1:0-4934 GCA_045629165.1 Bacteroidaceae bacterium
ATTGCGATCCCCTTCCTCAGCAGCGGAAGGCACCCTTGATGAAACCATCTGTGTGGTTGATCATCATATCGCTGACCTGGTCAAAGTCCTTCATGTCAAAGACTTTCGTCACACCGGTGAAGTTCCAGATACCCTTGTCCAGCAGTTCCATGCAGCGACGGCACAGATCAGCCTCGTAAGCAATCCGGCGCTCGTGGCAGTTGATGGTAGTGATGGCCTTGAAGTTCCACAGCTTATAGTCAATGGAACGCATACCGTCGTTATGATAACCGCCGATGCCCAGACGGCCATGAGCCCTGACCAAGCGACCTGCCAGCTGCAAGCCGTCCTCCGTTCCGGCAAATTCCATAACTGTGGGAATGCCCAAGGCAAACAGTTCGGAATTGTCGCCGTTTCTGGTCAGATCCACATAGCCCATGGATTCAAAATCAGAAATGTAGTGGGCAGGAATCTCGTCGGGCAAATAGACTTCTGTTGCACCGAATTTTTTTGCATTTTCCAGAGCCTCGGGACGCTTGTCTATGGCAATGATATTGCCATAGCCCATGGCCTTAAACAGGGAAATGGTACCCAGACCCATATAGCCGCAGCCAACAACGGCAGCGGTATCGCCCAGTGTTTCAACAGGTAACTTCATAGCGGCGGACAGCAGGCAAGCCAGAGGCTCGGAAATGGCGTCCTCGTCCTTTAGGCTGTCGGGAACATGGGCCATTTTGGCAGGCTCTACAACAATATACTCCCGGTAGGCACCGCCGCCCAAACCGGTCACACGGTCACCAATCTGGAAGCCCTTCACGTTAGCACCCAGCTTCTCTACAACGCCGATAGACTCGTGGCCCAGCAGGTCACCCTCCTTGGCAGTCGCCCAGGGATACCATTCAGAGTGGCACATGCCGGTCAAAGTCACCCGGACAAGCATTTCATCGTCGTTGATTTCGGGAATCGGCACCTCAATGATCTTCGTCTTTCTAGGGCCGGCCATAACCATCTGTTTCATCATTGCGCTCATTTTTATTTCCTCCATTATTATATAGTAAATTTGTTTTCACCCACGCACAGTACACTTTCCGTGCCGTCTGGCTGGATAAATACCGCTTCCGTGTTGGACGGAACCGTAACAGTGTACTCCACCCGGTCACCGGAATACTTCCATTCGCTCTTGACTATTCCTATAGGGGAGTCCACAGATGCCTTGGCATACTGCATCAGCGAATTCGGCTGGGGGCTGACAGTAATACGCTGCCGCTGTACATGGATACCGCAGATACCTTCGATCAGCCAGGAGGCTACCGCACCCTTGGAATAGTGATTCAAAGAAGATACGCCGGTACTGCCGTTGCAGCCTTCCCAGCTTTCCCAGACCGTGGTGGCTCCGTTCTTCACGGCATACAGCCAACCCGGAGTATCCTCCTGAAGCAGAACACGGTAAGCGGTTTCCACATAGCCGTACTGCGCCAGAACTCTGCACAGTGAGCCGGTAGTCAGGAAGCCCGTGTTCAGATGATAATTATTCTGAACCACCAAATCGTTCAGATCACTTGCCGCCTGCTTTGCTTCTTCTTCCGTCAAGAGACCCATTTGCAGAGGACGCACATAGCGGCATTGCCGGTCGGAATGGATATGTCCATCCGGCAGTTCCAGTATGTGATAGGCCTTATTCGACTTTTCATACAGATTCGCATAATAGCGTGCATCCTCTTCTTTGCCTAAAATTCCGGCAATTTCAGACATCAGTCTGCTGGAATACGCAAAATAAGCTGTGGCAATGTCCGGAACGCCGTTGAAAATCATATTCTTCATGGAATCTTCCATGGAGATGCCCGCTTCCAGCCATTCGCCATAATGGTAGCCGGTATCAATCACATAGTTTTTGTAGGGATTCTTTGAGAACCTGTTTTTCAGTCGGCTCTTTTTTGCTTTCTTTTCGCAGTAGCCTATCCACCGCTGCATCATAGTATAGTTTTCTTCCAGGATCTGCTTATCACCACGGTCGCGGTACATAGTGTAGGGAATGATGATGCTGGCATCTCCCCATGCACAGGAACCGTCGGAGAGCTTGTCCATAAAGCTGGGTTTGGCCTGCCTGCGAGGATTGATACCGGGGATCTTTCCGTCAGGATACTGGTTGACCCGGCACTCTCCCAACCATCTGGCGAACACAGGATACGAATCCATCAGCATCAAGCCAGTTTCAACGAATACGCCAGCGTCTCCGGTCCAGCCGCTGCGCTCCCGATGAGGGCAATCCATAGGGATATCTACAAAGTTGGATTTTTGACTCCAAATGACGTTCTGAAAGAACTGTGTTACCAAAGGATTGTCACAGGTAAATTCCGTTTGAAGGGCCATATCGGAATACACCGCATGGGCAGTAAATTCCTCGCCGGTGATGGCAATGTCTGTTTCCACCTTCACCATCTGGAAGCCAAACATACACATGGTGGGACTGTATTCATTCCAACCATCCTTGCAGGTGTACTCCACCACCTGATGCAAGGGCTTTTTCCGGCCAACTGTATTCAGATTCTGGTCTGTGAAATTTCCGTCACTGTCCAGATATTCTCCGTGGGTAAGGATCAATTTCTGTCCAGCTCTTGCATTTAACCTAAAGGAAACATATCCCGCCATATTCTGTCCGAAATTCAGAACCGTCTCCCCGTTGGGTGTTCGAATCAGCTGGGCGGAAAAAGACTCTTTCTCACGAATGGGCAGTGTGTTGGTGCAAATCAGATTATCGTAACCATAGTTTTCTACTTTGACATGGTGGAAATACGTAGGTTTCTTTCGTGCATCCACCTTCTCGCCCAACTGAATGTCATTAAAGTAGATAGGGCCATCCTGTGCAGCCATCCAGCTCTCATCGGTGGCAAGAACAATTTCCTTGTCTACTTCCAGCTGCAACAGCAGAGCAATATCCTTGCCGAATACATTTCGAGTTCCGGTATTACCATTGCAGCCACGATACCAACCATCACCCAGAGCCACTTCAATCTTATTTTCGCCGACTGTCAGATAATCAGAAACATCAAAGGTCTGATAGGGCATTCTGCACCAATATTCACTGGTTCCGGGTGTCAGAACATTTTCCCGGACTAGCCTGCCATTGATGGTTAGTACATAGATGCCGTGGGCAGATACATATACTCTGGAATTTCCTGCCTTTTCCAGAGAGAAGGTCTTTACCAGATAGGATGCAGGCTGGTTTTCTTCTGAATTAAAAGCTTCGATCTCGGGATTAATCCACTTCGCCTGCCAGTCCTGTTTGTCCAGAAATCCATATTCAAACCAGGCTTCCAGGCTCCATGCTCCCTCGATTCCCTGTTCATCCCAGACTTTTACCCGCCAAATGATCCGTTTCCGGCTGTTGGCGCGGCCACCGTAGCGTATTTGCATTTCTGGGCCTTCCACCTTACCGGTGGTCCAGATCTCGTTGCCTTCGCTGTATGCGCTGACTTGGTACGCGCTCTGGCGAATACCACCCTCCACATTCCAGCTCAGAACCGGATGCTGCACATCAATTCCCAGCGGATCGACCAAGTGCGCAGTTTTCAGTTTCACTGCTTTCATATAGCAACTCCCCTCCTTTTGTTTATCTTATCATCCAGTATAGCAAATTGTTCTTTCTCTGTTTATTCTTCATAATGACAGCTTTTTTCCGAAATCATGACATAAGCATAAGCAATTATATATCCTAATTGATTTAATCAGCCGAAATTATATTGATTTCCCTCTTCAGATACGCTAAACTAAATGCATATTGATTCCAAAATCATGACAGAGAAAGGAATATACTATGCCCTCCCAGTTAGATAAACAGCAATTGCGCGTTGAGCGATTGCATCATCTTCCGTTAACACCATTGGAGCAGGCCTTAAAATCTGTATATCTACAGCGGCAGGATATCCACGATCGTATTCTCTCTGCTGATGAAATGCAGAATTACTATACATGGATGGCAAGAAACTATGATGCTCCCTCGGATTTTCAGACATCCATCATCATGGATGGTGATATTGGACAGCTGGGGCGCCATCTTCTGCATAACCCAAAAGATGTTGATGCATTAACCCGTTTGACCGCTCTATACAAAGATTCCCCCGAATCGAACACTTTCGCTTCCAATCAGGATATCACCATCTGCCGTCCTCTTCGCTATTTGCCACCCTACTGGCATACCAGCGATTTTTTTGAGGTTTATTACATCTTCTCCGGAACATGTCCTGTTCACTTTGACAAAGAGACCGTGTATCTTGAGCCCGGCGACATCATCATCGTCCCACCGTTTACAAAAACCGCCACCACCTTTACCAGCGACAATTTGGTGCTGCTGGATATCATGATCCGTTCCAGTACTTTCCGTCAGGTCTTTCTGGAGCAGCTTGCCCCCAGCAATCTGATGACTATGTTTTTTAACAAGGCGCTTTCAGGCGGCGATAACAGCAACTACCTGCGTTTCTCCACTGGACTAAATGAGAATTTGGAGCATCTGCTTCTTTCCATTTATAATGCAACTTCGGAAAAAGATCCTTACAGTGTTCGTATGCGCAATCCTCTGATGAGTACATTTTTCTTACAGCTGTTGAAAGAGTACGAGCATGTTGCTCAAATTTCGTCGCATAGTGCATTACACTGGAAACCGGAATTTGCTGAAATGCTTATTTTCATCCAAACGAATTACCGCACTGTCACCTTGGAGGAGGTTTCCAGAAAATTCGGCTACAGCCAGCGCCAGATCATTCGTATCATCCGAAGCAGCACGGACAAAACCTTCACTCAACTGCTCACCCAGCTGCGTATGGAAAAAGCCGCTGCTCTCCTTAAAACCGATATATCTATAGAAAGCATTGCTTCAGAAATCGGTTTCAATTCACTCAGTGGCTTTTATCAGGCATTTTTCAATTACTACAAAACCACCCCGGGAATTTGGCGGCAAA
>JAZQQQ010000040.1:0-1840 GCA_045629165.1 Bacteroidaceae bacterium
CGGAAATTCCATCAGTCAGGATGCATGGAATACCTGTAGGACAAACACCGTCAATGCCCTCTTGTCAGCATTCCAGAAATCCACCACATCCGCAGCCCTTACAGGTGCCAAGACAGCCACGCCTCTCTACATTGTGACTGGTAATCATGAGTTCCAATCATGTGGCAACAGAGGTTCATACAACTCTGCAGATTACTACAACACCATCACTGTCAATGGGGCAAGTGAATATGGTATGGAATACTATACCAATGAACTGAAATCAACGACAACGAGTACGGTTTCCGCCAATCCCAATGAGGCTTATTTTGAAACCCTCAGCGGTGTCACAGATAGTAAAGGTCAGAATCATGTAGCCTGCTATCACTATCAGTTGAACGGTATCGACATCATCGGTATCAACACCAGCACTGAGACTTACAACAGTGCCAGCATGACTCCTTGGAGATATTCTGAGGGTCAGGCAAATTGGGTAGCAAAGAAACTCGAATTACTCACCCAGAACGACAAGTACAAGAGAATCTTTGTCGTCGAGCACATTCCTTTCAGTGACAACGACAATGGTTCTTCAGAACATGGACTGGCCGACGGCACTGTAGCAAGCACGCTTAAGTCAGCAATGGCAAAGTGTCCGAACCTCATCATGTTCTTCGGCCACGATCACAGTAGTTCTACATGCTATATCTCAACCAACACATCGGAACGTGTAACACACTACGATTCCAACGGCAATAAGCTGACAAAGACAAGCACACAGTCGCATACAGGCGGCTCATTCTCTTCCGTATTCATGGGAAGCATGAACTATCGTTCCTACCAATCGGTCTACCAAGCTCTCATGATATACGTATACAGCGACCGTGTCGTATTGAGCATGAAGAACTATGGAGCAACAGGTACCGTCGGTGGCGGCAGCAGCTGGTATGGCGGCGGCGGTTCGGCCACATTCAATGACCCGACCAATGATTACACCATCTATATGTCCGACGGTCAGGGTTCAGATACTCCGAGCGTAGATCCTGAGCCTCAGCCTGCAACGGGTGACGGTCTGTACCTCAAGAACATGGGCAACAGCAAGTATCTCCAAATGGTCAAGAAGGCTACTGACGATGCGAATAACAACAATAATGACGGTCAGCTTGGATTTGTTTCATCTATCGACGGAAGTACCACAGGCTGGGCATTCACCCAGTACAACAGTTCGTTGGTAAAATTAGCCGACAGCAGTAACAGCAACTTTGTTTATTTCGGAAATAAGGGAGATTCTGGTAGCACTTACGCCTACAAGCTGACTGGAATGGCCAAATACAACAAGTCCGGCAATCCTGAAGCAGCAGCCGACAATCAATCCTCAGCAGGTGCAGGAAGCAAGTACAACTGCTACCTCTACAAGATCAACAACTATTCGGCATCTGGCTCCAGCTTCACGGCAACACTTACCACAACGGCAGAAGCAGGTGGATATTACTTCATCGCAAGTGCAAACGTTCAGTCGTCAAGCAGTTCAAGTTGGCCTGGACAGTCAAGCAGCAGCACAGGTATGATGCTGATGGGCAACAGCCTCAGTTCAGGAAGTCAAATTACCATTGATGGTACACAGATCTCCTCGACACCCGGTTCTTCTTCCATTACTGTGAATGTCTCCAACATCCAGAACTATATCTATCAGTTCGTTTCTAATGGTTCTACTCCTCAGCCGACAGACAAGACGCTCTACGGAACGCTCAGCGTTTCCGGTTCAAACGGAACAGTCTTTGCATCTGCCACTCAGGGTGCTGGCAGCGGAAGTACTTCCGTAAGCGTAAACAAGGCTGTTGCACAGTCAGCCACTTCTGCTTCC
>JAZQQQ010000041.1:0-9650 GCA_045629165.1 Bacteroidaceae bacterium
AAAATGTCTTCAATCGAAAGCGTTATGCTATTTGATGAACTTATGGATGAAGAAACACGTATTAGAGTTTTGGACAAATATTTGGGACTAAATGTGAATGCTGATCCAAACGCACCTTATGAACCAAATGAAGATGGGGTAAGGGGTTATCTTTGTTTAATCACTCTTGAACATAAAGACAGTGAAGTCATTGACACATACAATCTGAAAAACATACAGCAAGTCAGACTGCCAGTACACGGCTATACCCCTCCTGCCCAGTTCTACACCCCACAGTACCCTGACGGCCCGCAGTACTATGACGTTGACTACCGCCGCACCCTGTACTGGAATCCCAATCTGCAGACCGACAAGGACGGCCATGCCAGGATTGAGTTCTACAACAACTCATACAGCACCCGCTTCAAGGTCAGTGCGAGCGGCCTGAACATGGGAGTGCCATACTCAATGGACAAGTAAAAATGATTACAACATGGGAGTCATATATGCCGGTAGCATCACAATAGATCCATCCTTCTTCATGTCCTTGGTATATATGAGATATTGTGAACCTATACGGCTGGCAAACTTCTTGATGAATGCATCCAGTGATGCGTGGGTCTTGTAACCGGAGGATTTGACTTCCAGCGGGCAGATTTTTGTACCTTTTGATAGAAGGAAATCTATTTCATAATTGTGCTTTCCACTCTCGGTTGGCCAAGTATGATAAAACAATTTGTGTCCTGCTGCCCGCAGCATCTGTGCAACGACATTTCTCCCACAAGCATATACAGGCGGAAGTCCTGCAACAGTTTGCGCCATACAGCATCGCCTACGGCCAGCACGGACAGAAATGCTTCCTTTATAAGAGGAACGGTCGCAACATCTTTTTTAGAGTTCCGCGAGGGTGAGATTAGCCATTTTGTCGGAATCTCACAATTTATTTGCGAAAATGTGTATGGATTCTCAGGTTTTTACCCCAACCGATGGAGCCGGGCCTGCAGCATGGCTTTCTTCCCTATCGTCCATGCAGAAATGCGCTATTCTGCCATACTACCCCTACGATAGGGATGGAATCGTGCCTATAGCATGGCTCTCTTCCCTATCGTGCACGCAGAAATGCGCTATTCCGCCATACAACCCCTACGATAGGGATGGAATCGGTCCTGCAGCATGACTTTCTTCCCTATCGTGCACGCAGAAATGCGCTATTCCGCTATACTACCCCTACGATAGGGATGGAATCGGGCCTATAGCATGACTTTCTTCCCTATCGTCCATGCAGAAATGCGCTATTCCGCTATACTACCCCTACGATAGGGATGGAATCGGGCCTATAGCATGACTTTCTTCCCTATCGTCCCCATACTTTTGCCAAGTCTGATCCGGCTCTGTAGGAAGATTTTGCAGGTGTAGAATAAAAACATCCCAACACTCATAATCAGACAAGTAAATAACGTGGATTCACAGGTCAAGAAATACACGTTGGCAGATCAGTCAGTCAAAACAAACTCAAGTATCACAGAGTTTTGCCAAATGTTATTAAAATCCTCACAAAATAACACGGAAATGACTGGGAATTGAAAAGAATTCTGTACTTTTAACGACAAGTGTCGGCTGACGGTTAGCCAATGACGCATTTGTGACGGATAAGAATGAGCAGATTCAGATACCCTGTAGATACTGACCAGTTCCAGAATATAAGAGAACAGGGACTGTTGTATGTTGACAAGACAGACATGATGTATAATCTTGCCAGCAAGTACAGATATGTCTTTCTGGCTCGTCCTCGTCGCTTTGGCAAGTCCTTGCTTTGCAACACCTTCAAGGCTTATTTCAAAGGACAGAAGGAACTGTTCGAGGGGCTGAAAGTGATGGGACTGGAGAAGGAGTGGAAAACGTACCCCGTTCTGCATTTTATCCTTAGTGGTCTGAAGGACTGTAGTATTGAAGATGCTAAAGGCAAACTGGAAACTTTCATTGGTGACTACGAATCAGTGTATGGCAGAAACGAGGCTGACAGGACACCAGGAGCCAGGTTTCGCCGTTTGATTCACAATACAGGTGCTCAGACAGGTGAGAAAGCCGTAGTTATTCTTGACGAATACGACTCACCAATCATGAGATTGATGGGGCAACCGGAAAAACTTGATGAAATGCGCTCCATGCTGCGTGAGTTCTATCAGGTGCTGAAGGATGAAGGTGAATACCTCCGCTTTGTTTTCATCACTGGCGTGACTAAATTCTCACAGCTCAGCATCTTCTCGGAACTGAACAACCTGAATCAGATATCCCTTGACAATGAGTATTCAGGTCTTTGCGGCATCACTCAGGAAGAATTGGACGTAACGCTTCGCCCTTGTGTTGAGGAGTATGCCGAAAACCTCGGCGTCACGACCGATGAAGCCTACGCATTGCTGAAGAAAAACTACGACGGCTATCATTTCTCCCCAAAGAGTAAGGATGTCTATGCACCATTCAGCTTGTTGAGGGCTCTCGACAAGGGTACGACAGACCATTACTGGTTCGAGTCAGGAACATCCAGTTCATTGTTGGAGCATCTCAAACGTTTCCCGATTACCCGTGCCCTGGACTACGATGGTGTTGAAGTGAGCGAGAACGAGTTCAGCATCCCATGTGAGGATGCCGAGACACCGATGCCTCTGCTTTATCATAGTGGTTATCTCACCATTGCATCATATGACAGACTGCTTCAGCGTTATGAACTGAAGATTCCAAATAATGAGGTTCGCAAGGGACTCATCGACTGCCTGATGCCGATTGTCCTGAAGCGCCCGGTAGCTGACAACAACAGTGTAGTGGCTGCAATCGCTAAGGCAGTCTTTGACGGCAACCTGTCAGATGCCCTCACTGCCCTTCGTTCCTACATCGCCAATATACCTTACGACATCATCACCAAGGAGGAATGGGAGGACAAGGAAAAGCGCGAGTCGTTCTACAAGCTCCTTATATATATGGTGTTCTCCCTGCTCAACTCCACCGTCGACACCGAGGTCAAGAGTATCCTTGGGCGTGCCGATGTTGTCATAAAGACCGACACAGACATCTTTGTTCTTGAACTGAAGGTCGATGACACCGTGGAGAATGCCCTCGCGCAGATTGACGGCAAGGGCTACGCCATACCATACGAGGCAGAAGGTCGGACTGTCACAAAGTGCGGAGTCAAGATTTCAAGTGAACAGCGCAACATCACTCATTGGCGCAGCGTTGACATTGAGGGTAATGTCATTGACGAACAGAACTTCACTCTAGGGGCGGTATGTTTCTGACCCAGCACCTGTTATGTCTGGAGCCGATGCTCAGTATTCCGTATTCAGGATTGGCCGAGAAGGATTTCAGTTCGCGCGATGCAGTGGCGACCGATGTGCCTGTCAGGTTTGCGTACTCCTGAAGGGTGATCTGACCATGTGTGTCCAGCCATTTATCCAATAACGCATAGTGTTCGTCACCACGTCCCTTTGACCGGGCCACCTTCACCACATCGGGACGGCTCAGCTCGAAACAGGCCTCATCCTGCAGTGACTGCATGAATTCGGGATCGGCCTTCAGATTCAGACGCTTGATGGACACATTCCTGTCTTTGTCAAACTCCAGTGACAGCGAGAAAGTGCCAATCCCGTCTATTCTGCATGAGTGGCCTTCCAGCAGATAGGCCTTCAATGCTTTTGGCAATGCATTGAGCGTGCTGATGACTGCACCCTCCCTCATTCCGGATTCAGTGGCTATGCGCTCCACCATCTTGCTGTTGTCAAACTGAGTGTAAACTTCCGGCACCGGATACTGTGCCTGCTCGCCCTGGCGCATCTGGGGCAGTTCTTGAATGTGATACTTGATGGACATGTTATTACAAGTCTTGAAACAATCATTACAAGACTTGTAATAATCATTTCAAGACTTGTAATGACTGAATGCTACGGGACAAAGATAATGAGTCTCACTTGCAAAACCAATAGTTGTCCCCTGTGTTTTTCCCTGCAGTTTCTGCATTTTTCCCCGTTTCCGGCCATCTGTCCCGGCATGACAGCAGGGAAATTAGGTCATTCCTTTCTCATGACATAGTTTTGCTCCCGCTTTCAAGTCAGACGAAATAAAAAACACCCGTCACCTGTCACCTTGCTACTTAAGGTGTTGTGATTGAGTCACTTAAGTGGTGACAGGTGTTTTTTGCCCTGTCACCCGTCCATCAACGGTGACCATCTGGCGAAAGCCCGAAAACGTTTTTTTATTTGTGTATTTTATATATCATTCATTATGACAGATGAACACATTCCTTTAACAGACAGACAGCTGATGCTCTTCCAGGTTGAGAGTTTCCTTGGAGAGAACTACCAGTTCCGGCACAACACACTCAGCGGCAAGACCGAGGCGCGTGACATTGCGGGACAGGACAGCAGCTGCGGCCCGTGGCTACCGGTCACAGTGCAGAAAATGAACTCTATTGTACGGCAGGCCAAGTCCGAGGGTGTGGGAGACAGTCTTTCACCCAGACAGGACATTGAGGAGTACATCAACTCGGACGCGGTTGCAGACTATGATCCCATCAGGGAGTACATTGACGGACTGCCCGATTGGGACGGGCGCAATCATGTTGCCGAACTTTTCGGAAGGATTCCGGGAATTGACAGCGAACAGCTGGCATGGTGCGGCACATGGCTGAGGTCTGCAGTGGCCCACTGGCTTGGTATGGACGTACAGCACGGAAACGAGTGCGTACCGGTGCTGATAGGCGAACAGGGCTGCGGCAAGTCCACCTTTGCCCTGAGGCTGTTGCCGCCGCATCTGCGCGCCTACTATCTGGACCACATCAATTTCGGCAACAAGTTTGACAGCGAGATGGCCCTGACATGCAACCTGCTGGTCAACATTGACGAATTCGCCAACATGGGGCCGTCACAGCAGGGCAAGCTGAAACAGACCTTGTCCAAGGTCAAGGTGAACGGAAGGCCCATATTCGGCAAGTGCCAGGAGGACAAGCGCAGGTACGCATCGTTCATTGCAACCACAAACAACAGCCATCCGCTCTGCGACACAACCGGTTCCAGACGCTACCTGTGCATCAGGGTGCTTGACGGGGCGATCATTGACAACGAGACCCCAATCAATCATGACCAGCTGTACGCGCAGGTCGTTCATGAACTGAGAGTCAGCGGCACACCCTACTGGTTCAGCAGTGATGATGTAAGGCGTATTCAGACTGTGAACCTGCAGTATCTGTGCACCGATGACATTGAGAGCATGTTATGGCACTGTTTCCGTATGCCCGATGAAAGTGAGACGGCCACTTGGATGAGCTGCAGTGAGATAGCCGCAAGACTGGCTGAGTCTTTCCCGCGGTTCAAAATATCGGACAAGGCCAAAATACGCATCGGTCAGACACTCGGATACATGGGATTCACCGGCAAGCACACAAAGCATGGAACAAAGTACCTGTTAGAAGAGGCATAAGGGTGACAGGTCAAAAAACACCTGTCACCACTTAAGCGATTGAACTATAATGTGTTAAGTGGCAAGGTGACAGGTGACGGGTGTTTTTGATTTCATTGCGTCAAACAATTACACAGATATTTGATATCTTCGCCGTATGGAAACACAGGAATTCAGCTACGATGTCTTTGACCGCCAGACGGACTCTCTCATTGGAATGTGCCGCATGCTGGCCGTGAACTGGGACGACTACGGCACCACAGAACTGTCAATCGACCTTAAATCGCTGGAGATTAAGGCATCGAGGCTGTGCGCCATGGCAGACATTGATCTGGCTATCCAGCAGCAGGAACTCACCCATACCCGCATGGCACGCAACATTGAGCTTGCCGCACGCATGGAGGACCTTATGGACAGCCAGTTCTGCCCGCTGGTCAATTCGGTTGCCACGCTCATGAAACAGGGCCGGACAATTGAGGGCCGCAAGTGGACCATGTTTCCATCGGGAATGACACAGCTCATGCCCAGGCTCACCGACTACCTTACACAGGACGGCATTGACACGGCAAACTGGAATGAACTCATGGCGAACACCGCTTCGTTTGAAAAGGCGCTCCACAAGAAACTGAAACCGGCAAAGTTCCCGGGAATGCCGGGAATAGAGCGGTTCTGGATACTGTATGAGCTGTTCGCCCTTCTCAGCTACCTGCTGTACCATTTCAAGCGGGTAGCTGAACTGTGTACCACGACTGTAACCGATGAAGATGCCGGCCGTTTCCTTCAGGATGCCATACAGCGTTACACGGAATCGGACCAGGGTGCCGCCGAACTGGCACGCTACCGTGAGGCGCTGAGTTTCGACCACGGCGGCAGCCTCTCCCTGGACAACCTTGCCGAAGCCCGCAGGCTTCTGCGTGCCGATGTGCCGCAACAACTGCAGCTGTGTTTCATGCTCAACATAGGCAACATGGAAGAACTTGCGGCAGGCATGGCCGTGACACAGTTCACGACAGACGAATACCTGGATTTCATTTCAGTGCTGGCCAAATGGCAGATGCTTACGCAGATGATGGACTCGGTCCACCATCCCGACCGCCAGCAAAGCGGGTTGCTTTACAACGAGGTGTTCCACACAATGGTTCATGACCGCTACATAGACATGTATGACCTGCGCGAGCGTATCAGACGCATGTGCGGCTACGTGACGCACAAGAACGGCTGGCTGTGCGTATGGTGCGTCCTTTACCACAACAACCTGATCAAGAACACAAGCCTGGAGGCCTTTGCCCGCCAGATGAACCACCCCGACTGGTTCGGCAAGGACAGGGATATCCCGTCATTCAGTGGCGACACCCTGCGCGACTACAAACCCTATTTCACCGAGCGGCATTACACAATCTGGAACGTGAAGGACTACAACATATACCGCGAACTGCACGGCAAGACCAAATGGTCACCGGACCTGTGTGACAGGTTCATGCGTCTCTGTCTCCAGATGGAGGACGCCTTCAGGCATTGACGCGTTCACCCCATAGTCCATGAAGAAATGCGCTATTCCGCCATACAACCCCTACGATAGTGATGGAATCGGGCCTATAGCATGGCTTTCTTCCCTATCGTCCCCATACTTTTGCCAAGTCTGATCCGGCTCTGGAGGAAGATTTTGCAGGTGTAGAATAAAAACATTTCAACGCTTCATGTAATTAATTCATAATCAGTATGTTGTAATCACGACTGTAGAATTTTTAATGGGCCGATATCTTATATGGTATCACTCTAAAGGGATAACTTTGTAATTTACAAAGGCCTGTTTATGGACTGACAAATATAACCTGAATGAATAAAACCACATTCATACTGTTATTCTGCATCAGTACGGTTTTCGCATATGCCGGCAATCCTCTTTCGCACTATGCCGCCAACGCATACCGTTTCAATAAGGAGTACCCTCAGGAGAAAGTCTATCTGCATTTTGACAACACGTCATACCTGACCGGCGACACCGTATGGTTCAAGGCCTATGTCGTCAATGCGTCAGACTTTTCGGCCTCAAAGAGTGGGGTGCTGTACGTTGATCTACTGAATGCGGCAGGCAGCGAGATGAAGCAGCAGAAGTACAAGATTGTCAACGGACAGGCAGACGGCTATATCTGTCTTACGAATGTGAATACGGATATCGGTCGGGAAAAGAGAGGTGAAATTGTAGCGAATCTGCAAAGCGGTTATTATGAGATCCGTGCCTACACCGCCTACATGCTGAACTTCCAGGATGCGGCCGTGTTTTCCAGAGTCTTTCCCGTAATGGAGATAAGGAAAGACGACACAACGGGCGCCGGTGTCAAGGATTTGCCCACATACAATCAGCTCAAAATCCAGGAAAGACCGATTATGACCAAGACACATGACATGGACGTTTCCTTCTATCCCGAAGGCGGCAGCATGATAATTGGAAGACCGTGCCGTGTCGCGTTCAAGGTCACCGGCAAGAATGGACTGGGACTTGATGCCACCGGTGTGCTTGAAGGCGTTCTTGATGGTGTGGTTGACGACAGCCTTCATATAAGTACTGTCCATGACGGAATGGGCAGTTTCATGTTCACACCATCAGGAAATGGCAGTAGTGTGAAGTTTGAAACTGCAGACGGCATAAGCGGCACCTTTGACCTTCCTGAAGCCTTCCAGTACGGCCATACGCTGAACATAATTGAACAGACTGCTGACAGTTTGAAACTGAAGGTCATTTCCTCAACAGGACCCAGTGATATTCAAGATTCGCTTGGTTTGGCCATAATGTGCCGCGGAAGGCTGATGTACTTTTCACAGATTCCAGTACAGCAGGAGCAGTCAGACTGCACGCTAGAGGTGGACCTTGCCGGTATACCAGAAGGCGTATGCCAGATATGCCTGTATGACAGGACAGGCAATCCAGTCTCCACAAGAATGTTCTACCGCAGGAGCAAGCAGGACATCCCTCAGATAGAAGTGCATTTTGACAAGACTGGCTATCATCCGCTTGATAAGGTCAGACTTGATGTTGACATAACGTACAAGGGAAATCCGTTCAGTGACAACATCTGCCTTTCGGTCCGTGATGACGACTGCCATCAGGGAGGGTATTACAATGACCTTCGGACTGACCTTCTGCTGTCATCTGACCTTCGCGGCCTGGTGTGGAAACCGGAATACTACTTTGAGTGTGACGATGCGGAACATAGTGAAGCGCTGGATCTGCTGTGTATGGTCCAGGGTTGGGAACGCTATGACTGGAAGCAGATGGCCGGAGTCGTGGAGTTCCAAGAGAAGAAGCGTCTTGAGAGCGGTCTCACATACAACGCATGGATTAAGGACAGGGAAAGCGGTCTTGGCATTGACGGCATCCCTATGAATGTCAGCTACATGCTGCCGGACTCCAGCGTCACCCAACTCAAGATGCTGACAGAACAGGGAGGCTACATGGGACTGGACATACCGGACTTCTACGGTGATGCCGAGTTGTACCTGTGGCCAGACCGGAAGGGTGAAAGCCGCAAGGCAAGGAAGAATTCAGAAGTGATTATTGACAATCTGAAACCGTCTATCCGCCAGTTGCTGCCGCAGGAGATGGAGGAGCTGCGGAAACATGTGGCTAATATGGACAATCCAGAAGACTCCACATCGGCATTGCCACAGGTCATCAACATCAACAATGGCATCCTGCTGCCTGAAGTGGACATCAAGGAGAAACGTCCGTTCGTTGACTACGCCACGTTCCATGACTTTGACATTCGCAGGGAAAGAGAAGGATATGACAAAATGGACGTTACCTTGCCGGAATTCATGGCGAATCAGGGTTATGATTTTCACGATCTTGAACCGCTGTTGGTCCTGTTCAGGCCCAGACCTTTTCCACCTGATAAGACTCAGGAACTGAATCCCTATGCTACCAAAATGTCTGAAGTCGAAAACGTTATACTGTTCGATGAACCTATGGATTATTGGACATGGAGTTATATTAATTTCATTGTGTGGAATAACAACGAATATGTTTCTGAGAATGATTGGGTATCTCCAGGTTGGTTAAAAGCTTATCAACACAACGAGAAATTCACTTTTTGCATAGTCTATCTTGAAGACAAAAAGAGTAAAGTCATTGATACATATAATCTGGACAACATACATCAAGTCAGACTGCCATTACACGGCTATACCCAACCCGCCCAGTTCTACTCCCCACAATACCCTGATGG
>JAZQQQ010000042.1:0-3544 GCA_045629165.1 Bacteroidaceae bacterium
ATATATATATATTCGCGCCTTGATATTCAAAAGAAGAAAAAGAGATGAAGAAGCAGACAACAAACAAGAACAAGAGTACCTATGTCCAGCCTGTCTGCAAGTCCTTCACTATCGAGGGACAGCAGATTATTGCAACATCCAATGAGAATCTGGACGAAGAAGATTTCCCATGGGGGTAAAGGCCGAAAGCGCAACAAGACAGCAGAAGGAGAACTCCAAGGACAGGGTTCTCCTTCTTTTCTTATAATGGCTTTCAGTAAATAGATCAATTCACGAACAAACAGGATAAACACATCCGCAGGACTGTGGAACGCCGCTGGGGAGACTCCGTCACCCTGCTGGCATCCACAGCCCTGCGTCTGATTGTTTACGCTATGTGATTTGTTCTTTGCCTGTCTGCAGGAAAAGACAAATTCTTATGGGCAGACAGGCCGTACTGAGTTACCGAGGCAACGGTCGCCGTTGCTGCTCCAGTACACGTAGCTCGAATCGAAGGTGAGGCCGTACGCTCTGCCCGGATCGACCGTATAGAGTGAACTTGACCAGTAGTCGCCGCCGTTGCCCACATCGCGGAGGTACGAACCGTAGCGGGAACCTGCGGCAGGAAGGAAGATCCATCTGTCAGTATAACCAGGTTTCTTGCTTTGAACCTTGTAACCGTTAACACCATTAAGGGTTGTCCAAGTCCAAGAGCAATTATCTGTATTTCGGAGTTCATCCAGCTCTGCACTGGTAGGCATGCGCCAAGAGCCGCCCCAGTTTACGTGGGCAGCATCGTCTTCCAGGTCAAGCACGGTCTTGCTGTCTGTAAAGCCATTGTAGCCATAATCGCTTTTTGAGCAGTATTTAGTCAATTTTGATGAAGAGCCGTTGCTATACTTGTAGGTAGACCAAGCGTAGCCAGTAGTCTTGCCGCTCTTCCAGTGTGACTGTTGATCCTCCTGGGCATAGCCTTGTTCGTACCATGGTTCCGTAGCGCCCCAGGCAAAGTAATCTCCGTACTCCTCCGGAGCAGTGGCACCAACATTCATAGTGGCCCACTGGACACTAAGACCGAGGTCTACGTATTCATATGCGGGAGCGGCTGATGTTACTGTAACCACGCATGTTGCAGTGAAACCGCCAAACACAGTTCTTGCGGTAATTGTGGCTGTTCCTGCAGAAACAGCGGTCACCTTACCATTATAATCAACAGTAGCTACTGATGTATTTGATGAACTCCACTCTACCTGGTCATTTACAGCACCTGGGGTCTTGGAAATTGTAGCTGATAATTGTTCATAGTCACCTACCTCTATTGAGAATGAACTTTTGCTAAGTGATATGCCAGTAATACCTGCTGATGCATCTTCACAATAGACAGGCCGCACTGAGAAACCGTAGTAACGGACGCTGCGGCTACCTGACATGTAGCTTGAACCGAAGTCGAGGCAGTACACGTAGTCCGGCCTGTCCGTATAGAGCGAACTAGACAAGTAGGAGCCGGAGCCGCCCACACTGCCGAGGTCCGAACTGTGGCGGTAACTTGCGGCAGGAAGGAATATCCAATTGTCTGTGTAACCGGACTTCTTACTCTGTACCTTGTAACCGTTGACACCGTTGAGGGTCGTCCAGGTCCAGGTGCAGTTATTACGGAGTTCATCCTGCTCTGCCTTGGTTGGCATGCGCCAGGAACCGCCCCAGTTTACGTGGGCAGCATCGTCTTCCAGGTCAAGCACGGTCTTGCTGTCTGTAAAGCCATTGTAACCATAACTGCTATTATTACAGTATTTGGTCATGTTACGATATGAACCGTTGCAGTACTTGTAGGTAGACGTGGTGTAACCACTCTTGCCACTCTTCCAGTGAGCCTGTGGATCCTCCTGAGCATAACCGGGTTCGTAGAGAGGTTCGGTAGCACCCCAGGCAAAGTAGTCACCGTATTCATATTTTTTTGTGGCACCAACATTGAATGTTGCCCACTTTACTGAGAGACCAAGGTCAACGTATTCGTATGCGCCAGTGGCTGGTGTTACTGTAACCACGCATTCTGCAGTGAAACCGCCAAACACGGTTCTTGCGGTAATTGTGGCTGTTCCGGCAGAAACAGCGGTCACCTTACCATTATAATCAACAGTAGCTACTGATGTATTTGATGAACTCCACTCTACCAGGTCATTTACAGCACCTGGGGTCTTGGAAATTGTAGCTGATAATTGTTCATAGTCACCTGCCTCTATTGATAATGAACTTTTGCTAAGTGATATGCCAGTAATACCTGCTGATGCATCTTCACAATAGACAGGCCGCACCGACTGACCGATGTAGCGGCCGTAGCTATCATATCTCACGGTGTTCAAAGTGAAGTAGAGGATGTTCGCTCTGAACGGATAGACCGTAACGAGCGAACTGGACCAGTAGTAGCCGACGCTGCCCACATCGCTGAGGTCCGAACGGTAGCGGGAACCTGCGGCAGGAAGGAATATCCATTTGTCTGTGTAACCGGACTTCTTACTCTGTACCTTGTAACCTTTAACACCATTAAGGGTTGTCCAAGTCCAGGTGCATTTGTCACGGAGTTCATTCTGCTCTTCCTCGGTTGGCATGCGCCAGGAACCACCCCAATTGACATGGGCGGCATCGTCTTCTGGGTCAAGCACGGTCTTGCTGTCTGTAAAGCCATTGTAGCCATAACTGCTGTTAGAGCAGTATTTGGTCATGGTATCAGATGAACCGTTGCAGTACTTATAGGTAGACCAGGAGTAACCGGAACTCTTGCCTGCCTTCCAGTGAGCCTGCGGATCCTCCTGGGCATAACCGGCTTCGTAGTAAGGTTCAGTTTCACCCCAGGCAAAATAATCGCCGTATTCTTCAGGTTTTGATGCACCAACATTAAATGTTGCCCACTTGACACTCAGGCCAAGGTCAACGTATTCATATGCTGGAGCGGCTGGTGTTGTTGCAACTGTCACTTCCGGCATCTTAAGCAGTTTTGAACGGTTGATTGTCTGAGACCTGGTAGATGTAATCTGTTGGGTGCCGCCGTCTGTGTCTGTAATGTCAATTGTGAATCCGCCAGCCATTGTCATTGGTGGAAGGGAAATCACGAAGCTGGTGGCAGTCTCGGCATTCAGCTGTACACCTGACACTCCGCAGTCAAGGGTCACGGTCTTGGCTGATGCATCCGACAATGAGATTGTTGGATTTGAACCGTTGCTGGCTGTCACTGTTGCTACGCCATACAGGATTTCATCATTGTTACCTGTCACGCTGATGCTCCTGATGGCTACCGTACCTTTAAGCTGAAGCTTCAGTCCGCCAAGAACATTCTTGAAAGTCAGGTTCTTGTCTGAAGTGCCGGTTGTCACAGCCACCATCGGGAACGAACCGTTGCCAAAGCTGTTCTCTGCATATGCCTGGGTGGCTGGAAGAGTAACGGTAACGTTATACGACGTCTCTCCATTCTTACGTACCTCATTTGTAGATGAATATGGATAATAGGCAATGTTGGCTGGAAGTTCTGTACCTGCGGTATATCCATCTCCTGTTATCTGATCCAGGTTGG
>JAZQQQ010000043.1:0-10482 GCA_045629165.1 Bacteroidaceae bacterium
TCACCCCATCACATCCCAGGGATAAATACGCCTGAAATGCCCCTGGAAATCCCACCAGCCCCATCGACCAACGTCACCCCATCACATCCCAGGGATAAATACGCCTGATACGCCCCTGTGACTGCACCCAGCAGACCTGACCAACATGACCCCAACACCACCCCAACCAAAAAAAATACGCTTTGACAGACAAGTGGGCAAATAATTGCCTATCTTCGCTTCAATACCGCTGCACGGGGCAGCAAGAACGAATACTCGCACGGGGCAGCAAGAACGAATACCCGCACGGGGCAGCAAGAACGAATACCCGCACGGGGCAGCAAGAACGAATACCCGCACGGGGCTGCAAGAACGAATACCCGCACGGGGCAGCAAGAACGAATACCCGCACGGGGCTGCAAGAACGAATACCCGCACGGGGCTGCAATACCGCCGTCCGGGCAGCGATAGAAAATACTGCGGGCAGCGATAGAAAATACTGCGGGCAGCAAGAGAAAATACTGTGGGCAGCAAGAGAAAAAACAAAAAGAGCAAGAATATGGGAAGATCAAGCAGAGGGGGAATCAGGATTAACAGGAAGATAATGACTGATTTCATAGTGGAGTATTTCCGTGAGAACCAGAATGAGCAGGTGGCAATACGTGATTTGCACGAGAGGCTGAAGTTGAAAACGCATCCGTTGCGCAGCATGTGCTTGGACATTGTGATGGACCTGGTTGATGACGGTTTCCTGAAAGAAACTGGCGGCAAATTCCAGCTGCGCCAGAAAGACACCTTCATTGAGGGAACCATACAGCACAGGGCCGGCGGCAAGAATTTTGTCCTGCCTGATGACGGCAGTTCACCTATTTTCATAGCAGACCGCAACGCTGCCGGAGCATCGAACGGCGACCGCGTGAAAGTCGTGTTGTTTGCCAAGAAGCCCTGGTCCGGTTCTGAGGGCGAAGTCGTTGAGATAATCAAACGCGCAAAAGATACATTTGTAGGTACGCTGCAGATCAAGGGCAAATTTGCATACCTGCTCACCCCCGACCGTGACATTTTCATTCCTCAGGACAGCCTGAAGAAGGGAAAGAACGGTGAGAAGGCCGTGGTCAAGGTTGTTGAATGGCCCGAGAATCCTGGCCGCGCCCCTATCGGCAAGGTAATTGACATTCTGGGCGCGGCCGGTGACAATGACACAGAAATGCACGCCATCCTGGCCGAATACGGACTGCCATATTCATACCCGGCTGACGTTGAGGCCGCCGCCGAAGAAATTTCCAGCGAAATACCGGCCGAAGCGCTCGAAGGCAGAATAGACTTCCGCGATACACTTACCTTTACAATAGACCCACATGATGCAAAGGACTTCGATGATGCCATCTCAATCCGCCCAATCAAGAAGGGCCTGTGGGAAGTGGGCGTCCACATTGCCGATGTCAGCTACTACGTGAAGGAGGGTGGTATTATTGACAAGGAGGCGTTCAAGCGCGCAACATCGGTCTACCTGGTTGACAGGACAATTCCTATGCTGCCCGAAAAGCTCTGCAACAACCTGTGCTCGCTGCGTCAGGATGAAGAAAAATTGACATATTCGGCTATTTTCGAGATGACCGATGACGGCGTTGTCAAGAATTCGAAGATTAGCCGCACCATAATAAAGAGTAACCGCAGGTTTACATATGAAGAGGTTCAGGCAATCATTGAGCGCGAACAGCAGGGGGGCAAGGAGCCGCTGCCGGGCGATGAATTCAAGGATGCTATAATGAAACTCGACTCCATGGCCAAGATTCTGCGTGACAAGCGTTTCGTGGACGGGGCTCTCAGTTTTGACCGCGTTGAGGTGAGGTTCGATATTGACGAGAAGGGCCACCCTATGAGCGTTTATTTCAAGGAATCAAAAGATGCCAACAAACTGGTTGAAGAATTCATGCTTCTGGCGAACCGGACAGTCGCCGAATTCGTGGGCAAGGTCAAGGGCGGCCAGTCTCCCAAGACGTTCGTTTACCGTATTCATGACATTCCTGACCCCGAGAGAATGGCCAACCTGCAGCAGTTTGTGGCCAAGTTCGGCTACAAGGTCAAGGCGACCGGCAAGGGCATCGATATTGCCAAGTCAATGAATCAGTTGCTGACCGATGTCAAGGGCACCAAGGAGCAGAACATGATTGAGACCATTTCAATCCGGTCAATGCAGAAAGCCGCCTATTCAACGGAAAATATTGGTCACTACGGCCTGGCATTCCAGTACTACACCCACTTTACATCGCCTATCCGCCGTTACCCGGACCTGATGGTTCACCGTCTGCTCACCCGCTATCTGGCAGGTGGCCGTACAGTCAGCCAGCCCAAGTACGAAGAGTACTGCGAGCACTGCTCCGGCCGCGAACAGGTTGCCGAACAGGCTGAGCGTTCAAGCATCAAGTACAAGCAGGTCGAATACATGGCCGACCGCATGGGGCAGGTTTATGACGCTGTGATCAGCGGCGTTTCCGAATGGGGAATCTACGCGGAAATCGTTGAGAACAAGTGCGAGGGCATGATTCCAATCCGCACTCTGGGTGATGACTACTATGTCTTTGATGAGAAGAACTACTGCATGACAGGTCAGCGCACCGGACGTCGTTTCCGCCTGGGTGACAAACTTAAGATCCGTGTAGCCCGATGCAACCTTGAGAAAAAGCAGATGGACTACGAACTGGTAAGCACCGAGCCGGCATAAACACCGGTTCCGTCATACAGACGTCAGGAGCGACCCATTGCAACTGAACATTCTGCAGTTTCCTGAATTCAGAATTCCCTTCGTAATTCTGCGCGGATCTCTTCTGAACAAAATGCACTCTCAACTGCGTTCAGCATGATCTGGCGTATCTCGGCATCAGTCAGGTTGAAACTCCGGATCACCCTATCCCACTCAGTCCCAAGGTCTGTACCTTCAATAGATGGGTCATCGGTGTTGATAGTGAAAACTATGCCTTTGTCCAGGAATTCCCTGATTGGGAGTCCTGATATTTCAGGTGCTATGCAGGTCTGGACATTGCTGGTTGGGCATACCATCAGAGGAATCTTCTTTTCGGCAAGAAGGCTGACAAGGGCGGGGTCTTCAACGCTCCTTACCCCATGGCCAATCCTGGCTGCTCCGAAATCAATTGCACTATAGACGCTTGACGGGCCATCGGCCTCACCTGCGTGGATTTCAAAAGGTACATTCAGTTCACGGGCAAGCCTGAACACGTCAGCATGGTCAGCCGTCTTGAACAGCGCCTCGGCACCAGCCAGGTCAGCAGCGCAGACGCCCTTGCCCAGATACTTGCTGGCAACACGGATGGTCTCGGCATTGATATCATAGGAATCACCACGCATACAGCACAGTATCAGTCCGGCACGTAGGGAACTCTTTTCCATGCCCTTGATTGCAGCCTGGACTGCATCGTCCTGAGTCATGCCCTTGTCACATGACTTTGATGGGGCGAATCGGATTTCGGCATAGATAACGCCCTGCTGCTTCAGTTCTTCACAGAGGTTGTAAACAGCGGTTGACAGGCCCTCGGGAGTCTGGATGAGCGAGCATGGGAATGCAAACTTTTCAAGGAATTCGTTCAGGTCCTTGCAGGTTGGGCTTACGCGCATCAGTTTGCGCAGGTCGTCGTCACTTTCGGGTATGTCAATACCCTGCATTTGGGCCAGCTGGCGGGCCGATTCCATTGAAATTGCGCCATCGAGATGAAGGTGCAGGTCTATCATTTTGGTTATGCTTGCTTTCATGTGTTTACAGTTTCTTTTTTTAGGTATTGCGCTTTGCCGAGCCAGCTTGCCCGCACCACGGGTCCTGCGTGTGCTTGCTTTGGCGCAGGTCCGCTTTCCGTGGGTGCTTGCTTTGGCGCAGGTCAAAGGTAGTGAAAAAGGAATAATTTCGAGTCAAGTCTTGTTGATTAGTAACTTTTTAGATAATTTGGCACTAGTTTACAAGCCGGATTGCGGCCTGTTCTATGCTTTGTGAATATTTTTCAACTAACTAATAACAACTTGATAGCAATGAGAAAATTAACATTGTTGCTTGCGGTACTGACATCGGGCTCCATGATGGCTCAGAACCGCGCTGGGGCAGCTGCCCAGACACAGGCATCGGAATCAGTGAATCCGGTGTTTGACAAGTATGTCCAGCCGGACGTATCTTTCAATGTCTACTTTTCTGAACAGAAGGGTAAGACCGCAACTCCTGACAAGGAAGGTTTCATTCGCCGTTGGACTCTGCTTGAACCGATTTCAAGACCAGACATCAGTTCCAACACTCTCTTTACCGACTCTTGGCTCAGAACCGAGTTTGCGAAGGAGTATTTTGATGGCCAGAAGACAATTCTTCCTTCTGATGGCCAGGAGGTAACTGCCAAGGTTCCAAGAGCAGCCGCACGCGGCGGCATGCGTATGGGCATGGGCGGCGGTATGCCACAGGGCATGGGTGCTCCACAGGGAGGCTTCCAGGGTATGGGCGCAGGTGCTCCGATGGGCGGCGGAATGCCACAGGGCATGGGTGCTGGCATGGGCCAGCAGGCTCCACAGCAGGGCGCTGCAGCACAGCCTGAGTTCAATGAGGTTACTCTGAAGTGGCACGCCGTTGACAGCAAGAAGTACAATGTCAAACTCTACCGTTTTGCCAAGAGCCAGGGCCTGCGTCCAACCGAGGGCCTGTTCCTGGGCGTGACAGTTGTGAACGCTCCTGAGGATATAACAGTCAGACTCTCTGCCGGTTCAAACTCAGCCTCAATGTGGTGGGTAAATGACGAGGAGGTTCTCCTGCTTTCAGGCGACCGCCGCATGGTTGTCGATGACGGCGTTTCCCGCGAAATTACCCTCAAGAAGGGCCGCAATGTAGTTCGATGCTCAATCATCAACGGCCCGGGCATGAGTGACTTCTGTGTCCGTTTCATTGGTCAGGATGGCAAGCCTGTCACAAATCTTACAATCACCAACAAATAATTCAGGAAACTATGAAAAAGATATTTGCAGCAGCTGTTATGTCTGCTATGGCAATCGGAGCAAATGCTCAGATAGTAGGTGATATTTTCATTCATGATCCATCGACCATTGTAAAGTGTAATGGCATTTACTATACATTCGGAACCGGAAGCGGCGGTCTTATGTCAGAGGATGGTTACACATGGAAATCAGGCCCAGTCAAGCCAGGTGGTGGCGTTGCTCCTGATGCCATGAAGATAGGCGACCGCTACCTTATTACTTATAGCGGCAATTTTCCAGGCACTCAGGGCAAGACTCACGGCGTATGCCAGACCATGTGGGCTACAACCCTGCATCCAGACTCAGTTGACTATACTGCCGAGGAACTCGTAGCATGGGCTGGTGCCGATGACGACTGCTATAGTATAGACCCAGCGCTTCTGCTGGACCCGACTACCGGACGCCTGTGGATGTCATACGGAACCTATTTCGGTGCAATCCGTATAGTTGAACTTGACCCTAAGACTGCCAAGCGCCTGCCAAAGAGCGAGCCTGTTGACATAGCAATTGACTGTGAGGCTACTGCCCTGATGTATCACAATGGCTGGTACTATCTGCTTGGTACTCATGGCACTTGCTGCGACGGCGTGAACTCTACCTATAACATTGTTTGCGGCCGTTCACGCGAAGTTACCGGCCCATATCTTGACAATGTAGGCCGTGACATGCTTCAGGGCGGTGGCAAGATGGTTCTTTCTGCCGGCAACCGCGTAACAGGTCCTGGTCACTTTGGACAGTACATTGAGGAAGAGGGTTGCGAAAAGATGACATGTCACTTCGAGGCCGATTTTGACCGCAGCGGAAAGAGCGTTCTTGGCATACGCGCGCTTCTCTGGAAGAATGATTGGCCAGTAGCTGCTGATCCTTTCCAGGAGGGTACCTTTGAAATTGAGTCTGAGCGTCGTGGCTATGCCCTTGAACTGGGCGTTGACTTTGTGAGAATGCAGGGCGCAGGCCGCGGATTCGGTAATGCATCGACCCCAGATGTCCCACTTAAGGAGCAGCTTCTGTCTGACGTTATAGGTGACTGGCCAAAGGGCAACATCGATGTTCGTCTGGGCGACTATATGTTCCGTCCTCATCAGAAGTGGACTATCACCGCAGTTGGTGACAAGGGCGGCTATCTGGGACAGCCTTACTACAAGATTACCATTGAGGGTACAAACCGCGCTCTGGCAGCTACTGCTGACGGCGAACTGACTTCAGTGCCTCAGTATTCAGGCGCTCCTGAGCAGCTCTGGAGAATTGAGCAGCTCATTGACGGCACATACCGTATCATTAACGAGCACGTTCCTGGTCAGGGTAGCCAGCAGTTCGCACTGGTCTGCACCGGTGACTGCACACTCACCCTTGGCAAGTACGATTTCAACGACGTCAACTGCAAGTGGAACCTGCGTGACAGATAATTCCAGTCACCCGGGCCAAACTCTGGGCAAGTACGTCCAGTCACCCGGGCCAAACTCTGACCCAGCGACCATCCCCTTACCCCGGGATGGTCGCTTTTTGCACCCTCCCAAGGTGACCCACGGGCGTATTGTCATAGCGCGTCCTAGGTACAATTTGATGGGATTTGTACCCGCGATTTCTGTGGGTGACGTGCGGGCGTATTGTCATGGGGCGTCCTAGGTACAATTTGGCGGAATTTGTACCCGCGATTTCTGTGGGTGACGTGCGGGCGTATTGTCATGTGGCGTCTAAGGTACGTTTTGGCAAGTTTTGTACTTCGTCATTCTGGGTGGCGCTAATCCAAAGTACAAAATGCAGGGTTTTGATTTTGGACTTTTGGGTGGTGTGGAATCCTAAGCACAAAAAGCCGGGTTTTGTGCTTTCAAGCGATTTTTTTCAAGCTCCAAAACACAAATACGCCTGTTTTGTACCTTGGATTTGAAATACCGTTTTCCGCCAAACACAAATACGCCTGTTTTGTACCTACGATTGAATACCCCCGTCCGACCCGATATCAAAAACGCCCTTTTTGTACCTACGATTGAATACCCCCATCCGACCCAATATCAAATACGCCACTTTTGTACCTGGGATTACCACCAGAACCACTGCCAAACATCACCCAACCCGCTAACCAACACAACACAACACAACCCGCTAACCAACACAACACAATCCAACCCGCCAACCAACACAACCCAACCCGCCAACCAACACAACCCAACCCGCCAACCAACACAATCCAACCCGCCACCCAACACAACCCAACTCGCCCACCAACACAACACAACCCGCTAACCAACACAACACAATCCGCTAACCAACACAACACAACCCGCTAACCAACACAACACAATCCAACCCGCTAACCAACACAACACAACCCGCTAACCAACACAACACAATCCAACTCGCCAACCAACACAACACAACCCGCTAACCAACACAACACAACCCAACCCGCCAACCAACATCACCCACACTGATCCGAAGTACATAAATGGCAGTTTTGTACCTACGATAAAATTTGCATCAACAAAAGTTGGTCAGGTAAAAATTTATGAGTTACTTGCGCTCGAAATGGATGCAACCATAGAACTGTAAGAGCTAAATGGTGGCATCGAATACTATAATACCATGTCAAACAGAAATGAATATTACACCTTGCAATATAGGGATAAGGAAAGGTTGTGCGAAAAGCAGTTCACTGATGGCGGTCCGTATTGGCACTTATGTACGCCTGGCGAGGGCGTGTCAGATATTTTTGCCACTGAGGAGGATCTGAAATTCGGAGTAAACAACTTGGCATACTGTATTTTGTCAAGGAATATCAAAATACATGCCTTCAGTATTATGAGCAATCATATTCATTTGGTTGCGGAAGGAATTTTTTCAGACATGGAAGAGTTCTTCCGGAAGTACCGGGCAAGGTTATCATTATATTTATCAAAGAAAATGAAGGTGTGCAACTTGGACCGGTTCAGAGCGCAAATTTTACCGATTGAAAATTTGGCATATCTGAGGAATTCCATTGCTTACGTGAACAGAAACGCTTTCGTTGTTGACAATTTCCAAACCCCATTCAGCTATAGGTGGTCCAGCGGAATAAAGTATTGGGGAGGCATGGATTTGGACGATTTTTACAGCCTCCCCATCAGGAAACTTACTCAGAGGGAAATACGGGCGCTCTTCATGTGTAGTGATGCCAAAATACCGGAAGAGTACAGAATCATAAACGATTATGTACATCCGTTAAGTATCTGCGATCCAAAATGTCTGTCATTTTTCCGGGACGCGCATCAATATCTTGGGCTGATAAATTACCGGAACCTTGAGTCGCTGAAAGAAATTGCGACAATGATTGGCGAAAAGATTGTCGTTTCCGACCATGAACTGAACAGCATTGTCTACTTGTTGGCTAAGAGAGACTATCAGGTTCCGAACCCAACTTTACTACCGCCCCAAGCAAAAATTGAGGTCGCAAAAAGCATGCGTCTGTCTTATAATGCATCAAACAAACAGATTCAAAGGATATTGAAACTCGATGAAAAAACCGTGAATTCACTCTTCCCCCTGACTGCGAAACGCACTTAACAGTAAACGTTCCTGCAGCAAACACTCTTGACTGCAAAATGGATTATTGTGCGGATTTACAGCCAGTGGTGTGATTTGTACCAATTGACGGTTTCTCGGACTCCATCTTTCAGGTTGTATTTGGGGGTGTAACCCAGGTCAGCGGTTATTGACTGGATATCACAGAGCCAGTTCCGTTGCCTGAGTATCAGGTATTTGTCCCTGTTGAGTGTGGTTCCATGCCCAAGAAGTTTTGCCGTGAAACCGGACAGGTACGAAACAACGAATACCAGCCAGAGGGGTATTTTCAGATGCAGGGTCCAATTGTGATTCATCGCGCCGGCAGCCTGGCGACTGAAATCGCTGCTGCTGTAAACGTGACCATCTGACACAAAATATGCTTTCCGCGTGACATCTTGTCTTTCGGCCGCCAGCAAAACTGCCTGAACCAGGTCCTTAACGTAGACAAATGTTATTGCCTGCGCTCCAAAACCAGCAATGGCGTCAAGCCTGAACCTAACACTTCTCACGAGTTTCAGAAGATCCTTGTCACGTGGGCCATAAACCGCGGTCGGACGAATAATTATGTAATCAAGGTCCGATGTCCCCATAATGAGTTTTTCGGCGGCAAGCTTGCTCTTACCGTATTCCGATAATGGCATCTGGGCATCGGTGCCTACAATCGGTTCGAACGGTTGCCGTTCCCTAACGGGGCCGAAAGTTCCCAAGGAGCTCATGTAAACAAACCGTACATTTTGCATTCCGGAATTACGCAGTGCCTCTATCAGATTCCGAGTCACTTCGGTATTTCCTTTGTAAAAATCTTCAGGCCGAGCACAATTAGTAACCCCAGCGACATGTATCACCACGTCAAATGTCCCATTCTGCTGACAAAATGTTATCAGTTGCTTCTTCAGATTTTCAGCGTTACCGTAGTCCAGAGTAATGAATTCCAACTGACCACCATAGCCACCAGACAGTTCTTCAGCACGTAGTAGGTTATCATGGCTACTGGTACGGCGCATTCCGGCCCATACATTGTGACCACGTTCAAGCGCTCCTTCCACGACAAAGCTGCCAATGAACCCGCTTGCTCCTGTTACCAGTATCTTCATTCCTTGCCAGATTTTATTCCTTGGGCGAAGATACAATAAAAACATTTTCCATCTGCAATAACGGGCTCGGTTACCAACGGGAATCTTTTCTTGGTGGTTTTGTCCCTGGGACGTGAGGGGTGATGTTTGACAATGGTGCTAGTAGTGATCGCAGGGGCATTTCAGGCGTGTTTGTCCCTGGGACGTGAGGGGTGATGTTTGACAATGGTTCTGGTAGTGATCGCAGGGGCATTTCAGGCGTGTTTGTCCCCGGGATGTGAGGGGTGATGTTTGACAATGGTTCTGGTAGTGATCGCAGGTACAAAAAGGGCATTTTTGTTATCGGGTCGGACGGAGGTATTCAATCGTAGGTACAAAACAGGCGTATTTGTGTTTAGCGGAAAACGGTATTTCAAATCCAAGGTACAAAACAGGCGTATTTGTGTTTTGGAGCTCAAAAAAAATCGCTCGAAAGCACAAAACCCGGCTTTTTGTACTTAGGATTCAACACCAGCCAACTGTCCAAGAACAAAACCCTGCATTTTGTACTTTGGATTACCGCCACCCAAAATGACGAAGTACAAAACACGTCAAAACGTACCTTGGACGCCACATGACAATACGCCTGTGCGTCACCCACGGAAATTGCAGGTGCAAAAAGTGGCTTTTTGTGCCTAGAAGTGACAGCGGCTCAAAGAATACCATCGAACGCGAATAAACGCAAGTACAAATCCCGCCAAAACGTACCTTGGACGCCACATGACAATACGCCTGTGCGTCACCCACGGAAATCGCAGGTGCAAAAAGTGGCTTTTTGTGCCTAGAAGTGACAGCGGCTCAAAGAATACCATCGAACGCGAATAAACGCAAG
>JAZQQQ010000044.1:0-8055 GCA_045629165.1 Bacteroidaceae bacterium
CCCTTGCCAACCAAGAACTGCGATTCATTATTTTCATCACTGCCACGAACCTGTGAACTGCCGCCATTTGGCGTATACTTGTAGTCAATCCAGAGATGCTGGTTTTCCTCATTCTGGTCTTCGTGCCAGTGGCTGTTGCCATTGCGCTTGAAGTTGATCCAGTGGTATTCAGGTTCGTAATAGCAGTAGAAGTCGTATTTCTCAAAAGGCGTGTTGCCAGGGAAATAGCCTGCGTTAGCAGAACCATCAGGGAAGAACCCATAGTTTGGATGGTCAGGGGTTTCAACCCACCATTCGTGTTGGTCATTATCGGTATAGTTGATGCCGAGCGGCGCATGCTGCAATGCCGATGAGAACATGTGCCAGTCGATTTCATCAGGAGCGCCATTATTCGGGTTAGCGCCTTCTTCACCAGCCGAGTTGTCCAAGGTGATGCCGACGGAGGCAACCAAGGTTGAACTTGCATCTTGCAGCACGGCAGCATCCTCGTTGATGGCAAGCTTGATCTTGCTGCTGCCTGTGTTGCTACCTGTAGTTTCAACATCGCTGTTGCCATAAACATCGACATAGACATTCTTTGTGGTTTCCGTACCAAACTTGTCGAATGCAGCCTGCAAGCTGTTCAGGTAGTAGAACTTCGGGCTGCCTGCCACATTGCTCACCGAAGCGAGGTTCGGGAAGCGCAGCAGCGGCAAGTCTTCGTTGAGGTCTGATGCCGAACGGAACCAAGTGTCCATGTCATTTGTTTCCGCATAGTCATTCAATATGTCAAGCAGATAATCGCCAGTGGTCTTGTTCCCTACTCTATTGTAGTTTTCATTATAGGTGTAAGGATGCGTGCCTGGGAAATAGACGTCGCAATTGCTTGGCGCATTGCCAGTATTATACAAGCCATAATCCTCAGTAACGCCATCAGCATAATAGCATTGGTTTACGGTGCCGCCATTCTTGTCAGCCAGGACGAAGAAGCTCTCCTCATTCAAATCGTAGCTGTCTCTGAGACGGATGTAGCAGCTTTCAACCGTACCTTCGTTATCGGCAACCATGCCTGCGATATGATGACCGCCAGCACCTTTGTAGGTAACACCGGCGTAGGCATAACTGTTCTTGATGCTTGCATTGTTGCGTGTCTGACCGACAAGTCCACCCATCAGATAACCGTTGAGGTTGGCTGCTGATATGCAGGAATGGACGTTGCCGCCATCGAGCAGACCGACGAGACCGCCCATAACGGTGTTCACGTTGCTTGTATGCAAATCGAGGGCGCCTTCGCAGCTATGCACCGTAGCGCCGCCGCTCACCACACCGGCGATGCTGCCCATGTAGTTCTGGTCGGGAGCCTCGAGGGTAGCATCCATGGCAAAGACATTCTTCACCTCGGCATTAGCGCCATCGACATAACCCAGCAGACCCACAGCACCAAGGCCGCTCATCGAGCAGACCAAGCCGTTGATCTGGTGGCCGCCGCCATCAAACACGCCACTGAACTTGTGGGTGCTATTGCCGATTGGCACCCAGATGTATCTGCTCATATTCAAATCTTCAGTGATAGTCACATTAAGGTTAGGATTGGCAGTTTGACCATTGAAGCCGTTGACCATGGATATAACCCAAGCCAAGTCTTCATCGGAATCGATATTATCGAGGGCAAAGCCAGTAGGTTTCGCATTCGTATGCGTCACCCAGGTTTGTCCAAAATAAAGCGTATTCGGGCCCAAGTCTGGATTGCTTGGATCATAAACCACAGCATACATTCCCTTATCGTCGAAGAAGTAACCGCGGCGATAAGCCTCGGCGGCCTGGTCAACGGTTTCGGAGAAGGCGATTGGCGTGAAGCCACTGTTTTCCGGAAAAGCTGTCTTGGTGATGCCAATGTGGGAATTGCCCGTAAGACCGCCTTTCTGATAGTCAATATTGATCTTTTGGTCAGCGGTAGGCAGATAGACATTATTCGGCTGATTATCGGAAGTGTTGTTTTCGATACGGACTTCGCCACTGACATTCAAAACACCTGCACTTGACACATAAATGCCAGCACCATTATAACCATCATTGACAAGGTTGCCTGTAATGTTACAACCATCATTGAGCGTAAGGGTACCACTATTTATCTTGATACCACCGCCATTGCCTGAATTGTTGAGGTTGTTTTCCATATTGCTTCTATAGAACGACACCTTTGCGCCATTGTTGATCTCGACAAGCGGAGCCGATGGCGTGATTTCGATAGTGGTGTAATCTTCAGGATGATTCGGATAGTCTGGCTGAAGACTATTTACATAATAGTTCGGATTGAGCAGTTCGTGGAATTTTCCGCTCCATTCATTCATACCATCAAGGGTGATGCCACGCATAATGAAGTCCTTATTGACAGAGACCATCGTACCTGTAAACTGAGGCAAGGCACCGGGTCCAGTCGCATTGTCCTCTTCCAGATGGCCACCCGGATAGCGATAGACATAAACATTATTGCTGCCATACTGCAAGCCGCTCCATTCGGTACCGTGCGAATCGTTGATGGTTACCGTATTAACGATGAAGATATTATCACTCGGGGCAAATGATGACGAATTGAACACGCCACTCAACGATTTCTTCGCCCTATTCGGGAACTTGCCGGAATAGAGGTTGCTTCCTTCCACTCCATCCACATACCAGTTGATGGCAGCGCCACGCTCGGTAATATCAAAAACAATATCGAATTGTGTAGGTCTCCCTGATTCATAATTATCAAACTCCACGGTAAATGTGATTGTTCCCAAATGGTAGTCATTCGGAGAAATCATGATTTCTCCATTATAATACAAATCCAAAGCAATACCGAAATGCTGACGGCCATCAACCGTACCAAGTTCTACAGGAGTGCCCGAAACGAAATCATACACGTCATACATATGTTCATCAGGATCATCCAGATTATAACCCGTCAACCAGCCCTGAACATTATCATAAGTCAATGAAGTGCCATATTTCACTGCAATGTCATTCACCGTACCTTCATGTTCTTCAAAATAAGAGACGGGCTGAAGCGTCAATTCATTACCGGTGAGTGGCTCTTTCAAGTCAGTCTGGATACCGACAACCTTAAAGGTAGATGAAGTGCTGCCAGGCTGCATTTGGAATGTCGGCAACACGACTTTCGTATTATAGACATCGCCATTATTGCCTTTGCCATACATCAAGGCATAGCCTGGTATCTTGAAATCCTGGTCAATGACTGTTTCAGTGTTTACCACTAACTCCACGTCCGTTGTGCCTATCAATTCATCGGTTTCACAACTATACTCATCGAAAACAATGGTAATGGAAGAAAGCACTGCATTTCTTTCCAATTTGTTGCTATAAGTAAGCATGAAAGTGAGTTTAGGCGTCTCGGTTAGATTTTCGGTAGCAACCATAAAGCGCCGAGTGGACAGATGCTCAGTTGAAGTGTTTCCGCTGATTATCAAAGCCGATTTTGTTCCAGCTACAACATCACCGTTCATTTCAACAATGTCAGGCTTTAGCGAACCGGCAGGCGACACGGCAAGTCCGAAGACCGTATTCGGCGCTGCATCCAGTAAACGCAGTTGTGCCGGAATCTGTGAACCTATTCCATTTATGGTATCAAGTTCCTCATATAAGGTATGTGATTGATATATTCCCCATTCCTCATCATTCCAATACGACCACTTGTTATCCTTCGTCACATTGATGGCCGCATCAATGCCAGCCACATCCATGCCCCAATCGATGGAACGCACCTTAAAATAGCAGCCCGTAGCAGCTGGCAATTCCACCTCGCAAGTCGTGACTTGATATTGCTTTGTCTCGAGGCCATTAGATTTAGCCACCAAAACGCCTTCGCGGTAGTTGTCGCCTGGTTCCTTAAATGCCCAGAAACGATAGTACTGTACATCGTCCTTGCTGGGTGGCGTCTGGTTGGTGAAAGGCACCTGAACGCCGCCGGTTTCAACAAATTCGCCTGTAATGCTATAGGTGTTTTTTTCAGGAAGATAACTGACAAAACCGCCATCATTTGCATTGTTATATGTATTAGGACAATGTGAACTTACTGCATACTTAGGACGTGCATATGCAAACGAAGAATGTGATGATGTCACCGTATAGAAGAAGCCCTTCAGTTCGCCATAAAGCCATCCGACGATGATTTGGTTCTCTTCATTATATGGATCTGGTCCGTAAACCGGATATTTCACGTTCAGATAGCTGCCTTCGTTGATATGGAACTTGTTCTGATAGGTTGGAAGACTTGAAAGCGTAACTTCATTATAGTCCGTTCCCGTTGCATTATAAATGGTTTTACCCGTCAGATACAGACTCTGCAGTTTTTTCAATTTGTGGATAGGACTATTGACATCAACGCTGGAACCATTTATCAAGCGAAGGTCATCAACATTAACGATTGAATATCTTTCCGTCGTGATGAAACTAGTCATGTCGCCCTGACCCAAGAAAGTGATGTGGGTGTTTTCCAAATACACATCATTGCCGCGCTGTATGGAATACAAAGAACGCGTGCAACCGCTGAAATCGTTACCCGTTCCTACAGGCTGACCGTAATTGCGGATATAGATTCGGCGACCCGCGATACCGGCATCACTTGACGTGCCTGCACCGAAGATGGAACCCATGATGATCATGTAATTTCCGGTAAGTTCCTCTGCCATATCATAACCCGTACCATCGACATAAATATCGGAACGGCCCGAAATGTTATTCACGCCGAAGTCTTCGCCAGCACTGAATTCGCCCCAGTCGGAACCTGCATAAAGCGATCTTTCCAACCTGACAGGAGCGACAGCATGGGCGCTGCCTTTATTCACGTTATTGGCATTGTCAGGAGCATTATTTATGGCATTGAGGCCGACATTCAGCGTGACGCTACCATAGATTCTGCCGTAGAAACCGCCGGCATAAACGTTCTTCACCACACGGCCACCGCTGATATTGACGAAAGCAGTGGCAGCGGTTTCGGTGAATGGTGCGGTTTCTGCATCAACAAAATCATTGGCATCGTTTGCCTGTTGCGAACCGCCATACACATCGCCGATGACGGTACCGCCCATCATGTTGATGGTCTTCAGACCCGCCACATATACTCTGCCCTGGGCACCCAAGGCGCCGCCAAACAGGTTGCCTTCGATGGTGCCGCCCGACATATTGTCAACGGTGCGGCCTGCTACCGTGCCGTTTTCGCCACCGCCATACACGCTGCCCTTCACCAGTCCGTTCTGAAGCGTCACGACAGCAGCATTGGAGGCATTTACGCTTCCGCCAAGATTGACCGTGCCTTCCTCTGCACCGCCAAACACGGAACCCATCACCGTACCTGAAACGATATTCACCGCAGTACTCGTTCCGACATTACTATCAGAACCCTTACCTGCACCATATACATAATTGACTTCCAAATTGCTGCCTTCGATGGTAACCGATGTCGTGGTTCCCACATCGCCGGCTTCGCCGCCACCGTAAATGTTACCAACAATATCAGCCTGACCGCTAATGGAGACTGTGGTGCTTGCCGTCACATTCGTAGCCGAACCATAACCTGCACCATACACGCTGCCGCCAACCGTAGCATCTGTAATACTCACCGCAGCACTTCCCGTGACGCTACCATTGGAACCGCCGCCATACACGCTGCCGCCAATCTTTGTTGACGCATTGGTAATGGTAACAATAGGGTTACCTGCTACGGTTGCCGAATTACCAAGACCTGCGCCAAACACACTCTCCTTGACTTCACCGCCGCTGATGGTGACCGTAGGATTGCCCGTGTAAGCAGCAGCATTGCCGCCGCCATACACGCTGTGATTGATGGTGCCGCCCGTCATCGTTACCGCAACAGTGCCCGAAGGCTTACCGTTGACATTATTGCAGCCGAACACGTTTTCAGCCACACCTTTATTAATAGTGACGCTTACATTACCTTTCACATTGGCTGCCGTTGTAGTGTTACCCAAACCGCCGCCGTAAATGTCGCCGTGAATAAGGCCGTCGTTCATTGTAATAAAGGTATGATTGCCTGTATTGGTGTTAACCGAACCCAAAGCCGAACCGCCATACACATCGCCATAAACGGTAGGATAGTTGCCGTTGCTATCGCCAAGGGTAATATCGACATTGCCGGCTACAGAAGTACTGGAGCCATAACCGCCGCCATGGATGTTGGCACTTTGGGCATTTGTACCGACCTGACCGCCAACAGCCACAATCTTGACAGCACCTGAAAGTGCACCCGCACTATTGCTGCCGCCATAAAGGCCGCCATTTTGAATGGCACCAGCCGTCATATAAATGTTGGCATTGCCGCCCTTGTTCTGCTGAGCACCGCCAAACACGCCGCCAGGAATGGCGTCCTGATAAACGCCTGCAACAATGCCGCCCGTAACATAAATGTTGGATGTTGCCGTCGTAAAGCCATAGCCGCCACCGCCATACACGCCTCTCTCAACGTAGGCATTATCAGCCACAACGACATTGGTACCATTTGTCATCTCACCGGAGCTACTTGAAGATCCGTATCCGCAACCCGCGCCAAACACATTGCCACCGACTGCCTTATTAATCACAGTATTTGATCCTTCACTATCAATTCTTGCATCACCGCCAACATAGACAAATGATGTTCCGACAGTCTCACCTCCATCAGCTCTTGTTCCATTGGCACCAGCTGCCAACCAACCCTTTATTTGTCCACCCGTCAGAACATAAATGCGATTTCCGCTTGCTCCATAAAACTCACCTGCACCATAAACAGAACCTCTCACCAAACCGCCTTTCATACGGAATGTAAAGGCAGGGTCGTCAGACGCATGGAAATTATCAAATCCGCCAGCAATACAGCACCATTCACCACCTTGGATTTCCAAATAGCGGCATCCGCCCTTATAATCAGTATCACTTCCGTCCGGAGCATAATAATATACATTATTAGTAGAAGCACTACCAACGGAAACACCTGACATTATCTTTCCGCTCTTCGAATAGGTGCGGCACAACATGGTCTTGGAGTCAGAAAGACCTAAATTCAAACTACTGGAGATTTTACACACGCCTGTGATATCCAATTTAGTATTATCATTATTTGCTCTGTCGTAGTCGCTCCCAAAAACAACTATTTGTTGAGTAATACTTGAAGGTTTAGCTCCATAGTGGTAAAAACCGCTTAATTTTCCACTCTCAATCTTAACTACTTGATTGACCGCTGTGGCTGTATTCGTTCCATACATGCGGGCTGTGCCATCCATAGTCATGCCACGACCAATGGTAAAGTTCTTACCTTTGGCATCAATATCTCCACTTGGATTCCATTTTGCATTCTCAATTTTCGTAACACCGCTATTGTTTGGCGCAATGTTACCTGTGAAAGTATAACTTCCACGATAATCAGCACTGCCATCAGGCTCAACCATCATGATAGTGCAAGGACTGCTGATAGTCATTGTCCTTGAGTAATTCACATTTTTCAAGACAATGAAATTCGTCTCGTATGTTCCTCCTGTAAAACTATAGGTCTGGCCACTTCCTGGATTAGATGTAATATAAGTGACATTTGCATCCACCCAAGTGGCCTTCAATTCAATATCAGCCGAAGTGCAGTTCACATTGGGGTAAGGCAGATTCTCGAAAACGATTTCCTCGTCAAGGGCAAGCACCTGTCCGTTGGCCTTGCCTTTGATTTTGTCACCGCCACGTACAATTTCCCAGCCGCCAAAGCCCTTGCCCGTAGGACGCTTGCTGAACGGGTTGGAGATGACCTGATACTTGTATTCGCCTGTCGTTGCGCTTTCTTCCAAAGTCTCGTAATAAATGAAAACATTCTGGTTTTCGCTTATTGATACTGCACCGCCATTGGCCGTATAGGTAATCTTCACGTTGCGTGGGTTCGGGCTGTAGATTTTGCCAGCATAATTGTTGTTGTAGTTACCATCATCGACAGCGGATGACACGCCAGAATAGTAAGTCCAAGTGTGGTCTTCATAGTCGTTAAGGACAACCGTCTGGCCAAAAACGCCGCTATTATGGTTGAAACTGTTCGAAGCGACA
>JAZQQQ010000045.1:0-1518 GCA_045629165.1 Bacteroidaceae bacterium
GTCTCAACAAGAATGTTCTACTGCAGGAGCAAGCAGGACATCCCGCAGATAGACGTTCGTTTTGACAAACAGGCCTATCATCCGCTTGATAAAGTAAAAGTTGACGTTGGCATGACGTACAAGGGACAGCCGTTCAGTGACAAAATCTGCTTATCAATCCGTGATGATGACGGCCATCAGGCACCATATTACAGTGACCTTCGAACCGACCTGCTGCTGTCATCTGACCTGCGCGGACTGGTATGGAAGCCCGAATACTACTTTGAATCAGATGACGCTGATCATAATGAAGCTCTGGACCTGCTGTGTATGGTGCAGGGCTGGGAACGCTACGACTGGAAGCAGATGGCCGGAGTAGTTGAGTTCAAAGAGAAATTACGCATTGAAGAGGGACTTACCTTAAACGCATGGGTTAAAGAAAAGAACAGCGGTCTGGGACTAGACAGCATTCCCCTTAATGTCAGCTACATGCTGCCGGATTCCAGCGTCAGCCAGTTCAAGCTGCTGACAGAACAGGGAGGCTACATTGGACTGGACATGCCTGACTTTTACGGTGATACGGAATTGCAAATGTGGCCTGACCGTATGCGCGGACGCAAGATAAAAAAGAAAAACTCCGAAATTATTTTTGACGAGCTGGAACCGTCAATCCGCCGGTTGGAGCCTCAGGAGATGGAGGAACTGTGGAAACAGATGGCAAAAGTAGAAAACTCGGCAGACTCCACACAGGAACTGCCACAAGTCATCAACGTCAAACATGGCATTGTGCTGCCGGAAGTGGACATCAGGGAGAAACGCGCGTTCGTTGACTACGCCACGTTCCGTGACTTTGACATTCATAGAGATAGAGAAGGATACAACAAAATGAACATCACTTTGCGGGAATACCTGAATAGTCAGGGATATCCTGTTCACGAACATGATGATGAACTGAATATGACCATTGTAGGTCCAGAAACTCCAGGCGGGAGTTATCCGCATACTTTTGATATCAAAATGTCTTCAATCAAAAGCGTTATATTGTTTGATGAGCCTATGGAATTTGAGACGTGTTGTAGAATTATAGTCAGATTTAATGGAGGAAATATTGATATCAAAGATCATTATGAACTGAATGAAAATGAAAAATCGAAATTGAATTATGTGTTTCCAAAAGAATTGAAATATCTTTATATAGTCACTCTTGAATCCAGCACAAGTGATACATACAATCTGAAAAACATAGAGCAACACCGGCTGACAGTACACGGCTATACCCAACCTGCTCAGTTCTACACCCCACAATACCCTGACGGTCCGCAGTATTATGACGTTGACTACCGCCGCACCCTGTACTGGAACCCCAATCTGCAGACCGACAAGGACGGCCATGCCAGAATAGAGTTCTACAACAACTCATACAGTCTCCGCTTCAAGGTCAGTGCCAGCGGCCTGAACAGCGGAGTGCCATACTCAATGGACAAGTGAATATTGCCGCAAATGAAAAAATCCACATTCATACTATTGTTCTGTATCAGT
>JAZQQQ010000046.1:0-2280 GCA_045629165.1 Bacteroidaceae bacterium
CGGGCGAAGCCCATCTCGTGTGTTACGACCACCATGGTCATGCCGGCTTTGGCAAGTTCTTTCATAACGTCGAGAACTTCTCCTACCATTTCGGGATCAAGCGCTGATGTCGGCTCATCGAAGAGCATTACATCCGGCTCCATCTCAAGCGCACGTACGATAGCAACACGCTGTTTCTGACCGCCAGAGAGCTGACTCGGATATGCATCCGCTCTGTCTGCAAGTCCTACACGTGTAAGAAGCTCTATTGCTTTCTTCTTTGCATCCTCAGCATTTAATTTCTTCAGCTGAACCGGCGCAAGTGTCATGTTGTCAATGATGGTCATATGCGGGAACAGGTTGAAATGCTGGAATACCATTCCCATCTTCTGACGGTGGTGATTGATGTTTACATCGGAGGATGTAAGGTCCGTACCTTCAAAGAATATTTTTCCTGATGTCGGATACTCGAGCATATTAAGGCTTCTTAAGAAGGTTGATTTTCCGCTGCCGGACGGTCCGATGATTACTACCACTTCTCCGCGATGTATCTGCGCACTGACTCCGTCAAGCGCCTTGATCTTTCCATCCTTATAGTAAACCTTTAAATCATCTGTCGTGATTATTGCATTGTTATCAATGTTCTTTTCTGTGCTGTTTTCTATCTGACTGGACATCCGGGTTCAACCTCCTTTCCATGATTTCAATAAGCTTGGTCAGTATGATTACCAATACAAGGTAAACCACTGCGATTCCTATAAACGGCATGAATGCCTGGTATGTTCTTCCCTGAACGTTGATAGCCCATTTTGTAATGTCCTTCATTCCGATAACATTGACAATGGAAGTCTCTTTAAGGAGTGCAATGAACTCATTGCCCAGGGCAGGTAAAATGTTCTTGATAGCCTGTGGAATTATGATATGCCACATGGTCTGTACATAGGACAGTCCCAGGCTTCGTCCTGCCTCCATCTGACCTTTATCCACTCCCATGATTCCGCCTCGGATTATCTCGGCAACATAAGCACCTGAGTTGATACCGAAGGACAGCGTGGCAACCAAAAGTGTGTTGGTCGTATTTGCCATGATGACAAAATACATGATGAGGAGCTGTACCATCATTGGTGTTCCTCTGATGACGGTCAGGTAAATCTTGCAGATTGCATTCAGCACATTAAGCAGTGCATTGCTTTTATGCTGCTGTTCCAGCTGATCGTGCGATGAGCGGACTACCGCTACCAGCACACCCAGTACCGAACCGAGGATGAGGGCAAAGAGGGTCAGCTTCAGCGTAATGCCGAGTCCCTCAAGGAGTGCCTGCCATCTGTTTCCGGATATGAAGGTCTGGGTAAAATCAGCATAAAGTTTTGAAAAGCCGTTTTCCATGATTTTTCCCTTTCTGTAACATAGCACGAAGGCGGTATTGATTCCGCCTTCGAGTAAGTCCTATTGATTTTAAGCGTACTTTTCTTTAAGCATTATTCAGCTTTGATGTACTTGTCGAGAATCTTCTGAACTGTTCCGTCTGCAATCTTGGCATCAAGCACCTTGTTGAATGCATCAAGAAGTTCCTTGTTGTCCTTTGACATAGCTGCTGCATAATCTTCCTCAGCATATGCTGTATCAAGAATTGTAAGTCCTGCATTTGCCTTTACATATTCCTTTGCAGGATTGTTATCGATTACTACGCAGTCAACCTTTCCTGAAACGAGCGCCTGAACTGCGTTTGCGCCTGTTGCAAATGCTGTTATGTTCTCTGCTCCGAATTCATCCTCACAGTAGATATGTCCTGTTGTTGACTCCTGAACACCGATCATCTTGCCTGCAAGATCGTCAATTGACTTGATGTCACTGCCTTCAGGAACGATAACTGACTGAACGCCCTTGGCATATGTTGATGAGAAGTTTACGTTCTGAAGACGCTCTTCTGTAACTGTCATTGCTGCAAGACCTACGTCAACCTTACCTGTCTGAACTGCTGTAAGGATCGAGCCGAACTCCATGTCTTCGATCTGAAGCTCAAGTCCAAGTTCTTCTGCAACCATTCCTGCGATCTCTGCGTCAACACCAACGATTGTTGAACCATCATCATCGATGAACTCATATGGAGGGAATGCTGCGTTTGTTGCCATGATGAGCTTTCCGTCCTGAACTGTCTTAACTGTTGCCTCGGCTGCCGGTGCTGCTTCCTGTGCAGGTGCTGATGCTCCGCCGCATGCTGCAAGTGATAATACCATAACTGATGCAAGTGCGATTGCTAATAACTTCTTCATAATACTTCCCTCCTGAAACTGTAAAACT
>JAZQQQ010000047.1:0-1715 GCA_045629165.1 Bacteroidaceae bacterium
AATACACAGCAACCTTCACCTACTGCGGCATTTTCTACCTGATGCATAAGCTGGGAATTGGCGAGGTTACGCCGGCACTCTGTCATTTTGATTATGACATGGCTGCTATGAACAACACGGTGTTTACACGTAAGTACACGCTGGCATCCGGCGGGCCATGCTGCGATTGCCATTACTGCCATCATGGGAAATGAGGAGCTCAACCATGAACAGGAAATTCAAGCCATACATGAGACTACTTGTCCCGGCATTGGGTAAGGCAGCAGCACAGCATGTGCTTGATGAGGCCCAGCGCGATTTGGATGCAATTGAACGAGAAAATCCCGATCTGCCCGATGCGGTGAAGTTCCACACAAATGGCATCTTTGCTCGTATCGCTGTTTATCAGGCCATGCAGCAAATGATGCCGCAGGATCAGGCGCTGCAATGGGTACAACGGGAAGTATGGGGTAACGCAGCCAGGAAAGGCCGTATGATTGCCATGCTTCTGCGTTTTCCTTTCCTGCGAAAGCCGTTACTGCGTATCTTCCACAAAGTGACCGTTTCCATGTTTGGAGAGGAAGCAGGCTTCAAGACCTGCTTTCATGAAGCATCGGAAAGCAGCCTCCGCTTTGACATCACACGCTGTCCTTATCATGATTTCTTTTGTAAGTATGACTGTCCGGAGTTGAACTGTGTTTCCTGCAAGGCGGATGAGTACGCCTATGGTCATCTTCCCGGCATCACTTTTGCACGGACAAAGACCCTCGGTGAGAACAAAGAGAAGTGTGACTTCCATCTGTTTCTGAGAAGCGATTGATGAAAGAAAGAGGCATATCAACAATGACCAGACATGACGAGATCAAAAGTGCCTACAAAGCCCTTGGCAAAGAAGCCGGATTCTATGACGGCATGATGACCTGCTCCACGCTGCTCGGTACCGCAGTGAGCAAGTTGGTATGGAGCATTGGTAGGGAAAAAAACAACGCCTACATCGAAAAGGCGCTGTCCGGTATTCCGAGTGGCTTTTCAGGAAAGTTGCTGGAGGTGCCTGTGGGTACCGGCGTGCTTACAGTTCCGGTGTATAAAACGCTGCCGGATGCAGAAATTACCTGCCTGGATTACTCTGAAAGCATGATGGCCGCGGCAAAAAGCAAGGCGGATCGTCTGGGGATTACCAATATTACCTTTCGGCAAGGTGATGTGGGCAGGTTGCCGTTCCCGGACGAGACCTTCGATATCGTGCTGTCCATGAACGGCTTCCACGCCTTTCCAGACAAGGAGGCTGCCTACCGCGAAACCTTGCGCGTGCTGAAAAAAGGCGGCATTTTCTGCGGCTGCTTCTATATCGCCGGTGAAAACAAGCGGACAGACTGGTTTATGGATAAGCTCTATGTGCCGAAGGGCTTCTTCACGCCGCCTTTTGAGACGAAAGACAGCCTGAAGAAGCGTCTCAGAGGTATGTATGCGGAAGCAAAGGTCGAGACCGTGGAGAGCGAAGGCTGCTTCCTGTGCAGAAAATGTGCAGCAGGAGGACAAGACATTCCTGCAGGCGTGGAAGCAGCCGATCCTGGATGCCTTTGCCACCTGTATGGCTATCCGTAATATTGATAAAAAATGACTGCATTGAGAAGATGATTTTATGAAATCGTTGCTGGAATACCATGATCTGATCCTTTGCATTGTTTCTGCCCTGGAAGCCAGAGATCCATATACCAGTCAGCATTCATCAAGGG
>JAZQQQ010000048.1:0-1674 GCA_045629165.1 Bacteroidaceae bacterium
TGGCTTTGTTTGCAAGCCAGAAGTACGCCAGTTCGCTAACAGCGCAGTATGCCGTTTCAACCTCGGAATCTCTCGCATCGAGAAGAAAGGAGAGGAGTCAGTAACCAACACCGCTTACCTTCCTGTGGAAGTATGGAAGGCCAATGCTTCAGACCTTGCTTCCCTTATCAAGGGCGCAAACGTTGAGCTTGCAGGCTGGCTCAAGGCAGACAGCTACACAGACAAGGATGGTCAGCCACGCAACAGGGTTGTGCTTGCAGCAAGCAGCTTCTCCATCCTGGAGAAAGATACGGAGGACAGCGGCGATTAAGCCGCTCCTTCATATCCAAGCCAAGGCACCTTCGGGTGTCTTTTATTTTTGTTCGCATATTATTCTCCTCTTTGTTCAGGTTGAGTGTTTTTCTTTTAACCAGAGAAAAGACTCTGCACATAGACTACTTTCCAGGCTTGAAACAAGTATGCTGCAAAGGTATGAGTTATCCTTTGCCAGCTGCAAGGTCAAGCTCTGTCTGGATAAAAATCTCCACACCTTCAGGTAGTATTTTGATGCAGAACCTTGCGCTGTCAGGCATAACACCTTTGGGTAGCACCATATTGTTTAACCCAAGCCCGGAAGTAGATCTTCTACAGAAGGGAAGTAAATAACTTACCAATATGGCAATCAAAACAAAAGCTGCTCATGACCTCCTGAAAGCGACAAAGGTGTCCGAGGTCGAAATGGTCTATAAGTCTAAGAGTTCGGAAAAACCACGTCTGACCTCAAGTGCTGACATCTATAAGGCTCTTATTGATGTTTGGGATATGGGACAGATTGAATATCGTGAGAGTGCAAAGCTGGTGCTTCTCAATTCTGCAATGAGATGTCTGGGTATTATCACTATTTCTGAAGGAGGTCTGCGTGAGACAAGTGTAGATGTCCGTATGGTCATGCAGGCGGCTCTTCTTGCTAATGCTTCGGTTCTTTGTCTTGCTCATAACCATCCATCAGGAAACACCCGACCAAGTGCCGATGATGACCGTCTTACCGAAAGACTCAAGAAAGCCTGTGATGTCCTCGGTATAACACTGGTTGACCACATCGTAGTTACTGGCAATGCCTATTACAGTTACAATGATGAAGGTCGTTTGTAGTTCAGCTGGTGCGGTCTCAGAGCCGCACCTTCCTTTTTATGTTCAGAACCGGTAACAGCCTGGATTCTGTGTTCCTGTTTTAGACTGCCCAGAGTCCAGCGCATCCATTTTTGTCCATTTTCATCCATTTCGCTCTCTGAAACCTGGATTTGAGCGATTCCATCGATGACCTTCTTCCGTTGAGTGCTTGAACCTTCTGCTACGTTGTCTGACCTCGCTGACCTTTCTTGCTTTAGACGGCTAGCCCCATGACCGAGCTCCGGAATGTCTTAGCGATGGCTTGAGCATGGCTGATGCGACACAATGCCATTTAGTGCTCTGTCCGTGTCCTGGCGGATGATCCACAGATGGTGACTGTTTATGTTGCCTGCGAATCTGTCGGTCTCTGACCATTTATTGATGCAAAGGTATTTCCGTCCTTCCTCAGACTGTCAAGAGCAGGCAGGACTCCATGGAAATCTCCACACTGGGGTAGTATTTCCACTACGTCACTTGACAGACTGAACGGACGGCGCTGGTGCGGCATCATAAATTGTTTCAGTA
>JAZQQQ010000049.1:0-3224 GCA_045629165.1 Bacteroidaceae bacterium
CGTGTTCTGTGTCTGATTGGAATTGCTACTGTGGCAGTTCCTTCACGATGCTGCCGTCAAACAGGTTGATGATGCGGTTGGCGTACGATGCATCGTGCCGGCTGTGGGTCACCATTACGATGGTGGTGCCGCTCTGGTTCAGTTCCTTCAGCAGGTTCATCACCTCCTGACCGTTCACCGAGTCAAGGTTGCCGGTGGGCTCATCGGCCAGTATCAGCTTTGGACCGGAGATTACGGCACGGGCAATGGCCACACGCTGCTGCTGGCCGCCTGACAACTGGTTTGGGAAGTGTTTCTCGCGGTGGCTGATGTTCATGCGGTCCATGACCTCCTGCACACGGCGGCGGCGCTCCTTCTCGGGCACGCCCATGTAGAGCAGCGGCAGTTCTATGTTCTCGTACACGTTCAGCTCGTCAATCAGGTTGAAGCTCTGGAACACGAATCCTATGGTTCCCTTCCTGAGGTCGGTGCGCTGGTCTTCGTTCAGTGTGGCAACCTCGCGGTCCTGCAGCTTGTAGCTGCCCTCAGTTGGGTTGTCCAGCAGGCCAAGGATGCTGAGCAGCGTCGATTTTCCGCAGCCCGAAGGCCCCATTATTGCCACAAACTCGCCATCGGCCACCGTGAATGACACGTCACTGAGTGCCCAGGTCTCGACTTCCTCAGTGCGGAAGATTTTCTTCAAATTGTTTACTTCAATCATAGTTGTATGGTTTTTGTCTGTTATTCGTTCTTGATTACCACAGAAGGATTCTCACTGGCAGCTTTGGTGACGCGGTGCAGCACGGTCAGACTGATGACAAGAGCCATTCCCGCGAATATCAGCACGTAAATCCACCAGCTTATTGCCGCACGCTGCTCAAACTGCTGCAGCCAGCGGTGCATGATCATGTAGCCCACCGCAAATGCGAAGGCCGATGTCACGACCAGCATTCCGCCGTACTCCCGGCCGAATATCTTCAGGATGTCGCGCTTTCTTGCGCCATGCACCTTGCGCACCGCTATCTCGCGGCGGCGTTCCTGACAGGCCAGCATTATCATGGACCAGATACCGAACAGGGCTATCAGAATGCACACGCCGCCCACAGCCATAATCATGTTGCGCAGATGGCGCTGGCTCCTGAGACTCTCAAAGAAACGGTCCTCGGAGAAGGTCAGGTCATAGTCCAGTCCGGCTTCGGTCATGAGTCTGTCAACATCGGACTTGAGCCTGCGGGACATACCGCTTTCGTATGTCAGCGTTATCATGGGTTCGGACCAGTAGCCCGAGAATGAGTAGTTCTGTGGCATGAGTCTGCGGTTGCCCTTGGCGCAGAAGGCGTACATGGGTGTGAATGCCGGGTCAAATACGGTCGTATACAGGTTCCTGACTACGGCAATGACGCGGTATCTGTCCGATACCGTAATATTCTGTTCAGGCGAGATCAACACATATTCGCCGTTATCGTCCACAGTGTATGTTGCGCCACGCGTGATTTCATGTGATATTGTCAGTTCGGGTTCAGAGCTGACAGGGCCCAGTTTGAATTCCTTCTGCAGATTCTCGGTTATCACAAGTTCATCATCGGCAACGGGGCGGTCGGGAATCTCACCGTCAATGACAGTCAGCTCCAGGAAACCGACAGCATCGGAGTTCAGAATGTCCAGAACAACAAAGCGGTTGTCATTGGTCGGTTTGAAACGCACGCCCTCCACTGTCTTTTCATTCGTGACGGCTTCCTGCTGTGCAATACGGTTCAGATTGTATCCGTCACCGAATCCAGTGTACAAGCCTGTGACGTATGGAAGCTGTCTGAGACTGGATGTCAGTCCGTGCTGACCGTCAATCCTATTCAGATATTCCTCTCCATCGGAATAATTGTAGTTTTGCCCGTATACACTTCGGAACCATGATGCATTTCTTGCCTTGCCTGACTCGTCATCGGGCGGAAAATACTTATTCATAGCACTCAGCTCGTTCTGTTTCCTGTCAGGATGTGCAGGGTTGTAGATTGTCAGGACAGCCGTATCCTTGACCCTCATACCCCAGTCGTGGTTCCTTATCATGCCTAACTGTCTGGCCATGACTGCCACAATGAAAATGAAAAGGACGCTTATGAAAAGCTGGACTCCGATGCATGCCTTGCGGAAGATGTTGCCATGTCCACGGGCAATGGATGTCTGCATGCTGCGTCGTCGTACAGACCATATTGATACTGCGCAGACGGCCAATGATAAGGCCAGAACCGGAATCATGACCTTGATGCTGCCTGATATGATGTGAATCTCTTCACGCCTGATGGCTGAAATGGTGGAGAACGTGGGCTCAAACAGTATGTTCATGACAAGTCCGATGACCATGGCGGACAGCAGTACAATGCCGAATTCCACCATCAGCATTGCAAACAGCTTACCGGGACTTGATCCGTTGACCATTCTCAGTGCCATTTCCCTTTTTCTGTAGTCCAGGCGTACCAGCGAGAACAGAATGAAATTGACCATGGCGCAGATGAACAGCACGATTCCCGCCAGGCAGAACATCTGTACGTGCTCATACTTCACGTACATATCCTTCTGCGCTTTTTTAAGATGGATGTCAGTGATTGGAAGGACCTTGAATATTATTGCATCCTGAAAACGGATAATCTCATCGGCCTTTTCAATGAAAGCCCTGATGTCTGTGCCCTTGCGTACTTTGAAGAACTGATTGTGTCCGGCAGCCGTTCCATGCATGCCATAAGGGTTTGTCAGGTGACCATCGTCATCAAGTCTGTCATCTGACAAAGCAAGGGCATCGAACATCAGTTCCGTCCTTCCCGGAAAATCCTCAAGTATGGCAACAATGGTTTTGTCGTGCAGAGTCTCGCCAATGGGACTGCGACCGGGAAAATACTTCTCAGCGCAACTGCGCGTGACGGCAATCAGATTCGGGTCGGATTTGAATTTGTCGGACCCTTCGGCAACCCTGATGTCGAAGAAATCGAAAAACACCTTGTCAGTGAGGAATTCAACCGCTTCAGCATCTTCGTTGAAATCATCGAACTGGGTGTATTCTTCAATTTCCGGCAGTTCCTTCAGATTTGCCCACTGTCTGGCCGTTAACATTGTACCGTGATATGTTTGTCCGTTGTTGAGGTGGTAAACCGATACGGTAAAAATTCTGTCCGCATCCTTGTGGAAGGTGTCGAAGCTGTTCTCGTACCGAATCCAGATGATGGACAGGCTTAGGCATACAAAACCCAGGGCAA
>JAZQQQ010000050.1:0-36375 GCA_045629165.1 Bacteroidaceae bacterium
TGGGAGTGCCAATAATTGTCTCAATGCAAATTTGATAGATTGGAAAGAATACCCTATATTTGCGTCTGCATATCTGTGGCAATACACGAATTTACACACTGAAAGTTATGATGTTCAAGAGACAATACTATCTCCAGAAACTGATTCAGGCTGAAGGAAACGGAATGGTCAAGGTTGTGACCGGTATCCGCCGGTGCGGTAAATCATATCTGCTGTTTAATATATACAGGCAGAATCTTCTGGATAGGGGAGTTGATGTGAGTCACATAATAGAGGTCAATCTGGAGGACAGAAGAAACAGAAAACTGCGCGACCCCGATGCGTTATTGGAATTCATCGATGCGAAAATTCTGGACGACGGGCGGTATTATATTCTTCTGGACGAGGTCCAGCTTGTTCCTCAGTTCGAGGATGTGCTGAATTCATATCTCCATATAGGCAATGCCGAAGTGTACGTGACAGGTTCAAATGCCAGATTCCTTTCAAAGGATATCATCACTGAGTTCCGCGGCCGAGGCTGGGAGATCCATATCCAGCCGCTGAGCTTTTCCGAGTATTTCGAGGAGATTGGCGGTGACAAGCGTGAAGCTTTGGAGTCATATTACCGGTACGGAGGTCTTCCTGCAGTAGCGCAGATGTCCACACCCGAAGAGAAGCAGAACTACCTGAAGGAAATCTTTGAGACCGTATATCTGAAGGATGTGATTGAACGGAATCACATCAGAAACGATGAAGGGCTTAAGGAACTTGTGCGCATTCTTGCCTCAGCGATAGGCTCCAGCACCAATGTCCGCAGAATTGTGAACACCTTCAAATCTTCATGCGGTATTGATATCGCACCCAGGACCATAACCGGCTACCTGGATTATCTTCAGGACTCTTTCATAATCAGTGAGGCGCTCCGGTATGATGTAAAGGGAAGGAAATACATCGGAACGGAGACTAAGTATTACTTCGAAGATCTTGGCATACGCAATGCTGTTATCGGGTTCCGGCAGATAGAGTTCAACCATTCCATGGAGAATATGATTTTCAATGAACTGCGCCGTCAGGGCTTCAATGTCGATGTAGGACTGGTCGAAACCTTCAACCGCAATGCGGACGGTAAGACCGTACGCAGCAACCTGGAGGTGGATTTCGTTGTCAACCGGGCAGATGAACGCATATATATCCAATCCGCATATATGCTTCCGACTCAGGAAAAGGCGGACCAGGAGCAGGCGTCACTTCTGCATATCCCGGACGGGTTCAGAAAGATGATCATTGTAGGGGACCGTTATGATTCGAATTTCAACGACAATGGCATTCAGATGGTCGGGATATTTGATTTCCTTTTGGGAAAATAGTTCATCAGTACCAGAACGATGACCGGATGTTGCCAGCGCGTCTCATTGCCGGATGGGCTGTTGACCAGCATCGGAATTCTTCCTTTTTTCTTTGCTAAATCAAGTTGTTGCCAACAAGGGTTTTGCGTCAATTTTGTTGCAGAAATAACCAGCTTTTCCTCACATATTATCATGTATATTAGCATACTGTATTGAACAGCCATCCGCTGACGATGAAGAAGAGCGCAACGGTGCCGAAGAAGATGCCGATGAGTTTCCATGTCATCACTTTCTTTAGCATCGTTGCTTCTGGAAGCGAAAGTCCAATGACTCCCATCATAAATGCGATTGCAGTGCCCAGCGCCACTCCTTTCTGAACGAAAGCCTCGATGAGCGGGATGACTCCTGCGGCATTTGAATACATTGGCACCGCAAGAACCACTGCTAGTGGGACTGTCCACCATTTCCCGCTGCCGAGCGCTCCGCTGAAGAAACCGTCAGGCACAAAACCATGGATGCCTGCACCGATGGCAATTCCGAGGATGACGTACACCAATACGCCACGAACGATCTCCCAGCTTTCTTTCAGGATGCCGGGCAGACGCTGGGTGAACGAAGCGTCTGACTTGTCCCACTCCTGCTGCTCGTTGATGCTTTGCTGTTGCAGTCCGCGCACCCACGGCGTGAGGAGCGGTTCGAGATTGAACCTTCCGAGAATCATGCCGCCTATTGTGCCAAGCAGTATGCCGGACAGCACATATATCGCGGTCACCTTTACCCCGAATGACCCAAGGAACATGGCAACTGCCACCTCGTTGACCATCGGAGATGTAATAAGAAAGGAGAATGTCACTCCAAGCGGAATGCCACCTTTGACAAAGCCTATGAACAGAGGAATGCTGGAGCAGCTGCAGAACGGTGTCACCGCTCCGAATATCGATGCCAGGATATATTGCAATCCATATAGCTTATGGCTCTGGAGGAAGTTCCGGAGCCTGTCGATAGGGAAGTAGGCGTTGATAACGCCCATCACAGCCGATATCATGAACAGCAGCAAAAGAATCTTTATGCTGTCGTAGAAGAAAAAGTTGATGGAACTGCCGAGTTTAGTCGCTGCATCAAGTCCGAACAGTCCATATACAAGCCAATCTGCAAGTCTTTGTATCATATTGTGTGTCGATTAAATTATGCAAAGAATATTGTAAGGCAATAGTAGATGCCAATCAATACGAAGATGACTGCAACAATCAGGTTGAGCCAGCGCTGGAAAGCTGTAACCCGTCCCATGAACTTGCCTATGCTTCCGGCGCTGAATGCAAATATCCATGCCACCACCAGCACCGGAACTGCCGTTGCGATTGCAAATACTGCTGGAAGAAGCCACCCTGAGGAAGTAGATGCTGCCAATGGTATCAGCATCCCGAAATAGAACACCGCACTTGTTGGGCAGAACGCCAGGGCAAAGAGAATACCCAGTAGCAGTGCGCCCCAAATGCCTTTTCGGGCAAGGGAAGTGCCATCTCCGTCGTATCCGAATCCCTTGAGACCAAGTCTGCCTCCGAAAAGCATTAAAAGTCCAACGAGCAGCATCAGCGGACCGATTATCTTCTCGCCCCAATCGGCAATGAACTTCTGGATGCCGAACACTCCGTTTCCTGCCTTGATGAGCATGGTGAGTATCAGTCCCAGTGCCGTATAGCTGATGATGCGCCCGAGCGTGTAGAGAAGTCCTACAGCGAATGCTCTGCCATGGTTGCTGACATCTTTTGCTATATACCCGACGGCAGCAATGTTCGTGGCAAGCGGACATGGGCTGATTGCTGTCATCAAACCAAGCAGGAGTGCAGTCAGAAGTGGAGTCGTACTTGCATCAAGCAATGATTGCAGCCATTCCATTATTCCAGGGCTTTGGTTATTGCCTCGCGAAGAATCTCCTTGAACTTGTCAGGGTCAGTGCGGACATATGAGAAGGCGTCATTGGTGAGGTTGGTCACTGCACCTTCGGCATCAACATAAATCGAGGTTGAAATCACCTCGTACTTGTTCACGAGAGCCTCGTTTTCCTTCAGTGATCCGTCAATGTCGCGAAGCTCTATGGTGCCATCTTCCACCTGCTGGGCAAAGTTATCTTTGAGGACCTCTCTTGTGGCAGCATCGATTGCCTTGCAGGTAACGCAGCGCTGTGCTGCATGGAAAAGGAGCACCTGAACCTTGGCTGTGGATTCATTACTATCTGCTACAGCAGCAGACTTGTTTCCGCCCTTGCATCCAGCAAGAGCAAGAACTGTCATGAGTATAAGTGCAATCTTTTTCATTATAAAAGCTGTTTAAGAATTGACTTGACCTCCTCAGTGTTAAGTGCCTTGCCAGATGAGAGCACCTTTCCATCTACAACAAGCGCCGGTGTGCGCATTACATTGTAGGAGATGATCTTCTCAATGTCAGTGATCTCCTCTACCTTTGAGTTGATTCCCATTTCACTCACTGCAGCCTCGGTGGCTGCCATCAGGGCTGCGCACTTGCCACAGCATCCTGTTCCTAATACTTTGATATCCATATTTATTGTTGTTAAATGTTCGTAATATTACGAACGGTATTTCTAAAAATAAAGGCTTGCCAGGCAAGCCGGTGTATTATTCGCATTTGTCAGAACAGCAGCATTTCTTTTGCTCAGCCTTCTGGCGGTTGCAAGGGCACTTGGCAATGAATTCCTCAAAGAGGAGCTTGCATTCGCGCCAGTTGTCCTGGTCTATACAATACTTTGTATGGGCTCCTTCAATCTCACCTTTGATCAGGCCGGCATCCTTCAACTCGGAGAGATGTTGTGAGCATGTGGCCTTTGCAATGGGGAGGTTTTCATGAAGCTGACCAAAAAAGCACTCGTCTTTTGCTGCAAGAAACTCCATGATTGAAATTCTTGCAGGGTTGGCAAGAGCCTTGGCGTAACGCGCAAGCCTTTCCTGTTTGTATGTGTACTCGTTGTCTGCCATATTGAATAAGTGTTCGCAAATATACGAACATTTTATTAATAAAAAAGAATAACTCAGGAATTATTGTGAAAAACTCTTGCCTTAAGATTTTTTCTTTAGAATGGTAAGTTCGAGATGTAGCTTTAGACAAAGAATGCAGATAACTACCGATGAGATTCTCTACTTCCCAATACAAAAGTGAGCAAAGATGTTGCCCAGGACTTCGTCGGGGGTGATCTGGCCGCCCAGAATGTCGGACAGGTGGTGCAGACACTGGCGCAGGTCCTCTGAGATGAGGTCGCCGGTCATGCCCATGTTCATGGCCTGGATTGTGCGGTCTATGTCGGCCAGGGCCAGGTCAAGCGCCTCTTTGTGGCGGATGTTGGTGACAAGGACATCAGATTCCTGGCAGCGCGGAACAGATGCCAGCAGTTGCTGCTGCAGCCAGTCCATGCCTGTGCCATTGATGGCCTGAAAGGCATCGGACTTGTTCACAACCTTTATGACGGTCTGGTCCGGGCGGGTCTCTATCTCAGGAAAATCATTCTCGGCATCGCGCATCAGAATGATTGTCTGGGCACGCTGCACGGCTTTCAGGGAGCGCTCTATTCCAAGTTTCTCAATGACATTGTCAGTGTGGCGTATCCCGGCTGTGTCAATAAAGCGGAACAGGTATCCGTCTATTGTGATGGTGTCTTCAATTACGTCGCGAGTGGTGCCCTGTATGTCCGATACTATGGCCTTGTCATCGCCAAGAATGGCGTTCAGCAGGGTTGATTTTCCCACGTTGGGGGCTCCGATGATAGCCACCGGAATGCCGTTCTTTATGGCGTTTCCGGCTGCGAACGAACCTGAAAGACGCTCAATTTCGGCCTTGATGCCCAGTGCCAGTTCCATGAGTCGGGAACGCTCGGCAAACTCTACGTCCTCTTCTGAGAAGTCCAGTTCCAGTTCCATGAGTGATGTCATGGTGAGCAGCTGGTCGCGCAGTTCTGAGAGCTTCCTTGATATGCCGCCTCGCATCTGCTGCAGTGCCACGCGGTGTTGGGCTGCGTTTTCCGATGCAATCAGGTCCGCCACAGCCTCGGCCTGGACCAGGTCCAGCTTGCCGTTCAGGTAGGCCCGCTTGGTGAACTCTCCTCCCGATGCCTGGCGACAGCCTGCGCCTGACAGCAACTGACAAACCTTTCCAAGAATGTACGATGAACCGTGACACGATATCTCCACGCAGTCCTGACCGGTGTAGGAGTGGGGCGCACGGAACACCGAAACCAGCACCTGGTCAACAACAGCACCGCCTTTCTGGTCAACAGAATCACCGGTACTACGTTGATCACTTAGTGGGTTGCTTTTACTCTCTCCGGCACTGCTTTTGTCAATAATATTTCCAAACAGCAGCGACTGGGGCTTGGCGCTGGTCAGTGTGCGCTTGCCGCGGAATATGCCGTCAACGCTGTCAATGGCCTGTGGGCCTGACACGCGGACAATTCCTATGGCGCCACCCTGGGCGGTTGCTATTGCGTATATGGTGCTGTTCATCAGATTCTCTCAATTAAAAGAGGCGTTGATGCCGCCAAAAGTCCGAGCACGACGCTCAACAGAATATAGAGTGCGCAGGTTCCGTAGTAGCCGCTGTTCATGAGTGACACGCTCTCATAACTGAAGGTCGAGAAGGTGGTGAATCCTCCGCACAGGCCAGTGGTGAGCAGCAGCCTGACCTCGGTTGAAAGTCCCCAACGCTCGGAGTACTGGTAGAACAGTCCTATGAGCAGACAACCCAGAATATTCACAATGAAAGTTGGCCATGGAAATACCATGCCGGCATATTTGGGGTGCAGGGACAGGTGTTTCCAGATCATGGAAACCATGAACCTGAGCGTTGAGCCCAGGCCTCCGCCCAGAAATACAAAAAGCAATTCTCTCATTCCTTGTCTAAGATTCGTTCCTCTATCTTTTCTATCGGTTTTTCTGTCGTGGTCCCTTCTGTAGGTCAGATTCGTTCCAGCACCTTGTCTATGAGGTTCTCAAGCAGTGGCTTGTAGTCAGTGTTCATCTCCTTGGCATAGCGGTTGGCAATTACCATGCAGACCGTCATTGCGCGGTGTCCCATCAGGCTGGCAAGTCCGGCAACGGCGCTGCTCTCCATCTCAAAGTTGGTAATCTTCATTCCGTTATACTCAAATGACTCAACCTTGGCGTTCTGGTCAGGGTCTTGCAACTGCAGGCGCAGAACTCTTCCCTGAGGTCCGTAAAAACCACCGCAGGCAATTGTTACGCCCGGAACCATCTGTGGGTCCGATGCCATTATGCGGCCCAGCAGCTCCTGGCTGGCATTGGCAACGTAAGGCGCGCCTTTCTGTGCAGACCAGTCCATGTGCTTGCGGAATGCTTCTTCAAACTCAAGGTCACACACGCTGTCACGTCCGGCGTAGAAATTCAGCAGACCGTCAAATCCGATGCTCTTGACGGAACACAGGTATGTACCCAGCGGTGTGAACGGCTGCAGTCCGCCGCAGGTTCCTATGCGCACAATGTCAAGTGACTTGTGCTCTGCCTTCTCAAGTCGGGTAGAGTAGTCAACATTGGCCAGGGTGTCCAGCTCATTCATTACAATGTCTATGTTGTCACAGCCTATGCCGGTAGCCTGGACTGTTATGCGCTTGTCCTTGTAAGTGCCGGTAACGGTCCTGAATTCACGGTTGCTCACGTTGCACTCAATGCTGTCAAACCTGGCGGCAATGGTATCAACGCGGCCCGGGTCACCCACAAGTATAACCTTGTCAGCCAGCTGCTCCGGCTTCAGGTGAAGGTGAAAACATGAACCGTCCTCGTTGATGATGAGTTCTGAAGGTGCAAAATATCTCTGTTCCATAGTCTGTGCGTATTATCTGTTCAGGAAATTGATTTCCGTTGTCCTTATGCTGTTCTCCATTGAATTGATGTTCCTCTCCATTTCCAGCACCTGAGATTCCAGTTCCAGTATGGACTCCTTCATGCTCTCCTGGTCGCGCTTGCCGGCGGCATGGTAGTCGACACGTCTCTTTTCAAGCTGGGCGCTCATGCTGATGAACTGCTTCTTCTGCTCTTCCCATGCCAGGAACATGCGCCGTGCATCTTCGCTCTGGAAATCGTTGACCTCGTGATAGTCATTAAGGTCATCAATCACGAAAGTGAATGACCTCCTGGCCTTCTCGTTCTCTGAAATCTGGTATGCCATCTGAGTCAGCACCGACCTTGCCGAACGGACAGCACTCATATCGGCCTGGGTCTCCCTTACTGACATGAGCCTGGCAGCCCTGTGGACCTCGCCGGTATCACTTGTCTCGTAATTGTATTTGGGGAATCTCTCTTCGTAAATGAAGACATACACGCATGCAGTGTCGGCCGGTTGCCTGCGGTCCGATGCAAACCAGCCCAGGCCGTTCTCTTCATCAATGACATAGAGAAAATCATTGGAATCAGAATTGAAAGGCATGCCTACGCTCTGAGGGGTGAGGTACCGGTGAGTCGAGCTGTTGTACCTTGAAATGAAAAGGTCCGACCCGCCAAGTGATTCCTTGCCGGTTGCTGAAAAGACTATGGTGGTGCCGTCGCTCATGATGAACGGGTAACGCACGTCACCGTCGCATTCAATGCCCTGCAGCAGCGTTTCGTCTTCCCATGAATCATAACTCTTGTAGCGGGTGAACAGGCGGTAGCGGCCGTCATCACACTGCCGGCTGTAGTAAATCTGGTTGCCCGTTTCCGGCACGAACACGTCACCGTCAATGTCGGAATCAAAAAAGTCCTGGTAACTGCTGAATGATCCGGCCGATGAGCTGGTCAGGTATGCGCTGGCCAGATTCTCCTTCCTTACAATGAAGCTGTCAATGAAGCAAACCTTGCTGGTGTTCCTTATCATTCGGAAAAGCAATTTCAGACTGTCAGTCTTCTGGCTGTACGCCTCTTCAATGCTCTCGTCGTGGAGTGATGCATCGGCCTTCATTCCTTCTACAAACGAAGTGTAGCTGTCAATGGCTGACTGGTACTGCTCCTTTTCTGTGTAGTAGTCACCCAGGTAGCGGAACGCCTTGACTATGTTCTTGGCCGATGCCTTTTCAAGGTATTGTACGCCGGTCTCCGCATCACCCGTTTCCATGCAGCACGCTCCGTACCAGTAGTTGCGGCTGGCATCATCGGGCTTCTGCTTCAGGTATTTCAGCATAATGGGCTTGGCCTTCTGGTAGTCACCCTTGTTGAAAAGGTCCCGTCCCTGCTGCAGGGTCTGGGCGTGGGCTGCCAGGACCGTGAAAAGTGTCAGTATTATGGAGATGAATCGTTTCATAGGCATGATAATGCGCAAATATATAAATAATAAAGTGGTTTCATTATCTTTGCAGCATCAATTGTAACCAATATGAAAGCACTTTATACTGTATTGTTGCTGCTTGCGTCAAATGTTTTCATGACGTTTGCGTGGTATGGAAACCTGAAGCTCCAGGAACTGAAAATCAGTACTGACTGGCCTCTCATACTTATTATCCTCTCCTCATGGGGATTGGCGCTGTTCGAGTATTGCTTCATGATTCCGGCCAACAGGATTGGGTCCGATATCAATGGCGGTCCTTTCAGCCTGATTCAGCTCAAGGTCATTCAGGAAGTTATTTCGCTGATAGTGTTTACTGCTATCGTGACATTGGTGTTCAAAGGACAGGAATTCCACTGGAACCATTTCGTTTCATTCGTACTTCTGGTGGCAGCAGTGTTCTTTGCTTTCCTGAAGTAATAGACTGCTTGCTGCCGGGCGTCCCGTAAACCGGTATAAAATAACAGGACCGTGGTGGAATTCCATCACGGTCCTGGTTTTATGTGTCTGTAAATATTACTTCGACAGAGTCTCGTGCATTGAAGCGGCAGCCTTGCGTCCGTCACCCATTGCAAGGATTACGGTTGCACCGCCACGTACAATGTCACCACCGGCGAAGATGGTCGGGATTGATGACTGCATCTTGTCGTTTACTGCAATGGTGTTCTTGCGGCCCAGTTCCAGACCCTTGATTGATGTTGGAACGATTGGGTTTGGTGATACACCTACGGCAACGATTACTACGTCAACATCGATGGTCTCGGTTGCGCCCGGAATCTCAACAGGGCTGCGGCGTCCGCTTGCATCGGGCTCGCCCAGTTCCATCTTCTGGAGTACAGCCTGCTTTACGCGGCCGTTTTCGTCACCTATATATTCAATAGGGTTGTGCAGTGTCTTGAATTCTATTCCCTCTTCCTTGGCGTGCTTGACCTCTTCAAGACGTGCAGGCATCTCTTCCTCAGAACGGCGGTAAACAATCATCACCCTTTCAGCGCCCAGGCGGATGGCTGTACGGACAGAGTCCATTGCAGTGTTGCCGCCACCGACTACCATTACGTTCTTGCCGAATGGAACAGGAGTATCGGACTCCTTGCTTGCAGCGTCCATCAGGTTCACGCGTGTCAGGTATTCGTTCGATGACATAATATTTATAAGGTTTTCACCAGGAATGTTCATGAAGTTTGGCAGACCTGCGCCTGAACCTACGAATATTCCCTTGTAGCCCTCGGCCTCAAGATCTTCAACCTTGATGGTCTTGCCTACAATGCAGTCCTTGACGAACTTCACGCCCATCTTCTGCAGGTTCTCAATTTCAACGTCAACGATTGCGTTTGGCAGACGGAATTCAGGAATACCGTACTTGAGCACACCGCCAATTTCGTGCAGGGCCTCGAATACTGTAACGTCATATCCGTACTTGGCCATGTCACCGGCGAATGACAGTCCTGAAGGGCCTGATCCGATGACTGCAATCTTCTTTCCGTTCGGAGCTGCAACTTCAGGAACTGAAATGTTGCCGCTCTCACGTTCGTAGTCAGCAGCAAATCTCTCCAGATTACCAATTGCAACAGCCTTCTTGCCCATCTTCAGGTGAATACACTTTGATTCACACTGCTTTTCCTGAGGACATACGCGGCCGCATACTGCAGGCAGTGCGCTGGTCTTCTTCAGGACCTTGGCAGCAGCAAGGAAGTTGCCGCGCTCAATATTCTTGATGAATGATGGGATTTCAATGCTGACAGGACAGCCCTCCATACATGATGGGTTCAGACAGTCAAGACAACGCTTTGCCTCAATGAGTGCCTGTTCCTGGGTGAGACCCTGGTTGACCTCCTCCTTGCGGCTGTGGCAGCGGTAGTCAGGTGCAAGCTCGTTCATTGGGATGCGCTCAATGGCTGTGCGGTCCTTTGGCTTCATTGAAGCACGCAGTTCCTTTCTCCATTCAGCGTCACGGTTGCAGAGCTCCTCAAGTGATTCTGTAACCTGAGCAGCCTTCTGCTCTGAGCAACTGCACTCCTTTTCCTGTGCCTGTGCCTGACAGCTGCAGACCGATGCCTCAAGCTTGGCCATCTCTTCACGCTCGGCCTCCTTGAATGCGCCCATACGCTTCATCATGCCGTCCCAGTCAACCTGGTGGCCGTCGAATTCAGGACCATCTACGCAGACGAACCTGGTCTTGCCACCTACGTTTACACGGCAGGCACCGCACATGCCGGTACCGTCAACCATGATGGTGTTCAGTGAAACGTCAGTAGGGATTTCGTACTTCTTGGTGAGCAGGCAGCAGAACTTCATCATGATGGCTGGGCCAATGGCAAAGCACTTGTCAACCTTCTCGCGGTTGATTACCTGTTCCATGCCTACGGTTACCACACCCTTGTTGCCGTATGAACCGTCATCGGTCATTACAATGACCTCGTCAGCGAATTTTGCTACTTCATCTTCCAGGATAATCAGCTCCTTGGTACGTCCTGCCAGGACTGCAATGACCTTGTTTCCGGCCTGCTTGAGTGACTTTATGATAGGAAGCATCGGGGCTGTTCCTACGCCGCCGCATGCACAAAGGACTGTTCCGAAATTGTCAATGTGGGTAGCCTGACCCAGTGGGCCAACGACATCGGTAATGTAGTCGCCTGCATTGAGATTGCAGAGCTTGTGTGTTGAAAGACCGATGCGCTGTGCTACCAGTGTGATGGTGCCGCGCTCTACATCTGAGTCGGCAATTGTAAGTGGAACGCGCTCACCTTTTTCGCCTATCTTGATGATTACGAAATGACCAGCCTTCCTTGATTTGGCAATCAGAGGTGCTTCAACAATGAATTTGAAGACATTCTCTGAGAACTGCTCTTTTGATAAAATTTTGTTCATATTCTGTATTTATATTCAGTTTTTCCCTTTTTTTTGCTAAACCGGGCGCAAAGGTAGCAATTTTATACCTTTCAAGAATAATAATATATCCCCAGTTTTATTTTGATGCACAACTTTTATTATATTTGTGAAACATTCGTAAGAAAAACATGAACATATGAGTTATTTGCGTTTTGAAAAGACTTTCATGACCAATCTGGAAGAAACGCTCCCAAGGGAAATCCTCAGGACCAACAGATCAGGTGCTTACCATTGTACTACAATCGTTGATTGCAATACAAGAAAGTACCATGGTCTCCTGGTTGTGCCGCTGCCAGAACTGGATGGCGAAAACCATGTCCTCCTCTCTTCCCTTGATGAAACGGTTATCCAGCATGGTGCAGAATTCAACCTGGGCCTGCACCAGTACTGGGGCTACAATTTTGCCCCTAAGGGTCACAAGTATATCAGGGAGTTCAACTGTGACAAGGTACCTACTACCATATACAGGGTGGGCGGTGTCCTGCTCAAGAAAGAAAAACTGTTTGAGCATAATGAGAACCGTATTCTCATCAGGTACACGCTGCTCGATGCCCATTCCGAAACAACTCTCAGGCTTCAGCCGTTCCTGGCATTCCGAAGCGTAAGGCAGTTTACCCACGAGAATGCTCAGGCAAGCCGTGAGTACAGGGTGGTTGAAAACGGAATAAGCACATGCATGTATCCGGGATATCCGGAACTCTTCATGCAGCTGAGCAACGAAAACCAGTTCATAAGCAAGCCTGACTGGTACCGCAGGTTCGAATACTCAAAGGAACTTGAGCGCGGTTATGAATTCAATGAGGATCTTTTTGTTCCGGGCTACTTTGAGTTCCCGCTCAAAAAGGGTGAAAGCATAGTATTCTCGGCAGGCCTCTCCGAAGTTAAGACCCGTGGTCTGAAGAAGACCTTCACGGTGGAATCCAATGAGAGAACCCCTCGCGACAACTTCTATCACTGCCTGAAAAATTCTGCGCACCAGTTCCATTACAAGACCTCAGGCAAGCATTATGTCCTGGCAGGCTACCCATGGTTCAAGTGCCGTGCACGTGACATGTTTATTTCATTGCCTGGACTGACCCTGGCACTGAAGGAAACCAATGAGTTCGAGTCGGCCATGGCAACCGCATCGATTGCCATAAGGGATTTCATAAAGGGCAAGCCCTCAAAGAGCCAGATATATGAAATGGAGCACCCTGATGTGCTTCTCTGGGCAATCTGGGCAATCCAGCAGTATGCCAAGTATGAAGGCAGGGAACGTGCAAATGAAAAGTATGGCAGCCTGATGGCGCTCATCATGGACTACCTCCGCAAGAACCATCATCCGAACTTCTTCGTGCACAGCAACGGACTTGTATATGTAAACGGCAAGAACAGCGCCGAAACCTGGATGAATTCAACGGTTGACGGCAATCCTGTGATTCCAAGGACCGGATATGTGGTCGAAATCAATGCACTGTGGTACAATGCCCTCATGTTCGTGGCCGATATGGACATGGAATTCTCGGACGGCCAGCTGGCAAAGAAGCTCATGCTGATAGCCGACCATGCATCGGACTCATTCAGGAACGTATTCATAAACCAGTACGGCTACCTGTATGACTTTGTCGATGGCGGCAATCCTGACTGGAGTGTCAGGCCGAACCAGATATTTGCTGCAGCATTTGACTATTCTCCTCTCGACATCAGGCAGAAGAAGGCAGTGGTGGATATCGTGACCAAGGAACTGCTTACTCCGAAGGGACTGCGTTCGCTCAGTCCGAAGAGCTTCGGCTACAATCCTAACTATGTGGGTCCGCAGCGTGACCGCGATTATGCATATCACCAGGGAACTGCATGGCCATGGCTGGCAGGCTTCTACTTCGAGGCTTATCTTAAGGTCTTCAAGATGAGTGGTCTGTCATTCGTTGAAAGACAGCTTATAGGATATGAAGATGAAATGACTTCACATTGCATCGGTTCACTTCCGGAACTCTTTGACGGCAACCCGCCGTTCAAGGGCAGGGGAGCTGTTTCATTTGCAATGAATGTGGCTGAGATACTCAGGACAATGAGATTGTTGAACGAATTTGAATAAAGATATCATATGAGAGTATTGATGTTCGGCTGGGAATTTCCTCCTCACATTCTGGGAGGCCTGGGAACTGCCAGCTATGGATTGACAAGAGGCTTGGCCCAGCAGGGTGATGTTGACATTACCTTCTGCCTGCCAAAGCCATGGGGCGATGAGGACCAGAGCTTCATGAAGATTGTCGGAATGAATACAGTGCCGGTCGTTTACAGGACTCCTGACTACGAGTATGTGAAATCGAAGCATTCATGGATGAATCCTGATGACTACTATCAGTTCCGTGACCATATATACGCCGATTTCAGCTATATGCAAACCGATGAACTTGGCTGCATAGGCTTTTCAGGCCGATATCCGGACAACCTGCACGAAGAGATAAACAACTATTCCATTGTTGCCGGTGTTGTTGCAAGGTCAAGAGAATTTGATATAATACATTCCCACGACTGGCTTACCTATCCTGCAGGAATCCATGCCAAGCAGGTAAGCGGCAAGCCATTGGTAATACATGTCCATGCAACTGACTTTGACCGAAGCCGAGGCAACGTAAATCCGACCGTATATTCAATCGAGAAGAACGGTATGGACAACGCCGACCTGATAATGTGCGTCAGTGAACTGACCCGCCAGACCGTAATCAACAAGTATTATCAGGATCCGCGCAAGGTCATAACAATGCACAATGCGGTAGAACCGCTTCCTGAAGAAATCCAGCAGATTCCTGCCCAGAAGAAGCCTCACGAGAAGGTTGTTACATTCCTTGGCAGAATTACCATGCAGAAGGGCCCTGAGTATTTCGTCGAAGCGGCAGCGCTGGTATTGCGCCGTACCCGCAACATACGTTTCTGCATGGCCGGAAGCGGTGACATGATGAACGCCATGATTACCCTTGCCGCCGAACGCGGAATAGCTGACAAGTTCCATTTCCCGGGCTTCATGAAAGGCAAGCAAGTTTACGAATGCCTGAAAGCCAGTGATGTATATATCATGCCGTCGGTATCAGAACCGTTTGGCATTTCACCTCTTGAAGCCATGCAGTGTGAAGTGCCTACAATCATTTCCAAGCAGTCCGGCTGTGCCGAAATACTTGAGAAGTGCATAAAGACTGACTACTGGGACATAAATGCCATGGCCGATGCCATCTATTCAATCTGCAACAATCCTTCGCTTTATGAATACCTGAAGGTCGAAGGAAAGAAGGAGGTCGATGCCATCACATGGGACAAGGTGGGTGCGAAGATATTGTCAGAGTACAAGAGAGTACTCGGAATTGGTTAATTGAAAAAGGAAATAACATAAGATATGAAAACAATATGCCTTTATTTTGAGATTCATCAGATAATCCATCTCAAAAGATACCGTTTCTTTGATATTGGCACAGATCACTACTATTATGATGATTATGCCAATGAAGCCAGAATTAACGGAATTGCCGAGAATTCATATATCCCGGCACTGCGTACACTGATTGACATGGCCCGCAACAGCAACGGTGCCTTCAAGGTTGCCCTCTCACTCTCAGGCGTATGTCTGGAGCAGCTGGAGAGATATGCACCGGCTGTGATTGACCTGCTGCAGGAACTCAATTCAACCGGTTGCGTAGAGTTCCTTGCCGAACCTTATTCACATGGTCTGGCATCACTCTCACAGGATGGCGAACAGAGCTTCCGCAAGGAGACCAAGCGACTGGTTGAGAAGATTGACCAGCTGTTCGGCCAGAAGCCACAGGTGTTCCGCAATTCAAGCCTTATCTATGATGATGAGATAGGCTCACTTGTTGCCGACATGGGCTTCAAGGGAATGCTTACCGAAGGTGCCAAGCATATCCTTGGCTGGAAGAGTCCTCACTATCTGTACCACTGCTCACTCAATCCAAACCTGAAGGTGCTCATGCGTGACTACAAGCTCTCTGATGACATCAGCCTCAGGTTCTCCGATACTTCATGGGAAAGCTATCCGCTCATGGCCGATACATACATGGACTGGATTGCACAGGCTCCTGAAGAGAATGGAATAATCAACATATTCATGGAGCTCTCTGCACTGGGTATTTATCAGCCGCTGAGTTCTAACATTCTCGAATTCATGAAGGCACTTCCGGAATGCGCACGCCAGAGAGGAATCAAGTTTGCCACACCTTCTGAAGTAATACGTGACAATAGCTCAGTTTCAGAAATCGAGGTTCCGTACCCAATGTCATGGAACGATGAAGAGCGCGATATCAGCTGCTGGCTGGGTAATGTAATGCAGCGTGAGGCTTTTGCCAAGCTTTACCAGATTGGTGAGCGTGTACTGCTGAGTGGTGACAAGCACCTGCTTCAGGACTGGGATTACCTGCAGGCAAGCAACAACTTCCGCTTCATGACAACTAAGCATAACAGCGTTACCATGGACCGTGGCATATATGAGTCTCCATATGATGCATTCACAAACTACATGAACATTCTTGGTGACTTTATACAGCGTGTATACTGGGCAATGCCACAGGATATGGACCTTGAAGAACTCAACTCATTCCAGACAACCATCAGGAATCAGGACAAGAAGATTCAGTCTCTTGAAAAGCAGGTTTCACGCCTCAAGGCTGCTTCGGTCAAGGAATCTAAGCCTGCAGCAAAGAAGGCTACTGCCAAGGCAAGGAAAGAAGAGTAACACTAGTGTGTTCCCACATAAATAGAGGGTGAGTACTGCGGTACTCACCCTCTATTTATTTAATAAGGTATGGCCTTGCAAGCCATATACATGAAAATCTTATTTGAATGCGGTCCTGATGATTTTGAGGACAGGCTTTTCGCCATTCTCTCCGCCAGACAACTTTGCGCGGTGCAGTGACATGTCCAGATAGTAACCGGCCAGTGAACCGCTTCCGTCTGATCGGCTGGACACAGGAATGAGGTAAACCTTGTCCCAATCGGGATTGGCGGCAGAATATGCAGCCTTGCCAGCTTCATCGTCTTCCATTCCGTTCTCTTTCAGCCATTCAGTCCTTTCTGAGGCAATTGATTCTGCCAATGGGGCAATGTTGCTGAACTGGTAGATGCTTGTCTTTGAAGCGTAGCTGGCAATGAATACGTCAGCCGATGTTATTTGGGCACTGCTTTCAAAGAACTCCTTTATGCCGCTCTTGCTGACCATGGCCAGTTTTGTAGGAACAGAAGGCTTGAATCTTTGCTGCGGGGTAGGCATACATGTAAAGGTTGCCTGGGCAGAGTTGAGTGCTCCCTTTCCTACCATAGAGTCAATAGGGAGTGTCACTTGTGTCAGGATTCCGTAAGGTGACTGAATCCATGAACAGTCATTCTGGCTCATCAGTTTTTCACGTCCTTCCCACTTGAAGCAGTTTATCTGCATGACCTCTGAATTACCTGAAAAGTCTGACATGAGTGACGTATCGCGCGGTTCGCCGTCAACATACATGATGCTCTTGTGGTTGACCTCGAGAACTGTACGGTCTATGTAGAGGACATTTCCCTCTCCCTGGGTACATCTTATGTAGAATCCCTTGCAGACATTCTCCATGAAGGCTTTTGAACTGGTGAAGAATTCACGTCCGCCAGGCTGGTAATACTTCTCCAACAGTGCCTTTGTGAATTCCTGAGGCATTCTTATGTAGACATTGGGGTAGTACTCTGTGTTATTACGGTCTTCGTCAGAGATACCAAGGTCAACAGGTGAGAACATGAGTGAAACCAGCGGTTCCTTGTCCAGGCTTACAAACTGTCCGGGGTCTGTATCGGCATAATACTTGCTGTTGGCGTCAATCATTTTGTCCAGTTCGAAAACCTCAATCTTCATTGATGCCAGAGAGTCTCCAAAGAATCCTGAGAAGTAAAGCCTTATGTTGGAATAGTATGGGTCAACATCCTTCCACTTCAGGTGCGTACTCAAGGGGAATACGAAATCTGATATGCCGTAGATTGAATCTGGAAGATTGAATGATTCCACGCAGTTTATCTGGGTAAGATATCCTGCGGAAAATGAAGTGCTGTCATAGGGGTCGGTATATCGTCCCAGATAGCAGGTCGATGTTCTTGCCAGCAGGGAATCGGGACAAATCACAGAACGTGTGTCAATCTCAATGTTCTCTGACGTGATGGATATCCTGTCCTCTTCAGGGGTTATTGAAGTGCCCAGGGTAGAGGTGCTTTCATCGCATGATGCCAGACACAGGGCAGCGAGAAAGGCTGAAAAAATCCTTGTTCCTTTCATTTTGGAAAAACGAATCACAGTTTTTTGTAAAGTTCGTCTACATCGGCAGGCAGTATGCTGTTCTCCTTATCGTTCCAGTTGATTACCGGAAGGTTTCTTGAAAGTGCGTAATCACGCAGTTCCGTATCGGTTGATGGAGAATTGCAAATGACTCCGTCTGAGAAATCAATGGCTTTCTTCATCAATGAGTTGTAGTCTATGGGGAATGTGAATTCTCCAACCGATTCCGGCGTCATGTCCTTGGTGAGGAGGATTTCTGGGAAACTGTCCTTGAAATTCTTGCTGAAGGCCTTGTCGTACAGGGAATAGACAATCTTTGAATCCCTGAATGCCGGCTCTTCGTGGTAGGCTGTCTTTATGTAGAGAGGTACCAGTGCAGAGAGCCATCCGTGGCAGTGAATGACATCGGGGGTCCAGCGCAGTTTCTTGACGGTCTCAAGAACACCGCGGGCGAAGAAAATACAGCGCTCGTCGTTATCGGAATACTCTTCTCCGTTCTTGTCGGTTACCATCAGGCGGTTCTGGAAGAAATCTTCGTTGTCAATGAAGTATATCTGTATTCTTGCAGACTGCAGTGAGGCAACCTTGATGATGAGGGGATGGTCCGTATCATCAATGATCAGGTTCATTCCAGAGAGGCGGATAACTTCATGGAGCTGATTCCTGCGTTCGTTGATAGAACCCCACTTTGGCATGAATGTACGGATCTCATGGCCAAGTTCCTGAATGCTTGGAGGAAGCATCTTGCAATAATCTGCCATTTCCGACGGTCCTACGAACGGACTGATCTGGTCAGATATGAATAAAATCTTCTTTTCTTCCATATGAGAAGGGTGTTCGTGTTTCTTCTATTTGCAAAGATACTAAAAAAAATGCTGGAACAGGCAAGCACTATTCCCGATTCTTTTGAAATATCATATTTTATACCTTATTTTGCGGACTTTTTCTACAAGAATATACAATTATCATAAATAGAAATGGTGAAGATAATAAATACCGTTGCAGAACTCAAGACGGTTCTTGACCAGGCCAGAAAGGCCGGCAAGAAGATAGGACTCGTTCCTACCATGGGTGCCCTGCACGATGGACATGCATCACTTGTCCGTCGCAGTGTTGGTGAGAATGACCTGACTGTAGTCAGTGATTTCGTCAATCCTACCCAGTTCAATGACAAGAATGACCTCGCTACCTATCCGAGGGATCTTGAATCGGACTGCAGGCTTGTTGAAACAGTCGGAGCTGATATCGTTTTTGCTCCGTCGGTTGAGGAAATGTATCCGGAACCCGATACCAGGCAGTTTGATTTCACTCCACTTGACAAGGTCATGGAGGGACCTAACCGTCCGGGACACTTCAACGGCGTGGCCCAGATTGTGAGCAAGCTGTTCTATGCTGTTGAGCCGGACAGGGCCTACTTCGGTGAGAAGGATTTCCAGCAGCTGGCTATCATAAGGAAGATGGTTCAGCAGCTCTCCCTTTCAGTTGAGATTGTCGGTTGCCCAATTGTCCGTGAGGAGGATGGCATGGCACTGAGCTCAAGGAATATGCTCCTGAGCAAGGCTGAGAGAAAACTGGCTGCCAATATTTCACGCGTTATTTTCAACAGCCGTGAGTATGGCAAGAATCATAGCCTGACCGATACCCGTCAGTATGTAATTGATGAGATCAATGCCTTTGACGGCCTTGAGGTTGAGTATTATGAAATCGTTGACGGTACAACGCTCCAGCCTGTAAGCGCATGGTATGATGCAAGCTATATTGTAGGTTGCGTGACAGTACGCTGCGGCAAGGTAAGGCTGATTGACAATATCAAGTATAAGGAATAATAATTTGTTGAAGGAAAAATGCTTTTAACAGTATTAAAATCAAAACTGCACAGGGTAAAGGTTACTGATGCCAACATCAATTATGTGGGCAGTATAACCATTGATGAGAACTGGATGGATGCAGCAGGAATAATTGAGGGCGAGCAGGTTCACGTTGTTGACGTTACAAACGGAGCCAGGCTTGTGACATACGCCATCAAGGGAGAGCGCGGCTCAAAGTGCATCTGCCTTAATGGAGCGGCAGCAAGACTGGTTTCAATCGACGATATCGTAATTATCATTGCCTATGCCCAGGTAACCCCCGAAGAGGCCAGGACATTCAAGCCTACGGTTGTAATACCATAAGGTGTTGCAGTTACATTAATAAAACAGAAAGGCGACCGTAAGGCCGCCTTTCATTTTTCTATGTCTGATATCAGTTATCAGCCAAGCATGGTAAGAAGAATACCGGCAGCAACAGCTGAACCGATTACACCGGCAACGTTTGGACCCATGGCGTGCATGAGAAGGAAGTTGCTTGGATTCTCTTCCTGACCAACCTGCTGTGATACACGTGCAGCCATAGGAACGGCTGATACACCTGCAGAACCGATCAGTGGGTTGATCTTCTCCTTGAGGAACAGGTTCATGAACTTGGCAAGCAGTACGCCGCCGGCTGAACCCATACCGAATGCAATGATACCCATTGCCAGAATCATCAGGGTCTTTGCGTTCAGGAATGAACCTGCAGTTGCTGTAGCACCTACAGAAAGGCCAAGGAAGATAACGACAATGTTCATAAGCTCGTTCTGGGCAGTCTTTGACAGACGGTCTACAACACCGCACTCCTTCATGAGGTTACCCAGCATGAGACAGCCAATCAGAGCGGCTGCGTCAGGCAGGATAAGTGCTACTACGGCAGTGATGATGATTGGGAATACAATCTTCTCAGTCTTGCTGACAGAACGCAGCTGACCCATCTTGATTGCACGCTCTTCCTTGGTTGTAAGGGCACGCATGATAGGTGGCTGGATTACAGGCACGAGTGCCATGTATGAATAAGCTGCAATGGCGATAGGACCGAGCAGCTGTGGAGCCAGCTTAGATGTGAGGAAGATTGAAGTAGGACCGTCGGCACCACCTATGATACCGATTGAACCAGCTTCCTGCATTGTGAATGTGATAGCGTCAACACCAGTCAGACCCAGTGCATTGGCAGCAAGGAAGGTAACGAAAATACCAATCTGTGCAGCCGCACCGAGGATGAGTGACTTCGGATTGGAAATCAGTGGGCCGAAATCTGTCATGGCACCTACACCGATGAAGATAAGACATGGATAGACACCAGCCTTAACACCAATGTAGAGTACATCCAACAGACCGCCATGCTTCATGATTTCGCCATAGCTGTGGTATGCCGGGTTTGGAGTTACACCATCTGCCAGGAATGGCTGGAGGAATGCATCCCACATTTCTGAGTGGAACATTCCGGCCTGAGGCAGGTTGGTGAGCAGCATACCGAAGGCAATAGGGAGCAACAGAAGTGGCTCATACTTCTTGTGGATGGCCAGGTAGAGAAGGAAGCAGCTGACAATCAGCATTACTCCCTGCTGCCAGGTCATGTTCATGAAGCCCATGCCCTTGATAAACTCTAGAACTTCTTGCATGATGATAGTCTTGGATTATTTGAGATATTAGCCCAGTACAACCAGGACATCATCCTGCATTACGTTCTGACCGGCAGCAACAACGATCTGCTTGACAGTACCGTCCTGCTCTGCCATGATAGCGTTCTCCATCTTCATTGATTCGAGAGTCAGCAGGGTGTCGCCCTTCTTTACAGCCTGACCTTCAGAAACGAGTACCTTGATTACTGAACCTGGCAGTGGTGACTTAACCTTTACACCGTCAGCAGCAACTGGAGCAGCAGCTGGTGCAGCGGCAGGAGCAGCCTTAGGAGCGGCAGCTGGTGCAGCAGCAGGAGCAGCCTTAGGAGCAGCTGGCTTTGGAGCTGGAGCTACTGGCTTCTCTGTTTCAACCTGATAGGTCTTGCCGTTGACTGTAACGTTTGTAAGACCTGCTTCTATCTCTTCTACGGCGCAAACATATTCAGCGCCGTTAATCTTAAACTTAAATTCTTTAGCCATTGTTTTGTCTACTTTGTGCGTTTCCGTAATCAGAATCCGCGGTTGTTCATACCTATTGATTTGTCATTCCATGAAGTGTTGCGTACCTGTGATGCAATCATTGCAGTTGGAATGTCATGTGCGTTGTAATAAAGGTGTAACGCGTATGCGATAGCGACCTTGTCGTCATCGCTGGCTGCTGCCAATGCCATGGCGATAGCTGCCATGGTGTCCTGGTCGGATGGAGCAGATGTAACGGCTGCCTTCTTTGGAGCTGGCTTTTCAGCCTTCTTCTCAACCTTGGGAGCGTTCATCTTCTGCATGACCCAACCAAAGAACGTGAGGACGAAGATCAGGAAAACCAGCAGGGTCAGCACAATGCCGAATCCCAGCAGGGTTACTGTCCAGACCTTTCCCCAGTCCGTCATTGGAACTGCCTGAAGAAGATTCATTACCATAGTTCAATAATTACAGTGGAATGTTTGAATGCTTCTTCAGCGGATTTGTCAGCTTCTTGGTCTGAAGCATTTCAAATGCGCGGATAATGCGTGAACGGGTGTTGCAAGGTTCAATTACATCATCAATGTAGCCGCGGTTGGCAGCCTGGTATGGTGATGCAAAGAGATCCTTGTATTCAGCCTCCTTCTCGGCGATGAATGCCTTCTTCTCGGCTGGATCTTCAATAGCCTTGATAGCCTTGGCCTGGAGAACGCCTACTGCACCGCTAGCACCCATAACTGCGATTTCTGCGTTTGGCCATGCATAGCACATGTCACCGCGCAGCTGCTTGCAGCTCATAACGATGTGTGAACCACCGTAAGACTTGCGGACTGTGATTGTTACCTTTGGAACGGTAGCTTCGCCGTATGCGAACATCAGCTTTGCTCCGTGGTCAATGATACCTGCGTATTCCTGACCGGTTCCGCAGAGGAATCCAGGAACGTCAACAAGTGTCAGTATCTGAATGTTGAATGCATCGCAGAAACGAACGAAACGTGCCGCCTTTCTTGAAGCATCGCAGTCAAGAACACCTGCAAGCCAGCTTGGCTGGTTGGCGATGATACCGGTTGAACGGCCGTTGAAACGTGCGAAACCGCAGATGATGTTCTTTGCGTAGTCCTTCTGAACCTCCATGAAGTCACCGTTGTCAACCAGAGTGTTGATGATGTCCTTCATGTTGTATGGCTTGTTTGGATCGGCAGGAACGATGTCGTTCAGAGCCTCGTCAACACGTGCAATGTCATCAGTGCATGGGATGACTGGAGCCTCTTCCATGTTGTTCTGAGGAATGAATGAAACCAGACGGCGAACCTCGGCAAGAGCCTCGTCTTCAGTAGCTGCTACGAAGTGTGTAACGCCTGACTTGGTTGAGTGAACCTTGGCACCGCCAAGCTGCTCAACTGTTACATCCTCACCGGTAACTGACTTTACTACCTTTGGACCGGTAATGAACATGTATGAGTTCTGCTCGGTCATCATGATGAAGTCGGTCAGGGCTGGGCTGTAAACTGCACCACCTGCGCAAGGACCGAAGATAACTGAGATCTGTGGGACAACACCTGAAGCCAGGATGTTGCGCTCAAAGATTTCGGCATAGCCTGCAAGTGCGCATGCACCCTCCTGGATACGTGCACCACCTGAGTCGTTGAGACCGATGATAGGAGCACCCAGCTTCATTGCCTGATCCATTACATTGCAGATCTTGAGGGCCATGGTCTCTGACAGTGAACCACCGATAACGGTAGCATCCTGTGCGAATACGAATACCAGACGGCCGTCAATGGTACCTGAACCTACGGCAACGCCGTCACCCAGGAATACCTTCTTGTCCATACCGAAGTCGTGGCAACGGTGTGTCAGGAACATGTTTACTTCCTCGAAAGAACCCTCGTCGAGGAGCTTTACAATACGCTCACGGGCAGTGTAGCTGCCTTTTGCGTGATGCTTTTCAATTGCTGCTGCGCCACCACCGGCCATAGCCTTTGCGCGGCTGTCAAGCAGCTTTTCCATTTTTGCTTGATCCATATCTTTTCTTTATGAAATTCTGGTTTATTCAGGCTGCTGGCAAAGTTCGGTAAGGATACCCTTGGTTGACTTTGGATGAAGGAATGCAATCATCAGGTTTTCAGCACCCTTGCGAGGAGCCTTGTCAATCAGCTGGATACCTGCAGCTTCAGCTTCTGCGAGAGCTTCAGCGACATTCTCTACGTTGAATGCAACATGGTGAACGCCACCACGGCCACCGTTCTTTTCGATGAACTTTGCGATTGTTGATTCTGGGCAAGTTGGCTCAAGGAGCTCAATCTTGGTCTGGCCTACCTTGAAGAAAGCGGTCTTGACCTTCTGGTCAGCTACCTCTTCAATGCTGTAGCACTTACTTCCTGTCAGGAACTCGAAGAATGGCATTGACTCCTCAAGTGAGGTTACTGCAATGCCAAGATGTTCAATGTGTGAAGGATTCATTTTGGTTTTAAAAATATTGGTTATTGTTAGTTATGCTTTTACTTGTATAAAAGTCCGCAAATTTACCCATTTCTTGCGGGACATGAAAACAAAACCAAATCTTTGTTCTGCCAAAAAATATAAAAAGGGGCGTTATTTGCCGAATTCAACGGTTACCCGCAGGTTAAGCTGTCTTCCTGTCATGTAATTCGGAATGGCATAATTCGTGCCCGAGACATCGGAAATCCAGAAGTAGGAACAGACGTTGTTCATGCCAAGAAGGTTCAGGCAGTCGGCTCCGGCCCATACGCCCTTTATCCAGCTGCCGCGTCCTGAATAACGGGGACCTATGTCAGACCCGGCAATCTTATATGCCAGTCCTATGTCGGCACGCTTATAGGCTGGCGCCCGGAATCTTCTTGACATATCTCCGGCTTTTCCCGTTCCAAACGGCAGGCCGTCGGCAATTGAGCACCTGAGGTTCATCTTCCATCGGTCCCGGTTGGGGAAAGTGTCGGAGAAATAGAACGAGAAATTGTATCTCTGGTCGGTTGGACGGGGCTCCCATGTGTTGTTGATGTACTCTTTGGTATCCATCAGGGAGAATGTAATCCATGAGTCTATGCCCGGAACGAATTCTCCGAACAATTTCATGTCAAGTCCGCGCGCATAACCATGCGAGCTGTTTTCTCCGTAGTAAACTAATCTGACATTATCTACTTCGTATGGTATCAGGTCCTGCAGTCTCTTGCCATACAGTTCCGTGGTGAACTTGAATGGCCTTCCATACATTTCAAAGTGATAATCGCTGCCCAGGATTATCTGCGTGGATTTCTGCGAACGTATGTTCCTGTTGAGAATGACTGTTCCGGTTCCTGAACTGTAGTCTGCGCAGCGGAACTCCTTGTAGAAAGGCGACTGGTAGTATATGCCCGTGGCCAGGCGGAATGTGAAGCGGTCGTTGAAGTCGGGGGTAAAGCCTGCCGTTATCCTGGGGCTGACCGTGGTTTCGCCGTTCCAGTTCCAGTGGCTTATCCTTACGCCCGCATTGACGGTCAGGAATCCGCCCGTTATCTGGCGCTTGTAGGTGTCCGATATGTATCCCCATGCGCGTGTGCTGGCAATTGACTCGCCGGCACGCAGGGAATTGCCCATGATGATGCCGTCGACTCCGCTGTAGGGGAGTGAGTAGCCTGCCGAATCAAGGTATTCCCATTCGCGTATGCGGTCGTCAACATGTTCGCTGCGCAATCCCATGCCCCAGCATATCGTGCCGGCCGGATTTGTGGGGTGACTACCGTCAACCGAGCCCGATATGACCTTTGAATGTAACCGGTTCCTGCCGTGCTGAAGGTATGAGCCTACTGCCGTGCTGCGGTTGTCTTCCAGCCAGTACTCTCCAAGTATGTCGTATGATTCACTCTCTCTGCTGGTGAATGCCGATACGCTGAAGCGGATTGAGCCGGAGTTTCCAATCCTGCGGGTGGCGTTGAGCGCGACGGTAGACGTGTTGAATATGTCCTGTTCCCATCCTTCGAAATATACCTTGAAGGTCCTGGGGTCTTCGGCGGTTCCGAATGTGGTGGTCCTGTCAGTCGGCCTGAAGTTGTAGTCGTTGCGTGACATGTTGGCTATCAGGCTGAAATCCCAGTCGCGGCCAGGGGTCCATGTCAGGCTTGCCTGGTAGTCAAGGAACGTAGGGTTGTATTCTCCGTTAGTGTCAAGCGTGCCCAGCAGGTAGCGGGTGGTCTTGTATCGGACTCCGGCCATAAGGCTGAAATGCTCGTTGCCCATGCCTGCAAAGACGTTTCCGCCAAGAAGACTGGCCTGGGCCGATGCCTCCAGGCTGGTTGGCCTGCGGTATTTTATGTCAAGGACTGACGACATGCGGTCTGCGTATGAAGCGTCAAAGCCGCCCGATGAGAACTGGATTGATTCGACCATGTCAGGGTTTATGAAACTCAGTCCCTCCTGCTGTCCTGCGCGTACAAGAAGGGGACGCATTATTTCATTGCCGTTCACATATACACTGTTCTCGTCAAAGTTACCGCCACGGACGTTGTACTGGTTGCTCAACTCGTTGTGGCTGCTCACTCCTGCCTGCGATGATATGACCGATTCTACGGAACCGCCGCTGGCATCGGCCCCGAACTTGATGCCCTGGGCCGATATCTGCTGCATTCCGTCATTCTGCCTGCGGCTCTCCCTGACATTGACACTGCCAAGTGAGTAGCTCTGGGTGGGCAGGGTTATGCTCAGCCTGATGGAATCCTGGGTTACTACCAGCTCGCGCCTGCGGGTCTGGTGGCCAACCATGCGGAAGACCAGCCTGAGCGTGTCGTCGGGAATGGTTACCGTGAGCCTGTAGCGTCCGTTCAGGTCGGATATGGCAGACTGCATGGTCCTCTCTTCGTTGACGGTAGCCAGTTCGACGGGATTGCCTTTTTCGTCAGAAATGATTCCTGTGACGAATATGCGGCGGGCCTGTAGTGGCAGGCACACGGAAATTGCTGACAGCATGATGAATGCCGTCAGAATACGCCTGATTGTGGAACAGCTCTGTGCCATATCTGCAATAATAACGCAAAATAATGCTTCAAGGTATACGAGATGGCATTTTTTTTATATTTTCGCACCATGTTTATATAGAAGAACTATGGAAAAATTCAGTGAACTCATAACCAGCAGGCGCAGCATGCGCGCCTTTACCGAGGAACCTCTTACGGAAGAACAGAAACACGAAATACTTCGTTCAGCGCTTATTTCGCCCACATCAAAGAATACCCGTGGATGGGAATTCATTGCTGTCGAGGACAAGCAGACACTTGCCAGGCTTGCCGAATGCAAGGATAACGGTGCTTCATTCCTGAATCAGGCCGTATTTGCCGTAGTTGTCCTGGGTGACCCGACCAAGACCGATGCATGGATTGAGGATTGCGCCATCGCTGCCATCACCATGCAGCTTCAGGCTGCCGATCTTGGACTGGGCAGTTGCTGGGCTCACTTCCGGAACCGCCAGACTGCCGACGGCAAGCCTTCTTCACAGGCAATTGCCCAGACTCTGGGAGTACCTGAACCTTTTGAGCCTCTCTGCATAATCGGTTTCGGTCATAAGGGTATGGACAGAAAGCCATACGATGACAGCAAGATGCAGTGGGAAAAAATCCACAGGGAAAAGTTCTGATAATAGGCCGATGAAGTTCGTTCTGGTTGGGGCTGGCAATGTGGCAACACATGTGGGGCCGCGGTTGCTTGACTGCGGCCATGAAGTATGTACAGTCTTCAGCCGTACCACTGATTCTGCGGAGAGGCTTGCCGTAAGGCTTGGCGCCAGGCCGGTTACCTCATTGGGAGAACTGCCATCGGACTGCAATGTCTGCCTGGTCATGCTGACTGACAGCGTACTTCCCGAACTGGCACCGCAGATTGTCAGGAGTTGCGGACCTGATACCATATACCTGCATACGGCCGGCAGTGTTCCTGTGAACGTGTGGAAAGATGCCGGCGCCCTCAGCTACGGCGTGTTGTATCCAATGGTATCATTCTCAAGAGACGGAAGTGTGGAGTGGAGCAGTGTACCGCTGTTTGTCGAGGCATCGGACTCCCGGACTATGTCTGCGGTACGCGCACTGGCCGGACAATTGTCGCCCCAGGTTATGGAACTCGATTCCGCCGGACGCAAGTCGCTTCATCTGGCGGCAGTGTTTGCCAACAATTTTTCGAACCGCATGTATGCCGTAAGCCAGATGCTGCTGCAGGAGCAGGGAGTGCCGTTCAGCGTAATGCTTCCCCTGATTCGCGAGGCAGTAAGGAAACTGGAGGGCATGCAGCCGTCCGATGCCCAGACCGGCCCTGCCGTTCGCGGTGACCGCAAGGTGGTGCAGGAACACATGGAGATGCTGTCGGGACATCCGGAATGGAGGGAACTGTACCGGCTGATTTCAATTGACATAAACAATAACCTCAAATGATAGATTACGATCTGACTAAGATAAAGGCTTTGGTCTTCGATGTTGACGGGGTGCTCAGTACCTCGGTCATGAACCTTTCGGAAACGGGTGACCCCATCCGTTCCGTAAACGTCAAGGATGGATATGCCATGCAGCTGGCTGTCAAGATGGGACTGAAGCTGTGCATCATCACCGGAGCCAAGGTACAGTCGCTGAGAAAACGCTACGGCGGTCTGGGTATTCCCGATGAGGATATCTACATAGCTTCGTCCGTAAAGCTCCGCGATTACCACGAGTTCCTGGAGCGTCATGGACTGAATCAGGAAAATGTGCTGTACATGGGTGATGACATTCCTGACTACCAGATTATGCAGGAGTGCGGATTGCCCTGCTGCCCGGCCGATGCCGTTCCGGAAATACAGGGCCTGAGCAGGTATGTATCGCCTTTTGCAGGAGGGCACGGGTGTGTCAGGGACGTAATAGAGCATGTCCTGAAGGTGAATGGACTGTGGCTTAAAAACGAGAAGGCTTTCGGTTGGTAAGCGTATGGAATACAAGATTATACTGGCATCGAACTCGCCGCGCAGGAAGGAATTGCTTGGCGGACTGGGCCTTGAATTTGAGACACGCGTCATACGCGGCATTGACGAATCATGGCCGCAGGACCTGAAGGGAGAGCAGATTGCTCTCTATATTTCGGCTGTCAAGGCGGGCGCATACCGCGGTTCAATGGCCGCCGATGAACTGATAATCACGGCCGATACCATTGTCTATGTTGACGGTAAGGTACTGGGCAAGCCTAAGGACAAGGCCGATGCCGCTGCCATGCTCAGTATGCTTTCGGGCCGCTGGCATGAGGTTATAACGGGTGTCACCTTGACAACCGAGACCAGGCAGAAGAGCTTTGCCGTCACTACAAGGGTGAAGTTTGCTGGCCTGTCAGACAATGAGATAGAGTATTATATTGACAACTACAAGCCCTTTGACAAGGCCGGAGCATACGGAATCCAGGAGTGGATTGGGTATGTCGGCGTTGAGGCAATTGAGGGCAGCTACTTCAATGTGGTAGGACTGCCGGTACAGCGCCTGAACAAGGAACTGAAAGATTTTATAGGATGAAAAAGATATTTTTTGGCATAATTTCAATGCTCCTTCTGGCTGCATGTGGTGACAGAACGCTGGAATCACCGGACGGAAGGGTGTCGGTTGTATTCATGGAGAACGACATGCTCATCAGGTATGATGGGGCTGGGCTTCAACTTGTATCACTGAAGGGATTGGACAGGAATCTTAATATGAAATCTGGGCCTAAGAAGCTTAAGGAATCATACACTATGTCAAGTGGCAAGCGTCTGTCATGCTCAAACCAGTGGAATATGGCTGTACTTGGGTGTGACGGAGTGAAGCTTGAACTGCGTGTGTCAAATGATGGAGTAGCGTTCCGCTTTGAAGGAAATGAACCGGAAATTGAATACATCATCCCTGAGGGCCAGAATCGCTGGGTACAGACTCAGAAGACTGATTATGAGAACTTCTATCCACTGCAGACATCTGCGGCAAAGGGTAAATACAGCTATCCTTTGTTGACAGAATACCATGACGGTGTGTTCGGACTTATAACGGAGTCCGATGTCCTTCACGGTCAGAGTGGATCATACCTGGAATCTCAGGGCGATGCCGGTACATACAGACTGACCTATACCGAAGAACCTAGAGAGAAGAAGCACAACCCATGGCGAATAGTAATGGTAGGCAGCCTGGCATCAATCGTGGAATCTACTCTAGTGACTGATGTTGCGACAGAGTGCCAGGTTGATGACGTTTCGTGGATCAAGCCAGGTGTATCGGCTTGGATTTACTGGGCATACAACCACAGTTCCAAGGATTTCCAGAAGGTTAAGGAATATATTGACCTGGCTGTTGAGATGAAGTGGCCATACAACCTGATAGACTGGGAGTGGGACGAAATGTCTAACGGCGGCAATATTGAAGATGCCCTGGCTTATGCTGCCAGCAGGGGCGTGAAGGCCAATCTGTGGTACAATTCCGGAACTTCATGGATAGGGAACGGTGCTCCGGGACCGCAGGACCGCCTGCGTACTGCCGAGGCACGTGAAAAAGAGATGACTCGCCTTGAGATGATGGGCGCAACTGGCATAAAGGTTGATTTCTTTCTGCCTGACGGACCTGATATGATAGACTACTATCTGGATATATTGGAAGATGCAGCCCGTCACCATTTGCTGGTTGATTTCCACGGATGCACCATTCCACGCGGTTGGAGCCGTGCCTGGCCTAACCTGATGTCGCACGAGGCGGTCTATGGAGCGGAGTGGTATAACAACAACCGCCGCATGACCAGGGCTGCGGCTGCTCATAATGCAACGCTTCCGTTCACCCGTAATGTGATTGGACCAATGGACTATACTCCTTGTACATTCACTGACAGCCAGAATCCGCATATAACATCGGACTGCCATGAACTGGCACTGCCTATACTGTTCGAGTCGGGTCTGCAACATATGGCTGACCGTCCGGAGGCATATCTTGGACTGCCTCAGCCTGTCCGTGACCTGCTGTCAGGACTGCCAGCAGCATGGGATGATACAAGGCTTCTGGCTGGTTACCCGGGGCAGTCCGCAGTAATTGCACGTGAGAAGGATGGCGTATGGTATGTTGCCGGCATAAACGGAACTGATGCCGAACTGACCGTCAGCCCTGATTTCTCAAGGATTACTACCCAGGGAAAGAATGTGATGCTTGTAACTGACAATGCATCGGAACCGGGGGCTGGATTCAACATTGAGACAGGGGCAGCCCTGCCTGAGAAACTGACATTGCCTGCACGTGGAGGCTTTGTAATGACAATACGCAAATAACAGAAACAACTAAATAAAATTATGAGAAAATCTATTTTGATGATGGCGGCTGCCTGCGCAACAGCAGGTTTGTCTGCACAGAATCCTATCATCAGCACAATCTTTACGCCAGACCCGGCTCCGTTCGTGTATGGTGACAAGGTTTACCTTTTTGCTGACCATGATGAGGATGGACGCAACCGTGACTTCAACATGAAGGACTGGCTGCTCTTCAGTACAGAGGACATGGTGAACTGGACCTATGAAGGTACTCAGGTCACAACTGCAACTTTCCCATGGGCCCGTCAGGGACAGCGTGCATGGGCAAGCCAGGGTGTTGAACGCAATGGCAAGTGGTACTGGTATGTATGCTGCAACAAGGCTGGCGGCGGTGACGTTCTTGCTGTCGCAACTGCTGACAGTCCTACCGGTCCTTGGAGAGATGCCATTGGTGGTCCTCTCTGTGAAGGTTTCGGATACATAGATCCGACCGTATTCATTGACGATGACGGCCGTGCATACCTGTTCTGGGGTAACAAGGGCCTGTGGTACGGTGAATTGAATGATGACATGATCTCATTCAAGAACGGATACCAGGAGGTTCCTGGATATCATGATCCAAAGTGCTTCGGTGAGCTTCAGTCAAAGATGAACTGGGCACATGGCCGTGAGGAGATGATGACCCAGTATGAGGAGGGTCCATGGCTCATGAAGCGTAATGGAACCTACTATCTGTCATATCCTGCAGGCGGTGTTCCTGAGCACATGGCATATTCAACCGCTCCTACAATCAACGGTCCATGGACATACCGTGGACGCATCATGGATGAGGCCAGCAGCTTCACCATCCATGGCGGCAATATTGAATTCAAGGGCCGTAACTTCATGTTCTACCACACCGGTGACCTTCCTGGAGGTGGCGGCTACAACCGTTCTGCTGCTGTCGAGGAGTTCCAGTGGAACGCCGATGGCACTTTCCCGTTCATTCCTCAGACAAGAGAGGGCGTCAAGACCCCAATCAAGAACCTGGACCCATACCGCCGTGTCGAGGCTGAGACCCAGGCTCAGGCATCGGGCCTGAAGGTTGACCACAGGGCCGGCACTGATCACTTTGTGACTGATATCCATGACGGTGACTGGATCCGCGTTCGCAGCGTTGACTTCAAGGACTGCGGTCAGAAGGGTGTGATTGTAGTGGTAGGCGAACAGAAAGGCAGCGGTACCATTGAGTTCCATGTTGACAATATGGACGGCAAGCCATTCTGCACAGTTCCGGTCAACACTGACAATGCCGGTTTCCGCACTGCCGCATTCACATATCAGATTGATACCAACGTGCAGGGCGTCCATGACCTCTATATAGTATTCCGATGCGATACCCCGGAACCTTTCACATTTGACTGGTGGCAGTTCAACAGCCACATGAACATGCCTATTGTACAGACACGCTTCACCGCTGACCCGGCTCCGGTAGTAATCAACGACACCGTATTCCTCTACACTACCCATGATGAGGATGGTGCCAAGGGATTCCAGATGTTTGACTGGCTGCTCTACACTTCAACCGATATGGTAAACTGGACAGACCATGGTGCCGTTGCTTCACTTGATGATTTCAAATACTATGACGGCAAGAACGGTGCATGGGCCGAGCAGGTTGTAGAGGCTAATGGTTTCTACTATATGTACTGTCCAATCCATGGACATGGAATTGGCGTGCTGGAGTCATTTTCTCCATACGGTCCGTTCTATGACCCGATAGGTGAGCCGTTGGTATGGCAGAAGGAACATTGGGATGACATTGACCCGACAGTCCTGATTGATGATGACGGACAGGCGTATCTCTACTGGGGCAATCCAAACCTCTATTCCGTGAAGCTGGGTAAGGACATGATGTCATTGGCCGGTCCAATAATCAAGCATCCCAAGATTCAGGACTACCAGGAAGGACCATGGATATGGAAACATGACGGACACTATTACCTTGCGTTTGCATCGACCTGCTGTCCAGAAGGTATTGGTTATGCCATGAGTGACGGACCTGAGGGACCATGGGAGTACAAGGGACACATTATGGACCATACCGTACGCACGCGTGGAAACCATCCTGGTATCATTGAATACAAGGGCAAGAGCTATGTCTTCGGCCTGAACTATGACATAATGCACCTGAAGACTTTTGCCCATGCTGAACAGCGTTCAGTTTCAGTTGCCGAGATGCACTACAACGAGGATGGAACTATTCAGGAGGTTCCGTATTTCATAGACAACAAGGTGGAGCAGATAAGCAACCTTAATCCTTATATCCGTGTCGAGGCTGAGACCATGGCCTGGGGCTACGGACTGAAGACTTCAAAATTCGAGAAGAACAGCAGGAACATGTATGTCCATGACATTGATCCCAATGAGATGATAGTTGTCCGTGGCGTAGATTTCTTCAAGGGGGCACGCAGGTTCTTCATCCGTGCAGCCTCAAATACCAATGCAACCATAGAACTGCATCTTGATTCTGCCGATGGAGAGTTGGTAGCACTGATTCCTGTTGGTCCTACCGGCGGACTTGATGAATTCTCAATGGAAAAGGTCAGGCTGATGAGGAACGTCAAGGGGGTACATGACCTCTACATGGTATTCAAGGGACCTGAGAAAGACATGATGGCGCTTGATTACTGGTACTTCAAGTAATAATACTTCATTTTTATATGATACAGTCCCGATGATCAATTATGATTGTCGGGACTGTTATTGTTGTTTTCTGTCGTTTGGTCAGGATCCTATTTCAGGAATTACGGGATTCACTCTTGATACTATCCTTATGCTCATCTCGTATAGTAGATAGATAGGCATTGTGACAATCGCCAGTGTGAAGACATCAGTTGTTGGGGTAATAATTGCCGCAATCACCAATATGACCATTACAGCGTGCTTGCGGTACCGTTTCATGAAATCGTCGTCAATAATTCCCATCTTCCCAAGGAACCATGCCACTATTGGCAATTCAAACAAAACCCCCATCATAAGCGTCAGGGTTACTAGCAGGTTCGTGTATGAATCCAGATCAATAACATTAGGGATGTCAGGACTAACTTGATATGTCCCGAGAAATCGGAATGCCAAGGGAAAAATCAGAAAATAGTCAAGTGTTATTCCTGTCATGAACAATATATATGCCCATATTACGACCTTACGTGATTCCCTTTTCTCATGTTGATAAAGAGCTGGTGATATAAACCCGAATAACAGATATAACATGTAGGGGAGTACCACTATAAGACCACAGTAGAAAGCCATTTTCATGTGTATCATGAACTGGGCGGTCAGTTTTGTGTTGAAAATTTCCACATTGAAATCTTGCAGTGTAGTTGCATCAACTCCTAATGTGGATGCAACTGAACTGATGGCCTGATACAGAACAAAACTGGAATGGCTGGGTGCCATAACCAGTCTGAATAGTGGTTCCTTAAAGCAGAATACTGCTATAAATGTTATAAATGCGGCAATGAGAATACGGAAGATAACACCCCTCAAAACTTCCAGATGATCCCAGAATGAGAGCTTTTCGTTATCATTTTCCATTTATTTATTCTCTTTCTTGTCTTTAGAGATATCTTCTGATGAGATTTCATCACTCACATCCTTGAGTCCCTTCTTGAAACTGTTTATGCCCTTACCCAGAGACTGCATGAGTTCTGGGATTCTCTTAGCACCGAAAAGAAGAAGAAAAACCAATACTATTAAAATGACCTCAGGACCTCCGAGACTAAAAAGAAATGATGTGCTCATATAATCTGTTTATTTACAATTGTGAGTTCTATACTGCAAAAGTACACGAATATGGGCAGTGTCCAACTATTATCCCAAAAAAAAGATGTACTATTGCACTCTCAAACGAAACAACAACAAGAAAAAGATATGCAATCTCAAGATTTTTTCATTTCCGGAATACAGCAGATTGGTGTGGGAACCACATCGGTTTACCGTTCTTGGGAATGGTTCGCCGACATGTTCGGTATTGACATCCGCGTGCTTGAAGATGACACAGTAGCCGAGCGAATGCTGCCCTATACCGGAGGCCAGGCGCAGAAGCGCCATGCCGCAATTGCCCTGAACCTTCAGGGTGGAGGCGGATTTGAAATCTGGCAGTATTCACAGCGCAAGCCGGAACCGCCTCACTTTGAGATACAGGTGGGCGACCTGGGCGTGTTCTGTGCCAAGATCAAGTGCCGCAACATTGATACTGCACACAAGTACATCACTTCAAAGTGGGACAAGGTAAGTGCTATCTTTACTGCTCCTGACGGAACCCGCACTTTCTATGTTACCGATATTGAGGGCAACTGGTTCCAGGCTGTCCAGGATGACTACATTCTCATTGATGAAGGAAAGCAGTTCGGCGGCATGATGGGTGCTATGACCGGTGTTACTGACATTGAGGCTGCCCGCAAGGTCTATTCCGATATACTTGGCTATGACACTGTCGTTTATGACAAGACCGGTACATTTGATGACCTGGCATATATGAAGGGTGGCAACGGACAGTTCCGCCGTGTACTGCTCAAGTGGTCAAAGCCGAACATGGGTGCATTCTCAAAGGTGTTCCCAACCGGTTACATCGAACTGGTACAGTCACTTGACCGCACTCCAAGGAAGATTTTTGAGGGCCGCTACTGGGGAGACCCCGGTTTCATCCAGATATGCTTTGACGTTACCAATATGGACAATCTGGGCAAGTGGTGTGCTGACCACGGTCATCCTTTCACTGTTGACAGTTGTCCGGACGGCAAGCAGTTCAATATGGGTGATGCATCGGGCCGTTTCACATACATTGAAGACCCCGACGGTTCTCTCATTGAATTCGTTGAAACTTACCGCGTATCGGTTGCCAAGAAGCTGGGATGGTACATCAACCTGATGAACCGCAAGCGTGAGAAGGTACTTCCAAAGTTCCTCTTCCGTGCAATGAAGATTAACCGCAAGAAGTTCTGATTCCTTTCGTGAGGGCATCTCTTTTTTGAGGGGGCAAATATATACCCCTTCGAGGGCTCCGCTTCGCTTCGTCCCACCATTCGTTCCGATGCTGTCCTGAAAACAGGTTTTCCGAACATCATCTCCTCTCATGGTCCCCCCGCCCATCGCGCGGCGGGTGGCGAGACCTCTCAGTGGGTATATAATTGCTCCTGCAGAAAAAATAAGGACCGGTCTCTTGATGAGGCCGGTCCTTTTGATTAGGGAATGATATACTATTAGACCCCGCTTAACTGTTAAAAATCTCTAGATAGGGCGTTCAAGTGCTAGAAAGTGCTAGAACGCCCTTTTTCTTGTTGAAAGTCTGGACTTTTGGGACTAATTTCGTTATACTTTATTAAACGAAGTTAATACCATGATAGAT
>JAZQQQ010000051.1:0-4331 GCA_045629165.1 Bacteroidaceae bacterium
TGCGAAATACACGCCGGGGGCAATGAAGGTAGCAATTTGGCCGTCTGTTTCGGTGGTGTAGGTTCGCACTGCCTTGGTGCAGGCTTCATCCTCGTACAGCGTAACCTCCCAGCCGCTCAGATTCTCACCGGTGTTGGTGACCTTCTTGAAGGTCGCCTTGCCGCACTCGGTGTTCTTCCAGTTGTCAATTACGGTTTTACCGGCGACAACATTCAGCGGATGGAAGCCCAGTTCAATCGTCCAGTAGGAATCTTCGGTGTCCTTTTCCCAGATCACATACCGGCCGGGAACCAGCTTGTCAATGCGGACAATGCCATCCTTGTCAGAGGTGTATTCTCCGATTTTGTTGGTATCGCCGTCTGCAAGGCAGAACACCCAGCCGTCCAGATGATTGCCGGTGTTGGTGGTCTTGTGGATTTCAATGCTGCCGTAGTGGGTGTTGGTAAAGGTCACTTCTGCGGTGGCATTGGTGGCAACCGTTACGGTTTTAGTGGAAGGATCACACTCCCAATAGGCATCGTCAACAGCGTATTCCTTGGCATAGTAAGTGCCGGGGAGAAGATTGCTGACGGACACCGTGCCATCTGCACCGGTTGTAAAGGGAGAACCGGAAATGGGCATGGTGCATTCTGCATCCGTGTAGATGCCAATACGCCAGCCGGACAGGTTCTCACCGGTGTTGGTGGTCTTGACCAGCTTCACACCGCCGGTAGTCAGATTGTTGGTAAAGGTCAGGGTTGCAGTACCTCCGGCAGTAATCATCACCTTTTGGGGATTCATGCTTGCACAGTAATACATAGCACTGATGGAAGCATCCGTATTGCCGGTTTCCTTTACGTAGTAGGTTCCGACTTTCAGATCGGAGATAGTCAGCGCACCGGAAGCATCCGTTGTGTGAGGACCGGAATACTTGGTATTGCAAGCTGCATCGGTGTAGAGGGTAAACTGCCAGCCGCCCAGATTCTTGCCGTCCTCGGTAGTCTTGACCAGCTTCAGACCACCGCCGTTCAGATTGTTCGTAAAGGTCACAGTAGCGGTGCCGCCGCTGGTGATCGTGACCTTCTGGGGATTGGTGCTTGCACAGTAATACTGAGCGTTAATACTTGCATCGGTATTGCCGATTTCCTTCACATAGTAGGTACCGGCTTTCAGATCGGTAACGGTCAGAGCGCCGGAAGCATCCGTTGTGTGAGGACCGGAATACTTGGTATTGCAGGCTGCATCGGTGTACAGCGTGAACTGCCAGCCGCCCAGATTCTTACCGTCCTCGGTAGTCTTAGTCAGCTTCAGACCGCCGTTGTTCAGCTTGTTCGTGAAGGTCACAGTCGCGGTGCCGCCGCTGGTGATCGTCACTTTCTGGGGATTGGTGCTTGCACAGTAATACTGAGCGTTAATACTTGCATCGGAATTGCCGATTACCTTCACATAGTAGGTACCGGCCTTCAGATCGGTAACGGTCAGAGCGCCGGAGGTATTCGTGGTGTGGGGACCGGAATACTTGGTAGTGCAAGCGGCATCCGTGTAGATGGTAAACTGCCAGCCACCCAGATTTTTGCCGTCCTCGGTAGTCTTAGTCAGCTTCAGACTACCGCCGTTCAGCTTGTTTGTGAAGGTCACAGTCGCGGTGCCGCCGCTGGTGATCGTCACTTTCTGGGGATTGGTGCTTGCACAGTAATACTGAGCGTTAATGCCTGCATCGGTATTGCCGGTTTCCTTTACATAGTAGGTACCGGCTTTCAGATCAGCGATGGTCAGATTGCCGGAAGCATCCGTTGTGTGAGGACCGGAATACTTGGTATTGCAAGCTGCATCCGTGTACAGCGTGAACTGCCAGCCACCCAGATTCTTGCCGTCCTCGGTAGTCTTAGTCAGCTTCAGACTGCCGCCGTTCAGCTTGTTTGTGAAGGTCACAGTCGCGGTGCCGCCGCTGGTGATCGTCACTTTCTGGGGATTGGTGCTTGCACAGTAATACTGAGCGTTGATGCCTGCATCGGTATTGCCGGTTTCCTTCACATAGTAGGTACCGGCTTTCAGATCGGTAACGGTCAGAGCGCCGGAGGTATTCGTGGTGTGGGGACCGGAATACTTGGTAGTGCAAGCTGCATCCGTGTAGATGGTAAACTGCCAGCCACCCAGATTTTTGCCGTCCTCGGTAGTCTTAGTCAGCTTAAGACTACCCCCGTTCAGCTTGTTCGTGAAGGTCACAGTTGCGGTGCCGCCGCTGGTGATCGTGACCTTCTGAGGGTTAGTGCTTGCACAGTAATACTGAGCGTTGATGCTTGCATCCGTATTACCGGTTTCCTTCACATAGTAGGTACCGGCTTTCAGATCGGTAACGGTCAGAGCGCCGGAAGTGTTTGTAGTATGGGGACCGGAATACTTGGAAGTGCAAGCTGCATCCGTGTAGATGGTAAACTGCCAGCCGCTCAGATTCTTGCCGTCCTCGGTGGTTTTCTTAATGGAAAGAGAGCCGGTAGGATCAGCAGGAGGATTGAGTTTGAAATAAGCGTTGGCAGTGCTGGAAGATGCTCGGTACAGAGAAATGGTTGTCTGATAGGAGGAACCGGTCATGTACCAAAGATTGTAGGTGGTGTTTGCGGCAGAGGGAACAGAGCGGGTTGCTTTCATCACCGTGGAAGCAGAAATGCTTCCGGTCTTGGTGATGGTCAGCTGGTTTCCGCTCTTGCTGAAGGACACACCGTTGCCATTGGAGAAGCTCCAGCCGGACAGAACACCGTTGCTGTCGGTGACAGTGGTGGTGTTGCCAGTCATGGTGATGGTGGGTGCGCTGGAAGAAGATTGGCTGGTAAAGCTGGGAATCTTCATAGCGTTCTGCACATAGGAAACCAGACTGTTGTAGTTGGAAGCAAAGCCCGAAACAGATGCGTTGCCAGCATTGTAGAAGGCAGCACCATCCGAACCGCTTTCGTTTCTGGACAGACGGTTAAAAGTCCCATCCTCACGCATACCGCAGACAATCTCGTAGATCAGCATCTGGGTAGCAATTCTCAGGGGAACATTGGGGTTGTTCGCCTTAGAAGTGTTGGTAACGCTGATGGAGTGATTCCACATCTGATCGCTGTACAGCAGAACCAGACCGATGGCTTCTCTCCGAGCCTGGGGCAGTGCATACCAAACGTCAGTACCTTGGGTTGTGCCGGAACCGGTAAGGGTTACATCACGGTCCACCTTATTGCCGGAGGTACTGGCAGCGAAATCCCGGTAGGGTTCGATGCAGTACAGAGGGCTGTCGGGATAGGGCGTGTTGTTGTACCGGGCGAAGTGCCAGCCCATATTTTTGATATAGGCGGTTTTGGCAGAGCCGGTGCCATTGGGCTTGTAGGTAACTGCAACCTGACTGTTCAGGACGGTGGTATAGTTGCCGTTGTCGGCGTAGTTGAACAGCAGAATACCGCTATCCGTGCCGGAAATGCTCAGTAGAGAGGGCATATCGCCCATGCTCAGACCGTCCATGATGGGCATATCATCATCGAAGAAATCTTCATCATTGGGCTGTTCTTCGGGTTCCTCCGTTTCGCCGGAAACATCATCCGGGGTTACGGTTTCTTCATTGTCAGCAGAGGGATTTTCCTCTGCCGTATTTGTGTCACCGGGCGGCTCCGAAGAATCCACATCGGTGACGGTGTTTTCCACTTCCTCTGCGGTAGCAGAGGGAGTATTCTCTGTGGTGGGTTCGTCCATCCCCGGCATTTCCGCTGCAAAAACCGTAGGCAGCGAGCCGATCAGAAGAAGAACCACCAGCAACAGGCAAATGCAGCGTTTCACTAGGGATCAGCCTCCCACAGTAAACAGGTCAGCCAGCATGGGGATCAGCATCATACCGATGATACCAATGCCGGCACCAGCCATGAGCTGCTTAATGCCCTGACTTTTCGCACCCGGGTTGTCGTTTCCGTAGCCTTCCATGAGGTTGATAAGACCCCATGCACCAAGGCCACCGCCCAGTGCGATAACCAGAATCTGCAAAACGTTGATTGCGCTGTTGAAAAATGCCATAAATAAGCCTCCATATAGATTTGGGTATTGCCTGGGGCATTATGGCTTCTCTGAATCGCTGGGGTAATTAGATTCTCTTACTCGTTATCAGCAGGAGAATCGTCGGACACGGTACATTCGTACACAGCACAGCTATCGTCCTTTTTTAGTCTGAGCTGGGGGGACAGGAAACGCTCTATGTCCAATTCGTTTCTCTTGTCAAAGTCGGATGTGTATTTGTAATTGGGATGCTTTGTGATGTCGAATTTGTCCGATAGAAACGGACGGACACCACGAAGCTGCAAGATGCACTTGCCGCCATCGAGGACGGCCAG
>JAZQQQ010000052.1:0-6129 GCA_045629165.1 Bacteroidaceae bacterium
ACAACAGAAGACGCAAATAACACCATCCAATCACGCTAACTCAGGGTGCCCTGTAGCACCGTCTGCATGGCACCCTCTGACAGCGTGTGTATCGGTCGTTTGGTACCGGTACCATACGACCGATATGAGCGGTACCACGCATCCGCTCCGCGCGGTACCAACTCACCGCTATGACGGTACCATTGGAGCGATATTCTCACATATATCCATACGTCAATACGGCTGTCTGCAATAAAATCACCTAATTCCGTGGCGAAAGCACTATTAAGGCATGAACCAAGATGCCTTGAAGCCACCACTTTCAATGTTGGCAGATGGTGAGTTACTACCACTATATGCTTGGCCGTGCTCTCGGCAACGCTCTTCTTGATGAAGTCAAGGCAATAGGTGTGCAAACGATTATAGTCCTCGACCGTCAGCCGCTTGCCGTTGAACTTTGTCTGGTAGAAATCGTTCAATCCTCTTGATACGAAGTATTCATCTGTCGGTGGAATGTGCGACCATAACGTGCTGAGTATAAAATCGGTATCATCTATCCGCACCACTTGGTTCTGGTAGTATCCCACATTCTCCTTGAACATCCATCGCCATTGCTGGCCTCTTTCCATAATGTCGCATCCTTGGTAATACTCGTGATTTCCAGGGACAATCAGCACCTGCTTGTAATTGGCCGATGCCCACTTCCAGAACTTCCCTAAAGGTGCCGTGGTGTTGTTCAAGTAGAATGTGTCTCCAGCAAGCACCAAAACGTCGCCCGAGACGGGAAACTCCACATTCTTCAAATATCTGCTATTCTCGGCAAACTCCATGTGGAGGTCGCTCATGTATTGTATTTTCATTGCTTGTAGTCGATTATCTGTTTCTCAATTATCTTGCGCACCTGGTCATAAGACACAGGTGTGAAATTGTTGTTATCAACACCAACGTCATATTGGGTTGGATAGAGGTGCTGCAGACGATTGGCATCGATACCTGTATTGTTCTTGCGAGTGTGGACGTGTCCAAAGAGTTGCCAGACGTCATTCTTGTATGCACCGCTGAAGCATAGGAACGGATAATGATTAAGGTAGATGCTGTGCTTGTCTATCACGATATGGCGCTGCATCACTACTTCCTCAAAACGGTTGGTGAATCCTTGGCGAAGATTCTTCAGGTCATGATTGCCTACGATGAGGTGGATTTTTCCGTTCAGCCGGTCAAGCATCTTTGTCCATTCGTCTGCACATCCAAGACAGAAATCACCAAGATGAAACACGTCATCGTCCAAACCGACAACGCTGTTCCAATTGGCAATCAATGTTTCATTCATATCATCGACATTCTTGAATGGCCGATTGCAATACCTTATTATATTCGCGTGATTGAAGTGGGTGTCTGATGTGAAGAACACCTTGCTTCCGTCATAATTGTGGTTTATTGTAGTCATGTTTTTTTTATCGTTCTCACCCTATAGTACCAGCAAAAGGCAAAATGTTACAGGTTTGAAGGGATAATTTTTCTAAATTTGTTCAATCATATCAGTTTGCATGCGATGCTACATTCAGTTCCCGATGAAATAGCCACAAAGGTGCGTGATTCAATGGACATCACGCCTTTTCAGAAGAAGGTGTATCTGGAGCTTTTGAAAGTTCCAGCTGGGGAGACTATCACATACGGCGAACTGGCCAGACGCATTGGGTGCCGGTCGGCTCAGGCGGTGGGGCAGGCTCTCAAGAAGAACCCTTTTGCCCCGGATGTGCCTTGCCACCGGGTTGTGAGCAGTGACGGAGGCATCGGCGGCTACATGGGACATGTTGACGGTCCCTGCCTTGAGCGCAAACGCCAGCTCCTGCAGCAGGAAAAATTCGTTGAGAATTCCTTATTTATATCATTAGCAGGCGGGGTAGGAGTCGAACCTACGGTCTCATGATTATCAGTCGTGTGCTTTGCCACTAAGCTACCCGCCCTTCCCTATTCGCTCTTTTCCTTCATGAACAGGGATGGAATTGTGTCGAACGTACCTGCTGCTATCATGCTTAGGCTGTGTTCCTGATGTGTTGACCATTGCACTAATCCGCCATGTAATATGATGTTTGAGGCGGATGCAAGATTCGAACTTGCAATTTCAGGTTCTCATGAATCACGTATTCCAGCAGTCTTCGGCCAGAAAGTCTAAAGCCGTTGCTATTGACTCAATGCTAATGCTTTGTGCCACATAGGCTGTGTTGCTTCATAATGAGCAATGTCTATGTTGGAATGGCATAATGCTGATGCGCAAAAGTAAGGCTTTAGTCAATTTTTGTTTTGGGCCTTTGCTCAGGTTATTTACCGTAATGAATGTAGTTGAGCAGGGCTTCTACCTGAATTTCTGATTCTACAGTCTCTACGTCATTTACCATCTTGAGCGCCTCAATGACGGCTTTGAGCAATGTGGCACGCCTACGGAGAAGTTCTGCGCGTTGACGTTGGTTCCATTCACCGGAGAATGACTGAGCGGTATAGTCTCCCACTTCTACAGTCTTACGCTTGACGGTAGTTTTTGCAACATAGTTTGCAGGAAGTTTCTCTGGATTCAGATTCGGGTCTTTGAGAATAACTTCCTCGTTCTCTGAGGTCTTTGCAACTCCTTTAATAAGAGGTGTTTCCCAGATTTCACGTCCTTCATAGTCGGAATCTGTTGTGCGCGCCCATTCTTCGGCATCAGATCGGACAGGAATGGCGTTATATATCTGTTCAAACTCTTCCCGCATAAGAAATGACTTCAGGCGCATAAGTTCGATGGCAGTCAAATCACCGAAGTCATGTCCTTCAACAATGAGAGGTACCTTGGCCGCTCCAATGCTGTTAGTGCGTTCAATGGTAAACAAATCTTTCAGATGAGTTGTGAGTTCATTTTGAAGAGCTTCAATCTTCTCATCTATAGTTGATACTACACGTTTGTAACCTCGTTTGGAAGGATCGTCAGCGTACCCTTCCCGTGCTGTGTAGGTCTTCTTTACGCCAAGGAAATCACCAGAGTTCTTCTTGAAACAAATGGCAAGTTCCTTTAGATTCTTTGTGCATTGCGATGCACTTTGCTCGACAACAGCGAGCATTGCATTCATTTTCTTCATGATGTTGATGCTATTGTTTTTTAATCTGCTCTCACCCTATAGTACCAGCGAAAGGCAAAATGTTACAGGTTTCAGAGGAAAAATTTTTTCATTATATTTGCTTTATGAAAAACATGAGTGTATGATTGCTGAGTATGCTGATAAAATTGCGGTGGTGCTGAATGAAACGACCAGTATTGAGGTCCGTGATGAAGCTCTCTATTTGGTGCTTGCTAATATCTTGAAAGACAGGTTGGAAAAGGTTTTCTGCCCTTATGAACAGGCTGTTCCTTTTGCTTTTGACGATGCCTTGCAGGATTTCTTTCTTTATCTGAGAGGTACTGGAACTAAGGCATATTCGATGCTTGATAGCCTTAGGGATTCGGCATCGGCCGATGCCTGGCTGATATCGGCATTCCGGAACTTTGTAAGCCACCAGGTCCGAGATGCTTCCCAGCTGGATATTACTTATGTTCCATACGGTCCTGACATTTGTTATAATCCGAATCAGGAAATGTCGCAGATTACGATGCTATCTACAATGATTGCCTACTGTTATCAGGAACTGCCTCTTGTTCAACGATTTGTATTTCTTAGAATGATACTGACCATCCTGGACCGGAATCGGGCCCTCCCGCAGAAGGATGTTGCCACGGTGCTGGGAATGAGCCATGTGTACTACAGGGTTCTGGGCAACAGGGTGAAGTCATTCATGATACAGGTCAAGGAACGCCTGCTGCATGGCGAAGATCTGGTTCTTGGCGAATCCGGACTTTCCATGCAAGAGGCTTTGGAAAGCGATTTTACGGGGTGGTACCATACCATAGCCGAATACTATTCCATGACAATTGCCCAGTTTGCCCAATCGGAATCCATTAACGCCTTGCGCAGCAGCTATTGTGACGATTCTACCGGAACATTACTACATGATACACCTTATATTTACCTCAATAAACACACGCCACCGGATAATGAGATTGAGAATTTATGGAACTGGCTCTTTGGGAATCGTCCCGGGAGTCTGAAATATGGCGTCTGATGTGGGCGCCATTTTCTGTTTTCAATTAAATGGATTACTTTTGGGAATCAAAAGAAAATGTTCATGCGTTGTCAGGAGAAGTTTTTTGAGATATACGGACGCGATGCCGAGGGCCTTGCGTTCTGTCCGCAGCGGGTGGTGCCGGTTGGCGCTCACAGCGACTACGGTCTGGGCAGGACTACTGGTCTGGCCTTGGACAGGGGTATTCATTTGGCTTATCGCCCCAAGAGGAACGGCGTGGTTGAGCTGGTTTCGCTGCAGTTTGATTGCCGTGCCCAGTGGCACATTGCCGGTACGCCGGAAGTGAAGACGGGTGATTGGGCTGATTATCTGCGCGGTGCTACGGTTGCGCTTGCCAAAAGATACACGTTGCATGTTGGTATTTGTGGCGTCATTGAGGGCAGCCTGCCAATTGGCGGTCTATCTTCAAGCGCTGCCGTGACGATTGTTTTCATCAGCGCGCTGGCCGCCGTGAATGGGATTGAATTGACAAAGCACGAGCTGATCCACCTGGCTTTGTATGCCGAAAAAAACTACGTTGGCGTGAACGTAGGCATCAACGACCAGGCGGTCGAGGCCTTCTCAAAGAAGGACCAGCTGCTGTTCATGGACACTCTGGACGACAGTTTTGAACTGATTCCGACAAGCGCCAACATGAAGCCGTATGAGATTGCAATCTTCTTCAGCGGTCTGGAACGTCAGCTGGTGGGTTCGGGGTTGAACATGCGCGTTGATGAATTGCGCAGTGCAGCATACGCGCTGAAGGCATATGCCGGCATGGAATACGGCAAATTTGCTGAAACGAATTGCCGTGAGGTTCCGCGCGAGGTGTTTGAGCAGTACAAAGACCGCCTACCGGAGCCGTGGCGCCTGCGTGCCGAGCACTGGTACGGTGAACAAGAGCGCGTCGTCAAAGCTGCCGATGCCTGGCGCCGTGGTGACATTGAGGCATACGGCAAGTTGTCTTTTGAGAGTGGACGGTCATCAATTGAGAACTGGCAGACCGGCTGTCCGGAACTGAAAACCCTGTATGACATAATGCTCCGCACCGATGGCATCTATGGCGGCCGCTTCAGCGGTGCTGGATTCAAAGGCTGCTGTGTGGCCCTGATTGACCCGTCCTTCCGCGAAAAGATTGTTGAACAAGTTTCTACAGAATACCTGAAAGTCTTCCCCGACCTGAAAGGCAAGTACCAAGCCATCATCTGCCACAGCGCTGACGGCGTTGAACTTTAAAAGTTGTCCTCTGCACGGGCGGCCCGTGCAGAGGACAAAAATCAAACTTCGTAGCGGTCGGTTGGTTTGCCGGAAAGGATGTCGGCAATGCGGCGGCATGCCTGGCCGTCACCGTAAGGATTTACAGCCTGCGACATGGCAGCATACGCACGCGCGTCATCAAGAAGGGTGCTCACCTCAGATACTATCTTGTCATAGTCGGTGCCAACCAGGTGGACGGTTCCACTGGCCAGAGCCTCGGGGCGTTCGGTGGTGTCACGCATGACCAAAACCGGCTTGCCCAGTCCCGGGGCCTCTTCCTGAATGCCGCCGGAATCAGTCAGCACAATGTGCGCCTTTGACATAAGGTGTACGAATTCCAGGTACTGCAGCGGCTCAATGAAGAAGAAATTCGGGCGGGTCAGATCTTCGCCGAAGACCTCATGGATTGGTTTGCGCACATTCGGATTGAGGTGCATTGGATAGACAAAATCGACATCGGTGTATTTTTCCGAAAGGTCCTTCATGGCGGTGACCATGCGTATAAATCCGTCGCCGAAATTCTCGCGGCGATGGCCTGTAATCAGCACCAGACGGCGGCCGGTTGCAGCGCCGGCACCTTCATCACAAATAAGCCGTTTCACATCATATCCAGCCTTCGCCAGAACAAGATCCTGCTCAGCAGCAAGCTCAGCATCGGACTGCATGCGGCTGACCACCATGTGCAGCGCATCAATGACAGTATTGCCGGTCACATAGATGCTGCCCAGCGCTTTTTCGGCCTGCAAGTTGCTTTCAGCCAGC
>JAZQQQ010000053.1:0-158385 GCA_045629165.1 Bacteroidaceae bacterium
CACGAATGATTTTACCTGGGCAGTTGTTCTGAAGGAAACAAACGAGCCTATAGGTTGTATGGGATATTATCCTTTCGGCAAGAGCAACATAGAGATTGGTAAAAATGATGCAGAGGTTGGCTACTGGATGGGCAAACCACACTGGAACAAAGGTTATTGCACAGAAGCCTTGCAAGCAATGATCCGCTATTGCTACGAACAGAAGAACTTCAAAACACTATGGGCAGACTTCTTCATTGATAATCCTGCATCTGGCAGAGTCATGGAGAAATGTGGTTTCATAGATACTGGCAAGGAGAACTATTGCAGTAACCTCTATCATGGCGAAGACCGTCCTGTTCACATCATGAAATTAGAAAAGAATCGATGACCAAAGACATAACAACGTCAGCGTCAAGATTGTACAATACCACAAAAGCCCTTTGTTGATAGAAACTCATGATACATCTACTGAGGCAATGAAGGAACTGAGAGAAGAGTACAACAGAAAGCAAAAACAGTTATGAAATCATTTGCAGCTATTGACTTTGAGACAGCGAACAATGAACCTACGAGCGTATGCTCTGTAGGTATTGTCATTGTGAGAGATTGCCAGATGGTTGATTCCTTCTACTCTCTCATTAAGCCTGAACCAGAATACTACAATTATTGGTGCAGTCAGGTGCATGGACTTACAGAAGAAGACACTTGGAACGCTCCTGTCTTCACCGAAGTATGGGCAAAGGTTGCTCCTATGATTGAAGGTCTTCCACTGATTGCTCATAACAAAGCCTTTGATGAAAACTGTCTGAAAGCCGTATTTCGATGCTATCAGATGGATTATCCAAATTACAAGTTCTACTGTACTTTGCTCAAATCAAGGCGTGTATGGCCATGTGGTCACCATAACCTCGACATAATAGCAGAACGATGTGGTTATTCTCTAAAGAACCACCACCATGCTCTTGCTGATGCAGAAGCCTGTGCTGCTATAGCCATTAAGTTATTCAATCCTGGCAATAATCCATACTTCATGGAAGCAAGCGATATTGTCTATCAAAAGATGGTTTGCCTGTCAGAACCTGTCAAGTGTGCCCAGCTCTCTGAGCACCTTGGTATGGATCGAAAGGTCGTTGACCTTGCCATGAAGCATCTGAAAGAGGACAGCAAAGTAACATCACCGAAACGAGGATATTGGATTATTAGTAACAGTAAGAAATAAAGGTCATAAATGATGGGAAAATAGAATATCCTGCATCGGTAAATAGCCATGAGTCTGTCACATTGATAAACAATTTTACCAAAAATCAGTATCTTTACGCTGTCTAAAAGCGCACAACGCTGTTGGATACTAACAACCATAAAAAGAACATAACATCAATATGACAAAGCAAGACATCAGCGTTCTGGGTAAAGAGAACGCGTTTGATTTGATAGGTAAAGAGTGGATGCTCGTTACCGCCGGTACAGAAGACAAGTTCAACACCATGACAGCATCGTGGGGTGGCGTGGGAATACTCTGGAACAAGCCTGTGGCATTCCTTTTCATCCGCCCTGAGCGTTACACCCATGAATTTATAGAACAGAATGAGCGTCTTACCCTCTCTTTCTACGGTGAGCAGTACCGCAAGGCATTGCAGATATGCGGAACCAAGTCAGGACGTGATACAGACAAGGCCAAGGAATGCGGCCTTACCCCATTGAAGCTGGAATCAGGCGCAATGACATTCGCCCAGGCCCGCATGACACTTGACTGCCGCAAGCTCTTCAAGACAGAGATGACCCAGGCCAACTTCATTGACCGTGAAATACTTGAAAAGCAATATGGCGCACACGGCGGCATGCACACCGTCTATGTGGTAGAAATTGAAAGCATTTACACAGAGTAATTGACATCAGACAGGATGAAAAAGACAGCACTCATAACAGGTGCCACAAGCGGAAGGTGAGCTTAAAAAAGAACAGCTGATATGCCCTGGTTACTGCTAATCAAGTGTCCTGAATAACAATCACTTTACAGGACGAAAAAGATAGTGTTCCAACAAACCGTTATTCAGAAAACGCCCCCCCAAAAAACAATTACGCCAACGTTAATTTCTGCAAAAAGTTCGCTGCCCACATGATAACCTGGAAGCAATTGTGCCACAAATACATTATGTTTGCAAAAGCATAACAACCTAATTATTTGAATCATGAACAAATTACTAATCCCCATCATGTCTTTCATGATGCTTACCGCAGTGTCGGTACAGGCACAGCAGAGAAACGCGACAATTCCGTCCAACTCTCAGGCAAAAGAGGACTTCAAGCCTAATCTGACAAACCAGCCGGGCAAGCAGTACCCAATGGTCAACTCTGAGGGTGCCGTACGTGTGCAGCTCCGTGCTCCGGGTGCTACATCGGTCCAGATTGACCTGGGTGGCCGCTATGAGATGACAAAAGATGAGAACGGCGTATGGACCGGCACGACACGCCCTCAGGACGTAGGTTTCCACTATTATCAGATCATTGTTGACGGTACAGCCATGCCTGACCCTGGTACAGTGTCATTCTTTGGCGCAGGCCGATGGGGAAGCGGTATAGAAATCCCTTCTGCCGATATGGATTTCTGGCAGACAAAGGATGTTCCACAGGGCTCAATCGTAGAGAAATACTACTGGTCAAAGGCCACTGAGAGCATGCGTCACTGCTATGTTTACCTGCCTAACGAATATGACAAGAACCCAAACAAGAAGTATCCAGTACTTTACCTGCAGCACGGAAATGCAGAGAATGAGTACGGTTGGTCTGTACAGGGTCACACCGGCCAGATCATGGACAACCTGATTGCCCAGAAGAAGGCCGTCCCATTCATCATAGTAATGGATTATGGCCAGGGCCAGAACATTCATCTGAAGGGTCAGTATGCTCCTTCTGAGGGTGCCGCTACAAACGATGCCTTCCAGGTTGTTCTCATGAATGACATCATCCCGATGATAGAGAAGGAATACCGTGTATATACCGATGCCGCACACCGCGGTATGGCAGGCCTTTCTATGGGCGGTGGCCAGACCAGCCGCATAGCTCTTGCCAACCCAACCAAGTTCGCTTACATCGGCATGTTCAGCGGCGGCAGCATGACTCCTGAGGCTGTTCAGGGCGCAAAGGGACTCCAGCAGACTGCCAAGCTCATCTTCATGAGTGAAGGAAGCAAGGAGAACCGCGGCGTAGTTCCTGCTGCTGAAGCTCTCAACAAGATTGGCGTAAAGGCAGTCAGCTACATTTCGGAGGGTACTGCCCATGAATGGCACACCTGGCGCAGAAGCCTTTATGAATTTGCACAGCTGATCTTTAAATAAGCATCACATCTACATTTACTATTATAGACATAACTATAGCGGTATTAAAGAGGTGCCATACATAGCTTGCGGCAACGCATTTCGCCATGTACCCTATTGCCGCAGTCCCAGGAGCCATCTTCTCAACGTGGCACAACTTTTCAGGAAGCATCGCTGCCTCAATCTTCCGCAGAAAGGGACTTAAGTGATGCTTCCCGAATCAGAAATCAAGCTCAGGCCAACTCTTTAAAAGAGACCATTCAACGGGTTTTCAGTGTAAAGCCGACCTCGCTGATGGCCTTGGCCAGGGCCTCAGGTGCAGCTGAGCCTTGTACCCTTGCCTCCTTCGATGCAAGATCAACACTGGCACTGGTTACGCCCTCCACCGAAAGGAGAGCCTTCTCAGCAGACATGCGGCAATGGTTGCAGTCCATGCCTTCAATGTAATAAATCTGTTCTGACATGGTTTTATTATTAATGTGATTATCTTCATTCGCATTCTCAGAACGGCTGTTGCACGGCCAGAATCTTTTAATGACAAGTGCATTGGCCAGCAGCAGTACAAGAGCACCCGTGCAAGCCCATGCAAACCACGAACTTGGTTCATGACAGCATGCCTGTTCTGCAGAAAGGTGACTCAGGAAATCAACACTCCCCGAAAACTGCAGGTAGTCAATGAGTCCGCCAAAACCTATGGCGCCAATCACAATGCTGAGCATATAGACCAGAGTTGTCTTCATGCCAAGCACCTTTCTTACAACAATCATCGATGCAAAATTGCAGGCAGGCCCAGCCATCAGCAACACCAGCGCCGCACCGGGCGTAAGCCCCTTCATCATCAGGGCCACTGCAATAGGAATGCTGCCCGTTGCGCATACATACATAGGCATGGCTATTGCCAGCACAAGCAGCATTGATGCCAGAGTATTGCCCTGGAACACCGTGAACCAGCCGTCAGGAATAAGTACAGTTATCAGTCCTGCCACAACAAGACCAACCACCAGCCATTTGCCAATGTCTTCCATCATCTCAACGTAGGCGTATTTCAACGCTTCAATGCATCGGACCAAGAAAGACCTCTTTTCTGACGCATTTCCGGAACAGGCGCATTTGGGCTCAATGGCACATTCCTTATCGGACAAATTAACCACAGTACCGCCAAAAAGCGATGTCACAAGTGCCGCAACAGGACGGATAATGGCAAACGGAATGCCCATCAGGCTATATGTGGCAATGATTGAATCAACGCCAGTCTGGGGTGTGGCAATAAGAAAAGAGACTGTAGCTCCTTTTGATGCGCCTTCCTTTCTGAGAGACATGGCAGTTGGAATAACTCCGCATGAACACAATGGCAGGGGAATACCAAAAAGTGCAGCGTTAATAACACTCCCCAGGCTGCGTTTGCCCAGGAAACGTCCGTAATATCCCTGAGGCAGGAATGCATGCATTATACCCGCCAGCAGAAATCCCAGAAGCAGGTACGGGGACATTTCATTAATAAGATGGATTATCTCGTGCATCGGTCTTTGTATTTTTTCCGATGCAAAGTTATCCCACCTATTTCCCTCAGACTTGCAAGTTCATGGTTAAAACTTACAACTTGTCTATGAATTCCCTTTTGCCTGTATGAATTTCCCTGAACTGCCTTGGAGAGAAGCCTGTCTCCTTCTTGAACTGATTGCTGAAATGGGCGGGACTGCTGAATCCCAGCATCCACGAAATCTCACAGAACGACTTGTCTCCGTAACTGATCAGTTCCTTGGCATACTCAATGCGCTGAATCATGGCGTATCGTTCCACCGTAACAGATCTCATCTGCGAGAAAAGCTTGCTTATAGCGCTGTATTCCCTTAAGCATATCTGCTCAAGGTACTCAGAAATAACCGGACGCTCCCCCTCCATTCTTGCCCATGCTATGACCGCAAGACGGATTTTTTCCACTTGAGTCAATAATGCATCGTCAAGCAGCTCAAACCCGTCCCCGGCAAGAGCCTCACGGAAAGCCTGTACCTGCTCGGGGGGCAGTTCCCCGCTTACAATGGCCTGTCCAAGAGTCACCTCTTCATACTCAATGCCAAGTGCACCAAGTATCCCCTCGACCGACTTAACGCAACGGGGACATACCATATTCTTTATAGAGAATGACTTTGCCATTTCGTGTTAATAGGAATTAATTACTGCCGGTCAGCAATTGCGGTTTTATGTCCTCGACTTCCCTGCCCGACTTGATGATTGACATTATTCCGCTAAAATGATATGAGAGTGTCCTGCTTACATTCTCATCGGAATAATCATCCGGACACTTCACGCAAAGGGCGGCTATACCACAGGCAACAGGCCACATCTGGCGGAAAAGAAGGTCAGCCTGATTCCCGGTCAGTCCGTATCCCTGCCCTGCGTGGGTCAAGCATTCACGGGCAATCTTTTCGGCAATCTCGGGGCGTGACTGCTTACCCAGAAAGAGCATCTGAAAGACGTTTGATTCATTCTTGGCAAAAGAGACGAGCCTCATTCCAAACTCCTTGAATGCAGGGAAATAATCTGTCACACCCTCCATGTGGGCCATGAAAGAGTGCTCAGCGGCTACCCATATAGCATCCATCACCTCATTCATATCCTTGAACATGGTGAACATTGGGCTCGATGATGTGCCAAGTTCCTTCCCCAGAGCCCTGGCACTGACAGCATCATATCCGCTGGCTCGCACAATGCGGAGTCCAGCTGCAACTATATCTTCCTTAGAGAAGCGCGGTTGTCTTGGCATATTTAAAACAGATGTTATATAACACACCGCAAATATAAGTCCATTTTTCGAAATATAAAATAACAGTTGTTACGCAACGGTTGTTTTTTTGTTTATCTTTGCACCCGCTAACAGAAATAAAGTCCACGGTACCCATGCCTATGGCGGTAATAACCAAAACTATTGTATAACATGAAGACTCGAAAACTCACATACTTTGACCTGTTCACACTTAACATGGTCATAAAGGGAGCCTGGATTTACAGGGAACTTCCCGAAACACCAGCACTGCAGGCATCGCTCAATAAGTGTCTGAAACCATATCCATGGCTGCTGGGACATTATGAAGAAAAACAGAAATCAGTTGTCTGGAGCGGAAATGAAACAAGCATCAGGCTTACAGAGATTGACGGCACCGGACTGCCATTAAGAGCGCAACAGGCCATGCTGCCCGACATGATCAAGTTCTGGCAGCCTAAGGCCGATGGGCCCGTACAGATAATCTACGGCGGCTGGGCCTCAAAAATCATGAGGAGGAAATAAATTATGAATTCTGCCGGTTCAGGTGCTTTATTGAATCTTTGAAGACATTGCTGAACAAGTTATGCCTTTTTGCATATATTTGCGGCAAATAGCACACCCACATGGAAGAGAAAGATGAACTTACACTGATGCTTGAGTACAACAAGCGCTTTGTAGAACAGAAAGAGTACGAGAAATACGCCACAAGCAAGTATCCCGACAAGAAGATTGCCATAGTGACCTGTATGGATACCCGCCTTGTTCAACTCCTTCCGGCTGCCCTCGGAATCAAGAACGGCGACGTGAAGATTATCAAGAATGCCGGAGGTACCATTACCAATCCATTTGACTCAACCGTACGTTCACTGCTCGTTGCCATCTACGAACTGGGTGTCAATGAAGTGATGATTATAGGCCATACCGGCTGCGGCGTTCAGGGAATGGACGGCAGGGAGATGCTCCACCTTATGCGTGAGCGGGGCATTGACGAAGAACACATCTCCCTTATGAAGCACTGCGGCATTGACCTTGAATCATGGCTGCATGGCTTTGATGACACACAAGATGCTGTGCTTGAAACCGTTGACCTGGTCAAGAACCATCCACTCGTACCAAAAGACGTCATAGTAAAGGGATACATCATGAACAGTGAAACCGGAGAACTGACACCCTGTTCACTCAGCTAATCCCCACCCATAGTCATGACGGAACTGCAAAAGCAACTGTTCAAGATGGCCGATGCCCAGTACGCATCGTTCCAGGCAAAGCTTACTCCAGGCATACCCGAGGAGAGTTTCATTGGCGTACGCGTTCCTGAACTCAGGAAATTTGCCAAAGAGTACATCAAGACGCCTGACAGCGAGCAGTTCCTTCATTCACTGCCACACAGGTACTATGATGAGAACATGCTGCACGGACTGCTCATATCTGAGGTCAAGGATTTTGACAGGTGCATCGGACTGACGGAACAATTCCTTCCGTACATCGACAATTGGGCGGTATGTGACATCATGTCGCCGAAAGTCTTCAAGAAGCATAAGACAGAACTCCTCCATGTAATCCGCAAGTGGAGCAAGTCCGGCCATACCTACACCTGCCGGTTTGGACTGGAAATGCTCATGACCCACTACCTGGACAGTGATTTCAGGTCAGAATACCTTGACATGCCATTAGCGGCCAGGAGTGATGAGTATTATGTCAAGATGATGGTTGCATGGTTCATTGCCACAGCTCTTGCCAAACAATGGGACGCAACAATCCCGGTCATTGAGCAGCGGATGCTCGCCCCATGGACACACGGCAAGGCCATTCAGAAAGCATGCGAAAGCTACCGCATCACCCCTGAGCAGAAAGAATACCTGAAAACCCTGAAAATAAAGTAACCGGAAGGGCCGTCACTTTACAGCCCACATAATGCCTCTTTTCATTATTTCAACAATAATACTTCACAAAGATAGTCACTTTCCAATAGTTTGGGTCCGATGATAGGATTTTTACCGCTAACTTAGCGCTTGAAAACAATGACAGTCATGACTGAACACCAGAACAAGACAACAGCCCCAGGCCACCCCCAGCATGCATCGGAACTGACATTCCGGCAGGCAACACTAAGTGACGCCCCGTTCATAGCACTCATCATGATGGAAGCCGTGGGCGTGCCCCTTATGGAACAAGGCAAGTTGCCCGAAGACGGCATCACCGACATCTGCCGCAGGGAAGACACCCTCTACTCATACCGCAATGCAGTAATCGCCGAAATTGACGGAAAGCCAGTAGGAGGCCTCATTTCATACAATGGAAAAGGGTATCATGACATCAAGGTACATACATTCAGCCTTGTCCGTGAAAACCTTCCTTTCAATCCCGATGACATGGACGATGAGACGCGTGAGGGCGAATACTATCTGGACAGTGCAGCCATACTCCCCGAGTACCGGGGCAAGGGCTACGGACGCCAGGTCATAAAGTACGGCATCGGACTTGCGCGCAAGCTGAATCTGCTGCCTATCCTGGCATGTGACCCGGAAAACAGGAATGCCTACGGGCTATACAGCTCACTCGGCTTTAAAGACAGCGGAAGGTTCTTTATCTTTGGCGAGGACTACATACGCATGTCTTTTCCGGAGTCCGATGAATCCAACCCGGACTCTGTCAAATAATAGGGTTCACTTGACAAACTGGAACTTTACGCTGTCAAAGAGTCCCTTGTCGGTCAGTTTCAACTGCGGGATGACCGGCAGGCACATGAAGGCAAGGGTAATGAACGGAGAATGGAAGCGGCAACCGGCGCTCTTCACCAGTTCGTCAAGAAGACGGCATCGGAATGCCAGCTCATGACCGCACAGCGGTGACATGATGCCACCGATAGGCAGCGGCAGGTCCTCCATGACCGTTCCGTCACTCACGGCAATGCCGCCTTTCATCTCTATGACGCGGTTTATAACGCGGACCAGTTCCTCATCACTGCATCCAACGGCAACAATATTGTGACAGTCATGGGCAATGCTCTGTGCCACAGCGCCTTTTGTCAGCCCAAAGCCCTTGATATATGCCACTTTCGGGACCTTGCCGACTGAATACCTGTCCAGCACGACCAGTTTCTGGACGTCGGGGCCGACCGGTCCCTTCTCCGACAGGGTAAACAGTGAACCATCCATTGCAACAATAATATCCTCCACGGCAGCAGGCGTGTGTGCTATGTCGCCGGCAGTAATCGGTTCCGCATGGAAATTGTTTATCATGCGCTGCACAATATCTTTCTGCACCTTTACGGAACGCTCCAGCATACGGCTTGCAGTAAACTGCCCCTTCGAAGAGAAGACCTTCTCGCCGTTTATATATGATTTCATGACACGGAAATAAGGTGTCAGGTCGGTTATCACTATAAAGTCAGCCGGGTCACCCTCCTGCAAGAGACCTGCAGGCATGCCGTAATGCTTCACCGGAGTCATGCACGCAGCAGTAAGTATGTCCATCAGGTCATACCCTTCAGAAATCGCACGCCTTACTATGCGGTCTATATGCCCGCGCACAAAATCCTCGGGGTGACAGTCATCGGTACAGAACATAACCCTGCCCGGCGCCTCGGCAATGAGCGGAGCCAGGGCAGCATAATCCTTGGCTGCCGAGCCCTCCCTTATCTGCACATACATGCCGCTTGCCACGGCTGACCTTCCAATTTCCAGCGAAGTGCACTCATGATCGGTCGAAATACCGGCCGCAGCATACTTTGCGCGGTCATCGCCCATCAGCCCCGGAGCATGTCCGTCAACAGGCTTACCCGCCGCCCTGGCAAGTTCAATCTTGGCCATAACATCGGCATCGCCCCCCAGCACGCCCGGGAAGTTCATCATCTCGGAAAGGAAATAAATGTCATCTCTTTTCATGAACTCGCCCACCTTGTCCGGACCCAGCACGTAGCCCGATGTCTCAATCTCCCTATTGCATGAAGGCACACATGAAGGCATGCCCAGCGCAAAGCGGAAATCAGCCAGTTTTGCCAGGTCAAGCATCAGTTCTATTCCATCGGTCCCCATCACATTGGCAATCTCGTGCGGGTCACACACAGCGCCTATCGTTCCGTGCCTGAGCGCAATTCGGGCAAACTCAACAGGAGTCATCATGGAACTCTCAATATGGACATGCGAATCAATGAAACCCGGCAGGAAATATGGGGCCGTTTCATCAACATGACATTCCCTGACAGAATCAATCCTGCCATCTTTCACAGTAAATTCACCTTCGAAAATACGGCGCCCCACCAGGTCTACCACATGTCCCCTGAAAACATTTTTCTCAATATCCATAATAATCCCGTTCTTTAGTTCAAATCAGAATGACTTTGAAACCCAAAGTTACACATAGTTTTTGAATACAGGCCAAAAGTGATTATCTTTGCACCATATTGTATATACAACAAGATATTGACTGACAAGCCATGATTTATTTTGACTCAGATTACATGGAAGGCGCTCATCCGCAGGTAATGAAACGACTCATGGAAACAAACCTTGAGCACACTACCGGCTATGGTTCTGACCCTTACACCGCACGTGCGAAAGCGCTCATCCGCAAGGCATGCGGCACCGAAGACATTGACGTGCATTTCCTTGTAGGCGGCACACAGACCAACTCAACCGTGATTGACGCCCTGCTCATGCACCATCAGGGAGTCCTGTGCGCACAGACGGCCCACATAAACGTCCATGAATCGGGAGCCATAGAATCATGCGGCCACAAAGTAATGGCCCTTCCATCATACCAGGGCAAGGTCAAGGCCGCCGATGTCAGGAATTTCATAAAGGATTTCTATTCCGATGAAACCTATGAGCACATGGTGGCCCCAGGCATGCTCTACATAAGTTTCCCCACTGAATACGGAACAATATACACCAAAGAAGAGCTGACCGAGCTCAAGGGTGTCTGTGATGAAGCCGGCATTCCGCTCTACATAGACGGTGCCCGCTTAGGATACGGCCTGACCAGCATGAAGGCCGATGTTACACTCTCCGACATAGCCCAGCTGTGCCATGTATTCTACATAGGCGGCACCAAGTGCGGAGCCCTGTTCGGAGAATGCGTAGTGGCACAGAAGGGATTGCTCAAACACTTCTTCCCGCTCATCAAGCAGCACGGCGCACTCCTTGCCAAGGGCCGCCTGCTGGGAGTTCAGTTTGAAACACTCTTCACTGACGGACTCTATCTTGAATTGTCACGCCATGCAGTAGAACTGGCCATGAAACTCAGGGAAGGATTCGCCGCCAAGGGATATCCCTCATTCATAGACTCACCTACCAACCAGCAGTTCTTCACGCTTCCCAACGAAGTTATGGACCGCCTGCGCCATGGCGCATCATTCGAAACATGGGGCTCACGCGGAGAAACCCATACCGACGTACGCTTCGTAACAAGCTGGGCCACGACTGATGAAGACATTGACACCCTGCTTTCAATGCTCTAGGCAACCAGGAAATTGAATACAAACAGAAAACACACATACAACAACATGTTCAAGAAAGACATCAAGGTACTTGACTGCACCATCCGCGACGGCGGACTCATGAACAAGTGGCAGTTCAGCAAGGAATTAGTAAAGAACGTATATGACACCTGCGTAGCAGCCGGCGTTGACTATATGGAAATTGGCTACATAAGCAGCGAAGACCAGTTCCCCCGCACCGAATACGGACCATGGAAGTTCTGCGCCGAAGATGACCTGCGCGAAATCATGGGCGAAAACAAGACAGACATGAAGATATCTGTCATGGCCGACATAGGCCGAATCAAGTATGATGACATACGTCCAAAATCAGAAAGCGTTGTGGACCTCTTCCGCGTAGCCTGCTATGACTACCAGATTGACAAGGCAATTGAGCTGGCCCACCATGTAATGGACAAGGGCTATGAAGCTACCATCAACCTTATGGCCGTATCGAAGGTCAATGACAGGGCACTTGACCAGGTCCTGGCCGATGTGGCCGAATCACGCGTAGGAACCTTCTACCTGGTTGACAGTTTCGGCAGCCTCTACTCAGAAGACATTCACAGCCTTGTTGACAAGTACATCAAGGCACTCCCGGGCAAGAAAATAGGTTTCCACGGCCACAACAACACACAGCTTGCATTCGCCAACACCATTGAGTGCATAAGGAAAGGCGCCAGCATGCTCGATGCCACCATGCTCGGCATAGGCCGCGGAGCAGGCAACTGCCCAATGGAACTGCTCCTGTCATTCCTCAAGAACCCCAAGTACAACCTTGTTCCAGTACTGCACTGCATTCAGGACTACATAAAGCCACTGCAGAAAGACATCAGCTGGGGCTACTTCATTCCTTACATGATTACAGGTTCACAGAACGACCATCCGCGTTCAGCCATGGCATGGATGGCGGGTGAGCACCGTGACGACTATGTATCATACTACGAATCAGTAGTAAAGAACAAGGAAATCTGATTATCAAGTAACAAACAGGCCCGTCAGGGTCATAAACAGACCAATAACATGAGCAAGCTTCAAACCTGGATGGACAACGCAAGGAAGATTTCACTTCCGCAGAGCGCCATCCCGTGCATTACGGCAATATTCCTCTCTATGGGAAGTGACAGTTTCACCTGGTATCTGGCCTTGCCGGTATTCCTGGGCGTATGTGCAGCCCACCTGGGCATGAACCTGGCCGATGACTACTTCGATTACAAGAAGGGAATCCCTTCAAATGCCATCCGTTCTACCCTGGCAGCCGAAGGTTCAGTACGTGCCCGCATGGAGAAATGCATATACATACAGAACGGTTCGGCAACCATTGAGGACCTCCACAAGGCCATGTGGGCATTCCTGGGTTTTGCAGGACTGATGGGACTTATTACAGTCCTGACCCAATGGTGGGTAAACGGACTTGAAAGCGCACTCGCAGTAGTCCTCTACGCCGTACTGGGACTCATTCTGGGACTTCAGTATTCAGGCAAGCCGCTGCAGCTGGGCTACCACGGACTGGGCGAACTGGTAATAGGAATCATGTTCGGTCCACTTAACATGCTGGGCGTCCATGCCGCACTTACCGGCCAGCTGCTCAGCCCCGACATTCTCATATTCAGCCTTGGCATAGGCTGCATGGTAACCAACATCGTCTACGTCCACTCCGTCATGGAAACCGGGGCCGATGAAAAATTGGGCAAATTCACATTTGCGCACCTGCTGGGCTCACACAAAGTTCAGATAGCCGCTATTGCAGTCTTCGCCATAGCCCCATTCATCTGCCTTGCAGCCAACATACTGCACTATGACTGGAGCGCATGGTACCTGGCAACACTGGCAACCGTACCAATGTCAGTCTTCCTCATCATATCGACCTACAAGTTCGTCAACGGCATTGCCCAGGATGACAAGCCACGCTGGTGGATGGGTCCCATGGGTGACTGGGACGGCTATGTAAAGGTAGGCATGGACTGGTTCCTCATACGCTGGCTGCTTGCCCGCAACATAGTTACATTCTTCTGTCTTATACTAATCATCGTATCAATAATCAAATCAATAATATGATCAAACAGCTGTTCTACCTGGGCCAGTGGTTCGTGCGTGCCCGTTTCCTTGGGCGCAAGGCACCACTTCAGACAGTCCTCTTCATAACCGACAAGTGCAACCTGCGCTGCAAGCACTGCTCCGTCTATGGAAGTGCCGGCTACCGCCAGCGCACATTCGAAGACATCCTTTCCGACATGAAGGACTCATACAAGGCAGGCTCACGCTTCATTGACCTTGAAGGCGGAGAACCTACCCTGTGGAAAGAAAACGGCAAAACCATAAACGACATTATCGATGCCGCCATGGACATGGGATTCTTCTCAGTCACCGTAACTACCAATGCCCAGCAGGACTTCTCATGGATTCATCCGAACTCAATATGGGTATCGATGGACGGAGTCGGCGAATATCACGAACGTATTCGCGGAGAGGGAACATTTGCACGCCTTGAAGAGAACATACGGAAGAGCGGCAAGCGCCACATCTGCGTAAACATGGTAGTCAATTCACTCAACTATGAATCACTCGATGCTGCCATTGAATACGCCAGGAACAATGACGCCATAGAACAGATTTCAATAAACTTCCATACTCCATACCCGGGCACAGAATACCTGATGCTTCCTGTCGAGCAGAAAGTTGCCCTTATTGACAAGGTACTTGATTACAAGAAGAAGGGCTACCCCATCATGAACTCACGTTCAGGACTCAGGCGCATGAAAAAGAATGCACTGGGCGAAATCAAGCTGGGCAAGGAGTGTTTCGTAACCAACTTCATCTACCCCGACGGTTCACGCGGACTGTGCGTTGGCTACGGGACCGAGCAGTGCAGCAAGTGCGGTTTCTGCATGGCAGGCGAAATGGCATCAGTATTCCACTTCTGCCCCGACACCCTCATGGCAGGTTTCAAGCTGAGAATCTAATCACATACTAAAATGGAAACCACACCTTACACCTTTGATGCGGCCAAGACCGCACAGGCACTCATCCAATGGACCCGCGACTATTTTGCCCAGGCAGGTCCCGACACCAAGGCCATTCTCGGACTGAGCGGCGGAAAAGATTCTACCGTATCGGCCGCCATTCTTGCCCAGGCACTCGGACCAGACCGCGTAATAGCAGTGTCAATGCCCCAGGGCAGCCAGTCACTCAATGAGGCTGACCTGATTAGCCAGAAACTTGGAATCAAGATGTACACCGTCAACATAGGCAAGGCATGCCAGGAACTGCTCAATGCAATCAGCCAGGCCGGTGAAGAACTGAGCAAGGCCAGCATACAGAACATTCCACCTCGCGTACGCATGACCACCTTGTACGCCATAGGTCAGACAAACAATGCACGCGTAGTCAACACCTGCAACCTGTCCGAAGACTACATTGGCTATGCCACCAAGTTCGGTGACGGAGCCGGTGACTTCTCACTGCTGGCCAACCTTACCGTTACCGAGGTCCTGGCCATAGGTGACTATCTTGGAGTTCCGTACGAATGGGTTCACAAGACCCCCGATGACGGACTTCCCCACAGTTGTCCCGATGAAGAAAAGATAGGCTTCACATATGCCGAGCTCGATATTTACATACGTACCGGCAAAGCCCCTGAAGGATACGTTCACGGCAATGAGGCCGAAGGACTCAAGGTAGACAAGATTGACCGCATGCACAGGGCCAACCTTCACAAGCTTCAGCCCATGCCAAGCTTCAGGCCGGAATAAACGTTTCCTGCCCAGAACTAACTCTACACCAGAATAATCAAGCTAGAATAAACTAGGCAGGAATAAACTTCTGACCAGAATAGCATAAACAAGCTTATACATAAAGAAAGCGGTGCCCAACCATATTGGCGAGCACCGCTTTTCTTATTATACGATCCGTGTATCAGAGATACAGGAAACGCTTGATACTCATCTTTGGAGTCTTCTCAAATGGTTTGTCAACCCATTCTACTGAAGCAATCTGGCTGTATGTCGGGAACAGTTTGTTCACATTGCTGCGCAGAGTTGACTTGTAAGCCTCAACAGCTGCAGCATCCAGGCCAGCCTTCTTGATTGCATCGGCATCAAGGTAAACCAGCGCTACCAGCTTGGTCTTGCGGTCTGTTACAACGCTCTCAACAACATAGTCCTGACCATTGATGATGGCCTCAAGCTCTTCAGGGAAGATGTTCTGTCCGTTTGATGAAAGAATCATATTCTTGCTGCGGCCCTTGATGAACACGTTGCCATCCTTATCCATTACGCCAAGGTCACCTGTGTGAAGGAATCCGTCCTCAGTAAACAGCTTTTCAGTTGCCTCGGGATTCTTGAAATAGCCAAGGCACAGGTTGGTACCCCTTGCCTGAATCTCACCCGGAACATTCTCGGGATCAGCTGAATCAATACGAACCTCCTCGCAGTCCAGATACTTACCGCATGAACCCTGTACATACTCACTGAAATGACGGTATGCAATCAGCGGAGCAGCCTCGGTCATGCCGTAACCTACGGTATAAGGAAGCTTCATTGCTGCAAACACCTTTTCTACTTCCGGATTCAGTGCAGCACCACCCATTACGAACTCGCATACATTTCCACCGAAAGCAGCCATCAGCTTGTTGCGGACTACTGAATAGAGAATGTTCTTTATTCCAGGAATTGAAGTCAGCACCTTCATTACAGGCTTGTCCAGGACAGGCTTGATCTTGTTCTTGTAAACCTTCTCCATTACCAATGGAACAGTAATTACAATGTATGGCTTAACCTCAGCCACAGCAGCCAGCAGGGTCGATGCAGCCGGAGCCTTGCCCAGATAGGTTACATGCACGCCATTGCTCAGCGGATACAGGAACTCAATAACCATGCCGTAGATATGTCCCATTGGCAACATAGATACAATCTTGTCCTTGCTGCTGCATGGGATATGGCGTGTAGCGAAGTCAACTGAAGTGCTCAGGTTCTCAAATGTCAGCATTACGCCCTTTGGCGCACTCGTCGTACCCGAAGTGTAGTTGATTACTGCAACATCCTTCCAGTTGTCTGTCGGGTACTTGATGTCTGATGCTGATAATCCGTTTGGATACTTCTCCTTGAATGTAGCCTCAATATCAGCATAAGCCTGCTTGATGCTCTCATCACTGGTGCACCACAAAGAAAAGTCATCTATACAGAAAGCAGCCCTTATCTGAGGCATTTCCTCAATGTTCAGCTTCCCAAGTGTGTCCTTGTCAGCCATAAGGACCTTGCTGTCTGAATGGTTGACAAGCTGGGTTCCATCGGCCGGACGGAATTCTGAAAGCAGAGGTACTACAACCGCACGATATGTACAGATTGACAGAAAAGAGATTGCCCACTGGGCAGAATTGGCAGCATACAGTGTTACCTTATCACCTGGCTGAACGCCACAAGCCTCAAACATGATCTGCATTTTAACAGCCTGCTCGGCCATACCGCCAAAGGTCCATTCCTTTCCTCTGAAATTTCCCAATGCCGCACTGTTCCAATTCTCACGGACAGTCTTTTCAAGCGCATTCAAAAAGTGTTCCATATTGTGTTTTCTTTTAATAGTTTATCAAATATGCATATTGGGGGCAAAGATAGTGTTTTTATATGATTAAGCCGACCACAGCCCCCCATATTTGAACACAGTAGCAGTCACACATTCCCCATTTGTGTGCAATGAGCAACGGTTCCGTTGATACAATCTTTTTTTTTCTTAACTTTGTGCTGTTACACACATATTATTATTAAACAGTATTAACTATCCAAATACCTACTCTTATGAAAAAAATATTGTTAGCAGCAGCCTGCGCCATCTCACTTATTGGTTGCACAGGACAGAAAAATGCCAAAGACATGGACATAACAGGAAAATGGAATATTGAAAAAGCCATGGGCGTAAGCACCCAGACAGCAGAAAGACCTACTTACATCATCTTCGACAAGGATGGCAAGGTTAACGGATGTGCAAGCGTGAACGTTTTCAGCGGTGAATATGCCCTCAAGGGTGAAAAACTTACACTCTCATACATTGGCATGACCAAGATGATGGGAGCCAGCATGGATGTTGAAGATGCAGTGACCAATGCCATCAACACAACCGCATCAATCAAGGTCAAAGGTGACAACGCATACATTCTCAACGCAAAGAATGACACCATCATGGTGCTGTCAAAAGAAAAGTAACTCTTTACTGAACCTCTTATAATCCGGGGAGTTGTCATAAGTCATTGACAACTCCCCGTTTCTTTCGTTTTCCTTTGGATATCTTGCCAGGAACTAACTTTTTTCCGCACCGGCTATATATAAGGTTACCAAATAACTTATTGCATGAATCACTCATCCAGAAAGTCCAGGAACTGCAGGCACGCCCTGATTCTATTTGCAGGGCTGGCAGTTTTCCCTGCCATCAGTACTTATCCTGGGACTGAACATAACAAAAGGCGAAAAGATTGAACTGCTCGATGGCAGCAAGGTCATATTCACGGTAGAACCGACCTTCACGTTCCGTTCAAGCGCATCAATGGTTACATGTCCCGAACTCCAGAAGGGCAAGACCTACACACTGCACACTAAAGACGTTGAGCGAACATTCACTATGACCGACAATTTTATTATAGTAAGACGATAACCGTTCTGACAAATAACTATCTTTGCTCCTGAGTGATCCTATTTACAGCCAAACAACAAAACACAATACACAAATGAACTTTCTAGAAGAGAAAATTCTGGCTGACGGCATCGTCAGGGAGGGCAATATCCTTAAAGTGGATAATTTCCTGAACCATCTGATTGACATGAACATAATGGACCAGATTGCGCAGGAATTCAAGCGCCGTTTCGCAGGCAAGGAGGTAACCAAGATTCTTACCATCGAAGCCAGCGGAATTGCCATAGCATGCACCACGGCCAAGTATTTCGGCAATGTCCCTGTACTGTTTGCAAAGAAGTCGCACAGTGTGAATGTCGATGATGACAAGTACACATCACAGGCCTATTCATTCACCCACAAGCAGATGAATCAGGTATTCGTTTCAAAGAAGTACCTTTCATCCAGTGACAAGGTACTGATAGTTGATGACTTTATGGCCCAGGGCGCAGCCATGCTTGCACTGACCGACCTTATCAATCAGGCCGGTGCCGAAGTTGTCGGCATAGGCATTGCCGTAGAAAAGGGCGTTCAGGAAGGCGGCGAACTTATCCGCTCAAAAGGCTATCAGCTTGAGTCAATTGCCATTGTTGACGAAATGAGCGCCAACCCTCGTTCAATCAAGTTCCGGCAGCAGTAATACTTCCGCATTCTGTTTCTTGCAAAGAGCAACAACCAACACATTTTTATATGAGCAACTCAGAAAACATCTACAAGCTTGATGGCACAGTGCCTCTTGGCCAGGCCATCCCGTTCGGACTCCAGCACGTGCTGGCCATGTTCGTATCAAACATCACACCTATCATCATTCTGGCAGGTGTAGTAGGAATTGACGGCGGACTTTCTGCCAGACTGGTGCAGAACGCCATGATCATTGCCGGTATTGGCACTCTCATTCAGCTCTACCCTGTATGGAAAATCGGTTCAAGACTTCCTATCGTAATGGGTATCAGCTTTACATTCCTTTCACTAGCTATTGCCATCGGAACCAGCCAGGGCATGGGAACCCTCATGGGCGCCATCATCATAGGCGGTATCGTTGAGGGTCTTCTGGGTCTTTTTGCAAAGTACTGGATCAAGATCATTTCCCCTATCGTAGCTGCCACCGTGGTTATCGCCATCGGTTTCTCACTGCTGACTGTAGGTGCAAACTCATTTGCCGGCGGTCAGGGGGCCGATGATTTCGGTTCAGCCCAGAACTGGATTGTAGGTTCCATTACCCTGCTTGCATGTCTTGGATTCCAGGTATTCGCAAAGGGTTACCTGCGTTCTATTTCAGTACTCTGCGGTCTCGTAATAGGCTATGTAGTAGCACTCTGCATGGGTATGGTCGATTTTTCCGGCCTGAACGGATGCGGCATTGTATCACTGCCTAAGTTCCTGCCTTTCAAGCCCGAGTTCCACCTGGGTGCAATACTTTCAGTAGTCGCCATCTTCCTGGTATCGGCAACTGAAACCATTGGCGATACATCGGCCCTCTGTTCATCAGCACTTGGACGCCCTATCGCAGAGAAGGAACTTCAGGGTTCAATTGCATGTGACGGCTTCATCAGCACGCTTGCCGGTGTTTGCGGTTGTACCCCAATCACCAGCTTCAGCCAGAATGTAGGACTCGCTGCCATGACCAAGGTTGTAAACCGATTCGCAATCGGTACAGGTGCCGTGATCATGGTCATTGCAGGTCTTTTCCCTGCCATCGGAGTAATTCTGACAACCATCCCACAGGCAGTTCTTGGCGGTTGCACCATCATGATGTTCGGCTCAATCCTGTTTGCCGGCTTCAACATGATTTCAAAGTGCGGCTTTGGCCAGCGCAACATGATTATTGCATCACTCTCACTGAGCATCGGACTTGGATTCACACAGGCCACCGGCATGTTTGACATCTTCTCCGATACCATCAAGTCTGTCTTCGCCGACAACTGCGTAGCAGTAGTATTCCTGCTGGCAGTCATCCTGAACCTGGTTCTGCCAAAAGAGAAGGAGGCATAAGTCTGCGTGACCAAAGAAATCACGTACACATAACAACAAATGAAACGTCCACGGAATTCAGATTCCGTGGACGTTGTTTTTCGCGTCTGTCTATTTCGTGTGCACAAAAGGGCATTTACGCACACTGCTATCACTTCGACTGGCGGTCTATGATTTCAGCGACATCTTCGACCGGACGGTCTGAGTAGCGGCTGAATGTAGCCAGGCACAAAGGACATGCAGTTGCAATGCGGTCAGGGGCATTGACGGTCAGGTTCTTCAGGGCATTGCGCGTTAGAGCCTCGCGTTCAGCGAACTTCATTGTGAGCGAGCCCAGGCTGCCACCACAGCAGATGCTTTCTTCGGCGCTCTTCCCCGCTTCAACCAGTTTGCCGGCACCGCTCAGCAGTTCACGCGGTTCTTCATAAATGCCGGTTCCTCGACCCAGTTCGCATGGATCATGATATACCATAGAACTAGAATCGGACTCAATCCTGAGTTTTCCGTTTTTGACCAGTTCATTGAAATACTCAGTGTGATGAACCACCCTCACCCCGTCAAGGTGATACAGGTCACGGAATATCTTGTAGCATATAGGACAGCTCAGCAAAAGCGTGTCACACCCGCTCTTCATGATGAGTTCCGTATTCTTCTCGATAAGCTGATGAGCCTGTTGCGTACGTCCGGCGGTCAGCAACGGGCGACCGCAGCACAGTCCTCCGTCCTTGTCAAGGAACTGATAATCAACGCCAGCCTTCTTCAATACTGATTCCATTGCCTTGCCAATTCTCGGAGTAAGCTGAGTCATGCACCCCGCAAAATAGAGCACGCGTCCAGCCTTCTCTTCAGCACCACCGGCAGCCAATGCATTCACGTCAATATTGCTGTAGTCGGGACTCAGGCCATACTTGCGGTGTGAGCGCTGCGCTATCCTTATGTTCGAGGCATCAATTCCAATCTGGCACAACTGCGAGCACTTGCCGCACAATAGGCAACGGTCACTGATTTCCTCTATACGCTCCTCGTTGCGGCGGCGTATCTGACGGTTCAGATAGACTGTGGCATTCTTGTTATCGGCCTTGCGGACACTCATGGGACAGGCATCAATGCACACGCCGCAGCCAGGGCATGAAAATACCATTGCCTTGGCATAACCCTTTCGGGCATGCTTCACCTTCAGACCGGCATTGCGCATGGGTATGAGCAGCATTTCGGCCGGAATATGCATGTATCGGGTGAACGGAAGAACGCACATGAACACGCACAGCGCAATTGAATAGGCCCACCATGTTGGCAGCATGTTCAGTTCATTTCCCATGAAGAACCTGGCAACCGAATTCAGAGGGATTGTCAGGAAACTGCCACCCGAAATGTGGGCTGTAAAACCTTCAGCCAGCAGGCGCAGTGGGAAAATGGCCCACAGCGAGTAGAGCCCCACCCTGTCCAGAAAGCTCAGCCTGGTGGTACGCCTCATGCCGAACAGGCGGGAATAGACTCTCTTTATGACCGCCAGGATAATGCCCGCCAGCACCAGCGCCAGGAAGAAATCCATCAGGAAGAAGAAAACCTTTCCTCCGATGGTCGCATTGTCCTCAGCCACAAAGAAATTGAAGAAAATCGGATAATAGAAGGTGCGTAGCCTTCCCGGCAGGAAGAACATTACCTCAAGATGTCCCAGCAGAATCAGCATGAACCAGCCAAAGGCAATGCTTGAATGCATGAATCCCAGCACCTTGTTGCGCTGCCACAGCTTCACGTGAATCAGGCAGTTCAGGAATATATCCTTTAAATTCTTGACTATTATTGACGGCGTAACCAATGAGCGCAGGAACTTTTTCCTGTCATCGGCCGGCAACTGCAAGAAAACCCGCACCATGCCAATAATGCAGTACAGCAGTACAAAGCCCATTCCAATCAGGAACGGCAGTACGAACGGATGAAATCCGGCAGGTATTCTCTCTCTCATCTGCTTGCCTCCTCTCCATATACCCTGCACAGCGACAGGATTAAATGCCTAGTATTAATGCCGCGCGGACAGACCATCGAGCATTTGCCGCAAAGCATGCAGTTGCCCAGCTTGGCTGCAGCCTGCTTTTCCCTGCCCCGCTGAATATCCATCAGGACCTGACGCACGCTCATACCCGAGAAGCGGCTTGCCGTACAGGTAGCACTGCAACTGCCGCATGCCATGCAGATACGGGCATCGGGCTCCAGTTCAACCAGTTTCCTGTACAGGGTCAGGTCAACATTATCCAGATTCATGGCCGATGACGGCGCCAACTTGAAACCGAAATCCATATCCTTATTCGTTGAGATAGTTATGGATTGACAATGCTGCAGCGCGGGCCTCGGAAATGGTCTCAGGTACAGTCTTGGTACCGGTGCATGCACCTGCGTACCATATTCCCTTCCTGTTAGATTCCACAATATTGCATACATTGTCCCTGCTCATGAGGAAGCCATCGGAATCGGTCTTCAGCTTGAGAGCCTGGGTAACCGGACTCAGGTCACTGTTGCACACCATTCCGCTCATCAGTACCAGCAGGTCCAGAGTCACCTTCATGGGCTTGCCGTTGAGCGTATCTTCAGCCTTCACAATTACCTTTCCGTCAATATTTTCGCTCACTTCCGAAACACGTCCCCTTATGAAATGAATGCCGCAGTCACGCTGAGCCTGAATGTAGAAGTCTTCATACTTCTTGCCAAACAGTCGCAGGTCCATGTAGAAACAGTAAATCTCGGCATCGGGGAACTCCTGCTTCATCTCAATAGCCTGCTTGATTGCCGTCACGCAACACACCTTCGAGCACTGCGAATTGCCGGCCTTTACATCGCGCGAACCCACGCAATGCACGAAACCTATCTTGTTGATTTTCTGGAAACTGATTCTCTGGTCCGATCCAGTCCTGAACCATTTCTCCAGGTCGGCATTAGTCATTACCTGATTGTATATGCCATATCCGTACTCCTCCTTGCGGTGAGCATCGAACAGATGGAAACCAGTGGTCATCAGTATGGCCTTGGTTCTGACAATCACGCCGTTGGACAGATTCACAATATAGTTCTTTCCCAGCTTGTTGGCAGCCTCGACTGTCGTTTCAAGAAACACATTGCAGTCCTGAACGCCCTTTATCATGTCAGCAACAATGCCCTGTGCATCGGCCATATCGGGAAAAAGCCTGTGCCAGCCGGCAACATGTCCGCCCAAATGGTCCTCCTTCTCAACAATAATCGGAGCATAGCCCAGCACCTTCAGCTGCCTTGCAGCTTCAAGACCGGCCACGCCACCGCCAACAACCAATATATTTTCCTTCATTTCTTACCAGTTAAAAATAAAAACAATCCACGCCGTCAGAAACAACGCATGTTAGTGGGCAGGCCCGGCCTCATTATATCCTTCTCGTTCAGGCCCTTGTACTTGGCTTTCGGGTCATACTCAATGCCAATCTTGTCAAGCAGAGGCTCTACGGCAACCTGGTGCAGCTGCAGTCCCAGGTCCCACGGATCAACTCCCAGCACCAGTCCTGCCACCTCTTCATAAGTAAACACCGGTATTCCGAATCCGTCCTTGCCGTAGGTCTTGCCCTCCATTTCCGAAATCACATACTGCCACCTGTCCAGGAAATACGGACATCCGGGGCAGTTCGTAATAATCATGTCAGGCTGGTATGGTTCCATCGATTCAAACTTCTTGTGGGTGTTCGATATGGAATAGCCACGGTTTGCCTTGACCAGATACTGGCGGAATCCGAAACCGCAGCAGTGGCGACGTTCCGGATAATCAACCATCTCACCACCCCACGAATTGACCATTCCGCTGAGTACGCACGGATACTCGGCACCGCCCAGACCCTTGTGCGGGAACATCTTGGAATAGTGGCAGCCAATATGTTCAACCACCTTCAGCGGCATGCCGGTATTCTTGTCAATCAAGTGGAACTTAGCCCTCTCGGCAATCTCATTCTTCCACTTGTACATGACATCACTTGCATGTGCCACATACTCGGGCTTCTCAAACTCCTTGCGGCATGAACGCCAAAGCATGTCACGTATCTTGGCCTCAAGCTCGGGGAACTCCCTCCAGGTCTCAAGAATCTCGGTATAATTGCCGAATGAGGTTATGCATGACGGCACAATGTTCTTATACCCGCATTCAGTCATAATGGCAAACTGGCGTGCCACAATCGTCATGGCAGTCTCCTGCGGAATGGTATCACTGTGGTACGATATGCCTCCACAAGTCGTATGGTGCTCATTATCACATATATCCTTGCCCAGCATCTCCCTTCCTATCTTCAGGAAATAGGTTTCCGATGCAGGAAAAAAGTTCTGTCTTATGCAACTCCTGGCATAGAACCAGTGGTCATCGGGAATCTCCTTCTGATAATCCGACCATATCTTCTGCTTACCCTGATATATCATATTGCTGATTTCTCTTCTTTTAGTCTGTTCATTCTTCCTCTGAATTGAAATGTCCCGGTGAACAATATTCGAAAGTGTGCTTCATGTACTCTTCGGGTGTCATACCCATTGAAGCGGCCTGCTGCTCGGAATACCTGTCAATGATTTCCATTCTCTCGGTACCGCCAGTGACATCATATATTGCCTTCAGTTCATCCAGGTCCTGCTGGGAAATCTTCCTGAGGCAACCCGGCCCCGGCTGCATGTAATTGGCGCCAAGACGGGCGTATGAATCTTCCTTGTGCTGCAGGTGCCACTCATAGACCGGTCCTGCCTCCGGATGATCTTCCATACGGAACGACTCCGGATGAATGCAATAGCCGTACTTCAGGATGTTGCCGTTAAGCGCATGCGAAAGCGGGTACAGCTGGCGCCCCTTCTCCGAACAGGTGAAATAACCCAGCTTGGTTGAAAGGTTCCTCAGAGCCATAATGACCATTCCCACCGCGTTCTTGCGCGGACAGCGCGTCATGCATGACATGCACTCGCCGCAGTACCAAATGGTATTGCTCTTCAGTAATTGCTCAATCTCTTCATCATCCTTGCGCTGAACCGTATCAATGATCTTTCGCGGATCATAGCGGTAAAACTCAGCCGCAGGGCATATGGCGGTACATGTACCGCAGTTTATACAGGTCTTCAGGCCCTCCTTGAGCCTGTAGTCCTTGCTTAGTTCTTCGAATAGTTTTCCCATTTACGTAATTGCCACACAAAGGCATTATCTAGTATGATACTCAGAGTACACCTTTGTTAAAACACAAAGATAGCGCTCGTGCAGGAACGCATGTGCATCACTTTGAAAAAAAATGCCCGGAAAGTTTGCAGCAGAAAAGCAAACATATATCTTTGTGATATCAATTTGATATCATCATAAACTAATAGACATTACGACTATGAAAGAAAACATCAACACCGCCTCATCAAGGGAAGTAGAGTACCGCGGAGGTTACCTGAACGGATTTCTCATGATTGCCATAGACATACTGCTGTGGGCGCTTGTTGTCTCCATGATTATTCAGACCGCAAGCAATGAAACCATGTGGTCAGGCATAATGATTCCAATTTCACTCATTGCCGCCATCATCTTCAGCAGCGGCTTTGCCAAGCTTGAGCCGAACGAAGCCAAGGTGCTTACCTTCTTCGGAAAGTACGTAGGAACATTCCGCAAGACCGGTTTCTACTGGATTAACCCGTTCATGACCCGCAAGAACGTATCACTGCGTGCACGCAACCTCAATGCTGACCCAATCAAGGTCAATGACAAGACTGGTAATCCTATCCTCATTGGTCTTGTTGTAGTATGGAGACTGAAGGATACCTACAAGGCAATATTTGATATTGACACCGAAGTAGCAGGCGGCAACCAGGTAGGCAACGCTGCCAGCGCACGAATGAACAAGTTCGAAAAGTTCGTTGCAGTCCAGAGCGATTCTGCCCTGCGTGAAGTTGCCGGCATGTATGCCTATGACAATGAAGACACCAAGACCGAAGAGAGCATAACCCTTCGCAGCGGTGCCGCCGAAATCAACGAAGTCCTGACCAACAAGCTGAACGAGCGCCTTGCCATGGCCGGCCTCGAAGTTATTGAAGCCCGTATCAACTATCTGGCGTATGCACCTGAGATTGCTGCCGTGATGCTTCGCAGACAGCAGGCTGCTGCAATCATTACTGCCCGTGAGAAGATTGTTGACGGTGCGGTTTCAATGGTCAAGATGGCTTTGGACAAGCTTTCTGAAGAGGGCGTTGTAGAGCTCGATGAAGAGAAGAAGGCTGCTATGGTAAGCAACCTGCTGGTTGTACTCTGTGCCGATGAGCCAGCCCAGCCGGTCATCAATTCAGGTACCCTGAATCATTAATCTGACTGACCTTTCTACAACACTGGAAACAAGTCTGTTACTCCAAGCATCCACAACATTGCAAATGGCTGAAAAGAAAGAAAAAACCAAATCATTCATACTTCGCATTGATTCTGACACAATGAATGCAGTAGAGGCTTGGGCGGCCGATGAATTCCGCTCAGTCAACGGCCAGCTTCAGTGGATCATAGCCGAAGCCCTGAAGAAATCAGGACGCAAGAAATAAAAAAAGAAGCCCGGTCATGCATCGGGCTTCTTGTCTTTATAGATGAATCTTCTGATTTTCTTGGTCGCCGTTTTTTCGAAAGGTTCCCTCATTACACCCACAATCTTGATTTGGGAATTCTTGTTAACCCTCCGGTTCACGAACTCCGTCAGTTCCTTCTTCCGTTCCTCAATCTTGTGAATGAATGACTCGTCATCAATCATGGTCCAGTCAAACACATCCTCATTGAAGTTTACCAGTGCCAGCAGGTGACCTTCACGCTCCATCACAAGTGATTCATTCACACCGGCGAAGTCATTGATTACCTTTTCAATCTCTTCCGGATAGATATTTTCGCCCGATGCACCCAAAATCATGTTGTTCAGGCGGCCCTTTATGAAATAGCGTCCGGTCTCATCGGCCTGCGCCAGGTCATTGGTACGGAACCATCCGTCTTCGGTAAAGGCCAACTTGGTCCTCTCTTCATCCTTGTAATAACCAAGCATTATGTTGTCACCCTTTGCAACTATTTCACCTATTCCGGTAACAGGATCGGCATCATCAAGGCGGATTGAAACTCCCTTGCCCGGATAACCTATGGCGCCAGGAACCGTACTGTGCCACTTGGAGAGTATGAGCAGTGGAGCACACTCTGTCAGTCCGTAGCCAATGTAGTACGGGAAATGCGCCTTCTTGAGGAAAGCCTCAACATCGGGATTCAGCTTGGCACCGCCTATTCCGAAGAACTTCAGGCGACCGCCGAACATTGAAATGAGCCTGCGTCCAATTATCCTGCAGGTCAGGTTGTGCATGTGCCTGTACATCCACTTCAGCACCCTGTTCTTGACAATCAGGGGCATTATGCTTGACTTGTATATCTTCTCGATAATCAGCGGCACTGTCAGTATGGCCGTAGGTCTCTCCTTCTTCATGACCGAGAGAAGGATGGACGGTGTAGGCAGCTTTGACATATAGCATACGGCCGAACCTGAATAGAACGGATAGAAGGCTCCCAGACTGAGTTCGTATGTATGTGCCATAGGCAGTACTGACAGCAGCACATCGCCCACCCCAATACGGTGGTAATGCTCACCAATCACCAGGTTGGCACAAAAGTTCCTGTGGCTCAGCATAACGCCCTTTGCGCTGCCCGTCGTGCCCGATGTATAGATAATGGTTGCCAGGTCATCGGCCTTAGGTTCGCTGGTGCGGCAATCCTCCTCGCGTATGACTTCGGGCATCTTGATTGGCTGAAGCGTCTCAATGTCAATAATCATGTCCAGCCTGTCCATGCACTCCTGCGAGAGCTTTGACATGAGCTTGCGGCTCACGAATATTGCATTCGCCTCTGAATGGGAAAGCACATTGGTGACTTCGTTCTCAGTAAAATCGGGAAGAAGCGGAATGGCCACCCTGCCGTAAGCTACTATGGAGAACATTGCCAATGTCCAGTTTGGCATACTCTGTGATAAGATTGCAACCTTCTTGCCCGAACCAATGCCAGCCTGGGTCATCGTTTCAGAGAGCAATTCGCAAGCTGTCCTGAACGAAGCGTATGTGTATGACTGCTTGCCGTCAGTCTGCCAAGAAAGCTTCTCCTGCGCGAACCTCTCCGTTGAATCAAGGAAAAGTTCCCTAAGTGTAGTTATCTGTCTATCCATTTCAGGCGCAAATTTACTACACATTAGTCTACATGATATTTAAAAAAGTCGAATCACTGCACACTTTATAAAACCATGTGCAGCAACCCGACTTGCAACTGTCTGTCTAACCAATCAGAGTCCGATGTCTGACCTCAGTTCCTTTATGGCCTTGTCAGCATCACCGCAATAATTGTCGAGCAATGTAACGAATCGGCTTCCTATAATACCACCGGCAGCATTGTCACAGGCTGCGCGGAAAGTCTTCTCATTGCTTATGCCGAAGCCTACCATACGCGGTATGCGCAGGTTCATGGCAGCAATCCTGTGGAAATACTCCATCTTTGCCTGGTTGAAGTCCTTCTGTGCACCCGTAGTTGAGGCCGATGATACCATGTACAGGAATCCGCTGGTATGCTGGTCAATCAGACGGATTCGCTCTTCGCTGGTTTCCGGGGTAATGAGCATGATCATTCTTATGTCATACTTGTCAGCAATGGCCTTGTACTGTTCCATGTAGTCCTTGAATGGTAGGTCAGGAATGATTATTCCGTCAATGCCCACCTTGGCACATGATGCACAGAAGTTCTCAAATCCATAGCGGAATACCGGGTTCAGGTAGCCCATCATGACCAGCGGAATATCAACATCGGCACGTATGCCCTCAAGCTGCTGGAACAGCAGTTTCAGGTTCATGCCGTTGCGCAGTGCCTTGGTAGCGGCATCCTGAATGACAGGACCATCGGCCATAGGGTCACTGAACGGAATTCCTATTTCAATCATATTCACGCCATTGGCGGCAAGACTCCTTATGACCTGCGCAGTTCCGTCAAGTGTCGGGGCTCCGGCGCAGAAGTAAATTGAGAGCAGGTCTTTGGGGTTGCCTGCAAAAAGTCGGTCTATTCTATTCATATTATAGTATTTTATCGTTCATTTTGTTTTTGCACATATCCCTTGAGGGGTCTCGCTACCCGCCGCGAGATGGGCGGGGGGACCGCTGCGAAGCAGTGGTGGGACGGAGCGAAGCGGAGCCCCCGAAAGGGCATATGGCAAAAACAGAATCAATGAAATTCTGAACTGCCTGGACATTCTTCAGCGCCGGTGCGGTTTCAAAGCGGCTGTTTATGTCATAGCCGGCAAGCATGGGGTGGCTGAACGCTTTCAGTTTCTCCACCGAATCAGGGCCTATTCCGCCGCTCAGCAGGAACGGGGTACGGCCCTTGTATGCGTCCAGCAGGGTCCAGTCAAACTGTTCACCCGAACCGCCAACCAGCTTGGTCGGGGTGTCAAACAGGAAGTAATCACATGCGCCTTCGTATGCGGCCGTGCGTTCAACATCCTCTTCTCCCTTCAGGCTGAAAGCCTTTATTACGCCAAGTCCCATACTGCGCAGTTCCCTGCACAAGTCCGGCGACTCCTTTCCGTGAAGCTGTATATAATCAAAATGGAACTGTGCATGGCGGCTGGCTATTTCATCAATTCCCGCATTCACGAATACCCCCACCCTTTTCTGGGCCGAAGGCATGAACGAAGGCAATTCCGTAACGCACCTTGATGACGGCGGATAGAATATGAATCCCATCAGGTCAATGTCAAGAGCACTGATGCTCCTGATATTTTCCGCGTCACGCATGCCGCACACCTTTATCAGTTTCCTCATAGCGACTCAATAAACTCCTTCAGTGCAATACCCGGATCACTCTTCTCCATGAAGTTCTGTCCCATCAGGAAGCCACGGAATCCCACCTGGCGCAGTTCGCGTACTGTCTGCGGGTCCGATATTCCGCTTTCCGATACCAGAACAGGCATCTTCTCACTCTCGCCGGCCGACTTCTTCAGGAGTTCTGCCAGACGGAACGAGTTCTGCACATCGGTATGGAATGTACCCAAGTTGCGGTTGTTTATTCCCACCATGTCGGCACCCAGCGATGCATACTTCATCTCCTCCTCACTGTGGGTTTCAAGCAGTACCTCCATGCCCAGTTCATGGGCCTTGTCCATCAGTGCCTTGCACTCTTCCATGCTCAGGCACGCAGCAATCAGCAGCACGGCATCGGCCCCCACAAGACGGGCCTCGTAAAGCTGGTATTCGTCTATGATGAAGTCTTTTCTAAGGATTGGCAGTTCTATGAGTTCCCTTACACGGTATATGAAATCAAGGTCACCGCCAAAGTATGGCTCATCGGTCAGAATGCTCAGCGCAGTGGCACCGAATGCCTGGTACATGGTTATGACCTCGGCTGGGTCAGCATCCTTGTGAATCCATCCCTTCGAAGGGGACTTGCGCTTGAATTCCGCTATGATGCCGGAATTGCTGCGGGCAAGGGCGCGGCTCATGCTGCGGTCACTCTCCTCTTTCTTCAGGGCCAGACGCATGAGCTGGTCCAGCGGAAGAACCTTCTTGAGCTCAACCAGGTCAGCACGCTTTCGGTCCGTTATTTCTGTCAGGATGTCCTTCATATCAAGAATTCAGTTCAACATACTTCCTGAATGCAGCCATTGCCTTACCGCTCTCGAGAGATTCGCGTGCCATGGCAACTGAATCAGCTATTGACATATTCCTGTCTATTACGGAAATGCCGCATGCTGCGTTGGCAATAACCACGTTCTTCTGTGACTCGGTCGATGTTCCGTCAAGCACGCTGTCGAAAATCTTCATAGCCTCCTCCTGGGTGCTGCCACCGTAAATCTCTTCCGGATTGACATAGTTGAAACCCAGGTCCTTTGGGGTAAAGACCTTCTCAAAGTCATTTGTGGTCAGCTTGAAACCACTGGTGAGTGATATTTCGTCATAGCCGTCATAGCTTGAGACAACGCCGAAATGGTCACCAATCTTCTGGTGGGCATTCACATATAGACGCATCTGGGCCTGGTTGGCAGTTCCGTGCAGCGAATTCTTGGGGCGGCATGGGTTAACCAGCGGGCCCAGCAGGTTGAAGCATGTCGGAATGGCCAGTGCACGGCGTACCGGGCCCACGAACTTCATTCCGTATGCAAACAGGGGAGCGTGGAAATAGCATATTCCAGCCTCTTCAAGAGAGCGTACCAGCTTGTCACGGTCATCGGTAAACTGCACGCCATGTCCCTGCAGCACATTGCTGGCGCCGCTGACTGAGCTGCTGGCACCGTTGCCGTGCTTGGTAACCTTGTAGCCTGCACCGGCAACAACGAATGAAGCACAGGTCGATATGTTGAAGGTATTCTTTCCGTCACCGCCTGTTCCTACTATATCAAGAGTGTTGTAATCTTCAAAATTCATGTACTTGCCGGTTTCAAGCAGACCGTCACGGAATCCCAGGAGCTCATCAACTGAAACTCCGCGTGACTGAAGTGCCATGAGCAGTGCTGCAATCTGGCAATCATTGTACTTCTGGTCAACTATGCCAAGCATAATTGAGTGTGTGTCCTGGCGGCTCAGTATTTCACCGCCAATCATCCTACTTAAATACTCCTTCATAATTATTTCGTTTTATTTCTCTTCACTTATAGTATTGCTGCCTGTCCGGGCAGGCACGCCGTTCAATTATTCAGCCAGTTCTCAATCATTTTCATTCCGTCAGGCGTAAGCACGCTTTCAGGGTGGAACTGTATGCCGCGCACATCGTATGTCTTGTGCCTGAGTGCCATAATCTGCCCCTCGTCGCTCAGGGCTGTGGCCTCAAGGCATTCCGGAAGAGTATCGGCACTGACTACCCATGAGTGGTATCGGCCTACCTGAATCTGCGAAGGAAGTCCTTCAAACAGACAGTCCTGAACCATTATGCTGCACGGGGTCTGTACTCCGTGGAAGACATCGCTCAGGTTTACCAGCGTACCGCCGAACACCTGGCCTATGGCCTGCTCACCCAGACAGATTCCCAAAATGGGCTTCTTGCCGGAGTATGTCCTGATAACGTCAAGCAGCAGGCCTGCCTCTTCAGGTATGCCCGGTCCGGGCGAGAGCATGATGCGGTCAAACTGCTCCAGTTCTTCCAGCTGAAACTGGTCATTGCGGAATACCGTAATGTCGGCCCCAAGTTCCCTTACCAGATGTACCAGATTGTAGGTAAAGGAATCATAGTTGTCTATCATTGCTATTTTCATATCGCTTACTCCTCTCTTTTAAAGTTCTGCTGCCAGAAGTATGGCCTTCCTGAGTGCGCCCAGCTTATTGTTCACCTCCTGAAGTTCATATTCTGGGTCACTCTTGGCGACAATTCCGCCGCCTGCCTGGAACCAGAGTTCCTGATTGCGGCTTACAAACGTCCTTATGGTAATGGCCTGGTTCAGGCTTCCGTCAAAAGATATGCTTCCCACGCATCCGCCGTATGCACCCCTGTTATGGGGTTCGTATTCCGATATCAGCTGCATGGCACGCACCTTTGGCGCACCCGACAGCGTTCCTGCTGGGAATGTGTCTATGAATGCCTTGACAGGGTTGGCGCCCTCATCAAGCGTGCCGCTTACACGGCTGACCAGGTGAATTACATGGCTGTAGTACTGCAGTTCCTTGTAGAAATCAACCTTCACGCCATGGCAGTTGCGGCTCAGGTCATTGCGGGCCAAGTCGACCAGCATGACATGCTCGGCATTCTCCTTCGGGTCATTGCGCAGATACTCGGCACCGCGGGCATCCTCAACGTCATTGCCGGTCCTGCGGGTTGTGCCAGCAATAGGGTCAATGTATGCCTTGCCGCCCTCAATGCGGCAGTGGGTTTCAGGGCTGGAGCCGAATATGCGGTAACCGCCAAAGTCCATATAGAAAAGGTATGGTGACGGGTTGATGGTCCTCAGGGCACGATACAGCTTGAAGTCATCACCCTCATAGTGCTGTATGAACCTGCGAGAAAGTACTATCTGGAACACGTCACCGCGCTTGCAGTGCGCTATGCCGCGGCGTATGTTCTCCTTGTGCTCCTCATCGGTCAGGGGTGAAGAAACTTCGCCCACCGGACGGAACATGTACACATCCTGGTGCTGCCTGTTCAGCAGGTGCTCAATCTTTGCAAGGTTCTCCGCTTCGCCCTCGCCCACCAGTTCGTGAATTGACATCCTGTTCTTGAAGTGGTCAAATTCAATCACATAGCGGAAAAGTATGTAGAGCATGTCGGGAGCATCGTTCTTGTCCTGGGTCTCATCCTTTACCTGTATGTCCTCAAAGTACCGGACTGCGTTGAAAGTGGTGAATCCCCACAGCTGGCGACATGCCATGGAATCACGGTCGCCTTCAAAGGAAAACTCCTTCATGAACTGGCCTATTATGGCGTCACTGCGGTAACTGCGGTTTATTTCGTGCTGGAAAGTGCTTCCATCGGGGAACTGGCACAGTCCCATTCCGTGACCTATGCTCACCTGTGCAATCGGGTCCAGTGCTATGAACGAGCGTGAATCCTTGCCGGTATGGTAATCCGAGCTCTCCATGAGCACCGACTGGGTTGAAGAGTCCCTCAGTTTCAGGTAGGCCGATACAGGCGTATGCAGGTCACCCAGAATGCTCTTCGATACTGTCTTGTACTGAAACCTTGCCATGTCACTTATTGTAATAATTCAAGTATGTATCCATATCCTTGTCTCCGCGGCCCGATACGGTAAGAACAACCACGTCATCGGCATTGAACTTCATCTTTGGAAGTACTCCCAGTGCATGGGCGCTCTCAAGAGCCGGTATGATACCCTCCAGGCGGGTCAGTTCGTAAGCTGCAGCCACGGCCTCATCATCATTCACAGGAATAATCTGTGCTCTCTTGTGCGCTGCCATGTTGGCGTGCATAGGGCCTATGCCCGGATAGTCAAGTCCTGCGCTGATTGAATACGGTTCCTCAATCTGGCCATCCTCGCTCTGGATGACATAACTCTTGGCACCGTGCAGGATTCCCACCTGGCCCAGCGCGATTGTGGCAGCAGTCTTGCCGCTGTCAACGCCCAGTCCGCCAGCCTCGGCCAGGACAATCTTCACTTTCTCATCATCAATGTAGTGATATATGGTACCGCCGGCATTTGAACCTCCGCCCACGCAGGCAATCAGGTAATCAGGATAGTCACGGCCCTCTTTCTCAAGAATCTGCTCCTTTATCTCCTTGCTGATTACGGACTGCAGGCGTGCCACCATGTCAGGATAAGGGTGCGGGCCTACGGTAGAACCTATTATGTAGAAGGTGTCCGATGGATTGCAGCACCAGTCGCGGATAGCCTCATTGGTAGCATCCTTCAGTGTCTTGTTGCCCGATTCAACCGGAACCACAGTTGCGCCCAGCATCTTCATCTTCTCAACGTTCACACGCTGGCGCTTCACATCAGTTGCACCCATATAGACTACGCACTTCATGTTCATCAGGGCGCACACTGTAGCAGTTGCCACGCCGTGCTGTCCGGCACCGGTCTCGGCAATGATGCGTGTCTTGCCCATGCGCTTTGCAATCAGTATCTGGCCGACAGTGTTGTTGATCTTGTGCGCTCCGGTGTGGTTCAGGTCTTCACGCTTCAGGTAAATCTTTGCGCCATACTTCTCAGAGAGCCTGTTTGCGTAGTACAGCGGGCTTGGACGTCCCACATAGTCACGCAGCAGCAGGTTGTACTCCTTCTGGAAACTCTCATCCTGAATAATCTTCAGGTACTGGTTCTGCAAATCCTCAACACACTTGTGAAGAATCTCCGGCACATACGCGCCGCCGAACTCACCATAATAACCATCTTTGTCTACAAGGTAGCTCATATCTTATATCTATTTGTTTACATATTGAAAAAGCCCCGTCGTAATTACGGCGGGGCTTTGTATTATCCTGTTTATGAATACACATGAAGCATTACCTCATTACGACTATTTGAGTTGTAACGGGCGCCACCACCAATATGTATTCTTGTTTGTCATCATAACGTCAGCAAAATTATGTATTCCCAACCAAAATGCAAAGAAACGGCAGACTTTTTTGTCTTTTTTCACTACTTTCGGCCTCAGAACCACAAAAAACCGTAATGAAACAATCATCGGACACCATAATTGGAACCGCACGGAAAGCAGAATCGGGAAACCGGCCCAATGATGAATGGACTCCCGGCAAGGAGCTTCATGAGTACATTGAAAGCTGCATAATTCCTCTTTACACCGGGTTCGATGCAGCGCACGGCATTCCGCATGTCCGCACCGTGATTGAGCAGAGCATAAGGCTGGCTACAGCAATAAACGGTTCACCCAATTACGTGAACAGTGACGGTACGAAGACGGTTGTTTCAGTTGACATGGCCTACGCCATTGCAGCCTACCATGACACTGGCCTGTGCAAGGGGCGCGATGTCCACCATATTGAATCGGGGCGCATAATACGGCAGGACGTAAATCTGCGGAAATGGTTTTCAGCCGAAGAGATTGAAACCATGGCCCAGGCTGCCCAGGACCACAGGGCATCGGCCAAACAGGAACCCCGGAGCATATACGGACGCATTGTGGCCGAAGCCGACAGGACAATTGAACCCGTTGACATAATACGCCGCACCATCCAGTACGGACTGGACCACTACCCCGAGCTTGACAAGGAGGGCCATTTCCAGCGCATGATGGACCACATGGCCGAAAAATATGACACCGGCGGATATCTCAGACTGTGGATTCCCGAATCGGACAACGCCGCCCAGCTGGACCGCCTGCGCGCAATCATTCACGACCCCGCAGGCATACGCCAACTGTTCGAGACCCTTTGGGCTGCCATCCCGCAGTCCAGTCACATTCCATCCCGGAAGTGACTGGAATCAGATTGTTTCTCGCTTGAGTGACTCTATGTAGCGGTCAATGCGCTGCAGTTCGCTTGGAATGCGAATGTGCTGCGGACAGTGCTGTACGCATTCATTGCAGTTTATGCAGTGGTCAGCCTGGCGTACAGTCGGAATAGCCCTGTTGTAGTTTACCAGGTATGACTTGCGCAGTTTTTCGAAATCTTTCTGGGTGCTGCTTACTATGAATGAGTCGCTGTTTACCGAATTGTTGTAGAAGGTGAATATTCCCGGTATGTCGATGCCGTAAGGACACGGCATGCAGTACTTGCAGTCGGTACATGCCACAAGCGGATAGTCATTGATCTTGGTTGCTATCTCGCCAGTCAGCCAATCCTTCTCTTCTTCGGTCAGAGGCTTGAAGTTCAGGTATGTGCTCAGGTTATCCTGCAGGTGTTCCATATATGTCATTCCGCTGAGAACACACAGGACTCTTGGATACGAGCCCACGAAACGGAATGCCCATGATGCGATTGACCTCTCCGGTTCACGCTCTTTCAGCTGGGCACTTACGCCCTGCGGGACATTGCTGAGACGTCCTCCCAGCAGAGGCTCCATTATGACAATAGGTATGTTGAGTTCGTCAAGGGTCTCATACAGGTAGCTGGCGTTGGTGTTGCCGCGGCCTGCATGATACCAGTCAATGTAGTTCATCTGAATCTGGACGAAATCCCAGTGGTACTGTTCAAGCACCGGACGAAGTGAATCCCAGCCGTCCTGGTTTCCGTGGAACGAGAATCCCAGGTTCCTTATGCGTCCTGCCCGTCTCTCCTCAAGGAAATAATCCAGAAGGCCGCAGTCCAGGAAACGCCTCTTGAAAGTGGCCATGTCACCGAAATTGTGCAGCAGGTAGTAATCAATGACATCGGTCTGATAATACTCCAGTGATTTCAGGTACATGTTCTTGCCAACCTCATACTCCATGCCGGCAGCGGCGTTCATGTTGGAACACTTGGTAGCTATGTAGTAGCTGCTGCGCGGATGCCTGAGCAAGGCCTTGGCAGTTGCCTCTTCACTCTGGCCCTGCAGATAGACCGGAGCCGAATCAAAGTAGTTTACGCCATGTTCAATGGCATAGTCTACAAGCTCGTTGACTGCATCCTGGTCAATCACGTTCTTGCCTTCGGCGCTGCGTATCATAGGCCAGCGCATGCAGCCATATCCTATAAGGCTTGACTTGTCTCCGGTATTGTGATTGAGCCTGTAGGGCATTTCACCCTCGGCAGTACCTTCGACAGCCGTCGAAGTACCCTTGATTCCTGCCTCATGCCTGCATGCAGCCAATCCTACAGCGGCCGATGCGGCTCCCATGCTCTTTATGAATGTTCTTCTGCTTATCTTTTCCATAACGCTCATGCTTTAGTAATGTGTCTGTTCAGTCCATCAACGTGTATGGCACTGATTGGCCTGCTTGGGCAGAGGTTCTCGCACGCTCCGCATCCAATGCACTGGCTCTCGTTCACGGTAGGAATGCGCTTCCCTGTCTTCTCATCGCGTACCATAACGATAGCGCCTGCCGGACAGTGGCGCGAACAGTTGCCGCAGTCAACATTGTCACGCCTTACCACGCACAGGTCAAGGTCTACGGTTGCAAGTCCTATATGGATGGCAGTCTTTTCCTCTTTTGTAACAGGCAGTATGGCACCTGCCGGGCAAACCTGCGAACAGGCGGTACATTCCGGGCGGCAGTAGCCGTTTTCAAATCCCATCTCGGGCTGCATAAGGTGCTTAAGGTCAGTCGAAGGGCGCAGTACTCCGTTAGGACATGCTGCCACGCAGAGCTGGCATGCAGTACACTTGCTGTAGAAATTCTTCACACCGCGAGCTCCGAACGGCACTACCTTTTCGGCGCGTTCCGGGTTCTTCTTGGGCTGGACATCGGCAAAGCCACCGTCAAGCTTGACATCCTGTGCGAATGAATTAACTTCACCCACGGCTGCTGCGCCAATAGCCAGCACAGCTCCCTGTATAAACGCGCGTCTTCCCTCGGAAGGTGCCTGTTTCTCACTGGAATCCGATGCCTTGACAGGTCCCGATGCCGGCTTGCACGGTGCACATGAAGCCGTAGCCATTGTCCCCGGCTTTACGAACTTGTATTTCAGGCCATGTTTCGGACATGAATCAATACACTCGAAACAGTCCACGCAACGGCTGTAGTCAATTGAGCGGCTTGCCACGTCAATGCACCTGGCCCTGCACTTCTTCTCGCAGCTGCGGCAGCCAGTGCATGCATCTTTGTCAATGACTGGACGGAACAGCGAGAACCTTGAGAAGAAACTGAGGAATGTTCCCACCGGACAGATGGAATTGCACCACCCGCGTCCCGATACTGCTGCGATCACAGTTATCACGGCGAAAGTAACTATGGCAATCACCGACAATGACATGGTCTGGACAGCTGCCGGACCTTCATAGGCTCCGGTAACCCAGAGTGATGCCAGCGAGCGTATCATCCTGCCGTAGGCGCTGTATGGTGCCAGGAACGCAATCAGTACCTGTATGCCCGCAATGATGCAGGTTACATAGAGGGCAAACACCGAGTATCGGAGCATGCGGTTCTCAGTTGTAAATTCAAGTGAGAACTTGCGGCCTTTTCCGGTCTTCGGGTTCTTGTGGAACAGCGGGTAAATCTTGCGGCGGATCCACAGGACCAGGTCCTGCATGATGCCGAGAGGGCAGATTACCGAGCAGTAGATACGCCCGAAAATGAATGTAAGCAGCAATATGCCTGCTACAACGAGAAGGTTCATTCCGATTGCTCCGGCCGTCAGGCGGAACAGGGCGGGCAGGAACTGGAGCTTGGCCAGCCATCCCCACCAGTCATGGCCTATTCCCATGAACAGCAGCGTTATACCTGCAAACACAACGGCTGCCAGGATTGTTCTGATATTTTTCAGCATTATGTTTCCTTTTGTCAATTACTTGCCGGCAATGGCATCGATTTCCACCTTGGCACCCTTGGGAAGTGCGACTACCTGATAGCATACGCGTGCAGGCTTGCTCTCTGGGAAGAATTCTGCATAAACCGCATTCATTGCCGCAAAATCGGCCAGGTCAGCCAGAAGTACGCAGGTCTTTACAATGTCATTGAAAGTCAGTCCGGCCTCGCTCAGGATTGCACCAATGTTGGTGAGTGCCTGGCGGGTCTGCTCTTCAATTGTGGCTGGCATTTCGCCTGTTGCAGGAACAACCGGGAGCTGTCCTGAAACAAAGACTGTACCGTTCAGTTCAATTGCCTGTGAATATGGGCCGATGGCAGCCGGCGCCTGTGCTGATGCTATTACCTTTTTCATAATCCTTATTTTATTGTTTCTGTTTGTCTGTATTTCAGTTTTACGGAGTGCAAAAATAGAGAATAACGGCCACATTTTGTGTATCTTTGCCGTGCCAAAAACCTTAAAAATTATGAACGCAGACAATAATGCCGAGCTTTTCCCGGCCGTTGACCCCGAAGGAAACACAACAGGCTGCATAACACGCGGACATGCCCATGACGGGAGCCTGATACTCCACCCCGTGGTACATGTTCACGTCTTCAACTCAAAGGGTGAGCTATATCTGCAGCACAGGCCTTCATGGAAACCCATACAGCCCGACAAGTGGGACACAGCGTGCGGCGGACACATTGAGTACGGTGAAAGCGTACCGCAGGCCATGGCGCGCGAGGTACGTGAAGAACTGGGAATTGAAAACCTGCCCCAGGTGGAACCGCTGGGCAAGTACGTATTCGAAAGCAAGGTAGAGCGCGAACTGGTCTACGCCTTCCGCGTTACATACGACGGACCGGTATCACCATCGGCCGAAGAACTGGACGGAGGCAGGTTCTGGACCATGCAGGAACTGGCTGGCGCCATAGGCCAGGGCATCCTTACTCCAAACCTGGAGTCCGAGGTCCAGCGCTGGTTCCTGGGCTGAACGGCCGTGACACAGACTTGATGCCGTAGTACGGGAACACAGACTTGCTGCCGGTGTATGGGACACATCGGAAATAAATATTACTTTTGCAAAAACACGCTAAAAATGAAACACAGAAAGATTTATCTCATGGGTATTCTTGGAACTATGCTTGGGATTGGCAGCTGCAATGCGCAGACTGCAAGCGTAAAGAGAGTTGATGTTGCTGAATTTGAGAAGACCATCTCCAATTCAAGTGTTGTCCGCCTTGACGTGCGTACGGCTGCCGAATATGCCGAAGGCCACATAGAGGGAGCTATCAACATTGACGTCCAGAAGCCCGACTTCGAGAATACCGTAAAGTCAACACTTCCCGGAAAGTGCAGCGTTGCCGTCTATTGCCGCAGCGGAAACCGCAGCCAGAAAGCCGCGCAGATTCTTGCCGCAAACGGCTACAGCGTGACAGAGCTTGGCAGCGGATTCAACGGATGGAGCGGAGCCGGCATGCCATCGACCCTCGAAGAAGTTGACCTCTTCATGACGGAAAAAGGCACACCAGTCTACATGTATTGCATAAAGCACGGAACCCTGCGTATGAAAATAGCCGACAAATGGATATATGTTGACCCGGTAACACGCGGTGCACAGCCTGTTACCGACTTTACGGTTCTTCCTAAGGCCGATGTAATTCTGGTCACTCACGAACACGGCGACCATCTGGACGCAGGCGCCATATCGGACCTTGCCAAGGAGGGTACGGTTGTAATTGCCAACCCAAGCAGCCAGGAGAAACTGGGCAAGGGCTATGCCATGAAAAACGGCGATTCCAGGAACGTGGCCGGAATAGAAATAAAGGCAGTTCCTGCATACAACAATTCAGCCGAAAAGCAGAATTTCCATCCCAAGGGCAATGGCAACGGATATGTTCTGACCGTCGACGGTTTCAGCATATACATAGCCGGTGATACCGAGGACATTCCGGAAATGAAGGAACTCAAGAACATTCAGGTGGCATTCCTGCCCTGCAACCTTCCGTACACAATGACTCCGGAACAGCTTGCCGCTGCAGCCAGGAGCTTCATACCGAAAGTGCTGTTCCCATACCACTATGGCCAGACCGACATACAGCAGACCGTATCACTGCTCTCGGGCAGCGGAATAGACATAAGAATCAGAAAGTATCAGTAATCACCTTTAATATATTTGAAAATGGTAAAGCACATCATACTCTGGACCCTGAATCCGGAATTGAGCGAAGAAGAAAAGAACAGAGTGAAAAAAGAAATCAAGGAGGGACTGGAAGGCCTTAAGGGCAAGGTTCCAGGCCTTGTTGAGATAAAGGTAAACGTTGACGGACGCCTCGATTCAAGCAACTGCGATGTCATGCTTGACTCAACTCTCGAGAGTGCCGATGCACTCAAGGCCTACGCAGTTCACCCCGAGCACGTAGCCGTTGCAAACGGAAAAGTCCGTCCCTACACCGTTCAGCGCGTCTGCCTGGACTTCGAGGAATAAGAAAGTGAGCCTGTCACAGTCCAGCTGTGGCAGGCTCACTTTCTCAAAATTCCATCACTTCTTTATTGTCAGTACACCGGCTGAGAGCGGTTCTACTATCAGGGTTACCTTATTGTCACTTACCCTTGCGCGTGCATGCTTCAGGGCTACGGCATTCTTTTCATCCATGCTGTTGGCAACAGTCAGTGAACCCGGAGCGAAGTACTCATAGTCAGTTCCGCTAACCTTTTCCCAGTCACCGTTTATTACAAGTTCTATAGGATTGTCAGTCGGATTGACCAGCTTGACAATCACGCCCGAGCCATTCTCTTCCATAGTGGTGCTTACGCTCAGGTTGCCGGTCTCGCCCTCAAATGCAAGCCTGTACTTTGAGAAGTGGTTGTACCACAGCTCTGTAACCTGATAGTTCGGAGCCACGAACAGGTCCTTGTAGTCAAAGTTTATAAAGGCATTGTTCCAGTCTGGTGAGTCGGTGCGGCGTATAAAGAGTGCAGCAGCACCCATTGCAACCACGTCACGCACCTCGCAGGTATTCAGGAATCCGCCGGCAAACAGACCAGTCCTCCAGTCAATGCTGTTCAGGTTCCACTCGGAAATGAAGAGCTTGATATTTGGGTTAGGACCCTCGGCAAACCACTGTGCATAACGGTCATACTGCTGTCCCAGACGTGCAGGACCTGTAGCATAGCCGCCCTGCTGCTCATAATGGTGCAGGCTCATGTAGTCAAAGTAGTTGCCTGAACGCTTGATGAACTGCTCGTCCTCAGGGAAACCGCCGCAGGCAATAATCTTGATTGACGGGTCAATCTCACGCATGGCTGTTCCAAAATCACGCACGCACCTTTCATATCGGTCAATACCCATCTCCCACATCTCGTTGTCAATCTCCCAGTACTTCACGTTGTATGGTTCAGGATGTCCGTTTGCGGCACGCTTGGCACCCCACTCATCGGTTGCCGGGGCATTGCAGTAGCGAAGCCAGTTCAAGGCATCCTGCTTGATCTGCTCATATTCCTCCTCAGGGCGCTCAAACTTGACGCTTACAACCATGACAGGCTCGGAATTGACCTCGCGGCAGAACTTGATGAACTCATCAGTTCCAAAGCAGTTCTGGTCATAGTCCATCCACATCCAGTGATCCCAGCGCCTGCGGTTCTCCTGTGGGCCTATACCCCACTGCCAGTTGTACTGTGCCACATAGCCGCCACCAGGCCAGCGCAGACATGTCGGGTGCAGGTCCTTTACAGCCTGCAGGATGTCAGGACGGAAGCCACCCAGGTCAAGACCTGTCTGGGTTGACATGGTAGCCTGGTCAACCTGGATATCACCCTTAGGCATTACGCCTATCACGAATTCACCGGTACCGCTGTTTGATCCGGCATTCATTGAGAATTCATATTTCTTCCAATCCTTGCTTACCTTGCCTAAGGACTGCTGTACATACCATACACCGTTCTCATCGCGCAGGCCCACTACCAGCGTACCCTTGCCTTTGGCATAGATCGAACCAACGTATGTCTCGCCCGGAACAACGCTCTGCGGGCCCTGGCTCACGCCTGTCATCTGCTTGCCGGCAACAATGCGCTGTGAGTAGTCCATGTTGATGGCATCGCCCTTTACAAGGTTGAACTTTCCGTCACCGAACGGAGTCCACTGCTGTGCAACCTGAGGCAGCTTGACGTCACCCGGGGTGCCCTCAAACAGCACCTTGCCATCGGCTGCGGCAGTTACCTTAATATTACGGTACGTAGCTTCGGTATAGTTCACCCAGAAAGTCAGGTAGTTCTTGCTGGCCTGCTCAAGACCGTCATAGCTTACAACCTCCTTGTCATCCCAATATACGGTAGCCTTGCTGCCGCGGCTTGCTATGCGCAGCTTGTGCCACTTTTGCTCCTCATTTACCTGCTGCTTGCTGGCCGGGGCCGATGCTACAGGAGTCAGTGTACTCATGCGGCGTCCGGGGCGTCCACCGAATCCGGCGCTCTCACGCTCCTCCATGGCGCAGATTGAAAAGTCAGCTGTTGCGCTCTGCTGCTGGAGGGCTGCACGGGCAGCGGCCTCATTGGCAGCATCGATCTGTGACTGGGTCTGGGCAGGAGTGAACGTGCGGCCTTCATAATAAGGATCGTGTATGCGCACGTAATAAGGAGAACCGTCCTGCTTGTTGCGGAATGCAAAACGTATGTCAAGCAGTCCACCACTCCATGAACGTCTGGCCAGCTTGTATGAGCGCCAGTTCACATCCATGGTTATGTCAAAGTCGCATGTATTCAGGCTGTCAATCTTGAGTGGCTGCTCATAGCGTGTTGGTGAATGCAGTACCATGTCATCATCCATGAACCAGCCGTCAAAGTAGCCGTCACGCGGATGAATGCCCGGATACTGTTCCGGCTCAAACGAGCGCTCGAAAATCATCTCGTTCCATACACCGTTGTTGGCAGAGAAATAGATATGCTCAAACAGCTGTCCATACAACATCTCGTCGATGATGCCAGACGGAGCCTTTGAGCTTACGTTGATTTCCACCTTCTCCTGGGCGCCGGCGGGCAGAAATGCCACTGCATAGGCCAGGAGAGCCATTGAAATAGTCTTTTTTGTACTCATTGTATTTGTTGTTGTGCAGTTTTTCCCCAATAACCTGCCAAAAATAGTAAGCCACATTTAAATATGCTACCTTTGTGACTCGTTTTTTACCATTTAACACAAAACACAAATGAAAAATTACCGTACATCATTCATGGCAGCCATTGTCGCAGCCTTTTCCTGCACAGTGACAGCCAGGGCTGAATCAGTTCAGGAACAGGAATCAGTACTAACTGACGAAATCCAGGTAACAGCATCAAGAGTCCCGACCCCGCTTGCAAAAGCGGCCAGGATTGTTGGAATCATGACATCGGAACAGGTCCGCACCATGCCGGTCCAGTCGGTCAATGACATTATCAAGTACAGCGCCGCGGTTGACGTGCGCCAGCGCGGAGCCATAGGAGCACAGACCGATGTTGGAATACGCGGAGGAAATTTCGAGCAGGTTGCAATACTGCTTGACGGAATAAACATAGGTGACCCACAGACCGGCCACAACTCATTTGACTTTCCTGTTGACATAAACGACATAGACCACATAGAGGTTCTTGAAGGCCCTGCCGGCCGCATTTACGGTTCGTCATCACTTATCGGCGCCATCAACATTGTGACCAAGTCACCCGACCACAGTTCTGCCGATGTCCACACTGAAGCAGGAAGCTTTGGCTACGCATCGGCCGGATTCCGCGCAAATGTGAACAGCGGCAACTGGAAGAACCAGCTCTCAGCCAACGGCACACGCAGCGACGGATACACCCGCAGCAAGAACGGCAGCCTCAATTCTGACTACCAGACAGTCAAGGCCTTCTACCGCGGCAGCCACACCGATGATGACGTCATTGTGAACTGGCATGCCGGCGTGAGCGTAAAGGATTTCGGCAGCAACACATTCTATTCTGCAAAGTACGATGAGCAGTTTGAGCACACCGCCAAGACATACACCGCACTGCAGGCACAGAACCGCTCCGAGAAATTCCACATTCACCCAAGCATATGGTGGAACCACAGCGAGGACCGCTTCGAACTCGTCAGGAACAACCCTCAGGGAGTTCCGTTCAACTACCACAAGTCCGATGTAATAGGCGCCAACATCAACAACTACTTTGACTGGTTCCTGGGCCACACGTCAATCGGCGCCGAAATCAAGAACGAGAACGTCATAAGCGGCAATTTAGGTGAACTTCTCGACAACCCCGAGAACATTCCCGGCACCGACCGCCAGTACAAGTACGGACTGAACCGTACCAACATGAGCCTCACCCTTGAGCACAACGTCACACTTGACAATTTCAGCATGAGTGCAGGTGCCGTAGCCGTCAAAAATACATGGAACGGAACCAAGACCAAGGTTTACCCCGGCATTGACATGAGCTACGCCATAGCCGACGGCCTGAAGCTGTACGCATCATACAACACATCACTGCGTCTGCCGTCAGTAACTGAGCTCTACTACAGCGTGGGCGGCTACAAGGCTGACAAGCATCTGAAGCCCGAAGAACTGGCAGCATACGAAATAGGAGTCCGATACAACAACTACTCCGGCATTCAGCTTACAGCATCGGCCTACAGCCACCTCTATTCAAACATGATTGACTGGAAAATGAACATGAACCTGCCGGCTGACCAGAGAGTATGGGAATCCGACAATTTCGGCGAGGTCAGGTCATACGGAGCAGAACTGTCAGCCAACCTTGACCTGGACTACCTGATTTCATCACAGAAGTTCCTGAAGTCATTCAATGTGGCATACAACTACATCAGCCAGGACAAGGTTGCCAACACCGAGGGCTACCAGACACGCTCAACCCTGGAATACCTGCGCCATAAGGTTGTTGCAGGCCTGAACATGAACATTTACCGCAACCTGGACCTTGGACTTAACTACCGTTTCCAGGAGCGTACCGGTTCATACACCGATGCCAACGGCGTTTCACATGACTACGAGCCATATTCAATAGTCGATGCCCGCCTGCAGTGGACCGAAAGCCAGTACAAGGTTTTTGCCGAAGCAAACAACCTCTTCGACAAGACCTACTATGATTATGGTTGCGTACCTCAGCCAGGCACATGGTTCATTGCCGGTTTCCAGTACACCTTTGACCTGAGATAACCTGTTTTCCCATGAGCAACTGCTCACTTCCGGCAAGCCGGAACCCGGTGAGTGCTCAGTCAAATAATAAGGAAAGTCCCCTGCAGAGCTCTGCAAGGGACTTTCTCTATTTCTGTGACCCGGCTTTTCAGACGGTTGTATAGGTACCTACCAGCTTGACGCTGCCGCAGACGGTCTTGAGCTGCCTGAGCAGGTCGCGTCCTTCATCGCTGTTGACATTGCCGTCAAGCTCAGCAAAGAAGTAGTAGCTCCAGTCTGCCCCCTTCATGGGACGGCTGCGCAGGTTTCGCATGTTGAAACCGTTTGCACCTATTATATTAAGGGTCTTGGCAAGCGAGCCGGCCTCATTCACAACGGTAAAGACAACAATGAAGTGGTTATTGTTGCTGTTGCCGGCTGCAGGCATGTTCATGCTCTTGGTAAATGCGGCAAAACGGGTCTTGTTGTCTGACTGTGTATTCACGTTGGCATCGAGCACCTCAAGGCCGTAAAGTTCAGCCGTTTCGGTCGATGCTATGGCAGCCAGGCTCTTGTCACCTGCCTCGGCAACCTGCTTGGCTGCAACAGCCGTATTGGTAGCCTCAATGGTTTCAAGCTTTCTGCGGAGGATGTACTCATTGCTCTGTGACAGGGCCTGGGGATGACTGATTACCCTGGTCACGTCATGTTTTGATGCTCCCTTGATGCCAACCAGGTTCTGTACGATTTCTGTCTCGTCAATCCTGTTTATGAAAAGAGGTCCTGCAAAGACGAGGTCCATGACCATGCCTACATCGCCTGCGGTGCTGTTTTCTACCGGGAGCACACATGCATCGACATCACCTTTCTCGCAAGCCTGGTATGCATCGGCAAAGGAAGAATACCCGATGTACTCGGCACCGGCAAACATCTTCTTGGCAGAAATATGCGCAAAAGCCCCCGGAACGCCGCAGTAAGCCACCTTCATTCCGTACAGCAGGCGAGCCTGATAGCGGTTCGATTCACGCAGGACCGCCTTGAGGAATGAAACATAATAGTCGCGGATATCCTGATTATTGATCAGTTCGGAATTGCGGGCAATGATTTCAGCCTCACGCGCAGCATCATGTACAGGCAGTGCGTTCTTTATCTTGTATTCAGCAACATTGTATGACTGCTGCATTCTCTCTTCGAAGAGCCTTCTCATCTCCTTGTCAATGGCATTGATTCTTGCTCTTGCTTCTTCAAGTTCTTTCATCGGTAATGATATTGGGAGTGTTTTCAGCGCGCAAAGATACTAAACAATAACTTTACTCTAAAAAAGTTGCGGCAATTCTTTGTCAATATAAACGCATTGCCTATTTTTGCGCCAGTTATGAACGTAACATTTGCAACATACTTTTATTGGTGGTACCTGGCTGGAAATATCGGACAGTAACATCTTTGGCATGTTGTAAAATAACAAACAATCTTGAGGCTGTCCGATAACGGGCGGTCCTTTTTTTTATGTAAAAACATACCTTAAAATAACACAAACTTATGAGACAGAAAAGATTTATCCTTCCGGAAAGCGAGATCCCTACACATTGGTTCAACATGCAGGCTGTCATGCCCAACAAGCCGCTCCCAATCCTCAACCCGGCTACACGCGAGGCCCTGAAGCCCGAGGATCTCTTCCCTATCTTCTGTGAAGAGTGCGCCAAGCAGGAACTCAACACCACAGATGAATGGATTCCAATTCCAGAAGCCGTACGCGAACAGTATGCTTCATACCGTACAACTCCGCTGGTACGCGCATATGAGCTTGAAGAGGCTCTGGGAACACCTGCCCACATATACTTCAAGAATGAGAGCGTATCACCTGCAGGTTCACACAAGCTGAACTCAGCCCTGGCACAGGCTTACTACGCCAAGGAGCAGGGCATTACAAACCTTACTACTGAAACCGGTGCCGGCCAGTGGGGCGGTGCTCTTTCATATGCCACCAAGAAATTCGGCGTTGAATGCGCTGTATACATGGTAAAGGCCAGCTACAACCAGAAGCCTTACCGCCGTTCAATCATGCAGACCTTCGGTGCAGCCATCACACCATCACCTTCAATGTCAACACGTGCAGGCAAGGATATCCTGACAGCAAATCCAAACGACCAGGGTTCACTTGGATGTGCTATTTCTGAGGCTATCGAACTGGCTGTTACAACTCCAAACTGCAAGTATGCACTTGGTTCTGTACTGAACCACGTAAGCCTGCACCAGACCGTAATCGGCCTTGAGGCTGAGAAGCAGATGGAAATGACAGGAGAATATCCTGATATCGTAATTGCATGCTTCGGCGGTGGTTCAAACTTCAGCGGTATTGCATATCCTTTCATGAGACACAACATTAAGGACGGCAAGAAGACACGCTTCATTGCAGCCGAGCCTGCTTCATGCCCGAAGCTGACCCGCGGCAAGTTCGAATATGACTTCGGTGATGAATCAGGTCTGACCCCACTGCTTCCTATGTACACAATAGGACACACATTCAAGCCAGCAACAATCCACGCTGGAGGCCTGCGCTATCATGGTGCTGGTGTAATTCTTTCACAGCTCATGAAGGATGGCCTGATGGAGGCTGTTGACTTTGAGCAGACCGAGACCTTCAAGGCAGGCGTACTGTTTGCACAGACCGAGGGTATTATTCCTGCTCCGGAAAGCTGCCACGCAATTGCTGCAACCATCAAGGAGGCCCTCAAGTGCAAGGAAACCGGTGAGCAGAAGACCATCCTGTTCAACCTCTCAGGTCACGGTTTCGTTGACATGAGCGCTTACGACCAGTACATCTCAGGCGAAATGAGCGACTACAAGCTGACCGATGAAGAGCTTGCAAAGTTCATCAAGAGCGCTGATGACCTGAACAAATAAGAAACTTACTGTACGGAAAGGCTGACGGTTTTTCGTGACTGCATGACTGGGCGAAAGACTATCATTTTTCCGATGCAGAAAACTTAAAAAGACTGACCGGGCGGCGGGAATACTCCCCTGTCCCGGTCTTTGAAACATAAAAAGGGAAAAATGGGATTAACGAAAGAGAACAAGATACTGATTGTCGGACTCGGTCTGATGGGAGGAAGCTATGCCGAGGCACTGACCTCCGCCGGTTACCACGTGGGAGCCGTAACGCGCAGCCAGAGTTCCATAGACTACGCGCTTGAAAACGGACTGATAGAGAGCGGAACCATCACTCCAACGCCAGAATACATTGGAGAATTCGATATCATAGTCTTTTCACTCTATCCACACGTGTTCCTTGATTGGATTGAAAAGTATCAGTATTCAATCAAGAAGGGTGCCATACTGACCGATGTCACCGGAGTCAAGCAAAGCGTTGTCTACAAGGTCCAGGCCATAATCAGGCCCGACCTGGAATTCATTGGGGCCCACCCTATGGCCGGACGCGAGGTCTACGGCGTACAGAACGCCAAGGCATCAATCTTCAACGGGTCAAACTACATTGTCACGCCAACGGAATCGAACTCCGAAAGGGCAATTGAAATATGCAAGGACCTGGGCAAGGCCGTTGGCTGCGCCAGGATATCAGTGCTCTCGCCTGAAGACCATGACGAGATGATTGGATTCCTGAGCCAGCTCACTCACTGCATAGCCGTTTCGCTGATGACCTGCAAGGAGTCCGAGCACCTGGTTGACTATACCGGCGACTCATTCCGCGACCTGACCAGAATTGCCAGGATAAACGAAGATATGTGGAGTGAGCTGTTCCTTCTGAACAAGCGCGAACTTCTGGAACAGATGGACCTGTTTACACAGCAGTTCGGCAAGCTCAGGCAAGCCATTGAAGACGGCGATACCGTCACCATGAAGGAAATGATGAAGTTGTCAACGAGCCGCCGTGCCCTGTTCGACAAGAAATAAAGAATAAAAAGCAATGAACATGATTTTCAAGAGGACATTGCCTAATCCGAAGGAGATTAAGTCAATGTACCCGCTAACCGAAGAGGGACTGCAGGCAAAGCAGAACAATGATGAAGAAATCAGGAAGATTTTCTGTGGTGAATCAAGCCGGTTCATCCTTATAATAGGCCCTTGTTCGGCTGACCGCGAAGACGCAGTGCTGGAATATATCCACAAGATGAAGGATATCCAGGACAAGGTAAAGGATCAGATTCAGATTATCCCACGTATTTATACCAACAAGCCACGCACAACAGGCGCCGGCTACAAGGGCATGCTGCATCAGCCTAATCCATTATCGGACCCCGATATGCTGAAAGGACTGATCGCAATACGCAAGCTTCATGTCAAGGCTATAAACGAGACAAGTCTTTCATGTGCCGATGAAATGCTCTACCCAGAAAACTCTATGCTGCTTTCTGACCTTCTCTCATACAATGCAGTGGGTGCACGAAGCGTTGAGAACCAGCAGCACAGGCTGGTTTCAAGCGGTATTGACGTGCCTGTCGGCATGAAGAATCCGACCAGCGGCGACCTTTCCGTTATGATGAATTCAATAAAGGCAGCCCAGAGCAGCCATACTTTCATTTTCCGCAACTGGGAGGTCGAAACTACGGGAAATGAGCTGACCCATGCCATTCTGCGCGGATATGTGGACAACCATGGTACCACACATCCAAACTACCACTATGAGGACCTGGCGCACCTGAGCGAGCTTTATGCATCGAGCAACCTGAAAAACCCAGGTGTAGTAATAGACTGCAACCACTCAAATTCGGGCAAGAAGTACATTGAGCAGATACGCATTTCCAAGGAAGTTCTCCACAGCATGCGCCACAGCGAAGATATAAACAAGCTTGTAAAGGGCCTGATGATTGAATCATACCTGGTAGACGGTGCCCAGAAGGAAAGCGAATGCATATACGGCAAGTCCATAACAGACCCATGCCTGGGCATGGAAAAGACCGAGCGACTCATATATGACCTGGCCGACCTCCTGGCAGGCCGATAAGAACTTCATAGGTAACAGAATATTCCAAGTTTGTACTTTTTTGTTAAATTTGCTCACTGAAAACAATCAGTAACAATTTAATATGAATAACAAGGCTATTGTCAGTTCAGCTATTATGGCAGCATCGGTGCTGGTATCATGCGGAAACGGAGAGATTATGCTCAACGAGAAAAATATAGATAAGGTTGTCAAGGCCATGACCCTTGAAGAGAAGGCCGCACTTGTAGTTGGCGTCGGCATGGACTCTGGCGAGGAGGGCCTTTCTGCCACAATCGGCGCACAGTCAGAACTTGTTCCTGGCGCAGCCGGTCAGTCACACTCAATCACACGTCTGGGCATTCCGGCAACGGTACTCGCCGACGGACCTGCAGGACTTCGAATCAACCCTACCCGTCCGGGCGACACACAGACTTACTATTGTACCCACTTCCCAATCGGTACACTGCTTGCCAGCACATGGAACCAGGAACTCGTTGAGGAGGTCGGAAAGTCCATAGGCCAGGAGGTCCTTGAGTATGGTGCCGATGTACTGCTGGCTCCGGCCGAGAACATACACCGCAATCCACTGAACGGCCGCAACTTTGAATACTATAGCGAAGATCCTCTGCTGGCTGGCAAGACCGCAGCAGCCTATGTACGCGGCGTACAGTCAAACGGCGTAGGAACATCGGTCAAGCATTTCGCCTTCAACAACCAGGAGACCAACCGTACTGGCAACAATGCCATCATCAATACCCGCGCCATCCGCGAGATTTACCTCAAGCCTTTTGAAATCACCGTCAAGGAGTCCGATCCATGGACAATCATGACATCGTACAACAAGATCAACGGTACTTACACTTCTGAAAGTGAGGAACTTGTCGAATCAATCCTGCGCGATGACTGGGGATTCAAGGGTATGGTTATGACTGACTGGTATGGCGGCAAGGACGCCGCAGCCCAGATGCACGCTGGCAACGACATGCTGCAGCCAGGCCGTCCTTCACAGTACCACCAGATAATTGACGATGCAAAGTCCGGAAGACTTGACATGAAGGACCTGGACCGCAACGTAAGGCGCATTCTTGAATACATTGTCCGCACACCACGATTCAAGGGTTATGAATACAGCAACAAGCCAGACCTCAAGGCTCATGCCGATGTTACGCGCCAGAGCGCTGTCGAGGGCATGGTACTGCTTGAGAACAGGAATGCAACCCTGCCTCTCAGCGGAATCAAGAGTGCAGCTGTCTATGGCGTTGCATCATACGACTTCATAGCAGGCGGCACCGGTTCAGGAAACGTGAACCGCGCATATACGGTTTCACTTCTTGACGGACTCAGGAATGTAGGCATCACAGCCGATGCTGATGTACAGAAGAGATACCTGGACTATCAGGCAGCAGTTGCCGAGGAGAAGGAGAGAAACAAGGGAGCCGAGAACGCCCTGACATCATTCCTGCCACAGCCTCTGCCAGCCGAACTTGTCCCATCGGACAAGGAGCTGGGCAGCGCTGTACGCTCAAATGACATGGCAATAATCACTCTTGGCCGCATTTCAGGTGAGTTCCTGGACCGTACAGTTGACAACTTCAACCTGAGCAGTGAAGAGCATGCTCTCATAGATAATGTCTGCAAGGCCTTCCATGCAGCAGGCAAGAAGGTTGTAGTTGTACTGAACATAGGAGGCGTCATTGAGACAGCTTCATGGAAGAATCAGCCCGATGCCATACTGCTGGCATGGCAGGCAGGCCAGGAAGGCGGTAATTCAGTTGCCGATGTACTGACCGGCAAGAATTCACCTTCAGGCAAGCTGCCAATGACATGGCCTAACAATTTCGCCGATCATGCATCAAGCCAGAACTTCCCGCGTTCCGAAGACTTCGAACTTGACCTGAGCGTTTTCATGGGTGAAGACATCAAGGCCAACGGCGAAGTTGAGACATGGGACTACACCAACTACAAGGAGGGGATCTATGTTGGCTATCGTTGGTTTGACAAGAAGGACATGGCTGTCAGCTATCCATTCGGCTACGGTCTGAGCTACACCACCTTTGATTTCAGTATCAGCAACGTTAACAGGGACGGCCAGACTGTTACCTACGATGTAACGGTTCAAAACACAGGCAAGGCCAGCGGCAAGGAGGTTGTCCAGCTTTACGTTCACGCTCCTGGTGCTGACATGGACAAGCCTGAGCAGGAACTCAAGGCATTTGCAAAGACATCAATACTTGAGCCTGGCAAGAGCGAGACAGTCAAGCTTACATTTGACATAGCTGACCTGGCATCATTCAATGAGGCAAAGTCACAGTGGGATGTTGAGAGCGGCAGATATCAGATTAACATCGGTTCATCAAGCCGCGACATACGCTGCAATGCATTCCTTATGATATCAGAGCCAAGCAGCCAGAAGGTGTCCGATGTCCTGAAATCAACCGCCTGGAAGTAACACTAATCGTACTCCGGATACTGGACAAGAATTGAAAGTACCACCATGACACCTATGAGCATGGGGTAATAGAGATATGGCACGATGGAAACGGGTGACACCGCTGCCAGGCCGCCGGCCATCATAAGCTGAATTCCATACGGAATGAGTCCCTGAACGAAACAGGACGACGTATCCATGATACTGGCCGTCTTGCGCGGGGCTATGCCGAAGCGCTCGGAAATATCCTTTGCTATACCGCCAACGGTTATGATGGCAACAGTATTGTTGGCGGTACATACGTTAGTCAATGCGGTCATCGCAGCAATGACTGATTCAGCACCGCGACGGCCGGAAATCCTGCGGGTTAGCGCCTGGATGAGCCACTCAAAGCCGCCCGCGTTCCTGATTATGTTCATCAGTCCACCAGCCAGCATTGTAATCAGAATAAGTTCGCACATGCCCTGGATACCGTCAGCCGATGCCTTCAGCATATCCAGCAACGCAGTTCCACAGCACATTCCCATGCAGAAGGTCACGGCTATTCCGGACAAGAGTACTGCCAGCACGTTCATGCCCCAAACAGCCAGGACAATTACCAGGACATAAGGTATTGCCAGCCACCATGACACAGAACCGGGGACATCGGCCTGCGCAACTCCACTGCCGCCCAAAGTGTAGATTACGAGTGAAATGAGAGCGGCCGGAAGGACTATCAGTATGTTGGTCCTGAACTTGTCGCTCATGGCACAGCCCTGACTCTGGGTGGCCGCGATGGTTGTATCGGAAATGAATGAAAGGTTATCACCGAAAAAGGCGCCGCCAACCACTATTGCCACCATCCATGACACATTGCTGCCGGTCTGCTGGGCCAATCCGGTCACTACGGGCGCCAGGGCAACAACCGTACCTACCGAGGTTCCAATGGCCATCGAAACAAAACATGCCGCCAGGAATATGCCTGCCGGCAGGAAACGGCTTGGCACCGCCATCAGGGTCAGCTGCACGGTTGCATCGACAGCCCCCATGGACTTTGCTGCCGAAGCGAAAATTCCGGCCATTACGAATATCCATATCATGTACATGATTCCGTGGTCCGATGCTCCAGTTGAGAACACCTCGACTCGTTCCTGAATGGACTTGCCCTTCATGATAAGCAATCCATAAACCGCTGCGACAACAAATGCCACACTTATCGGCACAGCATAGAAATCCCCTGAAAGAAGTACTGATGACAGGAAAACTGCCATCAGTACAAAAGCAGGAGAAAGTGCCAGAAGCCCCTTTCCGTTCTTCATATTCTTCTGTAGTTAATTATTCCCACTCGATTGTGGCAGGTGGTTTTGATGAGATGTCATAGCAAACGCGGTTCACGCCACGGACCTTGTTGATGATCTCGTTTGAAACCTTGGCCATGAAGTCGTATGGCAGGTGTGCCCAGTCAGCTGTCATGGCATCGGTTGAAGTCACTGCACGCAGGGCTACCGGATGTTCGTATGTACGCTCATCGCCCATGACGCCTACGCTGCGGACGGTTGAGAGCAGGACTGTACCGGCCTGCCAGATCTGGTCGTAGAGTGAAACCTCAATCTCGCCGTCCTTCATGTCAGCAGGAACACCAGCTGCCAGTACGCGGCGTGCCTCCTCACCGGAAAGCTTCACCTTGTAGTCGCGCAGGCCACGGATGTAGATGTCATCGGCATCCTGAAGTATGCGTACCTTCTCTGGAGTGATATCACCCAGGATTCGGACTGCAAGACCCGGACCCGGGAACGGATGGCGGGTAATCAGGTGCTCTGGCATGCCCAGGCTTCGGCCTACACGGCGTACCTCATCCTTGAAGAGCCACTTCAGAGGCTCGCACAGCTGAAGGTGCATCTCTTCAGGCAGGCCACCCACATTGTGATGGCTCTTGATTACCTTACCTGTAATATTGAGTGATTCAATTCTATCTGGATAGATGGTTCCCTGTGCCAGCCACTTAGCATCCTGAATTTTCTTTGCCTCAGCATTGAAGACCTCAACGAAATCGCGACCAATAATCTTTCTCTTCTGTTCTGGGTCCGATACTCCAGCAAGGTCTGCAAAGAACTTCTCTGACGCATCAACACCAATTACGTTCAGGCCAAGGCACTCATAGTCATGCATTACATCATGGAACTCGTTCTTGCGAAGCATGCCGTGGTCAACGAATATGCAGGTCAGGTTCTTGCCGATTGCACGGTTCAGAAGCACAGCTGCCACTGATGAGTCAACACCACCTGAAAGACCCAGAATCACACGGTCATTGCCTACCTGAGCCTTGAGTTCTGCAACGGTTGTGTCAACGAATGAATCAGCGCTCCAGTCCTGACGGCTTCCGCAAATATCAACTGCAAAGTTCCTGAGCAACTGGGTTCCCTGAACTGAATGGAACACCTCTGGGTGGAACTGTACTGCCCATATCGGCTGGCTGTCGCTGGCATATGCAGCAAACTTGACATTGGCGGTCGATGCAATGCAGCTGTATCCTTCAGGAATAGCTGTGATTGTATCTCCGTGGCTCATCCATACCTGACTGCCAGGATTGAATCCCTTGAACAGAGGGTTGGCGGCATCGAACTGCATGAGGTTTGCCCTACCGTATTCGCGGCTGTCGGCCTTTTCTACCTTGCCACCGCCAGCATAGCTTATGAACTGTGCGCCATAGCAGATTCCCAGTACAGGCAGACGGCCAACAAACTGACTCAGGTCAACCTTGAACGCCTCTGGATCATGAACAGAATATGGTGAACCGGAAAGGATCACGCCAATCACGTCCTTGTCATCTTTGGGGAACTTGTTGTATGGCAGAATCTCACAGAAGGTATTCAGTTCACGCAATCTGCGACCTATCAGCTGTGTGGTCTGTGAACCGAAATCAAGAATGATGATTTTCTGCATATTTATGTTTTGTGTTTGCTTGCGCAAAGTTACAAAAACAGCCAAACATTCGCAAATTCACATGAATTCAGATAAATTTGGAATGTAAAATATGGAATTGTTTCCAGACAGAGTCAAAGGACTTACTTCCGCCCAGCCAGATAGACTCCAAGGAAGATTGATGCTGAGCCGATTGCTGCCACCAGAGACATGCTTTCGCCCAGTATCAGCACCGCTGCCACAAGAGTGAAGAAGGGGTTCAGATAGACATAATTGGTTGAAGTCACATTGCCTATTTCAGCCATAACCTTGTTCCAGCCCACAAAGCAGAGCAGTGATGCCACAATGCCCAGGAAAAGCAGGTTCCCTATAACAGGCCATGCTGTCAGGTTTCCTTCACACATAGATCCATCAAGAATGAAAGGAACAATAGTGACCAGACCGTAGAAAAAGACTTTGCGGGTAGCCATGACAGCTCCGAACCTGGAGGTCAGCTGCCCCATCACAATACTATACAAACCCCATGTTACAGCGGCGCCCAATGCCAGCAGGTCCCCCTTCAGGGAGAAGTGGAACTGTGCACCATCAAAAATGATAAGCCCCATTCCAAGGAATGCCAGCATGGTGCCTATAACAAGCAGTGGAGTTACCCTGACATCCTGTAGTCCCTTTGCCAGTTCTCCTTTCGAAACTTTGCGGAATGCCATAGTGAACAGAGTTGTCAGCAACGGAGCCGAACAGACAATAAATGCCACGTTACAGGCCTGCGTACTGACTAATGCAGAATTTTCTGTCATGAAATAGAGCGAACCGCCAGTGATTCCCACAAATAGGAACAGCAGTTCATCCTTCCATGTCCCAGGTATTGCCTTGAAGCCATTGCCAGCCAACAGCGAATACAGGACCAACCCGAAATACGCCACAAGAAACCTGATTGTAAAAATCTGGGCTGGATTCAGCCCATTGCTGATCAAGATCTTTGTCGATATGAATGTTACGCCCCAGATGGCAACGATCACGAACGCCAGTACGTGATAAATCAGTGTGTTTTTCATATAACAGGTAATAGTACTATTATTGGAAGTCGCTGATAGACAGCAGTTCAGCCAATGCCATATTGCGGTCTCGCTTCATCTCGACCGAGGCGTCAATGGCATTAAACACCATATCCATCTCGACAACATAATCAAGGAATGATATCTCTCCCTCGCTCAGAGCCTTAGACAGCAGTTGAGAATTATCAAGAGTATTCAGTTCTTCCATGTATGATGTCATGACATCGTCAAGGCCTTTTGCACGGTCATACAGGCTGAGCATGCGCTCTTTTTCCTGCACTTCCACATCGGCCTGATGCATTCGGGCTGACAGGACAGCCGCATCGGCATACTTTCTTCTGTTGGCATTCGACCAGACCGGAATTGCAACCCCTACTGATACACCACGGTACTTGTCACCCGGAACAAGTTCACTGGTATATCCAACCTTGAGTTTTGGCAGGTTGGCCTCCTTGCTGACCTGCTGTTCGGCCTTCATTACATCGATTTCCTTGAGTGAATAGGTCAGGTATGGATTGAGTTCCTTGGTCTGATTGTACCACTGTTCAAAATCAGCTGGTACTTCTCCCACCTGCAGATTTCCCACTTCAGGATTAAATTCTTCACCACCGTTAAGGCTGCGCAACGTTGAAAGGACGGCTTGCTTTTCTATCCTGTTCTTACGCAAGTCACTCTCAAGCCCAGCCAGTACCAAGCGTGCCTTATTCAGTTCAAGACGGCCGGAATTGCCGCTTTCCAGCTGACGGGCATAACCGTTTGCCACTCTTGTGTATAGTTCAATCCTTTCAGTCAGGACAGTCTCCATTTCATTGCAATACTCCAGCTGGCACAGTGCCTCGGCGGCCTCCAGCTGGACATTCAGGCGTTCCTGGACATATTCCAGGTCAAGCAGCATGTTCCTGGAGTCCGATACCTGACGCATGGTTCCCCTTATGACCGAGAGGTCAATCTCCTGGCTGACAGAAAAGTCCGTACGGTTTGGGTTGCTGCTTGGATCGCTCCACAGCCTGGCGACCTCAATCTCGGGGTCAGAGAGATAATTGCCGGACCTGTTGGTCAGTTTTTCGGCATAAACCTGGCGGTCCATTGCCTTCAGGGCCAAGTTTTTCTCGACTATTCCTGACAGGATCTCCCTGAAACCGTTACTCTGTGCCTGCACAACTGACGGAGCCAGTGCCAGAACCAGAGCGGATAGTAGAATATTTATTTTTTTCATTGTTTTTTCATTTATCAGAATTCCAGTTTCTGCTGCTCTGCATGGGACTTTTCTGCCTTTCCCGTAATCATGTACATTACAGGAATGATAAAGCCGTTAAGCAATGTTGATGTCAGCAGTCCACCCAGTATAACCTTTGCCATTGGGCTCTGTATTTCATTGCCGGGCAAATCACCTCCAAGAGCCAGCGGAACCAATGCCAGGGCCGATGTGAGCGCGGTCATCAGGATTGGATTCAGACGGTCCATCGAGCCAGCCAGCACAGCCTGTTTCATATCCATGCCCGATGCTCTCAAGTCATTGTACCTGTCTATCAGCAGCATACCATTACGTGTTGCAATGCCGAACAGCGATATGAATCCTATGATTGCCGGAATGCTGACAATACCATCAGACATCCAGATGGCAAAGACACCACCAATCAGGGCAAGCGGCAGGTTCAGCAGAACCACAGCCGACTGTCTGACATCATGGAACTGAGCATACAGAAGCAGGAAGATTACCAAAATAGAGATGACCGATGCCAGAGTAAGGATACGCGATGCGGTCTGAGCACTCTCAAACTGACCGCCGAATTCCACATGATAGCCTTCGGGCAATTCTATCTCATCTTCAATCTTCTCCTTCATCTGCTTTACCACTCCTTGCAGGTCACCTCCTGCCACATTGGCCGAAACAACCAGTTTACGGCTTACATTCTCACGGTTGATTGTGTTCGGACCGGCAGTAGAACGGACTTCGGCCAGTTCTCCCAGCGGAATCCTGACATCGTCAACAACCACCTGCATATTCCTGATACCATCTATGGTTGACACAATTTCAGGATCGACCTTCACAGTCAGATCGAACACATTGTTGCCTTCATATACCTGCGATACCACCTTTCCGGAGAGAAGCATCTGGGTCATGTCAGCAAATTCCTTTGGAGTGATACCATACCTGGCCATCATTTCACGGCGTGGAATAATCTGCAGCTGAGGCCTTTCAATCTGCTGCTCAACATTCAGGTCAACAACTCCTTCAATTTCGCCCACTTCCTTCTTGATTTCATTGGCTATTGCATACATGCGGTTCAGGTCAGTGCCGAACAGCTTGATGGCAATATTCGACCTTGTACCAGAAAGCATGGCATCAATTCTGTGCGATATAGGCTGTCCCAGTTCGGCATTGACACCGGGCAGTTCCTTGAACTTCTCACGGATTTCCTCAAGGACAGCACTCTTAGGGCGGCCCATCAGTTCAAAAGGTGCCTCAATTTCCGATGTATTCACTCCCAAAGCATGCTCATCAAGTTCTGCACGGCCTGTCTTGCGTGCCACGGTCCTGATTTCCGGAACAGTCAGAAGTATCTCCTCCGCTCTCCTGCCAACGCGGTCCGATTCTTCCAGAGATATACCAGGCATAGTGCTCACGTTGATTGTGAACGAGCCTTCGTTGAACTCAGGAAGGAAACTGTGGCCCAGCGAGAAGAAAACCATCAGGGCAACTGCCAGCAGAGCCAGTACAGGAACGAGAACCATCCTGGTGTGGTCAAGCACCCAGCCCAACGCACGTTCATAGTACTTCTGGAGGTATCGGACTACAATAGGTTCCTTCTGGACTCTATCCCCGCTTTCACGGCCAAGCAGCAGGCTGCAAAGAACCGGAGTCAGTGTCAGTGCCACCATGGTCGATGCAAAGAGCGATGTTATGAATGCTATTCCTAAAGGCTTGAGCATGCGTCCCTCCATACCGGAGAGGAAGAACAACGGAACAAAGCTTACTACAATAATAAAGGTAGAGTTCAGAATAGGCAGACGCACCTCCCTTGAGGCCTGAAATACCACCTGGAGCACATTCCTGCGCTCTTGCTGGGGCAGAAGCCTGTTCTGGCGCAGACGCTTATAGACATTCTCGACAGCGACAATGGCATCATCGACCAGCGAACCTATCGCAATGGCCATACCGCCTATGCTCATGGTGTTGATGGTCATGCCAAGAAGGTTCAGGGTAATGATGGTAACCAGCAGAGCCAATGGGATTGTAACCAGGGAAATCAGGGTTGTCCTGCCGTTCATCAGGAAGATGAACAGTACTATCACCACGAATATGCCACCCTCATAGAGTGACTTGCAGATATTGTCGATTGAACTGTCAATGAACTTCTGCTGACGGAAAATATCCGTATGGAGCTTCACGTCAGCGGGAAGCGTCTGCTGGATTTCCCGAACCACATCGTCCAGTTTTGATGTGAGTCCTATGGTCGATGCTGCAGGCTGCTTGGTCACGGTCAGAAGCACAGCATCATGGGCCCTGACAGAAGCTTTGCCCAGCACCGGGCTCTTCGAACCGGTCCTTATCTCAGCAATCTGCCCAAGGGTTACGGGCATTCCGTTATCGGTACGTGCCACAACGGTCTTAGCCATGGCATCGGTATCCTGGGTTGAGAGCAGTCCACTTACTATGTACTCATTGCCATACTGGTACAGAATGCCGCCGGCAGCGTTGCCGTTCATGTTTTCAGTTGCCTCAATGACCTTGTCCAGACCGACCCCGTAATAGCCCATCTTGTCAGGCTGCAGCAGAATCTGGTACTCACGGATATCACCGCCTATAACCGTCACCTGGGCCACGCCGCCCATTGAAAGCAGCCTGGGCCTGATTGACCAGTCTGCTATAGTTCTCAGTTCTTCCAGCGAAGTGGTTTCGGAAGTCATGCCTATGATGAGCATCTCACCCAGGATTGACGACTGTGGGCCTATGGTAGGCTTGCCAACGGTCTCCGGCAGTGATTCACTAACCTCAGCAAGTTTCTCTGAAACAATCTGGCGGGCCAGATAGATGTCTGTGCCCCAGTCAAACTCAACCCATACTACCGAAAATCCGGTTGTTGATGATGAGCGTACTCTACGCACGTCAGTTGCGCCATTCACAGCCGTCTCGACCGGGAATGTCACCAGTTTCTCAACCTCTTCCGGAGCCATTCCCTCGGCTTCGGTCATGATTACCACAGTCGGCGCATTCAGGTCAGGGAACACATCGACATCAGTATTCAGCGTGGTATAAATTCCGCCCAGCATCAGAAGCACTGCACAGATAAGTATGAGCAGTCTGTTCGAGAGGGCGAACCGTATTATCCTGTCAAGCATGGTACCTGTTGATTAATGGTTATGCGTATGTCCCGGTACCTCTCCCTTGAATGAAGCCAGCTTGACCTGATATGCGCCGTTCGTCACGACCTCCTGGCCAGGTTCAAGGCCGGAAAGTATCTCGGTACGGATTCCATTGCCGGCGCCTATCTTCACTTCGGTCTTGCGGTATCCCTCTTCATCAAGTCTGATATATACAAAATAAACGCCCTGTTCCTCGGTCAGTGATGACGTTGGGATTGAAATCACATCTTCCCTATCCTTCTCAAGGAGCCAGATGTCAGCGAATGCGCCAGGAATGAGATCAGCGCTTCCGTTCATCTGGAAAACCACAGGCAGATAGAACGATCCGCTCTCAGGAACCTGGCCTATGGTAACTGATGACACACCAAGTTCCTTCGTTGAATATACCTTATCTGTATATGACGGGCGGAAATTCGCAGCGACTACGTCACGTACCCTGCCATAGAAATTCTCAGGGACATCGGCCTGCAGCTGGACCATACGGTTTGACGTTATTCTTGCTATAGGCTGGCCAGCCTCGACATACTCTCCATTCTTCACATATGTCTCACGCAGTGTACCCTCGGCAGGTGCTACAACATAGAACTTGTCGCCTGATCCGTCCTCAATGGCCTGATATTCTGCCAATGCAGATTCATATTCAACCCGAGCCGTCTCAAGTTCGTGCAATGAGACTATCTGCTCTTCAGCAAGTTTCTTGTGGCGTTCATAATTGTTCAGGGCAGCCTCGTACGCCCTCTTGATTGTTCCCACGCTGCTTGAGCCAGTCACTGTCTGAGTCCTGATTTCAGCAATATTTGCCCTGTACGCAAGCCGTTTGCCCGGCATCATGGCATTTGCGAAATGGACCGTACCTGACATTCCTGCGACAACAGTTGTTTCGTCACTGTTTGAAGGAGTAATTCTGCCACTCACATGCATTACACCACTGAAACTGCCGGCCTTCACGGTTTCCGTTGTAAGACCTGCGGCTGCTGCCTGGGCTGGAGTGAATATTATCTCATCAGAATGTTCCTCTCCTTCCTCATGGTCATGGTCATGGTCGTGGTCGTGATCATGGTCGTGATCGTGGTCGTGATGTACTGCAGATCCGTGGTCATGGTGTCCAACAGATTCATGATCGTGGTCATGATGATGTTCTTCTGTGTTTTTACCCTTGCATGCCCCAAGCAGGAACACTGCCAAGGCTGTCATCAGGAAAAGGAATTTCCGGTTCGTCATATCTGGTCAATTTTTCAATTTATAGGCAGGAGAGCCACCTTTACAGCTGCTTTATGTAGCATCGGGCCCTCTTGACTGTCTTATATTCAAAGCTATGCATCAGGTTCTGTACCTTCTTGTTGCTTTCAAGTTCACGGGTGGTTTCCAGAACCTTTACGCCATACTTCATGAACGCCGGATGCATGGCATTGTAGAGGACGGCATTCAGGCCCTTGTTCCTATACTGATCCTCAATGGCAACCAGCAGTACTTCTGCACGGTCATTGTGACGCATTGCCTTCAGGAAGTGATACCATCCGAACGGGAACATGTGTCCCTTTGCCTTCTGGAGCGCACGGACCATTGAAAGCATGCAGAAATTGAACGCTACGACCTTATCGTCCTTGTCAACCACAAGTCCGACAAGCTCAGGATTGATCAGTGGGACAAAATGGTTCTTCAGGTCATCAATCTGGCCATCAGTGAGTTCCGAGAATCCATGCAGGAATCCATAGGCGCGGTTCAGCAGGTCTATGCATCCGTCAATGTACATCATGATCTGCTTCTGGCTGGTCATCTTCACCACCCTGAGATTGTACTTTTCAAGCACCATCCGGGATATCCTGACATAGTTTTCAGGAGCCTCGTCAGGGACCATGACCAATGATTCAATCCAGTCCACATCCTTGACATAGCCCTGTTCCAGCAGCCTTGGCTCGTAGTAGGGATAGTTGTATTTCTCGACCGAAGTCGGCAATTGGTCAAATCCTTCAACCAGGATTCCCGACGGGTCAAATTCCAGGAATCCCAGCGGGCCGTTCATTTCGGTCATGCCCTTTTCCCTTGCCCAATTCTCAACCGTATCAATCAGAGCCTTCACGACATCGGCATCATCAATGAAATCAATCAGTCCGAAACGGGCCTGCCTGCGCCCAATCTTCTCGTTATAAGCCCGGTTTATTATTCCTGCAATACGGCCGACAGCCTTTCCGTTTTCATCATACGCCATCCAGTAGGCCGATTCACATACCTCGAAAGCATGGTTGACATTCTTGTCCAGATTATCCAGGTCGTCCTTTTCCAGCTGTGGCGCATACCACTGGCTATCCTTGTACATCCGGTTCGGGAAACGCACGAACTCCTTGAGGGCTTTTCTTCCCTTTATCTCTTTAATTATCACTTCCATATACAATATTTGGCCTGGTTCCCAATAAGAAAAAACCAGTAATCTGACTTGCAAAGTTACATTCCAAAAGGTGCAACCTAGTTGCAAAAGTAACAATTATGAAGAGAGTTTTGTTATTTTTGCGATTGAAAACAACAACTGACAGATATGAGGAAAAGACAAATTCTCCTGCTTGGAGCACTTTTATTGCTTGCAACGTCGCCTGCATGTGCGAAAGATGACATTGTAAAGACCGGATGGAACCTGCTGCCGCTCCCCGTAGTCGCATTTGACTCTGATATGGGATTTCAGTACGGTGCCAGCTGCGAGGCCATCAATTTCGGCGACGGAAAGGATTATCCTCAGTACAAGTACAAGATGAACTGTGAGGCATCGGCCTATACAAAAGGAACCAAGGCGCTGCGCTTCAACGGAGAGTTCCGTAATGTGATTGATGACGGAAAACTGATGATTGAATGCGTCAGGCTTAACTCACCGCTTCACCTTTTTTATGGATACAACGGCTATGCATCGGCCTACGACCCCGATTTCAGGATTGTGAACGGTGCGCCGCTTACCGACAGGAACGCCTACAATTTCATGTCACGTGACCTGTTCAGGACAGTAATCAGCATGAGCAAGACCATTTCAGGCTACTGGTCATGGGGAGCAGGAGCATCGTACTACCATTTTGCTACCGGAAGCATTGACCGCAGCCTATATGACCAGTACTCCAACCAGACAACGCTCTATGAGAGTTACGTTCAAGCAGGACTGATCAGGGAGAACGAAAAGCAGGGAGGCAATGTCACGGTCCTCAAGGGCAGCCTTCTGTATGACAGCCGCGACCTTGACAGTGACCCCACAAGAGGCATCTACGCCGAAGCCACTCTGACAGCAGCCCCTGACATTATTGACAGGGACGGATACAGCCACATAAGCGCCACTCTGTCATTTTCCCAGTTCATTCCGCTGCTCAGCGACCGGATTGTGCTTGCCTACCGAGGCTATCTGCAGCACAAGCTCTGGGGCGACATACCCTACTATTTCGCAACGAACACCAATTCCCTTTTCTACCGCCGCATGTACACTGAAGGCGTTGGAGGCTACACAACAGTCCGCGGAGCCAACAGGAACGGCATCATTGGCACGGGTTTTGCTTTCCTGAACACCGAGATAAGGCTCAGGCTGATTGACTTCAAGTTCATAAACCAGAACTTCCAGATTGCCGTGAACCCGTTCTTCGATGCAGGACGCACCACCCAGGCGTACCGTCTGGAAGAACAGAAAAAACTGGCCGATAGTTCCGACCCCAACATAAGCAGGCTGTGGTCAGGCCGTGAAGACGGCATGCACTACACGTCCGGCATGGGACTGAAACTGATAATGAACCGCAACATGGTTCTCTCAATGGAGGGAGCAAGGGCACTTGACAAGAATGACGGTTCCCGGTTGTGGACAAACATAGGATTTAACTACACATTCTGAAACAATGAAAAAACAGACACCGGTACTGCTGCTTACAGGTTACCTGGGCAGCGGCAAGACTACCTTAGTAAACCGAATACTGAACAACTGCGAAGGCATAAAGTTCGCAGTCATAGTCAATGACATAGGTGAAGTGAACATCGATGCCAGCCTGATTCAGCAGGGAGGCGTGGTAGGCATGAATGACGACAGCCTGGTTGCCCTGCAGAACGGCTGCATATGCTGCACCCTGCAGATGGACCTGGTAGAACAGTTGCATGACATCATAAAGACCGGCAAGTTTGACTATATTGTCATTGAGGCAAGCGGAATATGCGAGCCTGCCCCTATTGCACAGACCATCTGCTCTATCCCAAGGATGGATGAAAAGTACAACAAGGACGGTATTCCAAGGCTGGACTGCATTGTCACGGTGGTCGATGCCCTGCGCCTGCAGGATGAATTCGGCTGCGGAGACAACCTGATGGCAAAGAACATTGATGAGGAAGACCTGGAAAATCTTGTTATCCAGCAGATTGAGTTCTGCAATGTCATACTGCTTAACAAGGCATCGGAAGTCAGTGCCGAGGCACTGTCCGCCATCCGCAAGACTGTCCGCGCACTGCAGCCCAAGGCCAGGATCATAGAATGCGACTACGGTGTGGTTGACCTCGGGGCAATCCTCAACACCGGACTCTTTGACTTTGAAAAGACAGCCACATCGGCCACATGGATTCAGGAAGTTGAAAAGCATCACGAAGTTGATGAAGAGCCTGACGAGCATGAACACCATCACCACCACGATGACGACGATGACGACGAACATGAACACCACCATCACCACCACGATGACGACGATGACGACGAACATGAACACCACCATCACCACCACGATGACGACGATGACGAGCATGACGAGCATGAGCACGGCCATCACCACCATCACCATCATCACCATGACGGAGGTGAGGTTGAAGAATACGGCATTGGAACCTATGTATACTATGCCCGCAGGCCTCTCAGCCTGAACCGCTTTGACTGGTTCATATCAAAGAAATGGCCAAAGGGAATAATCAGGACCAAGGGACTTTGCTATTTCGACACCGAGTTCGATACATGCTACCTGTTTGAACAGGCCGGCAAGCAGATGACCCTGAACAATTCAGGCCAGTGGTATGCCACCATGCCCGATGACCAGCTGGCACGCATGCTCAAGATGGATCCCGTGCTCCGCCAGGACTGGGATGTCGTATACGGTGACCGCATGCAGAAACTGGTATTCATAGGACGCGGACTTGACAGGGAGTACATCAAGAAGGAACTCGATGCCTGCCTGACAGACTGATTATAGGGAACAGGTACAGACACCCTGAGCTATGAAGAAGAGCACTGCCCCAGACATTCCATCCGGTTCAGACCGGGTGCTGCTGCATACATGCTGTGCCCCATGTTCGGGTGCAATAGTTGAATACCTTGTCAACAACGGCATCAGGCCTGTCATATACTACTGCAACCCCAACATTTATCCCGTCGAAGAGTACATCATAAGACGGGATGAATGTGCAAGGTACGCAGCATCGCTTGGTTTGGAAATGGTTGAAGACGAGTATTGCCATGATGAATGGAAACAATACATACGCGGTCATGAAGACCAGCCCGAGCGCGGCACAAGATGTACAGAATGTTTTAAATTCAGACTAAACAGGGCCGCCCAATACGCCCAGTCGCACGGATTGCGCGACATTACCTCAACCCTTGATTCAAGCAGGTGGAAGAACCACTCCCAGATAATGGAAGCGGGAGTGTGGGCAACCAGCCGGACCCCTGACGTTGAATTCTGGCAGCGCAACTGGCGGCAGGGAGGACTTCAGGAAAGACGGTCAGCAATCATAAAGGAGCAAGGCTTCTACAACCAGCTCTACTGTGGATGTGAATACAGCATGGAGAACATGCCTGAGGGTAATAAGGCCGATGTCAGGAGAAGAATCCGGAAGATGGTGGCCGTCATGCCCCCCGAATCCAGGAGGGCAGAATCGGCCGCTGCATGGGAAAGGCTCGAAAAGAGCGAGATATTCACAAAGAGCAGGTGCATACTTGCCTACTGGCCAATGGCCGATGAGATTGACACAAGGCCACTCATAAGGAGATGGTCAGGATCAAAGGAGTTCTATCTCCCGTGCATTGAAGGAGAGAATCTGACTATAAAGAGATTTTGTAAGGAATCAGATCTCAGGGAAGGCGAATCATACAACATTCCCGAACCTGTGGGCGAACCTGTCATGAATCTCGGCTCAATTGACCTGGTCATAGTACCGGGCCGCGCATTCAGCCGTGACGGGTACAGGCTGGGCCGCGGCAAGGGATACTACGACCGCCTTCTTCCCCAGCTGACCGGCGCCGTCAAGGCCGGAGTATGCTTTGAATGCCAGAAACTGCCGCGCATTCCAGTTGACCCGCACGACATACCCATGGATTTCATTATCTGAAACAGGGCTACAGCCACCTAATTAAATTTTTATTGCAAAGGGCAGCTATTTCCGGCAAAATGCATATATTTGCCGATTATGAAAAGACTGACCATATATCTTCAGATTATTCTGCTTCTGGCAGTTGCCGGATGCCAGGATGACAAAGGCAAGAGCAGCGGAGTACCAGTGTCGATGAAGTTCTTCCTGTTCTCAAAAATGAACCCGGTGAAAGACATTACGCTGGGTGTAATTGCTGATTTCCCAGTAAACGCCGACAACCTGAAATACAAGATCAAGGCAGACGGCACAATGGAGACCGCCGACCAGTTGCACTGGGGCAAGAACCAGTCAGAGTCATCGGCCTTCTTCATTTATTCGCCGTACAATTCAGGATACACTGGCAAAAGTACCATTGCGGTAGCTGTCCAGGCTGACCAGAGTTCCATGGAGAATCTGGAATCATCGGATTTCATATCAGCATTCCTGAAGATGAAGCCCGACAACCGCGGCACGGACATTACCCTGACACACCAGATGAATGTTCTCCAGATTCCCCTCGCAGTCAAGGGCGGCAAGGAGGTCAGCATAGTAACTGTTGAAAACATAATTGCCAACGAACGCATCGATGTCAAGACCGGCGAAGTCACACTAGGCACCACAAAACAGTTCATAAACGCATACAAGGAACCTGGAAGCAACACATTCTGTTGCATATTCCCAGCCCAGGAACTGTCTTTCAGGGCAAGGGTAACTTTCAGCACAGGCGAGGAAACAATACTTCAGTCCGATGCCGCCCTTGCAAAGTGGAACGGGAAAATCTACAGGTTTGAAGACATTCAGATTTCCACTGAAGACAAGACCGTTACAGTTCCCGCCTCAAAGATATCCATCAAAGACTGGATGACGGCCGACATTCCGGAAAACCCTGCCGCAGAACCTATAATGAACCTGGCCGACATACTAAGGTCAGGACAGCCAGACGGCAAGGAGATTGATTTCAGCCTTGAGGGCATCACCGCAACGGCAATTGCCGAGAACAAGGAACTTGACATGGCCATTTTCGAAGACGCTTCAGGAGCAGCCCCGGTCTTCCTGGGAGGCAATCTGACCGACCTCAAGGAAGGAACAAGACTATCAGGAAGAGTTACAATGAAACTTGGCAGGGCTGACGGCCGCCGTACTGTAACACTAGTCCGGACAAACAAGGCCAGCATTGAAAGGGAACAGCCCGTTCCGCTGACCGAGTGTACGTTTGCTGGACTTCCTTCCATGCGTGATTCCGGCACCTACAGAAGAACAATATTCCACAATGTGACCATTGAATCGCCATTCAGTGACGGAAGCGCATATTTCACTCAGGACGGCACCAGGGTCAAGGTCATCTGCGAAGGCCAGGACGAACTTGAAATAAAGGCCAATGTCTCCGACCTCATAGGCTTCCCCGTTACAGACGGAGATTCTATGGCCATCTACATACCTGACCACACGGCACTTACCCACTTCATAGTGACACGCGAAGAATCAGGCTTCACGAACATTACGGCACCGGGCATGTACGACATCTCAGACATGGGCAATCCCCGTGTATTATTCGCATATGACGGCAAGAATCAGCTCACCGTAACAAAGGACAGCTACGGATATGTAACCCAGGTTTCTGACCTCAGGCAGAACAAGTCACTCTTAATTGAAATATCAGGGTTCCAGTTCTCGCCCGGCCAGTCATACGAATTCTTCGTTGAGGCTTATGGACACTATGACCTGTCCAAAGGTGACGGATACGCAGAGTGCTTCTACCTTGACGATGAGAGAATCTGGCTCATAGACAAGTACGATAGGAATATCGGTTACATCATAGCTTATGAAAAGTAAAAAAGAAGGCATCATGAACTGTTCATCAACATACGGAAAATATATTGCCATACTCGGAGCGCTGCTCCTGGCAGTACCGGCAATGGCCGAAGTGGTAACTCCAGGCCAGGCACAGGAAACGGCATCACAGTTCTTCGGCAAGACTGGCGAGCCACAGCTTGTCAGACTGACGGCAGCGCGTGCGCAGTCAGCCTCATCGCCATCCGCAAACGAAGAAGAACCTGCATACCACGTATTCAACTATCCCGGCGGAGGATGGGTCATAATATCCGGCGACGACTGCCTTACCCCTGTACTCGGTTATTCCCGCACTGGATCATTCCAGGGCGGAATCCTGAACGAAAACCTGCAGTACTGGCTGGACGGCATTGCCGAAGTCGTTTCTGAGGTTCGTGCCAGCAACATGAAGCCTACACCTGAGGTTGTCCGCATGTGGAAATACGCAGGAATGGCCACAAAGGCCGATACTGGAGAAGAAAAGGTACTGAAAACCGCCCAATGGGCCCAGGAGAGACCTTTCAACGACCAGTGCCCCATAGTCAACGGAGAATCTTCACGTTCAGTTTCCGGTTGTGTGGCTACTGCCATGGCCATTCTCCTGAGATATCATGAATATCCTGAGCATGGAAGCGGAACCATTGGCGGCTACACCACAACTACCACACAGACAAATATCGGACAGTACAGCATAGACGAGCACTATTATAATTGGTCCGACATGCCAATAACTCCATACGGCAACGGTGGCAAATGGTCTGTCAGCCAGAGCGAGGAGGTAGCCCAGCTGGTTCATGACCTGGGCGTTGCCGTAGAAATGGACTACTCATCGGCCGGATCAGGCGCCATTGCCGAACTTGTTCCTTATGTACTTGCAACCCATTTCGGTTACTCAAAGTCCATGCAGGCAATCTCACGTGCCACTGTCTCCAAAGAGGAATGGTTCTCCATGATACGCCAGCAAATCAAGAGAGGAGCCCCTGTACCCTACTCCGGTCATGACTTGAAAAGCGGAGGCCACTTTTTCATCTGCGACGGCTACAGTACCAATGAAGGAAACATGCTCCACATAAACTGGGGATGGGGAGGCAGCAACGACGGATTCTATGCACTTGACCTGAATATTCCCGGCAAGTTCCGCTTTTCAACCCTTCAATTAGCCATATTCAATGCCGTTCCCGACCCTGAAGGAACCGGAGTAGAGCCAGAACCGACTGTATTCGTGCAATATCTTCAGGAACAGACGCCGGAATACTACGGAATGATATATTCATCGGATGATGGCATAAGGAAAGGTGCCCAGGCATCATTCAGGGTCGGTCCTATCCAGAGCTTGTCATTCAATGGATTCAAGACACGGTTCAAGGTATCGCTCATGGACATTGAGGGTAATCCAAGGGCCGATATCTGCACAACGAATGACATAACGCTCACACCCGGATACTACTATTTCTCCGACCCAATGTCGGGCACTATCCCAGTCGAGCCGGATCTCACGGACTATTTCCAGCCATTCTATCAGCGAACCGACGGAAGTTGGGCAGCCATCAGTTACGACATGGACTATTTTGACGATTCCAGCATAAAATGCGGCGTTACATTCCAGCCATTCATTATCATTCCTGACAATATTTCTCCAGGAGACAGGCTGGAGCTCAGGCTGTCATATGCCAGCACGCCTGCAAGGATTGTGTCCTGGTATCTTGACGGTAAGCGCGTATCTGAGAATTACATTACAGTTCCTCTGGAAAGAGAGTCGCTCAAGGCTGAAATCATATTCTCGGACAACTCCAAGGGTTATGTCACGACTTACATCGGAGGCAACGAGTAACAGGAGAGGAGAAACAACAACTAACAATATCAATAACAGTTTTTTATGAAAAAATCAACAATTGCCATTACAGCGCTTTCTGCACTTGTACTGGTTTCATGCGGAGGAAAGTACGAATATGCTTTCCAGAATCCGAAGCTGAAGGTTGACAAGCGAGTTGACAACCTGATGTCACTGCTGACCCCAGAAGAGAAGGTCGGCCTTATCATGAACAAGTCTATTTCAGTTGATAGGCTTGGCGTTCCTTCATACAACTGGTGGTCTGAGGCATGCCATGGCGTTCGCCAGGGCGGATACACCGTATTCCCTCAGCCAATCGGCATGGGTGCATCATTCAACGAGCAGCTCGTCTATGATGTATTCTCAGCAGTTTCTGACGAGGCCCGCGCCAACTGGAACCGTTCAGAAAGGGTATTCAATGTTGAGATGGGTGCCAACTACGTACCAGGCAACCCTGAACTGACATTCTGGTGTCCAAACGTAAACATATTCCGTGATCCACGCTGGGGCCGTGGCCAGGAGGCTTACGGTGAAGACCCATACCACATGAGCATACTCGGCGTTGCCAATGTCAAGGGTATGCAGGGCAATGACAAGAAGTACTACAAGACCCATGCCTGCGCAAAGCACTATGCAGTACACAGCGGTCCGGAACCAGAGCGTCACAGATTCAACGCTTCAGTTTCAATGCGTGACCTCTGGGAGACATACCTGCCAGCATTCAAGGCCCTCGTCCAGGAAGGCAATGTCCAGGAAGTCATGTGCGCATACCAGCGCTATGAAGGTGATCCTTGCTGCGCCAGCGACCGTCTGCTCACCCAGATCCTCCGCGACAAGTGGGGTTACAAGGCAATCGTACTCACAGACTGCGATGCTATCAACAACTTCTACAACAAGAACCAGCACGGTACTCACCCAGATGCAGTAACAGCATCAGTTGACGCTGTCCTCTCAGGTACTGACCTGGAGTGCGGCAAGAGCTTCATGTCTCTCGTTGGAGGCCTTGAAGACGGCAAGATCAACGAAGCTGACATTGACGTTGCACTGCGCCGCGTACTCAAGGGCCGTTTCGAGCTCGGTATGTTTGACCCAGAAGAGATGCTCCCATGGGCAAATCTCGGTGAAGACGTAATCAGCAGCGAAGCCAATGACCAGCTGGCCATCAAGGCTGCCCAGGAATCAATGGTACTGCTCAAGAACAAGGGCGTGCTTCCACTCTCAAAGAGCCTGAAGAAGATTGCTGTCGTAGGTCCTAACGCCAATGACGCCAGCATGATGAACGGTGAATACGGTGGTTCTCCAACCCAGGAGCACACCCGCACTCTCCTGGACGGTATCAAGGCTGCTTTCCCACAGACAGAGATCGTATATGACAAGGCTTGCGAAATCCGCAACGAATATATGACAACCCAGTACATGCCAGATTTCAATGGCGGCAACGGTATCAAGGCTGAATTCTGGAACAATCCTACCTTCAGCGGCCAGCCAGCTACATCAGGCGACTACAAGGAGGTCAACTTCTCTACATTCGGTGCCTACAACTTTGCAGAAGGCGTTGAGAAGGAGAACTTCTCAGTCCGTCTGAGCGGTAAGTACGTTGCAAGTTTCACCGGCAAGATGGAATACAGCATCAGCGGTGACAACGGCTTCAAGCTGACCGTTAACGGCAAGGTTATTGAAGAGCAGAAAGGTGGCCAGGGCGGTGGCCGTGGCGGCTTTGGCGGTTTCGGAGGCTTTGGCGGCTTTGGTGGCCGTGGCGGAGTGCAGCAGCTCAAGTCATTTGACGTAAAGGAAGGCCAGACATACGACATCAAGGTTGAGTACACCCACACAACCGGTCAGTTTGCAAGCCTGCGCGCTCAGTTCTGCCAGCAGAAGATTGCTGAATTCTTTGACCTTGCAGACAAGCTGACAGCCCAGAACGTTGACGCTATCATCGTCATTGGCGGTATCGTTCCATCAATGGAAGGTGAAGGCGGTGACAAGCCAGACATTGAGATTCCTGCAGTACAGCAGCGTCTGATCCGTGCCATGCACTCTACAGGCAAGCCAGTCGTCCTGGTTAACTGCTCTGGTTCATGCATGGGCTTCGGTGCACTTGAAGACCAGTATGATGCCCTCATCCAGGCTTGGTATCCAGGTCAGGGTGGCGCACAGGCTCTTGGCGATATCCTGAACGGTTCATACAACCCATCAGCAAAGCTGCCTGTTACATTCTATGCTGCAACTTCTGACCTGCCAGATTTCCGTGACTACTCAATGGAGAACCGCACCTACCGTTACTTCAAGGGCACTCCACTCTATGCATTCGGCTATGGTCTGAGCTACACAACCTACGAATATGGCCAGGCAAAGATTTCAAAGAATACAATGAAGAAGAACGGCAAGGTTACCGTATCAGTTCCTGTTACCAACACCGGCAAGATGGACGGTTCTGAAATCGTTCAGGTTTATGTAAAGAGCCTTACCAATCCTAATGCTCCTATCAAGGGCCTTCAGGGATTCAAAAAGGTTGAAATTGCAGCTGGACAGACTGTAAATGTTGAAATCGAGCTGACCGGCAAGTCATTCCAGTACTACGACGAATCAATTGACGAACTCTCAACATTCGCCGGCAAGTACCAGATTCTCTGCGGTGCTTCTTCAATGGACAAGGACCTGCAGGTTCTTGACCTTGAGGTTCTCTGATAACAGTCATACCTTATTATATAAAGGGCGGCCACACGGTCGTCCTTTATTGTTTCTTTTCAACAGGCAAACTTTTTTCCGGGGGAAGCCAATGGGAACAGCCCCTTTTTACAATCATTAGCAAAAACCGAAGCGCTACAATCCAGAAATATAACTATCTTTGTATGTTTACAATAAGAGCAGATGAAAAAATATACAAAGTGGTCTATACTTGGCATAGTGGCCATAGGCCTGGTCGCATTGGGTGTTTACCGTTTCGGTCCGAAACGGCAGTCTTCTGAAACAGCAGCTCCGTCACAGGCAGCTCCAAGACTCGGTTCGCAGAAATTGCTGGTCCGCTATACAGTTATCCAGCCTGGAGAACTGATTGACGGCATCAACATAAGCGGAAGCCTTATACCCGACGAAGAGGTAGGACTATGCTTTGAGACATCGGGAAAAATCACCGAGATCAATTTTGAGGAGGGAACCCATGTAAGGAAAGGTGACCTTCTTGCCAAAATCAACGACGCACCGCTCCAGGCGCAGCTGAAGAAACTTGAAGCCCAGTATCAGTCTACATCGGACCGCCTGGACCGCCAGAGGGCCCTGTTTGAGAAAGATGCCGTAAGTAAGGAGACATACCAGGAAGCCGAGGCAACCTTCAACAAGCTCCAGGCCGACATTGAAGAGATGAAGGCAAGGATAGCCCAGACAGAACTCCGGGCCCCGTTTGACGGCATTGTAGGCCTTCGCCAGGTCAGTGTAGGCGCCTACTCATCGCCAAGCACGGTAGTTGCGACCCTTACCAGCACCCGTTACCTGAAGGTTGAGTTCTCAGTTCCGGAAAGATATGCCGGCACACTCCTGGACGGAGCCAGCCTCACTTTCAAGGTTGAGGGTGATATGGACGAGCACAAGGCACGCGTATATGCCACAAACTCAAAGGTCGATGCAACCACCCGCACATTTACCGTCCGCGCCAAATACGACAACGCTGACGGAAAGCTTGTTCCGGGCCGTTATGTCAGCGTAGCCCTCAATACCAGGACCTACCCCGATGCAATTGCCGTACCAAGCGAAGCCATAGTTTCCGAAATGGGTATTGACAAGGTGTTCCTCTACAAGTCAGGCAAGGCTGTCCCTGTTGAAATACGCAAGGGTCTGAGAACCGATTCACAGGTCCAGGTTATTGAAGGACTTGTTCCGGGCGACACAGTTATCACCAGCGGTACCATGCAGCTTCGTACCGGACAGATGGTTGACCTTAAATAACCTGCCCGTATGAACATTTCCGAATTAAGCATAAAGCGTCCGGTACTCTCCACGGTACTGGTGCTCATAATAATACTGTTCGGTGTTGTAGGCTACTCCAGCCTGGGTGTACGCGAATACCCGTCGGTTGACAACCCGATAATCTCAGTATCGGCCTCATATCCGGGAGCCAACGCAGAAGTCATAGAGAACCAGATTACCGAACCTCTGGAGCAGCAGATCAACGGTATTCCGGGCATACGTTCACTCTCATCGGTCAGCCAGTACGGCAACAGCCGAATCACGGTAGAATTCGAGCTGTCAGTTGACCTTGAAACAGCTGCCAATGACGTCCGTGACAAGGTGTCACGCGCCCAGAGAATGCTGCCGCGTGACTGTGACCCCCCAACCGTATCGAAGGCCGATGCCGATGCCATGCCAATCCTCATGGTGGCGTTGCACAGTGACAAGCGCACACTGCTTGAACTGAGCGAACTGGCCGACCTGGTTGTCAAGGAACAGCTTCAGACCATCCAGGACGTAAGTTCCGTCATGATCTGGGGTGAAAAGCGTTACTGCATGCGACTCTGGCTGGACCCTGTCCGAATGTCGGGTTACGGCATAACTCCAATGGACGTAAAGAATGCCCTTGACAAGGAAAACGTAGAACTTCCGTCAGGAACAATCGAAGGAAACACTACCGAACTTGAAATACGCACACTTGGCCAGATGCACTCTACCGAAGAGTTCAACAACCTGGTAATCAAGCATGACGGCAGCCGCGTAATCAGGTTCAGTGACATAGGTCAGGCTGAACTTGGCCCACGCGACATAAAGAGCTACATGAAGATGAACGGCATCCCAATGGTCGGTGTTGCTGTGACTCCACAGCCAGGTGCCAACCACATCAACATTGCCAATGCAGTATATGACCGCATGGTGACAATGAAGAAGGACCTTCCCGAAGATGTAGACTATGTATACGGCTTTGACAACACCAAGTACATCAGGGCCAGTATCAACGAAGTGAAGACAACCCTGCTTGAAGCATTCGTGCTGGTAATCCTCATTATTTTCCTGTTCCTGCGTGACTGGCGCGTTACCCTTATTCCGTGTCTGGTCATACCGGTATCAATCATCGGTTCGTTCTTCGTAATGTACCTCATGGGATTCAGCATAAACGTGCTCTCCATGCTTGCGGTAGTCCTGTCGGTCGGTCTTGTCGTTGATGACGCCATCGTCATGACCGAGAACATATACAACAGGATTGAAAAGGGCATGACCCCGAAAGAGGCCGGCATTGACGGAGCCAAGGAAATCGTGTTTGCCATCATATCGACCTCTATTACACTGCTTTGCGTATTCGTGCCAATTCTCTTCATGAGCGGAAGCACCGGCAAGCTGTTCCGTGAATTTGCATTCGTGATAGGCGGTGCCATCATAATCTCCACATTCGCCGCCCTCACCTTCACCCCAATGCTTTCAACCAAGATCCTGGTGAAACGCGAAAAGAAAAACTGGTTCTACAGCGTAACCGAACCGTTCTTCACGGGACTGAACAACTATTACGGAAAGAGCCTTGACTGGATTCTGCGCAACCGTTACATATCACTCATTCTCATGGTTGCAGCCACGGTCGGATGCATATGGATGTGGAACACCACTCCTGCCGAGATGGCCCCTATGGAGGACCGTTCCCAGATTAACATCCGCACCCAGGGTCCTGAAGGCATCACCTACGAGTACATGCGCGACTACACGGAAAGAATCAACGATGTAGTCGACTCAATCATGCCCGATGCCAAATTTGTTACCGCACGTGTATCAAACGGCGGCGGCAACCTGCAGATTACGCTCAAAGACGTACAGGAGCGTGACTATACCCAGATGGAGATTGCCGACAAGCTCAGCGCAGCCATACGAAGGGAGAACGATGCACGTTCGTTCGTATCGCAGCAGTCCTCATTCACGGGAGGACGTGGCGGCATGCCAGTACGCTATGTAATCCAGGCCACCAACATTGAGAAGCTGCAGGATGTTCTTCCCACATTCCTCAACAGGGTCAACTCAAACCCGGCATTCCAGATGGCCGACGCTGACCTAAAATTCTCAAAGCCGGAAGTCCGCATTGAGATAAACCGTGAAAAGGCCAACCTGCTCGGTGTAAGCACGCGTGACATAGCCCAGACACTTCAGTATGGACTCAGCGGCCAACGAATGGGTTACCTTTACCTGAACGGAAAGCAGTATGACATTCTGGGCGAGATTAACCGCCAGCAGCGCAACACCACCCAGAACCTGAAGTCAATCTACATGCGAAGCAACTCGGGCCAGATGATCCAGATGGAGAACCTGGTTGAACTCAAGGAAGACATTGCACCTCCCAGACTCTACCGCTACAACCGATTCGTATCGGCCACCATTTCGGCAGGTCTCGGCAACGGCTACACCCTGGGACAGGCTCTCGACGAGATGGACAAGATTGCAAAGGACGTTCTTGATGATACATTCCGCACTGCCCTTACTGGTGAATCAAAAGACTTCCGCGAGAGTTCCAGCAGCCTTATATTCGCATTCGGCCTGGCACTCATCCTGATTTACCTTATCCTGGCAGCACAGTTCGAAAGTTTCAAGGACCCTGCAACTGTCATGCTGACGGTTCCGCTGGCAGTATTCGGTGCGCTGGTATTCCTCAAGTCAGGGGGACAGACCATGAACGTATTCAGCGAAATCGGCATAATCATGCTGGTGGGACTTGTGGCGAAGAACGGTATTCTCATAGTCGAGTTTGCCAACCAGAAGCAGGAGGCAGGAATTGACAAGGCCGAAGCCATCAGGCAGGCATCGGTACAGCGACTCCGCCCTATCCTCATGACCAGTACTTCAACCATCCTGGGCCTGCTGCCACTCATGTTTGCCCATGGTGAAGGCTGCGCCGGAAGAATCGCCATGGGTACCGCCACCGTAGGCGGCATGCTCATATCGACCTTCTTCACAATGTACATTGTCCCATGCGTTTACTCATACATTTCAACAGCCAGAAAAAAGGAGAAGAAATGAAGAAGCACACCACACATAAAGGAACACGTTCCATTACTTCATTGACAATACTTGCAGCCATGACCGGCATTGTTCCGGCAGCTGCACAGAACATATCGCTTGGCGAATGCATAAACGAGGGTTTGGAAAATGCATACCAGATCAAGATAGTACGCATGTCTGAAGAGAAGAGCGCCAACAATGACTCATGGAACAATGCGGGTGCCCTGCCCACCCTCAGTATAACCGGAAGCTATTCCGGAAGCCTTGGAAGCACTGACTATGTTATGCGGTCCGATGGTTCCACATCATCTTCAAGAGACATTTTCGACCAGTCATTAAGTGCTTCTGTGAGGTCCGACTGGACACTGTTCAACGGATTCAGCATTCTGGCCGAAAGGAACCGTCTGGAAGAACTGCACAGGGCAGGAGAAATCCAGACAAGAGTCACCATAGAGGACTATGTTGCCGAACTTGCTACGCAATATTACAATCTGGTAAGACAGACCATTCACCTGCACAATCTGGAGTATGCAGCTGACCTTTCCAGGCACAGGCTCAGGATTGTCCAGGACCGTTACGACATGGGAAGTGCATCACGCCTTGACCTGAAACAGGCACAGGTCTACTTCAATTCAGACAGTGCCAGCAGCGTAAAGCAGCACGAGGCTGTGGTATCGGCCTGCATCAAGCTGAACAGGCTTATGTCCAACCAGAACCTTGAAGAGACCCGCATGCCTGAGAACAACACCATTGAACTCAGCCAGATTCCCGGTTACAACGAACTGTATGACGGCATGATGTCAGCCAATGCATCTCTCCTTAAGGCCGAATCAAGCATGGCTGTTGCACAACTTGACAGAAAAGCAGTACAGTCACGCAATTACCCGTACCTGAAAATGAACGCCAGCTACGGATACACCCACAACGATTACGGTTCATCAACATACAGCACACGCGACAACTGGGGACCGGCAGTGGGACTTACCGTGGGCATGAACCTTGTTACCGGAAAGCAGCGCGTACAGGAACGCAATGCCAGGCTGACGGAACTGAGCGCACAGGCAGAAATTGACCAGTTGGAGCTTCAGCTCAGGGCAAACCTGACAGACCTGTGGCAGTCCTATGAGAACAACCTGAAATTGCTTAATCTGGAACGTGAAAACCTCATTGCCGCACAGGAGACCCACGAAATAGCAGAAGAGCGCTACATGCTGGGTGACCTATCCGGCCTTGAAATGCGTGAAGCCCAGAAGACCCTTCTGAGTGCCGAGGAGAGCCTTCTCAGCGCTGAATACAACACCAAGATCTGTGAGATTTCACTGCTGCTCATAAGCGGACGCATTATGGATATACTGGGTGAATAGCCACTCGCCGGACCCGTCCCCTGCAGTCCCCAAAAGCATTCCTTTTCATTCGGCATAGGCAGAGCACGAATCCGGGGGTGGAGTTTCAGGCAAAACCATAGGAATTTTCCCCTCCAACATTAGGAAATTTCCGTGTGCAGGGTAATTATGAGTTATTATTTTTGCAGTGAAAAGAAACACAAAAAACAATACGGCTATGAAAAAGACAGTTCTCTTATCAGTTCTTCTGACTGCTCCGGTACTTCTCTCAGCACAGAGAAACGATCTCTATTCAACCGGAAAGAAAAGCACCGCTTCAAGCGCTGTTACAGTAACCAACAACAATACGCAGACTGTTGTCACAAACAGCAGTGCAGCAACACGCCAGATAATCACCGACCGTGACCCAGACGAGTACAACCGCCGCTACAGCTACAACTATGGCACAAGCGAAGTTGTATTTGACGACGGAACCTCACAGGAGGCACTCACAGTGTTCGTCCACGATACCATATATGTCGCTACCGAGAGTCAGAGCGACCTTTCATACATCAATGGATACAATGATGCAGTAGAAGACTACGCCAGCACTCTCCGCCTGTACAGATTCCACAGGAACGGCGTTGCATACTGGGCTCCTTACGATGACCTCTTCCTCGATGTCATGCTGTGGGACCTTGGCTGGCACTACAACATCCACTTCGATCCATGGTATTACAACAGCTGGTACTATCCATCATGGCACTACAGCTACTATGATCCATGGTACTATGACAGCTGGTATCACCACACTGCATTCCACTACCACTATGGCTATTATGACCCATATTTCTATGATCCATACTATTACGGTCATGGTCACGTTCATGGCTATGCGCCACTGGTAACCACAAAGAGCAGGGCTGACCGCTTCGTTCCGAACAGAAGCCTTAACGGCGGATGGGACAGGAATCTTGCAAGCCGTTCATCAACCCCTTCAAGATCAATTGCTTCATCAACCCCTTCAAGAACAGTTGCTTCAGCAAGCTCTTCCAACAGCAGAAGCATAAGCACACCTTCAAGAAGTGTTGCTTCAGCCAGTTCAAGTGCAAGCCGCAACGCAGCAGGTACAGCTACTCCTAGCAGAAGCACTACTTCGGCCAGCCGCAGCACTACCCCATCGACAGCCAGCAGGACCGCTACCGCAGGCAGCTCCAGCAGAAGCACAACTACTCCAAGCAGGAGCACTGCTGCAGGAACTACATCAGTTAGAACTGTGGCTCCAGCCAACAGCAGCCGTACGTCAACATCAACACGTCAGCCTGCGACTGCAAGCAGCAGCTCTGCATCAACACAGGTTAACCGTTCTGTACAGTCAGGTACAACCTACGACCGTCCGAGCAGCACTGCAGCACAGAACTCAGGTTCAAGAACCACTACCAGTTCTGCAACCCGAAGCACTACCGGCAGTTCTTCAGCCTCAAGCACCAGCAGAAGCTCTGCTACTACAAGTACCAGCAGAAGTTCTGCTACAACAAGCACAAGCAGGAGTTCTGCAACTACAAGCACCAGCAGGAGCGTCAGTTCAGGTGCAAGCAGCAGCACAAGCAGAAGCGTCAGCTCGGGTGCAAGCAGCAGCACAAGCAGGAGCGTCAGTTCGGGTGCAAGCAGCAGCAGGAGCGTCAGCTCGGGTGCAAGCCGTAGTACTGGCGGTGGCGGCAGACGCTAACCTGTACCATGCCATTCACCAAGAGAGCAAAGCAAATCAACTATCCAACTAAAGAACAAGACTATGAACGCTATAAGAAACATATCACTGGCTGTAGCCCTGCTTGCATCGGGCTACGCTGCAGCCCAGACATCATATGACGCAGTCAAGTTGTCTGATGAAGACCTGAACGGAACATCAAGATATGTATCGATGGGTGGCGCCATGAGCGCACTTGGAAATGATGCATCTGTCATAAGCCGCAACCCTGCAGGTATAGGAACATTTCATCAGGGTGACATAAATATTTCCACCTCTTTCTGGGGAGGAAGTACTTCAATGGACAGGCCCGGAACAGCTAACGGAAGTACATATTACAGCGGAACCGGACGTTCAGACCTGCACATGGCAGTCGACAACATCTCATTCGTCCTGAGCGGTTATGACGGTTCTGATTTCAACACCAATTTCGGATTCTCATACAGGCGCTCAAGTGACGTTGACAGGACACTCACGTACTTCGACTCATTCAAGGACGGTGACGGATACTCACATGTCAGGGAGTATAGCGATGCCCAGAGAAACAAGACCAACAACTTTGACTTCAACTTCTCCCTCAACAGCAACGACTTGCTGTACATGGGCGTAACATTCGGCCTGGTAAGGACAGACACTTGGTCCGAGGGCTATATGTATGACATGTTCGCTTCAGGCGGTGACTACACAGCCGTTGACAAGATGAACAACTCACTTGGTTCCGGATGGAACATGGGACTCGGATTAATAGCCAGGCCGGTGCCATCTCTCAGGCTCGGAGCAGCATTCAAGACTCCCACCTATTTCGATCAGGACCTCACATATGTTGATTACGTCTACGCCAACAAAGGACTTGACATTGATGACAACCCGCCTGCATTTGAACAGACCACATCATACAGTTACACATCGCCATGGTCAATTAACCTCAGCGCAGGCCTGACAGTCAGGAACACCGCACTGGGAGTTGAGTTTACCCAGTACTATGCCGACCGCAGCAACCTCAAGGCAAATCGCAGCACTATAGGAAGCCAGGGAGCAATTGATTTTGCGGACTATTCGGATTTCAGGATTGGTATTGAGCAGAACATCGGAAAGATAAGCCTGCGTGCCGGATTCAACTCTGTTGAGAGTCCTATGAACTTTGCATCGGGTGTTTATCTCGAAGATACGGAATTCAACAAGAACAGGTATGATTACCAGACAGACCGTATGGGACACAAGCAGAACCTGACATTCGGTATAGGATACTGTTCTGCTCCAGATTATGACGGAGGGCAATTCTACATAGACGGTGCTTTTGTACACACTGCAAAGCAATCATACTTCAATATTGGAGAATATGCCGAGGACGTTACGGTGAAGTACAATGAATCACGCAACAAGGTTCAGTTTACAATTGGCTACTGCTTCTGACAGGACAAAAAAAAAGGACCGGCTTAAAACCGGTCCTTTTTTAACTTTCTTATGAGAATTACTTGGTAGCGGCGAGAGAAGCCTTGCGGAATTCCTTCATAGCCTTCTCAATCTCCAGAGAAGCCTTGCGTGCACGTGTGCCAGCTGCCTTGTTACCCTTTTCAATCTGTGCATTAGCATCCTTTGCAAATTCGCTGTACAGTTCAGCGACATTCTTCAAAATCTCTTCCATAATTTTTTAGTTGTAAGTTAGTATTTATATAAGTTGTTATAATTCAATTGCTAGCGCCGGACTACGGCGAACAGCGCAAAAATAGTGCTTTCATAATTAGACGCAAAGAAAAATACATTTTTTTTAACCCTACTAACAAAAAAAAGGCTGTCCGCCTAAAAAAACATCAAAAAAAACGCCCTACAGCATAACAGAACGCTTGTTTTAACATTCAATAATAATTATTCAATCCCTGCACCAAAAGTGACAATAAATAGAGTTCCTGCGCTTGCATTCACCGATAAAATACCTATTTTTGCAACTATTAAAACTATCAAATATGAAAAAAGCATTATTACTTTCAATCCTGTGCCTGGCAACCTTGTCAGTAATGGCCAAGGGTGTAATTGATCCCAAATATGGACCAGGAAGCGTTCCTACAGACAAGAACGGCATGGTAACTTTCACTACCTCCATACCGTTGCCACAGTCTGCCAATGCAGATGAGTGCTACGCAGAAGTTCTCAATTGGGCGCGAGGCAGGTTTGCCATGCCATATGCAAAGAAAAGCACCATACTTGCAGAAAGTGCCGACAAGAAGAGTTTTGCTTTCCATGTAGACCAGATTCTTGTCTTCAGGAGGACATGGCTGGTTGCCGATGAAGCCAGAATCATCTACAACTTCACGGCCAGCATAAAGGACGGTAAGTGCGACATCACCATAACTGACATCAGTTACAGTTACGAAGAAGGACGCGAGGGCGGCGGGTTCCGCGTTACAGCCGAAGAGTGGATTACCGATGACAAGGCATTCAAGGATTCAGCCAAGACAAAGTTCTACAAGCAGGTAGAGAAATTCAGGGTCAAGACAATTGACATGAAAGACCTCCTGTTCAGGAACGTAAGCGACATCTTCAGCAAATAAGGGAATATATGGCAAGAAGCCTTTATGATATTTTGGGCGTGAGTGACAGTGCTTCGGAAAAGGAAATATCCGAAGCATTTGAAGCACTTGCCAAAGATCTGTCTGCCGATGATGCAAGCTATCGGGAGATAAAGAATGCGTATGACATTCTTTCTGATATGGACAGGCGCGCCAGATACGACATCCAGGGAAAGGTTTCTGTCGGACAAAGGAGACGCAGAGGTTCCGGTACAGGAAACCGGATGGCTAAGGCTAGATATATTCTGAACTCCGTTTTTCTTGCAGCAGCTGCGGTTACTACTGTACTGTTCCTGCTTCAATGGAGCGGGTTCAGCACAACTCCATTCTACATTTCTTGTTCAATAGCAATCCTGCTCAAGGTTGCAGAATACATATTGAGGCTGATACCCTGATGCATCATTCCAGAAAGTATATTTCGCTGCTGTTTGCCATGGGCCTGACAACCATGGCATGGGCGCAGAGTACCCTGTCGCAGAATCAGGACGGTTTCAATGGTGAGACCATGGACGGTTTCATGAATACAGAACCAACCAAAGACTCTACCGTTGTCGAAAGGACCGTTTCACACGAATATCACCAATGGACAATCAATCCGGAAACAGGACTTCCCACAAGCGTACAGCCTGACACAATTCACCATTTTTTCCAGAAAGTCCACCTGACCGACGGCATGAATGGTACGTATACTAGCCTGGGCAATGTCGGATCACCCAGACTTTCCAGGATCTATACAGAAAGAAAAGAAGACGGAGAATTCACCTTTATAACTCCATATGACTTCTGGGCCAAGTCTCCAACAGATTTTCTCTTCACCGACACCAAGAGTCCCCACATAAACATAACCTACTTCAAGGGAGGCAACAAACAGCATGGCGAAGAGAGGATTAAGGGCTATTTCGTCACCAATTTCAACAAGAGGAAAGGCATAGGAATTGACATGGATTACCTTCTCGGACGTGGCAGTTACGAGAATCAGGCTACGTCAATGTTTGATGCACGCGCATACACCTACTACCGTGGCGACATCTACAACATGTACGCATCGGTCAGTTCCGATGAAATGAAGATGGCAGAAAACGGCGGCATACAGGACAGAAGGTATATTACTGATCCGGAATCAATGGCAGAGGGAAGAAAACAGTTCCGTGCCGAAGACATTCCTTTCAGGCTGTACAGCAACTGGAACAACATTAACCAGAAGCAGCTTCTTTTCAACCAGAATCTCACTATCAGTGCAAGAGAGTTCATTACAGACAGCATAGGAGATACCACATACACCTATTCAAGGAAAATTCAGGTTGCCAAGGTTGCCCATACCATGCAGGCAGGAAACAGGAAGCGTAACTACATATACTACAAGACGCCATCTTACTACTACGCCAACCAGTACCTGAACAACGATTCTACAGACAGATGGAGAAACATCTATGTATCGAACACCCTTTCCATATCCACTCTTGAGGGATTCAGCAAATGGGCGTTTGCAGGAGTATCGGCCTATATAAGACATGATTTCAACCGCATTACCATGCCGGACACACTGGGAGCTGACCGTTGGGGAGAGTATATGAGGCGTTACAATATGAACAACCTCTCCGTTGGAGGCCAGATAAGCAAGGAAAAAGGCGACAATCTCAGGTTTTCGGCCAAGGCAGAAACCACAATACTGGGAGACAACATAGGTGATTTCAGCCTGAACGGCAATGCAGTCCTCTCCCTGCCCTTTGCCGGAAAGCAGGTTCATATTGGCGGCAACGCTGACTTGAGCGCCAGGACTGCCCCACTGCTCACAAGGCATTTCCATTCAACATTCAGCTGGTGGGATGATGATTTCTACAAGGAATTCAGAACCAGGATAGGTGGCTACGTTGATATAGAAAAGACACACACGCGATTCGACCTTAACGTTGAAAACATTAGCAACCTCATCTATTTCGTGAACGTGGCCGGCAGTCACACTAACAATGACGGCGTAGTACTTCCCATGTACGATATCAAGGCCAGGCAGAACCCTGGTTCTGTCCAGGTTGCCAGCGCAGCGCTTCGCCAGGATATCAAGATGGGCCCACTGCACTTTGACAACTGCCTCACCTATCAACTGACAAGTGACAGCAAGGTTCTTCCGCTGCCTATGCTCAATGTCAACAGCGACCTTTATCTCAAGTTCGTCTATGCGAAGAGGCTGGCCATGGAAATAGGCGCATCTGCCACATACTTCACCGAATATGAGGCACCGGGGTATTGCCCCGCTACAGGTGGTTTCTTCGTCCAGAACCAACAAGAAGCCGTCAAGGTCGGCAATTACCCGTTAGTTACAGGATATGTCAACTGCGAACTCCGCGGAGTCCGATTCTACATTATGTACTATCATGCCAATGACGGTCTGCTGGCCAACAGGAATTCTTTCTTCATGCCGGACTACCCAATCAATCCCGGACTGATGAAGATGGGTATAAGCTGGACATTCTACGATTAAAAAATTGTGCGATATGATCAGATGGGGATTTATAGGTTGCGGTGAAGTAACCGAAAAAAAGAGCGGTCCGGCATTTGCCAAGGCCAATGGGTCAGCAATCCACGCAGTAATGAGCCGCGATGCAGACAAGGCACGTTCCTATGCAGAAAGGCACGGAATAGGCAAATGGTATACCGATGCAATGGAACTGATAGAAGACCCACAGGTTGATGCAGTATACATTGCAACTCCGCCGTCATCACATGCAACATATGCCATCATGGCCATGAATGCGGGCAAGCCAGTCTACATTGAAAAGCCTATGGCACAGAGCTACGAAGAGTGTCTCAGGATAAACCGTGTCTCACGAGAGAAGAATGTACCATGCTTTGTAGCATATTACCGTCGCTATCTGCCTTATTTCCAGAAAGTAAAGGAACTCACAAGCCAGATAGGCAACCTTATAAACATACAAATAAGGTTTGCACAGCCACCTAAGGAATTTGACTACAACAGTGGCAACCTGCCATGGAGGGTCAATCCTGACATATCAGGAGGAGGCTATTTCTATGACCTTGCCCCTCACCAGATAGATATGGTACAGGACTTGTGCGGATGCATACTTGATGTCTACGGAATGTGCAGCAACAGAGCCGGACTCTACAAGGCCGAAGATACAGTCAGTGCCTGCTTCAAGTTTGACAGCGGACTGGTAGGTTCAGGTTCATGGTGTTTTGTAGCTGATGAGTCTGCCAAGGAGGACAGGATTGAAATTATTGGAGACAAGGGAATGCTCTGTTTCTCAATTTTCACATTCCAGCCAATTGCACTGCATGACAGTACCGGACGCCATGAATTCGACATTCCCAATCCGGAACATGTTCAGTTCCCGCTTGTACAGGCTGTAGTAGACCATCTGAACGGCAAGTCAGTATGTACCTGCGACGGAGTGAGTGCTACCCCCACGAACTGGGTAATGGACAGAATACTGGGAAAATTCTGAAAAGAATAAGCAACCGTTTATTTTTTCTGCAGTGACCGGAATTCCTCAGGAGTTCCGGAGAAGACATTCATGTCAACGGCACCGGTTATGCCGGGAACACGTGCCCGGTCCGTAAACTGCCAAACCTTCCATGGGGCTTTGGTATCGGGCTTCTCAACGTAATAGTGGGCCACCCAGAATGGGAACCTGTCAAAAGCAGGATCTGACAGGTAGCGGTCCTTGTATTTGGCCGAAGTATAAATAATAGGCGTCATACCAGTCTTGCTTTCAATTTCATAGAGGAACTGAATGAGGTCAGTTGCCAGTTCGCCCTTGACACCATTGACCTCTATGTCAACGACCGGTGCCAGGTCACCAGGAAGCAGAGACAAATTCTCAAGGAAAAAGGCGGCCTGCCTTGCCGGTGAAGTCTTTGGATTGTAGAAATGATAGGTACCGCATACAAACCCCATGTTTCTGGCATTGGCTATATTCGTTTCATAGTCGGGATCATTGAAACTGGCCCCCTCGGTCGCCTTTATGAAAACAAATTTCAACGGGTAATCCGATGCTGCCGAAGCACTGACAACCTTCTTCCAGTCTATCTGTCCCTGATGATGGGAAACATCAATCCCATAATAGGTGTTTCCGTTGGGAATGCATACCCCGAACTCACGTGATCCATAACATGGCCTCAGCCTGTACAGGTATGGCCTTATGAAATACATGTAAGCTCCGGCAAAGACAAAGAGGGCGAACACTCCCACCAGCGTCCAGTGCAACCAGTCAGGAAGCATGGCCTGTACATTCTGCTTCCGTTTTGCGTTGCTCTTCACCCGGGGCTTGCGCCTTTTGATAATAGAAGAGGAGCCCCTTCCTTTTACGGAAGAGGTTCCTCTGTTAAATCGTTTGCCTTGAGGGGCTTTTGCTGCCATTCAGGAATTACTTGCTCTGCTCAAGAGTCAGTGTCTTGGTTGGCTGGTCAGCAACCTCAGCTGGGCCGAAGTACTGGATAGGACCTGGATATACGAATGAAGTCTCCTTTGCCCACTCTGCACGCTTTGATGCAAAGTACTTGAATGGAGCACCGTCAAGCTCAACAAGAGCCTTCTTGATAACTGGCTTCATTTCACCGTTACGCTTCTCCATGTTCATCATCATTGTGATAGGAATACCACCGGCAATCCACTCGTCTGCAGGCTTGAAGGTATTCTTTACTGATGACATGTAACCGGTCTTGCCGGCAGCAATCAGCATTGAAGCGTTGAAACCAAGGCTGTAGCAGTAGTCAGCATCCCAGTTTGAAGGAGCTGCGCAACGGCCTTCGTAACCGAAGAAGTGGTGCTGTGTAGCAAACTTGCCAACGAACTTTCCTTCCTTCTTCCACTCAGCAAGCTTGACAGCTACCATATCAGCAAGCAGCTGCTCTGTCTCGATGAGAGAAACCTGTACGTTTCCGTGTGGGTCACGCTCCAGGGCAAGCTGACGGCTTACACCTGCAGGAAGTGACTTGAAGATAGCAGCGTTCTCAGCTGACAGGTGTGCAGCAATGAAAGCAATCTTCTCCTCAGCAGAAATCTTGTCAAACTCAGCCTGGTTTGCAGCAATCAGGTCATTGAGTTCAGCAATGAGCTTCTTGATGGCAGGGATGAACTCGATAAGTCCTTCCGGAACCAGAGCAACACCGAAGTTCAGGCCACGGCTTGCACGCTCTGCAACGATTTCTGCAATGTATGTTACAACATCATCGAGAGTCTGGTTCTTTGCCTCAACCTCCTCACCGATCAGGGTGATGTTTGGCTGTGTCTGAAGTGCGCACTCAAGAGTAACGTGTGAAGCTGAACGGCCCATCAGCTTGATGAAGTGCCAGTACTTCTTTGCAGAATTACAGTCACGCTCAATATTGCCGATAACCTCAGAATATACCTTGGTAGCTGTATCGAAACCGAAAGATGCCTCAATCTCAGAGTTCTTGAGGTCACCGTCGATAGTCTTTGGACAGCCGATTACCTGAACGCCTGCACCGATAGCCTTGTAATACTCGGCAAGTACGCATGCGTTTGTATTTGAGTCATCACCTCCGATGATTACAAGTGCCTTGATATCAAGTTCCTTCAGGATTTCCAGACCCTTGTCGAACTGCTCCTTCTTCTCAAGCTTGGTACGGCCTGAGCCAATGATATCGAAACCACCGGTATTGCGGTACTCGTCAATGATTTCGTCAGTAAGTTCCATGTAGTTGTGGTCTACCAGACCGCCAGGACCCAGGATGAAACCATAAAGCTTGTTTGATGGATTCAGCTTTCTGATACCGTCAAAAAGACCTGAAATAACGTTGTGTCCGCCAGGAGCCTGACCACCAGAAAGAATAACGCCCACATTCATCTGGGCTGTAGCCATTGCACCCTCAACAGGTTCAAACTTGAGGTATGGCATGCCATAGGTGTTAGGAAAGAGTTTCTTGACTTCTTCCTGATCGGCAACTGACTGTGTAGGTGCACCCTCAACAGCCTTCAAAGCACCGCGGAGAGCCTTTGGAAGTTTTGGCTGATAAGCGGCGCGGGCAATCTGTAATGCGCTCTTTGTACTCATTTTTAAATTATTGTTTTGGTTTGTTGTCTTTTCCTTGTTTATTTCATGCAAATTTCGTGAAAAACACTCAACCCAACAAATATTTGTCATCAAATAAAGGTTAAGAACGGTGTTATTAGTATCTTTACTCCACAATTAACAAAAAACCATAAGAATCATGGCCAGCAGAAAAAGACTCAAGAAAGACATCAACTATGTAATCAGTGATATCTTCACAGAATGCCTCATACACATCAACTATGTTCCGGGTACTGACAACGATGCAGTTGCACAGCTCATGGCAGACCTGCTCAACATTGACAATGACTTCATTGCAAGAGTGAGCCACACGGAACCAGGCAATGCCCGCAAGTATTATTCAACACTCCGCAAGGACTTCGACCAGAAGATTGGAACCGTCCTTGAAAAGCTTGACAAGGCCAAGAAGTAAGCACATCTTTCATGCCAAGGCGTCAGTCGGTAATCCTGGCGGTCCTGACCGTCGTCATCATGCTGTTTCCGCACATGGGTTATGCCCAGTCTGACAACAGCACGATCCGTCGTGCCGTCCTGGCATACTTCACTGATTTCCAGTCCGAGACCAGCATAGGCAAGCTAAAGGTCAGCAAGACCGAAATCAACAGAAGCGGCAAGAGAATTGACATTCACGTCAGCCGGGAGTTCAGCGCCCTGCCATTCCGCGACAACCTGATAGACTCAATCTACACAACCCTGCGCGAGAAGCTGCCTTCAGACACAAGGAACTGGGCCATACGCATCTACACAGAAAACAACAGGATAGAAGACCTTGTTCCCGCCTGGGCATCGGACAGAAGGGACGGAACCACCGGGACAATTCACATGGGCAAGCCATGGGTCAGGAATGACTCCAGGGAATACGTCCCCTCCAAGGGACTTGAAGGCATTCACATGGCCGTCACTCCAAGCCACGGACTCTATTTCACGGCAAAAGACACGACTTGGAGATGGCAGCGCCCCACCCTCTATACAACATGTGAAGACCTTCTTACCCAGTCATTCACGAATCCCTACCTCATTCCCATGCTCGAAAATGCCGGAGCCGTGGTCTGGTCCTCGCGTGAGCGTGACTGGCAGACAAGCAGCGTTACGGTAAAGGCCGGCCAGGATGACGCTTTCATCAAGTACGGAAACTGGGAGAAAAAAATCACTAAATCAGGGTACAGTCCGGAACTTGGCCGCATAGTACCCGATTCTGCACAGATTACCACCTACACCGCGGTCTGCTCGCAGGGCCCAGGTTCAGTGACATCGACCTCAATGTTTGTTCCCGACATACCACAAGATGGCTGGTATGCCGTATATGTGACATACCAGTCCGATTCCACAAGCGTTGATGATGCCCGCTACATAGTCCTCCACACGGGTGGAAGCACCGTCTTCAGGGTAAACCAGCAGATTGGAGGCGGCACATGGCTCTACCTGGGAACATTCCATTTCAGAAAGGGACGCAGTCCTGAAGGATTGGTTTCAGTCGACAACAGCAGTGCCATGCAGGGTACCGTATCGGCCGATGCCGTAAGGTTCGGAGGAGGAATATCCGTCATGTCAAGACCCGGTGCCGAAGGGGTGGAAATGCCCCGCTACAACATGGGAGCAAAATACTATTCCCAGTACGCCGGAGCCCCTGACACCATATACAACAAGTACAATGGGACCGATGAATACCGCGAAGACATATGGGCACGCCCGTTCATGACCAACTGGCTGTCCGGCGGTTCTGTCTTCAACACATCGGAAAAAGGAATGGCAGTTCCGCTGGAACTCTCGTTTGCACTCCACACCGATGCAGGCCTAAGAACCGCTCCCGATACGCTGATAGGAACACTTGCCATATGCACGACCGACCCCAGTGAGGGAAACCTTGGCAACGGAGAGAGCCGCCTTACAAACAGGGACCTTGCCGACATGGTGCTGACAGGAGTCCAGCAGGACCTTTCCTCCGTTACAGGCAGGGACTGGACATACCGCGGCATCTGGGACCGCGACTACTGCGAAAGCCGCGAGCCGCACATTCCCTCCATGCTGATGGAACTGCTCTCACACCAGAACTGGGCCGACACGCGCTATGCGCTTGACCCGAATTTCCGCTTCGCCACATCGAGGGCCATATACAAATCACTGCTCAGGTATGTCAGCTACAGGCATAGCCGGCCGTATGTGGTACAACCGCTACCGGTAAGCCATTTCCGCATAAAGAGCGCATCAGGACTGCATCTTGAATGGGACCCCACGCCAGACCCGCTCGAACCGACGGCCACACCCAAAGGCTATATGGTATATGTATCGAAGGACGGCAGAGGATTTGACAACGGGACATTTGTAACAGAACCGGCATTCACCCTGAAACCTGACAAAGACGTGATATACGCTTTCCAGGTAACAGCCGTCAATGAAGGCGGAGAGAGTTTCCCTTCACAGACCCTGACAGCATGCATACGCAGCCGCAGCCGCGGCCTGGTACTCCTGCTTGACGGATTCCAGCGCCTGAGCGGCCCGCAGGCATTTGACAATGATTCCACTCGCGGCTTTGACCTGAAGTCGGATCCCGGCGTGCAGTACATGAAATCACCCATCCATTCCGGCTATCAGGAGATTATTGACAAGGCAAGCATCTACAAGGCCGAGGCCATCTCGCTGGGAGTAAGCGACAACAGCTGGGAAGGCAGGATTATTTCGGGAAACACTCTCGACTTTACCCTTACACATGGCAAATCGGTGGCATCGGCAGGCTATTCATTTGTATCGGTTTCCAGGGAATCCGTACAGGATGGCCAGGTTGACCTTTCAGCCTATCATGTAGTTGACCTCATACTGGGACTTCAGAAAAAATCCCAGAACGACAGCATATGGGGCAAGGATTATTCTGTCCTGCCCGTATCGTTGCAGGACAAGCTGACGGCATTTCTTGCCAATGGCGGTGCTCTTCTTGCCAGCGGAACGTACTGTTGCTCTGACGCATCACAGACCAGGCAGGGAAACATATTCCTTCAGGCGCAGCTCCACTGTACTGATTCCGGCCTGGCTGAGACCGACGCGGATTCTGGCCTGGTCAGGGGCAAACTTGGCCGATTCCGCATCCATACAGAACCCGATGAAAACATGTACGGACTTCCATGCATAGGTACAATACGGCCGGGCAACGGAGCATTTGTACTGCTTCGCGATGAGGCCGGCAGAAATGTTGCCGTCGGCTTCAATGGAGGCCGGAAGGGAAGTTCCGTAACTATGGGCATACCGTTTGAGAGCATTGAGGGAGATGAAGACAGAGACGAACTTATGGAGAACATACTGCATTTCCTTGCCAGGTAGACAATATCAATACAATTATCAGAATGAAGGAAGACATCATACGTGAACGCAAGCCCCAGTTCCTGCCAACAACCAGGAAAGAGTGTGAACAGCGAGGCTGGGACCAGCTCGATGTCATACTATTCTCGGGTGATGCCTATGTTGACCACCCCTCATTCGGCACGGCTGTCATTGGAAGGGTACTCGAAGCCCACGGCCTTAAAGTAGCAATTGTTCCGCAGCCCAACTGGCAGGATGACCTGCGTGACTTCAGGAAACTGGGCCGGCCCCGTCTCTATTTCGGAGTCAATTCCGGTTCAATGGACTCTATGGTCAACCGCTACACTGCAGGCAAGCGCCAGCGTTCTGAAGATGCATACTCTCCTGACGGACGCCACTCCTGCCGTCCCGACTACGCCACCATAGTCTATTCAGACATACTAAAGAAACTCTGGCCCGATGTTCCGGTAGTTGTCGGAGGCATAGAAGCCTCCCTGAGAAGACTCTCGCACTACGATTACTGGCAGGACAAACTGCTTCCCAGCCTGCTCGCCCAGTGCAAGGCCGATTATCTGGTCTACGGAATGGGTGAAAAGCCTATGGTAGCGATTGCCGACGCCATTGACAAGTACGGACCCGATGCACATGAAACCATTTGCTCACTGCCACAGGTTGGCTACATGACCCTTACAGCTCCGCAGCCTCTGCCATCTGACAAAGTATTGTTTCCATTCAGGCAATGCCTTGAAGATAAGCGAAAGCAGTCAGCCAACTTCAAGGTCATTGAAGAGGAATCAAACCGCATACAGGCAGACAGGATAATACAGCAGACAGGCAACTCATATGTGGTTATCAACCCTCCATACATGCCCATGACTACTCAGGAACTCGATGCCGTATATGACCTTCCATACACCAGGATACCCCACCCCAAGTACAAGGGCAAGCGCATACCTGCGTATGAAATGATACGTCACTCCGTAACAATACACCGGGGCTGTTTTGGAGGATGCTCATTCTGCACCATATCGGCCCATCAGGGCAAGCAGATAACCAGCCGCAGTCCGGAAAGCATATTGAAGGAGGTACGCAAGATAACTGAAATGGAAGACTTCAAAGGTTACATTTCTGACCTTGGAGGTCCTTCGGCCAATATGTACAACCTGAGCGGAAAGGACAAGAGCCTGTGCATGCAGTGCAAGCGTGCCACATGCCTGAGTCCTACAGTCTGCAAGAATCTCAACACAGACCTAAGTAGCCTTACCGCCCTCTACAGGAAGGCATCGGCAGTCCCGGGCGTGAAGAAAATATCAATCGGAAGCGGCATCAGGTATGACATCATCCTGCATCACAGTGAAGACGAAAAGGTCAACAAAGCCTCAAGAGAATACACGAAGGAACTGATTACCAAGCATGTAAGCGGTCGCTTGAAAGTAGCGCCGGAACATACATCGGATTCAGTCCTGAAACTGATGCGAAAGCCAACTTTCAGGCAGTTCGAAACATTCAAGAAGATATTCGATGACATTAACCGTGAGGCTGGCCTGAACCAGCAGATCATTCCCTATTTCATAAGCAGTCATCCTGGCTGCACACCCGTCGACATGGCCGAACTGGCAGTACGGACCAAGCGCCTGAATTTCCACCTGGAACAGGTTCAGGACTTCACACCTACTCCGATGACTCTCAGTACGGAAATATTCTATTCCGGATACAACCCCTATACCGGAGAGGAAGTATTCTGTCCACATTCACGCGATGACAAGGAACGGCAACGCATGTTTTTCTTCTGGTACGACCCGCAGATGCGCCAGCTGATAACCAATGAACTGCGGCGCATTGGGCGTCCTGACCTCATCCAGCAACTCTTTGGGTCAGGGACAACGGCTCAGTCACAGCCCCGCCAGCATCCGCGCCGCAGACAGTAAGACAGAAAAAAAACAATCCCCTCACAACAGAACTGTGAGGGGATTGTTTTTGTGGGTGAAGATGGATTCGAACCACCGAAGTCGAAAGACAGCAGATTTACAGTCTGCCCCATTTGGCCACTCTGGAATTCACCCAGCGCTTATTACTTGCTTGAATTGATGCGAGCAATATACTTGTCGGCTTCCTGACCTTCAGTTGATTCCGGATAGGAAACCTTGTTTGTCTGATGAAGCTTGAGAGCCTGGTCCTTCTTTCCGATTGCCTCATAGATTACGGCAGCCTGGAAATTGAAGTATGGGCTCATCAGGTTGTTTGATGCCTGCTTGGCAGCCTTCTCATATGTTGAAGCAGCCTTCTCGTTCTGGCCAAGGTTTGCATAGCAGCTTGCAAGCGCACCTGTAATGGCAGGAGCGGCCATCTGGTCATTTCCCTTGAACTTTTCGAGGTACTTTACAGCAACTTCAAAACTGTCCAGCTGTGCGCAGCAGAGACCTGCATAGGCAGCTGCAAGCTTACCAGCCTTTGTATTCTTGTATTCCTTGCTGAGAGCCTCAAATCCTTCGTAACCATAAGCATCACCCTCAAGGGCTGTGCGGAAATCTCCGTCAGTCATGTAGCTTTCACCTGGATATATTGCTTCAGCTGCGCGTATTTCGCGTGGAGCAACAACCTTGGAACTGTAAAGCATGCCGCCGGCTACTGCCAGGATGATTACGCCGAGAACTGAGAAGATGATCTTCTTGTTCTGCTCAAAGAACTGTTCTGACTTGTTTATAGCCTCCTCGAGGTTTACCTGTTCCTGCTGAACTGCAGGTTTTTCTGTTTTCTTTGCCATAGTCTTTTTTATTGCGACTGCAAATTTAGTCATTTTTTGCTATTGGGAAAGAATTTGCACCTTTTTTTGTATCTTCGCGTCAGTTGAAACATTCATCAGAATCAATATCTCCCAATGAAACTTGACCAACTCTTCATACAGGATTACAGAAACATTATCCAGGCAGACCTAAGCCTGTCCCCGAAACTGAACTGTTTCGTGGGCGACAACGGCATGGGAAAGACAAACCTGCTTGATGCCGTCTATTATCTGTCATTCTGCAGGAGTTCCATCAACCATCAGGATTCGCAGATTGTCAGGCACGGAACGGCCTGTTTCCAAATCCAGGGAACATACACCCAGCCTGACGGAACTCCCCTCTCGGTCGGATGCGTTGCCGGAAACGGATCACGCAAGCAATTCCGCAGGGACCGCAAGGAGTACCAGCGGTATTCTGACCACATCGGACTCATTCCCCTGGTTATGATATCTCCGGGCGATACAATCCTCATTCAGGGAGGAAGTGAAGAGAGACGCAAGTTCATGGACATGGTTATATCGCAGTATGACACATCATACCTGAAGAATCTGATTGACTACGGCAAGGCTCTTGCACAGAGGAATGCCCTTCTGAAGCAGGATACTCCAGCCGATCCGGAACTGTTTCTCATGTGGGAACAGATGATGGATGCTTCGGGAATGGAAGTGTACCGGAAAAGGCGCGAATTCATAGACCGCCTGGTACCGCTCTTCAACAAGGTCTATTCAGGCATAGGCGATGCCAGCGAAACGGTTTCACTTGAATACACATCGCACGCTGAACGCGGAAGCCTGCTGGAGCAGCTTTCCCGGGACCGCTACAAAGAGATGGTGGTAGGTTATTCCCTGCACGGCATACACAAGGATGAACTGGAAATGAACCTGTCCGGATTCCCTATCAGGAGAGAAGGCTCACAGGGACAGAACAAGAGCTACCTGACCGCCCTGAAACTGGCCCAGTACATTCTTCTTGCCGATATCTGCAGCAAGAAGCCACTTTTGCTGCTTGATGACATTTTTGACAAGCTCGACGCAAGACGCGTAGGCCGCATACTTGACCTTGTATCGGACGACACCCGGTTCGGCCAGGTTTTCATAACCGACGTAAGCCGCCATCACCTTGACGGTATACTTGACGAGATAGGCTGTGAGTATTCATTGTTCACCGTAGAATCAGGTTCTGTCAGATGAAAAGGAACGACAGCGAGAAGGTTGGAAACGTGGTAATGCAGTACCTGCGGCAATGCGGCCTGGAAACGCCCCTGTACGAATTCCGTGTAATTGATGCATGGAAAAGGGTTGTCGGCGAAGCACTTGCCTCATATACGCAGGATCTGAACATTTACAACCAGGTTCTCTTTGTCAGGGTAACGTCTTCAGTCGTACGAAATGAACTGATGATGCGGCGTTCTGACCTGGTAAGCCGCCTGAACCATGAGGCCGGGGCACAGGTTATCACGCAAATTGTACTGCGCTGACGCCATTCACTTTTTCAGCACCTCGACAGCCTTTTCAAGGGTAGGATCATCTGAATTGAAAAACTGGACATAGTCATCCATATCCATCGCATCATAGATGATATTTGAAAGGATTGCATGCCTCATCTGACGGCGTGCTGCGGCAGAAAGGCTGTTGTCGCGCCTGACTCCGTTCTCTGCAGCATAGGCATAGAACTGCTCTACAACCTTTTCCCTGTCCAGATAGGCGGCCATATCAGAAGAACTGCTGAATTCTGACAACTTGCTGCGGTTGCGGTCCACATACTTGAATGAGAACTTGTTGACCAGGCTCTTGCGGATGACGGTCTCGTAATATGTGGAATACCCGGTAGTATCCTGAGCTACGAAATAGTCCGGCATAATACCTCCTCCGCCATAAACCCTACGGCCTCCTTTTGTAGTGTAGACAATTGATTCATCTTGCTTTACACTGTCAGCCGAGAAGAACTCACCGCGCTCGTAGCGTTTTACTATATCCATTGCATAATCTTCATCGGACTCACCGTATGGCTTCTGAATGCACCGGCCAGAAGGTGTATAATAGCGGGCTATTGTCAGCCTTATGCTGGACCCGTCAACAAAGTCTATCGGTTCCTGCACCAGGCCCTTTCCGTATGAGCGCCTGCCTACCACCATTCCACGGTCATTATCCTGGATGGCACCCGTGAAAATTTCCGAAGCCGATGCCGAAGACTCGTCAATCAGTACCACAAGTGGGATATCCTTGAACTGGCCGCGGCCATTCGCATACTGACTGCTCCTTGGACTGTGCACGCCCTCAGTATATACTATAAGGTCACCCTTCGGCAGGAATTCGTTCACCATGCGGATGGCAGCCCCCAGATATCCTCCGGTATTGCCCCTCAGGTCTATGACCAGTCCCTTCATGCCAAGACTGCTGAGCTTGGCAAGGCCGACAAGCATTTCACTGTATGTATTCTCTCCAAACTTGTTGATGAGGATATAGCCTATATGGTCGGTTCCCGGTATGATATACGCAGCATCGACACTCTTGACGGGAATGGGAGCCCTCTCTATGGTAAAATCAAGAAGTCCCTTCTCGCCATCTCTCATGACTCCTATCTTTACTTCGGTTCCCGAAGGGCCCTTCAGGTTCTTGACAATGTCATTGCTGGCAATCTTCTTGCCTGCAAAAACGGAATCATCAATGGTAATAATGCGGTCACCTGCCAGTACGCCGACTTTTTCTGACGGACCGCCGTGAATGACACTGTTTACGCGGATAGTATCTTCCTGCACCGAAAACTGGATTCCTATGCCGGAAAAACTGCCATGAAGCTCATCGTTGCTCTCCTGTGTCTCTTCCGCAGGATAGTAGGCCGAATGTGGGTCAAGTTCCTTCAGGATCTGGGGAAGTGCCAGGTCAATGATTGAATCCACGTTTATTACATCGACATACTTCTGGCGCATTGCCGATATCAGGACGCCAATCTTATCGCCCTCACCTCTGGACATGCGTACAGCGTTCTGTTGAGTTCCCTGCCTTTTCCAGAGAGATATGATTACCTGTTCTCCCAAGAAGAAGCCTATGGCCAGAATCACCAGGCCTATGATAATTTTCTTCAGTACTTTCATTCTTTTTCCGTCAGTTCAAGGTATTCTACTTCAATTCCGGCCCTTTCCAGCAGTTCTATCCCATCTGTGAGACGATACTTTTCCGTGTAGATAACGCGCTTTATGCCGGCCTGTATAATCAGTTTTGCACACTCAATGCATGGCGATGCCGTCACGTAGAGCGATGCTCCGTCACTGCTGTTGTGTGAGCGGGCAAGCTTTGTAATGGCATTGGCCTCGGCATGAAGTACATATGGCTTTGATTTATTGTCATCATCCTCGCAGACATTCTCAAATCCGGTAGGAGTGCCATTGTAGCCGTCTGATATGATCATCTTGTTCTTTACGACCAGGGCTCCAACCTTACGGCGTTCACAGTATGAGTTTTCGGCCCATATCCGGGCCATTCTTGCATATCTGTTGTCCAGTTCTGCCTGTTTCTTGCTCTTCATATTTTGGTCAGTTTTTTAATTGTCATTCCTTCCGGTCCAGCAATTCGCAAAGCCGGCTCATATCAGGGACGACTATTTCCTTTCGCTTCAGCATAATGACACCCATGGCTTCCAGACTGTTCAGTTCCCTTGAGACATTGATACGGGTGGCATCAATCAGCGCAGCCAGGTCTTCCATCCTGACAGCCAGTCTTTTCTGGCCATTCTGGACATCGGACAGGCATGTAATGAAAAGTATAATCTTCTCACGTATGCTGGTGCTACGTATCTTCCATATATAGTTTTCGGCATTCTGGGCCTTGTTGCTGATCATGTTGAGCAGGTTCATGCGGAATATGTTGAACTTGCCCAGTTCCGTATAGATATACTGCTTTTCTATGCGTACGATACTGCACTGCGACACAGCCCTGTAAGTGTGGGTATACTGGGCTGACATGCCGAACATGGACTGTGGTTCTATCAGGTATGGAGCGCTGACTTCCTCAGAAAACGTAAAGAGCCCACTCTCTCCGGTACGGACACCTTCTGCCGTTCCGTTGAGAACGAAAACGAATTCAGTGCATCTCTGTCCGGCAGTAAGAATTGTTTCTCCCGGCATCACCTTCTGGAATTCCATTCTCGTCTTAGTGAGAATGGAATGAAAATCAGTCATGCTCATTCCCTGGAAGAGTGGCAGCTGAAGCAGCGAATCAAACATTGTATTCTCCATATGTGCAAAGATATGTCTTTTTTTACCCTTTCGGGATTAACCAATCACCTTTTTTAATATATTTGTGAAGAATTATAATCAATAACAATAAAATGTCAGTACTAATGGAAACTTTCCGTCAGCTTGACGGAACAATCCAGGTCTTCTGGATTATTGCGGCAGTATCGTCCCTGGTGTTTGTCATACAGACTGTCATCACATTCATGGGCATGGGTACAGATGTCGATTTTGATGCCGACCTTGCAAGCGGGGTCGACGGTCTTGACGGCGACAGTTTTGCCGGATTCTTCTCTTTGAGGAACCTTATCAATTTCCTGCTTGGCTATGGCTGGACAGGAGCACTTCTTGCCGACAGCATTGAATCAAGAGGATTGCTTCAGCTTATAGCAATCGGAGTAGGAATTGTCTTCGTAATTGCATTCCTCATCATGTTCAGGCTTCTCATGAAACTCGCCCATGACGGCAGTTTCAGAATTGCCGACTGCGTAGGACTCACCGCAAGCGTCTACCTTCGCATTCCCGCCAGCCGCAGTGACAAGGGCAAGGTACAGGTAAGCGTAAACGGCTCGGTTCATGAAATCGATGCCATCACCGATGACAGCGAGCTCATCCCGACCGGAGGAAACGTCAAGATTCTTGCCGTTGTGGCCGATGATACGCTGCTCGTTGAAAGGCTCTGACGCAATATCAATTTGATTATCAACAACAAACTAAATTATTATGGGATACGAAACTATTGTATTGATTGGGGTTGTCGTCCTGTTCGTCCTGTTTGCAACCATCATACGCAGGTACAGACGCTGTCCTTCTGACAAGATTCTCGTTGTTTACGGAAAGACCGGCGGCGGTTCCGCCAAGTGTATTCACGGCGGTGGCAAGTTTATCTGGCCAATCGTACAGGATTATGACTATCTGAGCCTTACTCCTATTTCAATTGATGCAAACCTGACAAACGCCCTGAGTCGCCAGAACATCCGCGTAGACGTTCCATGCCGCTTTACCGTCGGCGTTTCAACTGAAGCTGACAGCATGAACAACGCCGCCGAGCGTCTGCTGGGACTGAGCGCCGATGAAATTCAGGAACTCGCACGAGACATCCTTTTCGGCCAGCTCCGTCTGGTTATTGCAACAATGTCCATCGAAGAGATCAACTCAGACCGTGACACCTTCCTTGAGAAAATCGCAAAGAATGTTGAGGTTGAACTCAAGAAGATAGGCCTCAGGCTTATCAACGTAAACGTAACCGATATCAAGGACGAGTCCGGCTATATCCAGGCTCTCGGTAAGGAGGCTGCCGCCAAGGCCATAAACGAGGCCAAGGTCAGCGTTGCCGAGCAGGACAGAAACGGTGAAATCGGTAAGGCCGAGGCCGTAAAGGAGACCCGTATCAGAACATCGCAGGCCAATGCAGTTGCCGTGAAGGGTGAGAACGAAGCCAAGATTGAAATTGCCAATTCCGATGCACTGCGCCGTGAGAAGGAGGCCGAGGCAAGCCGTCTGGCTGTTGCTGCCGAAAAGGTTCAGCAGGCGAGAGCCATGCAGGATGCATATCTGGCCGAGCGCGACGCCGAACTTGCGCGTGCCGAGCGTGAACGCTCAACACAGCAGGCCAATATCCTGGTAGCCCAGGAAGTTGACAAGCAGCGCGTAATCATTGCTGCCGAGGCAGAAGCCGAACAGAAGCGAATCAACGCAAAAGGTGAGGCCGACGCAATATTTGCCAAGATGGAAGCCGAGGCTAAGGGTTACTATGAAATCCTGACCAAGCAGGCTGCAGGTTACGACAAGATGGTTGCTGCCGCAGGCGGTGATGCAGCTAAGGCATTTATGCTGCTCATGTCAGAAAAGCTGCCCGAGATCGTCAAGACTCAGGTTGAAGCCGTCAAGGGCGTCAACATTGACCATGTTACTGTATGGGATTCCGGAAACAACGCTGACGGGAAGGGTTCAACTGCAAATTTCGTAAGCGGACTCATGAAATCAGTTCCGCCCCTCAGTGACCTCTTCAACATGGCCGGACTGAACCTGCCTGAATATCTGGCAAAGAAGTCCGATGTTACCGAGCAGGCTGCTCAGGAAGTAAAGGAAGACTGATTACACAAACAGCCCCTAAAGCAAAAAGCGAGTCCTTCACAGCTTGACTGTGAAGGACTCACTTTTATATTTCCCAGGATTACTTGCCGGCCTTGAGACCCTTTATTACAGCATTGGTAAAGCCAGCCTCCTCCATTGCATTGAGACCCTTTATGGTAATGCCGCCAGGCGTGGTAACCTTATCTACTTCCTGTTCCGGATGAGTTCCATGAGCCTGCAGCAGTTCCACGGCACCCTTGATTGTACCAAGCACTATCTCCTGGGCATCTTTTGGATAGAACCCCATCTCTACTCCACCCTCAACATTGGCACGAATATAACGGAATACGTAAGCTATTCCACACGATGCGAGAGCAGTACCTGCCGACATCTGCTTTTCTTCAACCTGCTTGGCAAAGCCGACCTTTCCAAAGAGTTCCTGAATCAAACTCAAGCTTTCTGACGATGCATTCCGGCTGCAATAGAAAAATACACCCGCACCGACTTCAACTGCAATATTTGGAATAAGGTAGACAGTCTGTGGAACGGAACCGTCCCCCTTGCGGAAAATTTCATCAAGCTTCTCCAAGCCGACACCTGCCGCAATTGATATAACCAGCTGGCTGCTATAGTCCAGAGAATCCTTCACCTCTTCAACTGCGGACTGAAGAATCCATGGCTTTACGGCGAAAAGAACAATATCGGCACCCTTGACCGCTTCAGCATTATCTTTTGAAACCCTAACTCCTGGTGCATCGGCAACAAGTTTTTCAAGAGTAAGGTCACTTCTGTCGCAACAGGTAATATCAGCTGGTGCAAAAACTCCCTTTGCAGCAAATCCACGGGCTATTGCACCGCCCATGTTTCCAGCTCCAATAATCGTTATTTTCATAATGGTGTTTTTCTTTGTCCGCAAAAATATGAAAACTTCCTGACTAATCGGACCAATCGGACGGAACATGCTTATTTTTGCACAAAACCCGTAATCGACAGGTACAAAAAAAAATGAATTCACTCACGTGAACTCCATTTCTTCAATTGCCTCCAGAGGAACTTTTCCTCATGGAGTGGCCCTTACAATTCTCACGAATTTAGGGGGGCCGAATCAATTACTAACCTAATTACTAACCAATTAATGCTTATGAGAATTATCCTTTGTTTTCGGGTGCAAAAGTAGACAATATTTTTATTCGTTATTCTTAATTTATGTTAATTATTTCCATTGTTTGGTTAATTTCTGTTCTATAATTCCTAGTAAAAGAAAGCCTCCCATCAAGCATATTCACCGACAGAAGGCCTTCCCTCAAATCATACGAAACACGACTTGTCAATACCCAAAAATCTGCTCTGGAGACAAGCGGACTATAGTACCGAACTTTGCAAGTTCCTCAAGGTCAAGATCACTTTCACGTCCAAGTATCGCCCTGTGTATTGGATGTTCCTTCACATACTTCTGCTGGAACTCTACAAGGTCATCCAGAGTCAGTTTTTGAAGTTCCTCATATACCACCTTATTTATATCGTAGTCAATTCCAAGTTTCTCGGCTGCCAGATACTTTCCGACAAGCGAGCTTGGGCTGACCCTGAGAGACCTGAGGTTTGATATCAGGGCCGACTTGGCTATATTGAAGGCCTTTTCCGAAGCAGGCATGTCATTCACAATCTCATTGAACGCATTGACTGCATCCATCATCTTGTCATTCTGCGTTGCAATGTAATTGGTAAAGTAATATGGATTCTCCAGATCTTCCGGAGCCCTCATCCTGGCATTGGCAGAATAGGCAAGTCCACGCGCCTCACGCAGTTCCTGGAATACTACAGAATTCATGCCCGAACCGAAATATTCATTGTATAAGGTGAGAAGGGCCTGACGTTTTACATCAAATTTTTCTCCGTCCGAGAAATAGCCCTGCATCATAATCTGATTGGCATCATAAGGTGCAACATATATGATATTACCCTTGCTGGCACTGTACTTATATGTAATCTCAGATTTGAGCGGAGTTGGAACATCAGCTGTTCTGTGGCATCCGGCGATCAGCCTTGAAGCATCTTCAACACCAGCCGGGCCATAGTACATTATTCGGTGTTCGCAGTCAAGAAGAGACCTCAGGTGAGCCAGTACCGTCTTGCCGTCAAGAGCCTTGATTTCCTTTTCTGACAGCTGTTCCGTATACGGATTCTTCTCACCATAGTACATCCAGGCTGTAAGCGCATTGAAGTTAGAGCGCTGGTCAGACTTGGCCTCTTCCCTTGACTTGATGATATCGGACTTCAGAGCCTCAAGTATATTCTCATCGGGAACTGCATTGTAGAGTACATTCTCCATCAGCTTTACCGCCTTCTCCATATTCTCAGCCAGTCCGGTCACTGTTATTGAAGTACGGTCGTCCGATACGCCCACGCTATAGCGGCAGGCCAGGCTGTAGAGCTGCATGCTGATTTCATCATTGCTCATGTCAGGTGTTGACAGGTAGTCAAGATAATCGGCAGCAATGTCGAGAAGTGGATCCTGAGAGGAACCGCGGTTGAACTGGAAAGTCAGCCTGAAGAGTTCATTCTTCGGATTGTGCGTATAAATCATGTCCATGTTTCCTGACTTGGCCTTCTGGACAGACTTCTCAAAATCAACGAACTGCGGCTCAAGCGGAGCCGGCTGCGAAGCCTGTATTGAGCGCAGGAAAGAGCTCGCTGTGTCACGGTTGGTGAAGATTGGGGTGATGGCAGGCTTTTCAATCTTCTTGAAATCAGTAGGACTTCCCTGATGCTTGTAGAGGACTGCATAATTGTCTGCCTTCAGGTACTTGTTTGCAATAGCCACGATATCGGCCTTGGTAATGCTGTCTACGCTGTTGAACTTGTAAACCTGGTCCTTCCACTCAAGTCCGTCCACGAAATTGTTCACAAACAGTGTAGCGCAGTCATCATTGCTTTCCAGAGACTGCTGCATTCTCAGTTTCATGTTGGCGGCCGATGCTGCAACCAGCTCATCATTAAACTCTCCCTTGCGGAGAAGATCCATCTGTTCCAGAAGGATGTCCTTTACCTCATCAAGAGTCTGCCCCTGCTTTGGCATGCCTATGAGCATGAACATGCCCTTGTCGCTAAGGTCATACATACCCGATGAGCAGGCAAGCATTTTCTGTTTCATGTTGACATTGAGGTCAAGCATGCCCGCTGTTCCGTTGCGGAGAACAGAGCTGAGCATTTCCAGTACAGACATCTCCTGATAATCCTTCGTACCGGGTATTCTCCATGCGAGGTACAGCACCTCGGATTCCAGGCCCGTTACATCGGCCCTGAGCGGCTCGGTAATCTCATCCTCCTCTTCAAACGACGGACGCACCAGGTCCTTGTTGGGCTTGAGCTTTCCAAAGTACTTGTCTATAATCTTTATGGTCTTGTCAAAATCAAGGTCACCCGACATGCAGATTGCCATATTGTTTGGCACATACCATTTCTTGTAATACTCCTTTATGTTAGTTATAGAAGGGTTCTTCAGGTGTTCCTGTGTACCAAGAACGGTCTGGGTGCCGTATGGGTGCTTCCTGAACATGGTAGAAAGCAGGGTTTCATATGCCCTGCGGCTGTCCTGGGTCAGAGACATGTTCTTCTCCTCATACACTGCCTCGAGTTCCGTATGGAAACCGCGAATCACACAATTCTCAAAGCGGTCAGCCTCTATTTTTGCCCAGTTCTCAATCTGGTTTGCAGGAATGTCCTCGGTATAGCAGGTGACATCATCACTGGTATAGGCATTGCTGGACTGTGAGCCAATTGCCGCCATGAGCTTGTCATACTCATTTGGAATGGCAAGTTTTGATGCCTCATAAGAGACACTGTCAATCAGATGGTATATGGCCGCGCGCTCAGTCTCATCAGAAGTCTTTCTGTATACTTCGAACAGGCGCTCTATTTCATCGAGCATCGGTTTTTCAAGCTCATAGTCCTGGGTTCCGAAATGGGTTGTTCCCTTGAACATGAGATGCTCAAAATAGTGAGCCAGGCCTGTAGTTTCGGCCGGATCATTCTTGCCGCCCACACGTACCGGTATGTAGGTCTGTATTCTTGGCTTGTCAGTGTTGACTGACAGATACACCTTCAGGCCATTGTCAAGAGTATATATCCTGGCCCCCATTGGATCACCCGGAACTGTTTCATATACATACTTTTTCTGGCACGAAATGACACACGACAAAGCAACTGCAGCAAGCAGCGTACAAAAAACTTTCTTCATATTTGGTCTTTACTGAAATGGAATATCAGAGGATTGTATCGGCAATTCTCTTTGCCTTCTCGCGGAGCGCATCGGTTCCCTCTCCCAGGTCACCGTAGCACAATACCACGCCCATTCTGCGGCCCACATGAGCCTCAGGCTTGCCAAAGATGCGTACGCGGGTCCTGTCCTCGAGGAGAGCATCGGTAAGATTGTACTCCAGCGGTCCATGCTTTTCCTCCTTTGAAAGCACGACTGCGCTGGCACCTGCATGCTCCAGGTGTATTCCGGCAATAGGAAGTCCCATGACCGCACGGAAATGAAGTTCAAACTCACTCAGGTTCGTAGTATGTCCCAGGGTAACCATTCCGGTATCATGCGGACGCGGACTGAGTTCCGAGAACACCACTCCATTGTCTGTCAGGAAGAACTCAACGCCCCAGATTCCGGCACCGGTCAGGGCTGCAGTAACCTTGGCGGCCATCTCCTTGGCATCGGCAAGGTCCTTGTCAGACATATTGTAAGGCTGCCATGACTCACGGTAGTCACCGCTCTTCTGGACATGTCCTATTGGAGGGCAGAACAGAGTAGGACCATTCTTCTGGGTAACGGTCAGCAGGGTGAATTCTGAATTGAACTTTATGAACTCTTCAATTATTATTTCCCTGACGTCACCGCGGCTGCCCTCCATGGCATCGTCAAATGCCTTGCGCAGCAGCGCCGGCTCCCTTACGATGCTCTGGCCATGTCCGCTTGATGACATGAGAGGCTTGATAACACATGGGAAACCAATCTCCTTGCTGGCAGCTTCCAGTTCTTCAAAAGTCTTGGCATAGAAGTACTTGGCAGTCCTAAGTCCAAGTTCCTTGGCTGCAAGGTCGCGTATGGCCTTGCGGTTCATTGTATAGTTGACGGCGCGGGCCGATGGAACGACCTGTATGCCCTCTTTCTCAAATTCAAAAAGACGCTCTGTACGGATAGCCTCAATTTCAGGGACAATGATGTCTGGATTGTGCTTTGCGACGACTGCTGCCAGCGCATCACCGTCAAGCATGGAAAAGACTTCGCGTTCATCGGCCACCTGCATTGCCGGAGCATTGTCGTACCTGTCACATGCCACAACATACTGTCCAGCCCTCTTTGCTGCAATTACAAACTCCTTGCCCAGTTCGCCTGAGCCCAACAAAAGAATCTTTTTCATACTCAATAGTGCTTTAATTCTGCAAAAATACAAACAGACGATGAATAAATTAGTAACTTCACACCCGAAAAACTCAACACTGATGAAAATTTCAAACCGAGCAGAAATAATGCCAAGCTCGCCAATCCGCAAGCTTACCCCCTACGCACAGAAGGCAAAGGCCGAAGGCGTAAAGATTTATCACCTGAACATAGGCCAGCCGGACCTACCCACCCCGCAGGTAGGACTTGATGCCCTGAAGACAATAGACCGTACCGTACTGGAGTATTCACCGTCACAGGGATACCTCAGCCTGCGCGAAAAGCTCTGCGATTACTACGAGCAGTATCAGATAAAGTTCAACCCCGATGACATTATCGTAACATGCGGCGGTTCCGAGGCAGTTCTCTTTGCCTTCATGACTTGCCTGAATCCCGGCGATGAAATAATAGTTCCGGAACCGGCATATGCCAACTACATGGCCTTTGCCGTATCGGCCGGTGCAGTCATCAAGCCTATAGTATCAAGCATTGACGACGGATTTGCACTTCCTCCGGTAGAAAAGTTCGAAGAACTCATTACGGAACGCACCAAGGGCATACTCATATGCAACCCCAACAATCCGACCGGATACCTTTACACCATGAAGGAGATGCTTCAGCTCAGGGACCTGGTAAAGAAGTACGACCTCTACCTGTTCTCCGATGAAGTTTACCGCGAATTCATCTACACAGGTTCGCCATACATATCGGCCTGCCATCTGGAAGGAATTGAGGACCATGTCATACTCATTGACTCCGTTTCAAAGAGATACTCGGAATGCGGAATCAGGATTGGCGCCATAGCCACCAAGAACAAGACCGTACGCGATGCTGTCATGAAGTTCTGCCAGGCCAGGCTCAGCCCACCGCTCATAGGACAGATTGTGGCCGAGGCTTCCATTTCAGCCCCACGCGAGTACATGAATGCGACATATGATGAGTATATTGCCCGCAGGAAATGCCTTATAGACGGACTGAACAGGATTCCAGGAGTTTACTCCCCTATCCCGATGGGTGCATTCTACACCACGGCAAGACTGCCTATCGATGATTGCGAGAAGTTCTGCAAATGGTGCCTGACTGATTTCCGCCGTGACGGAAAGACCATCATGATGGCTCCGGGAACAGGTTTCTATTCCGATCCGGAGATGGGACGCAACGAGGTACGTCTGGCATATGTACTGAACATTGATGACCTGAAAGATGCCCTGAAACTGCTTCAGGAAGCACTCGAAGAGTACAACAGCATTGGAAAACAATAATATTTGAAACGCCACATGAAGCGATACATACTCACCCTGTTCTTTCTTCTGACCATCCTTACAGTAACGGCCGCCGGAAAAAAGCAGCCAGTCACCTACGATTATCCGAAAAGGGAATTCCGGGGAGCATGGATACAAGCCGTGAACCGTCAGTTCGAGGGCATTCCCACCAAGGAACTGAAGGCCGAGCTGTCGCGTCAGCTTGATTCACTGCAGTCATGTGGAATAAATGCCATACTCTTCCAGGTACGCGTTGAGGGCGATGCCCTGTACAAATCAATGCTGGAACCATGGAGCCGCTACCTCACTGGCAAGCAGGGACAGGCTCCCGATGAAGACTGGGACCCTTTGCAGTTCATGGTAGAGCAGTGTCATGACCGCGGCATGGAGATTCATGCATGGATAAATCCGTTCCGCGCCAGGACCGCCGGTACCAAGGAACTCTCTCCCAGGCACCAGATAAGCCTTCATCCGGAACGGTTCGTAAAATACGGTGACCTCACTCTGTTCAACCCCGCCCTCAAGGAAAACCGCGACTACATATGCGAAGTTGCAGCCGACATTGTACGCCGCTATGACATTGACGGTTTCCACATGGACGATTATTTCTACCCGTATCCTGAAAGCGGCCGCGAATTCAATGACGCACAGGACTACAGCAGGGACAAGCGGGGCTTCAGCGACAAGGCAGACTGGCGACGTGACAATGTAAACCTTTTCGTAGAGCAGATTTACAAGACAGTCAAGGAGGAGAAGCCATGGGTAAAATTCGGCATCTCCCCATTCGGCATATACAGGAACCAGAGTGCCGCCTACCCTGACGGAAGCAAGTCAAACGGACTAGAGAACTACAGTTCGCTCTATGCTGACATACTGTACTGGATTGAGAAAGGATGGATGGACTACTGCATTCCGCAGGTTTACTGGAATCATGGCAACGCTGTAGCAGACTACACCATACTGACACGCTGGTGGGCAGAGCATGCAGGAGGCTGCCTCATGTACATAGGACAGGATGTCGAGAGGACCATAACCGGCAAGGACCCCGATAAGTCAGACAGGCATCAGGAAATCTACAAGATGGACTTCCAGCGTTCGCTTCAGCCTGCACTCATGGGAAGCTGCCAATGGCCTGCCAAGTCAGTCGTCGACAATCCATCCGGTTACCGCACGACACTGGCAAACCGATACTACAGGTATCTCTCCCTTCAGCCGGTTCCGGCATCAATGCAGGGATGTGCTCCCGGAAAGGTTAGGAAAGTCAGGGTAGTCATGACTGTTGACGGACCAGTCCTGTTCTGGACTGCGCCTAAGACAAAGAGCGAAGCTGAACGTGCAAGCAAGTATGTTGTCTACCGTTTCGACAAGGGGGAAAAGATTGACACAAACGACCCGTCTCACATAGTTGCAATCACCGCCAGGTCTTTCTACAGATTTCCTGAATCAGACGGCAACTGTACATATGTGGTTACAGCCATAAACAGGGTTCAGGATGAAGGAGAACCCGTAAAGTGCCGCCTTCGTTGACAATCAGACTACGGAATAGATAATTCCACCCAGTACCCCACTGGCAATTATTACCATTATCGGATTTGCCCTGTACAGGTAAGTGGCCAGGAAGGCCCCCAGGAAGAGTCCCATGCTAATCCACAATTGCAGGTTATCGGCCTGCAGCGCGCCGAAATTCTCCTTATTGAGCAACAGTGCCACAGCCGCAAGCAGCAGGCCCACCACTACCGGCCTGAGCCAGGAGAGGACAATCTGCACATTCCTGTGATCCTTGTATTTCATGAAGAAGGCACTGATGAGAAGCATCAGAATGAATGAAGGAAGCATGACTGAGAACGATGCAAGCAGAGAACCCAGCACACCCAGCATCTCGGAATAGCCGGCATTGACAACGCTGGTGAAACCAACGTATGTGGCCGAATTTATTCCTATAGGGCCCGGCGTCATCTGACTGACTGCTACAATGTCCGTGAATTCACTTACACTTATCCAGCCGTTCTCTTCGACGACAGAATTCTGTATGAGCGACAGCATGCCGTAGCCTCCGCCAAATCCGAACAGGCCAATCTTGAAAAAGGTTATGAACAACTTCCAGAATATCATGACTTCCTGCGGCCTGAATAAACACTGTAAGCAATGGCAGCCACGATGGCTACTGCTATTATCGCTATTGGAGATACACCCAGGCAGCATATCAGCACGGCCGATACAATGGGCACCCATAATGTATAACGGTTCAACTGGGCTGCCTTACCCAGCTTTATTGCAGGAGTAAGTATCAAAGCCACCACTGCCGGACGTATACCCTTGAATACATTTTCCACAAGTTCGTATTCCTTGAACTGCTGGAAAAACAAGGCTATAAGCAGAATAATAAGTACGGAGGGAAGAACCGTTCCAAAAGCACAGGCTACCGACCCTCGCACTTTGCGGAGCCTGTAGCCTATGAATATTGAAATATTGACTGCGAACACGCCAGGAGCTGCCTGAGCTATTGCCAGCAAGTCCATAAAATCCTTTTCGGATATCCACTTTTTGTTCTGCACTACCTCTTTTTCTATAAGAGGAATCATGGCATATCCACCACCTATGGTGAACAGTCCGATCCGGAAGAACGTAGTGAGCAACGTCAGCAGCATACCGCAGTCACATGTCTGATCTGTCCTGTCAATCAGGCCTTGTGTGACTCAACCCACTTGCGGGCATTTACGAATGCCTCAAGCCATGGAGTCATATCCTCAGACAGACGCTCCTGCGGATACCATCCACACTGCCATGGGAATATTGCACGCTCTGGGTGCGGCATCATGGCAACATGACGTCCGTCAGCACTTGCTATACCTGCCACATTATAGTCTGATCCGTTTGGATTAGCCGGATAGCTTTCGTAAGTGTACTTGGCAATCACATTGTACTTATCCTCGGAATATGGCAGTGAGAACTTACCCTCTCCGTGAGCTACCCATACGCCAAGACGGCTTCCTGACAGAGACTTGAACATTACGCTCTCGTTCTGTGGGATAGAGAGTCCTACGTATGATGACTCGAACTTGTGTGAATTGTTATGGAGCATGCGGCTCTTGTTCTCATGTTCCGGATTGATGAGTCCAAGTTCAATCATGAGCTGGCAACCGTTGCAGATACCGAGTGAAAGGGTGTCCTTTCTTGCATAGAAGCGGTCGAGAGCCTCCTTTGCCTTCGGATTGAACAGGAAAGCACCTGCCCATCCCTTGGCAGAACCAAGAACGTCGCTGTTTGAGAAACCTCCGCAGAATACAATCATATTCACCTCATCAAGGGTCTCACGTCCGCTTACCAGGTCAGTCATGGTAACATCCTTGACATCAAATCCAGCCAGCCACAGTGCGTATGCCATCTCACGCTCACCATTGGTACCCTTCTCACGAATGATTGCAGCCTTGGTGCCGGTAGCGCTCCTGCGGTCTGGATCAAGCCCGAACTGACTGAACTTGCCAGTGAAGTTGTATGCAATCTTCAGGTCAAGAGGCTGCTTGCCCAGGTTTGCCCAACGCTGGTCAGCCTGGCCGTTCATTGACTGCTTGGTATCAAGCAGGTATGATGTATGGAACCATGCCTTGCGCATGTCATCAATGTCTATCACGGTCTTTCCGCGTCCCTTCTTGATGACAATGGTACGGTCATCTGAAGGCTTGGCTATTTCGGCGTAGCCTATGCCATCCTCCTCAAGCATGTGCTTGACCTTGTCAAGCTTTGCATTGTCAATCTGGAGAACCATGCCAGGATTTTCAGCGAAGAGAATCTTGACCAGGTCCTTTTCTGCTATTCCATTGAAATTGACCTCAAGACCGCCACGTACATTTGCGAAACACATTTCAAGCAGCGTCACAATCATACCACCGGCAGAAATGTCATGGCCGGCAAGTACAAGTCCCTTCTTGACAAGGGCCTGGACAGCCATGAATGCATCAGCGAAGTATTCCGGGTTCTTGACGGTAGGAACATCACTGCCAATCTTTTCAAGAGTCTGGGCAAATGCAGAACCGCCAAGCTTGAGTGAATCAAAGCTGAAGTCAATATGAATGAGAGTTGAATCCTTCTTGTCAGCGAGGACAGGGGAAACAATCTTGCGGACATCAGAAATCTCACCACCTGCTGAAACGATGACGGTACCAGGACTTACTACCTTGCGGCCATCAGGATACTTCTGTGTCATTGAGAGTGAATCCTTGCCGGTAGGTACATTCACGCCAAGCGCTATGCAGAAATCTGACAGAGCCTTCACGCCCTTGTAGAGACGGGCGTCTTCACCCTGCTGTGCGCGGCATGGCCACATCCAGTTTGCACTGAGTGACACTGACTTCAGTCCATCAGCGAATGGAGCGAGAACTATATTTGTAAGAGCCTCGGCAACTGAGAGAACAGAACCTGCTGCCGGATCAGCAAGACCAGCCTGAGGAGCATGTCCGATTGACGTTGCAATACCCTTGTTTCCGCGATAATCCAGGGCAACTGCACCACAGTCTGACAAAGGCAACTGCAGAGGTCCCTGACACTGCTGACGGGCAATCTTACCTGTTACGGAACGATCTACCTTGTTGGTCAGCCAGTCCTTACATGCTACAGCCTCGAGCTGGAGCACGTTCTTCACATATTCCTGAATTGAAGCAGCATCATACTGCGCATCCTCATATTTACGCTCAACCGTAACATCCTTCATGTATGTCTTTGGTGAAGAGCCGAACATCTGGCTCACAGCAAGGTCAAACGGACGAACACCATCGGCCTGCTCAAAAGCGAAGCGGGCATCACCGGTGGTCTGACCTACCACATACATCGGAGCACGTTCACGCTCAGCAATCTTCTTCACATGCTCAATATGCTCCTGATCTATCAAAAGTCCCATACGCTCCTGTGACTCATTGGCAATAATTTCCTTGGAAGAAAGAGTCTTGTCACCAACAGGGAGCTTATCCATTTCAATCAGACCGCCACACTCCTCAACAAGCTCAGAGAGACAGTTCACGTGACCTGCAGAACCATGGTCATGGATTGAAACGACAGGATTGGTCTCTTCCTCACAGAGTGCGCGTACCACATTGTAGTCACGCTTCTGCATCTCGGCATTGGCACGCTGAACGGCATTCAGCTCAATACCAGAAGAGTAGCGTCCGGTCTCGACAGAACTTACAGAACCGCCGCCCAGGCCGATGCGGTAGTTGTCACCGCCAAGAACGACAATCTTGTTGCCTGGCTGAGGCTCACCCTTCAGGCAGTCGCGCTTTGTACCATAGCCCACGCCACCTGCCAGCATGATAACCTTGTCATAACCATACTGCTCTCCGTTCTCCTCATGCTCAAATGTAAGCAGTGAACCGCAGATAAGCGGCTGGCCAAACTTGTTTCCGAAGTCACTTGCACCGTTTGAAGCCTTGATGAGAATCTGTTCAGGAGTCTGATATAGCCACTGGCGCTCCTTCATGCCCTTCTCCCACTTGCGGCTTTCATCATTGCGTGGGTATGATGTCATGTAAACGGCAGTACCGGCAATAGGCCATGAGCCCTTGCCGCCTCCCATACGGTCGCGTATTTCACCGCCGGTACCGGTAGAGGCGCCGTTGAACGGCTCAACCGTTGTCGGGAAGTTGTGGGTTTCTGCCTTGAGTGAGATTACAGTCTCAATATTCTTTATTACAAAGTAGTCCGATGTTGAATGATCCTGTGGGGCAAACTGTTCTACTACAGGGCCCTGGGAGAATGCCACATTGTCCTTGTATGCAGAAAGTATGTGGTTCGGATTCTCCTGTGTTGTCTTCTTGATCATCTGGAACAGTGATGACTCCATCTCCTGTCCGTCAATGATGAAAGTTCCTCCGAAAATCTTGTGACGGCAATGCTCTGAATTGATCTGGGCAAAACCGAAGACCTCGCTGTCAGTCAGCTTGCGGCCAATTTCCGATTCAACCTTATGCAGATAATCCTTCTCTTCCTGTGACAGCGCCAGGCCCTCCTTTTCATTGTAAGAATCAAGGTCCTCGATGAACTCAATCGGAGCAGGCTTGATGTCTACGGTGAAGATTGTCTGGTCAAGACCGTCATACATGCGCTGAAGCATTGGGTCATGATCGGCATCGGCTGAGCTTACCGGAAAGTACTCCTCTATTCTCTGGACGCCCTTCAGGCCCATGTTCTGGGTAATCTCAACGGCATTTGTACTCCAAGGGGTAATCATTTCACGACGTGGACCTACAAAATATCCACATATGTTTTCTGCGTCAACCAGTTCAGCATTTCCATACAGCCAGCCAAGCTTGCTGATATCTTCTGCAGAAGGTCTTGTTTCTGTCTCTGTGGCAACGATTGTGCCGGAATTGTTCTTGAAGAAAAGTATCATTTCTATCGGGTTTGTTTTGAGAATGCAAAATTACCGAAAAAGGGGCAACCTGACAACAAGGATAGTGGTTTTTTGAGTACATTTGCGTGTTTAATCAATACCTGTCAAATTGGAAGAATCAGAATACATCCGCATAAGGCACGCCAGGGTCAACAATCTGAAAGACACAAGCGTTGACATTCCACGTGACAAATTCGTAGTAATCACCGGACTGTCAGGTTCCGGAAAATCATCATTGGCCTTTGACACCCTTTATGCCGAAGGCCAGAGGCGCTATGTAGAGTCACTCTCATCATACGCCAGGCAGTTCCTGAACCGCATGAAAAAGCCGGAATGCGACTTCATAGAAGGACTTCCCCCAACGATTGCCATACAGCAGCACACCAGTAACCGCAATCCCAGGTCCACAGTGGGCACACAGACAGAAATATACGAATACCTCAAGCTTCTGTTCGCGCGTGTCGGCAAGACAATTTCGCCTGTAAGCGGGCAGATTGTCCAGAAGCATAGCATTGAAGATGTCATCAAGTCCCTTGCAGAGAGGGAAGAAGGAATAAGGTTTACTGTACTCACCGGCCTCTCCATCAGGAGTTCCAGAAGTGTGAAGGAGCAGTTGGAGACCCTTCTAAAGGAGGGCTATACGCGAATTGAGACTAACGGCAAGCCACAGCTCATTGAAGACATACTGAACGATGCCGGGACACTTGAAAATATAAGCAGTAACCTTGCCGGCACCTATCTCCTGATTTCCAGGCTGGTAACCGGCAAGGGCAAGGAATCGGTCAGCCGCCTTGCCGATGCCGTCGAAACCGCATTCTACGAAGGTGCAGGACGATGCCTGATACGCCTGTATGATTCCCCCGAAACCACCCTGCTGGAATTCAGCAACCGCTTCGAGGCCGACGGCATGACCTTTGAGGAACCATCGGACAACATGTTCTCATTCAATTCCCCTATGGGTGCATGCCCTAAGTGCGAAGGATTCGGAAGGGTCATGGGTATTGACGAATCCCTTGTCATACCAGACAGCTCGCTCAGCGTTTATGACGGGGCAGTAGTCTGCTGGCGGGGTGAAAAGATGGGAGAATGGAAGAATGAGTTCATACTTCAGGCCCAGAAAAGGGACTTTCCCATTTTCACGCCATACTTCAAGCTGACGCGCCAGGAAAAAGACTACCTGTGGCATGGCAGTGGTGACGGAAATGACATTTGCATTGACGAGTTCTTCAGAATGATAGAGAAGAACCAGTACAAGATACAGTACAGGGTCATGCTTTCGCGTTACCGCGGAAAGACCACCTGCCCGGCATGCCACGGCACCAGGCTGCGCCATGATGCAGGTTACGTAAAGGTGGCCGGAAAATCCATTATGGAACTCTCTTCCATGTCCATAACAGACCTGAAGAAATTCTTCGATGAACTTGAACTGGAAGGAAATGACAAGACCACAGCAGAGAGAATCCTGACAGAGATACGCAGCAGGATACGCTTCATGATCGATGTCGGACTGGAATACCTTACCCTGGACCGCCCCAGCAATACCCTTTCTGGCGGCGAAAGCCAGCGCATAAACCTGGTCACTTCACTTGGAAGCAGCCTGGTAGGATCACTCTATGTACTTGACGAGCCAAGCATAGGACTTCATAGCCGTGACACCGAAAAACTGATAAACGTACTCAGGCAACTCCAGCAGATTGGCAATACCGTCGTGGTTGTCGAGCATGACGAAGAGATTATAAATGCATCGGACTGGATAATAGACGTAGGCCCCGATGCCGGCCGCTGCGGCGGTGAAATTGTCTATCAGGGGGCAACAGCATCACTTGACCCGTCGGGCAACAGCCATACAGTGGCATACCTGACAGGCAAGGAGAAGATAGAAGTTCCGTCTGTAAGGCGTTTCTGGAACAACAGCATAATCGTCAAGGGGGCCAGGCAGAACAACCTGAAGGGCATTGATGTAAGGTTTCCGCTCAATGCCATGACTGTCGTAACCGGAGTAAGCGGATCAGGCAAAAGCACACTGGTTCGCCAGGTCCTTTACCTGGGTCTCATGAAGATCTATTCAGAGTGCAGCGAGAGGGCTGGCGAATGCAAGTCCATAGAGGGAGACCTGAATATGGTTTCCGCTATTGAATTCGTTGACCAGGAACCTATCGGAAAGTCATCACGCTCAAACCCTGTAACATATCTCAAGGCATATGATGACATACGCAAGCTCTTCGCCGAACAGCCCCTGGCCCATCAACTGGGATACAGGGCCACGCATTTCTCCTTCAACTCCGAGGGAGGCCGATGCGAGGAGTGCAAGGGAGAGGGAACCGTATCAATCTCCATGCAGTTCATGTCAGACCTTACGATGGAATGCGAAAGCTGCCATGGCAAAAGATTCAAGAATGACGTGCTTGAGGTCAAGTACCGTGACAGGAACATCTGGGATATTCTCGACATGACCATCAACCAGGCCGTCGATTTCTTCAGCGAAGGAAAAGGTTCCACGGAGCAGAAGATTACCAGGAAGCTGAAAGTCCTGCAGCAGGTTGGACTCGGGTATATAAAACTGGGACAGTCATCTTCAACCCTCTCAGGAGGAGAAAACCAGCGTGTCAAGCTGGCATACTACCTCAGTCTTGAGAAGATGGAACCTACGGTCTTCATTTTTGACGAGCCGACCACCGGACTCCACTTCCACGACATAAAGAAACTGCTTGAGGCTTTCAATGCTCTGATATCCCGTGGCCACACCGTTATAATAATTGAGCACAACATGGATGTCATAAAGTGCGCTGACTATATTATTGACATGGGGCCCGAAGGTGGCGACCGCGGAGGAAATGTCGTAATAGCAGGAACTCCTGAAGAGGTTGCCGCCTGTGAGGAGTCATATACGGGCAAGTTTCTGAAGAACAAGCTGCATTAAATGTAATTTTCGACTATATTTGCCTTTTTCAGTCAAGCAACATGATAGAGTTTCTTTCCCTCAGACAGGTAACCGGCCTGCACGCGTCAGAGATAACTGATGCGATAAACCGTACTGTCAGTTCCGGCTGGTATCTTCAGGGAGAGGAAAACCTCCGTTTTGAAGAGAACTGGGCCAGATATACCGGAACCCGCCATGCTGTCGCCTGTGCCAACGGACTTGATGCACTCTGGCTCATATTGCGTGCCTATATGGAACTCGGAATAATGAAACCCAATGATGAGGTCATTGTTCCCGCCAACACCTACATAGCAACCATCCTGGCAATAACATCCAACGGATTGCGCCCTGTACTGTGCGAACCCGACATTTCTACACTCCAGATTGACGGCTCCCGCATGGAGGAACTGATAACTCCAAGGACACGCGCAGTCATGATTGTCCACCTGTACGGCAGGTGCGCCTATACATCACAGATTGGAGAAATATGCAAAAAGCACGGGCTGAAACTGATTGAAGACAACGCCCAGGCGCACGGCTGCATGTTTTCCGACGGACGCCGTACCGGTTCACTCGGAGATGCTGCCGGACACAGTTTCTATCCGGGAAAGAACCTGGGCGCACTTGGAGATGCAGGCGCAGTAACAACCAGCGACGACCTGCTGGCACAAACTATAAGAACCCTGGCCAATTACGGCAGTCCCAGGAAGTATGAATTCAGTTATTGCGGCAGAAACAGCCGAATGGATGAAATACAGGCCGCCGTTCTCAATGTCAAGCTCAAGTACCTTGACGAATGCAACAGCCACAGGAGGGAGATTGCCCGTTTCTACTATGAAAACATTCAAAACCCGGCCATAGTGCTACCGGAACCGGCCACTGACAGGCAGAATGTCTGGCACATATTTCCTGTCCTGACAGAAAGACGCGACGAATTGAAAAAGCACCTCGAAATAGAAGGAATTCAGACTCTGATACACTATCCAATTCCACCGCACCGCCAGAAGTGCTATGAAGGAAACCTGCTGCAGATTCCAGAGGGGGCGTCATTCCCAATAACAGAACGCATTGCAGAACAAGAGCTTAGCATACCGGTAAGCCCTACCCTTTCACTCAGCGATGCCTCGGTAATCGCCAAGGCGCTGAACTCTTTCTAAACAGATTTCTACAGCGAGCGGAGAACAGAGACAAGGCGCTCATTGTCCTTACGGCCACGAATGGCCAGACGTATCAGCTGCTGTCCATTCATATTGCTCTTCAGGCCGCAATTGCTTATCAGAATGTCATTCTCTATAAGTTTCTGGGTCAGTTCGGCCGATGTAAAGCGTGAAACCACCCTACAGAGGAAGTAATTTGCCTGTGAAGGAATCACTTTCAAGTACGTAATGGTGCACAATTCACGGTAGAAAGCCTCGCGCTCGGCCACGAACTTCTGGCAAGCCACACGGTAGTCCTTCTCATATTTGCCATAAATCTGAAGGTAGAACTCCGCAAAAGAATTGATGTTCCAAATGCTGACCTCCTTCTTCATCCTGGCAATCATTTCCGTATCAGCGGTAGCGAAGATGCCCAGTCTGAGTCCGGGAACGCCATAAGACTTTGATATTGACTTCATTACCATCAGGTTCTTGTGAGATTCCAGAATACCGTTATCGAGCATTGTATTTTCCTCAAAGCCGTCAGTAAAGTCTACGAAACTCTCGTCAAGAAGCAGCCTGATTTTCCTTTCCATACACCATGCGGCCAGTCTGAGAACATCACTCTTTGGCATGAAATGGCCGGAAGGATTATCCGGATTAATGAGCAGCAGCAGCGACAGGTCCTTGTCTGAGTAGAACGCCATAAGGTCATCTGCCGTATATGAGAAATCATCGGCCTTAGGAATAAAAGGAACTACCTGATTCTTCTGGAGGCGGTTTGGATACTCATCGAAAGTAGGATAGATAACGCCAATATTGCCATTGCCGTGATTCTCCATCACAATCTTTATCAATTCTGCAGCACCATTGCCTACAACCACGTACTCCTGCCTGATTCCAAAATATTTTGCGGCAAGCAAAGAATTGACCAGCATGCCAGATGGATAATTCTCAAGAAGGATGTCAAAATTTGCACGGAGTTCCTCTTTCATCCTGCTGGTAGGAAAGAAAGGATTTACAAGATAACAGTAATCAAGCAGCTGCGGAAATCTCCAGTATCCACCATAACGCTTGTGATATTCCCTGTACTTGACTTCACCATCACTGAAAATGGTCGAGGCGATGTCAAGATCCTGGACATCATCTATCTCATACCACTTCTCGTTAGTTATCGGCAAGGCCTTAAGGGTGGAATGATGCATCAGCACCAAAACCCTAAGTACCTGTTCATAGTATTCATTGTTGCCCATAACCTTGCAATAGGCATCAAGGAAAGGCACATAACAGTTGCTTGAGAACTCACGGCTGAACTTATAGATGTTTACGGTCTTGTAATACTTGTCAGCACTCTGATAGTCAAAAGCTTCCTTGGGAACAAAATTTATGATGTTCCTTTCCTGGTCCAGGCAAACCATGGTACCGTCCATCCAGCTCTCATACTTGGCTACCAATGCCAGGTCCCTGTCCGGATGATTGACAATCAGGTCAAGCATGCTGTCTTCGAAAATCAGGTCACTCTCCAGCAGCAACGTATCATCCTTGCACAACTCCTCCTTGGCAAGTGCCAGGGAATAGATATTGTTTGTCTTGTCGTAAATAGGGTTGACAATATATTCTATCCTAATCTTGCCGTCATAGCGGTTTCCTATGTATTCCTGAAGTTTCTTGCCTTCATAGCCAACCACAAGAATCAGTCTGGACAGGCCAAGTCGTGACAACTGGCCTATTACGCGGTCAATGAGTTTCACACCATTAACCTCAACCATACACTTTGTGTTGTTTTTGGTCAGATCACCCAACCTTTTGCCCATTCCGGCAGCAAGGATAATTGCCTGCATATTACTACAATCAGCGTTTTACATTTTCGAAGTATTTCGGATACTCCCTGTTGAACTCCATTCTGCGGATTGATGAGAAGTGATTTAATGTATGGGTATCAGAACCAATATAGGTATACCACCCCTTTCTCATTATGTATTCAAGAATCTTTATTGACGCCGGGCCGTATACACCCTTCAGGGAGAGCAGATTACACTGAAATTCAGCTCCCATATCGTGGTAACGTTCAAACACGGAAAGATCTCCCGCATAGTAAAGATAGCGTTCCGGATGTGCTATCACCGGAACAAGACCCGCAGAAGTAATATTAAAGATTGACTCTTCCATATTCTGACTGGGGAAATAGTAAGACATCTCTATCAGTACCTTGTCGTTGGCAATCTGCAATAGCTCCGATGGATTTCTGTCTTCAAACCCTACACAGACCATATATTCAGCAGCTAGCCTGATATTCAATCCGTTTTTAACGTCATCAGGAAGGGATTCCATGAACAAATCATAGCGTTCTTTCAGGCTTGACTCCGTGTTATCAGGAAAAATTTCAGGATTCAAATGAGGAGTCAGGACCACATTAGTGATTCCTGACTCCTTCATCGATTTCAGAATTGAGATTGATTCTTCAATAGACTTGACACCGTCATCAACTCCAGCAAGAACATGGCAGTGCCAATCTGAATTCAGTTCCAGATCTGAGAAAGACGCCGTTTTCTTCCTGAATATGTCAAACAATCCCATTATGCCTCGGTATTCTTTTTATCCTTCAGTTCCTGAATCTTATTGATGACGTTGTGGAAATGATGACCCTTACCCTTCTTTTCCACACTTTCACCATAACCGTAACCATAACCGTAGCCATAGCCATAACCCTTTCCGTAACCATATCCATAATGACCGACTCCATAGCCGTACTTCATTGTGTTTGACTCAAGGTCAAGTCCATTAAGGATAATGTTAGGACTCTTAATAGAGCGCTCACTGAACATGTGTGTAATGTCCGGTAGAAGCTTAAGCGAAGTGAATCCTGCACGGGTAACAAACAAAGTAATGTCCACGAATCTGTTAATCAGTACAGAGTCTGATACAGGCATCATAGGTGCAGAGTCAATAATTACATAGTCATAATTTTCACGGTAGTATTCCATGAGTTCTGCCAAACGGTCTGTTGACAACAATTCCGTAGGGTTAGGAGGAATGGCACCAGAATACGCTATGTCAATTCCTTCGTGGCCGTTAAGCTTGATTATTGTATCAGCAGGTGATTCAAGATTGCCAATCAAATAGCTTACGGCACTATGTACACGGTCAACAGGTGTTGATGGGAACATTCTTGGCAGAGCCGGCTTTCTAAGGTCGAGACCAACCATCAGCACCTTCTTGCCTGTATGTGAAATTGATATTGCCAGATTAGCTGCAACAAATGTCTTACCCTCGCCAGGAACTGATGATGTCACCTGAATTACCTTTCCGTTCAGGAACTTCAAATTAGAACGGAGCATTCTGAATGACTCTGATTTGATATCACGTCCGCTAAGTGTAATCAGTTCTTCCGGGGTGTCGCTCTTTGGCAGGTTAGCCAGAATTGGATAAGGAATCACCTTCTCAATATCCTTCTTGCTCTGAACCGTAGTCTGAAGCATATTCATCAGGAATACCACACCAGGAGGAATACAGCAACCCAGGATCAACGCCAGCAGATATATCTGCTTTGACTTAGGCTCAACCGGATATGGAGAGGTTCCGTGTGCTGTTTCAATGATCCTGACATTTTCCATTACAGAATACATAGATATCTGAGCCTCTTCACGTTTCTGCTGAAGAAGCAGGTAAAGAGGTTCAATAATCTGGATATTCCTCTCTATCTGGGCAAGGTCAAACTGCTGAACCGGGATATCCGACATCTTTGACTTGGACTGTGCCAGAACATTTTTGATCTCGCTTTCACGGATTGAGTAAACCTTCTCGAGATTATCAATTGAAAGTACAATGCTGTTACGGCTATCATTCAACTGGAGGTCCAGGTTCCTTACCCTTGGGTTATTTTCTGATGAGTTGGCAACAAGGCGGTTTCTTTCAGCAACCAGTGTATTGTAGTTAGTGATAACCTGGTTAAGACCAGCATCTGTAAGACCGATATTTGAAGGAATGACATCATACTTGCCAGTCTCCATCTTGTTGAGGTCTTCCTTAATCATCTTCAAGATTTGCTGCTGAAGACGGATTTCTGTCAACTGAGTCTCATATTCCATATCAGATGTAAGGGTCAACTGCGACTGAGCTGTCAGGTTTACCAGTTTGTTGGTCTGCTGATATGCACGGTTCTTTGATTCAACCTTGCCGAGTTCTGTACCGATTGCATCAAGACGCTTGTCCAGGAATTCGATGGTTGCGATAACTGATGAGTTCCTGAACATCTTTGCCTCTTCCTTGTATTTTACTACAAGAGTGTTGAGGATGTCGTCAGCGCGCTTGGTATTTGAGTCTCTCAGTGTCATTGTAATGACATTGGTCTTGCTGGTTTTTCCTGTCACGCCAGACTCCACATTGGCGGTCAACTGCTTGGCAATTGATGTACCCATTGAGTAAGGAGCAATCCAAAGAGCCTTATAGCGTGAGAACTCCTTTATTTCCCTTCCTTCGTTAATGTCAATGCGAACAGTAAAGCCGTTGCATACAATCTGACTTCCTGGGTGATAAGTCCTGATGCTGTCCGAAAGGGTCTTCTCCGCATTCTTTCCATTAATTCGGAACTCTGTAATGTGGAACACCTGCCCCTCCCTTGCGGTAAGTGAAACTTCTACAGATGTCGGACGTTCACTTTCCGGATAGAGTGCATCGAACTCCACATTCATCTGAATCGGACTGTCCTGATAGAATTCGCTTGCCTTTACACTGAGATGCTTTCTTGCAAACTTACCATCAAAAAGGTTCTTAGGAACAGTATATGTGTAATAGCGAGTATTCAATCCCAATTCATCAACCACCTTGGTCATGAGGCTGGGGCTCTTCAGAATGAAAAGTTCGTTGTCGATTGGAGAACTCTGCTGCATACCGGTAATGTCACGAAGCAGATTCATTTCATTCGAACCAGACTTTTCGTCAACGAGCATTATCTGCGAAGTGCGCTCGTATATCGGGGTGTACATCTTGACATAGACATACGAAATCACCACTGCTACAAAGCCGAAGAGGGCAATCCAGTATCGGAGTCCCCATGCAAAGCTTACCAGTTCCTTTATATCCAGTGAATCGTCCTGATTCTGCATGCCTGGCTGCATGTTATTCTGATTGTTTTCCATTTTGTTTCAATTTACTTCTTGGAAATTGCCATAATCATAGTCACTACAGAAATTGTCGTCGTGATGGAACTGAGCATTACGCTCCAGATACCGGTCGCAGTGGTTGCGGCGGCTACACGCTGTGCCGATGGCGGAATATACAGGATATCATTCTGCTGCATGAAGAAATAGTCAGAGTTCATCACCTGTGCACTCTTCAGGTCAATCTTCCTATAGGTTGGGATGCCCTCAACTTCACGTATGAGAATGATGTTTTCCCTTGATGCAGTCAGAAGCAAGTCACCCGCCATGCCGAGAGCCTGGAAAATATTGATTTTCTCAGAACTCATGTTATACGTGCCCGCACTCTTTACCTCACCGAGGACTGTAATCTTGAAATTCTTGAATGAAACGTAAACAATAGGATCTTTTACGTCCTTGCTGATTTCAGTAGTCAGGTAACTCACGAGTTCTGAACGTGTCATGCCCTCAACCTTGATTTTTCCCAGGATAGGGAAGTTGATTTCTCCCTTTGAATCCACCAGATAGGAAAGCGTTGAGGTTTCAGGGTTATATGATCCGCCACCTGTCGACATATCACTAAGGGTAAGGTTGTACGGCATTACAACCTGCTTATCCGGGCCTGACACCACTATACTGAGCAAGTCATCCTTCTTGATGCGTGCCTCATACCTAGAGGTCAGTTCCTTCAACTGAATGTCATCAATGTCCTGCATGTAGACAATCTGCTTCGACGTTGTACATGAAGAGGCCAATAAAATACAGGCAATAGCAACCATCGCCCTTGACACTATCCCAAATGTAAACTTGTTCCAATTCATAACGAACTTATTTTCTCTTGTGATTCAAATTGCAAATTTACAAACAAAAAACAAGAATTCAAAAACATAGGGAGAAGAAAAGCGCAAAACGGCACCTTGGCCGTCCTGCGCTTCTATGACCTACCCGGTAAAACGGGCAAATATCTTCAAGTTATCAGATATTCAGCTTCTTGCGGATATCCTTTGGTATGGCGTTCTTGTTAACCATGAAATCCATAAGCTTGGCAAGTATGAAGTTCTTTGACATATACCATACGCCGTCATACTTTCCGGTCGGGCCCCATGAATTCTTTACCATATAGTACTCGCGGCCTGTCTGGTCCTTGGCAATTCCATAGATAAGCATGCCGTGGTCATCGGTAAGCTGCCAGTTGTCATACTCTTCCTGGCGCTTTTCCTGGGTAACAGGACTCTCAACAATATTGACGCCGAGATCCCTGATCTTGTTCACCTTCTCTGTCTGGGAAAGCTTGAGCCAATGCGCCATGTCAGAACCGACCTGCTCCGGATTTTCCGGATCATACAGGAGAGCCAGGCCATTTCTTGTAAAGCCATCTTCACTTACATCACCACCCCACGCGACTGTGTAGCCCTGGTTGATTGCATTGTCAATGATTTTTTCAACATCTTCAATCGGAAGGTTCCATGAGCCCGGCTGACGCCAGTTATCCTGAACCTCAACAGCAAATTCCTTGTAGAATGGATGATGCGTGTATGAAGTAACGGTTACATAATCGTCCCAGTCAAGACCCAGGCTTGCAGCGAATGACATTGGGGTATACTTCTTTCCCTCATAGGTAAACTCTTCCGGACATTCTCCAAGATATGCGTCAAGAATACCCTGGAGTCCCTTCTTCCATGCAGGCTTGAGAGTCTTTGCATTTGAGTGGGAAACAGCATCAACATAAGGTTCCATGAATGCGAAGAACTGTCCGAAGTTGTTCAGTGTGTCACCATACGGAGTACCAGGTGCAGGCATTGCATCTTCCGGGCAGATTCCGTAATTCTGAAGCACATACAGCACGTCATAGGCAGAACCTCCCTGGCTGAACTGAGCATCACCATGCATGCGTACCTTGTTCACCGCACGGTCCATGTAATTCTTGTTGCAGACGAACATTTCACACAAATCGTATGTCTTTTTTGACTTCTTGAGAATTTCAGCCTCAAAGAAGGACAATGTCGAATAGTTCCAGCATGTGCCCGAACTGGCCTGATTCTTCACACTTGTTATAGGATTCTCCTTGACAACCGTAAACACTGGTTCTTTATCATCTTTTTCCTCGCTCTTTGGAGCAGGCTGAGCCATTACGGCCGACGCTGAAAGCAACAGCATTGACGCAAATAACACCTTTTTCATATTTATAGTTTTTATTGTTTTAACGAATTATGCGCGAATATAACTATTTCCAATAATAAATGCAAAAAAAGAACGGCAGTCCATAAACTGCCGTTCTCATATCAAATGGTTGATAACCTGTCAGGATTACCACTCCATCTTGGTCATACGAACGTATGATGCGTAGCGCTTCTGAGCCATCTCCTGAGCGGCGTCGAACAGCTGCTGAGCCTCAGTAGGATACTGCTTCATTACTGATGCGTAACGTACCTCGCCCTTGAGGAACTCCTGGAACTTATCCCACTGTGGTTCCTTTGAATCAAGGGTGAATGGATTCTTACCCTCCTCTTCCAGAGCTGGGTTGAATCTCCACAGGTGCCAGTAACCGCACTCTACAGCCTTGGCCTCCTCAGCCTGGCTCTTACCCATACCGGCCTTCAGACCGTGGTTGATACATGGAGCGTATGCAATCACGAGTGATGGACCTGGATAAGCCTCGGCCTCACGGATAGCCTTGAGTGTCTGAGCCTGGTCAGCACCCATTGCAATCTGGGCAACATATACGTAGCCGTATGTTGTTGCAATCATACCAAGGTCTTTCTTGCGTACGCGCTTGCCGCTGGCAGCGAACTTGGCGATAGCACCAAGAGGAGTAGCCTTAGAAGACTGACCACCGGTATTTGAATATACCTCAGTATCAATTACAAGGATGTTTACATCCTCACCAGAAGCAATTACATGGTCAAGACCACCGTAACCGATATCGTATGATGCACCGTCACCACCGATGATCCACTGGCTGCGCTTTACAAGGTAATCCTTGAGCTCAAGGATCTTCTTGCAGGTATCGCAACCGCAAGCCTCACATGCTGCAACAATCTGTGGAGCAAGAGCCTTGGTAGCATCGGCATCGTTCTTCTTCTCAATCCACTCGGTGAAGAGAGCCTTCATGCTGTCGTTGCAGCACTCGCAGCCCTGAGCCTCAACCATGAGAGCCTCAAGACGCTGGATCATCTTCTTGTTGGCAAGCTTCATACCCAGACCGAACTCGCAGAAGTCCTCAAACAGTGAGTTGGCCCAAGCTGGACCCTGACCCTTCTCGTTAGTAGTATAAGGTGTTGATGGGATTGAACCAGAATAGATTGATGAGCAACCGGTAGCGTTTGCAACCATCTCACGGTCACCATAGAGCTGAGAAATCAGCTTGACGTATGGAGTCTCACCGCAACCAGAGCATGCGCCAGAGAACTCAAACAGAGGAGTAGCGAACTGGCTGTTCTTTGGGCTCTGCTTGATGTCAATCAGATCCTGCTTGCTCTTAACGTTCTTGACGCAGTAATTCCAGTTTGCAGCCTCAGCCTCCTGGCCTTCAAATGGAACCATCTTCAGGGCAGAACCACCAAGCTTTGGATTACCTGGACATACGTCAACGCAGTTACCGCAACCAAGGCAGTCCATAACGCCTACCTGCATGCGGAACTTCATACCCTTGATAGCTGCTGGAGCCTTGATTTCAATAGCCTCTGCATTGAGACCTGCAGCCTCGGCATCATCCATTACGAATGGACGGATACAAGCGTGAGGGCAAACGTATGCACACTTGTTACACTGGATACACTTCTCAGCATCCCATACTGGAACGAATGCACTTACACCGCGCTTCTCATAAGCAGAAGTACCGTTTGGCCATGTACCATCAATGCTATCCTTGAATGCGCTTACAGAGAGAAGGTCACCGTCCTGGGCGTTGATTGGACGTACAACCTTGTTGATGAACTCTGGATCGTCATTTGCAGCTGGAGCAGGAATCTCAAGATTTGCCCATGCAGGATCAACAGCAAGAGTCTTGTACTCACCACCGCGGTCAACAGCAGCGTAGTTCTTGTTTACAACATCCTCGCCCTTCTTGCCATAAGACTTTACGATGAATTTCTTCATCTGCTCAATGGCAAGGTCAACTGGGATTACCTCAGTGATGCGGAAGAATGCAGACTGGAGGATTGTGTTGGTACGGTTACCAAGACCAATCTCCTGAGCAATCTTTGTAGCGTTGATATAGTAAACTGTGATATTGTTCTTTGCGAAGTAAGCCTTAACCTTTGCTGGCAGGTTGACAGCAAGCTCGTCGCCCTCCCAGATAGTGTTCAGCAGGAATGTACCGTTCTTCTGCAGACCACGGGTAACATCGTACATGTGCAGGTAAGCCTGAACGTGGCAAGCAACGAAGTTAGGAGTGTTTACCAGATATGTTGAACGGATTGGGGTATCACCGAAACGCAGGTGTCAGCAGGTGAAACCACCAGACTTCTTTGAGTCGTATGAGAAGTATGCCTGGCAGTGCTTGTCTGTGTTGTCACCGATGATCTTTACAGAGTTCTTGTTTGCACCTACGGTACCGTCAGCACCCAGACCGAAGAACTTGGCCTCGAACATGCCGGCACCACCTACAGCTACATCCTCACCTACTGGAAGTGAAGTGAATGTAACGTCATCATTGATACCAAGTGTGAAGTGGTTCTTTGGCTCAGCCATTGCAAGGTTGTCATAAACTGCAATGATCTTGGCTGGAGTAGCGTCATTTGAACCCAGACCGAAGCGGCCACCTACGATGGTAGCGTTCATTGCCTTCAGCTCAGCGCACTCCTGGAATGCCTCAACAACGTCAAGGTACAGAGGCTCACCATGAGCACCTGGCTCCTTGGTACGGTCAAGAACTGCAATCTTCTTGGCAGTCTTTGGCATTACAGCGCTCAGATACTTGATTGAGAATGGACGGTACAGGTGAACTGATACCAGACCAACCTTCTGGCCCTGAGCCTGCAGGTAGTCAACGACCTCCTTTGCAGCCTGGGTAACAGAACCCATTGCTACGATTACGCGCTCTGCATCGGCAGCACCGTAATATGTGAATGGAGCGTACTCACGACCGGTGATCTTTGAGATCTCCTTCATGTAGTCAGCTACAATTTCAGGAACTGCATCGTAGTACTGGTTACAGATTTCACGGTGTGTAAAGAAGGTATCTGGGTTCTCAGCCATACCGCGTGAAACAGGCTTGTTTGGATTCAGAGCCCTGTCACGGTACTCCTTGAGAGCCTTCTGATCAACAAGTGGACGGAGGTCTTCCATATCCATTGCCTCAATCTTCTGGATCTCATGTGATGTACGGAAACCGTCAAAGAAGTTCAGGAAAGGAACTCTTGACTTGATGGTTGCAAGGTGAGCAACACCTGCCAGGTCCATAACTTCCTGTACAGAACCTTCAGCAAGCATGGCGAAACCGGTCTGGCGGCAAGCCATGACATCCTGGTGGTCACCGAAGATACACAGTGTGTGTGATGCAATTGTACGTGCTGAAACATGGAAGACTGTTGGCAGAAGTTCGCCGGCAATCTTGTACATGTTAGGGATCATCAGGAGAAGACCCTGGGATGCGGTGAATGTAGTTGTCAGGGCTCCAGCCTGGAGTGATCCGTGAACTGCACCGGCAGCACCACCTTCAGACTGCATTTCCTGAACCATTACGGTCTCACCAAAAAGGTTCTTGCGGCCCTGGGCTGCCCACTCGTCTACGTACTCTGCCATCGTAGATGATGGTGTGATAGGATAGATGGCTGCTACTTCAGAGAACATGTATGCAACATGTGCTGCAGCCTGATTTCCATCACAGGTAATGAATTTTTTTGCCATAATTATTATAATGATCTAAATCTTTGTATCGGCTTGACGACCTATAAAAAACAGGTCCGCGTACCTATATGATACACGGACTGCAAAAGTAGTCAAAAAATCGCATTTTTCCGCAACCCGGTTTTACATTTTAACGCAAATTTCACCGAGTTCTATAAATATGCAGATTTAATCCTCTTCTATCTTGACGATTCCTTTGTCATACCTGCGTCTCCATGCCAGATAGAGAGCCAGCGCAATTAACATAACGACGAACGCCAGCGGATAAGCCACCTTGGCAGGCAGGCCGAAACCTTCATTTGCAAACAGTATGTAGGCCGATGTCACCAAAGTCATGAACATAGCTGGAATCATAGTAACAAAATAGTTTTTCTTCCTGATAGTCAGATAAATGGTTATTGCCCAAAGGGTAAATACGGCAAGAGTCTGGTTTGACCATGCGAAATATCGCCAGATGATTGCAAATCCCTGGGCATCAGAAAGGCTGTACAGGAGAGCCACAATGGAAAGAGCAAACAGAGGCAGGCATATGAGCACCCTGTTGATGGCCTTCTTCTGGCTGATGCCGAAGAAATCAGCCACGATAAGGCGTGCAGAGCGCATTGAAGTATCACCCGAAGTGATAGGTGCCGCTACTACTCCAAGTACGGCAAGTATGCCGCCCAGCTTGCCCAGCCATGTCTTGCTGATAGCCATGACAACTTCACCGGCTGTATGGTCTGGTCCGAATTCCGCGAAGAAAGATGTAGCCGCAGCAGCCCAGACAAGGGCAACAATGCCTTCAGAAACCATTGCACCGTAGAAGACTATCCTGCCCTTACCCTCATCCTTGAGACAACGTGCCATCAACGGCGACTGGCTGGCATGGAATCCACTGATGGCACCGCAGGCAATAGCGACGAACATCATAGGGAATATCGGATTCTTCTCATACTTGGTACCGAAGCTGTTCCACATCTCCGGAAGGTCCGGACGGTGAACAAACAGAGAAATCATGATTCCCAATGCCATGAAGAGCAGCGCTCCACCGAAAATTGGATAAAAACGGCCGATAATCTTGTCAACAGGGAAAAGGGTTGCAATCATATAGTAGCAGAATATGACTACAATCCAGAAATTGACACCGACAGAATCAGGAGTCAGCTTTGCCAGAAGATCAGCCGGCTGTGAAGTGAACACGGCAGTCACAAGAATGAGCAACAGGAGCGTGAACAGCGAGAAGAACTTCTTGAAATGCTCACCCAGATAGCGTCCTACCAATTCTGTCAGGCTGGCGCCACCATGTCGGAGTGACATCATTCCGGAAAGGTAGTCATGGACGCTTCCTGCGAATATCGTACCGAATACTATCCACAGGTATGATGCGGTTCCGAACTTGGCGCCCATGATAGCTCCGAAGATCGGGCCAAGACCGGCAATGTTCAGGAACTGTATCATGAATGCCTTCCAGGTTGGCAGCTCCACGTAGTCAACTCCATCGGCCATTGTCTTTGAAGGGACCGGCCTGGCAGGATCGGCCCCCATGAGGCGGGTTATATATCCGCCATAGATTATGTAGCCTACAATTAGGACTACAAGTGCAATCGTAAAAGTAATCATATGTTTTTTATTTTATCAGCGAACGTCCGGTCAGGCCATCTATGCAGATTTCCAGGTCACGGTCAAGCCTTACATGGCGAAGAAACTCGGTTTCACCCACCGAGGGCATTGCCTGGAGGGCATCATAGTCAAGTACGTCATTAAGCTTTGCATATGGATTAACGTTTATATATCCGGCATTGAACGATGTCAGGTTTTGGAAGAAGTGAGTTCCCTGGCTCGGGTCAACCCTGAAGTCAGGCAGGCTGCATTCCACCAGCGCCTTGACCTCGGATATATCACTCCACTGCACCGGGATTCCAAGCGACGGTATGCTTGAGCCCCAGCGGCCATATCCTATCAGCACATAATTCTTTTTCTGTTTGCGCATCATGGCATTGAGTTCCTTCAGTTCCCTTGCAATAGGAATGGTCTTGGTAACGTCAAAGGCCTCCTTCTTTACATACACAATATCCCTGACACCCTCCATAATGCCGGTACCCAGTCCGCTCTCCGAATAGATGAGAGCGCCTTCAGTGTCAATCTCGTCCCAATCAATCTCCACATTGCGGCTGTCAACTGAAATTGGCCTTATCTGAAGAACCGTAAAGTTGCAGGGACGGTCCTCGTCTCCGTTATGGTCAAGGTCTGCGGCAAATTCAATCTCTATACCGCATTTCATCTCTCTGCGTGCTATATCAAGCAGTTCGTTTATGACATCGGAGAGCGGGAATGTCTTGAACTTGAGAATCTGTGCAAACGTCACGTACTTCGGTCCCTCCGGATATGCCGAGTCAACCATTCTCATGTTCTCAATGTCCCAGGTCGAGACCACATGCTTGAAATTTCTGAACTTGGCGCATTCCGGAATTGGAATCCTGTCCAGGTTTACTGCATCGTCAATTGAAGTCTTGAACTTGTCAGGCTGCAGATTCAGCGCAAACATCGACTGTTGGGTTTCGGTCATGACCTGCTCGACGGTCGAAGTCTGGAGTACATGCTTCGGATACTTCGGTGAGAAACGCAGAACCTGGTCACCGTCAACCACAGCCTTGCCCAGGCCGAATGCAATCTTGACTATGCCATCCTCGGCCTTCTCATGGCCAATCGGATAGAAATTCATTGAACGGGCCACACCAGACAGTGTCGGGAAGTAGTAGCCCTGGTCCTCGGTACCGCATATTTCCTGCAGGACAATCGCCATCTTCTCTTCCGAAATGACATTGGCAGTCGCCGTTATGTATCCACGCGAGGCGGCAAAGTAGGTCGATGCATACACGCTCTTGATTGCCTTTGAAAGCAGCCTGAGCTGCTGGTCCTCATTCTCTGTGCGGGGAATCATGTACGTAGAATATACACCCGCAAAAGGCTGATAGTAAGAATCTTCCAACTTGGAAGAAGAACGTACCGCCAGAGGCTTGCGCACATGGTGGATAAAGCTCTTCAATGCATCGGTCAGTTCAGAAGGCAGGGTCGATGCGACGAATTCAGAAAGGATTTCCGAATCAGACAGGTCTGCATTGATTACATACTGCAAACCATTGTCAATAATGAACTTGTCAAAGTATTCGGTTGTCACGACCAGCGTCCGCGGTACTATAACGCGGGTATCGGGGAACTTGTCGTAAAGGTCATACTTCTGCAGGATATGGTTGAGGAATGCCAGTCCGCGCGCCTTTCCGCCAAGCGAACCGTTGCCCAGCCTGGCAAAGCGGATTGTATCATTGTACGATTCCTTGTTGAACCTGGCAACCACGCCTATACCCATGCTGTTGCGGTAATCATGGATAATGTCAAGGTTCAGGCGTCGTATCTCCGATATTTCGGAGTTGTCACGGATAGTTATTGGGCGCAGTTTCTTGCCCAGGTCAAACAGACCGCGCGCAAAAAGCCAGCGGGAAATATAGTTCTTGTCAGACAGGCGCCTGAAATCGCTGTCTGAAATGCTGGCAATGATCTTTTCAAACCCATACAGGTCCTTCGCACGGAGCAGTTCGTCACCTGATGCCGGGTCAGTCACCACGAAATCACCGAAAGCGAACTCACGGCCAATGTATTCGGAAAGTTCATGCATGAGAGTTTTTGAAGTCTTCACGACAAAGCCCACGCCCAGTTTTTCAGCCTCGGCCCTCATGCTCTCCTGCGATGACTGAAGGAGAAGGGGCATTGTAGGATTATCCTTGTGAATGTGTACGCACAGGTCAAGACCGGCATCGAACTTCTCCAGTTCAGGATCATCATCCTTGTGAATGACGAATCCGATGTCAGAAATAACACCAAGTATATTCTGCTTGTACCTCTCATACAGTTCTACAGCCTCATCATAGCAGGTAGCCATGAGTATTTTCGGACGTGAGCGCTTGCGCTGGGTCTGCTGCTTTTCATTCAATGTATCGCGGATAGCTACGATATTCTGCTGAAGGACAAGCTTGTAAAGAACCGGAAGATAGGTCGAATAGTAGCGGACCGAGTCTTCCACCAGAATGATTGCACGCACCCCTGATTCCAGTATGTCATGCTCAGCATTCATCTTGTCCTCAAGCAGCTTGATGATTGCAATGATCAGGTCGGTAGAGTTGTTCCAGCAGAAGAAATAGTCAATTGCCGAGCCTGTGTGGTCCTGCATTCTGGAATAGATTTCCCTTGAGAACATTGCAAGGAGTACAATCGGGGTATCATGGGATATCTGCTTCATCTGCAGAGAGAAGTCAAACACATTGATTTCGCCCACATTGTACATGGTAATTACAAGGTCAAAGCTTTCGCCCTGACGAGCCATTTCCAGAGCCTCGGTAGTGTTTTCAGCCCTGATGATTGAAGGCGGATTGCTCAGGCTCAGTTCTGCGTAGTCGCGGGCAATCTGATCTTCAATATGTCCATCCTCCTCAAGTGAGAACCCATCATAATTGTTGCAGACAAGAAGAATCTTGTGAATCTTCCTGGCCATCAATCCTCCATATTCCTGCTGTTGTGCGTTCATTGCTGTCTATATTAAGAAAGTAACCCTCCGCCCGGAGTCCGGAGGGAGGGTTACAAAGTTCTTAAATTTCAGTGATTAAACCAAACCCTGCTCGCACATTGAGTTAGCAACCTTGATAAAGCCTGCTACATTTGCACCCTTTACATAGTTGATATAACCATCTTCTTCAGTACCATACTTAACACATGCAGCGTGGATGTCTGACATGATGTTGTGCAGCTTCTGGTCAACTTCCTCAGCAGTCCACTTCAGACGCATTGAGTTCTGTGACATTTCAAGACCTGATGTTGCAACACCACCGGCATTTGAAGCCTTACCTGGTGAGTAAAGCAGCTTAGCGCCCTGGAAGATTGCGATAGCATCTGGAGTTGTAGGCATGTTAGCACCCTCGGCAACACAGTAGCAACCATTGTCAACCAGCTTCTGAGCAGCCTCAGCATTGATTTCGTTCTGAGTAGCGCAAGGCATGGCGATGTCGCACTTGATACCCCATGGCTTCTCACCCTCGAAGTACTGAGCTGTTGGATATTCCTTAACATACTCCTTGATACGGCCACGGATGACATTCTTCAGCTTCATTACATAAGCCAGCTTTTCTGGTGTGATTCCGTCTGGATCATAGATGAAACCGTTGCTGTCTGACAGGGTAACAACCTTTGCACCGAGCTGAGTAGCCTTTTCGCATGCATACTGAGCAACGTTACCTGAACCAGAAACAAGTACTGTCTGACCCTCGAAGCTCTTGCCACGTGTAGCAAGCATTGACTGAGCGAAGTAGCAGGTACCGTAACCTGTAGCCTCTGGACGCATCAGAGAACCACCCCAGCCCTGACCCTTACCGGTAAGGGTTCCGGTGAACTCGTCACGAAGACGCTTGTACTGACCGAACATGAAACCTACCTCACGGCCACCTACGCCGATATCGCCTGCAGGTACGTCGGTGTCAGGACCGATGTGACGCTGGAGCTCAGTCATGAAGCTCTGGCAGAAACGCATTACTTCAGCATCGGACTTGCCGCGTGGGCTGAAGTCTGAACCACCCTTTGCACCACCCATTGGCAGAGTTGTAAGGCTGTTCTTGAAAGTCTGCTCGAAAGCAAGGAACTTCATGATGCTAAGATTAACGCTTGAGTGGAAACGGATACCGCCTTTGTACGGGCCGATAGCACTGTTCATCTGTACACGAAAACCACGGTTAACATGAATTTCACCCTGATCATCCATCCAAGGAACACGGAACATGATAACTCTTTCCGGCTCAACAATGCGCTCCATGATCTTCTGCTCGCGCAGATAAGGATTCTGCATGATGTAAGGTGCAACACTCTCAACAACTTCACGAACTGCCTGATGGAATTCCTTCTCACCTGGGTTCTTGGCGATAACATCAGCCATGAAGTTTTCTACGTAATTCTTAGCTTGCTTGTCCATAATTCAATATATTAAGTTCAATTAGTTATTTTTCAAGTCGTTTTATGTGTTTATGACAGCATAAAGTTGCAATTGCTTTCGTTTTGTCATCGATTGCGGACACAAAGTTACCATTTGTCAGTTTATCTACCAAAAGAAAAAGCATAAAAATGTTCATTCGTATGAAAAAAAATGTGGCAATATCCGTATATCGCCACATTTATGCATTTATTTACGCATCAATCCTGCATAAAACCAACATATTACAGCTATTCACGCATTGGTGAATAGAAACTTGGAGCCCCAGCCTGGAGCTCAGGGTGGAAAATTGACACCATGTCAAGCAGCAGCCGGTCCGGATGAAATGAAGTCAGTTCGAAATATGGAACCGAATCAACGTTGCATACCCATATGTTCTTCTCGCGGTAAGGGCGGAAACCGGCATAGCCCTGGAAATCGCTCTCCAGAAGGGCATATGTCAGGCACTGCCCCCCACGGCTCTTGAGCAGCCACACATCAGAATCAATGGCGCGGTCATATACTGTCTCAAAGGAGAGAGGGACTGACCCACTGTTCTCCAGGTCGGAGAAAACATATGCACCTCCCGCATCGGAAATCATCGTTCCGATAGTGCTGTTTCCTCCTGGAGTATACCAGGCGGAACCAGAACGGGTGTCAACCATCACAGAAGGGCGGAAACTGACCGAATCTGCCACAGACTTCAGTTGCATATAGCTATCCCTGACAACTGTAAACAGGGAATCGGCTTCAATGCCGGCCCCAAGCAGACGGCCATAGAAACGCATCCACTCGGCACGGCCCAGCGGAGACGTCTCCATGTACTCGGCACATTCTATCAACGGAACGCCCAGTTTTTCCAGCTGTCCATATCCGGCATTCTCGAACGGAGATACGAATATGGCATCGGGCCGCAAGTCCATTATCTTCTCTATGTCGGGATTCATGCCATCGCCACAATCGGCTATCCTTCCATCGGAAAGGCGGGAAACCACTTCCGGGTTACGTATATACTGGGCATCGCACACACCGGCTATCGAGGAAGCCAGGCCAAGTTCATCAACAAGACGGGCAACGCTGTTCGTCATTACGACAATCCTGCGCAATGGCACATGCACATCATTCATGACTCCGGGCCTGTATCGGTACGAGCCTGTTTCCCCTGTGGAGAAAGAGTACCCCTGCAGCATGCTGCCACTCTTCCACGGATTTGCTATTACAGCCCCGCCCTCATTGAGCGAGACATAACTGGCAAACTCCATGAGGCTGGCATTTCCGTCACCGGAATGACCGGCGGAACAGGACAATGCCGAAGCGTATATAATAAGGTATATAAGGTGACGTATTCCTTTCATTGCGGTTACTTCATCTTTATCCACTCAAGCAGGTCTTTCCATGACGGCTTGCGGCCATGCATGTATACACCGACACGGTATATTCTTGACGATACCCAGGTCATGCCGACGAATGATACCAGCAGAATTGCCACTGAAAGGAAAACCTGCCAGCCGGGAACGCCGAACGGAATCCTGGCCATCATCACGACAGGCGATGTGAACGGAATCATAGAACACCAGAAGACAACGCCCGAATCCGGGTCATTGACTATATTCATCATCACGATTATCGAAAGTATGATGGGCATCATGACAATCATGTTGAACTGCTGGGCATCCTGTGCGGAATCAACCGATGAACCGATTGCGGCATACATTGAAGAGTAGAACAGAAAACCAAGCACTATAAAGAAGAACAGCGAAATGAATATTCCGGAAAGGAATGACACATCGGTCAGCTTGGACATTACCATTGATATTGCGGCACCGGCCTGGGCCATTGCCGCATTGCCTGACAGCATTGGCAGTACGACCGTAGCTGCAGTGATGACAATCGCTGCCCAGATGACAATCTGGAGAGCCGCCACCGCCGCAACTCCAAGAATCTTGCCCAGCATGAGCTGGAATGGAGAGCAAGAAGTAACCAAAACGTCCAGCACCCTGCTCTGCTTCTCCTGAATGACTGCACCCAGAACCATCTGGCCGTATACCAGGATAATGAAGTAGAGCATCATGCCAAGGGCCATGCCAATAAGATAAGACATCGTAGACGATGTTTCCTCAAGAGACTCCCCGTCACCGCCCTTGTCTTTCAGAGTATGTATGGCAACGTTTACATTCAGGTCCCTGACAATCTCATCCAGGTTGTCCATCTGGTAATTTTCCATCTTGGCCATGCGCACCACATCGGAAATCGATGACGATATGCTCTGCTCGATAGTCATTGACTGGGATTCCAGTGACAGCATGCGTACCGCCGACTGATCTGTCATAATGTCTTCGCCTATCTCCAGAACACCATAGACGCCACCCGAGCTCCTGTACTCCTTACAGGCCTGTTCAAATGTTATCCCATTGTCAAGCAGCACGAAATCAACCACGCCATGACCGTCCAGAAGCGGACCCACGCTGCGTCCGTCCGTTCTGTCAACTACCATGACCGACTTAACCTGAGATGACTTGCCGAACATCATTATCAGCGAAGGAGCAGCCATCACGCCTATCATGAAGAGCGGAGTAAGTATGGTCGTTATTATGAACGATTTCTTGCGTGTCATCTCCGTGAATTCACGCAATGCTATTATTCCTGTCTTGTTCATATTGGATTATTTTCATAGTGTGCCGTTGACGGCACGGATGAATATGTCGTTCATTCCGGGTATCATCTCCTGGAAAGAGCGGAGCCTGAAATTATCATTGATAAGCGCAATCACCGGACGCACATCGGACTCTCCCTTTATATGGATTTTCTGACTGGTGTAGCCGCCTATTTTACCCTCGGGTTCACCTACCAGCTCAACCTTGTCCCCCAGCAGTCTGGCAAATTCGGCACTGTCGCCCGAGTACACTACCTGGAAGGTGTTCTCACCCGCACGCCTGCGTATGTCGTCGACATTGCCCGAGAGTACATTCCTGGAATCGTTTATCAGGGTTATGTCATCGCAGATTTCTTCCACCGAACCCATGTTGTGGGTCGAGAACAGAATGGTAGCCCCCCTGTCGCGCAAACCCAGGATTTCCCTCTTCAGCAACTCCGCATTTATTGGGTCAAAGCCCGAAAAAGGTTCGTCAAATATGAGCAGTTCTGGTTCATGAACCACGGTTGATATGAACTGGACCTTCTGCGCCATGCCCTTTGAAAGATCTTCAACCTTCTTGTTCCACCAGTCCGATATCTCCAGCCGGTCAAACCACCCATGAAGCGTCTTCTCGGCATCCTGCCTGGACATTCCGCGCAACCTTGCAAAGAATACAGCCTGGTCACCTACGCGCATTTTCTGGTACAATCCACGTTCTTCTGGCATATAGCCGATACGGTAAATGTCCTCTTCACTGATAGAATGACCATTGAACAATACCGTGCCGCCATCCGGCTTGGTCATGTTGTTTATCACGCGAATCAGCGTAGTCTTGCCGGCACCATTCGGGCCCAGAAGTCCATAGACCGAGCCACGGGGTACCTTCAGGGAAACGGAATCCAGGGCACGGTGGCCCGGATAATCCTTGGTAACGCCCTCTATCTCAAGAATATTGTCCATTGCGAATTACTTGAAAACCGTTTTCAGGACTATGTCTGCAATCATGCTCTCTCCCTCCTCATTTGGATGGATGGTATCAGGGAAATACTGTCTCTTGCCCTGGAACGGAGTGTTCAGGTCGACCAGCTTGACATTTTCCTCAGCTGCCACCTCCCTTATGTATGGAAGGACTCCATTGTATATGACACTGTCATTGATATTCCATGCATGCCCCATGGCAGGAACAGGCAGGAACAGCCATATTTCCGGATTGGCAGGCAGTGCGCGCAGTTCTGCTATCATGCCCTTCAGGTCACTCTTGAAATCCTCCTGATACCTCCAGTTGTATGGCTTGCTGTCATTTGTTCCTAGCATGATGGTCACAATCTGGGGATTGAATTCCAGGGCCTCCTTGTAGAGTGATTCCTTTGTATATGGCATGTCAGTCCTGTTCATTGCAGTTGCACCGCACACTCCATAGTTGCGCACATCATAGCCATCACCAAGAAGGCTGTCCAGAATGCCCGGATAGGCATCCCTGAAACGGTTCACAATTCCATGTCCATAGGTAATACTGTCACCCAGGCATGCTACACGTACAGGCTCATTAGAGCAACTGGCAAGGACTGCAATAACTGCAGCCGTCAAAAAAAGCATTCTTTTCATATTCCTATATTTTATTTATGTCTTATTTCTTTTCAACAACCGCCAGGCGGCCATCATCAATGCATATCAACTCTTCACGGACCATTATGCGGACAACCTCATCTATTACTTCCTGCCGGAAAGGCAATGTATAGATTCCCGCGGCATCTTCCGGATTGCTGTTCAGGAAATCAATTACCGCAGCCGATACTGATGCGTACTCTCCTCTCTTCAGATTCCCGCCCGCATGCCCCAGGCATATGTCGCAATTGCCGCACGGCTCACTCTTCTTTTCACCGAAATACTCGAGGAGCATGCAGCTGCGGCAGCCTGTCTGGCGGTTAACGTAATCCGACATTGCCCTGATTCTCTCCCTGTACTCCTCAAGTCTCCTGTCGTATATTTCCGGATCAAAGAACAGCATGGAGCTTTCCACCCTCTCCCTGGTCCATTTCAGTACCGGAGTCCTGCGAGAAGGAACATATCGGACCACACCATGCTGCTGGGCCCTGATGAGCGAGTCATAGAGAGTATGGCTGTCCACACCCGTCCTGGAACATACCAGTTGCTCGTCAATGTATGCGCCGTCAGTGAACAGCCCGCTGTAAAGCCTCATTATGGTGCTCAGTATATTCTCCGTATCGGAGTCCAGCGAATGAATCCTGTACAGGTCATCACGTGAAGTCGTAAAGCGGACATTCGCCGAATACTCAGCATCTTCGGTATATTCAATGTAGCCCATCCTGGTAAGCAGCCTCAGAGCGCTCTCTGTCTGGATGACCGGCAGCGAGTAATGACGGCAGAACTCTCCTGCCGAAAAACCGAACGAGCATCCACGTCCGTCACCCATTGCCATCTGGAACCAGTAGGCCAGCTTTTCATAAACGTTGCGAATGAATTCTATCTTGGGAAAGGTATCACTGACCCTTTTCGAAAGAGTCCTGTTGTCCCCAGGAGAGTGAAGCAGCACGGCATACGAACGCAGTCCGTCACGCCCTCCACGCCCTGCTTCCTGGAAATAGGCCTCTATGGAGTCGGGCGTATCCATGTGCACAACCAGCCTCACGTCAGGCTTGTCTATGCCCATGCCGAAAGCATTGGTAGCGACTATCACGCGGTGCGTGCCATCGGTCCACGACAGCTGGCGCATATCCTTGTCAGCCTGTTCAAGGCCCGCATGATAGAAGGTCGATGAAATGCCGCATGAATTCAGCTGGTCCGATATTTCGCGCGTCATCGTCCTGTTGCGCACATAGACAATGGCACAGCCTGGCACCTTCTCCAGAATATGCAGGAGTTCCTGCATCTTGTTCTCCGTGTTGCGGACCACATACGAAAGGTTCTCGCGGTAGAAACTCATCCGTATGACATTATGCCGGCTGAATCCCAGGCGGTCCTGGATATCGTCAACCACACGCGGTGTGGCAGTTGCCGTCAGCGCCAGTACCGGCACTCCGGGCAGCAGCTTGCGTATTTCCGACACATTCAGGTACGAGGGGCGGAAATCATATCCCCATTGTGAAATGCAGTGTGACTCATCAACCGTTATCAGGCACACCTTAATGTGACGCAGCTTAGCCTGAAACAGTTCCGATGCTATTCTTTCCGGAGAAATATACAGGAACTTGGTTCCGCCGTATATGCAATTCTCCATGACAGCAATAATCTTGTCGCGTGACATTCCCGTATGGATTGCCGCTGCCTTTATACCCCTGTCGCGCAGATTGCGCACCTGGTCCTTCATAAGTGCAATGAGCGGAGTCACAACTATGCATACCCCTTCCATTGCCATTGCCGGAACCTGAAACGTAACGCTCTTTCCGCCGCCCGTGGGCATGAGTCCGAGAGTATCGGTTCCATTTCCAATGCTCTCGACTATCAGTTCCTGAACGCCACGGAATGAGTCATACCCCCAATAGTGTTTCAGTATATCGGTATATTTTGTCTGTCCCTCAGGCATTTTTATTCTGTAGAGCTTGGCCTGATGCTCTCAATCTGAAGCATGCACTCGCCCTTCTTGAAATTGTTTTCCTCTATGGTATAGCAGATATCAAATGACCGCTTGGTCTTTATGTAGTTCAGATGGCTGCTCTGTCCGAATGCAATGCCATTCAGCGGATGCCCGCTCTTGCTGTCAATCAGTTCCAGCTTTATATGCTCATGGCCGCGTCCAACCACCTTGCTCGTTCCGTAATCGTACACATTATGGGTACAGAACACCGGTTTTGGATTGTCAGGGCCGAATGGCTGGAACTTCTTCAGGTCCTTGAAGAAGCGCGGCGTAATATCCTTGAAATCTATCACCGCATCAATGTCAATCGACGCCTGGATCTGGTCCGGTTCAATATTCTCGGCCACATACTTTTCAAAACGCTCGCGGAATTCCTCAATATTCTCCGCCTTGAGGGAGAGTCCGGCGGCATAGGTATGCCCGCCGAAATTCTCAAGCAGGTCCTTGCAGCTTTCAATGGCCTTGTACACATCGAATCCCGATACAGAGCGGGCCGATCCGGTTGCCATTCCGTCATCGCTTGTCAACACCACAGCCGGCTTGAAGAACACCTCGGTCAGCCTTGAGGCAACAATGCCAATCACACCCCGCTTCCAGCCCGGATCATACAGGACAATAGAATGAAGATTCTTGCCATCCTGCAGATTCTTGACAATTTCGTTGGCCTCTTCGGTCATCTCCTTGTCGTCGCGCTTGCGATCATCATTTTCGTGGTCTATATGCTCTGCCAGTTCCAAGGCCCTGGCATAGTCCTGCTCAACCAGAAGGTCAACTGCCTTCTTTCCGCTGCTCATTCGGCCTGCCGCGTTCAGACGGGGGCCAATCTTGAACACTATGTCATTCAGGTTCAGCGTTTTTCCCTCCAGCTTGCATACTTCAATAATAGCCTTGAGGCCGGTACATGGGCTTGCGTTAAGCTGTTGCAGTCCATAGTGTGTAAGCACGCGGTTCTCTCCCATTATGGGAACTATGTCCGATGCAGTACTGACCGCCACAAGGTCAAGATAGGGAATCAGCGCGGCAAAAGGTATGCCATTCTCCTGGGCATAAGCCTGCATGAGCTTGAATCCGACTCCACAACCGGACAGATGCTTGAACGGATATGTGGAATCAAACCTCTTGGCATTCAGTATGGCTACTGCAGGAGGTAGTTCGCTGTCAGGCACATGGTGGTCGCAGACAATAAAGTCAATGCCCTTCTCCCTGGCGTATTCTATCTCCTGTATGGCCTTTATTCCACAGTCCAGGACTATGACCAGTTTCACACCGGTCTCACACGCATAGTCAACACCCTGCCTTGATACTCCGTAACCTTCATTGTAACGGTCAGGAATATAATAGTCCAGGTTGTCATAATCCCTTTTCAGGAAATTGTATACCAGGGCAACTGCCGTCGTACCGTCAACGTCATAGTCACCGTAAACCAGAATTCTCTCATTCCTCTCAATCGCAAGGTTAATTCTTTCAACTGCCACATCCATGTCCTCCATGAGAGAAGGGTCTAGCAGTTCATTCAGTTGAGGGTTGAAGAACTTCTGGACTTCTGCCTTATCCTTTACGCCCCTCTGAATGAGCAGCCTGCAGAGGATCGGACTTATACCTACCGACCTGGATAATTCTGCAGCCGCCTCCTTCAGTTCAGCCGAGGGAGGTGCATAATTCCATTTGAAATTCATATATATTATTCTTTATTTTTTTCAATAGCAACCAGTTGCATGCATGAATCCGGCATGCCGCCAGGCACTTCTTTGCCGCATTCCAGCTCAACAACCCCAAACCGGGGACTGCACATCTGACAGACATGCAACACTACCCCAAGTTTGCAACAAAATGCAAAAATACCCAATCGGTCACATATTTCAAAAATAAAAATATAAAAAAAAGGCGGAGAATTATCCGCCTTTGATCCTGGGTACCGTCAGCAATCAGCCATTGAGAGTCGAGAACAGCCCTATGACCGATTCCGAATACTTGCCCGACACCGGTATTCTTGGGGCTCCAGTATAGTCCAGCTCAGCATAAGTCTGGTGCGACTCTTTCCTTATAGAACGGATCCTGCGCAGGTTCACGTAATACGAACGGTGACAACGGACCAGATTATTCTCACGGCAGTTCTGCTCAATAGAGTTCATGGAGTTTCTCAAAGGGAAGCGAACCAGCTTTTCATTTTTCAGATAATTGACGTTGACATAGTTGTCTGCAGCCTCTATAAACAGCACTGTACTTGAAGTGACAGCCAGTTTCAGGTTATTCCTGTCATCAAAGAATGAGAGTGTACTCTCCTCCTTTCCAACGAGTCCCTTCATATACCTTTCGAGCTGGACATTCAATGAATAGATCTGGGTATTCTTTCCCAATATTATGGAATACATCGCCACAACCACATACGGGAAAAGCAGTACCGAAAGTATCACAAGAGACATATGCTGAAGGTAATATACATACGCTTCTGCACGGCGCGACATAAGCCATATGAACAGCGCAGAAAACATGATGATGGCAATTACTTCGAAGAACTCCCACACAAAATACTGCATGAGACTCTGTTTCAGCCTTTCACGCATGAGAAGCATGGACATGCGGCTTATAAGGACAGCCACAAACTCAATAGCCACAATGATTGCGGCACGGAATGCCCACTGGCCCGCAGTCACCTGCAGGAGCTCATCAATATCAAACGGTCTGATTCCTATGAGGAAAAAGAAGGAATAGACAGGTATCAGCAGCACGTAGCATATAGTAACCGTCCTGCTGAAAAAGGAATCTGGCAGTTTCTCCATACTAAATCAGTTTACGGGGCAAAATTACCAATAAATTTCACCCAAACAAATATGTGGTGAATTTTCAACGCTTGAAAATCCGCCATCATATATGAATTTTCACCCACGCATATGCGTTTTTACATATATGCATGCGTACCAATCCCTATTATTTTCACCCTAACTGCCTATGCAGTAACTTTGCACTGGAAACAAAAGCGAAAAAGACTATGACACTCCTTTACGAAACAGACAGAACAGCATCGGTCATCAGGAACCTGATTGGCGAATGCAATCCTTATGCTCCGGTTGACGGAGAATGGTGCGAAGTATCATACGAACTGTTTGAGGAACTCTCACGCAGCCTTGCCTATGGCATGATGGTCAAGAAATTCAGGCGCGGAACCAGCATCAGGTTCAGAGGATTCTGCGAGAGCGAGCATCCGTTCATCAGTGCCGGCTGCAGAATGGCAAACATCACACCGGTTTTCGAAGACGGCACAGAGTGTCATGCAACAATAACTCCAGACACTCTGGAATCCATCATGAAGATGGGCAGCGTCTGGAGTTCAGAGTACAAGCCTATAGTTGACCGCACTCTCAGGGCTATAGCAGGCTGAATCAGGCCTGTTTTCTTTCCTGCCTGATCCTGATGAACCTGGCACAGAGCATCGCAACCAGGAAATAGACAGCCGACTGAACCACCAGCAATCCGAATTCCCAGGAAACATCAGTCAGTGCGGCCCCATCGGAACACAGGCGCACATAGCCGTTTATTGCCGGAGTTGACGGAAACAGGTACGAAAGCCATTTCCAGAATACCGGAATATTAGACGATGGCCATGAAATGCCGGACATGAAGATGAGCGGCACCGAAATGAACACGAACAGAAGGAAACAAGACTCCCTGTCCCTTACAAAGTTTGAAATGCTCATGGCAAACCAGATAGAAGCGAGCACGAAAGGTATGCAGAAAAAGGCCAGTGAGGTCATGTGCCCCAGCTGAGGCATATTGAAGAACCACGGCACCATGACAAGTACGTAGGTTGCCACGAATCCGTATATCATCAGATAGGCCATTCCGCGGCCAATCATTCTCTCTACAGGTCCACCGGCCATAAGCGACGCACGGAACCCATCCCTCTTCTTTTTCTCGCATTCAGTACCCGCCAGCATGGAGATGCCCAGCACCAGGGTCTGCTGCAGCAGCAGTATGAGCACGGCAGGAAGCAGGAACGACTGGAAACCGCCCTGAGTATTGAATAGGGGAATGTATTCATTGAGAACCGGCTGAGTCATAACATCCCTTTCACGGTCCGACAGCCCCTGAAGGCGCTGCATCTTTATATCCCTGTTCATGTCGAGCGATACCATGGTACAGCCTGACAGCAGGGCCTTGTAGTAAAGCAGGCCGCTCATGTCACAATACAGGTTTACCGTGGTCTGGAGTCCGTCCACAATATCTTTCGAGAACCTTGAAGGGATATGTATCAGTCCGTACGCCTTGTGACGGCGTATCAGTTCACGCGCCTCTTCCATATCAGCGCAGTAACACACAATCTCAAGATCCGCCGTGGCATCGGCCTTTCTCAGGAATTCACGGCTGTCAGCAGTATGACACTCATCGACCGCCACTACCGGCACCTGGTGAACGGTTTCATTACTGTACAGATATGCATACAGCAACGGATACAGCAGTGGTACTATCAGAAAGAAGACCAGTGCCCCCACATCGCTGAAAATCTTCTTCAGTTCGTCAGTACAGGCAAGCAATATATTCTTTTTCCACATATTATTCTTCAGTTACGGCAGGTAAACATACTCATACATGATTTTCCTGAGCCTCCACACATTGACAAGCGGCAGCAGCACAAGCAGCATCAAGGCAGCATATGACCATGCCGAATAATGCATTGGTATTCCGTTCAGGGCCTGATCCACATAAATCAGGAAGTAATGGCGCAGCGGGAACAGGTTGGTCAGGGCCTGCATGGAGGCCGGCATGCCCATCACCGGAAATGAGAATCCGCTGATTGGAATTGAGAGCACACCCCACAGTGTCCCTATACTCATGGCCCATCTCAGCGAAGGCAGGGCTGAAGCCAGGAAGACTCCGAACCCCTGGGTTGCAAGGACAAGCAGTACCATTGCAAGCGCCATGGGAAAGATTCCGCTGTTCAGCGGGAATCCATATACCCCATACAACAGGACCATGTATATGACACCCACCAGCAGGAAGGCTGCCGTCTGCGGGAGCAGCTTGCCCCAGACAGCCAGGAGCACATTGTCATCGGCCATCTGCATCCACTCCTTACCAGTACCGTCCTTCAGTTCCGTGTTGATTGAGAATATGGTCACCAACAGCACCATCAGTCCCAGGACAGCTGGCAGCATGGTATTGTTCAGATAAACCGAATAATTGAGCGTCGGGTTGCCTATCGGACTCATTTCTATAACCACCGGCTGAAGAAAACCCATGGCCTGATCCATGGTATATCCACGCGCAAGCAGCATTTCACGGCCCACGGCGCCCGATGCCAGTTCGGCCATCGTCTTCATGTCCCTGTATACAAGCGATGAGGGGATCAGGTACGACTGATTGGTGTAAACCGATATCTTGGGCTGGTTCTGGCTGCTGGCGTCATGGGCAAATCCCTTGGGAATGTAGAAAAAGCCGTATATCTCACCCTTCTGCAAAGCCTGTCTGGCCTCACCGAAATCGGCATACTGACAGGTCAGCCCCACCTGCTGGAATGAATCCAGGTTACGCAGGACAGAGCGCGATATGGCTGAGTTGTCCATATCGACCACACCCACAGGAAGAGTGGAAGGCTGACCTTCGGCCATCAGGGTCGTAAAGAAAAGAAAGCAGAAGAGCGGGGCAAACAGCATGCACAGCATGTAGAGCGGGCGTGAAGTCATTCGTTCCACCTCACGGACCGCAATAGCCCACAAACCTTTCTTTTTACTCTCCATAACACTCTTTTTTTACCTCTTTTCAACAAGTACAGACATTCCCGGGCGCAGTTCATCTACGGTCTCCACAGGCACTGCGCGAACCTCAAAGGTCTTCAGGTCGTACTGGCCCCTGGCTTTTGTGGCCTTCCATGCAGCATAAGAACCCAGGTCACGCATGAAGTTTACCTTCACCTGAATATCCCTGTCAAGAGCCGGAACCCACGCAGTAAACACAGTGCCCACCGTCATGTCCTTCAGGAAGTCCTCACGGACATTGAATGTCACCCACTTCTCTGACATCACTGCCACATTCATGATTGGCGCACCGGTACCGACCAACTCGCCAACCATGGGGAAAATTTCGCTAACCTCGCCATCCATCGAAGCTGTCAGGACAGACTCACCAATATAGGAATTCACTTCTGCAACCACACCTTCGGCCTGATGCATCTGTGCTTCAGCCATCTCCTTTACTTCCTTCTCTGCTCCGCTCTTTGCCATTGAATACTGTGCGAAAGCAGCCTTCTCTGTAGCGGCAGCAGCATCATACTGGGCCTTGGCCTCATCACGTTTCTGCTCGCTCACCACGCCCTGCTGGAAAAGGTTCTCAACACGGTTGTATGACTTCTCCATTATTTCCAGACCGGCCTTGGCCTTCTGCCAAATCTCATAAGCCCCCTGGATTTCCTCCTGGCGGGCACCCTTCTGAGCCTTTGCGTTCTGGGCAGCAGCCGCGCTCACTACGGCCTCGGCCTGTGCCAGCTTGGCCTCAATTTCCGGAGTATCAAGAACCGCAAGCGTATCACCCGCCTTCACTCTCTGCCCCTCCTGCACATAAATCCTTGCTATTCGGCCGGGAACCTTGCTTGATACGCGGTATTCGCTTACCTCGGCCTGTCCCTGGACCATTTCAGGTCTCTGGCGGTCCGATACGACAATACCAATGACACACACGAATGCCAATACAACTACGAAAACAATAAGTGAGACTACTATATTCAGTCTCTGTTTGCGATTTTCCATATTCTATATACTTATTTATTTATTCAACATTCCTACTGCCTGGCGCAGATAGACCTTTGACATGATGCAGTCAATCCTTGCATCTATTTCTTCTGAATGAGCCTTCAGCCATGCAGCATTGGCAGCCAGTACGACCGATGATTCAACCACCCCTTCTGCGAAGCCGATATTTGCCATTCTCAGGTTTTCTTCGGCATTCTCCATTGTCTTCTCCGCAATGGCCATCCTTGACTCAGCCTCATCTATCCTGTGTTCATACTGGCTGATCTGAAGATTCACCTTGCCGCGCGCATCATCCAGCTGATACTGCGCCAGAATGGCATCTGACTTGGCACGCCTGTACTTGTTCATACCCTCTCCAAAATGGAAAACAGGAATCTTCGCTACTGCGCCCACGTTCCACATGCCTGCGGTCTTGTTTTCAAACCCATTCTTCATTGACGGATTTGACAATATGTAATTACCGGTCAAGGCAACAGTCGGCAGGAAATCCGCCCTGACTATATCGGCCTTCCCTTCATACATTTTTACTGCCAGCTCCAGGCTCTTCAGTTCCGGACGGTTCATGTCAATGTCTTCCCCGGTATATGTAAAGTCATCAACAGGGATGTCTATTATGTCACGGGCCTCATCGGCAAGCACTATTTCCGTCTCAAGGTCAAGCCCGCACAGCTGGCACAGAAGCATCTTGGAAAGCAGCAGGCCATTACGCGCCTTAATCTGCGACATTTCGGCCTCGTTCAGCCTGACACGGACAGCCAGTTGGTCCGATACCGTTGCAACACCCTCATTCTTCATCTTTTCCACATTGGACTCCATTGTACCGAGCAGTTCCACATACCTGTCGGCAAGCCTAAGCTTGTTGGCTATCGATACAATTTGCCAATAGGCCTCATCAACAGTCACCATAACTTTCTGCTGTGCTCCATCCAACTGTATTTCCGCAAGTTCCTCGGCATACTGGGTAACCTTGCTGTAGGCACGTATCTTTCCACCGGCAAACAGAGGTTCCTGGACTGTCAGCACTCCCGCATAGACATTTTCAACATCCAGGGTAAAGCTTTCCGCCAGGGAACTGCCAATCTGATTGAGGGGAGTGGCAATGTCAGCCTGACTGAGGGCACCTATCATATACCTGAGCGACGGATCATTGGCATAGAGTGTCAGGAAAGTCGGATCGGCAGTCATCTGCTGGATAAAACCGGCCAGCTGTCCCGACACGCCTGTACCAAGCTGCGAAAGCTGTGCAGACTGTTCATCACTTATAAGCTTGATTTTGTCACTGTTGTGCATGTACCCGCCCATGACCGATACCTTGGGCAGATAGTTGGCAACCGCCGCCTTCCTGTCATAACCGGCAGCACGCAGTTTCTCCTGCGCAGTTCTTGACTCGGAGTTCCTTTCCAGCGCCATTTCCCTGCATTCGTCAAGGGTAAGCACCGTCTGGGCTGTCACAGGTCCGGCGACCTGCAAGAGCATCAGTCCCAGACAAACAGAAATCAGTTTTTCATTCATATTCAATTCCTTTTTTCACGCCGCAAAATTACCTCCTTAATTCAACCCATCGCATACCCAAAATAACACTATTTGTATCTTTTGGACGAATTTGTTCCAATTTAGTACATACCATACCAATATTTGTTATACATTTGGGCAAACTTTGGCAAAACAACCTATGACCGACGCACAGAATTCCATCACTCCATCAAGGCTTAAACCCATGCTCCCCGGATTTGCACACACCTGTTTCGGCGACGACCTGCTCATTGCAAGAACACAGATATTCAACAACGAGAACAAACTGGGATACCCGTTCAAGATAGACTGTTTCCTGGCAGTATACTGTCTGGAAGGGAAAATAAAGTGCCATATAAACCTGACAGAATACACTATGGAATCAGGTACCCTGCTGCTGATAATGCCCGGCAACATAGTCAAACTGTCAGACAGCACAAGGGACCTCAGGGTAACCATTATCTGCGCCTCAAAGTCATACATCTCGGGCATCGGAGTTGATTTGGGAAAAATCCTTTCTGAAGCCGTAGAGGTCATGCGCGACCCTTGCCTGAAACTCAGTCCCGACGAAACATCCATCATGTCAAGGTACCTTGACCTTATTGACATTATCAATTCAACAAGCAATCCATACATGGAAGAGAGCGTCAGGGGAGTCACGGCATCGGTATTCTACCAGTTCGCGGGATTCATGGCCAATTCCAGCATCGTCACCGAAAACCTGCCACAGGCAAACAGCAGGCAGAAACAGATTTTTGAAGGATTTGTCAAGCTGGCACTTGCAAACCATGCAGAAGAACACATGGTAGGCTTCTATGCCGACAAGCTATGCCTGACTCCCAAATACCTGTCGAAGATTGTCAGGGAAGTCAGCGGAAAGTCTGCTCCGGAATGGATCAACGACCTCATCATGCTTGATGCCAAGAACATGCTCAAGCATTCTGACTACAGCATAAAGGAGATTGCTGCCAGGCTGAACTTCCAGAGCCAGTCATTCTTCTTCAGGTTCTTCAAGGAACACACAGGAAAGACTCCAAGCCAATACAGAGAAGAATAACGCGCGCGCAATTACTATAAGAATATATTGGTCATTTGGCGGAATTTGAGTACTTTCGCACCCGTATATTTACATTTTCCAAAACGTGAAAGTATTGAAATTCGGAGGCTCCTCCGTAGGATCGGTAGAGAGCATCTCCAACCTTAAGAAAATAGTTGAGTCACAGGATGACGATGTCATCGTAGTTGTATCGGCCCTCGGAGGCATTACCGACAAGCTCATTTCGACAGCCCAGCAGGCTGCATGCGGTGATGCCAACTATGAATCATCCCTTCAGCAGATGCTGGAGCGTCACGAAAAGATGATCCATGACGTCATCAAGGCAGAATACAGGAGAAAGACATATAACGCAGTACGCAAACTCTTTGAGGAACTGACTGGCATAATGCAGGGACTGTTCCTGCTCCGTGACCTGTCAGACAAGACAATGGACACGATTGTCAGCTATGGAGAGAGGCTGTCATCACAGATAGTGGCATCACTCATTGACGACATAGTTCTGTATGATTCAAGGAAATTCATCAAGACGGACCACAGGTCAAAGACCCATGCCATTGACAGCGACCTGACCTACACCCTCATAAGGGAGACATTCAGGAACCTGCCCCACCGCTCACTGGCTCCGGGTTTCATTGCATCAGATTCAGTTACCGGACGCGTGACAAACCTTGGACGCGGCGGCTCGGATTACACAGCTTCACTGCTGGCTGCTGCACTTGACGCCACAATCCTGGAAATCTGGACCGATGTCGACGGCTTCATGACAGCTGACCCAAGGGTCATCTCCACGGCATATCCCATTGACGAACTGAGCTACGTTGAAGCCATGGAGCTGTGCAACTTCGGCGCCAAGGTCGTTTACCCGCCAACCATCTACCCTGTCTGCCAGAAAAAGATTCCGGTCCTTATCAAGAATACATTCAACCCTTCAGCCAAGGGAACGGTCATTGTTGAGAAGCTGCCTGCAGGCACCAAGCCTATCAAGGGTATATCAAGCATCAACGACACTGCCCTCATCACAATGAGGGGACTTGGCATGGTCGGCGTGATTGGCGTGAACCACAGGATATTCAAGGCCCTTGCCGAAAACGGCATAAGCGTCTTCATGGTTTCGCAGGCATCATCAGAGAACTCCACGTCAATAGGCGTAAGGAATGTCGATGCCGAACCAGCCTGTGAAGTCCTGAACAGGGAATTCGCCCCGGAAATCGCACTTGGCGCCATCTTCCCGATTGAAGCCGAGAAGGGACTGGCAACTGTGGCCATCGTAGGTGAAAACATGAAGCGCAATCCTGGCATTGCCGGCAAGCTGTTCGGCGTGCTTGGCCGTAACGGCATCAACGTGATTGCCTGCGCGCAGGGTGCATCGGAAACCAACATATCATTCGTAGTGACGCTGGATTCACTCCGCAAGTCACTCAATGTCATCCACGATTCATTCTTCCTTTCAGAATACCAGGTACTGAACCTGTTCATATGCGGTGTGGGAACCGTGGGCGGCAGCCTGCTCGACCAAATACGCAGCCAGCGCGAAAAGCTCATGCAGGAACGCGGACTCAAGCTGAACGTGGTGGGCATTGCCCGTGGCAGCAAGGCCCTGTTCCGTCGTGAAGGCATAAGCCTGGACAACTACAGGGAAGAACTTGAAAAGGCCCCTGCCAGCAACCTGAAGGTACTGCGCGACGGCGTAATCGGAATGAACATATTCAATTCCGTATTCGTTGACTGCACTGCAAGTGCTGAGGTAGCAAGTCTCTACAAGGGATTCCTGGACCACAACATATCAGTCGTCGCAGCCAACAAGATTGCCGCTTCATCGGAATTCGGAAAATACATGGAGCTGAAGCAGACAGCCCGCCGCCGTGGAGTGAAATACCTGTTTGAGACCAATGTAGGCGCAGGCCTTCCAATCATCAACACCATCAATGACATGATAAACAGCGGTGACCGCATTCTCAAGATCGAGGCTGTTGTGAGCGGTACCCTGAACTTCATATTCAGCACGCTCAGCCAGTCATGCCCGATGAGTGAAGTCATCCGTCTGGCCAAGGAGAAAGGCTACAGCGAACCGGACCCGCGTATTGACCTGAGCGGTATGGATGTACTGAGAAAACTGGTGATTCTGGCCCGCGAATCCGGTTACAGACTGGAAGCCGATGATGTGGAGAAGCACCTGTTCATTCCACAGGAGATGTTCGACGGCAGCATTGAAGACTTCTGGAAGAAACTTCCTGAGCTCGATGTTCAGTTCGAGGAACGTCGCAAGGAATTGGAAAAACACGGCAGAAAGATGCGCTTCGTGGCCAGACTGGAGAACGGCAAGGGATGCATTGAACTTGCAGAAGTTGACAGCAGCCATCCGTTCTACAACCTGCAGGGAAGCAACAACATTATTCTCCTGACTACCGAAAGGTACAAGCAAGACCCAATGATGATTCAAGGATACGGCGCCGGCGCCGATGTTACAGCAGCCGGAGTATTTGCCGATATCATGAGCATAGCTAATATCTAAACAACACAATGAAATACATTATCATTCTCGGAGACGGCATGGCAGACTGGCCGATTGCCGGATTCGGAAACAAGACAATCCTTCAGCATGCAAGGAAACCGTACATGGACATGCTGGCAAAGAGGGGCAGAAGCGGCCTGCTGAAGACCGTCCCAAAAGGATTCCACCCTGGCAGTGAAGTCGCAAACATGACAGTCATGGGGTACGATGTCACCAAGTCATTCGAAGGACGAGGTGTCCTTGAAGCCGCCAACATCGGAGTTGACATCAAACCCGGGGAGATGGGCATGCGCTGCAACATCATCTGCATAAAGGATGGACTCATCAAGAACCATTCTGCCGGGCACATATCGACAGAAGAGGCCGATGAACTAATCAAGACTCTTGACAAGGAACTCGGAACAGACAAGATACATTTCCACACAGGAATCCAGTACAGGCACCTGCTGGTAATCGAAGGAGCTGACAAGAACCTGTCATGCACCCCGCCCCATGACGTTCCCGGACAGCCGTTCAAGGACCTCTTGATTAAGTCCGAAGTGCCCGAAGCCCAGCCTACGGCCGACCTCATCAATGACCTTATACTGCGCTCCCAGGAAATACTGGAAAAGCATCCGGTCAACCTGAAGAGAGTAGCCGAGGGTAAAGATCCGGCCAACTCAATCTGGCCATGGTCACCAGGCTACCGCCCACAGATGCAGACAATACGCGAAATGTTCCCGCAAATCAAGCGCAGTTCCGTTATATCAGCCGTTGACCTGATCAAGGGCATAGGCCATTATGCCGGCATGAAGGTCATTGATGTCGAAGGAGCAACCGGCCTTGCAGACACAAACTACGAGAACAAGGCCAAGGCTGCCATTGACGCCTTGCGCACTGACGATTTCGTATATGTCCACGTAGAGGCTCCCGATGAGGCCGGACATGAAGGCAACTGGATTCTCAAGAACCAGACTGTCGAAGATCTTGACAGCAGGCTCATAGGTCCAATCTTCGAGGAGGTCTCAAAATGGGACGAGCCGGTCGCCATTGCAGTCCTTCCGGACCATCCTACCCCATGCGAACACAGGACACATACATCGGACCCTATACCTTTCCTGATATACAAGCCTGGCATGGATGCCGACAGCGTAGAACTGTTCGACGAAGAGTCATGCAGGAACGGATCCTACGGAACAGTTGAAGGGACTGACTTCATCAAACTGCTTTTTGAATAAGAAACAATGAAATACTATAGCACAAACCACAACTCAGAGGATGTTTCCCTGAGCCAGGCAGTGGTCAAGGGACTTGCTCCTGACCGCGGTCTTTACATGCCAGAGAGACTGGCCAAACTTGACAAGAGTTTCTTCGATGAGATTGACAAACTTTCATTTCAGGAACTCTCTTTCAGAGTCGCAAGTGCATTCTTCGGTGAAGACATCCCAGCTGATGACCTCAGGAAGATTGTCTATGACACTCTCAGTTTTGAAACTCCGGTCGTTGAAGTTGAACCGGGCATCTATTCGCTGGAACTTTACCACGGTCCTACCCTTGCATTCAAGGATGTAGGTGCACGCTTCATGGCCCGCCTGCTTGGATACTTCAACAAGAACGAGAAGGATCTGGTGAATGTACTGGTTGCCACATCAGGCGATACCGGAAGCGCAGTTGCCAACGGATTCCTGGGCGTTCCGGGCATTCACGTCTATGTACTTTACCCAAAAGGCAAGGTAAGTCCTATCCAGGAGTGCCAATTCACCACTCTTGGCCAGAACATCACTGCCGTTCAGGTCGATGGAGTATTTGACGACTGCCAGGCCCTGGTAAAGAATGCATTCATGGATGCCGACCTGAACAGCAAGATGAAGCTGACATCGGCCAACTCAATCAATGTAGCCCGATTCCTTCCTCAGGCATTCTACTACTTCAATGCATACGCACAGATGAAGAGAATGGGCAAGGCCGACAACCTGGTATTCTGCGTACCTAGTGGAAACTTTGGAAACATCACCGCCGGCCTCTTCGGCTGGGAGATGGGACTTCCTGTAAAACGCTTCATTGCAGCCAACAATGCCAATGACATATTCTTCAACTACCTGAAGAGCGGTATCTACAGCCCGAAGCCATCAGTCCAGACAATTGCCAACGCAATGGATGTAGGCGACCCAAGCAACTTTGCAAGAATCCTTGCCCTGTATGGGGACAGCCATGAAACAATTGCCTCAAAGATAAGCGGTGCAACATATACTGACAATCAGATTGCCGAGACCCTGAAGGAGGTATTCAAGCGCACCGGATACCTGATGGACCCTCATGGAACATGCGGATACCGCGCGCTCAAGGAGCAACTCCAGCCAGGTGAATGCGGCGTATTCCTGGAGACCGCCCACCCTGCCAAGTTCAAGGAGAAGGTCGATTCAATCACCGGTGACAACGTTGCTATTCCAGAGCGTCTCCAGGCATTTATGAAAGGGGAAAAGAAGAATATTGAGACAGGAAAGGATTATGAAAGTTTCAAGTCACTTCTCCTGAACCAGTAACTATAATCCAAGTACAGAAAAAAAGCGTGGACCCTGCATTTAGCATCGATCCACGTTTTTTTATAAATATTTAGCCGAGAAAACTCAAATTATAGCGAAAAGGGGAAGTAAAAAAATGTTCTCGATGAACTTGTACAAACCCACTATTTTTCCATTTCAGACCAATATTTTTCTGGGAAACTATTGCAGTCCTCATTAAGTATTAGCAGCCTGACGAAATCTACAGGATATACTCCACCTAAAGGTAATTGTTTTTGCTCTTTTGTTAATTTACGGACAAAAAAAGCATCTTCATTGCAGTTCCATATAAACCAATTAGGTGCATCTGGATTCCATTTGTTTGTAGTGGTTTCAGGGCATCTAAAATGAATATCATCTGTTATACCTACCTCTTGTGAGTTTCCATAAAGTTTCCAAATCTCCTTTTTTATTCCAGTTTTTGTATCACAATGAGTATAAAAAAGAATATTATCATTTGTAATTGTATCAAGAGATGGTGTTGAAGATATTGGGTATTTTTTTTTGAAAACACGTACTACATCACTGTTTAACTGTGACATATCACTAATTACATATTGCAAATAGCGCTTTTCTTCTGAATTTATCACAAATTCAAAAATATCGCCGACTTTTGTACTCTTAACTCTCTTTGTCATGGCTTGATGTTGAATTGATTCCAATTATTTGGGGCTATTGAATATAATAATCTCGTTTTTTAAACAGTTACCTGTTTGTTGTTAGTTAATTATGCTACCTCTTTCAGGTAGATCTTACCGGGAACCATATGGTTAATACCTTGATGCCTACGATGATGATTGTAGTCATCAACAAACTTGCTT